>NZ_JAKLLN010000019.1 GCF_023150065.1 Zoogloea sp.
CGCTGGATATGAAAACGCCGGCTGAGGCATTCGCTTTAGCAGCGTGACCTGTGCAGGATTTGGTGGGTCAATACAGCTTGACGCCGTCGATGGCGAAGAGCGCCCGCCCGATCAGATTCTGGTGGTCACACACCACCAGCACCTGGGCGAAGAGTCGGGCCACCTCGTCACCGAGTTCCGAAACGAAGGCGGCCAGCGTGGTGAAGTGCTGGCAGGCGTCGCCTGAGACAGCCATGAAGAGCACGTTGTGACGACAGGCCGCCTCGATGCTGCGGGAACTGACGAGTCCCCGGGAATAGGCGAGCAGGACGATCTTGAGGAGCACGGCCGGATCGAAGGCGGGGGCACCCCCCGCATCGTTACGAAAACGCGAACGCAGGGCGGAGAGATCGAGTTCCTTATCGACCAGATGGCACAGGGCGAACTCGAAGGAGCCAGGCAGAACCTGGCGCTGGAAATCCACCGGAATCATCTTCAAACCGTAATCGGGGGTCTTGAAGCGGGGCATCGGGGAATTCCGGTGTTGGGATATCCAATTATACCGAAGGCATTCTGCGGGCGGTGGGAGAAGGGTTTTTCTACAGCCTCAACGTTTGAGCTAACCCGTGCGGAGCAGATTGGCGCCGGCAGAGAGTCAGAATAAATTTGAGGCCCGAACGGCGGCAAGCTGTGTAGCGTCCGGTTGAGCGAATGATTAGGCCTCACTCTAAATGGCACCAGAGCAGGCTGCATGGAGTTTCTTGGGCTCGCCGACAATCTTGGCCACCAACGCGGTTGGCTCAGCAGGCCCACTCGGCGCCCCAAGAAAGGCAAAGTGAGTAAAGATATGGTGGTCTTGGTACTGAACCTTGAATACACCGAAGTGACCGCGTATTCGAACGGCTCGCAGCAAATAAAAATTTGCATGCCTGCCAGGATCTTGGTGGACGCCCAGTTGCTGCAGTTGCTGTGCGGATAGCTGAACGTATTCGTGCTGGGCTAGAAGTTTGAGCGCTATTCCTTTGTTCGCATCAGAGATCTCCGTTGCCGGCTCAATTTCTGTACTGGGGCCCTGCAATGACGAATACGTCTCGGGTGAGGCTGCCTTTGCCCATGGGATGGTCTCGCATGTCTGCGCCGTACAGATGGAGGGCAAAAGAATGGCGATGGCAGAAAGTAGTCGCATTTTTGCTGCCTAACGTTGAAGTTGTGGGGCGGCAAAGCCGTCCCAAACGAACAAATGGTTAGGCGCTATTTCCACAGTTTCCACCAGCTACCCTTGGTCTTGAGTTCGGCAAGCTCTTCAAATGGAGTGTTGTCAAAGTCCGCGTTGCTCTCATCGTGACGAAATCCACAGAGTTCCTTGGCGAGGATGAGTGGGATATCCATGTGGAAGTGGCCGTCGAGATTCTCGCTGTCCTCGGGTTCTACTGTGGCCAGTAATTCACGGAAGCGTTGAGGAAGCAGGCCTTGGGAAGAAATACTCTGATTGTCTTCGTCGCCTTGATGCTGGACATGCCAGACGCGCGCACCGTCTCGCCAAAGTTCTACGGACGCAAAGTTGACGTGCTCCTCGATAGCGCACGCGACCGCTCGACAGCCTTTCGAGAGTGCAGACATGCTTTTTGCATTCGCAATTCGGTGATCGCACCGTTGAGCGGCAACTAAGAACCAGTCGTTTGGCAAGATATGGCTTGCGACGCCTTTGAACGGATATACGCAGTCTTTCGCCGTCTTGACCAAGGACAGCCGCAACAGTGCTTCGTCGGCTGGAAGTGCCTCGACAGCGACCCAAGTTAATGAGATGCCCATGATGTGTGCGCGTAACGCCTAACGTAAAGGTAACCGGCCTGCCACTTCGGCAGGTCCGAGCAACCAGAGGGAGCGGTGTTAGCCGCCAGCTTAGGGGCAATCGTTTGGATTTCTGATGGAATATTTTCCATTAAATTCGAGTTTTTCATTTATCCTTTTATCTAAGCTCTGAGATAGATCGACAACGAACGTATTACTCTGAAATTCGACGTAGCCTGAAAGCCCCGTTATCTGATATGGAGCGGAATTAGGCCATGCGTAATACACTGAGATTTGATCAGCTTCATACCTGCCTTTGTTTGCCGGGGAACGAATTGCGACTAAGAGATTTGATCTTCCACCGACCAACCACTGAATTGGATTGTGAGGCAGATTCGGCCAAGTGCCTTGAAGGCTAGTCATACAAAGCGAACCTTCGCTTGCAAGCTGAACATGTTTTTCAAAATCTGGCGGACGAAATGGCCCACCGCAGGCAGAAAGTAACAGTACAAATAGGAAAACTGGACCATGCCGCATGGCTGTACCTAACGTGGAGCCAAGGAGCAGGCAGCTTCTGGCCTATCCCGCTTGAGCGTAGGGTTAGAGAGCATAGGCAGATTTCTCCTTTTGATGACGCTTACGCAAAAGAACGATAGCCACGACTACCGACCAAATGAGCCACCATGCTATGACAGCAATAGTCGCTCCCAAAGTGGTGGCCATGGGCCACCCATCGGAAGAGCTTTGAATAGTAGGCAACCCACAGCCTTCCAAAATGGATAATGCAACGAGTGTCGGAATCCAAAAGACGATTCCGAGAATTGGAACAAAGCGGGCAAGCAAGTATTCAAGCAGTAGCGCGCCCCCACCTCCGGAAAATGAAATGAGTAAAAGTCGTGCCATGCTGATCATTTTCTCTCCAATGTGCCAGCTAAGCCGGCAGCAAAAAACGTAGCTTTTTGACGGTCGGCTGGAGCGGGAAGTTAGATGTTTTCAACACGATACCCAAAATCCAGTCCCGCATTTTTTATTACTTCCCTGCGGAGGGATAAAAACCTAGCCCCTTCTTCATCCGGCTCAAACTGACATATAACAACAAGCTTAATTGACCTTCCCTCTGCAGCGGGGTATGACTCCAATATTTCTCCGGTTTCAACAAATGCCAAGTACGAGTTCAATTTTTCTTGGATCAACAGAAGATGTTCTCTGCCGCCCTATTCAAGGTGATCGGTTGCTGTCAAAGTTACTGAACCGCTGACGGGATCAGTGCTCATAAAATCGATCACGTTGGCCTGCTCGATGCTCATAGAGAAATCTAAACTCGAATGTAAGGGTCGGCCCGCTTGCGGGACGTCCAGCGGAGGCCGCAGGCCGTAGCAGCCTTGACCGTCATGTTAGAGATCGTGGAACACCGGCAGACAACAGACCTCTGTTTTGACTGAGTTGGCAATGAAGCACTCTTCGTGCGCTTGCTGATGTAGGGCTTTAATTTCACTGGCCGACGGAATGGTGTTGCCAGAGAACTTGACGCTTGGTCGGAGAGTGACCTGCGAAACGAAAAATTTTCCTTGAGAGTTTTTTGCCATTTTCCCTTCGGCAGTATCGAGATACTGATCAACGACGAGGCCCTGATTTGCAGCAAGTGAGAGGAACCACAGCATGTGACAACTGGAAAGTGAAGCGACAAAACCCTCTTCCGGGTCGACTGCATCGGTAGCGGAGTAAGGCACAGGAACGACATGCGGCGAAGAAGAGCCTTGGATTTCAATTCCACCGTCGAATCGGAGTAAATGGCGCCTACTGTATTTGTTATCAACAAAATTTTGGTCGCCTCGCAACCAAATGATCTCAGCGGTATATGTGGCCATGATGATCTCTAACGGTGAAAATAGCCGGCCGCCGCGCGAGGCGGCCAGCCTAAGCAACGACGGGTACCGGCGGTCGGGTTGACTAGTTTGTCAGCCTCCAATTGCATCATTTGCAATTCCGACTTATCTGATAGGAGTATTTCTTCTTAGGGAGGCTGAAAATGGTGTATTCCAGTGCTTGAGAATATGCCGCCCCAGCAATAGGCGCACCAGGTGGATATTTGACTTCCTTCATTTTGTAGCAAAGAGTGATTTGATTTCCTTGGACGAGAATCTTTCCGCTTTCTGAATCGATGGCCGAAGTCGATGTGGCAGTCGTCAGGATATGGACAATTAGGGTTCCGTCGGAGAGCCACCCTTCAAGCGGTTTGTCATACTCAGTTATCGGCACGGAGTAGAGCCATGGACTACCCCAGGTGCGAAATGTTGTGGTGGCCGCAAAAGCGTGCAAAGAGCCCAAAGAAAGAATCAATAGTGCAAGAAAGTGCTTAGGCATAATGGCGATTAGTGGTGAGGTCTAGCGTTTGACGTGAGGGGCCGCCGTAGCGGCGAAGCCGCGAAGGGAGCCCACAAGCGCAGCTTGTGGGTGGTCCTTCTCGACGGAACTGTTAGATTGGAAATTTTTCAGCATAAACTTTTGATTGAATTTTCTTCAACGGGGGCTGAATTCCGATAGGTGAAAATATATCCAACTGAACATGAGATAGCTTCATTAGACTTTCAAAAACCTGATTTATTGACATAAAAAAATCTTTTGTTGTTTTCCCCGTTGCCTTGTGCGAGCAGCTTGGACAACAAAATGTCGCCGGTTTTTTCTTATAGTCCAGTGTGTCCGGATCGAAATTTATCGACCAAGAGTGACTGCATTCATTGCATTGGAAGTACAGTTTTTCTTTCAGCCAATTGAAGACACCCAAATCCATGATATCGCCTATGGTGTAGCTGGCTAGAGAAATACCTTCGTTAGCCATTGCTGCTTCAGAAATGGAGAAACGAGGGTAGAACTTCAAGAATGCTTTTAGTCCTGTGCTGGCGCATTCGTAATGGCAACTTGGACATTCGAAGCGGCCGAAGCGAAGGGCATCACTACGATTTTTTGAGTTGAGCGTGTAAGTATGCCCACAGCGCCGACAGATCATTGAAGGGTCTTCGGGGAACATGGTTTCCTCGGAAATCTAACGTTGAATCTAACCGGCCAGCCGCGTCCAGCCACTGCCGGTCCGGTTGAGCGACTGGTTAGGCCAGGCGCTCATTTACGGACTCCCGCCAAGATAGAAGAAGACGAGCTATCTCCAGGTCGTGCTCCGGCCTCGCTAAAAGCCCCATGCGCTGCGTTGCGATGGAGCTGAGCTCTTTAGCAATTGCAGATTCATTTGCACAATCTCGGACCAAGGCAAAGATTCTGGGCAAATAGCCGTAGTACTCGTCTCGCGCTTGCGGCGTACCCGCGACTCCAATGGGATCCCAGACGTAGTGCAGAACTTCGTCAACGGCACGATAGAGCGCCATATCCTGCGCAGAGAGTTTCTGCCCCATGGCCTACGTTAAAAATCACCGGGCGGCCGCAAGGCCGATCCGGTTAATTGCGATGTTAGGCATTATTTCATTACCCCGTTAAATACGTATGCAATAAAGTTGAGCGCGAGCAATATCAAGGCAGCCAACTGAATGCGCCTAACTAGCTTCGCATACTTGAAAGACTCCTGCGGACCTAAAGAACCGGCAAGGCGCCGCAATTTTTCATCGTCGGAATGATCATAAGTTTCCGTTGGCGTCAGGTAGGTTTCCAGCTCATCACCACGAACGCGTCCGCCAAGCGCTTGCGCAATTTCAATCATGAGCTGAAGCTGCGCGTCATTAGGCTCTTTTGCCGTGAGTTCCAATGGGCTTGTATCCAACCAGAAGCCTTCTCCCTCACCCATCTTTTTTAGTAGTGTTTGCGATGACGAATCGTATGACCACTCGGGAAATTTCATTGCAAGGGCGATAAAGTCCTGCTCGGAGAATCGCTGGCGTCGTCCAGAAGCAGTCTTGATAATTGAAACGTTGTATCCCATATTAGTGCGCTGCCTAACGTGCTAGCTCAGGGACGCGCCGCTTGTCGGCGCGTCCCCTGGCGCTATGGGTTCGGCGGCAGCAGGCCAGAGCATGATGAGACAACGCTCGCTAGCGACTGCCGAGCTAGCAAAGTACGCACGTCCCCTGTAGGTCATTGGCTCCGCGAAAAGGCGGGGGCATTGGGGTACATAGTCAGTACAGCCACAGAGAACGGCTGTTCCTGAAGGAAGTGCAAGACTGAAGTCGGCTTGATGTTCCCATGGACCTTCCGCCTCGAAGGGCTCAGTACCGAACGTGACTTGCACAGACACTTGGGAGGCCGACTCGGTATGAAAGACAACAATGTGCGGCGCCGTGCGTAAGCGGCGCAACATGTCTTGTTCCGAAATCTCTTTGGGAATCGGAGGCTCAACTGTGGCATCCATGAGATAGAACTGGTGATAGTCCGCGAGGATCTGAAATGTGCGTAGGTCTTTCATGACGCCCAACGCCTGAATTAAGCCGCGCCGCGAAGTGGCGTCGGCTTGAATGAATGGTTAGGCGTGCTCACGCAGACCAACAATAAAGCGGACTGCCGAACACACCATGCGCTCCAAGATTGCTCTGGTCTGTGCCCCAGAAGCAATAGAACTGATCCTGCTCAGGCCGGTACACCAACCAATACCCAGATGAGTTGTGAGCAATGCATTGACCGGAAATGGCGTTGCCAACGGCCACATCAGGAAAGCCGGGAGGCATGACTGTTGCTGTGAGCGGAAAGGGAATGCAGGTATGCGCCCGGATGTCTGCAGCCAGACCAGACAGATATGCATGTACATCAACGCCAGCGCTGATAAAGACACCAGAGGTATCTCCCAAGGCGACTTCCAGTTTTGTCAGCAGCGGATCACCCACAAGCACACCTAACGTTGTAAGTAAGGGGCGCTGCGCGAAGCTCTATCGCGCAGCGCCCAGCGACCATAGGGAGCGGCCTTGACCGGGATGTTAGGCAGCATGTGTGCTCCCGAACACCTGCGAATACCAGTACGCGTTGGTGTCAGCAAACCATGATGAATTTGCTTGGTTTGCAAACTGAGCGAGTTCATTCATGTTGCCCTGATAGCGTTGATAAAGGGCGATGAGTTCTCGAAGGCTCTGAACGGAGAGCCTTTTGGAACGAAGGCGAATATGAAGCTCATGGCCATAGCCTCTAACCGAAACGACGCCGAAAATAGACTGTAGCCACGAGAAAAACGCGGCTTCATCACCGGCGGAGAAGTAGCGCATAGGTGCCTGCCAGATGAGCATGGCCATAAGATGCCTAACGTCGTAGCTCAGCCGACGGGCAAAAGCGCAGCTTTTGACCGGTCGGCTGGAGCGTAGTGTTGGGCCTCATTCCGCGAGCGCACGAATTAAGGGCCCGCGATACTCTTGATCCTTCTCGTTCCAGAACACAAGACCATTCTTTAGATCAAGATTGAAAAACGATTCGTAGTAGGCGTCCTCGTCAAACGGTTCGGCACCGCGCCCGAAGATCTTGATTTTCACTGGCTCTCGTTCCATGTCGAGCGCGCCTTGGTGCAGCGCGATTGCTGTTAACGTCTCCTCCGCGGTCATGCGGAGGACCTGCTTTTTCTCTTCGCCGTATAGGGTTGCCAGAGCCGTTACTAGCCTGTCGCTTTCTGGCCCGGTGCGGTAAAACACGACTCCGCGCTGGTAAACGTTAGCCATCTTTAAGTTCATTTCAGGGTCGAAGCCACCCTGAATGTTCTTAACTATGACGACGTTCATTCCAACGACCTGACCAGCATGGCTGGCCTGCAGCCGAAACCGATAGTGATCTGTTGTCTCCGAGCGATCAACAATTCGCAGCACGCAGTCGACGAACCCTTCCTCACTGTACTGATCAAGCAAAGGGTTTCCGTTGGAGTCTGTATTCATGGGGGTTGTGGACCACGCGAATAATGGCAGAAGAAGCAGTGACAGGAGGAGGCGTCTCATGAGGCCCAACGCCCAGGTTAGCCGGCGCCGGAAGCCGAAGGCTGGAGGGCACCAATACTGGTCATGAAAATACCAAAGGCATGGCCAGTGTTGGCGTCCGCATTGAACCGACAGTTAGACGGCACGATTGATTGCGCCTTCCACACTGTTAAATAGGTTGATAAAGCACTTGGATTCGATGGCCTCATTGAGCTTGGCTTTGGCCAGTTCTTGATCTCCGTTTGCCAATGCGGCATAGCCAGCGAGATACGACCTGATTGGTGAAGGGTTATGCCCCATGCCCCAAAGTAGCTGCATGTTCTCATCTTCGTCTTTCAATACACGGAGAACTTCATTTCTGCTGCTCAGACGTTGAAACCATGACAACGCTTCTGAGAGCTGATTCAGTACGTCTTGAATGCACCAATGAAGGTTCTTGCCCTCAGCGTCAATCGGCCAGATGCACCTGTCCTTCAAACTCGATTGAAGCGAGCAGACAAGTGACCTACGAAAGTAACACGCAGCTTCAGACGGGATGAGCACTCCGTTCTTCACTGGCAGTGGCCACCGTGGAGGTATGTAGAGTGGGATGCAACCTAGCCGCACCGCAAAGGAGAACGTGGTTGTTCCGATGACGTCTGCGTTGTATTTGTTGAAAGATTGAAATTCAATCACATCGATTCGCTCAGAGGTATGCCGCCATGCGACCCGTGAAGTGAACGTGTCGAATCCTTCGGCCTCCAGCGCGGGCCAAATGTATTTCTTTATCTCTCGATTAACAACCTTACTGTCCATGCTGTTTAACTTTGAAGCTGAGCCGCGAGCGGCGGCCTGCCGACGCGAGTCGGCTCAAGCGACTGGTCAGGCAGCGCTGAAGTCATCAATGAGGTCTCGAAGTTCGGACCAAGCTTCGTCTTCGTAGAACTTGATTTCGATTGGATGTCTGGGATGACCGGCAACATGGCTGTTGAACTCCTTGAGGAAGCGATCTCGATCGGCGATGTAGAACACATATTCCCTTAGCCCAGCGCCAACTCGGCGATAAGCCTCAATGTAGAACTCCGGCCGCTCGATCTGCGCCAGGGCTCCCTCAAGCTGCAGCATTTGCTGATTCTCTGCCGCGCTGGGCATGCCATTGTTGCCAGATCCATCGTATTCCCATCGCACCACTGTCAGCCACGGAGTGGCGCGTCGTGCATCCTCTTCCGGCATCTCGGGAACATATGTCCACAGGATCGGCAGCCCGTCCTTCTCTGTTCTAACTATGCGCCCCGATGGTGTTGTGCCTGTGTTCATTGCATATTGACTGAAGACGTGGAAGTACGCGCGTGATTCTTGCGATGCCTAACGTGGAGCTAAGGGGCGCGCCAAAGGCGCGTCCCAGCGACCAAAGGGAGCGAACTTGAGCGCAGGGTTATGCATCTTGGTCCACCTGCATATATGACTGGAAGTTATTGATGTAGTCATCCATGTTTTCATTAAGCATCTTGCGATACTCCACCACGAAATACTCAATGGTTTCTTCTTTTGCGGTGGCCATTTCTTCAGCACTGTGCCAGCCACACGCGCTCACCCAAGAGTTAAATCTTGCGGTGGCGTACATCATTGATGCACTGACCTTGCCCTTTGTTACATCATCAGAAGTCTGGTCGTTCGAGAGATGAATGTGTGCATCTGCTCGTTCATAGAACTTGTCATCTGGATTCTGCACAAAACTCTCCTGATGCATAACGTGGAAGTAACCGGCGCTGCGCGGCTTTATCGCGCAGCGCCCGAGTTGACTGCCGGGTTATGTTGAATTTTCTAGTTGGCATATTCGTATGTGATGTACCACTTTTCGTCGATTTGTTTGAAACCCATCTTGTACGGTTGCAATCCTGTTGGGTGTTCGTCGAGTGATGGATATAGCGGAGCCAGCGCCTTTGCAGAATAAATATAGCCCTTTCGATGGCTGGAATAGTTTCGGCTGCTCGGAAACACCATAATCCCCTCCGAAATTGGGTCGACGCCAATACCGTCAGCCTCGACCTTGGCTAATAGCCCCAAACAAGCGGTATTGCTTTTGGTGACGTAATGCCGCCACAGTATTTTGTTTTTTTCGATATGGCAGTCAGCACCTGTAACAAGCGCAGAGAAATATTCTTTCTTGCTCTCGTAGAGGCCCTGCATCTTGGCATCAGTCTGTGGCCCCGAACATCCGGTGAGTGCTACAAGAAAGATAGTGGCAGCGTAGCGCATAGGCCTTTCGTTGCAACATAACGTTTGACTTAAGCGGCGCCGTCAGGCGTCTGCTTGAAGGAGGGGTTAGAGCGTACGCCTGCCCCAACACCCAACGGATCGATGACAACCTTTCCCTCAAACCTTGGATCAGCGACCTTCACTCTTCCGACTTGAAGGAGTCTTTGGATTTTCTCAAAAGCTTCATCGCGCCGCCCGGATGAACAGTTTTGCGAATTCACAAAGAAAAGCAGTTGGTCTCCCGGAATGAACTGCTCCAACAGGGCATCGACTCGAACGCGATTCAACTCGTTTCCCTCCGCAAGATGCACGTACTCAGCAGGACCGAGGTCGCCATAAAAAAGACGCTGCATCAGGCTGGTGATCTGGCGTTTGTCCATGCGCTCTAACGTGAAGTAGACGACATTTGACGCCTCCGGCGTCTTACACGACTGTCGCCTAAGCTGCCATACGCCTTCAAGCCATTGAATCCAAAGACCCTCTTATTTGCCTCATCGCCCATCTTGTCGTCTACCTCTCCTGCATCCGCCTGCTACCCCAAAGTCATGCCGATACTCACACCTTCGCCGCCGTTTTCCTATGAACTGGTTCACTCGGCCAGTACGCGTACAAGACTGCGGGTGTCCGAGACCTGACGATCAATCCGCCCCCAGCGAAACGCCATCACCCAATCCGGAATCTCCCGCACCACCTCCATACTCACCCCCGATCAGCGCCTGAAGCTGCTGATTCGTATAGAAACGCAGGCTGACGACTTCGGACATGTTTCCGGGGGCAAAGGACTTGGGAAAGGAGAGCACCGGGCCATATACATAGCCCTGCAGCCCCTCGCCTGTGTTGCCGAATGAAGACAGTCTCTTGATGACGGTCAGGCGGTATCCCTTTCCGGCGTAGAACAGGGTGCCGCCATCGGCGGGGAGGGGTGCCTGTTCATCGAAGGCGGCGTTCTTGGGCTTTTTGCCTTGCAATACCCGTTCGAAATCTTCCGAGGCCTGGGTGATGATCTCCCGTTGTGCGGGCGAGAGCGTGTCCAGCTCGACGCCCTGGAAGGGGCCGGAGGGCAATGCGATGCCCGCAAGGGCGGAGCCCGCCAAGAGGATGAATGCCAGTGTTACTGCGTGCCGAAGCATCGATGAATCTCCATTAAGGCCTGAATTTCAGGGCGAAAGACCGTTTCCGGTGACTGAAGGCGATGCGTCACACACGATTGAACCCACAACTTTGTCCGCCAGCCTTCGGCCGACTTCTTCCGCCACCCTCGAAGGGTAGTAACGGGAGTCCGGGTCGACACCTCCGGCAAAGAGGGAGATGAACCCGTGTATTGAATCCTTACCCGTCACCTCACCAATCACTTCGTCCTTCTTGTAAGCAATTACCTTCAGCATGTAGCTGTTGTAGGAGTAGGCGGGAATGACGAAAGCGGTTGCCAATGACAGAAAGTACCCCACATAGCTAACCGGCAAGATCGGCCTGGACAGCTCTCCGGATACGGCAAGGCGGTACTTCTTACGGGAGCCTTCCTCTGCGGTCGTGATCCTGTTTGTATGCATCGCGTGCCCTATCCCCTGCACCGCAAAGCCCATCTCGCCGAGCCTTCGCTCGTAAGACGCCTCGGAACGGGGAACACACTCGGACAAGGGTCTATCGATATGGACGGTCGGCCCGGCACCCGGCACAGCCGCGCAGCCGGCCATCAAGCACGTCAGCGCCAATATCGAGGTCGACCGGGGTGTGATTGTGCAAGCCATGTAGGTATCCAGAGTACTTTAATGCCTTAAGCATACACGTAGCGCTATGCAGGCAGAAGAAGCCGGTGCAGCCTACCCCGCCCCCCGCATCCCCAGACTCTGCTTACACGCCGGATAACGCTGGCAGCCCCAGAAGTCCGCCTTTCCGCCCCGGCCTTTCACGGCCCGCATCTTTACCCCACAACTCGGGCAGCTTGGTGTGCGGTAGTCGCCTGCAGTGGCAAAGGCCAGCAGCGCGTCACGGGCGGGCTCTGGAAGGCGGTTGATCATCATGAGAAACATCTCTCCATCGATCAGGGTGATGCGATTGGCCTTGGCAAAGTCCTTGGCCTCGTCGGAGTACTTGCCGCTGGTCATGAAGAAGGCTTTGACGATCTTCTCGTGGGTCATCACACCCAGCAGTTCGCGCACGGGCTTCACGCCGACGAAGCGCTCGCCCCAGGCCTTGCACTGGACGATGGAGGTGGCCTTGCCGGAGTCGTCCTGGAAGAGGCGGATGTCGATGCCTCCATCCGGGCCCAGCGCGGTGGTTTCGCTGCGGATACCTTTGGATTCGTAGACCTGCTGGCAGACGTCCTCGAAGCGCTTCCACTCGATGTCACGGATCAGCTCGATGCTCCAGGCGGCGGGCTTGGCTGCACTGGGCGAAGACACCGCGTTTTCCTGCACCGGTAAGTCCGCAAACCCTTGAGGCTCCCGCCGCTCATTGACGGCGGATAGGCGATTTTCAGCGCCAGATCCAAATGCCTTTTCGTCATATCGCCAGACCTCATTCTAAATCGACAACGTCATTAGCTGAGTCTGTTGCCGCCCTTGCGCCTCACCCCACCCGCTCCGCATTCAAAAACCCAATCAAGGCCGCAAACCCCGCCTTCGCCTGCCCCGACGGGTCCACGATGCTGTGGCTGAAATAGCGCTCCACGTTGGCCGCCGTGATGGCGGTGTTGAGCGGGTCATAAGAGCCTCCGCCGGCGCCCCCGGCCGTGTTGCCCATCATGCGGACCAGGGCGATCTGGCTGATGCCGGCCGCGGCGGCGGTGTTGCCACTGGCCACGGCCTTGTCGTACAGCGCTTTTTCGGCCGGGCTGAGATTGGCCATGGTGTTCACCATCCCGGTGGCCTTTTGCATGTAGTCCAGTTCGTCGGCGGTGAGCTTTTCGGGTGGCTTGCCCTGGGCGGCGATCTCGGCGAGGCGCTTGTCGTGGGTAAACAGGTAGGTCTGATCGGCTTCGCTGCGGTTGATCGGCCCATGGGCGCGGATGGACGCCAGCTTTGCCTCGACCGACGCGTCACCCTCGGCGGCCAGCGCGGCGCGGGCGGCGGATGAGATGTGGACCGGGTCGGCAGAATCTGCCGGCGCGGCAGGCGAAACATGCCGCAGGGATGAGGCCCGCTCCATGGCGTGGGCAAAATAGGTGGCAGAAACGGGCTGGATGTTCATGACGGGCCTCCGGTGTGGTTCCGGTGGGGCTGGATGCATATTTCATGCCATCGGCGTTCCCGCCGCCCTGTCGGGTCAGCGCGCTGCCTCCAAGAAGAACCCCCAGATCACGTCCGTGGCGTCGAGGGCCTGGGAGGCGGGCTCCTTGCCCCGGCGTACGCGCTCGGCGCCGGGCCAGGAATGGCCGCCCCTTTCGGTGACGCACAGTTGCAGCCGGCTCTCTGCGGCGCAGCCGGAATACACCTCGCAGTAGGCGCCCGGCGTGTCCACGGTGCGGCGCGGTGCCGGGCTGCAGTGGTTGCGCGTTACCCAGCGCGCCATCGTGTCGGGCACCGAGACAAACTCGAAGACCTTGGAGGGGTCACGGAAGGCGTCGGGGCCGGCGCCACCGTTGAACAACACATGGGTGTCGTCCTTCGCGTGGATGTGCAGCACCGACACCGGGCGGGACGGCGTGCAGGTGGTGGTGGCGTCGGTGCCGGCTACCGAGGCAATGGCACGGAAGAGGTCGGCGGCGTCGCAGGCCAGGCGGTGGCTCAACATGCCGCCGTTGGACATGCCGGTGGCAAAGATGCGCTCCCGGTCGATGGGCAGCCTGCCGCGCACGTCGGCCACCAGGGCGCGGATGAAGCCCACATCGTCGATGTTGCGGTCGCGGGCGTCGCCGCAGCAGTTGCCGGCGTTCCAGGTGGCAAACCGGCCGCCGGGCAGCTTGCTATAACCGTTGGGAAAGGCCACCGCAAAGCCTTCCTGGTCGGCCTTGCTCACCCAGCCATAGCGGGCGTCGTCGGCCATGTATTCGGCGTGGCCACCGCCACCGTGCAGGGCGATGACCAGGGGCAGGGGCTTGCCCGGCGCCTGGCGGGCGGGGACGTGGAGCAGATACTTCCGCGTCAGCCCGCCATGGCGCAGGCTGTGCTCGGTGGTGCCGGCGGCGGCATCTGCTGCGGGCTCACGGCGCTGCTCGATACGCTCCCGCAGCCGCTCGCGCAGGCCGGGTCGGTCGGCGTCCTGGGCGATGGCGGCGGTGCTGGCGAGAAACAGGATCGCCACCTGGGCGATCCGGCGATGGATGGAGTTCATGGGCAGCCCTCTGCTTCGTGGGTGTGGCGGGATTGGCGTGAGTATCACCGAATCACACCCAGGACATGAAGATGGCAGCAGGGCTGTGGAACCCGCCCCTCAGCGGTTCGGCCGGTACTTCTCCAGCCAGTGGGCGTAGGGCGCCGGCAGTACCCAGGAGGGCCGCTCCACGCCCAGCTGCAGGGCAGCCTGATAGGGCCAGTGGGGGTTGGCCAGGTGGGCGCGGCCGACCATCACCAGGTCCATCTGGCCGTCGGCCACCACCCGGTTGGCGGTGGCGGGTGCATCGATGCCCCAGGACGAGGCCACCGGCAGCCCGGCCTCGCGCTTCACCCGCTCGGCCAGGGGCGCCAGAAACGCCGGCCCCCAGGGGATCCGGGTATCGGGGATGGAGAAGCCGACGCTGACGTTGAGCAGGTCCAGCCCACCGGCGCGGAAAGCACGGGTGAGGTCGATGGATTCGGCCAGAGTCTCCTCGTCGCGGCCATCGTATTCGATCACGCCGAAGCGGGCGGTCAGGGGCAGGCGCTCGGGCCACTCGGCACGCACGGCGGCCAGGGTTTCCAGCAAGAAGCGGCTGCGCCCGGCATAGCTGCCGCCGTACTCGTCGTCGCGCTGGTTGGCATGTACCGAGAAGAAGCTCTGGGCCAGGTAGCCGTGGGCAAAGTGCAGCTCCAGCCATTCAAAGCCGGCATCCCGGGCGCGGCGGGTGGCGGCAGCAAAGTCGTCGCGCACGCGGGCAATGTCGTCCCGGGTCATGGCCTTGGGAACGCGGGGCAGGTTGGCGCCAAACGCCACGGCCGACGGGCCGAGGATGGGCCAGGCACGGGGGTCGCCCTCGGGGATGTGATCGTCCCCTTCCCAGGGGCGATTGGCGCTGGCCTTGCGCCCGGCATGGGCGATCTGGATGCCCGGCACGGCCCCCGCGGCCTTGATGGCGGCGGCGATGCGGGCCAGGCCGGCAGCCTGTTCATCGTTCCAGAGGCCCAGGCAGCCCGGGCTGATGCGGCCCTCGGGCGCCACGGCGGTGGCCTCGACGATGACCAGCCCAGCCCCACCCCGGGCCAGGCCGGCGTAGTGGGCCTGATGCCAGTCGTTGGTCAGGCCGTCGGTGGCGCTGTACTGGCACATGGGGGGCACCGCGATGCGGTTGCGCAGGCTCACATCCTTGAGCGAAAACGAAGAAAACAGGGCAGACATCGATACGAACCTCAGCAAAGGGAAGCACCCACCACTTGGTGGGCGTTAGGCATGGGATTGGACAGAGTGGCTGCCAGTTCCCCGGCGCGTCCGATGCCTCAGCCGATTTCACGGCGGCGCCCGCCCCCCGCCAGCACAAGGGCCAGCAACACCAGCCCTCCTGCCACGCCAAAGGTGATCCGGGTGGCCACGACGATGGCGCCAGGATCGGCGGCCAGGATCTCCCCGCCCCCCGCCGCCGCCACAAACACCGCCCCCATCACGGAGGCTCCGGTGATCAGCCCCAGGTTGCGCGCCAGGTTGAGCAGGCCCGACACAAGGCCGCGCCCTTCGGCGCTCACCCCCGCCATGACCGCCGTGTTGTTGGCCGTCTGGAACAGGGCATAGCCCGCCGTGATGCACACCAGCGGCCCGAGGTAGCCCGAAACCCCCAGCCCGGCCGGCAGCAGCGCCAGGGCAAAGGCCCCCAGCGCCATGACCCGCAGCCCCGCCAGGGTGATGCGCCGGGCGCCGAAGCGGTCGCTCATGCGGCCGGCAGGCACCCCCGCCAGGGTCACCACCAGCGGGCCGACCGACACCACAAGCCCCACTTGCACGGCATCGAGCCCGAGCCCGCGAGCGAGGTGAAACGGCCCGACCACCAGGGTCGCCATCACCACCGTGGCCACGATGGCGCTCGTGGCCAGGCTGACCCGAAGCGCGGCGTCTCGGAACAGGGCCGGGCGGATCAGCGGTGACGCCACCTTTGCCTCCACCCGCAGAAAGGCCGCCACGCCCCCCAGGGCCGCCAGCAGCAAAGCCCCGTTGAGCCCGCCGAAATGGCCCCGCCCCAAAGTCATGGCGAGGGCGTAGGCGGCAAGGCTCAGGGCCAGCAGCAGGGTTCCGGCAGGGTCCAGGCCACCCCGCTCCGTGGCCGCAACCCGCTGGTCGGCGGGCAGATGGCGGTAAGCCAGGCCCAGCGCCAGCAGGCCCAGAGGCACATTCACATGAAAGAGCGCCGGCCAGCCCTCCACCGCAATCAGCACGCCCCCCAGGGACGGGCCGAGGGCGGTGCCCGCCGCCGACATCGTACCCAGCAGGCCCATGGCGCGGCCGGTTTGCGCCTTGGGCACCAGCTCGCCGACAAGGGCCAGGCTCAGGGCCATCATCACGGCCGCGCCCAGCCCCTGCAGCACGCGTGCCGCAATCAGCAGTCCGAGGGTGGGCGCCAGGCCACACAGGGCGGAGGCCAGGGTGAACACCCCCAGCCCCACCAGCAACAGGCGGCCCCGGCCAATGACATCGCCCAGCCGCCCGGCGCTGACAACCAGCGTGGTGACCGCCAGCAGATAGGCCAGCACGACCCACTGCACCGCCTGGAAGGACGCATCGAAGGCCTGCACCAGGGTCGGCAGGCCCACATTGGCAATGCTGGTGCCCAGGGACGACAGCAACACGGGCAAGGCCAGGCTGGCCAGGGCCCAGCGCTCCGACGCACCCGGGGAGGCAATGGCATCCGCGTCCGCCTGGAAGGTCTTCATCTTCAGCTCCTTGTTCCTGATCACGCCGCGAATCGGGCTACAGAAAGCATAGGGCGGGGGCTGACATGGCGGAAGACGCAGCATTTGCACTTTATCCGTGCATCCAACGCCACCTATGCTAGCTTCAAGGCAGACCCTTGATCCCGCACACGCCCATGTCCGCCCCCGACCTCAACCTCCTGATCACCCTGGATGCCCTGCTCGCCGAGGGCAGCGTGGCCGGCGCTGCGCGGCGCCTGCGGCTCAGCCCGTCGGCCATGAGCCGGGCCCTGGCGCGGCTGCGCGAGACCACCGGCGACCCGCTGCTGGTGCGGGCCGGACGGGGGCTGGTGCCGACGCCCCGGGCACTTGAACTGCGCGACCGGGTCGGCCAGCTGGTGCAGGACGCCAACGCCGTGCTGCGCCCTGCCGAAGACGCCCGGCTCGGGCAACTGGAGCGGACTTTCACCCTGCGCACCAGCGAGGGCTTCGTGGAGAACTTCGGGCCGGCGCTCATCGCCCGGGCGGGCGAGGAGGCCCCCGGCGCGTGCCTGCGCTTCGTGCGCAAGCCCGACAAGGACAGCACCCCGCTGCGGGATGGCAGCGTCGATCTGGAAACCGGCGTTGTCGGCAAGAGCGCCGCACCGGAGCTGCGCGTGCAGGCCCTGTTCCGAGACCGCTTTGTCGGCGTGGTGCGGATGGATCACGAGCTCGCCCAGAGCGAAGTGACACCCGCGCGCTATGCCGCCGGCCGGCACGTCCGCGTGGAGCGCCCGGGGCAGGCGCGGGGCGCCATCGACGAAGCCCTTGAGGGCCTCGGGCTGACGCGGCGGGTCGTCACCCTCGTCGACGGCTTCGCCGCCGCCCTGGCGCTGGCCCGGGCCTCCGACCTGATCGCCAGCGTGCCCGAACGCCACACCGGCATCCTGCGCAGCGGCCTGCACAGCTTCCCGCTGCCCCTGGCCCTGCCGGAGCTCACCGTCTCCCTGCTCTGGCACCCCCGCCTGGACGCCGACCCCGCCCACCGCTGGCTGCGGGGCCTGCTGAGGGCGGTGTGCGGGGAGCAGCGCTAAGGGCGCCCCTCGGCGACTTCACCGCCGCAGCAACGTGGAAGGGTACTCGCCAAAACGCTCCCGGAACCGGGCGGCAAAGGCGCCCAGGTTCGCGTACCCCCACTGTTCGGCAATGGAGGCCACCGTCGCGCCCTCCGGCGCAGCGATCAGGGCATGCCGGACCCCGTCGAGACGCACCTCCCGCAAGAACGCCATGGGCGTTGTCCGGCGAAAGTGGCGGAAGGCCGAAGACAGGCCCCGCACGCTGACGCCCACGGCCTGGGCGACCTCACCCACCGTCGGCGCCTGCCTGGCGTGCTCGCGCATGTAGTGCTCAGCCTGCAGTACGTGCCGTGGCGCGGGCGTCGAGGGGCGCGGCGCCACGCCCGCCCGGGCGCTCCACTCCATCAGCATCTGCATTCCCAGCATCTCCTCGAGATGCCGCCCGAGGGGGCCTTCCGCCACCTGCCGGGGAAACTCCGCCACACAGCGGCAGCAGTATTCGAGCAGGGCGTTCCAGGCCGACGCGCGGCCGCCGATGGCCAGCTTGGAGGTCCACAGCCGCGCCTCGGCAGGATGACCGGCCCAGCGCAGGTAGAGCCTCTCCAGACAGTCATGGGGAAACGTGACGTTCACCTGCAAGTGATCCTCGTTGAAGGACGCCTGATAGTCCGTCCGGCTGGTATCCACCAGAAAGCTCTCACCGACGGCGGTATCCACCGCCGTCCGGGCCGAACTCCAGTGCCGGGCCACACCCCGGATGGTGGTGAGCACCATGCCCACGCCCGCCTGCTGAAAGAAATCGGACAGATGCACGGGAATCCCGTAGGAAAACCGGCTCAAGGTCATCTGGCCGATGGCCACCGCATGCAGATCGGCATCGGGTGCCATGCAACGCGGCCCGGGGTGAACCCGGTAAGGCATATACACCCGCCGGGTAAAGACCTCCAGTTGGTCAAAGTCGCAGGTGGTGATCAGCCGGTGCCTGTCCGTCATGGCTCCACCGGCATCCACAACCAACGCGCCGCTCAAGCTCTCCATGGCTCTCTCCTCGCCCCGGGCGGCCGGCCCCGACCGCCAAGCCGTGCCGGCCGGAACCCCATCAGAAGACGTTCAACAGACGCAGATTGACGCGCACGTCCTCGCGCACGCCGTTCTCTACCGAAAGGTCCTTGCCCAGGGTGCCCAGCACCTGCCAACCCGGCGCGAAGAAATGGGCTGCCCCGATCGATGCGCGGCTACGGCGCTGCCTGTCGTTCTGCCCCACCCCATCAAGCTCGGTCTCGCCACCGCTCAACTGGGACAGGCTGAGGCTGAACGCGGTGGCCGGAGAGTGGTGATAGCGCAGGTGCGACTGGAAATCCCAGCTGCGCCGCTGGCTCAATGTCTGGCTGCCAGGCCCGAAATCCCGGTTGTCCCCATGAAACTGCACGTCACCCACCAGATCGAGGGTGAACGACTCTCCCAGGGGCATCACCCCCGCCGCCTGGAGCGCAAACTTCCAGCGGTTCTCGCCAAATGGGTTGAGCGTGCGATGGCGGTCGTACTGCCCGGTGGGCAGCCATAACCACGGCGTCACCCCCAGCACGCGCCGACGCTCATCCTTGTAAAGAAATACCGTGCTCGCCAGGATCAGATCGCCCACGCCATTACGCACGCTGGCCCCCCCGAGATCGCCTGCCGTCTGGATCGACCCGAAGGGCAGCAGGAACTGGGGCGCAACAGTAATCCCACCGATGTCCACGTACTTGACGGCCCTGAGAATCCCTACCTGGGCACGCACCCGCGCGTCGTCGGAAACCCGGTGCCCCCCCGCGTAAAGGGTGTCTCCGCTCGAATACTGGTAGTAGAGCAGGCCAAGCCGGGTGCCTGCCGGCGCGTAATCGTAGTCTCCGGCGTCCACGCTCACCGCCCCGGCCGGTTGCGACGCAAACATGACGGCGGCGGCGGCCATCGCGCCGGCCATCTGCCTTTCACCTGCGAAATGGATTCGGGCACCGGCATCCGGGAATCGGCGAGCCATTGCCCGCACTTTTTTTCTGATCATCAAATGTCTCCTTTGGGTGGGGCCGCACATTCGGTCTGATGCGCTCGGACGCCCGGCGGCAAATCTGCCGCGAATAGCGCGGAGTGCCCGCTCCGATTCGGCAGCCACCTGTCCCGAAACGGCATTTTTTATTTCTTCAATCCGGACCCGGACCTTGACCGAATTGAAATTTAATTGATGCGCAAATGGCGTCACGAAAAAGGGACGCAGCTTTCACGGTTCGTTCAAAAGAACGCCAAGGATCGACAAGATGCAGCGTCGGCTCCGCCTCTAAATTCCTTCGCAACACGGAAGCCGGCGCATCAAACGAAGCGCCGGCCCGTGCCACCACAGAGGCCCCGCCAGGGGGCGAGCCCACAGCACAAGAATGTGAAGGAGACGATATGAACACCACACAAACCCAAGGTGCAGCCAAAGCAAACCAGGACGTCGCGCCGGATTTCGATGCCATCGTGATCGGAGCCGGCGTCGCCGGCCTTTACCAGCTGCATCGCCTCCGCGAGCTGGGCATGAAGGTGCGCGCCTTTGAGACCGGCACCGGGGTGGGCGGCACCTGGTACTGGAATCGCTATCCCGGCGCGCGTTTCGACTCCCAGGCGGAGATCTACCAGTACTGGTTCTCCGAGGAGTTGTACAAATCCTGGCAGCCATCCGAACGCTTTCCCGCCCAGCCGGAAACCGAACGCTGGCTCAACTACGTGGCGGACAAACTCGATCTGCGAAAGGACATCCAGTTCAATACCCGGATCAGCTCGGCCCACTACGACGAGCAGACGGACCTGTGGCGGATCACCACCGCCGACGGCAAGGAGATGAGCGCCCGCTTCCTCATCGCCTGCTGCGGCATGCTGTCCGCCCCCATCGTGGAACGCTTCCCCGGCCAGGCTTCATTCAAGGGCGAGCTCTACATCACCGGCCTGTGGCCCAAGGAGCCGGTGGACCTCAAAGGCAAGCGGGTCGCCGTGGTCGGCACGGGCGCCACCGGTATCCAGGTGATCCAGACCATCGCCCCGGAGGTCGGATCCATGAAGGTCTTCGTACGCACGCCCCAGTACGTCATTCCCATGCACAACCCCAAGTACTCCACGGAGGACTGGGCACAATGGGGCGCACGTTTCCACGAGTTGAAGCAGCGCGTCCGCTCCACCTTCGCCGGCTTCGACTACGACTTCGATGCCGGCCCCTGGGCCGAAAAGACGCCGGAAGAGCGCACCGAGGTGCTGGAGCGCCTGTGGAACGACGGCTCCCTGGCCCTGTGGCTCGCATCCTTCCCCGAGATGTTCGTGGATGAGGAAGTCAGCGAGGAGGTGTCGAAGTTCGTCCGCGCCAAGATGCGCGCTCGTCTGCACAACCGGGAAGACCTGTGCGACCTGCTGATCCCGAAGGAGTACGGCTTCGGCACCCACCGCGTGCCGCTGGAAAACAAATACCTGGAGGTGTACCTGCAACCCAACGTGGAAGCGGTGGATTGCAGCACCGTGCCCATCGAACGGGTCGTGCCCGAAGGCCTGCAGACCGCTGACGGCAAGGTGCACGAGGTGGACGTGATCATCCTCGCCCTGGGCTTCGATGCCGGCTCCGGCGCCCTGACCCGCATCGACTTCCGCGGCCGTGACGGCCGCTCCCTCAAGGAACAGTGGGGCCAGGAGATCCGCACGGCCATGGGCCTCCAGGTGCATGGCTACCCCAACCTGTTCACCACCGGCGCGCCCCTGGCTCCGTCGGCGGCCCTGTGCAACATGACCACCTGCCTGCAGCAACAGGTGGACTGGATCACCGATTGCATCACCTACGCCCGCAACAACGGCAAGAAAGTCATCGAAGCCACCAAGGAGTTCGAGGACAGCTGGGTGCAGCACCACGACGAGACCGCCGCCAAGACCCTCGTGGTCAAGACCGACTCCTGGTACATGGGCTCCAACGTGGACGGCAAGCCCCGCCGCCTGATCTCGTACATCGGTGGCGTGGGTAACTACAACAGCCAGTGCGACGACCTCGCCAGCAAGGGCTATCCCGGCTTTGCGATGCGCTGAACGGAAAGGAGAACACCATGAATCGACTTTCCGGAAAGACGGCCGTCATCACCGGTGGCAGCAGCGGCCTCGGGTTGGCCATCACGCGACGCATGGCCGAGGAAGGTGCCGCTGTCGTCATCCTCGACCGGGATACCCAGGGGCAGGCGGTAGCGGACGCCATCTGTTCCACCGGCGGCAAGGCCCTCTTCGTGCAGGGGGACGTGACCGACGAGGCGCGGGTGTGCGAAGCCATGCGCATCACGGCCACGCATTTCGGCGGTATCGACATCCTGGTCAATAACGCCGGCATCGAAGGCGAGAACACCCCCACCGACCGCCTCAGCCTGGCCGAGTGGAACCGCGTCATGGCCGTGGATGTGACCGCGGTATTCCTGTGCTCCAAGCACGCCATTCCCCATCTGCGGACAGCCGGTGGCGGCGCGATCATCAACATCTCGTCGATCTACGGGATCGTCGGAGGCGGCGACATTCCGCCCTACCACGCCGCCAAGGGCGCGGTGCGGACCATGACCAAGAACGACGCCCTGCTCTATGCCAGCGAGCGCATCCGCGTGAACTCGATCCACCCGGGCTTCGTCTTCACCCCGCTGGTGGACCGCTACGTCCACGACAACGGACTGGCACATGACGCCGCCAAGGCCCATCTGGATGCCCTGCACCCCCTGGGCGGCACCGGCACCCCGGACGACATCGCCTGGGGCGCCGTGTATCTGGCATCGGACGAGGCGCGCTGGGTGACGGGCGCCGAACTGGTGATCGATGGCGGCTACACCGCCCGCTGAGCATCCCTACCCCAAGGCTGGCCGTCACCGCACGGCCAGCCCCCCTCGGAGGAGACACGCATGAACACCTATTACACCCAGGCAATCCACGGCCCCTTCCAGACCATCAGCATCGGTCGGCTGGCGCTGGAGGAAGGCGGCGTTCTGGACGACTGCACCCTGGCCGTCGCCACCCATGGGCAGCTCAATGCCGCCCGGGACAATGCCATCCTGATTCCGACCTGGTATTCGGGCACCAGCAAGATCATGGAGCAGGTCTATATCGGCCCCGGCCGGGCCCTCGACCCGAGCCGCTACTTCATCATCGTGGTCAATCAGATCGGCAATGGGCTCTCCCTCTCGCCGAGCAATGCCCCGGCCCCGATCGCCGGCCCCAATTTTCCCCGCGTGCGCATCGGTGATGACGTCCGTGCCCAGCACCGCCTGATCACCGAACATTTCGGCATCGAGCGGCTGGCCCTGGTGGTGGGCGGCTCGATGGGTGCCCAGCAGACCTACGAATGGGCCGTGCGCTACCCGGACATGGTCGAACGGGCCGCCCCGATTGCCGGCACCGCGCGCAACACCGAGCACGACTTCATCTTTGCCGACACCCTGATGGAGGCCATCACCACCGACCCGGGCTTCCGCGAAGGTGCCTATGGCGATCCGGCCGAGGTGGCCGCAGGGCTGCGCCGCCACGCCAGACTGTGGACCGTGATGGGCTGGAGCACCGAGTTCTTCCGCGGTGGCCGCCACCGGGTGCTGGGCTTCGAGAACATGGACGCCTTCGTCGATCAGTTCATGACGGGCTACTTTGGCCCCATGGACCCGAACAACCTGCTACGCATGGCCTGGAAGTGGCAGCGGGGTGACGTGAGCCGCCACACCGGTGGCGACCTGGCCCAGGCCCTGGGGCGCATCAAGGCCCGGACCTTCGTGATGCCCATCAGCCATGACATGTTCTTCCCGCCCAGCGACTGCCTGGCCGAGCAGCAGCTGATCCCTGGCAGTGAATTCCGCCCCATCACCAGCATCGACGGGCACCTCGCCCTGTTTGGCACCGATGCCAACGCGGTGGCCGAGGTGGACGCCAACCTCCGGGCCCTGCTCGGCAGCTAGCCCCCTCCGGAAGAGGGTGGCAGCCTCACCCCCGGGCGGGGCATGTCATCCAGCTTCCTTCCCGGGCGCATCAGTGCCAGCTGATGCGCCCTTTTTTTCAGCTCTGCCCTTCCTTGCGCAGACGGGCCGGGGTGGTACCCATGCGCCCGCGCATCATCCGGGTCAGGTGCGCCTGGTCGGCAAAGCCGCACATGGCAGCCACCTCCTTGATGGCCTGCGCCCCGGACGACAACAGGCGGACCGCCCGTTCCAGACGACGCCGGGTGACGTAATCGTAAGGCGACATGCCCGTGCTGGCCCGGAAATGCCGCGAGAAGGTCCACACCCCCAAGCCCACGGTATCCGCCATCTGCTCGATGCTGACGCCCTCATGGAGATGCGTATCCAGGTACTCGTCCAGGCGACGCAGGCGACTCGGAGAAAGGGGGCCAGCAGGTACGTCGTCTCGGAAATCGATGCGCGCGTACTTGCGGAAAAGATGCACGGCCAGCTGTATCGCCAGGGACTCCGCATAGAGGCTGCCCCCCATGCCCCGAAACTCCGCCTCGGCGGCGATGGCATCGACAATCCCGGTCACCACCGGATCCTGGGCCTGCAGCACATCATGCAGGCGCACCTCGGAGACCGGCCGATCGGTGATGTCCCTGGCCACCCGGGCCATGAGGGCCTCGGAGAGGTAGGTGTGGGTGACGTTGATGCACTCCGTCCAGTGCCAGTGCGACTGCTCGGACCGGGTAAGGAGGGAGAAATCCCCCGGTGTGCAGCGCTTGCGCGTCCAGCGCCCCTCAACCCGGCGGTCCATCGGGGTCTGGCCGCTGCGGTACCGCACCACCATGTAGTGGTCCATTGCGGGGATCGGCACATCGAGCCCGGTGTAGAGATAGGCCCGGTGCCCCACATCCTTCCAGCCCAGCCCGTCGCTGGCGGAGACGATCTGCCCTGGCACCCAGGTAGGCAGATCGCGCGGTGTAATCAGCGTAGGCATCGGGCACCTCGTCTGGAGCAGGAAGCGCGTTGAACAGACCGTACCAAAATCGACGGACGCCTAGAATACAAGAATCTCCGTATAGGTTAATAAATTTATCTGATCAATTTTCATCACGCCCACGGGCTGGCGGGCTGGATGCAGCCGTACCCGGTGACACCTGCCGCTGCACATGAAGCACGTAATCCCCCAGCCGTGAGGACACGCTCGTCACGACCACCGCGTCGCCCTTATTGAGGGCAGCCCACTGGGCCTCCGGCAGGCAGATGCGCCATCGGGAAAACATGCCCTCGGTATCCAGCTCGATCCGGGTCTTGCAGCCTCCAAGGCGACTGGAGCCCCCTTTATCGAAAACCCGCGCCTGAAAAGTACGCGCATCGCCCAACTGATAGGCGGGCCAGGCCGGCAGCACGGCGGCAAACAACAGATAGTGCATGAAGACCCATAGCGGAAACCCGAGCACATGGAGATGGGCACGCCGATCCGCCATGACGTCGTTTCCCCAGATCCAGCGGGTGATGACAAACGACACGAACACCGCTGCACCCAGCCCCCCCATGGCCACTTCAGTGGTCGGAAAGAAATTCACCCTGAGCGAGAGAACCCCCATGGCAGCCACACCCAAAAGCCAGGTCACCAAGACAGGATTGCTCTTCGGGCCGGCGCTGTCAGTTGCTGCCGCTTCGACAGGCAGCGCGCGGGCAAGCAATGCCACCGCAAGAATGAAAATGCCGGCACCGGCCAGGGGGCTTGGTGCAAAGCTGGCCAGTGTCCCGACGAAAGCAGGTAGCAGCATTTGCCGAGGGCCTGGCGTGCCCAGGCGCAGGGGTGTGCCACAGGACCGGCAGGCAAAGTTGCGCCCCGGACGGGTACTCAACTTTCGCCACAGGCTGATGGCCCTGCGGTCGCAGGCAGGGCAGGCAGGACCGTGCGGGTTCAATGGCGACGCCTCAGATCACAGGAAAGGCCGGGATTGATCCGAGCTCAGCCCGTTGCAGCCCCCGCGGCCTTGAAATACGCATCCAGCCGCGCGATCCACCCGGCTTTCTCGGCATCGGTGGCGAAGCTGGCTTCGAAGCTGTTGCGGGCAATGCGGTACCAGGTGGCGGTGTTGAAGTGGAAGGCGGCCTGGACGGCGCGGAGGTTGTCGTTGAGGTAGCCGCCAAAGTAGGCCGGGTCGTCGCTGTTGAGGGTGACCTTGGCACCCGCTGCCAGCAGCCGGGGCAGGCTGTGGTCGCTCATCTTTTCGAACACGCACAGACGGGTGTTGGACAGAGGGCAGACGGTGAGGGGGATGCCGTCACGGGCCAGGCGGGCAAGCACGGCGGGGTCGTCGGTGGCGCGCACGCCGTGGTCGATGCGTACCGCGCCGAGGAGGTCGAGGGCTTCGGTGATGTATTCGGGCGGGCCTTCCTCGCCGGCGTGGGCCACCACCGGCTTGCCGAGGGCACGGCAGCGGGCGAACAGGCGGGCGAATTTGGACGGCGGGTGACCTTGCTCGGAGGAATCCAGGCCGAAGCCGTGGATGCGGGCGAGCCAGGGCTCGGCCTCGTCCAGGCAGGCCAGGCATTCGTCCTCGCTGAGGTGGCGCAGGAAGCACAGGATCAGCCGGCCGGAGATGCCGTAGCGCGCACGCCCCTCCGCGAGGCCGTCCTCCAGGCCTTCCAGCACGGTGGTGAAGGGGATGCCGCGGGCGGTGTGGGTCTGCGGGTCGAAGAAGACTTCGACGTGGATCACCTTGTCGGCGGCGGCGCGCTTGAGGTAGGCCAGCATCAGGTCATAGAAGTCTTCCCGGGTGCGCAACACGTCGGCGCAGGCGTAGTACAGGTCGAGAAAACTCTGCAGGCTGTCGAAGGCATACGCGGCGCGCAGGGCGGCCTCGTCGGGGTAAGGCAGGGTGATGCCGTTGCGGCGGGCCAGGGAGAAGGCCAGGTCGGGCTCCAGGGTGCCTTCGATATGCACGTGGAGTTCGGCCTTGGGCATGCCGAGGGCGATGTCGAGGGGGTCGGGTGCGGTCATGATGTCTCCCGGTGGGCTGCGGAATACCCGCATCTTAGATGCCAAATAAAAAGGGCGCAGCCGAAGCCGCGCCCAAGTGCCACTTCGCGAGGAGAAACAGGGCCTACTTGGGAATGGCGCCTTCGACGCCTTCCACGTAGAAATTCATCTTGCGCAGCTCCGGGTCGCCCATGGTCTTGGCGGCGGCCAGCACTTCCTTGCCGTCCTGGGCCTTCAGCGGGCCGGTAAAGGGGTGCAGCTTGCCCGCCTTGATGGCGTCGCGGCGCTCTTCGGCGAGCTTCTTCACGTCGGCCGGCACCGCGGGGCCGAAGGATTCGATGTTCACCGCACCTTCCTTCACACCCCACCAGATGTCACCGGTCTTCCAGGTGCCGTCGAGGGCTTCGCCGACGAGCTTGTTGTAGATCACCCCCCAGTGCAGCACCGACGCGGCCAGGTGGGCCTTGCCGCCGAACTTGCTCATGTCCGAATCCCAGCCGAAGGCCAGCACACCTTTCTCCTGGGCCGCCTGCACCACGGCGGGCGAGTCGGTGTTCTGCATCAGCACGTCGGAGCCCTGGGCGATCAGGGTCAGGGCGGCTTCGCGCTCCTTGCCCGGGTCGAACCAGCTGTTCACCCAGATGGCGCGGGTGGTGGCCTTGGGATTGACGCTGCGGGCGCCCAGGGTGAAGGCGTTGATGTTGCGGATGACTTCGGGAATGGGGATGGACGCCACCACGCCGAGCTTGCCGCTCTTGCTCATCTTGCCGGCCACCACGCCCAGCATGTAGGCACCCTCGTAGGTGCGCACGTCATACACGCCCAGGTTGGGGGCCGTCTTGTAGCCGGTGGCGTGCATGAACTTGGTATTGGGGAAGGCCTTGGCCACCTTGACCTGCTGGTTCATGTAGCCGAAGGAGGTGGCGAAGATCATCTTGTAGCCCTGCTGGGCCAGGTCGCGGAAGACGCGCTCGGCATCCGCGGTTTCGGGCACGTTCTCGACGAAGGTGGTCTTCACCTTGTCGCCAAAGGTGGCCTCCACCGCCTTGCGGCCCTGGTCGTGGGCGTAGGTCCAGCCATGGTCTCCGGTGGGGCCGATGTACACAAAGCCGATCTTGGCGGGGTCGGCCGCCACCGCCTGGGTGGCGAGCCCCAGGGTCACCAGGCCGGCGACGGCGGCGGTCTTGAATCGGGACAGGGACATGGGGTTCTCCATGGTTCATGGGTTGAAGTTCGTGGCCCCACTGTAGCGGCAAGCTCCGCCGCAACCCATCCCGGTTCCGTTATGAACGGTATATGGTTCAAGGCACAAACCCGGTCCGGCCCTGCCCCGATAATCCCGCATCCTCCATCAAGGCATCGCCATGACCGCACTGAACCCCCGGGACGACCACTTCCTGCGCCACGCCATCGCCCTCTCCCGCCAGGTGCGGGACCAGGGCAAGCACCCCTTCGCCGCCCTGGTGGTGGATGCCGACGGGCACATCGTCGCCGAGGCGGGCAATAACTCCCTGCCGCCGGAGGGCGACCCCACCCGCCACGCCGAGCTGGTGGCCGCCGCCCTTGCCGCCCGCCACCTGCCGCCCGAGGTGCTGGCCGGGGCCACCCTCTACAGCAGCGCCGAGCCCTGCGCCATGTGCGCCGGGGCCATCTACTGGTGCGGCATCGGGCGGGTGGTGTATGCCCTGTCGGAGCACGCCCTGCTGGGCCTCACCGGCGCCCACCCGGAAAACCCCACCTTCGCCCTGCCCTGCCGGGAGGTGTTTGCCCGGGGCCAGCGCCCCATCGAGGTAATCGGCCCGCTGCTCGAAGCCGAAGCCGCCGCCGTCCATGCCGGCTTCTGGACGCCACACAGCGGACTTGCCGAGTAGAATCGCGGCTTCCATTTTTGCCTGGCAGGCTCGTCCCTGCGCCCTCCCCTATGACCAGCCTGACCTCCGTGACTCAACTCCCGCAGACCAACATCTTCCGCAAGGGCGACGTTTTCGTGCTGTTCGGCGAACTCTTCGGGCGGGGCTACGCCAGCGGCCTCGTCCATGAAGCACGCGAGGCGGGCATGGAGATCATCGGCATCACCGTGGGCCGGCGCGACGAGAACAACGCCCTGCGCCCCCTCGACGACGAAGAGCTGGCCGCCGCCGAAGCCGGGCTGGGTGGCACCATCATCAACGTGCCGCTGATGGCCGGCTTCGACCTCGACGCCCCCGCCGGCGAGCCCACCCCCACCGACCTGCTCGGCGCCCTGACCCTCAAGACCTGGACCGAAGACAAGCTCGACTGGGCGCACATCGAGAAATGCCGCCAGATCGGCATCCAGCGCTTCAAGGACGCCGTGGCCCAGGTGATGGCCCGGCTGGAAGGCATGATCGCCGACGGCCGCAACGTCTACTTTGCCCACACCATGGCCGGCGGCATCCCCAAGGCCAAGGTCTTCCTGGCCATCGCCAACCGCGTCTACAAGGGCAAGGGCGAGCGCTTCCTGTCCTCCCAGGCGCTGCTCGACAGCGACCTGGGCAAGCTGATCCTGCAGAACTTCGACGAAGTCTCGGCCAACAGCTTCCAGTACCTCATCGAAGGCAGCGCCGCCCTGCGCCAGCGCATCGAGGCCAGCGGCGGCCAGGTGCGCTACTCGGCCTACGGCTACCACGGCACCGAGATCCTCATCGACGGCCGCTACCAGTGGCAGACCTACACCAGCTACACCCAGGGCAAGGCCAAGATGCGCCTCGAAGACATCGCCCGGGACGCCTGGGCCAAGGGCATCAAGGCCACGGTGTACAACTGCCCCGAGATCCGCACCAACTCGTCCGACATCTTCGTCGGCGTGGAGCTGCCGCTGATCTCCCTGCTGTATGCCCTCAAGAAAGAGAATGGCGGCGCCTGGGCCGACGCCCAGTGGCAGGCCTGCAACGCCCTGCTGGCCGACGGTCACACCCTGGAAGAAGTGCTGGCCAAGGTGGACGCCTTCCATGGCAGCGAGGTGATGCAGGGCTTCCGCGACTTCCCCGCCTGGCCGATGCCCAACAGCCAGGCCCTGGCCGACCTGATGATCGGCACCTCCGACGACATCGTGCAGATGCACACCGACCGCAAGGCCCTCATCACCGACCTGCTCAGCAGCCTGGTGCTCGAAGCCACCGGCCCGCTGATGCTGCGCGAAACCTCCGCCCCGGCCGGCCCGGTGCTGTGGCTCAACCACGACATCATCGCCCGCCAGCTCAACCAGCTCCACGCCTGAGCCTCACCCCGCCGGCCCCCCGGGGCCGGCCGCTCAGAACAGCTCCACCTCGGTGTTGCCGCGCCCGTCGTTGAGGGCCTGCATGACTTCGGCGAACTGGGCGTCGAAATCGCCACCGCTGGCCAGGCGGTCGAGAACGCGCTGGACTGCCCGGTCCATGGTGGTGCTGATGGTGGCCTCCTGCTCATTGGAGGTGCCGAGCCAGGAATACGTCTTCTCGATGCCGTCCACCAGCTCCTGCAGGAGCAGGCGGGCGTCCATCAGCATGGCGCGGTTCTTGTCGCCCAGGGTGTTCAGGGCCGTCTCGGCGCCGCTCAGGGCCACCTGCAGCTGCTCGGCGCGCTTCTGCCCTTCCTGGCGGATGTCCACGTTGATGGCCAGGGCCTCGGCCGTTTCGGCCAGAATCACCAGGCTGTCGCGCAGGATGCCGGCCCGCTCCGCCTCGTCGGGCATGTCGGCGACGATGATCGACACCCGTTCGTAGTTGACCACCAGGCGGTGCTTGAACTGGAACAGGCGCCCCATCTCCGCAGCGTGCTCGAGGATGGACCACTCCAGCGGCGACGGCTCGCCCCGCTCGGTGATGGCCGTGGCACCGCCGTCGTGGGCAATCAGCACGCAGCAGCTCAGCCCCAGGTCACGGGTGGCCGCCAGCAGCTGCCCGGCCAGGGAAGGGTGATCCTGGCAGACGATGCTCGAGCGCATGAAGTTGAGCAGGATGCCGTTCTGGCTGGCATTCGACAGAAAGCCCATGGCCATCTTCTGCAGGGCTTCCTTCTCCTTGGCCAGGGACGCTGCCGTCCGGTACTGGCGGATGGCCACCGACACCTTGCGCAGAAAGATATCGCCATTCACCGGCTTGGTGATGAGATCACTGCCGCCTGCTTCGTAGGCCTTCAGGTGCTCTTCGAGGGACTGGCGGGCGGTGACGAAGAGGATCGGAATGCTGGTCCATTCGCGCAGACGGCGGCAGGTCTCGTAGCCGTCCAGGCCCGGCATGCCCACGTCGAGCACCACCAGGTCGGGTAGCTGGACCTTGCACAGTTCGATCGCCTCCTCCCCCGACTCGGCGGTCAGCACATCGAAGCGCCGGGCCAGCAGGCTACGGTGGGTGGCCCGGGCCAGCCGGTCATCGTCCACCACCAGCACCCGCCCGGTGAGTCCGCCATCCTCATCCGCAGATTCTTCCTGATCGCTCCGGTGCCTCAACGCGTACCTCAACATGCCTGTTATTCCTTGCTCTTCTGGACAGGCGACATTATTTCACGTTCGGGCGGCGGGGCTGGGCGGCGCTCATATGGCGTTCCGGATACCCCTTATATGCCCCGGCAGGCAGCGGGCGGCCACGCCATGTGTTAACTTGAAATCATCCCGTCACGCTGGCAGCAACGAGCCCGAACCATGAGCGAACGCCCCATTCACTTCTACTTCCGCGGCGCGATCCGGCAGCTCGACGGTGTCGCGCCGACCCGCACGGTGCTCCAGTACCTGCGCGAGGATGCCCACGCCTGTGGCACCAAGGAAGGCTGCGCGGAAGGCGACTGCGGCGCCTGCACCGTGGTGCTCGGGGAAAGGGTGGACGGCCAGCTCCGCCTGCGCGCCGTGAATGCCTGCATCCAGTTCGTGCCCAGCCTGGACGGCAAGGCCTTGTTCACCGTCGAGGATGTGGACAGCGTGGGCGGACTGGGCGTGACCGGCCTGCTGCATCCGGTGCAGCAGGCCCTGGTGGACCGCCACGCCTCCCAGTGCGGCTTCTGCACGCCGGGCTTCACCATGTCCCTGTTCGCACTCTACGAGAACCATCCGGAGTGCCCGTCACGCGCGACCGTGTGCGACAGCCTGTCGGGCAACCTGTGCCGCTGCACCGGCTACCGGCCCATCGTCGACGCCGTGCCCCTCGCCTACGCCCAGCCCCGGGTCGGCGTGGATCGGGACGCGGTGCTCGCCGCCCTGGACGGGATGGCCGCCCTGCCCGCCCTGGACTATGTCGGCGCAGGGCGCCGCTTCAGCGCCCCCGACAGCCTGCCGGCCCTCGCTGCAGCGTGCCTGGCCGCCCCCGGAGCGCGCCTCCTGGCCGGCTCCACCGACGTGGGCCTGTGGGTCACCAAGCAGCTGAAGGACCCGGGCGACCTGATCTACCTGGGCGCGGTGGAGGAGCTGAAGGCCATCCGCACCGACGCCGCCGGGCTGTTCATCGGCGCCGGCGCCAGCCTCACGGATGCCTTCGCGGCCCTCACCGCCTTTGCCCCTGCCTGGGCCGGGCTGGCGCGCCGCTTTGCCTCGCTGCCGGTGCGCAACGCCGGCACCCTCGGCGGCAACGTGGCCAACGGCTCGCCCATCGGCGACAGCATGCCCGGCCTGATCGCCCTGGGCAGCGAGATCCTGCTGCAGCGGGGCGAACGCCTGCGCCGCATGCCCCTGGAGGATTTCTACCTGGCTTACCAGAAGACGGCCCTCGAGCCCGGCGAGTTCGTGCTCGGGCTGCAGTTGCCACCGCAACCCGCCACGCGCCACTTCCGCACCTGGAAAGTCTCGAAACGGGAAGATCAGGACATCTCCGCCGTGTGTGGCGCCTTTGCCATCGACGTCAGTGACGGTCACATCAGCGGCGCCCGCATCGCCTTCGGCGGCATGGCCGCCACCCCCCTGCGGGCCCGCGCCACCGAGGCCTTCCTGCTCACCCGGCCGTGGGATGCCGCCACGGTGACAGCCGCTGCCGAAGTGCTGGCCCACGAATACACGCCCCTCTCCGACATGCGGGCGTCGTCCGCCTACCGCAGCCGGGTGGCCGCCGGCCTGCTGCACCGCCTGTGGCTGGAATGCGCCGCCGCCGCCGCCCCGCGCAGCCTCGCCGACCTGGAGGACAGCCTGTGAACGCCCCGGACACCGCCCAGGCCGCCATCGGCGCCGGCCTGCCCCACGAGAGCGCCCACCTGCACGTCACCGGCCGCGCCACCTACGTGGACGACATCCCCGTACCCGCTGGCACCCTGCATGCTGCTCTGGGCCTGTCCAGCATCGCCCACGGCCGCCTGCTCGGGCTGGACCTGAGCGCGGTGCGTGCAGCCCCCGGCGTGCGCGACGTCATCGTCGCCGCCGACATCCCCGGCATCAACGACTGCGGGCCGGTCAAGCACGACGATCCCATCCTGTGCGCCGGCGAAATCCTCTTCCACGGTCAGCCCCTGTTTGCCGTGGCTGCCGACAGCCACGACGCCGCCCGCCGCGCCGCGCGCCTGGCCCGGGTGGAGGTGGAAGCCCTTCCGGCCCTGCTTACCGCCGAGGCCGCCGCCGAAGCCGAGTCCTGGGTGCTGCCGCCGGTCGAGGTGAAGCGCGGCGACACCCCGGCCGCCCTGGCCGCGGCCCCCCACCGGCTGCGCGGCGAGGTGAACCTGGGCGGCCAGGAGCACTTCTACCTGGAAGGCCAGATCGCCTGCGCCATCCCCGGCGAGGACCACACCCTGCGCCTCCTCACCTCCACCCAGCACCCCACCGAGATGCAGCACATGGTGGCCCACGCCCTGGGCTGGCGGGTGCATCAGGTGATCGCCGAGTGCCGGCGCATGGGGGGCGGTTTTGGCGGCAAGGAGAGCCAGTCGGCCCAGATCGCCTGCATCGCCGCGGTGCTGGCGGTGCGCAGCGGCAAGGCGGTCAAGCTGCGCCTGGACCGGGACGACGACATGCGCATCACCGGCAAGCGTCACGACTTCCGCATCGAGTACGAGGCCGGTTTCGACGACAGCGGCCGCCTGCTCGGCCTCAAGCTGCTGCTGGCCTCCCGCTGCGGCTTCTCGGCCGACCTGTCGGGGCCGGTGAACGACCGGGCCATCTTCCACGCCGACAACGCCTACTACCTGGACGCGGTGGACATCCTGAGCCTGCGCGGGCTGACCCACACCGTCTCCAACACCGCCTTCCGGGGCTTTGGCGGCCCCCAGGGCATGTTCGCCATCGAGTCGGTGATGGACGACATCGCCCGCCACCTGAGCCACGACGCCTTGGCCGTGCGCCAGGCCAACTTCTATGGCGACAGCGCCGGCGAGCAGCGCAATGTCACCCACTACGGCATGCAGGTGGAGGACAACGTGATTGCCCCGCTGGTGGCGCAGTTGGCCGCCAGCAGCGACTACACCGCCCGCCGCGCCGCCATCGACGCCTTCAACGCCGCCAGCCCGGTCATCAAGAAGGGCCTGGCCCTGACCCCGGTGAAGTTCGGCATCTCCTTCACCGCCACCTTCTACAACCAGGCCGGGGCGCTGGTGCATGTGTACAACGACGGTACCGTGCTGGTGAGCCATGGCGGCACCGAGATGGGCCAGGGTCTGTACACCAAGGTCCGCCAGATCGTCGCCCACGAGTTCGGCCTGCCGGTGGACGACGTGCGCCTGTCCTCCACCGACACCAGCCGGGTGCCCAACACCTCGGCCACCGCCGCCTCCAGCGGCACCGACCTCAACGGCAAGGCCGCCCAGGCCGCCTGCCGGACCATCCGCGCGCGCATCGCCGGCTTCGTGGCCGAGCGCCTGGGCGTGCTCCAGGAGGCCGTGCAGTTTGCCGACGGCCGCATCACCGCCCCGGGCTTCGACGCCGCCTTTGGCGAGGTGGTGGCCGATGCCTACCGGGCCCGCATCCAGCTGTGGGACGCCGGCTTCTACAAGACGCCAAAGATCCACTACGACCCCGTCACCATGCAGGGGCGGCCCTTCTTCTACTTTGCCTACGGCGCCTCGGTGAGCGAGGTGGCCATCGACACCCTCACCGGCGAGTCGAAGGTGCTGCGGGTGGACATCCTTCACGACGTGGGGCGCAGCATCAACCCGGCCCTGGACATCGGCCAGATCGAGGGAGGCTTCATCCAGGGCATGGGCTGGCTGACCACCGAAGAACTGGTGTACGCCAGCGACGGCCGCCTCGCCACCCACGCCCCGTCCACCTACAAGATCCCGGCGGTGTCCGACCTGCCGCGGGATTTCCGTGTGGCGCTGTTCGACAACGCCAACGTGGAGGACAGCATCCACCGCTCCAAGGCCGTCGGCGAGCCGCCGCTGATGCTGGCCTTCTCGGTGTTCTTCGCCCTGCGCGACGCGGTGGCCGCGGCCCTCGGCCCCGGCGCCCGGCCACAACTCGACGCCCCCGCCACCCCGGAAGCCATCCTCAAGGCCCTGAACGGAGGTGCCCTGTGAGCCCCCCGCGCCCCTTTGCCACGACCACCCAACTGGAGGTGTCACCATGAACGACTGGCTGCATACCCTTGCCAACTGGCTGGAGGCCGGACAGCCGGCCGTAGTGGTGACCGTGGTGCGGGCCGACGGCTCCACCCCCCGCGAGGCCGGCGCCACCATGCTGGTGGGCCGCGCCAGCACCGTCGACACCATCGGCGGCGGCCACCTGGAGTGGCTGGCCAGCACCACCGCCCGGGAGCTGCTGGTGGATGGCGGCGCGCCGCGCCTGATGCGCTTCGCCCTCGGCGCCTCCCTGGGGCAGTGCTGCGGCGGCGTGGTGTGGCTGGCCCTGGAGCGCGTCGACGTGGCGGAGGCGGCCGTGTGGCGCACCCGGGCCGAGGCCGTGGCCGCCGGAAGCACCCTGCAGCGTCGCCTGCTGTCCGGTGACGTGGGCAGCCTGTGGTCCCTGTCCGACGACGACCCCGGGCGGGGCGAGGCGGCCCGTTTCTGGTCGGATGGCGGCCACTGGCAGTTCGAGCAGCAGGTAGCCACCGGCAACTTTCCGGTGCTCGTGTTTGGCGCCGGCCACGTGGGCGAGGCCATCGTCCGGGCCCTGGCGCCCCTGGGGGCGCGGATCACCTGGGTGGACACCCGGGACGACATCTTCCCGGCCGACGTCCCCGAGGACGTCTTCACCGTGAGCACCGACATCCCCACCGCCGAGATCTACGACGCCCCGGCGGGCAGCTACTTCCTGGTGCTGACCCACGACCACAGCCTGGACTTCAGCCTGTGCGAGGCCATCCTCACCCGCCACGACTTTGCCTTCTTCGGCCTGATCGGCTCGCGCACCAAGCGCGCCAGTTTCGAACATCGCCTGATCGCCCGCGGCCTGGCCCCCGAACGCCTGCCCGACATGACCTGCCCCATCGGCATTCCCGGCATCGACAGCAAGCAGCCCGGCGCCATCGCCCTGTCGGTGGCGGCCCAGCTGCTGCAGGTGCGCGAAGCCCGCCAGGCCGTGGCCCGCGCCGCACGTCCGGTGGCCATCACCCCCTTCCTCTTGTCCGGAGCCCGCCCGTGAGCACACCCCCGCCCCCCTTCAGCGGCCCGCCCGACGGCCTGCCGCGCCTGGAGCTGACCGGCATCACCAAGCGCTACCCCAGCGTGGTGGCCAACGACGGCATCCACCTCAAGGTCGCCCCCGGCGAGATCCACGCCGTGCTCGGCGAGAACGGCGCCGGCAAGAGCACCCTGATGAAGATCATCTACGGCGCGGTGCAGGCCGACGCCGGGCAGATCCAGTGGAACGGGCGTGAGGTGGTCATCGCCAACCCGTCCGAAGCCCGCCGCCTGGGCATCGGCATGGTCTTCCAGCATTTCTCCCTGTTCGAGACCCTCACCGTGGTGGAGAACATCGCCCTGGCCCTGGACGAGCCCTTCGACCTGAAGGGCCTCGCCGCCCGGGTCAGCGAGGTGTCCCAGCGCTACGGCCTGCCCCTGGACCCCCAGCGCCTGGTGTACAGCCTGTCGGTGGGCGAACGGCAGCGGGTCGAGATCGTGCGCTGCCTGCTGCAGGCCCCCCAGCTGCTGATCCTCGACGAGCCCACCTCGGTGCTCACCCCCCAGGCCGTGCAGAAGCTCTTCGAGACCCTGCGCCGCCTGTCGTCGGAGGGGGTCAGCATCCTCTACATCAGCCACAAGCTGCACGAGATCCAGAGCCTGTGCCACAGCGCCACGGTGATGCGCGGCGGCAAGGTCACCGGCACCGCCACCCCATCGCGCGAGACGCCGGCCAGCCTGGCGCGCATGATGATCGGCCGCGAGCTGCCGGTGTGCGCGGTGCCCGCCTTCACCGGCGAGGCCACGCCGGTGCTCAGCGTCCGCGGCCTTTCCCACATCCCTGACGACCCCTTCGGCACCGCCCTCAAGGACATCGCCCTGGAGGTGCGCCGGGGCGAGATCCTCGGCATCGCCGGCATCTCCGGCAACGGTCAGGCCGAGCTGCTGGCGGCCCTGTCGGGCGAGACCACCGGCCCCGCCGGCACGGTGAGCCTGGCCGGCACCCCGGTGGGCCACCTGGACGCCGGCCGGCGCCGCGCCCAGGGCCTGGCCTTCGTGCCCGAAGAGCGCCTGGGCCGGGGTGCCGTACCGCCCATGAGCCTGGCCGACAACGCCACCCTGTCAGCCCACGGCCAGGGCCTGGTCAAGCGCGGCCTGCTGCGCCCCAAAGCCGCCTGGGCCTTTGCCAAGACCTGCATCGAACGCTTCGACGTGCGCTGCGGCGGGCCCGGTGCCGCCGCGCGCAGCCTGTCCGGCGGCAACCTGCAGAAGTTCATCGTCGGCCGCGAGATCATGCAGCAGCCCATCGCCATGGTGGTCGCCCAGCCCACCTGGGGGGTGGACGTGGGGGCCGCCGCCTTCCTGCGCCAGACCCTCATCGACCTGTCACGCAGCGGTGTGGCCATCCTGGTGATCTCCGAAGAGCTCGAAGAGCTGTTCGAGATCTGCGACCGCATCGCCGTGCTGGCCGAAGGGCGCTTGTCCGAGGCCGTGCCCAAGCAGCAGACCAACGCCGAGAAGATCGGCCTGCAGATGTCCGGCCTGTTCGCCGACGCCCATGCCACCGACCGGGAGCCCGCCCATGCCGCTGCTTGAAGCCCGCCCCACCCCGTCGCCGCAGATGCGCCTGCTGGCGCCGCTCATCGCCATCGGCCTGACCCTGGCGGTGGGCTCCCTGCTCTTCCTGTCCCTGGGCAAGAGTCCCGTCGAAGCCTTCGGCGTGTTCTTCATCCAGCCCCTCTCGTCCGGCAACGGCTGGAGCGAACTGATGGTCAAGGCCGGGCCGCTGATCCTCATCGCCCAGGGCCTGGCCGTGGGCTTCCGGGCGCGCATCTATAACATCGGCGCCGAGGGCCAGCTGATCATGGGCGCCCTGGCCGGCGGCGGCGTGGCCATCGCCTTCGACGGGGTGGATGCCTGGTGGGTGCTGCCCCTGATGGTGCTGGCCGGAGCCCTCGGCGGCGCAGTGTGGGGCGCCATCCCGGCCCTGCTGCGCACCCGCTTCAACGCCCAGGAGACCCTCACCACCCTGATGCTGGCCTACGTGGCCACCTTCACCCTGTCCTACATGGTCAATGGCCCCTGGCGCGACCCGGAGGGCATGAACTTTCCCCAGTCCATCCTGTTTGGCGATCCAGCCCTGTTTGCCCCCTGGTTCGAGGGCATGCGGGTCAATGCCTCGCTGCTCATCGCCGCCTTCGCGTCGGCGGCCTTCTGGTTCTTCACCTCCCGCAGCTTCCTGGCCTACCAGCTCACGGTGGGCGGGCTGGCCCCGGCGGCCGCCCGCTACGCCGGCTTCTCGGCCGATCGCACGGTGTGGCTGAGCCTGGTGCTGTCCGGCCTAACCGCCGGCCTGGCCGGGGTGGGCGAGGTGGCGGGGCCGGTGGGCCAGCTCAACCTCAACATCTCGCCGGGCTATGGCTTCGCCGCCATCATCGTGGCCTACCTGGGCCGGCTCAACGCCATCGGCATCGTGCTGGCCGGCCTGCTGATGGCCCTGCTCTACCTGGGGGGCGAGGCCGCACAGGTGGCCCTGCAGCTGCCCGCCGCCATCACCGGCCTGTTCCAGGGGATGCTGCTGTTCTTCCTGCTGGGCGCCGACGTGTTCGTCGATTACCGCCTCAAGCCCCGGCCCAAGCCGGCCTACGCATGAAACGCCGGCACGGCCCCCCCCAACACGCCCGACACCCGCATCCCCAGGAGGCCCCATGCTCGAACACCTGATCCCTGTCCTCGCCGGCACTCTGGCCGCCGCCACGCCGCTGATCTTTGCCGGCCTGGGTGAGCTGGTGGCCGAGCGTAGCGGCGTCATCAACCTGGGCGTCGAGGGCATGATGCTGATCGGCGCGGTGGCCGGCTTTGCCGCCGCGGCACACTCGGACGGTGGCGCCCTGGCCGGCCTGCCCGCCGGTGCCTTCGCCGGCGCCCTGGCGGCCCTGATCTTCGCCATCTTGTCCCTGTCCATGGCCGCCAACCAGGCCGCCTGCGGGCTGGCCCTGACCATCTTCGGCATCGGCCTGTCGGCCTTCATCGGCCAGCACTACGTGAGCTACAGCCTGCCCGGCCTGCAGCCCCTGGCGCTCCCCGGCCTGTCCGACATCCCGGTGCTCGGCCCGGTCCTCTTCCACCAGGACACCGTCACCTACCTGGGCCTGCTGAGCTTTGCCGGGGTGTGGTGGGTGCTCAGGAAAACCCGCCTGGGCCTGATCCTCAAGGCCGTGGGCGAGGCCCCCGACGCCGCCCACGCCATCGGCTACCCGGTGATCGCCATCCGCTACGCCGCCACCCTGTTCGGCGGCGCCATGGCCGGCATCGGCGGCGCCTACCTGTCCACGGTGTACACCCCCCTGTGGGTGCAGAACATGGTCGCCGGGCGGGGCTGGATCGCCATCGCCCTGGTGGTCTTCGCCGCCTGGAACCCCACCCGCCTGCTGCTCGGCGCCTGGCTCTTCGGCGGCGTCACCATCCTGCAATTCCACGCCCAGGGCCTGGGCATCGCCCTCCCCGTCCAGCTCCTCGCTGCCCTGCCCTACCTGGCCACGGTGGTGGTGCTGGTGCTGATCTCCCGGGACAAACGGCTGCTGCAGCTGAATCTGCCAGCGTCGCTGGGGAAGCCGTGGATGCCGTGAGGGTGGTGGTGCTCTCTTCCCAGTGGGGTCGACTTCATTCGACCTTTTACGGGTTGAGCCTGTGCTGGCGGGCTTCTCGGATGCACCGAGCCCCTGCGGAAATTGAGTCGGGCACTGGCCGTTGATCACCTGCATTTCCTGTCCCCTCTGGCGCGCCGACTGGAGGGTTCGGCAGGCGGAAAAAGGGCTGCGCATGTTTGAGCCCGCAGGGCGAGTTTGCGCAGACCCCGCCTGACGGACCCGGAAGGAGGGAACCCCCGAAGGGGGCGCGACAGCGGGGTACGTTTTCTTGCCTTCTTCTTTGTCGTACAACAAAGAAGAAGGTCGCCCGCCGGGGCGAGACCCGGCCAACGTCACGCAAAAAATCGGAACGCGCCCCAGCAAAGGCAACCAAAAGAGCATGAACAAAACCCTCCTCCTCCACCACGCCGACGTCCTCGTCACCATGGACGCCCAGCGCCGCGAGATCCCCGACGGCGCGGTATTCATCCGCAACGGCATCATCGAAGCCGTCGGCCCCACGGCCGAGCTCCCTGATACCGCCAACGAGATCATCGACCTGCGCGGCCGCATCGTGCTGCCCGGCCTGGTGAACACCCATCACCACATGTACCAGAGCCTGACCCGCGCCGTGCCCGGGGCCCAGGACGCCGAGCTGTTCGGCTGGCTGCAGACCCTCTACCCCCTGTGGGGCGGGCTGACGCCCGAGATGATCCGCGCCTCCACCCTCACCGCCATGGCCGAGCTGATCCTGTCGGGCTGCACCACCTCGTCCGACCACCTCTACCTCTACCCCAACGGCAGCCGGCTGGACGACAGCATCGAGGCGGCCCGGGAGATCGGCATGCGCTTCCATGCCTGCCGGGGCAGCATGAGCGTGGGGCGCTCGGCGGGGGGCCTGCCGCCGGATCATCTGGTGGAAGACGAAGCCGACATCCTCGCCGACAGCCGCCGCCTCATCGAGACCTGGCACGACCCGGCCCGCCACGCCATGCTGCGGGTGGCCCTGGCGCCCTGCTCGCCCTTCTCGGTGAGCACCGAGCTGATGCGCGAATCGGCCGCACTGGCGCGCAGCTACGGGGTGTCGCTGCACACCCACCTGGCCGAGAACGACAACGACGTGGCCTACAGCCGCGCGCGCTTCGGCATGACCCCAGCGGAATACGCCGAGAGCCTGGGCTGGGTGGGGCCCGATGTGTGGCACGCCCACTGCGTCAAGCTCGACGACGCCGGCATCGCCCTGTTTGCCCGCACCGGCACCGGCGTGGCCCACTGCCCCTGCTCCAACATGCGCCTGGCCTCGGGCATCGCCCCCATCCCGGCCCTGCGTGCGGCCGGCGTGGCGGTGGGCCTGGGGGTGGACGGCTCCGCCTCCAACGACGGCGCCGACCTGCTCGGCGAAGCCCGCCAGGCCATGCTGCTGGCCCGGGTCGGCCACGGCCCGGCGGCCATGAACGCCCGCCAGGCCCTGGAGCTGGCCACCCTGGGCGGCGCCCGGGTGCTGGGCCGGGACGACATCGGCGCCCTCGCCCCTGGCATGAGCGCCGACCTGATCGCCTTCCGCGCCGACACCCTGGCCCTCTCCGGCGGCGCCGTGCACGACCCGGTGGCCGCCCTGGTGTTCTGCGCGCCGGAGCGCGTGGACCTGAGCCTCATCAACGGCCGCCCGGTGGTGGTGGACGGCACCCTGCAGACGGTGGACCTGGGCCGCGTGGTCCACCACCATAACCACCTTGCCCGCCAGCTGGCCGAAGCCCTGTGAAGCCCATGCCCGACACCCACATCCTGGTCCGCGGCCAGATCCTCCACTACCTGAACGACCCCGGCCCGGCGGACGACCCGAGCGCCTGGGAGTTCTTCGACGACGGCGCCCTGTGGATCACCAACGGCCACATCCACGCCGTCGGCCCCTGGGCCGCCCTCCGCGCCAACATGCCGCCGGACGTGCGCGACGCGGCGGCATTTCATGACTACCGGGGCAAGCTGGTACTGCCCGGCCTGGTGGACACCCACATCCACTACCCCCAGGCCGGCGTGATCGGCTCCTACGGGCGCCAGCTGCTGGACTGGCTCAACGACTACACCTTCCCCGCCGAAGCGCGCTTTGCCGACTATTCCGTGGCCGAGAAGACCGCCAACTTCGTGGTGGATCGCCTGCTCGCCCACGGCACCACCACCGCATCCGTCTTTGCCACCGTCCATGCCCACTCGGTGGACGCCTTCTTCCGGGCGGCCGACGCCAAAAACCTGCGCATGCTGTGCGGCAAGGTGCTGATGGACCGCAACTGCCCCGACACCCTGCAGGACACCGCCGAATCGGGCCGCGCCGACAGCCAGGCCCTGATCGAACGCTGGCACGGCAAAGGCCGCCTGGGCTACACCCTGACCCCGCGCTTCGCCCCCACCTCCACCCGCGAACAGCTGCAGGCCACCGGCGAACTCTTTGCGTCCCGCCCCGACCTGCACCTGCAGACCCACCTGGCCGAAAACCGCGCCGAGATCGACTGGGTGCGGCAGCTCTTCCCCGAGCGCAGCAGCTACCTGGACGTCTATGCCCACTACGGCCTGCTCGCCCCGCGGACGATCTACGGCCACTGCATCCACCTCTCCGACGCCGAACGCCGCGAGATGGCCGCCAGCGGCGCCGCCGCCGCCTTCTGCCCCACCTCCAACTTCTTCCTCGGCAGCGGCGCCTTCGACTACGCCGCCAGCACCGCCGCCGGCCTGCGCGTGGGCCTCGCCACCGACGTGGGCGGCGGCACCGGCTTCAGCCTGATCCGCACCCTCGGCCAGGCCTACGAGGCCAGCCAGATCCACGGCACCCCGCTATCCGCCATGCGCGGCTGGTACCTCGCCACCCTGGGCGGCGCCCGCGCCCTCTACCTGGACGACCACATCGGCAACTTCCAGCCCGGCCGCGAAGCCGACTTCACCGTCCTCGACTGGACCGCCTCGCCCGAACTGGCCTGGCGCATGGACACCACCACCCGCCTCGCCGAAAGGCTGTTCGCGCTGATGATTCTGGGGGATGAGCGATGCGTGGTGGCGACGCATGTGATGGGGGAGCGGGTGGGCTGGGGTTGAACGCCTCCCCAAGATCAGCCGGGATACGATGCAAGCACGCTCCCATCTCAGGCGGGGAGCCCCTTCGGATTCACCCCATACTCGTTACTCCCCGCCTGGCTGTCCTGCACGGCAAAGTAGATCAGCACCAGCGCGCCGATCAGGGGCACCAGCATCAGCAGGGCCCACCAGCCGGATTTGCCGATGTCGTGGAGGCGGCGTACCGTCACGCCGACGCTGGGCAGCAGCACGCCGAGGCTGTAGATGCCCGACAGCACGTCGCCCAGGCCGCCTTCGCCGCCGCCGCCCACCAGCTGCAGCACGATCATGATGATCAGGTTGAAGAGGGTGAACATCCAGTATTCCTTGCGCTGGGCGCGCCCCTTGAAGTCGGCGTACTGCTTGAGTGCTTTCAGATACCACTGCATGGAAATCTCCCTGTGCATGTCAAAAGGATGGGCCCGGGAACGATAGCATGGGCAGGGTGACGGACACGCGGGGGCGTCGGGCTTTCCTTCGTCCGCCAGCCGGGCTACCTTCGGCCATCCGCCTGCTCCGATGCATTCCATGCCGCCCATCCTCCGCGCCCTCAACTCCCGCAATTACCGCATCTACTTCGCCGGCCAGCTGATCTCTCTGGCGGGCACCTGGATGCAGCAGGTGGCCATGGTGTGGCTGGCCTACCGGCTCACCGGGTCGGCGCTGGTGCTGGGCACGGTGGGCTTTGCCAGCCAGTTCCCGATCCTGGTCTTCAGCGCCATCGGCGGGGTGATCACCGACCGCTTCGACAAACGCCGCCTGCTGCTGGCCACCCAGGCCCTGTCCATGGTGCAGGCCCTGGGGCTGGCGCTTCTGGCCTGGCAGGGCAGCGCCACGCCGGCGCACCTGATTGCGCTGGCCTTCGGGCTGGGCCTGATCAATGCGCTGGACGTGCCGACCCGCCAGGCCATCGCGGTGCAACTGGTGGACGACAAGGCCGACCTGCCCAACGCCATCGCCCTCAACTCCTTCCTGATGAACGCGGCGCGCTTTGTCGGCCCGAGCCTGGCCGGCTTTGTGGTGGCGCTGGCCGGCGAGGCGGTGTGCTTCCTGCTCAACGGCCTGTCCTATCTGGCGGTGCTGCTGGCGCTGCTGGCCATCCGCCTGCCGGCCGGGGAGGCGCGCAAGCCCCCCGCGCCGCCGCTCCAGGCCCTGCACGAGGGCCTGGCCTACGCCGCCGGGCAGGCGGAGATCCGCGCCTCGCTGCTGCTGGTGGCCACCGTCAGCTTTCTGGCGGCGCCCTACGTGGTGCTGATGCCGCTCTTCGCCCGGGAGATTTTCGGCGGCGATGCGCGCCTGTACGGGCTGCTGCTGGGCTGCTCGGGGGCCGGCTCGCTGCTCGGCAGCGCCTATCTGGCCAGCCGCCAGGACACCTCCGGCCTGACCCGCAAGGTGGCCCTGGCGGCGCCGGCGGTGGGCGTCTGCGTGGCGCTGTTCGCCCTGTCACCGGCCCTGTGGATGGCGATGCCGGTGCTGCTGGCCCTGGGCCTCGTCATCATCGTCACCGTGGCGGGCAGCAACACGCTGATCCAGACCCGGGTGGACAACGCCTTCCGGGGTCGGGTGATGGCCCTGTTCACCATGGCCTTTCTCGGCGTGGCGCCGCTGGGAAGCTTTGCGGTGGGCAGCCTCGCCCATGCCTTCGGCGTGCGCCCGACCTTGGTTCTGTGCGGCCTGCTGACGGTGGCGGCGGGTCTGTACTACCGGCACCGGGCAAGCCGCAGCTAGACCATGCGGATATTTGCGCGTCACAGCCCTGGCCGGACTACCCAAAATGGGCTTTTACGCCTTGCGGGGCCGGGGTGCTAGCCCTTATTTTGGGCGTCCAACAACAATAATTCCAAGGGAGGGCCCCCATGCCGCAGAGCTCACGACTGGCCAGCCAGACCTGGCAGATCCTTTCCGAAACCTGCTCCGACACCATCCGCGACGCCGTCGCCCGCATCATCCAGCGTGACAAGGCCGACCTGGCCGCCGCCTTCTACACCTACATGCTTCAGGACGAAGGGGCCAAACCCTTCCTCTCCGTCACCACGGTCGAAGCCCGCCTCAAGCCCGGCCTGCAGCGCTGGCTGGAGGTGCTCTTCCAGCACCGCAGCGTAGAGGAGCTGGCCGCCGCCCTGGCCCTGCAGCGCCACGTAGGTGAAGTCCATGCCCGGGCCCAGATCCCCGTCAACCTGGTGGCCCGGGGCCTGCGCCTGCTCAAGCACGAGATCAACACCCGCCTGCTCGACACGCCCCTCGACCGCACCGAGCTGGTCAATGCCGTGCTTTACGTGGACCGCCTCACCGACGTGGCCTTCGAAGAGATGAGCGCCGCCTTCATGCTGTCGTCCGAGCGCGGGGTGCGCACCGACGAGGCCTACCGCATGTTCGCCGCCGGGCGCGACCTGGCCCTGGAGCGGGAGAAGCAGTCGGTGGCCGTCCTGGAATGGGAGGCCCGCTTCTACCGCATGCTGGCGGCCGGCTCGTCCTTCGACGACATCCCCAGCCTGAAGGACTCTGAGTTCGGCCTGTGGCTCTACCACAAGGCCCCGCTGCTCTTTGACGAAACCCGCGAGCTGCCCCTGATCGGCGAATGTGTCGAGCGCATCGACCAGTCCCTTTTTCCGCAGCTGGTGTTCGGCCGCGACAAGGATCTGCACTCCGACACCAATCGTGCGCTGGCCAAGGCGGTGCTGGTGGAGGTGGACCAGATCAAGTTCCTTCTACGCTCCATGTTCGACCGCCTGGTGGACCTGGACGTGGGCCGGGACGTGCTCACCCAGCTCTTCAACCGGCGCTTCCTGCCCTCCATCCTGAAGCGCGAGATCAGCCTGTCGCGCCGCTCCGACAGCCAGTTCTGCGTTCTGATGCTCGACATCGACCACTTCAAGCGGGTCAACGATGAGCACGGCCACGATGCCGGCGACCGGGTGCTGCAGCATGTGGCCGGGCAGCTCATGAACCAGGTGCGGGGCGGCGACTTCGTGTTTCGCTACGGTGGGGAGGAGTTCCTCGTGGTGCTGGCCGCCATCGACGAGGAGCAGGCCAGAAACGTCGCCGACAAGATCCGCCAGCGCATCGCCGAGATGGAGGTTCCCCTGGCCGCGAGCCAGAACCTGCGCGTGACCATCAGCATCGGCATTGCCGTGAACGACGGGCACCCGGACTACCAACGCATCATCGAACGGGCCGACCGGGCCCTCTACGCAGCCAAGGAGACCGGGCGCAACCGGGTCGTCGCAGCCTGAGCGACCCGGGCCCGATCGGGGGCTCGGCCCGGCGGGCCATCCCCGCTATCATTCCGGCCTCACCCCTTCAGGCCTGTGGGCCGGAAACCACCATGACCAAAACCAGCGGCGCTCCGGCTACATCCCGGGCCGCGCCCCGCGTGCTGTCGCTCATCCCGCCGATGACGCAGCTCAACACGCCCTACCCGTCCACCGCCTATCTCACCGGCTTTCTGCGCAGCCGGGGCGTGGACGCGGTACAGGACGACCTGGCCCTGCGGCTGGTCCTCACCCTGTTCTCGCCCACGGGGCTGGAAGCCCTGCGCGAGCGGGCCCGGGCGCTCCCTGGCAAGAAGCGCTCGGCCACCCTGCAGACCTTCGAGGCCGCCTTCGACCGCTACCGGGCCACCATCGCCCCGGCCATCGCCTTCCTGCAGGGGCGCGACCCGACCCTGGCCCACCGCATCGCCAGCCGCGCCTTTCTGCCCGAGGGGCCTCGCTTTGCCTCGCTGGACGCCTACTACGACCCGGATGGCGGCGACCCGCTGGCCTGGGCCTTCGGCGCCCTGGGCGTGCAGGACAAGGCCCGCCACCTGGCCACCCTCTACCTCAACGACCTGGCCGATGTGCTGCGCGAGGCCGGCGACCCGCGCTTCGAGTTCGTGCGCTACGCCGAATCCCTGGCCATGGCCCAGCCCAGCTTCGAGCCCCTGGCCACGGCCCTGGCGGCGCCCCCGACCCTGGTGGATGACACCCTCGAGGCCCTCACCCGCGAGGCCATCGCGCGCCATCAGCCCCAGGTGGTGCTGCTGTCGGTGCCCTTCCCCGGCTCGGTGTACGCCGCCTTCCGCATCGCCCAGACCCTCAAGGCCCACCACCCGGCCATCGTCACCGTGCTGGGCGGCGGCTTTGTGAACACCGAACTGCGTGAGCTCGCCGAGCCGCGGGTCTTCGACTACTTCGACTACATCACCCTGGACGACGGCGAGCGCCCCCTGCTGGCCCTGCTGGAGCACCTGGCCGGCAAGCGCGGGCGCTCACGCCTGGTGCGCACCTATGTGCGCGAGGAGGGCCAGGTGCGCTACATCAACCTGGCCGAGCCCGACGTGCCCTTTGCCGAGGTCGGCACCCCCACCTGGGACGGCCTGCCCCTGGACGGCTACCTGTCCATCCTCGACATGCTCAACCCCATGCACCGCATGTGGTCGGACGGGCGCTGGAACAAGCTCACCGTGGCCCACGGCTGCTACTGGAAGAAATGCAGCTTCTGCGACGTAAGCCTCGACTACATCGGCCGCTACGACGCCGCCGGCGCCGACCTGCTGGTGGACCGCATCGAGGCCATCGTGGCCGAGACCGGCCAGACCGGATTTCACTTTGTGGACGAGGCCGCCCCGCCCAAGGTGCTCAAGGCCCTGGCTGACGAGCTGGCCCGGCGCAACCGGGCGATCTCGTGGTGGGGCAACATCCGCTTCGAGAAATCCTTCACCCCCGAGCTGTGCCAGCAGCTGGCCGACAGCGGCTGCATCGCCATCTCCGGCGGCCTGGAGGTGGCCTCGGACCGGCTGCTCAAGCTGATGAAAAAGGGCGTGTCGGTGGATCAGGTGGCGCGGGTCACCAAGGGCTTCAGCGACGCCGGCATCCTGGTGCATGCCTACCTGATGTACGGCTTCCCCACCCAGACCGTGCAGGACACCGTGGACGCGCTGGAATACGTGCGCCAGCTCTTCGACGCGGGCTGCATCCAGTCGGGCTTCTTCCACCGCTTCGTGTGCACCGTGCACTCGCCGGTGGGCCAGAACCCCGACGAGTACGGCGTCAAGCTCAAACCCCTGCCGCCGATCCGCTTCGCCAAGAACGACGTGGGCTTCATCGACCCCACCGGGGTGGACCACGACGCGCTGGGCGTGGCCCTCAACAAGGCGCTCTACAACTACATGCACGGCATCGGCCTGGACGAAGATGTGCGCAGCTGGTTCGATGTGCGGGTGCCCAAGGCCCGCGTGCCGAAGAACTTCATCGGGCGGGCGCTGGGCTACTGAGGCCCCGGCAGGCTCAGATCAGCTGGTTGGCGATGGCGTAGCGGGTCAGGTCGGCGTTGCTCTCCATCTCCAGCTTTTCCAGGATGCGGGCGCGGTAGGTGCTGATGGTGTTGGGGCTGAGCTCGAGCTGCTCGGCGATGCCGGCAATCGACTTGCCCCCCGCCAGCAGGCACATCACCTGGTATTCCCGGTTGGAGAGTTTCTCGTGGGCGGCGCTGACCGACTGGTCGGCGGCACCCTGGGCAACCCGGTAGAGCAGCTCCGGGGAGAAATGCTTGCGCCCCCGGGCCAGCTTGCGCAGGGCCTCGATGAGGGTTTCCGGCGGGCTCTCCTTGCTCACGTAGCCATCGGCTCCGGCCTTGATGCTGCGCACCGCCAGGCTCTCCTCGGGCAGCATGCTGAGGATGAGCACCGGGGTGTGGCGATTGAAGCTGCGGAACTGCTTGGTCAGCTCGAGCCCGTTCTGGTCCGGCAGGTTGATGTCCAGCACCACCACGTCGTAGTGCTCGTTGCGCAGGTAGTCCAGGGCCTCGGCCGCAGTGCGGGCTTCGTGGCGGATCACGAAACCCTGGCCGGGCAGCAGCACCTGAGCCAGGCCCTGGCGGATGAGGGGGTGGTCATCCACGATCAGCAGGTTCATGCCCTTGTCCTCCCGCTGCCGGCGGCAAGGGGCACGCGCAGGGCCACGCAGGTGCCCTTGACCACGGGAGCTGTGCTGATGGTGAGCCCCCCGCCGATCTGGGCCGCGCGCTCCTTCATGCCGGTGAGGCCGAGGGTGTTGCCCACCAGGGCTTCACCGCGGATGCCTACCCCGTTGTCGGAGACCTGCAGGGTCAGGGCCGTGCCGTCCCAGTCCAGGGCCACCTCCACCGCGGTGGCCCGGGCATGCCGGGAGATGTTGGTCATGGCCTCCTGAAACAGGCGATAGATGTGGGTCTTGGCGCTCTCGGAGAGGGGAATGTCATCCGCCGGCACCGCACAACGGCACCGGATGCCCATGCGTTTGCGGAACTCCCCGGCCTCCCACTCGATGGCACCACCCAGCCCCAGGGTGTCGAGGATGCGCGGATGCAGCTCCTGGGAGATGCGCCGCACCGACAGCATGGCATCCTCGACAATGGCCTCCACCGCGTCGATCCGCTCGTGCATCCCGGTATTGCCGGCGCCCGCCAGGCGCCCGAGCTGGCGCAGGTTCATGCGGATCGCGGTGAGGGTCTGGCCAAGCTCGTCGTGGAGCTCCCGGGCGATGCGGGTCCGCTCCTCCTCCCGCACCACTTCCATGTGGGCCACCAGAGCCTGGATCTGCGCATGGGACTGCTCGAGGCGACGGATCGCCTCGATGCGCTCGGTGGCATCCGAGAGATAGCCATGCCACAGCACGCTGCCATCGGCGCCGGCCTGGGGGATGGCATTGCCCTCGATCCAGCGCAGGCCGAGATGGGGGTGGTGGATACGGAACTGGCCGTGCCAGGGCTGCAGGGCCCGGGCCGAGGCGCGGATGTCATCGCCCACGGCGACGATGTCGTCGGGGTGGATCATGCGGACCAGGGGCGAGGCATCGACAACAAAGTCTTCCGCCGAGAACCCCAGCGCCTCGAGCTCCCGACCATCGATGTAGGGGAAGGAACAGGCCCCGTCGGGATGCATGCAGAAGGCGAAGATCGCACCCGGCACCGTGGCCGCGATGCTCTTCAGCCGGTCGGCCAGATCGGCCTTGCGCCGCAGGGCCGCCTCCAGCGCCTGCTTCAGGGTCACATCGTTGCCGGCACTCAGGGTGCCGATGATCTGGCCATCCGCATCCTTCAGGTAGGCGTTGTGCCAGGCGATCAGACGGCGGGCGCCGTCCTGCGTGAGGATCTCGTTCTCGAAGTACTCCACCGCCTCCAGGCGACCCTCCATGATCTGCCGGAACACCGGAAAGACCCGGGTCATGCCCTCGGGCTGGGGCAGACAGCTGGCAAACCACGAACACCCGACAATCTCCGCAGCGGGCCGGCCCAGCACCCGGGCACCGCAACGGTTGATACTGTTCACCCGCCCGTCCCGGTCGAGGGACACGATGAGGGTCTCGACGGTGTCGAGGGTCTGCTGCAGCAGTGCGCACTTGGCCTGCTGGGACAGCTCGGCCAGCTTGCGCGAGCTGATGTCCACGTGCATCAGCAACAGGCGCCCCGTTGCGGCGCCGAGGGGAACGGCCTGCAGCATGAACCACCGGGCCTGCTCCGCCGAGTGGCAGGGATACTCGAACTCGAAGCGGCCCTGCCGCCCCTCGAGCACGGCAAGCAAGCCCGCCAGCACCTCGTCGGCCCCCGCCCGCCCGCACACGTCGAAGTAATTCTGGCCGGCACACTCCTCAGTGGCCAGGGCGCCTCCGTTATTCCGCGAAAACTGGCGCCACGCCTGATTGACACAGACGATGCTGCCGTCGGACTCGATCAAGGCCACCGGATTCGGCAGGGCCTCCACAACCTGATATCCGTCACATGTCACATCATGGCGCGGCGGGGTCGGGGCGCGCGGCATGGGGGCTGACGGGATGCTCAAAATACGTCCCTCTCTTCATCGAAAACGGCTCTGAGCCAGGGCTCGGCCGTCCTTTCATTGATCGCCGGCATTTACGCACAAAAACCCGCGAAAGCACTGAACTATTACAAGAAGGCCGAGATTTTAATGTAGTCATTCAACTACATACCCTCAAGACTTCTTGATTCCACCAGGGCCCGATGTGCCCTAGCATGCCTCCCATCAGTGGGAACGGACTGGCCCTTCAAGGTAGGGCGGATGGCCGGCAGCATTACATGGGCAACAAAACCGGCAGGATCCGTGACAATTCCGGCCATATGCGTGGACCGGCAACGGCACTCCCGCCGGCCTGCATTTCCATTCCTCCGGCTTATTGAAAACAGAATAGACATACACACCTTTCTTATTCGTTTTCAATTCCAAAGAAGCCGCCTTGTTTATTCATCGTCATGCCCACCGCCGCCAGAGCTCAATCCACGCGATCAATTGCGCCGACAGACAGGGGCACGGTCTGAATCTGAAATGCATGCCAGCGGGGATGCGCGCAGCCCATTTCCGGAGACCATAGGCATGGTCCGGGAAGAAGACTTTCCGGCGCTCATGCAGCAGCTGGCGGATCACGCTTCGGACTGGCTGTTCGTGCTCCGGCCCGACCACAGCTACGCCTTCTGTTCCGGGGCGTGCGCCCGGATCACCGGGTACACGCCTGATGAGATGGCGGCAGCCCCGACCCTGCTGCCGACCATCGTTCATCAACACGACCTGCCCCGCTACGAGGCCCACCGCCTGGCCCCGACCGCGGACGAGCTGGCGCTGCGCATCACCCATCGGGACGGCAGCCCACGCCGCGTCGGCCTGCGTGTCCGACCCCTGCCCGGCCCCGACGGTCAGCCCACCGGCCCCCTCCTCTGCGCCCTCCGCGACCTCACCGACCACCACGCCACCCGGGACACCCTGCGGGCCCTGTCCCTGGCGGTCGAGCTGAGCCCGGCCAGCGTGATGATCGCCGACCGGGCCGGCCACATCGAATACGCCAACCCCGCCTTCTCCAAGGCCTCAGGCTACCGCCTCGAGGAGCTGATCGGACGCACCCCTCAGATCCTCAAGTCCGGGCTGACGCCCCAGGAGACCTATGCCGAGATCTGGGCCACCCTGGCCCAGGGGCGCCACTGGCAGGGGGAGCTGCTGAACCGCCGCAAGGACGGCAGCCTCTTCCAGGAATCAGAGACCCTGGCCCCGCTGTGCGACGCTGACGGCATCCCCACCCACTACCTGGCCATCAAGGAAGACATCACCGGCAACGAGCGCCGCCTTGAAGAAATGGTGGCCGAACGGGCGACGCACATTGCCGAGCTGAACACCCGGCTGCAGGAGCGGGCCACCGCCGCCGAAGCCGCCAGCCAGGCCAAGAGCGCCTTCCTGGCCAACATGAGCCACGAAATCCGCACCCCGCTCAACGCCATCATCGGACTCGCCCGGGTACTCCTGCGGGACCAGGTCAGCCCGGGCCAGCAGGACCGGCTGGCCAAGATCGTCACCGCCGCCGACCACCTCTCGTCGATCATCAGCGACATCCTGGACATCTCCAAGATCGAAGCACGCAAGATGCGCATCGAGAACGCCGACTTCGATGTGCAGACGCTGCTGGCCAGCCTGGTCACCCTGGTGGAGGAACGCATCGCGGGCAAGGGCCTGGGTTTCCGTCTGGCCGCCGACACGCTGCCCGCCGCCCTCCGGGGCGACGTCACGCGGCTGCGCCAGATCCTGCTCAACTACCTGGGCAACGCCATCAAGTTCACCGACCGGGGCGGGATCACCCTGGCCGCCCGGATCATCGCCGGGCGCACCGACGATGTGCAGGTGCTTTTCGAGGTCATCGACACGGGCATCGGCATCGAGCCCGAGGCCCAGTCCCGCCTCTTCGAGGCCTTCGAGCAGCTGGACAGCAGCACCACCCGCAAATATGGCGGCACCGGGCTCGGCCTGGCCATCAACCGGCGCCTTGCCGCCATGATGGGTGGCGAGGTGGGCGTGGACAGCACGCCGGGCCGGGGCAGCCGTTTCTGGCTCACGCTCCCCCTGGGCAGGGCCAGCGCCACGCCCCGCGCCACCGCAGGCACCCCGGGCGAATCGGCCGAGGCCTGCCTGCGCCGCGAATTCGAGGGCGCCCGCATCCTGCTGGTGGATGACGAACCCATCAACACCGAAGTCGCCCGGGAACTGCTGCACGAAGCCCACCTGCAGGTCCATGTGGCCGAAAACGGCGCCCTCGCCCTGGAGGCGCTGCACCGCGGCCGCTACGACGCAGTGCTGATGGACATGCAGATGCCGGTGATGGGCGGGCTGGAGGCCACGCGCCGGATCCGCCTGCTGCCGGGTGGCAGCGCCGTGCCCATCATCGCCATGACCGCCAACGCGTTTGCCGAAGATCGCCAGGCCTGCCTCGACGCCGGCATGAATGCCTTTCTCGGCAAACCGATCGACCCCGAACTGCTGTTCGCCACCCTGCTGGAGGCGCTCCGGACGGCAGCGCCGAGAACGCCCTAGCGCTTCTGGGCCGGCGGCGCGACTTCCGTCACCGTGAAGTGCCTGGCGCCAAAATCGGCAGCGCAGCGGGCTTCGCCCTTCGGACACACGGGCGCCCCCGCCAGGCTGCCCGGGCCCAACCGGCCAAGGGCCTGTTCGACCTCCTTGAGCGGCGCGCTGGCAATGCCGTCGTGGGGCACCAGCCCCAGCCCGGCAAAATCGCGCTTGTTGTCGGCAACGATCGCCAGCACATCCCATTCACCTGCCGGAGCATCCGCGGTGAAAGACCAGCGCTCCCGCGGGAGGCGCAGCGCCCCGCCAGCGGCAATCCGGTTGTCGAGATCCAGGGCATTCGGGTAGATCAGCGACAATTTGCCGTCGGTCTTGTCCAGCAGGAGCAGGTAGACGTAACCCGCCTGCTCGCTCTTGAGCGCGAAAGACAGGGCATCCTTGCCCACCACCAGCGAGGACTTGACCCCGCTCAGCGTCACTTCCCGGCGGCCCGAATCATGCAGAGCCTGGAGCGCCTGGCTCCAGCTCACCGTGGCCGGCGCCGGAGTGACGGGCACGGGAGCCGGGGCCGTCTGCACCGGAACCTCCCGCGGCGCGTCCTTCACCGGCTCCTGTACTTTGGCCACCTCGGGCACGACGGCAGGCTTCGGCGCATCGTCACTGCCCTTCAGGGCGAAGTAACCCACCGCCGCCAGGGCGACGGCCGCCACCCCCAGCACCGGCCCCACGAAACCCCGGCGCGCCTTCGCCACAGGGGTCGGCGTCGTCTCGTCGGCAAGCGGCCCCTGGGTGCGCGCCTGGGTGGGCTTCACCTCGGTCTTCGACGCCGACGCGGCGATGGTCAGGCTGGATCTCATCCGCGGCGCATCATCCTGCGCCATCACACCTGCAGGTGAGACTGGCGACGACTCGGCGGGCGGTGAAACCGCAGGCGCCGCACCGAAACCCAGCACCTCGCGCATCTCCGCGATGGACTGGGGCCGGTCATCGGCCTTGACCGCCAGGCATCGATCCAGGCCGGCCAGGAAGACCGGGTCGAAAGACCCCGCCGCCAGCGTTGCCAGCGGCTGATAGGTATCGTTCATCAGCCGCCCCACCGACGCCGGGGGCGTCCGGCCGGTGATGATGTAATACACGACTGCGGCCAGGGCGTAGATGTCGGTCCATGCCCCCTGCTTCAGGCCGGGCATCTCGGCGTATTGCTCGACGGGGGCAAAGCCGGGCTTGAGGATCACCGTCAGCACCTGCGTCATGTCACCGATCACGCGGCGGGCAGCGCCAAAATCCAGCAGCACCGGACGCTCATCCTTCAACAGCAGGATGTTGTCGGGGGCGATATCCCGGTGGAAGCAGCTCTCGGAATGCATGATTTCCAATGCATCCATCAGCGGCACGAGGATCCGGCGGATCCAGCCCTCGTCGGGCACCCCGGTGCGCTGCTTGAGGGCATCACGCAGGGTGACCCCATCGTAGAAGGGCATGGCCATGTAGGCCGACCCCCTGTCTTCCCAGAAACGATAGACCTTGACCAGTGCCGGATTGTCGAACTTGGCGAGCAGACGCGCTTCATTCACAAAGCTGCGCAGCCCCACCTCGAAGGTCTCGCGATGCCGCTCCGAACGCACCGAAACCTGCATGTCCCGGGTGCGGGAGGCCAGCGACGTGGGCATGTACTCCTTGAGGGCGACCTTGCGCTCCAGGGAGTGGTCGTAGGCCAGATAGACAATGCCGAAGCCCCCCTCGCCAATCAGCCCCACGATCTCGAACTCGCCGAGCCGGGTGTTCATGGGCAGGCAGTTGGGGCTGCTGTCGGGGGCTGTGGTCGGACGGCTGCCGGCGGGGCTGGCAGCCCCTCCGAGCACGATGGTCCTGTCGTTTCCGGAGCTGGACACCTGCTAGCCCCCGACCGTCAACGGGGCTGCGCGCCAGAAAGGCAGGAGACACAGGCGAGCCATGGGCCGAGCCGATTTCTTCACAATTGCAAACCCCAGCATCACACAATTCCGGATGTCATCCATCGCCACCAACGGCGGACGGCATGTGCAGGCCCCGGCCCGCGTCTTTGCCGCCGATTCTAGCACCATGCCGTTCCCGCCATACGCCGCCGGGCGCCACACCGGCCGGGGTCAAAACAGGGCGCCGGCGCGGCCTGGCCCGGTTTTGTCCTGTCACCGATTCCCTATATCATCCGAAGACATCCACCCTTGTTTCCGCCGGCCTTCCGCGCCCTTCCGTCCTCTCGCCGAACCATGACCCTCCGCGCGCTGCCCCTCGTCGCCCTCATGCTGTGCAGCCCGGTTGCGGACGCGGGCTTCGAGAAACGGGAAGCCACGCCCCCGCCCAATGTCGAGGCGCCCCGCGCCCCGGCCCGCCCGCCCAAGGAGGCGGCCCCCCGCAAACCCCGCCCCGCACCCCGCGCCCCCATTGCAGCCCCCCCGGCAGAAACCGCCCCGGAACCGGTGAAATCCGTGAGCGCCCCCGTCCCCGTCCCCGAGGTGGTGCGCGATTGCGCCGACTGCCCCGAACTGGTCATCGTCCCCGCCGGGGAGGTCGCATTGGGCTCGCCCGACGGCGAAGCCGGGCGCAGGGGTGACGAAGGCCCGCAGATCCGCTGGCAGTTGCAGAAGCCCCTGACCATCGGGCGCTTCGAAATCACACGCGGTCAGTTTGCCGCCTTCACCCGCGCGGCCAATTACGTTCCCGCCCTGCCTTGCGGCGAGTTCGACGGCAAGGCCTGGTCCTATGGCCTGACACGGCGCTGGAGCAGCCCGGGCTTCCATCAGGAGGACACCCACCCCGTCGTGTGCGTCAGCAATTCGGACATCACCGCCTACCTCACCTGGCTTTCCGCCAAGACCGGCCGCAAATACCGCCTGCCCAACGAGCTCGAGTGGGAATACGCAGCCCGGGCCGGCCGCGCCGACGTACGCCCAGGACGCTCCGGAGCCACTCCCTGCGCCTACGCCAATATCGCGGATGCCGCCTTCCAGTGTTCCGACCACTTCGCCGCAACCTCTCCCGTCGGCCAGTTCCGCCCCAACGACTTCGGGCTTCATGACGTGATCGGCAACGCCGCCGAATGGGTCGATGGGTGTTACAGCGAAACGCTCTTTGAAACCCTGCGCAAGAAGCAGGCGACGGGTGGCGGCAATGTGCTCGATGGCTTCTTCGACTCCCTGGCGTCAGGCGTGGGGCTGTGCCGCAAGGTCGCCCGGGGCGGGTCCTGGCAAAGCGGCCCCGACGAGGCCCGGCTTGCCGCACGCGAAATCTTCGACACCTTCTCTGGCGGCAACAACCGGACGGGCTTCCGCGTGGTGCGGGAAGCCCCATAGCCTGCCCGGCCCTGCCATCCGCAGGGCATCACTCCGTCCCGGCCACACCCACCCCACGAATGGAATCCCGGTTTTTCCGGACGCTCACGCCATGAAACTGAATCACCTGCCCATCGGCGCCCGCTTCGAATACGACGGCCAGATCTACACCAAGACCGGCCCCATCACCGCCGCCGCCGAAAAGGGTGGCCAGCGCATGATCCCGCGCCATGCGGTACTGCGCCCGGTGGACGGCCACACCCCGCCGCCCGCCGCAAGCACGACACGGCAAGTGGACGAAAGCCGGGTGCTGGCCGCCTTCGACAGCTACCACAACACCGCCCTGCGCCTGGCGGAAGGCCTCGGCAAGGCCGAGCTCGAACAGGCCCGGGCAAGGTTTCTGGCGGCGCTGGAGGGCTCGCAGGAGAACTGACAGGCAGGCGCCACGGAGGCGAAAGACGCAAAAAAAGCCGGAACCCCGATTTATCTGGGCCTGCCGGCTTGCTTTTGACTACTGCAGAACAGCTATTGGTGCCTTGGGCGAGACTCGAACTCGCACGACTTGCGTCACTACCCCCTCAAGATAGCGTGTCTACCAATTTCACCACCAAGGCACGGCGTGAAGGGCGCGGAGTATAACTGACAAGGGTGGGCCCGGGTCAACAAAAACCGTCACCCTCCATCACGGCGCCCCACCGGGATTGCGGTGTGCCCAGCCGGTCATGCGTTTTTCGACGAAGGCAAACAACTCGTACATCACCACCCCCATCACGCCGATCACGATCAGGCCGGCAAAGACGAGGGGCATGTTCATGGACGAACTGGCCGACATCATCAGGTAGCCGATGCCCAGGTTGGAGGCCACCGTCTCGGCAATCACCGAGCCTACGAAGGCCAGGGTGATGGCCACTTTCAGCGACGCGAAGAAGTAGGGCATGGCCCGGGGCAACCCGACCTTGCCCAGGATGTCGATGCGCGAGGCGCCGAGGGAGCGCAGCACGTCCTCCAGCTCCGGTTCCAGGGTGGCCAGGCCGGTGGCCACATTGACCACCACCGGGAAAAAGGAGATCAGAAAGGCGGTGAGGATGGCCGGCACGGTGCCGATGCCGAACCACACCACCAGCACCGGCACGAAGGCCACCTTGGGGATGGAGTTGAAGCCCACCAGCAGCGGGTACATGGCCCGGTAGAGCAGCGGCGAGGAGCCCACCGCCATGCCGATCAGCAGGCCCACCGCCACGGCAATGGCAAAGCCCGCCAGGGTGGTGATGAAGGTCTGGGTGGCGTGCATCATGATGGGCTCGAACTGGGCAACCCCCACCTTCCACACGGCACTGGGCGCCGGCAGCAGAAACTCCGGCACGTCGAAGCCCACGCAGACCAGCTCCCACAGCAGGAACATGCCGGCCACCACCAGCCAGGGGGCAGCCTTCACGAGATTCACTTTCATGCTCTGACTCCTTTCAGGCGGCGCGGACGCGGCCGATGTGCTCGCGCAGCTCGTGCACGTAGCCGGCAAAGCGGTCGGTGTAGGTCACGTCCAGATCGCGGGGGCGCGGCAGGTCGATCTCCCGGCGCACCAGGATGCGCCCGGGGCGCTTGCTCATCACGTACACGGTGTCGGCCAGGAAAACCGCCTCGCGCAGGTCGTGGGTGACGAGGATGACGGTGAAGGGCTGCTGCTGCCACAGGTCGCGCAACATGCACCACAGCTCCTCCCGGGTGAAGGCATCCAGGGCGCCGAAGGGCTCGTCGAGCATCAGCAGGCGGGGCTGGTGGATCAGCGCCCGGCAGATGGAGGCGCGCTGCTGCATGCCGCCGGAAAGCTCCCAGGGGTATTTGTCCTCGAAGCCGGCCAGGCCCACCCGGGCGAGCAGCTGGCGGGCTTCGGCCTCGTAGCGGACGCGCTCCTTCTTGAGGGTCGAGCGGTAGGGCTCGACGATCTCCAGAGGCAGCATCACGTTGTCGAGGGTGGTGCGCCAGGGCAGCAGGTTGGCGTTCTGGAAGGCCATGCCGACGATCTTCAACGGCCCGCCGACCTGGCGTCCATCCACATAGACATAGCCACCCGAGGGCATGCGCAGGCCGGAGATGAGCTTCATGAGGGTGGACTTGCCGCAGCCGGAGGGGCCGACCACGGCCACGAACTCGCCCTCGCGGACGTCCAGGCTGACGTTCTCGATGGCCAGCGCACCACCAGGGGCGTAGGCCAGATCGACGTTCTCGAATTTGACGAAAGACATGGGGACTTTCTGGATGAGATGGAACGGAGCCAGGCTACAGGCTGCGTTCGGCCCGGGCCGGCAGGAAGGCCGGGTTGAACAGCTCACCGGCGGCGGGCACCTTGGGCAGGGCGTAGGCTTCGGCGGTTTCGGCGATGGAGCGCTTGAGGCGATCGGCGGTGACGGCGCCCAGGCCGTTCTGCTTGACCTCGGCGGTCACCACGCTGGTGTCGAGGGCCAGCCTGAGGCGGCGGGTCTCCAGGGCCACGTCGATCAGGGGGTCACGCTCTTTCACCGCCGGAATGGCGGCGTCGGGCTTGGCGATGGTCTCCTTGAGGGCCTTGTTGAAGGCGCGCAGGAAGCCTTCGATGGCCTTGGGCTTCTCGGCAATGAGCTTGGGGCTCGCGATGATGGCATTGCCGTAAAGCTCCACGCCGAAATCGGGGTAGCGCAGGGCCACGATGTCGGCCGGCTTGACGCCCCGGGCCTCCAGGTTGAGCAGGCTGGTGAAGTAGAAGCCGGTGATGCCGTCCACGTCGCCCCGGGCCAGCAGGGTTTCGCGGATGGCCGGGTCCACCGACTGCCATTTCACCGCCTCCACGCCCAGCCCGTTGGACTTGGCAAAGGCCGGCCAGGCCTTGCGCCCAGCGTCGAAGATCGGCGCGGCGAGGGTCTTGCCGGCCAGATCGGCGGGCCTGCTGACGCCGCTCTTCTTCAGGGTAAAGACCGCCGCCGGGGTGGCGTTATAGACCATGTACACAGCCTGGATCTTCGAGCCCGGTGTCCGGGCGTCGTATTCCACCAGGGCGTTGAAGTCGGCAAAGCCCATCTCGTAGGCGCCGGTAGCGACCCGGGTGACCGCCCCCGCCGAGCCGTTGCCGGCGTCGATGGTCACGTCCAGGCCCTCGGCGGCGAAGTAGCCTTTGCTCCTGGCCAACAGGAAAGGCGCAGCCGGACCCTCAAAGCGCCAGTCGAGGGTGAATTTCAGCTTCACTGGCTCGTCAGCCAGGGCAGGGGCGGAGACAAAGGGGCTGGCAAGGGCGGCCAGGCCGGTGGCAAGCAGCAGACGACGGGACGCGCTGAGAAGGTGCGACATGGTGAACAACTCCAGGAAATGAAAGGCAGACATGCGTCGATCGCATTGCGGAGCGCTTGTGCAACGTCCGTGCCATCTCCCAACACATTGATTTCGTGGACTAAATTTTCATGCTCGGGTCAAACCCCAGCCACACCGGCGGATGCCCGACAGAAAACCCGCCAAACCATGCCCTCCCATGGTGCTCGGGGCCGGATCACGCACCGCCCCCGTGCATACCATAAACATATCTTGAATCGTAAAGAGTGTTTATTTTCAAATGGATATAGTCCATTCAAGTATATCCATCCGGTGATGAAGGATATTCCCAAGACGGGTTCTCACCCCTGCTAGATTCGGTTCCATCGGTTGTCCGCCCCTTGCACCGGACGACCCGACCGAACCTAGCCATGACTCATCAGGAGCCCAACATGAAGTTCTCGAAGAAGAAGTGCCTCGTCGCAACCCTGCTGGCCGCCTGTGCCGGCACCGCCGGCGCTGCCAACTGGAGCGACACCTACATCGGCTACCGCTGGGGGGCCAATTTTGGCGAGCCCTTCGGCAAGACCGACATCTCCAAGAGCATCGTCAATCTGGCCCACGTGAGCGGCTACAAATACGGCACCAACTTCCTGAATGCCGACCTGCTGATGTCCGACAGCAAGGACCCGTCGGCCCCGGGCTCCAAGTCCGGCGCCCAGGAGATCTACATCGTCTATCGCCATACCCTGGACCTGGGCAAGGTCACCGGCAGCGAATTCAAGTTTGGCCCGGTGCGCGGCCTGGGCCTGACCGGCGGCTTCGATGTGAACACCAAGAACGACGCCGGCTACAACTCCAAGAAGCGCATGATCGTGGCCGGCCCGACCCTGATGATGGACGTGCCGGGCTTTCTCAACGTGAGCCTGCTCTACCTGTGGGAAAGCAACGCCCCCTACAGCAAGTTCAGCCACACCCAGACCGACCGCTACAGCTACGACCCGCACCCCATGCTCAACCTGGCCTGGGGCATTCCCTTCAACCTGGGGCCGGTTCCCCTGTCCTTCGAGGGCTTCGCCAACTTCATCGCCGCCAAGGGCAAGAACGAGTTTGGTGGCAACACCGCCGCCGAAACGAATATCGACATGCAGGTCATGTACGACGTGAGCCCGCACATCGGCGCCGCCGCCAAGACCTTCAAGGTCGGCCTGGAATACCAGTACTGGCGCAACAAGTTCGGCAACGACCACAACGGTGCGGCCGGCGATGGGGCCTTCGCCAAGACCACCATGATCCGCGCCGAATACCACTTCTGAACGCCCCCCGCAGCAGACGGCAAAAGGCCGGCCCGACTTGCGTCGGGCCGGCCTTTTTTACTTGCCTTGGCGGGGTGGCGCCGAACTCAGCTGGCCGGAGCCAGGGCAGGCTCGATGACGGGCACCACCACTTCGTCATCCAACTTGCCATCCAGGGCCAGGGCCATGCGCTCCCGGTCCAGTTCCTTCTCGGAGGCGGAGATCACCACGGTGGCCACGGCGTTGCCGGTGATGTTGGTCAGGGCGCGGGCCTCGCTCATGAAGCGGTCGATGCCCAAGATCAGGGCCATGCCGGCCACCGGGATGGTGGGCACCACGGCCAGGGTCGAGGCCAGAGTGATGAAGCCTGCGCCGGTGATGCCGCTGGCGCCCTTGGAGGTCAGCATGGCCACCACCAGGATGGTCAGCTCCTGGGTCAGGGTCAGGTCGGTGTTGGTGGCCTGGGCGATGAACAGGGCCGCCATGGTCATGTAGATGTTGGTGCCATCCAGGTTGAAGGAGTAGCCGGTGGGCACCACCAGGCCGACCACGGAGCGGCTGCAGCCCATCTTCTCGAGCTTGTGCATCAGCTTGGGCAGGGCCGACTCGGAGGAGCTGGTGCCCAGCACGATCAGCAGCTCTTCACGGATGTACTTGATGAACTTGACGATGGAGAAGCCGGTGTAGCGGGCAATGGCGCCCAGCACGACAAAGATGAACAGGCCGCAGGTGAGGTAGAAGGCACCCATCAGCTTGGCCATGGGCACCAGGGAGGCCACACCGTACTTGCCGATGGTGAAGGCCATGGCACCGAAGGCACCCAGGGGGGCGAGCTTCATCACGCTGTTAACAATGCCGAACATCACGTGGGAGATCTGCTCCACGAAGTCGAAAACGGGCTTGCCCTTGTCACCCATGGCGGCCAGGGAGAAACCGAACAGGATGGCCAGCAGCAGCACCTGCAGGATGTCGCCCTTGGCAAAGGCATCCACAAAGGTGGAGGGGATGATGTTGAGGACGAACTCGGTGGTCGTCTGGGCGTGGGCCTTGGCGGTGTAGCCCTCGATGGCCTTGGTGTCCAGGGTGCTCACGTCGGCGTTGAAGCCGGCACCGGGCTGGGCCACGTTGGCCACCACCAGGCCGATGGCCAGGGCCAGGGTGGAGACGATCTCGAAATACAGCAGGGCCTTGCCGCCCACCCGGCCGACCTTCTTCATGTCCTGCATGCCGGCGATGCCGTGCACCACGGTGCAGAAGATCACCGGAGCGATGATCATCTTGACCAGCTTGATGAAGCCGTCCCCCAGGGGCTTCAGATCCACCCCCAGCTTGGGCTCGAAATACCCCAGCAGCACGCCGCAGACGATGGCAAACAGCACCTGCACGTACAGCACCTTGTAGAACGGCTTTTTCATGATGGTCTTTCTCCGGTGTTTGTGACTATGGGCCGGAGATTAGGCCGATCATCGGGAGCCCGAAATTGTGCTCTCCCCCATTGTGGACGGCCCTATTGTGGAAAGCCGCAGGCCTGGCACCTCCACCACCAGCCGGCGCACCAGCTCGATGCCAGCAGGATCGATGCGGGCCCCCAGCGCCAGCACCTCCACCCCCGCCGCCATCGCGGCGCGCAGGGCCTGGCCGTAGTCCGGGTCGATGTGGTCGGCCGGGCGCACTGCATCCACGTCGGAGCGCTGCACGCAGAACACCAGCACCGCCCGATGCCCGGCCGCCACCATGGCCGACATCTCGCGCAGGTGCCGGGCGCCACGGGTGGTCACCGCATCGGGAAAATAGCCGATGCGCCCTTCCACCGCGGCGGTGACGTTCTTCACCTCCAGGTAACAGTCGGGCCGCCCGGCCCCCTGCAGCAGGAAGTCGATGCGGCTGCCCTCACCGTACTTCACCTCCGGCCGGATCCGTTCATAGCCCCCCAGCTCCGGCACACCCCCGCCCTCGATGGCCTCGCGGACCAGGGCGTTGCTGCGCCCGGTGTGTACGCCCACGATCACCCCCGGCGCGGTTTCCACCAGCTCCCAGGTCCACGCCAGCTTGCGTGCCGGGTTGGCGGCCGGCGACAGCCACACCCGGCTGCCCGGCGTCTTGCAGCCCTGCATGGAGCCGGTGTTGGGGCAATGGGCGGTGAGCAGCTGCCCGTCGGCCGTCTCCACGTCGGCCAGGAAACGCTGGTAACGGCGCAGCAGGCGCGCCTCGAGAAGGGGGCTGGGAAAACGCATGGCGGGCGACCCGGTGGAGGGAAGCCGCCATGATGGCAGGGGCGGCAGGCACCCCGCCAGTGCCCGGGCCCTAGGCGCTGACGATCCCGGTCTCGTCACCCAGGCGCGCCGACAGCTTGTCGGCCGACAGCAACAACAGGAGCTCGCCGCCCTGGCCGCCCTCGGTCTTGACGATGCTGTCCACCAGGCTGGCGCTGCCCTGGAAGAGGCCGGCCACCGGCTGGATCAGGGACACCGGGACTTCCGGGATCTCGCCCAGCTCGTCCACCAACAGGCCCAGGCGCTGGCCATTGGTGGCGCCACGGACGATGACGATCTGGCTCGGCGTGCCGGCGCGCTCGCCGTGCACGTAGTCGCGCAGGTCCACCACCATGATGGGATCGCCCTCGTACATCACGCAGCCGCGCACGTGGGCGGGCAGCCCGGGCAAGGTGGTGATGCGCTGGACATCGATGGATTCGACGATGTCGCTGGAATGCATGCCGTACCAGCTGCCGCCGATATGGAAGGTGGCCAGCTCGACGGTGACATCGTCGGGCGTGCCCTTGAGGTGGCGGGTCACACCGCTGCGGGCGGCCGCCGGGGCAGGGGCGGTGGCGTGCTCGTCGGCGTCGGTGAGGGGGATCAGGACCACCGCCACCACGTCGTTGCGATAGGCGTCATCGGGGCCCTTGTACTCCCGGTAGCCGGCCGACATGCGCGCCGCCGCGGCATGAAAGCGCCCGGCGTGGGCCACGATGCCGCTGCAGGAGGCGCCGGGGGCGAGATCGAAATACTCGGTGGGCAGCTCGAGGCGGCTGCCCACGGCAGGCACGTCCGGGCCGGCACTGGCGATGACCAGCCCGTCCGGCCCGACGAACACGGCGATGCCCGCGTGGGCGTCGTCGGGCGCCGCCTCGGGCAGGCAGTCGGCGAGCATGGCCGACAACTGGGGGGCCGAATCGAAGACGATGGCAATGCCGCCGACCACCCGGTGGCTGCGCACCGGGTCACGCACCGCCGCGCCGTAGATGTAGGTCGGACGACCGGCGTACAGGGGCGTCGGTGCAAAGGCCGAGACGCAATAGGCCTGGGGGTTGTCCAGGGCCAGGGTGCGCGCCACCCATTCATCCCCCAGCCTGCGCCCGACCAGCGTGGCGGCGTCGGCGGCGGACACCGCCACCACGCAGCCCTCCGCATCAAACAGGATGAGGTTGGCATACACGGTATAGAGCCCGTTGATGGTCTGCAGGATGGGCGTGAGGCGGGCCGCCGCCTCGGCCGGGGGCCGCGCACTGGCGAGGACCGTGCGGACGGCCGTGCTCAGGGCCCACCAACGGCAGTCATTGGCACGCTCGTAGAGATTGCGGTCCATGATGTCGATGGCCAGGCCGGCACGGGCGCCACAGTCACGCAGGATGGTGGACACCACGGTCTCGTGCAGATTGGCGATGGAGCGCTCGAAGATGTCCTTGGTGCGTGCGCCGGTATTGCTGATCTCCCACAGCAGGGTCTTGGAGAAGGACGCGTTGATGCCCTGGGCCGCCCGCCCCTGGCGGCAGCTCTGACGCACGTTACCGTTCCACACGGCACGGTTGAGCTCACGCTGGATGGCCTCGGCCTGGCGGGGGATGAGCTGCAGCGCCTCGGAGAACAGGGCCGGGCTGTCCATCACCCGGGCCAGCACCGCCGGCGGAATGTTCTCCAGGGCCCGGGCCGCCGGGGTCTCGAAAGCGTATTCGACGGGCACCATCACATGCCCCTGCCAGCCGGGGCCGAAGTAGCCCTGGTAGCCCCGGGTGGCGCGGGTGGCGGCCAGGTATTCGCGGCCGGCAAAGCGCAGCACCCGCGAGGGCACCGAGGCGTCGGCATCGAGCGGCGCACTCACGGGTACCTGCCAGGGGTCGCTGGACGCCATGACGGTGCCGTGGGCATCCAGCAGGGTGATCACCGCCCAGTCGTCGTCGGCACACAGGTTGCGGAAGATGCGCTCGCATTCGTTCTGGAAGCGGAACACCAGGCACAGCACCCCCACCGCCTCGCTGCGGCCCGCCGGGCAGACCCGCCAGGCGTAGATCAGGGCCGGCCCGCCGGGTTGCAGGTCGGTCGGCCCGTAATGCTCCACGTAGGCTCCGTTGCTGCCGAGAGCCTCGTGCAGCAGCGGATCGTCCGACCGGGTGACGGGATGGGTCTCGTCGAGCTGGCACAGCACCTTGCCCTGCCGGTCGAGCAGCAGGATGTCGGCGTAGACCGAATACTTGGCCACGTACTCCCGGAAGCGGACCAGGATGCGCTGGCGCTCCCCCTCATCCTCCTCCCCACTGTCGCTGGCCGCTTCGGCATAGGCGCACAGGTCGCTGTCGGTGGCCAGAAAGCCGATGTCGGCGGTACGCTCGAAGAGGTTGCGTACCAGGATGTCGATACTCACCTGGGCACGGGCCGCCAGGTCTTCGGCCACCTTGCGCCGGGACTCGGTGGCCAGGCTGTTGAGCAGGGTGCCGGTGAGCTGGGCGAAGGCCGCGCGCATCCCGGTGATCTCGGTGCCGGTGCCCGACAGCTGGCCCAGCACGGTCAGGTTGTCCCACACGGCCTGAAGGGTCTGGAGGGATTCCCGATAGGTCTCCACCTCCGGCATGTGGCGCACCACGCGCGCCAGATCCCCTTCGAAATCCACGCCCTTCCAGTTCGTCATGCTCTGTCTCTCGGTTCAGGATTGCTGGAACAGCCCAACATTACGGCGGCAGGGAAAGCGGGTTGAGCCCTGGGAATAAAAAATTTCCGCAACGCAACAATCTGCGCGTTCCCTCTCCCCGCCACTCCCTCATCGCCGTATCATCTGCCCGAGATGCAGACCGGATGCGGCTCTCGGGCCACCCCACCGCTCTGCGGCAGATCCGACTCCAGCCAGGCCAAGCCATGCGTGAATCCACCTCCGCTGTCCCCCGGGAATTGCCGGACTACCTCCGGGATACCTACACCTGGGCTTACCTCGATCACCGTACCCTGCCCTGGCTCGACCGCCCGGTGGTGGTGTCGGCCATTCTGTGGGGCAACGCCGACCGGCTGATGAGCCGGGCCGTGGCCGAGTTCCAGCCCGGCCAGCGCGTGCTGCAGGCGGCGGCGGTGTATGGAGATTTCTCGCCCCGGCTGGCCCGGCGGCTGGGCAACGAGGGCCAGTTGCTGGTGCTCGACGTGGCGCCCATCCAGATCGCCAACACCCATCGCAAACTGGCCCCCTGGCCCGCCAGCACCCAGGCCCAGGTGGCCGACCTCACCGAACCGGTGGGGCGCAGCTTTGACGGCGTGTGCTGCTTCTTCCTGCTCCACGAGGTGCCCGCCACGGCCCGCCGCCGCATCGTGACCAACCTCCTCAACGCCGTGGAGCCGGGCGGCAAGATCGTCTTCGTGGACTATCACAAGCCGCGCTGGTGGCACCCCATGGGGCCGGCGATGGCCCTGGTGTTCCGCTACCTGGAGCCCTTCGCCAACTCGCTGCTGGAAGAGTCGATCGACACCCTGGTGCCCGAAACCGCCGGTTTCGAATGGCGCAAGGAGACCTTCTTCGGCGGGCTGTACCAGAAGGTGGTGGGGATCCGCCGCTGAGGGCGGGCCCCCGCGCTCACCCTGCCAGGCGGTCCAGACAGGCGGAGATGGCGGGCAGGCCTTCCCGGATCGCCGCCGGGCCCGGGGCCAGCAGGATGGCCGACTTGATCTCCACCACCTGGCCGTTGGCCACCGCCGGAATGGCGTCCCAGCCGGGCCGGGCGGTCACGTGGGCAGGCTGGAAGTGCTTGCCGCACCACGACCCGATGATCAGATCCGGCGCCCGGGGAATGACCACCGACGCATCCGCCAGGATGCGCTCGCGGGCGTTGGGATGCACCGACAGTTCGCCAAAGCAGTCCTCGCCGCCGGCGATGCCGATCAGCTCCGACACCCAGCGGATGCCGGTGATCAGCGGGTCGTTCCACTCTTCAAAGTAAACCCGGGGGCGCCGCCCCAGCCGCGCTGCGCGGGCCTCGCCGGCGGCACGCACGGTGGCGATGGTCTGCTCCAGTTCGGCCACCAGCGCCAGGGCCCGGGCCTCGGCCCCCACCAGGCGCCCCACCGTCTCGATCATGGCCAGGATGCCCTCCACGCTGCGGTGGTTGAATACATGCACGGCCACCCCGGCCTTCACCAGATCGCGGGCGATGTCGCCCTGCAGATCGGAGAAGGCCAGCACCAGATCGGGCGCCACGGCCAGGATGCGTTCGATCTTGGCGCTGGAGAAGCCGCTGACCTTGGGCTTCTCCTTGCGCGCCCGGGGCGGGTGGGTGGTGAAGCCGGAGATGCCGGCGATGCGCGCCTCCTCGCCAAGCAGGTAGAGCACCTCGACGGTTTCGGTGGACAGGCAGACGATGCGCTGGGGCAGACGGGACATGGGCGTTTCCGGGGATTAACAGTGGGACTCAGCAGGGCTCAACGAGGAAAAGGCGCCGGGCAGGCTTGGGCATCCCTGGCCGGATCGCACAGCTGCACCGGGGCCAGGAAGGCCTCGGCAGCGAGCCGGGGCTCCTGCGCGGCGGCCAGCACGGCCTGTGCATCACCAGCGGGCAGGCGCCAGGCGCGCTGCACCACGTAGAGCCAGTCCGGCCCCTCGATGGCCTTCACCACGGCCAGCTCGGCATAGTTGGTGTCGGGCACCCGGGGGCACACCAGGAAAGTCTGGGCCACCACGCCATGGGGCGCGTTGGCGCCGGGCGGCAGCAGGCTCACCTCGCCCGGCGGCACGCCGCAGCGGGTGGCGCGGCTGCGCTGCATGCCCTCCAGCAGCATCAGCGCCTGGCCGCCCGACTTGCTGCGCGGCAGGCCCTGCACGGCGACCAGCTGGGTCCACTCGCGAATGCTCTCCCCCAGGGGCACGAACTCGGCGCTCCAGTTGCGGGGCGTGCTCTCGTTGGATGCCGGCACGCTATCGGCGGGCAGGGGCAGGTTGAGCCAGCGCACGCCACCAGCGGCAAGCTCCTGGCGACGGGCAGCGGCCAGTTCGCGCAGGCGCCGGAAGGGCGGATCGAGCTCGGCCTGGAAGTCGGCCCCCGCGCTGTCGGCCACCAGCACCCGGGAGTTGTCCTTCTCGAAGCGGTACCACACGTCGTACTGACGCGCCGCGCCGCAGGCCTGCACGGTCCACTGCTCGAGGGCGTGGTGCACATGGCGCGGCCGGGTTTCGAGCAGGTCGGGGGCGGCCTGGGCCGTCGCGGTGACGCGGACATCCTGGCAGGGCTTGGCTGCGCGGGCCTCGTGAGCCTTGATGGCCTCGATCACCTGGCGCTGGGCCGCGGCCATGCGCCAGGCGCCGGCATAGCCCGGCACCAGCCGCTCGTCGGCAGGAACGGCCGCCACCTGGCCGATGCGGGTGACGATTTCACCGGGGATGGGCCCGGGCCCCGCCCCAGGCTCGACCGCGCCGGCCGTGCTCAGGCCCAGCGCCAGCAGCGTGGCAAGGCGCCACCTCATCGCCGCGCCCGCGCCTCGTCGAGCTGGCCGCACAGGCGCTCGGCGCCGTCGAGGATGCGCGGCGTGTGGCGCTGGATCTGGTCCGGCGGGATGAAGAACAGGTTGCCGCGACTGACCGCCTGCAGCTTGCCCCATTGGCGCCAGTCGTCCAGCCATTCCGGCCGGGCCTCACCCATGCCGCTGGCAACGATCACCTCCGGCGCCGCGGCCAGCACGGCCTCGGTGTCGATGGTCGGGGCCAGCACCGGCAGGCGGGCAAAAACGTTTTCACCGCCGCACAGGCGGATCACGTCGGAGATCAGATGTTCGCCGTTGATGGTCATCAGCGGGCGGTTCCAGATCTCATAGAAGGTACGCACCTTGGGCCGACTGGAATAGCGGGCCTGCAGGGCGGCGTGGCGCTCGCGAAAGGCCTTGGCGGCCCCGTCGGCCACGGCCTCGGTGCCGGCCAGCCGGCCCATCTGCGACAGGCTGCGGGCCACGTCCTCGATCTTGCGCGGTTCGTTGATGAAGACCGGGATGCCCAGCCCGCGCAGCTTGTCCAGGTGGGCGTCGCGGTTGCCGCTCTTCCAGGCCACCACCAGGTCGGGCTTGAGGGCTACAACCTTTTCCATGTCCACCGAGGTGTAGCCGCCCACCCGGACCACCTTCCGGGCGGCCTCCGGGTAGTCGCTGTACTGCACGACGCCCACCACCTTGTCGCCCGCGCCGGCGGCATACAGCAGCTCGGTCACGTGGGGCGCCAGGCTGACGATGCGGCGGGCGGGCTGGGCCAGGCGGATGCTCTGCCCCAGATCATCGGTGACATCGACGACCGCGCTGGCCAGGCTGGAGACGAACAGGAGGCCAAGGGCCAGGAGGGTGTGACGCATGGGGGGAGTACTCCCTGTGAAATCAGGATTCGGCAAGGGCCGCGGCGAGGCGCGCCCATTCGGATTCGGAGGCCGGCAACCCAAAGCGCAAGCCGGCCGGTGCCTCGAACAGGCGGGTCAGGATGCCCTGCGCGGCAAGCTGCTCATGGAGGGCGCGGGCGCGGGGTGTCGGACGCCACTGGAACAGCGCAGTTCCCCCGCCACCGCCGAGGCCATGGGCGTCGAGCAGATCTGCCAGCCGGCGGCTGTGGTCGGCCAGGCTGCGCCGGGCCTCGGCCTGCCAGGCCATGTCCGCCAGCGCTGCGGCTGTCACCCGGCGTGCCGGGCCCGATACCGCCCACGGCCCGAGCCGCTCGGCCAGCGCCTCCAGCACGCGGGCCTCGGCAAACACAAAGCCCACCCGGGCCCCGGCCAGGCCGAAGAACTTGCCCACCGAGCGCAGCACCACCAGGCCGGGCCGACCTGCATGGGGCACAAGGCTGTCGGCGGGGTCGGCATCGATGAAGGCCTCGTCCACGATCAGGCAGCCGCCCCGGGCGGCCAGGTCGGCATGCCAGCCCAGCAGCTGATCCCGCGAAAAGCGCTGACCGTCTGGGTTGTTGGGCTGGACCAGGAGCAGGATGTCCGCCTCGCCCAGTGCGGCCGCGATCTGCTCGGCGGCAACGGCCCGGATCTGATGCCCGCGCCAGGCATGGGGATGCTCGGCATAGGTCGGCGCCAGGGTGAGCACCCGCGCCGGCGCAAAGCACGTCGGCAAGGCCTGGATGGCCGCCTGGGAACCTGCCACCGGCAGCAACAGGGAGTTGCCGTAAAAAGCAGCGGCGGCCGCCTCCAGCCCGTCGTCCGTCTCGGGCAGGCGCTGCCACACCTCGGGCGCCAACGGCGGCGCAGGATAGGCGCGCGGATTGATCCCGGTGGACAGGTCCACCCACTCCGCCAGCGGAATGCCGTAGCGCCGGGCAGCCTGGCGCAGACGCCCGCCGTGCTCAAGCATGGATCAGCGCACTCACCGCCGCCACGGCCAGCACCCACAGCCACACGCCATTGCTGACCAGGGCCAGGGCCTTGTCGATGTCCGCGGCCCGGGCCGGCGCGCCGGCCCCCAGGGGCGGGCGGCTTTCGAGCTGACCGTGGTAGATCGCCGGCCCCCCCAGGCTCACATCCAGGGCACCGGCACCCGCCGCCATCACCGGGCCGGCGTTGGGGCTGTCCCAGGCCGGCGCCTGGGTGCGCCAGCAGCGCAGGGCGTTGGCCGTATGCCCGAGCAAGGCATAGCTCAGGGCGGTGAGCCGGGCGGGAATGAAGTTGAGCACGTCGTCGATGCGCGCCGCAGCCCAGCCGAAATGCAGGTAACGCTCGGTGCGGTAGCCCCACATGGCATCCAGGGTGTTGGCCAGGCGGAACATCAAGGCCCCCGGGCCGCCCAGCAGGGCAAACCAGAACAGGGCACCGAACACCGCGTCGTTGCCGTTCTCGAGCACCGACTCGACGGTGGCCTTGGCCACGCCCGACTCATCCAGCTCTGCGGTATCGCGGGAGACGATCCAGGACAGGCGCTGACGGGCGCCGGCCAGGTCGCCCTGCGCCAGAGGCACCGCCACCGCCCGGGCGTGCTCGGCCAGGCTGCGCCCCCCCACGGCGAAGTACAGCAGGCCCACATCCACCACCACGCCCAGCCACACATGGGCTTCCTTGAGAGAGCCGGCCAGCGCCACCCACGGCAGCACCGCCACGCTCCAGGCCAGCAGGCCCGCGCCCCGGTGGCTGCCCACGCGGCGCATCAACCGCTCGACGGCCGCGGCATAGCGCCCGAACCCCACCAGGGGATGAAAACGCCGCGGCTCACCGAAGAGGCGGTCAAGGGACAGCCCCAGCAGCATGGGCACGGCAACAGGAAACAGGGCGGCGAGGAGCAGGGCGAGCATGGGATAATCAAAGGCTTATTGCACCCTGGATTGTAAGTCATGCGTCAAGCCCGCACCCTGATGGTTCAGGGCACCACCTCCGATGCCGGCAAGAGCACCCTGGTCGCCGGCCTGGCCCGCCTGCTGTGGCGGCGCGGCGTGCGGGTCGCCCCCTTCAAGCCCCAGAACATGGCCCTCAATTCGGCGGTGACGGTGGATGGCGGCGAGATCGGCCGGGCCCAGGCCCTGCAGGCCATCGCCGCGGGCCTCGAGCCCCACACCGACATGAACCCGGTGCTGCTCAAACCCTCCACCGACATCGGCGCCCAGGTCATCATCCATGGCCGTGCCGTGGCCAACCTGTCGGCGCGGGACTACCACGAGTACAAACCCCGGGCCATGGCTGCGGTGCTGGAGAGCTACGGCCGCCTCGCCAATGCTTACGAAGCCGTGCTGGTGGAAGGCGCCGGCAGCCCCGCCGAAATCAACCTGCGCGACCGCGACATCGCCAACATGGGCTTTGCCGAAGAAGTGGACTGCCCGGTGATCCTGGTGGCCGACATCGACCGGGGCGGCGTCTTCGCACATCTGGTCGGCACCCTGGAGCTGCTCTCCCCCACCGAACAGGCCCGCGTCAAGGGCTTCGTGATCAACCGTTTCCGGGGCGACATCGGGCTGCTGCAATCGGGCCTCGACTGGCTGGAGGCACGCACCGGCCGCCCGGTGCTGGGCGTGCTGCCCTACCTGCACGGCCTCTTCCTGGACGCCGAGGACGCCCTCGCCGACGCCCGCGCCGACAAGGGTGAAGCCCGCCTGCGCGTCGTCGCGCCGGTGTATCCGCGCATCTCCAACCACACCGACCTGGACGCCCTGCGCCTGCACCCGCAGGTGGACTTCAGCTGGGTCGGCCCGGGGCAGGCCATCCCCGCCGCCGACCTGATCGTGCTGCCCGGCTCCAAGGCCGTCCAGGCCGACCTGGCCTGGCTGCGCCAGCAGGGCTGGGAGGACGCCATCAAGCGCCACCTGCGCTACGGCGGCAAGCTCGTCGCCATCTGCGGCGGCTACCAGATGCTCGGCCGCCAGCTCCACGACCCGCTGGGGCTCGAGGGCAAGCCCGGCAGCGTCGCCGGCCTGGGCCTGGTCGACGTAGAGACCGAACTCGAAGCCGAGAAGCAGCTGCAGACCGTTTCGGGCAATCTGCACCTGCCCGGCGCGGCCCCAGTGAGCGGCTACGAAATCCACATGGGCGTGACCCGCGGCCCGGCCCTGGCGCGCCCTGCCGTACAACTCGCCGACGGGCGGGCCGACGGGGCCCTGTCCGACGACGGGCAGATCCTCGGCACCTACCTCCACGGCCTCTTCGACCACCCGGACGCCCTCACCGCCCTCCTCGCCTGGGCCGGCTTCCGCGATGCCGCGCGGGTCGACCTGTCAGCCCGCCGCCAGGCCGATCTCGACCGCCTCGCCGACAGCCTCGAAGCCAGCCTCGACCTGCCCCGCCTGGCCACCTGCTTCGGCCCCGGCGCCGCCGCCGAGGCGCTCCTCACCGCCACCCCGGGCACGCTTGCTTGACCGCTCAACCGCCCCTCTCTACCATTCCGCCCATGGACGCCGATCTCGCCTCTCTCGAACAAAAGCTCGAACAATTGCTCAGCCGTCATGCCGCAGCCCAGGCCCGGCTGAACAGCCAGTACGCAAGCGCGCAAACCGAAAACCGCGCCTTGCAGGAGCGGGTCGACGCCCTGGAATCCGCCAATCGCGAACTCAACGACAAGCTCGGGCTGGTGGGCAGTCGCCTCGAAGCACTGCTCGCCCGCATCCCGGAGGCCTGATATGGAACAACTCGACATCAAGCTTCTGGGGCGCGAATACCGCGTCGCCTGCAAGCCCGAAGAGCGGGACGGGCTACTCGCCGCCGTCACCTACCTCGACGAAAAAATGCGCGACCTGGCCGACAAGACCAACTCCGCCGGCGAACGTCTGGCGGTGATGACGGCCCTCAACATTACTCACGAATTTCTGCAATTTCAGCGTGCCGGCGGGTTTGACATCCCGACGCTCAAGCGTAGAATCGAACGCATCAACAGTCGTCTAGACGGTGCCCTGGCAGAGCAGGAAACGCTCTTCTAGCCCACCCAAGGTGGCTGAGCAACACAGGTTTGATTAATCCCCTGCGGTGTTGGTCAAGGCTTAATATTCCTTGAACCAATGTCTACGTGACATGGATCGCTGCCCAATGAAACCGCTGGTGTGCGCGCTCCTCGTCGAGTGTGCCTGATGCGGAAGGAATGCGGCCCCCCTGAACTCCGGTTCAGGATGAAGGCCTGACGGCATGCGCGGGGGACCCAACAAAAAAGCGCAGACTTCGGTCTGCGCTTTTTTACGTTCATTTTTTGCGTCCTGCGCCGGCCCGTAACCCGAAGGCTACGAACCGGTACTGCGAAACCTCACTCCGGCGCCTTGAAACCCGCACCCGCCTTGTTGGCCAGGAAAGCCACGGCACGCTTCAGCTCGTCGTCGGTCAGATCGGCAGCGCCACCCTTCGGCGGCATCGCGCCCTTGCCGGCTGCAGCCGACTTGGCCAGGCCCTCAAGGCCGGCACCCAGACGGGGGCCCCAGGCACCCTTGTCGCCCGCCTTCGGCGCACCGGCAGCACCACTGTCGTGACAGGCGCCGCACACGGACGCGTAGATCTGCTCACCCTTGCGGCTGCCCGGAGCCGCAGCAGGCGCCGCCTGCAGGGAAACACTTGCCACCGGCTGAATCAGCTTGGCAGCCAGCTCTTCATCGACCGCGGCCTTCTTGCCACAACCCACGAGCTGGGTTGCCATCACGGCAACACCAAGAGAAAGCGCAATCCGCGCGTAGGAACGGACGGGGGAACGACGAAAATCCGACATGCTGAATTCCTCGAGAACGGGCAAGATTTAATAAAGCATTGATTATAGCGGGGGTATCCGCTTTCTGTCAGGCAAAGCATGGACTCCGGACCCGATTCGCGCTATCCTGCGCGCCTCGAAAGCAATGCTGTCGAAAACCGCGCGCCCGTAGCTCAGCTGGATAGAGTACTGCCCTCCGAAGGCAGGGGTCGGACGTTCGAATCGTCTCGGGCGCGCCACAAATTCAATGGGTTAGATCGAAAGATCTAGCCCATTTTTGTTTTGTGCCCCCGCCGTGCCCATCCTGTGCCCATGCCGTGCCTCGCACTCTGACAGCTTTTGCCCAAAAGCTAGGAGTCGAGTGCTGCTTTCCGTGCCTCTATTTTTCACGAACCCAAATCGTCAGGCACTCGCTCAAACAAATCCCCTACCCCACACGCAAACAAAGCGCAGAGACAATCGATCGTCTCCATGTCTACCCGGTTGGCCGTCTCGTTGTATAGCAGGGTAATCGTGTTGCGGTGTAGGCCCGTTTCACGGGCAACGTCAGCAATCTTGAGCTTCCGCTCGCCCATCATCCGGGACAGGTGGCATCGGATCATTCTTTCCTCCAGAACAAAAAGTCATCTTGAATGACAAAAATGGATTGACAACGACTTTCTGAGAGATAGAATGTCATTCAGAACGACAAAACGCCTAGCTGAATGCGTTTTTGCAGTTCTGCGTGATTTTAATTCTTGGAGACCGTCATGTCACTGACCTACCTCACCACCGACGAGTTGTCGGGCCTCATCAAGTACGACCCACGAACCATCCGAGAACGCCTCAAGGACAGCGTACTCCTTGAGGGAAAGCACTACATCCGCCCGTTTGGTGGCCGGAAGATTCTGTACATCTGGGAGCACATCGAACGAGACATGGGCCTGAAGTCGGCCGGCGACAGCTTCGCCATCCCGATGGCAAACGGAGGTGTGTGTCATGGGTAGTATTCGTCGGCGAACCGACAACAACCTACTCTTTCTGGACTTCCGCTACCGGGATATTCGCTGCCGGGAACAAACCGCTCTCCCCGACACAGCCGCCAATCGGAAAAAAGTCCAGAAGGTACTCGACCGCATCGAAGCCGACATCGCCGCCGGCACCTTCGACTACCGTCGCTACTTCCCGGCCAGCAAGAACGCAGCGCGTTTCGACGCCGCACCGGCCGGGACCGTCACGGTGACCGCAACGGCACCGAGTGCACCCACGGTCGCCCCGACACCTCTTTTCAAGGACTTCGCGGAGACCTGGTACCTGGAGAAGGAAGTGGAGTGGCGCAAGTCCCACCGGATCACCATCCGCAGGGAACTCGACAGCCTGATTTCCCGCTTTGGGGAGATGGCGGTCGGCCAGATCACCAAGGCTGACGTACTTGCCTACCGCGCCGAACTCGGCAAAGTAACCGCGCGGGGCAAGGAAACCAAACTGTCTGCTGCACGGATCAACAAAATGCTGAACCCGCTCAGGCAAATCCTCAACGAAGCGGCCGACCGCTTCAATTTTCCCACGCCTTACCAGAACATCAAACAGCTTCGTATCAAGCGGACCGATGTGGATCCCTTCTCCCTCGAAGAGGTGAAGTCCATCCTCGCCACCGTACGCGAGGATTTCCGCGACTACTTCACCGTGCGCTTCTTCACTGGCATGCGCACCGGAGAGGTGGACGGCCTCAAGTGGAAGTACATCGATTTCGAGCGCCGACTGATTCTGGTCCGCGAGACGGTCGTCCTCGGCGACGAGGAGTACACCAAGACCGACGGCTCTCAACGGGACATCCAGATGAGCCAGCTCGTGTTCGACGCCCTGAAACGTCAGCAGGCGGCGACGGGGAAGCACTCGGACTTTGTCTTCTGCAACCGCCTGCACAAGCCGCTGGATCACAAGAACGTGACCAACCGGGTCTGGTATCCGCTGCTACGTCATCTGGGCCACAAGAAGCGGCGCCCCTACCAGTGCCGCCACACGGCCGCGACCCTGTGGCTCGCCGCCGGCGAGGCACCGGAGTGGATTGCCCGGCAGCTCGGCCATACCACCACCGAGATGCTGTTCCGGGTCTATTCCCGCTACGTCCCCAATCTCACCCGTCGTGACGGCTCAGCCTTCGAGCGGCTGATCACTCAATCGATCGCCAGCCAGGCCCTGCCCGTTGAAGCGCTCAAGGAGAACTGCGATGTCTGAGGTCAAAGTCACTTTCAGTACGAGCCGCCTGCCAGGCGCAGATCAGCTTGTGGATCGGCTCCCCCCGGTGCTCCGCATTCAATCGATTGCGCGATTCCCCTTCGATGAGCGCCATATGCTGTGTCAGGCCGTTCTGTTTCACGAGCAGGCAGGCCTGAAGGTGGAGTGGCTGTGCCGCCAGCCCGACAACCGACTGACGGCCGGCGCGCTGGTGTCGATCCGCTGGCTCGGTCGCCCGGTGTCGACGACGGGCGCCATCCGGATCTCCCGCCTCGTCAAACTGGAGCGACCGGAAGCCAGCTTGAATCCCTTTGCCACCATCCCCCACAGTTGGGTCAAGGACAGGCCTCTGGTGGCACGTGCAGCCCAACTCTGGGAAGGCTTGGGACGACCGCTCCAGCATCTCTTCAACGCGATCTTCTGGGACCACCACCGCTTCGAGCGCTATCTGGATGGACCGAGCTCTCTGGCCGGGCATCACAATGGACGCAACGGCAATTTCCGCCACGCGGTCGAAGTCGCCGAGCGGGCGTTGGCGCTCGCCAGCCATCATGCGGAAGCGCATCTTCCTGTCCTTCTCGCCAGCAGCCTGCTGCACGACGCCGGCAAGGCCGAGGAGTACCGTTTCAATGGTCGCCACCGTCGCTTCGAGATGACCGAACGCGGCACCCTCCTCGGCCACAAGCACACCGTGCTCGAGTGGATCGCCGCCGCCCGCGCCCAGCACCGGGTGATCGTGCCGGAAGCGCACTATCTGGCGCTCCTGCACGCCATCACCGCCGCCAAAGGGGCGCCAGACTGGCTCGGGTTGCGCGAACCGCTCAGCCTTGATGCCCACATCCTGTCCATGGTCGATCGCCTATCCGGCCAGGCAGATCTGGTCGCCCGCAACGCGCCGACACAAGGCGGGTTCGGTGCCTACCACCGACACCTGGGCGGGCGGCCTTATGTCCTGAGGGAATGAACTCAGCCCGGATCGGCTGCGAGGCAAACGCTCAGTAGCAGGTCGCAGCTTTCGCTTAGGGTTTGGGGACGATTCGCTATGCTGTTCATGACAGCGGACGTCCCGTCACTCCCCTCCCCCGACATCGCTTGGAGACGCTCATGAATCATCATGAGGACGACGCTCGTCCATCAATTCCGCCACTGCGTGGCACCCGCATTTCCCGTTCAGTCCTCCTCTCCAATCCACGACTGATTGGGATCTGGAGAAAGCACTTCGACGAAACCAGCTGGCGCCTCTACGCCATCAGCGTCTTTGCTCCCCACGTTCTGGGCCACCGCTACGCTCTGGAAGAACCCCGGTACCTAAAAGCCTACGTCCAGCAGCAGGCCCGCAAGGTCGAGAACATGATCGGCTGGGCTCGGAAGCAGCTCGAGGCGAACGGCTTGCAGGAAGGTGAGCCAGGCGCATTGGAACATCTCGACACCGACATCCGCAGCCCTCTGGCCAATGCCTATGCCGATCTCTTCATCCGGGCGGATCTGGCAATCCGACTGCTTGACGCATTGTGGGTGCAAGGAGGACTGACTGACTCCGGGCATCAGGAGAGAACGCGTGCGGTACACGGCGCGGCACTCGGGATTCTGGGGGAAACCCGAAGAGCTCATGCGCGGTGCCGGCACAGAATCGAGGTGCAATACCTCGGTCGTGAGGCTGCGGCGCCGACGGGCGCTCGACCTAAACCGTCAGCTCACCCCTCCTGAAGCTGGGTGAGCAACTCGCGGAGTCGATCCGGGCTGCATCCACCGAGAACGCGGATCAGCTCCGCCAGGTCGTCCTCGGGCTCATACAGGTAGGAAACAGGGACATGGAGTTCGGCGGCAAGGCGCTGGGCCATCTGCAAGTCGGGCACGTGCTTGCCACGCTCGTACTGATTGATCCGGGCACTGGCGACGAACCGGTCGATACCGGCAAGGATGCCCAGCTGCTTCTGCGACACACCCTTCGACTCGCGGGCTGCCCGAAGGCGCCGCGCAAACACTGACCTCTCGTCCATCCTCGTCCCCTGCACATGAGGACTAAGAGATTCTTAGGAACTACACCTATGGCATACTAAGGAATACTTAGCACCTAGATCGTTGGACTCGAGCACCAAGACTCCCTCGGCGGGGAGTCCATCAAAAGACATTCCGTCAAGCCACTCAGACAAGGACAAAAGCATGAACAAATTGGCCCTCACGCTGGCTATCAGCGTCACTCTTGCCGGGTGCGCAACCAAGCCAAAACCTCACCCGCCCTCCCCGGTGAAACACCAACTCCAATCCCTACCGATCGAGCAGCGCTACGGGATTCCGATCTACCTGAAAAATACCAATGGCACCTGGACAGCGTCGGAGGTTGGGGATATCAACAACTCGAATACCGAGCGGGTGAAGCTGTTTCCGAAGGCGGATTGGAAGGCGGATCCGGACTTTCCGAGAGGTGGCTGGGACACCACCTGCAAGCCTGGATCCGAGGTCAGGTCTTCAAAATCGGGCGACTACAACCGCTGCAACTCTCGGCTCTTCGTCAACGAGGACGGCAACAGGATCCTGGATCGCAGCCTGCTTGAGCGAATCCTGGCCCAGACGGGTGCAGTGGAAATGGTTCGAGGCACCGAGCCGCTCTGGCAATACAGGGCGCGCTTTGAGGGGATCCGCAACACCACGAATGAAGTCGCCATCAAAGCCTTCATCGACACCTACTCAAGCTACGACCCGGACCATGTGATTAAGCCTCTTCAGGCGCGCCTAACGGATATCGAACGGCAAGCTATGCAAAGGCGGAACTATGCTGCACAGGAGCAAGAACGGATTGCCTCAAGGCAGACAAGACGTGAGGAGTATGTTCGCAGCCTGAAGATCGGCGACACGATCGTGGTCAAGTCGGAACCGGTCGTGAAGTACTCGGAAGAAGTACGGACCTACACCATGCGGTCGCTCGAGTACCGGGGCCTGATCATCGACATCAAGGGGCCGCTTCTCTATGTTCAGTGGCAGAACAGGGAACCGCGAATGGAGTGGATACCGGCGTCTTCGGTGTCGCTGCCCTGAACCCAAGCTACCCCGAATTGAATCGGGTTCTGAGGCCCCATACTCGGTTGTGGTCAAGTATTTTCAGACACCCCGATAGGGTGTTTTTCTGCCATGTCCCGCTCATAAGCAGTGGGCGACAGATAGCCCAGTTTCGAATGCAGCCGGACGCTGCTGTAGAAGCCGACGATGTACTCGGTGACGTCGCATGTGGCCTCTGCGTGGTTGGCGTAGTCGCGCTGCCAAACCCGCTCCGTTTTCAGGTTCAGGAAGAAGCGCTCCATCACAGCGTTGTCCCAGCAGTTGCCCCTGCGACTCATGCTCGCGCGCAGACCGCGGCGTTCGAGCAAGGCCCGGTGGGCCGCGCTGGGTGATCGCCATCTGCAGCGCGGAGCAGACCAGTTCGGCAGGGGCGCCATGGCCCAGCCGACGATCTTGCGCGAGAAGAGGTCCATCACCACGGCCAGGTACAACCCGCCGCTGCGCGTACGCAGATACGCGGCTGCTCCGCAGTCAGTGGCTTGCCGATCTCGTTTTGGCCCTGCAACTCGGCCTCAAAGTGCGCCAGCCAACGACGCACCACAGTCTCGCCCAGACTCTTGTCACGACAAACCTGCCTGACACTCAGGCCCTGATCCTAGATCATCTTCACGACCTGAAGCTTGAACTCCGTATCGAACGGAACGATCTGCGCTTTTTGCTTATCAATTTCTCCTCGGTGGGTGAATCATCCACCTATCGAGGTGTCCGGGAAAATTAGACCACTACAGAGAGCTCCAATCCACCTTGACTGCCACCGAGAAAGATCGCGAGGTCTGAGGTGATTAACCATCCCTCGACGCCTTGGATTGCGCCGCGCGTTTAAAAGCGAGATGTTCTTGAATCGCCTCGACTAGGCTGACCCCACTCAGAAGACACAGACCAACCAATCCCCATGCTGCACTCTCACCGAAGCTCAACCAGAAGAGCCCTGCGAGCAGCATCGCCACCAATGCAACAATAATGCGAGGAACAGGCTGAGGAAGCCACGCCAGCACCGCATAAGCAAGGGAACTCATGAGAAGCATGTACGCAACACCTCCCATGTGGCTCCCTGTCTGGTAGAAGTCAAACGCCTCAATCGAGAACTGACGCCAGGGCATGAACCACAGCCACATCCCCCCGATGCCCAACAACGTCCCTACAACACGCTTATCCATCTCGCCACACTCCGTCCGGTCAGGTGCTCTTCACTTGTTGGCACTTCCAGCTTGATTCACAAACGCACCCTTGAAGGCCTCTGGAATGTAGCTGTCCACGACCGTCACCTGCCCACCAACAGACTCGGCAGCCAAACGCAGATCGTTCATCGCACGGGGGATGAACTGGCTTGAATCCCCGATCAGGGAGCGGGCTGCAGCAGATCCGAGGGCCTGGGGAGTCATCCCGCCACTTGCCTTGACGAAAGTCGCGTAAACGTCGATCTGATAGCCACTCTTGTATGGCAGAACGCAGACGAAGAAGCTCGTTCTCTCACCGTACTGCGCCATGCTCGTACTGTCCGAGGCCAGAGTCATGAGCGCATCCTTGCAGACAGGAACACGCACGTTCTGCGCTTGCGCGGCCAGCAGGGCCCCCATCTTTGTGCCGCCAAACGGATCTTTCAGTTCAAAGCGCCCCGGGGTCTCTGGGAGCACCGCAGGTGGAATGTCTCTGTTCACCCGAACCTGACTCGAGTGCTTCTGAACCGCTTCAAGCACGGCGTTCAACAACCTGGTGCGATCCACACTCACAGGCTGCACATCGTAGATAACGAAGGTCGATTCGGTCTGGTAGGTGGGCTGCATGGAAGCACAGCCCGCCAGGGAGGCGGCGGCCACGGTCAGTATCAGCTTCTTCAATCTTGAATCCTCTGGGGTAGTCATCATGGGCAGGCTTACCGGAGCCTGACGAGCCCTCCACTCCTTCTTTGCCAAGCAGCCTCAAGGCCGAAATCGAACAACCGAAGGAAAGCCAACTCGATTGGCATTATGCTACTTTTAGAGTGTCGATTCAAAGAGCGCATGACGGTTTACTCGGTGGGTGACCACCGAACACCTTCCCACGCCTGAGCAAGCACTCGGCCTCGTGATCCGCAATCGCCGGAAGGTGCGCGGCTGGTCGCAGGAAGACTTGGGGTTCGAGTCAGGGCTGCACCGCACATACATCGGGGTGCTGGAACGAGGGGAGAAGAACATCTCCCTGCGGAACTTGATTCTTGTGGCCTCAACTCTGGGAGCCAAGGCATCAGAGCTACTCGATGAGGCTGGCCTGTAAGCGTTCTATCTCAGCGAGCCTTCAATGCCAGGATATTTCGACGCAGTGGCAGAATGGGCGAGTTCGGTTGCCAGTGCGACCGACCGACACCTCCCAAGAAATGCTGGCTGACGTAGACTCTGGCCACTCTGTCGTGCAAGCATGGGCGGAACACCTTGGCACCGACCAGCCACAACCAGTGCCACATTGTTAGTCGGTCCTGAAATATTCAAGTCACCGCCCCCGGCCGCCTACCCGCCGGCCATGCCCCCTCGCCGCTGACCACCCACCCAAGCATCCCGACCAGCACGAAGAGCGCAAATGAGCTTTCAGCCCCAGACGGGCCACAGCCCGCATCAGCCAGCACAGATTGAACCCCACGGCGCACAACACCGGGTGCAGCACATCGCCTGCCGATCCTTTGAGCCAATTGCTGTCGTAAACCGAAAAATAACACAGACGGTTCATCGTTGCGCGCATTGATCTGGGTCCCGCTTATCCATCGCAGTCCGGATTCACTTTGAACGGCGAAGACCCTTTACCTGCATGCCTGGCTCGTCTATCACATTTGTCCCATAGCAGAACAACATGCTCTGAGGCTACAGAGTTCCTAGGAAACCCGGGGAGACTCATTACGCCACTTCAGCGCAGTCTCGTTATCTAAATTCTGCGCTTGCATTTCCCCAACACATTCCTCTCCCTATCACTGAGGAATCCATCTTGCAAGAACTGCATAAAGAAGGTCGGGATCCACAGGTTTGGTTACAAAGTCGTTCATCCCGGCGTCCTTACAGCTTTTTCTGTCCTCTTCAAAAGCACTGGCAGTCATCGCAATGATTGGCATGGTCATACCGAGCTTACGGATCTCTCTTGTTGCCTCGAGCCCCCCCATAACCGGCATCTGCATGTCCATCAGAATTAGGTCGTAAGAAGAATCTCGGACTTTCTTCATCGCCTCAGCTCCGTGACTGGCGATTTCTATATTTAGGCCCGCGCTTTCAAGTAACTCGGCGGCGACAAGTTGGTTTATTTCATTGTCTTCAACCAACAATACACGACTACCGACTCTTAACGTCTGATCAATCTTTGAGATTACGTCAGAAAAGGTCGCCGTACCATAGTCGAGCGTCAAGGCGAACCAGAACGTACTGCCTGAGCCAGGAATGCTTCTCAAGCCAACCTCTCCGCCCATTAGCGTAGCTAACCGCTTCGTAATAGCAAGCCCAAGGCCGGATCCCCCAAATTTTCGGGTGGTGGACATATCAACCTGCTCAAACGCGTCAAATATACGTGCTTGATCTCCTTCGGGAATGCCAAGCCCGGTATCTTCCACTTCAAATCTTACTTTTATCTTCGAGTCAAGACGTGACTCCTCCTTGAACTTGAGAACAATACGACCACACTCCGTGAACTTAATGGCATTGCTCATAAAATTGATGAGAATCTGACCAACTCTTAATGGGTCCCCTATCAAGGAAATTTTTCTCAACGACTCATCTACATCGAAGACAAATTGCAGCCTTTTTGCGCGCATGCCTTCACCGAACATGCTGTTTATTTTATCGCACAGGGCGCCAATGTTGAACGAAATAGCTTCAAGCTCTATACGGCCTGCTTCAATCTTTGAAAAATCAAGAATGTCATTGATAATTTCGAGCAAATGCTTGGCTGATTCGGAAATATTTCTTATTTTTTCCACGTGCTCCATATCCTGAATGCTCTTTTGCAAAAGGTGCGTAAGCCCTAGAATGGAGCTCATCGGCGTACGGATCTCATGACTCATGTTAGCCAAGAATGCACTCTTCGCCTGATTCGCGACTACAGCTTCGTCGCGCAGGCGCGTCATTTCTTCTTTCGCCGCACGTAGCTCTTCCTCAGCTTTGATACGTCGATTGATCTCACGGGTCAGTTGAATGGTTCGGTTGGCCAGCTTGTCGTACATCCCCATGACCGTATCGATCAGGACGTGGGTCGCCCCCGCCATCTCGGCGTTGGCCAGCTCCTTGGCCTGCTCCAACGATACTCCCGATGGCAGGGCAAGAACGACCTTAGCCATGCGCTTATCGGACTCAATGATGTGCAACGCCAACCAATTAGTGAGAAAAGCGACAATTTCTTCGATCACCTCGTCCGTCGTCTCCTCGCTCTCCTTAGCCTTTATCTCCAACAGCTTAGCAACAAAGTCGCCATGGGCCTTCCTATGCCACTCATCCCACGGGTCATTCTCGAAATAGTGGTGCCATATATTCTCTTCGGTTAAAAAATGAACGACTGTGTACTCTCTCAGTTCGTCAAATATCTTGTTCAATGTCGGCGCATCGGACTGGAACGCCAGATGTCCAACAAGCACATTGAGCAACTCAACCAAGCGCTTATGCTGCTCGTCGACAATCTCAATACCCGTCGCGAAATTTTCATTCCACGGAAAAATATCGACCAAGTGGGAACTAGCTGACATAGCTGAACTCATTTCGTGTTGCACATGCTATAAAATCGTCATCCGACTGCCCGCTCATCAAGTTAGTTCTAGCAGTACAGGCATCGCGAGCCGGTTGCCGCATAACTCGCCTGAATTACAGACTCGGCATCTCAGATGAGCATATTGATCGAAAGTCCTGCATGGCATCTTTTCAACCTCGCCCCTATTGAGAACCTTGTCTTTGCGCGTAGCGGCTAGACTACGGAGGAGCATTACGCAGGCTATAGCCTACCGCCATGCATTAGACGTAGGCCAAGCAGCCATCTGCGCGTCTCCTGAATGCGCCCCAATCACCTTGCAGCTATTCAAAATGAAGCACCACAATTTCTCCAATACCTCTCCACCAGCATCATGAACCCACTTTCGGGCGTCACCCTCAGCAAAAAATATTTTCATATGCCTCATGCTCATTTTTGACGATAGACGATGCTGCTCAAGAACACTAAGTCCGCAGGCAATTCTTTTGAATTAATAACGGCCAGCGGGAATTTTGAAGCAATGAGTCGGTTGCCGCCGTGCACAGGCCTTCGGTGCGGCTGATCGTGTAACACTCCAGATCCGTGAAGTCTCCGATCGCATAGTCAACGTCAGTAACACGCGAATCGGAGGGCACAGCAACTGCGTGGGTACAAAGCTCCTATCCGCTGACGACCTCGCAGAAGCGTGAATAGACTCCGCGCTCTTCCCATTTGATTTCGTAAGGCACTACCAACCCTACGAATTTGATTAAACGGTTCTGAATCTTGCTACAGACGTGCTTAACGCGGTTGATACCGAAGTGAGCTCTTCAGCGGTCACGGAAACAGTGCGCACAGCGGCAACATTGCGCTCCGAAAGCTGAGCCACCTCTTCCACGTTGCGCGACAAGTCGGTTGCGGCCTGTCGTTCTTCGTCTAGTGCGTCACTGATATCTTGTATTGACCGCATGACAAGCGATGCCGACTCCCGGATTTCATTCATTGACTTAGCTGCGCGGTGTGCAGTCCCGACGACCTCCGTCACCAAGTGACGACTCGTGCGCATACTTTCGACAGATGAGTTGGCACCCACGTGAACTGCTTCAATCACGGCCCCAATCTCCTTCACCGACGAGCCCGTCCGCTCAGCCAGTTTCCGCACCTCATCGGCCACCACAGCAAAACCCCGACCCTGCTCACCCGCCCTAGCAGCCTCAATGGCGGCATTGAGAGCCAACAGATTGGTCTGTTCGGCGACATCTCTAATTACAGTGGTGATCTTGTCGATCTCGAGCACACGATCGGCCAGCAGAGCAAGCTGCCCGGCCGTACGTTCCACTTGTGATGCGACCTCGGCGATGCGAGCGGCCGACACTTCCACTTCATCCGCACTGGTGCGAGCCATATTTTCGGCATGTGCCGCTTCCCGTGCGGCGTGGCTTGCACTAGTGGCAACGTGCTCAATGGAAACCGTTAGCTCCTCGACTGCCGCCGCTGCTGCCGAGGTTGAGGTGGCCTGCAACTCGGAGCTCGATGACACATCGTTTGCCGAGTTAGCCAACTGACGAGACGAATTCATCACTGCGCTGGAGCTGTATCCAATATGGCCGACAACATCCAACAAGCCGCACCGCATCTGCTCCAGCGTCATTAGCACGCGGCCAATCTCATCCGAAGGGCCCTCTATCGCGCTAGCCGGGGTTGCGCGAAGATCCCCTGATGAGACTTGGCGGATAAGCTGATCGGCCAGATCGAGCTTTGCGGCAATGCGTCGTGTGATCTGAAATCCGATTCCGAGCACAAGAACAGCAACGGCGAGGGCAAGCCCTATCATTGCTTTCAGCGCAGCTGATTTTGTCACTTGAGCGCGATTCGCAGCTTCATCTCCGAGCCGCTTGTTGTAGATGATATGCGCATCCAAAAGCTCTGCAATTTGGCGGGAGAGGCCCGTGTCGGCGTTCAGCCCATTCTCGGCTTCGAGCGTCTTGCGCTCATCCGACAAGCGTAGGAGCTGATCCGCACTTTGCGTGTGAATCTTGAAGAGTCGCTGGCTTGCTTCAAACAGCTGACGATCCTTGTCATCGGAAATCAGGGGTTCGTATGCTGCGTAAAGTTTCTGGATCTCGCTCCGGATTTCTGTGATCGATGTCCTGATCTCCTGCTTGTCCGCGTCGGAGCTAGCAAGGACGTGGCGGTAGGTGCGGGCACGCTCTTGACCGATCCGTGTGGAGATGCGTCCGAGCAGCTCGGTACTCGGAACCGTATTGACGTTTGCGTAGCCTGCCGCGCTAAACAGGCCTTCGGTGTTGAAGTAGCTGATAGTCGTGAGCGCGATCAAGCTGAATATTGCCGCAGCGATCAACAGCTTTAGCTGGGTTGAAATGGACACGACCTCTCCTTCATAGACGAATCTGGGAACTGATTAGAAATACTCAAAAAGACCTATTGCAAAAATGGTTATTTTATGCAGCTCTCGCACTAGATTACACTCGGATAGGAGTTTTCACGCTTCCAGATGCATCTAGTTCATGCTGTTCAGGCAGGATGAGTAGCACGACGAAGCTGAGGACGAGATCCGCGATGCCGGATGTGACCCCGTTCAGAATTCGAACGACATATCTACATCTGTCGACATCTTCGCTATTTTTGTCCACAACGGCGGCAATATGGCTCCGAATAGCTCCTTGCACGACCTCCACCACAGTGGTTGTATTTGACATAAAGCTTGGGTCCCACTTCCGTGTCAGCACCGTCCCCTTCGTTAACTGTAAATTAATGTGAAATATCGATAGAACACCTAAGCCACACTACCTCCTTGTGGGTATGCTTCGTCGGCCGAGGTCCGCGAACAAGTGCTAGAGCAGTTCGACAGCATCCGTGCCTGCCCTCCTACCTGTAGTGAGGGCCTGCAGCACTTGAGCGAACGTTTCATCGAAGCGTCCTCCAGATGTGATGCACGGCATGATGTGCTGCACCGAGGAGTTCACCGCCGCGCTGATTTCCGTTTCCTGGCGTTGACAGATGTTTAGCCAAGCGCAAGCCTTCTCCGGCTCGAACGCGAGCCCCATCCACGACGAGGACGCGGCCGATCGTCGTGCTGTCCGCTGCGGTTGAACAGGCCGGGTCGAGATCATGACTTGACGCATTGCGCCGCATGCCGCCTCGAACCAATTCAATTATTTTTAATATTTTTATATTTTTTGTTAAATTTAACAAATAAATATTTCGCATGTCTCCATAAGACTATCTCGCTTCACACGTGACGATTACTCTCCGCCCCGCCCCCCGCACAGATCCGTACGTGCGGCATTACCGCATACGGCTCCTGCCTTGAGTCATGACGCAAAGCGTTGATGCGGATACGGGTGGAGCACCCGGGCCCGCGGGAGGTAGCGTTCGACCAGACGCCCGAACCGGGCCCAAGGCATTCGTCTACGCTGACTTCGCCGTCGCAGCGCATGCAGCCACGCCCGGGACACGTCCTTGCGGAACGCATCCAAGCGGTTAACATTGCCCGGTACGGCGTGGTAGTTGAAGTAGCCTTGGACCACGCGCCGCAGCCAACGACCAACCACGGGGATCGGTTCGTGCATACGGCGCATCAGCGCCTCTCGGATCGCCTTGAGGCGGGCACGCATTCGCTTCGCCGAGCTCAGCCGCTTCAGTTGGAACCAGCCGTTCGACCGAGATTTCCCACAGATGTGGGTGAACCCCAGGAAGTCGAACGTCGGTGGCTTTGCAAGCCCAAGCTTTATGCGTGCCTGGGCCGCGAAGCGACCGAACTGCAGCACGCGCGTCTTGTCCTCGTTCAGCGTCAGCCCGAACTGGGCGAACCGCACCTTAATGTCCTCAAGGAATCGGATCACGTCGCTCTTGCTCTCAAACCCGAGAACGCTGTCGTCAGCGTACCGAACGATCACCACGTCCCCTCCTGCATGGCGGCCTCGCCAGCGATGCGCCCATAGGTCGAAGACATAGTGCAGGTAGATGTTCGCCAGTAGCGGCGAGATCACTGCCCCTTGCGGGGTACCCACCCACACATCGGTCCTGTTCCCGTTTTCGACAACGCCGGCCGTCAACCACTTGCGGATCAATCGCAAGACTCTCGTGTCGCCGATCCGGTGCTCGAGGAATCGCATCATCCAGGCGTGATCGACGGTGTCGAAGAATGCCTTGATGTCGGCGTCGAGCACCCAGTTCACGCGCTTCTTCTGCATACCCACCACCACTGCATCCAGCGCTTGATGCTGGTTGCGCCCTGGCCGGAAGCCATACGAGAAGCCGAGGAAGTTCGCTTCGTAGATCGGCGTGAGCACCGACACCACGGCTTGCTGGACGATCTTGTCCTCCAGCGCCGCGATGCCCAGCGGGCGCTGCTTGCCGTCCGCCTTGGGGATGTACTCCCTGCGGGAGGGCAACGCCCGGTAGCCAGGGCTCCCGCAGCTACCCATCCGACATCAATCCTCCTCCTCATCGCCGTCGGTCTTTGGCTCAACCGCCAACCCCAGCAAGGCAGCCCGAAACTCATCCGAGGTCGCCGCCAGCAATCGCTTGGTCTTGATGCTGGTTTTGACCGAAGTGTTCAACCGGATCAGGTTCAACGCGATATGGCGCACCAGCGCGAGGTTATGGGCAACGTGGCCGGTGCGTGCGCGGGCGTAGTCATCGCCAAACTGAACATCCAGGCACCAGTGCAGCCGGTTCTCCACTTCCCAATGGCTGCGCACGGCGCGCATGAACTTCTCGGCGTCCGGGGCCAGGCTACTGATGTAGTAGCGGCGTTCAACGCTCGTCCTGTCACCGATACGGCGTGTGTGCTCGACGAGGGCGAAGCTCTGCAGCTCGCGCCACTGATCGCCCTTGTAAAGCCTGTCGCCCGCGTCGAAAGCCCAGCAGCGGCGCCATTCTTCCCGGCCGTGTCCCGTGTTGTGGCTCTCCCAGTTCGAGGCAGCCTGCAGCACTCCGCCAACGCCTGCCTGGGCCAGCAGGATCGAGTCGAGCAGCTTCGGGTGGTTGTCCTTCACGCACAACACGTAGTCGGCGCCCCGCTCACGGATCTCGTCTGCGATGGCTGTCTGAGTGCCCATTGCATCAATGGTGAGAACCCCGCAGAGGCCGACCCATTCGGCCAGCGTCGAGCGCGCGAGCGCCATTTCCGCCCGGGCAAAGATGCCTTCCTGGCGATAGAGCGGCAGGTGATCGGCGTATTTGGCGACCAGCACCTGGGCGAGGAGCCCGGCGGTGGGCAGGCCCTTGTCGATCACCTGTGGCGGAACCGGCGCCTGGCGGATCGTCTGGCAGGGGCGGCAGGCCCACTTGCCGCGCACATGGCTCTCGACAGTGAAGATCCCCGGCGTGTAGCCGAGCTTCTCGCTGACGTCCTCGCCGATACGCTGCATCGGGCAGCCGCAGGCGCAGATGGTGGAGTCCGGCTCATGGCGAATCTCGGTGCGCGGCAGTTCAGGTGGCAGCGGCGCGCGCTTGGGTTAGCGAGCTAAGCGGCTGGGGGAAGATGAGTTTGCCGGGGGCTTACGCTCTATCGGCTACGCGTCGCCATCGACCGCGTGCTGGCCGATCCGAAATGGATCCTGGCCATCCAGTCCCAACTGCGCATCGGGCAGCAAATCGAGTATTTCGATGCCTGAGCCAATCAGCAGTGTTCAGGGCAGATTCTAGAATTCAGGAAGAAAGAGGTCCTGATCCGCCAACTCTAGCGGACCTCGGGGAAAAGTTTGTTCAATTAGGTCATGCTCAATTCTCTCAGAGTATCGGGCCAGCACCAAATGCGGGACGGCTCACCATTTCGCTGAAGTTCGTCCTAATCACTTAAACAAGGTAAGGAGACAGTACCCCCCCCTTCCCGGCATGTTTCGCTCGATACATCCAGTGATCTGCCTCTCTGAGCAACGCAGCAGGTAACCGCTCCTCTCCTGATGCGTGGACGACCACCCCAATACTCGCACCAAGCTCCACGCTCTGGCCATGGAAGTGCTGCGGGCCAGAAATAGCGTCCAGAATCTTCTCGGCGACTCGCAAAGCATCGGGGTAGCCGCTCATCAGTCCCTCCAAGACCACGGCAAACTCATCCCCGGCAAAGCGGACCGCACAATCCGTTTCGCGGATGCAGTTCTTGATTGCGGCGGCCACCCTGCATAGCACCTGATCTCCCGCCTCGTGCCCAAAACGATCGTTCACCGCCTTGAATCCGTCGAGGTCGAGGAACAGGAGGCCCAAGTATTTCCCGCTGCGATCAGCCCTGGCCATCGCCCTCGGCAGTACCTCGGCCAGCGCCCGCCGGTTGAGCAAGCCCGTTAGCGCATCCTGCCGTACTTCATGCTCCCGGCGGATTTCTGCCTCTTTCCTCTCTGTGATGTCGTGCAGGAAGGCACTGAATACGGCCTGTCCATCGATATCGAGGGCTTTGATGCGTACCTCTACCGTGAGCGTCGAACCGTCCTTGCGACGAGCAGGGATCTCCAGGCGCTGATCGAGCATGGTCGTTGCCCCGCTTGCTCGGTATCGACTCAGACCAGAACGGTGCATCTCAGCCATGCCAGCAGGCACGATAAGCTCTTCCAGTGGCCGGCCCATTGCCTCTAAGGCAGACCACCCAAAAATGTTCTCAGCCTCCTGGTTCCATGCGGTGACCAAGCCAGCTTGATCCAGAGCGATGTATGCATCGTAGGTGTTCTCCAGGATGGTCCGGAGCTCCGCCTCACGCTTGCGGAGTTGGCGTTCCGAGTTGATCTGTTGGTCAATGGCCTCGACTAAGCGACGATTTGCCTCCAGCAACTGAGCCGTTCGATCCTCGACTTTTTGTTCAAGCTCACGTTGCAAGGCAGCTAGGCTATCCTCAGCGATCTTCCGGGAATTGATATCCTTGATGATGGAGATGAAGTACTCCAACCGGCCTAACGCATCCGTTTTCTTGGTGACGCCCAGAGCAATCCAGACCACCTGCCCATCCTTACGCAGGTAGCGCTTCTCTATGTGGTAGTGATCAATCTTGTCGTCGATCAGTTGCTGAAGCAGTGACAAGTCCGCACTAAGATCACCCGGATAGGTGATGTCCTGAATGGTCAGCTTCATCAATTCGTCGGCCTCATAGCCAACAATGCTGCACAACGCGTCGTTCACGCTGATCCAGGCACCATTCGGTGCAACCAGAGCGATCCCCACAGAGGCGAGTTCAAACATCGACCGGTAGCGGGCCTCATTGGCCTGCGCGGCCTCCCGAGAGCGCTCGAGACGGCTAGTCGTCGCCATCAAGTGTTCCCGCAACTGGATTTCATTGCTGACCATCTCCGCAAGATCACGCAAGGTGTCCAGTTCATCCGGCGTCAAGTTGTGCGGCTTGCTATCTATCGCACACAGGGTGCCGAGTCGATGGCCTGCGGATGTCCTTATCGGCACCCCCGCGTAAAAGCAGATATTCGGCGCCCCCCTCACCAAAGGGTTATCTGAAAAGCGTTGATCCAAGCGCGCATCGGGAACAACCAGAGGTTCTCCTCGCAGGATCGTATGAGCGCAAAACGCCACGTCGCGGGGCGTCTCATCCACATCAAGACCGACCTTCGACTTGAACCACTGGCGGTCTTCGTCAACGAGCGAAACTAACGCGATTGGAACATGCAGGGACCGCGCCAACAGCTTTGTCACCCGATCGAATTCGGGCTCGGGAAGCGAATCCAGCAGGTTGAGGCTTCTCAAAACCTCTAGTCGCTGCTTCTCATCTGATGGGGTCGGAGCAATCATGCGCACTGCTTTTCAGAGAATGACGGATCAGCCTGAGTCTAAGTCAAAGGGTGGCTGATGCTATTGAGTACAGCACGCGGATAGTGATCTGTTCGTAAGCCCCCGGCAATCCCCTCTTGACCGAGCCTCAGGCTGAATCCGGCCTCCACCAGTGCGGCAACAACTCCCCGATCCGACTCCGCGGCTGAGTCGGCAGGCGGGTGAGGACATCCTTCAAGTAGGCGTAGGGCTCACGCTCATTCAGGCGTGTGAAGGTTCAATAGGTTCTTTCAGGTGGTCACCCGGAGAGATTCTGAGAGACTGGAAATCGCCAAACCCCCAGTCACCTCGAGAGCCTGCCCCGGATGAACACTCACAAGAATGCCCGATTGACATCCCTTCGTCGCCTGGAAATGGTTCAAGCCATCACCGAACAGGGTCTGTCTGCATCGCAGGCGGGGGCGGCGCGCCGTGACCGCCCGCAAGCGGCTCAGCCGCTATCTGGCCGCGGGCGCTGCCGGCCCCAGACCAACGGCAAGGCTGAGCGATTCATCCAGTCCGCCTTGCGCGAATGGGCCTACGGGCATGCCTACGCAAACTCGGAGCAGCGGCGCGCCGCATTGCCGCTCTGGAATCACTTCTACAACTGGCACCGACCTCACCACGGGATCGGCTGCCAAACACCCAGCTCTCGCCTACCTGGTGACGGAAACAACGTCTTGACTCTTCACAAGACTGGACAAGGCATAACCTTCTGGAGACTGGACATGGGCAGTCGCCATTACATGGCGGAGCATCACGAGCCCCAAGAAACGCCAACTCCAAGGACTAAATCATGAAGCCGAAGAGCATTTATTAACCCAAGAGTGATAGGGTTATTATCGGCGTGCCTTACGCGACAAACACGCTATGTGGTCCTTGACACGTCAGCCTGCCCGATATTGTCTTTTCCCATGACTACCCCGACAACGCCTGCCCCCGACGGCATAGTATCGCCGAGCACTTCGATCGATCCCCTTGCCTCCGAACTCGCTCGCCTTCAGCACATCAACGAATGGCATGGGCAGGCTTTAGCTTTTGCCAATATCGGTCTGTATCGCTGGGAGTCTGCGTCCGATCAGTGGTTCTGGTCACACGAGATGTACGACATCAGGGGATTCCCTCGAGACCCGCGGTTCGCTACCCCTGCCGACTTCTACGCCCGCGTACATCCCGACGACCAAGAGCGAGTGCTAACCGCAGAGATTGCCTGCAAGGAGGGGCGAGCACCTTTGGACGTGGAGTACCGCTTCTTGCTGCCCAGCGGCGATCTTCGCTGGCACCGAGAGCGGGCCAACCTGGTACGCCTCCCAGACGGCAAACACGAGATTTTGTCCGGTGCATTGATAGACATCACCGAACAGAAACGCGCCGCACTTGAACTCGAGCGTCGCCAGGATCACTTGGAGGCCCTGGTGGACGATAGGACTGCCGCGCTGCGCGTGGCCAAGGATGTGGCCGAGAGCGCTCACCGCGCCAAGAACATGTTCGTCGCGAATGTCAGCCACGAACTGCGCACTCCCCTGAACGCCATCATGGGGATGACAGACCTGGCCTTGAGACGGGCTGAGGATCCCAGGCTGCAGGGCTACCTCAACAAAGCGAAGCAAGCCTCACGGCGCCTGCTAGCTCTCATCAACGACTTGATAGACATCGCCGACATTGAGGCCGAGCGAATGTCACTTGACATCAAAGTATTTCAACCAGCCATGGTTGCAGCGAGTCTCAAGGAAATTTTTGGGCCGGCAGCAGCCACGAAGGGGTTAGCCCTCACTATCGAGGTCGCCCCGGACTTGTCGAATCGAACCACCTATGGGGATCCAGTCCGGATCACGCAGGTTGTCCGAAATCTGGCGGACAACGCAATCAAGTTCTCGGAAAGGGGAAGGATTACTATCCGCTTCCGCATCTCCTCCGAGACATCAACCCACCTCAGCCTTCACTGCAGTGTGGAGGACGAAGGAATGGGTATTCCTGAGGCCGACCTGCAGCGGATTTTTACTCTCTTCGAGCAAGGAGACGGCTCCTCTACTCGGCGTCATGGCGGCACGGGGCTCGGCTTGGCTCTTTGCCGCAAGTTGGTGCACCTGATGAACGGAGAGATTGGCGTCACCAGTCTGCCAGGGGTAGGTTCCACGTTCCATTTCACTGTGCGGCTGACGTCCAGCACACCGAAGCAGTAATCACCGCAACGGTGCCACCGGCAGAGAACGAAGACGGGCCTTTGCGGATCGAGGTGCCGCGCAACCGGGCTGGCAGTTTCGAGCCGCTGCTCATCCCGAAGTACGAGCGGCGCTTTACCGGCTTCGATGACAAGATCGTCGCCATGTACGCGCGCGGGGTGACGATTCGCGAGATCCAGGGTTTCCTGGCCGAGCAGTCTGGCACCGAGGTTTCACCTGAATTCATCAGGGTACTGACCCAGCCCCTCAGCTACTTGGGAGAGTTCGCGTTGCCGCGGAGATCCTCGACCTTCTCGACGATGCCCCCGGGCCCCGCCCAGTCCAGTGCGATGAGCTTGAGGTGAAAGACCTGTGCCTCTCCGGTCTTGGTGGTGGCTCGCCACATAGTGGTAGTTGAGAGCTCAAAAATGGGCCCCATAGGTGTTTTATAGGATGACATGGGAGCATCCTAAGCACAGAGGCGTCGGAGCGCTATGACTCAGTTCATTGCAAACTGGCGCCGCTGTACCACCAGGGGTCAGGGCCTACGCACTTAATTGTCATCAGCCGCGCCGCTTACTCCAAATGCATTCACGCCACCTGAAAGTCGTTCACGTTCATACGCTTGCAGCCGCACCTTGTGGACGGCGCGCAAATCGCGTCTACTCTCGTCTTTTGGACGACGATCATGGAAACGCCCGCGCCGATGCCCCTGATGAGCTGCCTTGCCGAGATCAACGACCCGCGCCGGGCGGGCTATGCGTGTCGCCATGACCTGCAGGATATCCTGGCGATCGCCGTCTGCGCGGTGCTCTGCGACATGAACAGTTTCGAAGAGATGGCGTTCTGGGCCGAGCACAAGACGGCCTGGCTCAAGCGTTTCCTGAAGCTCGAAGGCGGCGTTCCGTCTCACGACACCTTCAACCGGGTGTTCCGCATCCTTGATCCGCGCGCCTTCGAAGAGGCCTTCCGGCGCTGGGTGGGCCGGCTCGTGCCGGCCGTGGCCAGTGGCACCCTGGCGGTCGATGGCAAGACGGTGCGCGGTTCGGGCGATGGCGCCGCCTCGCCGATCCATCTGGTCAGTGCCCTTGCCACCGACTGCGGCCTCGTGCTGGGACAACAGAAGGTGAACGACAAGAGCAATGAGATCACGGCCATCCCGGAGCTGCTCGATGCGCTCCTGATCAAGGGCTACCTGGTCACCATCGACGCGATGGGCTGCCAGAGCGAGATTGCCGCGAAGATCCTGGAGAAGAAGGCCGACTACCTGCTGGCCGTCAAAGGCAACCAGCCCGGCCTGCAGGTGGCGCTGCAGGAGCGCTTCGGCCTCGCTCAGCGTGACGCGCTGCACGAGGCGTGGCACTCTGCCCAGCTCACCGAAGAGTCCCATGGCCGCTTCGTCTGGCAGGGTTTCTGGGTGGCAGAAAACAAGGATGTCGTGGATACCGAGCGCTGGCCGGGCTGCAAGATGCTAGGCATGGTCGAGTCCCTGCGAAAGGTCGGCGACAAGGAGTCGGCGCCCGAGCGCCGTTACTACATCAGCTCCCGGGTGATGACGGCCGCAGCCTTCGGCAAGGCAGTCCGAGCGCACTGGGGAATAGAAAATGGGGTTCACTGGATGCTCGACGTGAACTTCCGCGACGATGCCGCCACGGTGCGCAAGGATCATGCGGCCGAAAACCTCTCGCGCTTGAAGCGGATCGTGCTCAACCTGCTCAAGCTCGAAACGGCCACTCTGGCCCAGTTCGGCAAGATCAGCCTCAACAAGAAACGCAAGCTCGCCTCCTGGGACGACAGCTACCGGATGGCAATGTTGGGGATCAAACCGGCGCATGACAATTAAGTGCGAAGGCCCTGCACCAGGGGTCGCGGTAGGGACGGGGATAACTCCCCGCCCCCGCACAGATCCGTACGTGCGGCACTACCGCATACGGCTCTTGCCTTGAGTCATGACGCAAAGCGTTGATGCGGGTACGGATGGAGCACCCGAGCCCGCGGGAGGTAGCGCTCGACCAGACGCCCGAACTGGGCCTAAGACATTCGTCCACACTGACCTCGCCGCCGGAGCGCATGCAGCCACGTCCGAGACACGTCCTTGCGGAACGCATCCAGGCGGTCAGCACTGCCCGGTACGGCGTGGTAGTTGAAGTCGCCCTGGACCACACGCTGCAGCCAACATCCGACCACGGGGACCGGTTCGTGCATGCGTCGCACCCCTTCTCCATGCTCTACAGCGTACTCTCAGGTAGATCTGGCGCTTGATCCGTTCGCGCTTGAGCAACTGAAAGGAGCTTTCCACCACGGCGTTGTAGGTGATGTCGGTCATCAAGGTCACGCCGTCGCCCATCCGCATCATCCCGAAGGGGCTGCTGACCGAATCGGCCCGCGCGTGGGTGGTGACATCGAAGTACATGGATGGGCTGTCGAGGCTGGTGGGCGGTTTCGCAGGGCGGTGACGTAAGGGCAGGCTTCACCTAGTTAGTGTCCTGATCTTTGCGAAGTTGGCTCAGATCCGAGTCATTTTCCTGGCTAGGGGTCCCCAAATTTGGGGAGCTCAAATTCTCCATGCAGGTCGGTCAGCAATGCACGGCGTTCCGAATGTGCCGCCGCCAAGACAATGAGGAGCCTCGAAATCGCGGAGCTGGTCGATTCTCGCCACGAAAGCGTGAAGCGCGCGATTGAGCGCTGCGCAGAAAAGGTGCAATCACGTTCCCACCGCTGGTGGAAACGTCTTTCAAGGGAGTAAACGGTAGAGGTCAAACCATCAGCGTTAATCAGCTCGACAAACGCTCCAGCCTGATTGTTGTTGCCCCGCTTTGCCCGGAATTTACCGCTCGCATCGTGAATCGCCGGTAAGCGCTCGAGGCCCAAGCCGCTACCGTCCCAGCCCAAGTTTTCAAGATCCCGTCCACGCTCCCCAAAGCTTTGCAACTCGCCATTGTCCGGCTCAAGTTCGGAAGCGAGAGATACTGGCTCGGATCTGTATCGAAAGCACTTCCATCTCACGAGCCGTGTCTGCAGTTGCGCTGGCCTGAGTGTGGTTATGCACGGCCTGCTCGGCGATGGTTTCGACATTGCGGGCAATCTCACGGGTGGCTGCACTCTGCTCGCGTAGGGCGTCGGAGATGCCGATCACCGCACTACTGACTTGGCTCGCGCCGGTCTTGATGTCAGAGATCCGGCCGCCGGCCTCACCGGCGAGCGCAACGCCTTCCTCGACCTGGCCCTCTCCTTTCTTCATGCTTACCACAGCCGTCTCGGCACCGTTCTGGATGTCGTCCACCATCCGGGTGATCTCCTGAGTGGACAGCGAGGTGCGCTCCGCGAGTTTGCGCACTTCGTCGGCCACCACGGCAAATCCACGCCCTGCTTCGCCGGCCCGTGCGGCTTCAATGGCGGCATTGAGCGCCAGCAGGTTGGTCTGGTCGGCGATTTCGCGGATCACGTTGACGATGCGGGAGATCGCCTTGGACTCGTCTCCCAGATGCAGCACCGCTTCGGCCGACTGTCGTACGGTATCTGCGATCATGGACATACTCGATATCGCCTGGTTAATCACCTCGATGCCTGATTCGGATACATCACCCGAGGTTTCCGCAAGCCCTCGGCACGATTCGGCGTGCTCGGCGACCTGCTGGATGCTGCCGGTCATCTGCTCCACCGCGCTCGCCATCACGACCGCGGACTGGCTTTGGGTTCCGGAACTGGAGGCGACCGCATCCGAAGCAACTGACAGCTTTCGGGCATTGTCTGCAAGACCGCGGATGCCCGCGTCGATCTCTCCAATCATGCTGCACAGATGGGCGCTCATGTTGTCAAGGGCGCTCAGAAGTTCTCCCACCTCATCGGTGGAATCGGTTTCGATGTGCTGGGTCAGATCCCCTTCGGAAACCCGCTGGGTAACAGAAACGGCGCGCTGGAGCGGGCGGGTGATCCAGCGCCGGCTCATTACGATCATGGCGCTCACGAGAATCGCCGTAGCGAGGAGCGCAGCCACTACGATCTGAATCTGGATCATCCGCACCTCGTGGACAAATTCGTCGGCATAGGCGCTGGTTGCCACAAGCCAACCCCATTTCTCGAAAGGCTGCATGGCGACAAGCTTCTCTCTCGCCTCCTTGTCGCCAGCGTTCTGCCACCAATACTGGCTGATGCCCCGCCCCTGTTCGATCAAGCCGCGGATCACTGCAACACCATTCTTGTCCTTCACATCCAGCAGGTTCTTTCCTTCGGCGGACGGGTGGATCACGGCCATACCAGGCTCGACCTTTGCATCCAGCACGAAGGGATAGCCGGTATCTCCGACCCGCACGGCCCTAACAGGTTGGTGCAAAACCCAGTGAACGATCCGGCCATCCGCCTGTCCTAGCCGTATCCCCGAACCCCAGGCAGAACAACGATGCGCGGCGAAGTCGATCCCCAGTCCTCGATGTTTCACTATTTCTCGGTCGAGTCCCGGATTCCGGCCGATCACCCGTTGCGCCGGGTGAAGAAACTGGCCGAATCGGCACTGTCCGCCATTTCTGCGGAGCTTGATGGCCTTTACGCCCGGACGGGTCGCCCTTCGATTCCGCCGGAGCGCCTGCTCAAGGCCCAATTGCTGATTGCCTTCTACTCGGTGCGCTCCGACCGGTTGTTCTGCGAGCAACTTGATTACAACCTGCTGTTCCGCTGGTTTCTCGATTTGGACCTGGAGTCGGGCGGACTCGATCAATCGAACTTCAGCCGCCTGCGCGAGCGCCTGGTGGAAACCGACATCGCCCGACGTTTCTTCGACGAGGTGGTGCGTCTGGCCCGCAAGGACAAGTTGCTGTCCTCGGATCACTTCACCGTCGACGGCACCTTGATCGACGCCTGGGCCTCCTTCAAGAGCTTCAAGCGCAAGGACGATGACGAACCACCCAAGCCCGGGGACGGCACCGGGATGGTGGATTTCAAGGGCGAGAAGCGTTCCAACGCCACCCACCAGAGCACCACCGATCCGGACGCGAAACTCATGAGAAAGGGCAACGGCCAGCCGGCCAAACTCAGCTACGGCGGCCATGCCCTCATGGAGAACCGGAGCGGTCTGTGCGTGGATCTGCTCATCACCGACGCCACCCTGGCGGAGCATCAGGCGGCGCGGCAACTGCTCACCCGTGCGCGTCGGCGGAAGATTCACCCGAAGACCCTGGGTGCTGACAAGGGCTATCACGTGAAGGACTTCGTCCAGCATCTGCGTGAGCACGGGATCAAGCCACATATCGCCCGAATCGACGGTCGCAAGACACCGGGGCTCGATGGACGGACAAGCTGCACCGAGGGCTACAAGATCAGCCAGCGGAAACGAAAGCGTGTTGAAGAGATCTTCGGGTGGCTGAAGACAGTGGGCGGAATGAGAAAGACCCGCTTCATCGGAGAAGCCCGAACCCAGATCGCCGCCTACCTGTCGGCGGCGGCGTACAACCTGCTGCGAATTGCGAAATTGCAGCGCGCAGGGAGTGAAGCATGAAGCGGCACCCGGAATTGGGCGAAAGCCCATTCCCCGGCCCATTTGATGGGCATCAAAACGGGATTGGGAAGCCAATTCCGGGAATGAAGTCATGATAAATCAAATAGTGAGGGGACCGGCTGGCGCGGCTTCTCGGGGTTTTGCATCGGCCTGCTAACGCAGCCAGCGCCGCCGGCCGCACTTCCTGCCCGCCGCTGCTGCAACATACCTTTCCGCGATTGCAAGACGATCAACCGCAGTCGCTTTGCCAGTACACCGGCAAAGTGTTGTTAGTCGTAAATACGGCAAGCTATTGCGGTTTCACGGGCCAATACGCCGGTCTGGAAGCGCTGTATGCACGCCACAAGGACCAGGGTCTGGTGGTGCTCGGTTTTCCTTCCAACGACTTCAAGCAGGAAACCGGCAGCAACCAGCAAATCGGGGCTTTTTGCCAAAATACCTTTGGCGTGAAATTCCCGATGTTTGCCAAGAGCTCGGTCAAGGGGGCGCAGGCGTCGCCCTTTTACCGACAACTGGCCGCTGCCACCGGCAAAGAACCGGGCTGGAACTTCTATAAGTACCTGATCGGGCGCGACGGCAAGGTGGCGAGCGCTTATTCGAGCATGACCGGCCCAGCAAACAAGGGCTTGCAGCAGGAGATCGACCGACTGCTGGCGCAGCCGGCACCCGCAGGGCAGTGATGGCCGCCCGCCTCGCTCACGGCGGGTAGCAATGTTGGGTATCATGATCTGACCGTCCAGGACTGGACATGAAGAAGACTGCCAACCCATGAGTACCCTTTTCGCTCCCATCGAACTTGGAACGCTGACACTGCCCAACCGTATCGTGATAGCGCCGATGTGCCAGTATTCGGCACAGGACGGCAATGCCACATCCTGGCACCTGATGCACCTGGGCCAGCTGGCGCTTTCCGGCGCCGGCATGCTGATCATCGAGGCTACCGCCGTTGAGGCAGAGGGCCGCATTTCGGCGCAAGATCTCGGCCTGTGGTCAGATGAGAACGAGCAGGCGCTGGCGTCCACGCTGGCGCAAGTGCGCCGGCATTCGGCCATGCCGATTGCAGTGCAGCTGGCGCATGCCGGCCGCAAGGCATCCACTGTTCCACCCTGGCTGGGCGGGCAGCTGCGCCCGTCTGGCGAAGGCGGCTGGCGCACGTGGGCGCCCTCGGCCTTGCCTTTCACTCCCGGCAATGAAGCGCCGCAGGCGCTGGATGCGGCTGGCCTTGTGCGCATTCGCCAGGCCTTTGCTGCGGCCGCGGCGCGCGCGGCCCGTATCGGCATCGATGCCATCGAAGTCCATGGCGCGCATGGATACCTGCTGCACCAGTTCCTTTCGCCGCTTTCTAACCGGCGTGACGATGCCTATGGCGGGTCGCTGGAAAATCGCATGCGTTTTCCCTTGGAAGTATTCGAGGCGGTGCGTGCAGCCTTTCCGGCCGGCCGGCCGGTCGGCATCCGCGTCTCGGCAACCGACTGGGTCGAAGATGGCTGGGATATCGAGCAAACTTTGGCATTTGCCGCCGCTCTGAAAGTGCGCGGCTGCGATTTTCTGGACGTGTCCACCGGCGGGCTGTCGCCACAGCAAAAAATTTCCCTAAGCCCGGGTTACCAGGTGCCGTTCGCGGAAAGATTGAAGAGGGACGTCGGCATGCCGACCATTGCCGTCGGCCTGATTACCGAAGCACGGCATGCCGAGTCCATCGTCGCCAGCGGCCAGGCCGACATGGTGGCGCTGGCGCGCGGCATCCTGTACGACCCGCGCTGGCCTTGGCATGCGGCCGCCGAACTGGGCGCGCAAGTGGATGCGCCGCCGCAGTACTGGCGTTGTCAGCCGCGCGAGCTCAAGGCGCTGTTTCGCGACGCCCGGATCAGCTAGGGTGCGGGCGCCAGCGGCGCGGTTTCACCCTGCAGCAAAAATTCGCAAAAATGACGCGCCGGCGCGTCCGGCAAGAGGTCCTCGCGGCTGATCACGTACAGGTCCTTGTGCAGTGCGCCGCCTTCGAGGGGAATTGCCCGCAGACTGCCATCGCGGTTTTCATCGGTCACGGCGGCCGCCATCACGAGCGAGATGCCGAGTCCGGCCCGCACCGCATGCTTGACCGCTTCGGTGCTGCCAAGTTGCATGGCGATCCCGATGTTGCGCGCATCGTCGCCGAAATAGGACTGCAGCAGCCGCCCTGTGCCGCTGCCGGCTTCGCCGCCCAGTAGCGCCTGCCCGCACAGCCAGTTGCGTGGAATGCTGGTGCGCCCGGCCCAGGGATGGTCGGGCGGCACGATGACCTGCAATTCCTCGCGATGCCAGACGGTGGCGGTAAAGCCGGGGCGTGGATCCCACCATTCCATGATGGCGACGTCGATCTCGAAATTCTGCAGTTGCTCGGCGATGCGGTTGTTGCTGCCAATAGCTATCTGGAGCTTGTGCGCAACGCGGTCGCGGTAGGCGCGCAGACGCGGCTGCAGCAAGTAGATGCCGGTATTGGAACTGGCGCCGATGCTGAGGACTGTCTTGTCGAACAAGGCTTGCGCGCGGGCGCCGGCGCGTACCAGATGTTTAGCGTAGGGCAGGAATGAAGTGCCTTCCGGCGTCAGTGTGCAGCCGGCATTGCTGCGCTGGATCAGCGCCACCTTGAGCGATTGCTCGAGCCGCTTGATATGTTGCGTGACGGCCGGTTGCGACTGGCCAGTCTGCCTGGCCGCCTCGCGGAATCCCCCCTGATTTGCGACCGCAAGGAATGTGGCGACGCACTCCAGGTTGATCATGTCGCCGTCTTCCTGCCGGGACGGTTGATGGCGCCGGCAGGCGCCTCGCCATTGAGCGCCTGGATAATGTTGCAGGCGGCCTGACGTTCGATCTCCAGGCGCACTTCGGCAACGGCCGAACCGAGGTGCGGCGTGAAAAAAGTTTGTGCAGGATTGTCCAGCAAGGCTTGCGGAATGGCGCGCGGCCGGTCTGGCCGTGCCCATTCTTCCAGCTCGAACACGTCGGCGGCATAGCCGGCAAGGCGGCCGCTGGCGAGCGCTGCAACGACTGCGGCTTCATCGACCACCGAGCCGCGGCAGGCATTCACCAGGTAGCTTCCCGGACGCATCCTGGCGAGCGTGTCAGCATTGATCAGGTGCAGGGTCTCCGGCGTCATCGGCAGCATCGGCACGATGAAATCGCTGGCGGCCAGCAATTCATCGAGTTCGACTTGGCGCGCATTCCATTGCGCAGACTGTTCGGTCGGCAGGGCAACGTGGTCGCAATACAGAATCTGCATGTCGAAGCCAGCCAGCCGCTGTGCGATGGCGCGGCCGACCGCACCCATGCCGATGATGCCGATCGTACGCCCGGTGAGCCCCGTGCCGTACAGCTGCGGGAGCCACCCCTGAAAGCCGCTGCTGCGGATCTGGCGGTCACCTTCCAGCATGCGGCGTGTTAACCCGAGCAGCAGGCCGATGGTCAGTTCCGCGGTCGGGATGGTCAGCAGGTCGGGCACGATGGAAAACCAGATGCCGCGGCGGGTGCAGGCGGCGACGTCGAAGTTGTCATAACCCTTGAGCGCCGCGCCGACGATTTTCAGTTGCGGGCAGGCTTGCAGGAAGGCGTCGTCGATACTGTCGGGCATGAAGACCATGATGGCTTGCGCATCGCGCGCGCGCGCCAGCACTTCTTCGCGCGGCAGGGTGTCGCGCGAAGTATTGGGAATGACTTCGGCAACGCCTTGCAGCAGTTCGATGATTTCCGGATGCACCCAGTGGGTGAGCACGACTTTGGGTTTCATGTAACGATTTGCGTAAATGATTTACTTGAAGGTGCGGCGCAGGAAGGCGCTCAGGGCGTCGACCAGGCTCACCATGACGAGGATGACGATCAGGATTGCCGAGACATCCGTGTATTGCATGATGCGCAGCGATCCCATCAGTTCGAAGCCGATGCCGCCGGCGCCGACCATGCCCATGACCGTCGAGGCGCGGAAGTTGTATTCCCAGCGGTAGATCGCTGTATCGGCCATCTGCGGCAAGACTTGCGGCAGGATGCCGTGGAAGATCACCTGCAGCGGGCTGCAACCGGCGGCGCGCGCGGCTTCCACCGGCGCGCGGTCGGCATGTTCGATGGCTTCGGCAAAGAACTTGCCGACCATGCCCACCGAATGCAGGCCAAGCGCCAGCACGCCCGGCAGCGCGCCGAAGCCGACTGCAGCGACGAACACGATGCCCATGATGAGTTCAGGGATCGAGCGCAAGCCGTTCAGCAGGCCCCGGGCGCATTGGTAGACCAGCGGATGCGGCGTGGTATTGCGCGCTGCCAGCACCGCCAGTGGCAGCGACAGCAGCACCGCAACCGCCGTGCCGGCCACGCTCATGGCCAGGGTGTCGAGCAGTGGCTTGACCCAGGAGCCGGCCTGGCTGAAGTTCGGCGGAAACATCTCGCCGACCAGTGACGCCAGGCTGGGGATCCCTTCGCCCAGGCGTTCGGCGTCGAACAGGCCAACGTAATACCAGCAAGCGATGACGATTGCCAGCACGGTGGCCAGGGAGACCATCGAGCGGTTCCAGGCGCGCTGCCGGCGGTCCAGCAGCGGTGCGAATTGAGCGTGCATGAAGACTCCTGATTGCTTGTGCGATGTGTGCCTAGAACTTGGACAGATCCAGCTTGAGCAGCGTGCCGAGATTGCGCACGACATCGTATTCCTTGTCGCTGATCGGGCCGAAGCCGTCGGCTTTGAATGGCTTCAGCACGGCCGGGTCATTCAGGCCCAGGAAAGCGGCGCGGATCTTTTCCTTCAGCGCGGCATTCAGGTTGGAGCGCATGGTCCACGGGTACTGCGGAAAGGGCTTGGATTCGACCAGCACCTTGACCTTGTTGGCGTCGATGATGCCGCGCTGGACCAGCGATTCGAAAATCGGCTTGGACAGGCCGCCCGCCTGCGCGTGGCCATTCTGCACGGCGATGGCGACGGCGTCATGGGCGCCGACGAAGTGTTCCTGGTAATTCTCGCCGGCTTTCAAGCCATTTTCCGCCAGCATCGATTTCGGGATCAGGTGGCTGGAGGTCGAGGCCTTGTCGCCATAAGCAACGTTCTTTTTTGCGATGTCGGCAATGCCGTTGATGCCGGCGCCGGTATTGATGACCAGGACCGACTGGTAAGTGGTGCTGCCTTTTTGCTTGATCGCGGCGAAGGCTTCGATTTCGCTCTTCTGCCGGGCCAGCACATAGGACAGCGGGCCGAAGTAAGCCAGATCCAGGCGGCCATGGCGCATCGCCTCGATCATCGAGGAGTAATCGGTGGTGACGATCAGTTCAATCTTCTTGCCCAGCGTTTTTTCCAGATACTCTTCCAGCGGCTTGTTGTTCTTGATGACGGTCGAGGCATTTTCATCCGGCAGCAGGGCCACTTTCAGGGTGTCCGGATCCGGATTGGGCGCAGCATGCGCGACGGCGCCCAGAAGGGCAAGCGAGGCCAGGCTAATGGCGGCAAACAGTTTCTTCATAATGCTTCCTTTGCGGTTGCGATGGGAAAGGGAAAACGGACGGTGGCAGCGACGTCTGCCGGCGGCGTGCCCGCCGCCTTGTGCTCGTACAGGGCGGCGGCTTGCGCCGGTGTCAGGGCATCCGGTGTGGCGTCGAACACGAGACGTCCGTGTGCCAGGCCAACGATGCGGTCAGCATACTTGCGGGCAAGTTCGACCTGGTGCAGGCTGATGACCGCCGAGATGCCGTCTTCCTTGCAGATACGGTGCAGCAGCGACAGGACTTTGTCGGCGCTGACGGGATCGAGGCTGGCCACCGGTTCGTCGGCAAGAATCAGGCGTGGTCGCTGCGCCAGGGCGCGGGCGATGCCGACGCGTTGCTGCTGGCCGCCGCTTAACTGGTCCACCCGCGTCAGCGCCTTGTCCAGCAAGCCGACACGCTCCAGGCATTGCAACGCAAATTCCTGTTCGGCGCGCGGCAACGGAAACAGGCTGCGCAGGGTCGAGTGGTAACCGAGACGTCCCATGAGCACGTTTTGCAGGGCCGGGAGGCGGCCGATCAGTTGATGCTGCTGGAAAATCATGCCTGTCTGACGGCGGTGCATCTGCAGCGTCTTGCGGTCCTGGAGGGGGCCGTGTCCGTCGACGCGGACCTCGCCGGCATGCGGGGTGTGCATCAGGTTCAGGCAGCGCAGGAGGGTTGATTTGCCGGCACCGGAGGCGCCCAGCAAAACGGTAAACTGGCCCTGGCAGAAGTCCAGGGTGGTTGGATGCAGGGCAACAAGATTGCCGAATTGCACCGATACTTTGTGCAGATGAATCATGGCGAGTCCTTCGTTGGTTTCGCAATCAAACTGCGATGACGATTACAAAATCGAATTGCCAGGCCATGGTAGGGGGGGCTGTGTTACCTGCGCGTGACGAACCGATGAAGAATCTGTGACATCGCCACCGGCGGCACCATTTTTAACTGGGTTAATGCACCAATTCTCACTCGATCGCGTCAGCGGCCACTTCAAGCACTTCATGGAACTGCTACAGAATCTGAAATGAACGCTATTCAACTGCCCCAGACACACCGGCAATTGCGCCGCATGTTGGCGCGGCGCCTCGGTATAGGTGCGCTCCTGGTTGGCAGTCTCGCGGGAGGTCTTGCCTACTGGGTCGAATCGTATCGCGTAGAGCAGCGCACCCTTGAACGCGCCATAGCGGGGGTCAGGCATTTCGAGTCGCCCGCCATGCAAATGGCGGTCGGCGGGGATAAAGGAGATAGCCATTCCGCGATTTCGCAGTTGCTGACCGATGAGTTTGTCGGGATTCGAGTTTTTTCGCCCAATACGGAGATGGTGTTTGATGCTTGGCGGTCACTCCCCGAGTCGCTGAAAGAGATCGCCCGACAACAGCGCCATCCATGGCCGCCAGCTCCAGGCAGCCATAGCAAACGATTTTCGGTGGCTGGCGAAGAACTGGTTCAGGTCATTCTGCCGATGACCACCAGTGATGGCCGTCTTGCAGGCTATGTCGAGGGAATCAGCCTGGTGTCCCGCTCGGCACTGCAAGAGAGAGAACAACAGATTCGCGGGGCTGCGCTGACGGCCTCGATATCAGTATTCGCGGCAGCGCTGTTGCTTTACCCGTTAATGTCGGGATTGCTGGGCCAAACGGTGGCATTGTCGTCTCGACTCCTGGAATCCAATCTTTCGCTGCTGCGCTCCCTTGGAAACGCCATCGCCAAGCGTGACGCAGATACCGACGCCCATAACTACCGGGTTACCTGCTATGCGGTCTCACTTGCCGAAGCACTGGGTGTTGGCAAGGAAACCATTGCCGAACTGGTGCTGGGCGCCTTTCTGCACGACGTTGGAAAAATCGGCATTCCGGATCAGATTCTGTTGAAACCGGGACGGCTGACCAGCGAAGAATTTCAGGTCATGAAGACCCACGCCATGCTCGGCATCGAGATCGTCGCCGGCAATCCCTGGCTGGCTGGCGCAGAGAAGACCATCCGGCATCATCACGAACGCTTCGACGGGAAAGGGTATCCGGATGGGCTCATTGGCGAGGCAATACCGTTGGCCGCACGGATTTTTGCCCTGGTCGACGTGTTCGACGCATTGACCTCTGTTCGCCCGTATAAACCAGCCTTGTCATTGGAAGAGACGTTGAGCATCATGGAACGGGAAGATGACCAGCATTTCGATCCAAAGATTCATGCCGTTTTCCGGCAGGTTGCTCCGGTGCTATACGCACAAGGCCAATCCAGAGATCATGCCCAATGGAGTCAGGAATTGAAGGCGATGCTTGAACGGTACTTCAAAATGAAAACGGCTCCCAAAGGAGCCGCCGAATTCGAGTGATGCGGGAAATTAACCGCGATGGTATTTGTGCAGCAATTCGTCAACACGCCAGATTTCGTTTCCGTTCATGATGATTTTTTTGCCGTCCTTGGTTTCCATCACATGGCCAGATTCCATATAGGTTGCGCGACCATATCATGGTTCTCTCCTTGTGACATCGGGTTAATCGTGTCGGACTCATTTCGTCCAACCGTGATGTCATCTTAGGAGTCCGATACCAACAGGACGCTGACCCCCGCGTTACATTTTTGAAAGCTTTTCGCCGGAAATGGTCAGGGAGAGAGGTGCCCGTCGCTTTCGCACCAACGTTACTTGGTTTTTCTGTCGAAGCAGAGTTTGTTAGATATAAATGCTGCCGTTCCTCGCTTCTGCTTACTGCGCGGCAGGTAACCAGCAGTTTGCTGACCGAAGAGTGAAGTGATTCGAACGGCCGGATTGGCCGAATTGTTGTCTGTTGCCAAAGACATCAGGCAGGTCGTCGGCCTTATGTAAAGCTTTCCATAAGGCCGATTATGCAAAGCCAGCGATTATGGAAAGTAGCCGGGGTGGCTGTGGCTAAGAAGCAGGAAGGAAGGAGCTTTGCAGCGGCCGGCATCCCCGCGAGCTCGACATAATTTCCTCGGTCTCCTGAAGTAGTAGTTCCACTTCAGGAGACCGTTATGAGCCAGATCTCTTCGCCCCCGGTTACGCCAAGTACGCATCCAGCGCCGGCGCTCTCCGATCACATCACCGCGGAACTGCGCCGCTACGACGAACACCTGCACGATGTCCGTGGGTTGGCTGAGGGCACTCGCAGGCAGCGAGTTCGCGTCGTAAGACGGCTGCTGCAAGAGCAATTCGCTGATCGCCCAATCGATGTTGCCAAGCTGCATCCGGATGACGTGCGCAGCTTTCTTGCCAGGCAACTGGAGGCGCACTGGTCACACGCCAAGGCATCTCTGCTGGCTTCGGCCTTGCGAAGCTACTTCCGCTACCGGGCCACCTGCGGCGATCGGGTCGGTAGGCTGACCGCAGTCATTTCAAACCCGGTCCACTGGAAGCTGGCGTCATTGCCACGGGCGCTCAATCCCGATGATGCTGATCG
>NZ_JAKLLN010000001.1:0-316534 GCF_023150065.1 Zoogloea sp.
GTTACATCGTCGGCTGGCGCGTCAGCCGCTCCATGCACACCGAGTTCGTGCTGGACGCACTGGAGCAGGCCTTGTGGGCACGTCAGCCCCAGCGGGATGCCTTGATCCACCATTCGGACAGAGGGGCTCAATATGTGTCCATCCGCTACACCGAACGGCTCGCCGAAGCAGGCATCGCGACATCAGTCGGCAGCAAGGGCGACAGCTACGACAACGCCTTGGCCGAGACGATCAACGGACTCTACAAAGCGGAGTTGATCCATCGTCGCGGGCCCTGGAAGAACGCTGAAGCGGTGGAACTGGCCACCCTTGAGTGGGTGGCTTGGTTCAACCATCATCGGCTGCTCGCGCCTATTGGCTACCTGCCGCCGGCTGAAGCTGAGGCACACTATTACCGCAGCCAAACCGGTCAGGCTGTGTTGGCCTGACTAAAACCAAACGGCCTCCGCGAAACCCGGGGCGATTCATTCAGGCAGTACCGGCCTTTGTCGTCGGCACGGATGGCGGGGAAGGGAGTGGCAAAACACCCCCCCGCTGATCGAGAATTTCGGCACATGCTCCCTGGAGCTACACTGCCAAAACTGCCAAATCCAGAAAAGACAGTTTTGACAGTACGGTCCTGGCACACGTAGGTGGATTTACTCAGGAAGCTGGCGCCGCGCCGCTCCCGATATCCGATCGACAAGGACCAGGCCCAGCCCTGCCGCCGTGGAAGCCTCCACCGCCACCGGGTCCGCCCACCAACGGTGTATGGGCAGGCGTCCCGCCACTCCCCATCACATCCACCGGCGCAATGTCGTACCCGCGCCGGCGGATCCATCCCGCCGCCACGAGCTGCACGAACTGCGGGGCGTTACTCCCGGGCAGGCTCATGCCTCCAGGCCCGCGGCGACCGCTGTCCGGGTCTTCCCCTGCCGTCCTCCCTTCTCCCGCTTCAGCGCCGTCTGGCTGGCGATCTGCGCTTCGATGTAGGCCAGCACATCCCGCTCCATCAGCACATAGCCGTGGCCGATGCGGGCGGCCGGCAGGATGCCTCTCACCACCAGCTTCTCGGCGGTCCGCACATGGATATTCATCAGCTGGGCAGCGCCCTTGATATCGACCGTGGTCATTCGGTTTTTCCTTCGCTGTAGGTTCATCACGTTGCTGCCGGGGCTCACATCCCCGAGGCCATCCGGTACCGCTTGGCCACCTCCTGCGCAAACTCCGGCCCCTCCATCGCCCGGGCCTGCTGTACCGCCTTGGCCGCGGCCGGCACGCCCAGCACCAGGCGCGGCGGCGTGCCGCGCAACAGCGCCTCGGCGTTGGCCTGGGAGATGGATGACTGCTTGAGCACCTGGCGGATCTGGGCGGGGTTCATCCCGGCTGCCTGGGCGGCCTGCACCAGCCGGCGCATCTCGGTGAAGGCCTCCGCCTGCCGGCTCTGCGCTACCTCCCGGGCATCCCGGATGTCCTCCGGAGACACCGGATTGACGCTCCGCAGGGTGCGCGTCAGCACCTGCTTGGCCTCGGTCATCGCATCGTTGAACTCGAAGGAGCGGTAATACAGCGCCGTCTTCGGATCCATCGTCGAAGCCCGCCAGCCCAACAGCGCCGTCATCTCGTCGTTGAGGTCGTAGGGCTGGCCGCTGCCCTCCCGGCGTATGCCCTGGGCCGCCAGCGTCAGCCGCTCGATGTTGCCCACGAAGCCCGGCTGCAGGGCCTTGCGCAGATGGTTGGCGATGGCGCCGGCCTGGTCGAGGGCATCGGCCCCCTCCTGATACACCTTCCCACCGGAGTCCTTCTTGTTGGCCAGCACCTGGAAGATCGCCGCGGTGGCGATGTCCGCCCCGAAGAAGGGTGTGAGCATGTCCTTGATCGCGCTGGCCGCCGACTTCTCCCAGGGCTGATCCCGCAGCATCGCCGTGATCGGCCGCTTCCAGTAGCCGTACGGGTCCAGGAAGCTCATGTCGAAGTAGCGCAGCTGGCCCTTCTCGTCGCGGCCGGCGAAGAGGAAGGTGGAGTTCTTCTGCCACTCCGGCGCCAGGTCGCGCAGCGCCTCCTCCTCATCGTCATCCACGCCGGAGCCGGCCTTGCTCAGGGCGGCCAGGCCATAGAACAGGCCCGACACCACCGCCATGCCCACCGCCCGCTTCATCCCCAGCGCCCGCAGCGCCGGGTTGTCGCTCTTCAGGTCGGCGGCGGTCATGCGCAGCATGTTCGCGCTGGTGCGCACGATCTCCGCCGGGAAGGACACGAAGGTGCCCATCAGCGGAAAGCGGCTCAGCTTCTGGATGCCGGCGCCCACCATCGAGTACGTGGGGTAGGTGTCGCGGATGCGCTTGGCCGCCTCGCGCTCGGCCTCGGCCACCGGCAGCCCTGCCTTCAGGAGCCCAGCCTTCTCGTTCTCGAAGCCGATGATCTTCCAGAAGTCATCCCCGAAGCTGTAAAAGCCCTGGGCCACCTGGTTGATCTGCTTCACGCCGCGCAGGCCCTTGGCGATCGCGCCGTCACTGGCGCCGAAGGCCCGCATCACCGTGTCCATGCCGCTGTCGGCCTTGGCGTCCTCGATGAAGCGCATCATCTCGCCCGCGTAGGGCGTGTCATAGACCACCCCCAGTTCCTTCAGGTGGCGCAGGTAGGCAAGGTCATCGCCGGTGGCGTTCTGGCGCACCTGCTCCCGGAAGGCCGCCACGCTCTTCTTCATCTGGGTCAGGTCGAAGTGACCGTTGGCCAGGGCGAAGAACATGGCCGACTGCCAGTTGCGCATGGCCGTGGTGGGGGACAACACGGTCTTCCCGTACTTCACCAGGCCATTGGCCCGCACGATGAACCGGTACAGCTCACCCATCTGTTCCTTGCCCAGCGCATCCTTGAAGGACTGGGCCACCTCCGGGAAGGTCCAGAGTCCGTTCAGCGGGGCATAGACCTCCGAGCCCTGGGCGGCGATCTGCGTGGTGGCCGAGGGTGGCCGGTCCTTGCCCTCGAACAGGAAGGTGCCCATTCCCATCTCGCGCACCCGATCCAGGAAGCGCTGGTTCCAGATCAGCCGGCCCATCTTCGTGGCGGACTTGGTGAAGTTCAGCCGTGGATCGGCGTATTCCCCGAGGAGCGCCCGGATCACCGGCGGCACGTCCTTCCTGCGCATCAGCACGCTCAAGTCCTTGGCGCCCAGCTTGCCCTCGGCGATGAAGCTCTCCATCGAGTCGTAGGCCGTGCCGTTTTTCAGGATCTCGGCCAGCGCCACCTCCGCCAGGCGCAGCGCCTCGGCCTCGCCGGTCTTGCCGCCCTCCATGTAGCCGTCTTTCAGGTACTGCCGGGCCGCGTTGAGGGTGGCCGTCGGCACCTTCTGGAACCACTTCGGATCGTCGAAGGCCTGGTACGACCGGTGCACGTAGGCGCCGACGTTGTTCCGGATCTTCTCGTACAGCCCGATCTCGTTGATCGCCTGCGCCTTGTCGGCATCCCGGCCGCTCTGCTCGGCCTTGGCCTGCAGCGCGTCGATCCTGCCCTGGATGATCTGCAAGTATTCGCCGGACAGGCTGTCGATGTACTGGCGCATCGCCACCACGGCCGTCTTCGTGGCCTTGGGCAGGCTGCCTGCCACCTTGCCGGCCAGCGCCTCGGAGAGGGTCCGCTGCTGGGCCTGGGTGAGTTTGTCGAAGGGCGTGCCGAAGTCCTGCTTCACGGCCTGCTCGAAGCCGCCCACGATGTGCCGGATGTCGAATTCCACCGCCTGGAACTTGCTGTCCCGGGCGATCTTCTCGGCAAAGACTGAATCGGGCAACAGGCCACCCGGAGCCAGCCAGCGGCGCAACTGGCCCTTGGCCTTCTGCCACAGGGACTTGTCCTGCTCGCGCAGCCGGGTGTTCTCGGCGGAGAAGGGGTCGTTCGGATCGGGGCGCGGCCGGCCGGCGGCGCGGGCGGCGGTATCCCGGAGGCGCTCGGCGACCCGCCCCACGCCGTTACCTTCTGGCGATCCTCGAGAGAACGCGGGCGCGGGGCCGGCCTTCCCATCCGTCACCACCTGCCCGCGCGCCGCCTTGCCCACCCCGGCCATGGCGTAGGCCACCAGGTCGTCGACCGTGATCGCCTTGAGCTCCACGCCATGCGCCAGCGCCCATGCCCGGACCGTGGCCACGAAGTCCCGCACCATGTCCGCCACCTTCCGGCCGATGTTGTGCTCAATCCAGGCGAGGATGGGCCCGTCCGCCCGGGAGAAGCCGCTCTGCCGCCCCTCCTGTGCGGCCATCTCCACGATGTATGCCGTGGCCTCGAACGGATTGCCCGTCTCGCCCACCGTCTCCATCCGCTCCGCCACCCGATCCAGGAAGACGCGCAAGGCCGGCGCCTCCTTCGCCCGGCCTTCGATCAGCGCCAGGGCTTTCTGGTCGAGCGCCTGGCGCTGCTGGCCGTGGACCATCTCGTGCAGCACCACGGCGGAGGCGGAGTCCTGGGTGAGGTTCGGTCCCACCAGGTAGGTGATCCCGGTTTTACTGTCGTACAGCCCCTTGGTGTGGATGCCGTCCCCGGATTCGAAGAGCTGCACGGCGTCATCCAGCTTCCGGCCGGAGTGGTCGGCAAACTCCTGGGCGTTGCCGATCACCACCAGGCCGCCTGGCTGGCCGAGGGCGCCGCGGTCCAGCATGGTCTTGATGGCGCCGGCCAGCTTCGGGAAGCGCTCGGCGAAGATCGCGGGCAGGGATTCCGCCGTGATGCTGGGGCGGGGCAGGGCAGGGGCCGCGGACTTCTGGGCGGTTGGGCTGCCGGCGGCTTCCGGGTTTGCTACACTGGGGTTGCTCTGGCCCCGAGCGATGGGGGCGCCCTGCCCGGACTCTTCTGCAGGCGCGCCAGCGTATGGGGGCTGTTGTCCGGTAGCAGCGGGTGCGGGTTCGCTCCCATCCCAGAGCACCTTCATCCCCTTGCGCTGCTGTTTCGCCAGATAGTCGCGGCTGGCCGGAAAGGCCGTGTTGATGCGGTAGTAGTCGCCGCCGTCCGCTGGCTCGAGCTGGACGAACATCACATCCTGCCGCGTGCCGCTGATCGCCACCAGCATCTGGCGGTTGGTCGCCTGCAGCACCTCGTTGAAGTTCCTCGCCACGAAAGAGACGAACGCCTCCACCGAGGTGAAGCCCGCGTTGCGGATCTGGTTGCCGTGGTTCGCCTCGATGTGGGCCAGGCCCCAGCCCGTGCCGTTCTCGTTCTGCACGCCGTGCTGAAGCCGGATCTTCCCCGCCTGCCGGCGCATCGCCTGCGCCATCTCCGGCGTGATCTCGCCGAAGTCGATGGAGCCATCCGGCGCAGCCACGAACTCGCCGGCCTGGCCAGCGCTGCGGGAGAACCGCAGGCCACCGGCCGGCGCATCCTGCTCGGCCGCCGTGTCGCCGCCCTCCGCCTCCTGCAGCTTGCGCGCCATCTCCTGGTCCAGTGCCTCGGCCCGGGCGGTCGATTCCGGCGAGGCCTGCGCCGCACCGCCGGCCTGCTGCCGATCCAGCCAGTCCATGAACGGCGCGCGGCGTTCGTTCAGGGTCTTCCCCGCCGGGATGCCGGCCGCGTCGTACAGCAGGCGCTCCACCTGGGGCACGCTCGTGCGGAACTTGAAGTTCGGCGCGGCCTCGATGTCGGCGGCTCGCTCACCGGTGAGGGCCGAGACAATCGCCGTGCGCGCGTCCGCATGCTCCGGGCCGCCCAGCCCATCGGGGGCGCCGACCCCGTCCGTGCGGTCCATCAGGATCTGCAGGGCCCGGCCTACTGCCGGCGATGCGGATTCGCCACGTTGGCCACCACCTGCCGCCACAGCAGCGGCGCCAGGCTTCTTGTCGATCGGAGCTGCAATGCGCTGACCAAGCGGCGCAGCAGTGTTGCCGCTCTTTGCCCAGTCCTTGAAGGCATCAAAGCCCATCGGCGTGATGGCGCCGCGCCGCTCCGCCCCCTTTCCGTCGGAGAAGTGCGCGTCGTACAGGGCCCGGGCCTCCTCAAGTGAGGAAGCCCCCAGGATGGCCTTGTGCTCGTCAAATTTTCCCGTGCGGTTGTCGAACTGGTCCACCACGAAAACCGGGCTCTGCACCGGATCGGCCTTGGCGATATACACGTCCACCTGATCACCATCCGCGCCCTGCGTGCGCTTCACATACCCGTAGTGCGCGCCCATGGTCACAGACCACGGCTTCCCGCCCGGATCGATCCCGGAGCGCGTGGAGCCCTCCGGATTCTCGATGGCAATGTCCAGGCCGCCGACGCTCACGTGGCCCTTCTTGTAGTTCCCGGCCTTGGCCTGGGCTTCGGTGGGCTGGGCCCGGTCATTCCTGGGCGAGGTCGCAGCTTCGTGTGCCGCCGCGTCGATGGCCTCCTGTCCGGCGGCCCGGGATGCCATCGCCTCCACCAGCTTGCCCTGCAGCGCCGAATTGATCTTCGCCCAATCCGCCCGATGCACGTTCTTGGCGATGATCGGCGGCACGCCCTGCAGGCGCCCGGCCAGCGCCGTCCGCTGCCCGGCATCCATGCGGGCCCAGGTCTCCGCGGGGCTCGCGGCCGCCGGGGTGGCCGGAGCAGCCGCTGCCGCCGCTCGCGCCGCCCGCACCCGCTCGAGGCCCTCCCGCAGGTTCTTCGGCGGAGCCAGCGGCACCTTCTCGGCAGGCGCCCGACGCTCCCGGATGCCCATCGCGGCCGGATCCAGCTCATTCGGCGCAGAGGGCTCGACCTCCAGGGGCGCCGGCTGCGCTGCGCGCACGTCCTCGAAGCGCTGGATGGTCCGCAGTTCGTCCTCGGTCGGGGCGCTGTCGCGGTAGCCCTCCCGACGCAGCGTCGCCGCGAAGCGCCCAGCCGGGTTCGTCGTCTCCGGATCGGCCAGCACCGCGTCGAGTACCGCGCGCCGCCGGGCCTGCGCCTCCCGCTGCATGGATTCCGCCGTGCGCCGATCCGCTTCGGCCAGGTCGAACTCCCGGCGCTGCCCCTGCCGGTCGGCGATGCCGGCCCGGCGCTGGGCCACGTCCTGGCGCTCCTGGCTCACCAGGTCGGCGAGGTCGTTCATTGCGCCGAAGGAACCGGAGGGGGCGGCCTGCGGGCTGGGCGTCGGCGTGGTCTTGCTTGCTGCGGGAAGCGACGAAGGAACGATCTCGTCCAGGGGCACGTAGCTCACGGCCTCCCGGTCATTGATCGCTCCTCGCACCATCGCGTAACGCCGTCCGTCCGGACCCGGCTGGGACATCACGTCGACCACCTCGATCGGCAGATCGAAATCCCGATTGCGCCAGATCGCCTGCTGCCCAGAAGCAACGGACGCATCCGGCCCGATGCGCTCGAAGGTCATGCCAGGATCGGCAGCCAGTCGCGCCTCCTGCGCCGCTCGGACCTGTTCGGCAGACGTAGCGCCGTCGGCCAGCGTGGAAGCAGCGCCAAGCCGAACGTCTTCAGCCGCCTGGGTCTCGATCGCAATAGCGGCGCCGGCCGACAGGGGGCCGGTTGCCGGGTCGATGCCCATAGCGGCCTTGCGCATGGCAGCGAGTTCTTCGGCAGGCGGCGGCGTGTAGGGAATCGGTGCTCCGCTCTCGAGATCCACCTTCCGGCTGATCTGCTGTTCGTCCAGCACCGGCGGTGGCATCACGCCTGCGCGCTCTAGGGCCTGTTCGTCCAGCACGGGTGCGGGTGCAGCAGCAGGGGGCGGAGTCTCGGCGGGTGGAGTTTCGGCAGCCGGGGGCTGCTGCTGATTCGCCGTGGTGGCAGGTCTCGTGACGGCTTGATAGGCCTTCTGTCCGGCAAAGGTGGCGGTGCTCTGCCCGAGGGAGGAGAGCGCCTCCAGCGCCGCACCCTTGGAGTCCCAATCTCCAGTAGCAATGCCCTGACCCAGATATTCGCCCGCATACTCGCCGGCTGGTTCAAGGGCTGCCGTACCGACGTTGCGCGCAATCTTTTGAGTGCCGGAGGTTGCAGCCTTGTATTCAGCGTCCGCCGCGATCCGAGCCGCAAAGTCCGGGGAGGCTCTGGCCGCTTTCACTGCGGCCCTATCGGCAACATCTACTCCCATTCCTGCCAGCGCCCGATCAGTTGCGGCGCGAGCTGGACCGGAGAGCAGCTTGCTGCCTGCTCCCATGGTCAAGGTGTCGATGGCTGCGATGATGCTTCCCTTGGTCGCCGTCGTGCCGAGCACCGAATCGCCGTTCCTCTCGAGATATGCTTGGACGGCTTGACGATCTTCGGGGTTGATGCCTGCTGTGTTCAGTGCCCGAAGCACCTGCTCACCGGTTTCCATGGCCGTGTTGCCAGCAGCGCTGCCAGCAAAAGCACCTCCGACAGTGCCTGCCACCGTGCCGACAGGGCCAGCCGAAGTTCCGGCCGCACCACCAGCGGCGCCCCCCGCTAGCATGCCGGCCACGGGCAAGACCATGTTCGGGATCTGCTCGACAATTCCGCCCCCCATGGCGGATAGATTCTTCCCGGTTGCACGAACAGCCGCCGGAATCGATGGAGCTTCGCGCCAGTCCTTCGCAAACTCGCCGGCCACCTCCTTGATGCCACCGGTGATGCCGTCGCCGCGCTCCCAGGCCGCCATCAGTTCGTTGCCTTCCTTCGTGCCCGGGTTTTCTCTGCGGTACGCGGCGCCTTCTGCTACGCGCTGAGCTGCGCCGGCTGCATCTCCGGTGGCAAGGTTGGCAAATGTCTGTGCGGAATTCTTGGCTTGATTCACGCCCCGCATGAAGGGGCCGTCGGATGTGCTCTCCTTGCCATACTCCGGATCGTGAAACGGGTTGGCCTGGGACGCCTTGCCGGGCTCGAGTCCATAGTTCGGGTCTTTGAACGGGTTGGTCTCGGCCATTACTTCACACCCACCAGGTAGCGTGCTGCGGCACCTTGTCCATAGACTGCATCGAACATGGCGGCCTGGTTCGGGCTCTTCTTCAGCGCGTCGATATGGTTCTGGGGAGGCGTCGAAGATCCTGCGGAAGCTGCCTTCGGCGGAAACACATACTCGCCGGTCCGCTGATTGACCGGGATCGTGCTCAGGATGGGATTCCCCAAGCCGTCCGTCCCGGTTTCAACTTTCGCCATCGAGAATGCGGGCCGCTCTTCCTTGCCCTGCACGGCCAACAGCTGCCGCGCCAGCTCGTTGCGCCGGGTCGGGTCGGTCTCGGCGGCAAGTTGCCGCTGCAGATCCGCCTGCCGCTGCGCCTTCTGCAGTTCCAAGACCTGCGCCTGGTTGGAGAGGCCGGCGGTGACGGATTTTGCGGCGGAGTCTTGCCGCCGCAGGGCCATCTCTTGCTGGTCGAGGCCCTGTTTTGCCGCCGCATCCTGGCGCCCGCTCAGGTGGTTCAGTGCCGCAATCCGGGAGGCGGCCTTGTCCGAGAAGAGCAGATCCCCCACAGCCTCATCGGGCGTACGCTTCCGGAAACCGATGCCGCCGCCGGCATTGAAGTTGATCTGGTCCTGCAGCTCGCCCATGCCGGCGCGGATCTGGTTTTCCCGCTGCAGGATGCCCATCACATCGTTGCCGCCCACGCCGGACGCGCGTTGCTCCCCCACGGACCCAGGCCCGAAGCCCAGGCCCGGAGCAGCCGGTGCCGCCGGCAAGGAGGCATCGTTCCGCAGAGATGCCGGCTGGAAGCCGCCCACCGGGTTGCCCTTCATCTCGGCCACCGCCTGGCCAGGATCGATGTTCGTGAAGAGCGGCGACTTGCCGAGCTGGTTGATGCGCTGCACGCCGTTGGTGTTCGCCACGGGCGCCACGGTGTAGGGCACCGGGCCGGAGTTGGGGGGCGTGGTGCCCGTGGTGGTGCCCGGCTGATCGACCTCGTTTGCCGCGGCGCCTGCAGCAGAGGATCCGGGAACGACGGGGGAGGAGGCTGCGGCCGGACTTTTCGGGGCGGCGGGGATGCCGGGTGGTACCGCAGGCTTCTCGGGTTCGGCGATCAGCCCTTCGCGGTTCTGGTCTCGGATGGCATTCGTGCGCGACTCGAAGGGCGATGGAACCATGGCGCTCAGCGTCTCGCCGTAGGCCGTGCCCAGCGAGTTGAGGGGCCCCTTGATCGGGGAGGTCGCGGGTGCTGTGGGCCGGGTGGTTGCAGGCCCACCGATCTGGCCGGAGGAGGTGCGGGCAGGATCCAACGCCGGGAGATTCGATACCGGGTTGTTCCCGGTGGACGGACTCTGCAACCTCGCGCGGTCATCCTCCACCACGCCGCCATTGACGAAGTAGAGCGCATCCGTGGACCGCTGCTCCTGCACCGGGGTGTGGGTGGCGTTCTTGAGCTGCTCCAGCACCCGGGCGCCAATCGCCTGGAGCTGCTCCGGAGATACTTGGAATTCCCCGTTCGAGAGATTCACGGGTACGGCGTTGGCGCTTGCACCCTGTCCGTTCTCGCGCTGTGCCTTGCTCTTGAAGCCGATGCCCGGTTCAGGCTTGCTCTCGGCCTGTGCAGCCTGGCGCTGGGATCGAGGCTGGAAGCCAAAGCCCTGGCCGGCTGCGGGCGCCGGAACGTTCCGCATGTAATCGGGCTGGAAGCCCAGGCCAAGGCCGGGCGCCTTCGGCCGGTCCGCCGGGTTCATGCCCGAGCGGAACCCCAGGGCGGCCAGGTTCTGCTCGCCGATCTGCGCCACGGAGTCCGCCGGCACGATGAAGGAGCCCTGTTCAACCGCCGTCTTGATCGAGTCTGAGGTGCCGGTACCGGGGCCGCGGATCGGGCCGGACCCGGTTGCCTGTGCGAGAAGGGCGGCGGCGCGACTGCCGTGGCCGAAGCCCAAGCCCGAGGCTTCGGGGTCAGGAGGAGACGACTGCTTGTTGCCGCGCACCTCGCCGCCGTCGGCGAGTTTCTGGGGGTGGGCCTGGGGCCGGCTGGAACGTTTCTGGAATCCGAACATGAAGGTCTCCCGTGAGATGTATCTCGGGAGTCTTCGGGGCGCCCACGGAACAGGCCACCCCTTCAGGGGGTTGGGCTGTGCTCGGCTGTGCGTGGCGCGTCCGGGCGCATTTCGGGGGGGGCGGTGTGACATGCCGGCTGAAACCCCGGGTTTCATCGGAAACCTGCCTGGAAACCTCTGGCTTGGAAACCAGGTATTCGCTGGTAACCGACTTGGTAACCACTTCCTGGTAACCCGGGGTTTCCGTGGATACCGCGTTGGATACCAAGGCTTTGGATACCCGAGGATGCTAGGGTTACCGGGCCCGATAGCGGGTGTCGATGACCTTGAGATCCGAAAGGCCCGAACAACGCCGCGCTGCTGGATGGTCAGGCTCCCGGCGACTGGGTGCTCGTGCGGGCAGTAGTTTGTGACATGAGCTTCATGTTGCTCTGGAGGGCGACACCAACATCCACGTGTTCTCGCTGTTCATCGACATCTTCCCAGGCTCCGGGGACATCCAGCTCTACATCAACCATCCCCTCCCAATGAGAACTATTTTTTCATTTTTACCAAGGCAGTAGGCTCAATGGCTGGGGGGCGAGTTCAGGGGCACATAGGTGCTTCTCAACGAGAAAAACTGCCAATCACAGAATTGAATCCAGCACAACGTGAACCTGAGGAGATATCTGACGTGCAGGGGACGCGACAGGCTCGAATACAATGCGCTACATGCGTTCAGCAAAACTGAATGCAGAAAAGGAAAGAGCCCGACGGCGCCAACCGACGAGCTCTTTGTGAGGCGCCTTGGGGTCGGCCTGACCTGCCAGCGCTACACGGTGTCTTGAAGAGACCTTCAAAGTGTAGCTGATGGCAGCCGGAAACCCCACAACTGCGTGGAGACTGCCATGATCCGTTTCAAGCGGACCCGCAAGAGCACGCAGCTATCCGTGACGGGTGACGTACTGCTGTTGCTGATGCTGCTGTACTATCTGACGTTCTGAACGTCGAGCCCGGGGATGCCCGGGCTTTTTCTTGCCCCGAGCCTTGGTTGCGCAGGTGATACCAAGTTCTTTCCCGGCTCTACTGGGTGCGCCTCCATGGTCCCATCCCCACCTGTGACCACGATCTGCGCCACTGCGCAGAACGTCTCTGCGTCGGTCAGGCTGGGCGGCTCAATGCCCTCCCAGCGCTGGACGTAGTCTTGAACCACCACGGCATGCAGGGCCGACAGCGACACACGCCGCGTGTCACGGGGGTGCAGGGGGATGAGACGGGTAGGGTGTTGCGTATCAGTCCACGTCAGCGAGATCAGGATGAGAAATGCTCGACCAAATTGATTGCAGTGTCGATGCCGCGAAGCCCGCCAATGGGCGGAAGCTGGAGATTGCCATCGAACCCACTTCTCAGTATGTTGAGGGCGTCCATTCTATCGACGCGTCCCTGCCCAATCTGGCGGGCGCCGTCGAGTTCCGAGAGAAATGCGGAACTCATCCCGCTATAGCTGAGTGCCCGCAAATACCATTCGAAGTACGTCCCTCCATGTGTCTCCAGGTAGTTAAGAAAGCGCTTGGACTTGCTCAAGTCTATGAGCACGTCGTCGATGGTCTTGCTACCGTGTAGGAGACCCTGGTAGAGCTCTGGTTGCTTGATGCGGAGCACGATGGCCATGAACAGGTTCATGAATGACCATTGTCGCGCCCTGGGTGATGCGATCTTGGTCAAGGCGTAGTGCGTAAAGCACTTTTCCTGATCTCGCGGTGAGCAGGAGAATGCATCGAACAGGCTGGATACAAGGTTCTGGGTTGAGAAGGGGCCTGTGAAACCACTTTGTTTGGAGTGCGCTTCAATCGCTTCAGCAAGACCAAATTTCCTGAAAAGCTCGCCAACGAACGTGGTGCCATTTCCCTTTGGAAGGTTGAACTCCAGGTCAAAGAACCTGCGGAGATAGCCGCCGACATCCATGTCTGCCCCGTACATGGACTTGATGCTGTGTCCGAGCTGCTCTCGATCCAGTGCAAGCACAAAGACCACACCTGGCACGCTGAAGAAGTGCTTGATGACTTCCAGCACGCGAACGGCGAAAGGGGGCCGGCAGCGATCGAGCTCGTCGACGAAGATGACCAGTGGCTTACCGCTGACGCCGATCTCCTCTGCGAGCTCCGTGAGCGCATCCTTGAAACCGGCGATGGAGGCCTTTGCTTCTGCGTAGGCCTCGATCTGAGCTTCGGCAAGCTTGCCCGCTTCGTCGACGAGAAGGTCTTTCAGGGCGTCGTTATCGATATCGACCATCCCGGCCGTTGCTGCCTTGATCGCGAAAGGGAGCGCACCACGCACGAGCTTTGAACCAAGGCGCTTGAATACCGCGATCTTCTCCGCTGCAGGATCGGGGCACCCCTTGGCAGCGAGTTCTTCAGCTTGGCTTTGCAAATCGCCCAAGAGCGCCACCATGGCGTCATCCACGAAGTCGCTTTCCCATGCGTTGAAGAGCATGGTGGTGAAGTCGCCTTCAAGCTGGGTTCGCCACATCTCAATGAAGGTGGACTTGCCGGATCCCCATGTGCCATTTATGCAGAGCACGAGGCCATCCGGTGCTGAGTTGAGCACGTTTGTAAGTACTTCAGCGCATGCCTTGCGGCCAAGCCGATCTTCGGCGTAAGGAGCTTCTTTTGTGATGGTGATCGGGCTGGGTTTGAAGTTCATGGGCAGGGCCTCGCATGCAGGATGTCTCAATTATGCAATGTGAGCTCACGCTGCGCGGGGTGTGGCATCAAGGTGGGGCATGGGTCCTGAAGGTCCAAGGCTCGCCAAGCTACGCCTAGCGCGGAGGCTATCGGCCAGCCAGGTAGTCCGAATTGGGGGCGCTGACTGTCAGGCGGAGGAGGAGCACAAACCCCGGCATGGGGCCAGGGGGAAGGTAACGTCAGTTTCGACAGGCTCACGAAACCTTACCGATTCCCCCGAGCCCTTCCAGCCGCCTCGAGCTTCAGCCCCCACAAGGTGTGCCGCAACTGGGCATGCGCCCGTTCGTAGGCATCAGAGGCGGCTTCGAATTCCCGTTCCAGTGATGCGGACTCGGCTTCGAGCACTTGCTGCGCATCCTTCGCGGCGTCGATCTGCCAGGTCAAGCGCTGGCAGCGTGCCCGGCCGTCGGTCGCTGCGGTGAATTCCAGATCCCCCAGCGCAAGATCCACTGCAGCCAGACCACGGAAGCCGGACCGGACTTCCTCTTCCGCGGCCTGCAGTGTCTCGAGGCGACTAGCTACTGAATCCGCTCGCAAGGAGTGCAGCTCCCAGGACACCTGGGATTGGTAGGCGGCCTCGGAGGCCTGGTCCATGACGGCCTGCAGCGCGGCAAGGGCCGGGTGATCCAGGAAGCCCTCGTCGGGCAGTTGGTGCGCCGCTTCGATGACCTCGGCCGGCAGCTCGTTTGCGATCTGATGCATGTTCCGTTGTCCTTCTCTTGCGTGTTGCAGCAGGGTGCAAGGGGGTAACGTTTCGCGACCCCCTTGCACTGCAGCTTCATCACCTCGGGTGGTGCGGGATTCCCTGCGTACCGGGCTGCGTACCACCGTCTTGCGTACTTGATCCGCCCCCATTGGGTACCGATTCAGGAGCCCAATCGATCATGAAAAAGGCAAACTTTTGTCAGCCCCTCATGGGCTTCGCTTTGCCTTCGGCAGAAGCCCGTTCATGGCAGCCCTCGCCTTGCCCGCATCGGATGTGGGGCCGGTGCTGAGCCCTCCATGGAACTTGCATCGGCCGTTCTCCCAGAGGTCCGTCCGCTTGCACGGTGTTCCGGCCCGCGTCTTCGCACCGCAGGTGAGCCCCCGCAGCTCATCGGGGTATTGAGGGAATGTCGGTGGTGGGTGGCCGTAGCCCTGGGCCTTCCAGGCGGCGTGGATCTCCGCCCGGGCCTGGATGTACGCCTTCAGCAGCTTGCGCCGCTCGCGGTCTGGATCCTCGGTCATGCTCCACCCACCAGATTCATCAGGATGGCATCCGCTTCTCGCGCGCCCATCCGGTTTTCCTCCCCCATGAACCGCAGCACCGCGACGGATTCCACCTTGGTGCGTGGACGGATCTCGGCCAGCATCCCGAAGACGAACCAATCCCGGGCGGTGGCCTCGGGGGGCGGGTCACCTCCGTGGCGGCACACCGCCTCACGCAGGCGGTACAGGTCCGACCAGAAGCGCAGTTCGTGAAGGCAGTCGGCCAGCGTCTGGGGCATCAGCTCGGGGCGGTCCTTGAACCGGGTGGCCACCTGGTTGCAGTCGAAGTCATGCAGGGCGCCGCTTCGCTCCAGCCCGGCCAGGGTTTCGGTGCAGAACAGCTCCGCGGGCGTCGGATCGAACAGCGCATCCCCGAAGCGGGCCCGTGCTTCGTTCTGTCTGCAGTTGCGCTCGATGGCCTTCTTCGCCAGCCCCTTCAGGTCACCGAAACCCACGGTTGCAAGGCCGGCAAACGGGTTGCCTGGATTCGTTGCCTGAAGGAAGGCGGCGTATCGATCCTCCAGCGTCTTCAGCGGTGTCTTGATACGGGTGGCCGCCTCCATTGCCTTGTCGATCAGCGCGGCGTCGCCGGTGTTGATCACCGCCTGCAGCCACAGCACGGCATCCAACTCCGCATCGCCGGTGACGCGCTCCTTGGGCGGCAGTTCGGGCACGGCCGGCAGGGTCTGGCTGCTCTCGCGGATCGGCGGCAGGCTGAACAATGCGCGGTGCGCCGGGTTGTCGCGGAAGACGCCGGCCCTGGAGCAGATCGCCTTCACCGTGCCAAGTGGCAGGCCCGCCAGCATGGCCACCTCCCTGAAGGAATGCCGGCGGCGCAGCTCGAGCACCTGCTGCCGGACGTCCGCTGAAACCCCGGGTTGCGTGGATGTCCCGTGGATCATGCTTCATCGTCTTCCGGGGTGGGGGAGGGCGCCTTGGACTTCGATGATCGCTCCAACTCACGGACCTTGAGACGCAGATCGGCCAAGGCCTGAATGACGGTCTGTTCGGTATCGATCCCGAGGTACTGCAGGGCGGCCCCAGCCTGAACGCCCGCCAGCGTCCGATCCTCGCGGGGCGTGAGCGTCAGCACTTCATCCCCAATCTCGATCTTCACCAGGCCATCGGGCATGACGGTTTTCGAGATGGGGCGCGCCGGCGGATGCAGGATGGCCGGAACGAACACGCCGCGGCTTTTCCGGATCAGTGCGCCGTCGTCCACCAGGGTGGCCAGGCGGTCATCGATGATCGTGAGGGAGAGGCCGGTGAATTCCCGCAGCGCCTCCCGGGTGACCATCTGCTCGGTGTTGTGCAGGTCCTGCACCGCATCGAGGATCTGCTGTTTCGTTGTTCGCTGGATTGCCGCCATCAGTGTGCCTCCTGGGTCTGCTGCATCGTGGTGCCTTGCTGGAATCGTGGGTTTGTGAAAATCGGGCCGCTGGTGAATTTTTTAGGGGTGGGGTGCGGCATGCCCCTATCCGTCCCCTCAAAAATCGAATGGCGGTGCCTTCTCGTCGTTCTGGTCATGCTTCAAACCCTCTCCTTCTGTCCGATTTCCTGGGTTGAGGCGATTCGGGGTAGGGACCGTCGTAGTCGGCCAGGCGCATCAAGGGGCCGTCGAAGGTCAGCAGGCATTCCCCGGTCGGGCCGTTGCGGTTCTTGCGGATCAGCAGATGGGCGAGGCCTTCCAGCTCGGGCGAATCGCGGTACTCCGATTCCCGGTGGAGCATCGCGACGATGTCCGCGTCCTGCTCGATCTCGCCGGAGTCGCGCAGGTCGGCCAGCGTTGGCTTCTTGTCCGCCCGCGCTTCGTTGCCGCGGTTGAGCTGGGCCAGGGCGATCACCGGCACCTTCAGCTCCTTGGCCAGGGCCTTCAGGCCACGGGAGATGCTGCCGACCTCCTGGGTCCGGTTGTCGCCGGTGCCGCGCATCAAGCCCAGGTAGTCGATCACCACCAGGCCCAGCCCGTGGTTACGGTGGATGCGCCGTGCCTTGGCCCGGACGTAGGCAACGCTCACCGCAGGGGTGTCGTCGATGAAGAACGGCCAAGCCATGGTGCAGCCTACTGCGCTGCTCATGCGGTCATAGTCGTCCTGGCGGCAAGCGTCGGATCGCATCGCCTGGACGGAGACACCGGAGCGCGCGGCCAGGATCCGGGCGGCGATCTCGCGGCGGGTCATTCCCAGCGTGACGAACAGCACCGGGGTGCCGGCCGCCGCTGCGTGGGTCGCGACGTTGCAGGCGAAGATGGTTTTCCCCATCGCGGGGCGGGCGCCGACGATCACCAGTTGCCCCGGCTCCAGGCCGCCGGTCATCTCGTCGAAGCGCCGGAAGCCTGTCGGGCAGCCGGCAGACCTTTGCGGATCAGCTGGGGCCCTCATGCCCAGAACCCCTGGGTCATCATGTCGGCAGGAATTGATGCGGGGGAGTCGATGTACTGCATGGAGTCCTTGTCGAACCAGAAGGCCACCTTCCCCTCAAACTCGCCGTTTCGCTGCTTGTCGATGACCATGATCGCGTCGGCTTGTTGAGCTTCGACAGGCTCGCCAGCCTGTACGGCAGCCTCCTTGGCCTTGTTCCGCCACCAGGTCACCACGTTGTCCACCTGGTCGGTGATCGATCCGGATCCCTTCACGTCCATCTTCCCCGGAGTCTGCGTCTCGTCACGTCCCTTGCGGCTGTGGGCCACCAGGTGGATGTGCATGCCTGTGTCCCTGGCGATGGTGCAGAGCGTGTCGATGAACAGCTTCTGGCCGGTGTAGTCGTCCTCGGCCAAGCCGCACTTCATGAGGCTGTCCAGGATGAAATGCCGAACCTTCAGCTTCTCCGCGGCGTAGCGCATGACGGCCAGGATCCGCTCTCCGGTCACCTGCCCCTGCTGGTCGTAGAGCCAAAGCCAATCGGACCAGATGGCGTGAAGGTCGAGAACGTCCGACCGATCAGGATGGCGGGCGCCGACCGTTTGCCGGGTCATGCGGGCGAGGGTGACGACAGGTCGCATCTCGAGGCTCGCGATGCAGACCTGCTCCCGTTGGCACACGAATCCGGATGCGGCCTGTCCGAGGGCCAGGCTCTTGCCGTGGCCGTTGATGCCGCTCCAGAGGGTGACCTCACCGGAGCGAAACCGGATCAAGTCGCGGGTCTTGCGCCACGGCAGCTTGGATCCGGTGAGCTGGGTGCCGTGCTCGAGGTAGTCGGCCACCTCGTCGGCAAACGCACCGGCGGGAATGAGCTTGTGGGCGGCTTCGGTGCGCGCCATGTAGGCGGAAAAGTCGATGTTGTCGTGAATGATGTTGGCGGGCATCAGAGGGCTTCCTCAAGTTCGAATGATCTCCAGTCGTCGGCCTGTCCGCGGTCCCAGAACATCCCGACGTGCTCGGGCAGCCAGGCGAGGACATACACGTTCAGGCTCCTGGCGAATTCCTTCAGGCGCTTGCAGAGGCGCAGCAGCTGGTCGCTGTAGCGGTCGGCCTGGACGCAGACCGAGAGGCCCACCAGTGCGCGCAGATCAAGCCGCGCTACCGGCGCCGTCTCGGCAATGACCACTTCCACGCTCACACCGGACCAGTGCCACCAGGGGGTTTGCTCGTAGTTGCCGAACAGCACCCACACATCCCCTGGGGGGAGTTGCCCAGCGAGGCGCATCTCGACAAGCGGCTTCAGTGCGTTCAGCAGCATCAGATGCACCCTCGGAACGGATCCGGTGTGCTCGGCGCGGGGCTGCGTGGGATGGCGGCGTTGTTGCGCTCGGCTTCCCGGCGGACCCAGTTGCGCCAGGTCGCCAACCAGTCGGCCTTGACTGCGTCCTTGCCGACTTTCGCTCGCCAGTAGTCGCCGAACGTCTCCCCAACCTTCCGGACTTGATCTCCTGACCATCGGGGGACTTCAGCCAGAGCCCATTCACCCCAGGCTCTTGGAAGTTGCCAATCGGCAGGCAGTCGCGTTCCCTTCGTTGGGGGATGCTTCTCACCGCGGGGGGCATCGGCCGTCCTGCTGCTGACAGGGACCACGTCCACTACTCTGGTCTGTTCACTGGTCTGTTCTTTGCCCCTAGCCTGTTGGGCTACGGTAGAAGTAGCCGAATCGGCTACCGTTGCCTGTTGGGCTACCGTAGCCGATTCGGCTACACGCATGCCCCTAGCCTGATCGGCTACCGTTGCCTGATCGGCTACGGTAGCCCGTTGGGCAACGGTTGCCTGTTGGGCTACCGTTGCCGAATAGGCTAGGGTTTCGGGCACATGGATGGTGTAGCGGTTGGCCTTGGAGAAGCCGCCTTTCCCCACTTTGGTGAGCCAGCCAAGATGCTCGAGCGCGGTAGTGGCAGAGCTCACGTTGGTGATGTGCACACCCGACCGCTTCGAAATCTCGTCGCGCGAAGGGAAGCACTGGCGATCAGGCCCGCAGAAGGACAGCAACGAGCCCAACACCCGAAGCTGTTCAAGCGTCAGCCGTTTGTCGGCCCACACCTCGATCGGCACAATGCTGAAAATGTCGCCCACCGTGTCACCGCCCCCACGGTCGGCGCCGTGCATCGGTTGCATCTGCGCACAGCTCCATCACCCGATCCAGCGCTTCGGGCGTCAGGTCATGGAGGAAGGCGAAGCAGCGGCCGCCGCGCCCCCAGTAGATCGCCGGACTCTCGAGGGCCAGGCTGAAGCCGAACGGGCCGCGGATCGCGTAGAAATGGACCGGCCAGTGAAACTGCAGGCGGAGGGTGGGCGCGTCATCGTCGAGTCCGCGAGGGTGGCCAGCGGGGTGATCCGCTCGATGACGAGCGGGAAAAGGATAGGAGCGCTCCATGCTCAAGCCTCCGTCCAGTTCAGATCACCGGATCCGGGCAGATCGTCGAAGGCATCCCCACCTGTGGGGCTCTCCGGGTCTGCCTTGCGCTTGCGCGGACGTGGTGTGGTGCTGGCCACCTCGTCGGCCTGCAGATCGAGGGAGGGGCGGGTGGTGCCATCCTTCGCCTGCCAGGTGCCGACCTTGAGAGCGCCCGCCAGGCTCACCGAGGCGCCAGCCTTGAGCTGCAGGAGTCGGGCTACGGCTTCATCCTGGAAGGCGATGACGGAGCAGAACACTCGGCCTTCGTCGCCCTGGGGGACCGAGACGCGGGCGAGGGCATAGGGGCGGCCGCTTTTGCTGGTTCGTTCGATGGGGTTGGCGACCAGATCGCCGAAAAGAAGGACTCGGATCATGCCGCCCCCCTTCAGGCAGTAGCGCCTGATTCGCGGGTACGGCGCTCCATCCAGGCCTCGAGGTCTGCGCGGCGATAGCGTACCTTGCGGCCGATCTTCAGAAAGGGGAGGTTGTAGCGGCCTGTGCTGCGCCAAACAGAGAGGGTGCCGGGCGAAACGTCGAGAAGCGCGGCTGCTGCGATATCGTCCAACAGATCGGGGTTGGACGTAATGGCTGCTCGCGTGGGTCGGGCCAGGGCGTTGGTTTGAGCTTGCATCGTTCGCATCCGTGTAGTCCCGCTGTGGTGCGGTATGGGTGCGAACTTTTCATTAATCGAAGACTGATTGATACGACGTCAGGCCGCTAGGCGTACTACGTTTGGCGGCCTGACGTACTACGTTTAGCAGCTAGGCGTACTACGTATGGCCGCTAACCGGTGCTCCTATTCGCCTCTCGGAACCATTCAGTAATGGTCCTCAAGGCGTTGTCCTCTTTGAGGCTAAACCCCAGTTTCTTGCCGTGGGCCATGATCTCCTCCTTGAGTGCTCTGGCGGCCACAGGGGGGGAGATCCACTCCTTTTCCCGATAGAGCTGAGTAGCCCATTCTCGAAGCGCCAGTTTGGGAGCATGGGCAGCCATGGCGCCCTTCTTTCCGTTGGAGGAAAGAACTTGGGATAGATGAGATGCCCCTCGTTCTTCGACTTCCTTTCGAAGTCGGCGGCGCTCTTCGGAAAGCTCCGCGACTTTGGCTTTATGGGCCGCGAGCATCGACTCTTGGCCGATCATCCGAACCTTCAGCCAGTTGTAAGTGCGAACTTGTTCCGCAGTGCAGATTGCTTCCGTCGCATTCAAGACTGCTTTCGCCACGGCTTCAAGGCAGTACCCGTGTTGCTGGTCTCCGTGCGACACGGAGGCTCTGTGCAGTCGAATAGCTTCATCAATGTGGACAAGGCCAAGGGCAGCGAATAGCTCATACTGACGTTCGGCTTGGAATTCTGGGTCGGAGTAGAGGTCCGCACAGGCCATCAGGGCTTCAAGCTCGCTAGTGTTGGTGGGGTTTGGGCAATCTATATGGTCCAGGCGAATCAACGCGCGTGCCTCGGGATCATCAAGGCCGTTCCGCGCGAGCCAATATTGGAACTCATCGTGAAAATAGCAGTTGATGGCTGCGTCCACGGCTTCGACGAGGATCTCGATCTGAATAGGTTCGCGATACTTCAAGAGCGCGTGGGCGCGGTTTGCTACAAGTATTAGCCCCAGAATGTCGTCATTGGGGGAAATGGTCGTGTGGGGGTTGGACGGATCGAAGAAATGGAAGGTCGATTTCAGCGCGATGTAGCGCCCGAAGTATTCATACGATAGCGGTGTCATCGCGGGGACTCGGTCAAGTTGCAATCCGGGCCTCTGGCGCCCGGCCCTTCTCTTGCTGGGTCAGGCGGCTCAGACGGCCGAATGCTCTTTCAGCCATTCACGCAGCGCGTCATTCATCCGGGTTTGCCACCCAGCTCCGCCAGCCCGGAAGGCGGCGAGAACATCGCGATCAATCCGAATGGCGACCTGTTCCTTAGAGCCAGTTCCAGCCGGCCGGCCGCGGCCTCGGCGGGCGGCTTCAACACCGGCGCGCAGTTCATCCTCAGTGGCCGGCCGGTCGTCTTCATCCTTACCGTCCCAGACATAATCCTGATCGTCCGTCAGGGCGCGTACAGCGGACAGCACCTGATCACGGTTCATCGCATTCGTTTTCGAGCCAGGCATCGTACACCTCACGTTCTGGGCCGCTTGCGCGGCGAAAGCTGATAACTCGCGTGGTTTGGTCACGCTCGACATGAACCACCGTCAAAACGGCCAAGAAGCCCATCGCGTAGGACAACGATTGAACCCGGAGCTCACCGCCCCGCATTACGGGAATGTCCAATCGAAAACGCGATTCCAGCACCTCACCCGCATCAAAAAAATCCAATCCGTGCTTCGCAAGGTTGCTTTGGCGCTTTGCCTCATCCCACGTATAGGGTGGTTTCATTGATTTACTGTAGATGCGTTATTTCGACGGGTCAAGAATATTTGTCGATGCAACAATTAGGCTCCAGCAGCCAGCAGGCCGGGTGCCCACCCCTCGCCCGGCTACTTGATGCTGTGTCAAGGCGGTCAGGCTGCGCCTCGCTTCGTCGGCAGCGGCAGCACGGTCGCCCCTTCCTTCAGGCCGGCGGCCTCGAGCATTGCCGCGGTGGCGGTGTTCACCGACTGGCGAACCGGATCAAGGTCGAGGCGCGCATAGATGGCGGTGGCCTGGTGGGTCTTGTGGTTCAGGCTCTTGCCGATGATCGCCAGCGAGGCACCGGTCTTCGCCTGCCAGCTCCCCAAGGTGCGGCGCAGGTCGTGAATGCGCAGGTCGGTCATCGCGAAGTCGGCGGGATTGATCTGGGCGTTGATGGCTTCGGCGTGATACCGCTCCTCGGCGTGGGATAGCCCCTGCTCCAGCAGGGTATCGGCCTCCTGGCGGGCAGCGTCATCCAGCTTCAGGGCCTCCAGCAGGCTGAGCAGGCTGGCCGTGCGCAGGATCGTCGACCATGCCCTTTTCGGCTCTACCAGGTGGCCGGTCTTCCCGGTGCCGGGGAAAACGAAGGGAGAGGTGTCTGCGCGGCCCTGCCGGGCTTTCAGCACCATGACGGCTTCGGGTGACAGCGGGACGTTCTGCGGCGTGCCGTTCTTGGTGTTGCCGATGCGCCAAACGGCACCGGGCAAGTCGAGATCACGCCAGGCCATCGCCTGCACATTGGCGCGGCGGGCGCCGGTCAGGAGGGACAGGAGGAAGTAATCGGATTGGCCGGATCTCGCAACGGCATCGAGCAGGTGGGGCAGCTCATGGCCCTGTGCGAAGCGGTCCCGGTCAGTCGCGGGGTTCTTCTGAACACGGCTGGCGGGGTTCTGCCCAGAGAAGACTTCCTGGTCGATCATGTAGGTGAAGACCGACGACACGACGGCTATTGCCCGGTCTGCCTGTGCCGCGCTCTTGGCGGTAGTCTTCTTGTGGATCGCTTTCAGGTCGGTCCGCTGGATCTGGGACAGCTTCTTGCCCGCAACGGGGGAGAGATACAGCCGGAACACGTCGTGGTAGTCCCGCTTCGTGCGCTCCCCCAGGGGAGAGCCGTCGCGCTTCCGCTTGCCGGCCAGGAAGTCCTCGAAGGCTTCGGCAAAGGTGGGCTCGCCGCGAACTGCACGCCGGGCTTCGGCCGGATTGGCTCCACTGGCAAATTCCCCGAGGATCTTCTGAGCCTCGTTGCGGGCTTGCTCCACCGTCATGTCAGGGAAACTGCCCAGCTTCACCCACGCCATGGACGCGCCAGACCGCTTCACGACATAGAAGGTCCGAGCGCCTGCGTGCGTGACGCGGATCGCAAGCTTCGGGATTTCGGTGTCGTAGATCGTCACACGCTTGCCGGCCTCCGGGGCCTTCATGGCAAGCAGCGTTGTTTTTGAGAACTTGAGATTCGCCATTCACTCACCTTGAATATGTCGGGCTAGCGCCGGGCTAGCATGGGCTATCAGATTTGGGCTATTCCCATGCTAGCCCGTTAAGGTGAGTATAGGACGAAACCCTTTGTTTGTGCGGGTTTGTTAAGGTTGGGGCATCTAAGTTAAGGTATGGGCCCTCTAATTCGTAATGCGAAGGTCACCAGTTCGATTCCGGTCAGCGGCACCAACACAAAATAAATCAGCCTGTTACGCGAAAGCGTCGCAGGCTGTTTTATTTTGTGCTTTCCCCGGACACACATCCGTCTGATGCCGGGTCAGCCCGCATGTCGCAGGGCGGAGCGTTTCGGCAGCCCGGGGGAGGGCTGCCGGGGGGGGGGGGGGGGTAGACGATCAGGCCGTCAGTTCGAGCAGCTTGCCGAAGGCCGTGGCGAATTGGGCGAGGCCTTCCTGCTGGAGGCGTTCGCCGAGGACGTTGAGGTCGATGCCCAGGGCGCCTAGGGCGACGATGTGGGTGCCGGCTGCATCGATGTCGCCGGTCACGGTGTTGCCGCTTACCACGCCGTGGTCCAGGAAGGCGGCGAGGGTGGCGTCGGGCAGGGTGTTGACGGTTTCCGCGCCGATCAGGGGTTCGACGTACATCAGGTCGGGGTAGGCCGGGTTCTTAGTGCCGGTGCTGGCCCACAGCATGCTCTGGGGGCGTGCGCCGCGGGCGGCGAGGGCGACAAAGCCTGCGCCGTGGAAGCGGGCCAGGTAGCGCTGGTAGGCCTGGCGGGCGATGGCCACGCCGGTCTTGCCGCGCAGGGCCAGGGCGGCATCGCTGCCGTTTTCTTCGAGCAGCTTGTCTACTAGGGTCTCCCAGCGGGACAGGAACACGCTGGCCACGGAGCGTACCTTGCTCACATCACCGCCCCTGGCGGCCAGGGCTTCCAGGCCGCGCTGGTAGGCGCCGGCTACGGCATCCACGTGGGCGAGGGAGAACATCAGGGTGACGTTGAGGCTGAGCCCTTCGCCGGTCAGGGTTTCGATGGCCCGGATGCCGGCAGCGGTGGCGGGGATCTTCACCAGCAGGTTGTCCCGGGCCACGGCATCACGCAGGCGGCGGGCAGCGGCGACGGTGCCGGCTTCGTCGTCGGCGAGGGCCGGCGAGACTTCCAGGCTGACGTAGCCGGCGTCGCCCTGGCTGGCGTCGAAGACCGGGCGGATGGTGTCGCAGGCGCGCTGGACGTCTTCAATCACCAGGCGCTCGTAGCGCTGCTCGGCGCTCAGGTTCTCGCCGCGCATGGCGTCCAGGGCCGGGCGGTAGTCCTGCCCCTCGGCGATGGCCTTGTGGAAGATCGCCGGGTTGGTGGTCACGCCGGCCACGCCTTGCTCGATATGCCGGGCAAGGTGACCTTCATTGATCAGGGAGCGGGAGAGGTTGTCGAGCCAGATTTGCTGGCCGGCAGCGCGAGCGGCTTGGATCGGATTCATGGACGAAGAACCTGGATGCGATGAGATGTGGAATGAACCTGACATTCTGGCGGAATCGGCAGGGGGATGAAAGGAAGTTTGTCAGGGGGGCGGCCAGTGGATCTCGAACTGCCCTGGCTGGCCGGTTGGTCGCGCTGCGCCACCGGCGATGGCCGGCAGGCGGTTGAGGAACTCCGGTTCTCCCTTGAGGCTTCCCGTGAAGCTGGGGGTGCGCCCGGGGGCGGCCTCGCCGCTGCCCTTGGCGATCACGTCGCCGGCAAGGGTGTCGAGGGTGTAGTGGAAGCGTCCGTCCCGGGCGGTGAGCCGGATCTCGTAGTCGCCGAATCGGCGCCCCGGGAACAATGCGGCGCGGGCACCGCGCCAGAGCAGGCGGGCTTCGCCACTGCAGGTACCCGATAGGGCGCAGCGCCAGGTCGGTGCCTCGATGCTGAGATCGCCCTGCCACCCCGCCCGGGCAACCGGGTGGGGAATCGGCATGAGGGCGGCGTCGGCGGGAGCGTGGAGGTTCAGCCCCGTCACCTCCAGCCCTGCGGGGCCGGCCTCGACGCGTCCGATCGGGGTGCCGCTGCTCGAAAAGCTCCATGCCGCGGCAAGCCGAATGAGCGCACCGGTGTCGAACTCCCAGGCCAGGGGCAGCCAGGGCGACAGGCTGCGGCCACTGGCGTCGCGGCTGGCAAGGATGCCGTGGCCACGCCACAGGGTGCCTTCGGCCTTCTGCAGGCGCAGGCCTTCGCCGGTGAAATGGGCCAGCAGGCCATCCACCAGGCTGGCCGGAGCCTTGGCCACCAGAAACCCTAGGCCCAGCGCCAGCACGATCAGCAGCTTCTTCAACATCGCTCAGGGGGTTGCCGGGCTGGCCAGCACGGCGTCGACGCTGGCAAGGCTGCCCTGGCGCTGGATCTCCATGCGCAGCACCCGCAGGCCCTGATCTTTCTGCAGGGCGGCGAGCCAGGCGATCAGCTCGTTGAAGCCGGCCTGCCCCTTGATGTGCAGGCCTTCGCCGCCCCCCTGCACGCCGATCTCCAGGCCGCGGCTCTTGGCCGATGCCTGGACGGCCGCGAGCAGGGCGGGGCCGTCCGGCCGGGTGGCTTGCGTTGCGGCGCGCAGGCGGCTGATCTCCGTGGCGGCTTCCTGCACCTGGTTCAGGCTGGCTTCGGCGCGGGGCAGCCGGCGGGCCAGGCGTTGTCCCTCGGCGCGGCTCCAGTCGAGCAGACTGACTGCTGCGCCGATCGCCACGACGGTGGCGGCGATCAGGACCAGGCGCTGTTCCCGGGGGCTGATGGCCTGCCAGCGTTGTGCAAGCTGGGCAATGGGGCCGGCTGCGGCGGTCTTGATGTCCTTCATTGCAGGTTCTCCTGGCGCAGCAGCAGATGTGTGGCATTGCCTTCCTGGCGCAGGTTGGCAAGCAGGCCGCGGCTGCTCAGCAGGCCGACCAGGGCTTCGGCGCGGGCAGCGGCGGGGCCGCTCAGGGTCAGGTCGAGGCGGCCTTCCTCGAAGCGCAGGGCGGCGATGCCATCGGTGGCGTCGGTGCCCAGGGCTTCGGCTGCCTGGGCCAGCAGGCTCAGGGCGTCGTCATCGCGCAGCTGGCCATGGCGTGCCCGCTCGGCGTTGAGCTGCTGGCGCATCTGGGCGGCGGGGGCGACCACCGGTGAGTTGGGGAAGGCACTGCGATAGACCCGTTCGATGCGCGACTCGAAGCCGCCCAGCACATGCCGCTGCCACAGCACCTCACCCACATTGGTGGCCAGCCAGAGGCCCAGCGCAGCGGTGCCGAGCAGGGCCGGAGCACGCAGCCGGGCCATCCAGGCCGCGCCACGGTCGCCACTGGCGAACTCGCCATGCAGCAGGTTGGCAGCCTGGCGCTCGTTTCCCTGCCACCACAGGTAGGGCGCGGCAGGGTGCAGCGTGAGGCCGCTTTCTGCCTCGGCGGCGGGGATGTCGAAAGCGGGGCTGCCCGGCGCCGGGTGCACGTCGACCCGGGCCGGGGCTGCATTGGCTGCCCGGGCGCTGGCGGCCTGGGCGGACAGCAGCGGAACCAGGATGTCCCGGTCGAGGGCCAGTGCGGTGCTCGTGCTGGTGCGCAGGATGGCCCCTTCGGCGGACAGGCTGAGGTGCCAGCCGGCCTCGTCGGCGGGGGCCGTCTGCAGTTGGGCCACCACCCGGCGCGGCACCCGGCCGATGGCGGCGAACTGGGCCATCAGGCTACGCAGGCGCTCCCGGGCGATGACCAGCACCCCAGCCAGGTCGCGCTCACCGTCGTTGGCCGGGCGGCGGTGGCTGAGGGTCAGGTGCTGGGTGTCCGGGTCTTTCAGCAGCCGGTCTTCGAGGGCGTAGCTCAACAGGCGCGGCAGGTCGCGGCGGGCGCCGCGGGGCAGCGGCACATCCAGCCAAAGGCACTGGGCGCCGGTCAGCACCACGCTGCATTCGTCGGCAGCCGGCCAGTGGCGGGGGGCGGAATGCCCTTCGGAGAGGGGCTGGCCGTCGGGCCCGAGGAGCGCCCAGGCGCATTCGGGGCGGGTCGGCCAATGTTCGTCGATGGCAAGGAGGAGGCGGGTCATAGCAGTTTCTGCCAAACGATGGTGGACCATTTCTGGCCCGTGGGGCGATACAGGAGGACTTCCATGCGCACCATGGAGACGCCGAAGCGGGCGCGTCCGGTGGCCAGGAAGTGATGGCTTTGGATGTCCAGGCCGGTGGTGTTGGCGGGGAGATTTCGGTTCTCGAGCCAGGCGTCGACGCTGGCCACGCTGGTGAACCAGGCCCGGCTGCGTTCGACGGCCATGATGCGGGCGGTGTCCAGGGGCAGCTCGGCGATGGCGGCGGCCAGCACTTCCGGCGCTGCCGTATTCACATTGATCAGGCTGTCGCTGCCCGGCAGGGCGGCCACGAAGGGGCTCAGGCGGGCCACCAGGGCGGGGCTGAAACCGCGCACCTGGGTGAGTTCGCCAACGCTGGCCAGGGGGCCGTTGGCCGGGCTGCGGGGGGGCTGCTGGGTGCCGTACCAGGACGATTCGGCGCCACCGGGCAGGGTCGGGTTGTCATCCCGGTCGAGCCAGTCGATCAGGGCGTTGGTGAGATCCAGAGCTTCCGATTTGCCCACCCCGACCAGCTCCAGCAGGCGCAAAAACTGCTCCCGCTCCAGGGGATTCTGACCGTCGATCCGGACCAGCTTGTTGAGGTTGATGCGGCCGGACAGATCCTGCAGCTCGCCGCTGACTTCGCCTTCTTCCACCGGCGTCGGCGGCACCTTGACGGCCCAGGCCTCGCCCAGGTGATCCACGTTGCTGCGGCCGGCATCCTCGGCCAGCACGTTGCGCGCCCAGTCCACGGCGCCGCGGGCCAGCTGGCGGGCCTGGGCCTGGTCGTGGCGGCCGATCACCTGATCCATGGCCACACCCAGGTCACCGACGGCGGCGGCGGCGATGCCGGCAACGAGGGCCACGGTAAGGAGGGCAAGGATCACCGCGGCGCCCCGTTGGGGGCCGGCTGGCGCTTGGGTGCGGGGGTGGAGAGCGGCCATCAGCGCAGGGCGATCAGCCGCGTGAGGGTGCCCACGTCGGCCAGATCGAGTTCGAGGATGATGGCGTCCGGCAGCAGGCTGCGGCGGTCGGCGGGAGGCCAGGCGTCGGTGCGCACGTTGTCGAGCAGGAAGCGCCAGCGTACGCCGCGCACCCCGTCGAGCAGGGGATCGACGCTGGGCTGGCCGAGGGCTTCGCGGCCGCTCCAGCGCAGCCATTCGAGGCGCCCGTCCACCAGCCGGAAGCCGACCCGGCGCACGCCGCGGGTATCGTCCAGGCGCAGGAACTGTAGCTCTGGCTCGCCACTGGCACTGCGACCAAGGACCAGGCCCGGTGCGGCCAGGCTGGTGCCTTCGGTGGGCAGGCTGCTGCCTGATGCCGCGGGTGACACGAGCTGCTGCAGATCGGTGTCGATGCGCTGCATGCTGCGCCCGATCGCCCGCCAGCGCTCGAAGCCCGCTTCCAGGTGAGTGCGGCTGGTGGCCACCTCGGCAAGCCCGCGGTAGGACAGCACGCCGAGCACCGCGAAGATGGCCAGGGCCACCATCAGCTCGATCAGGGTCAGGCCGCGCTGGGCGGGCGGTAAGCGCTTCATCGCAGGGGGCGGGCCACGTAGCCGGTGAGCCGGGCGATGGCATGGGTGTCGGATTCGGGGGCGAAGACGCTCACGTCCACCCGGCGGAACAGGGGGTTGGCGGTGTTCTTGACCTCTTCGCGCCAGCGGTAGGTTCGCCCGGCCTGGTCGGCGGTGCCCTCGTTGGTGCCGGCGCCGGGCCAGGCGCCGGTGGCGCGCAGCTCGGCCAGCCGGTTCTCGGCCACCCAGTCGCCGATCAGACGCTCGCGCAGTTCGGCGGCGCTCTGGGCGGTGACGCCCATGGCCCGGAAGGCGGCGGTCAGGGCGATGGCCAGGATGGCCAGGGCAACAAGGGTCTCCAGCAGGGTGAAGCCGCGGGCGCGGGCGGGCTGCCGCCTCATGAGGCCGTGCGGCCCGGCATCTGCAGCCGCACCTCGCCGTTGGCCCTGCCGGTCAGGCGGGCTTCGCCGCCGGGGGTGGTGACACGTAATTCGTACTCCGGTGCCTGGGTGCCGAACTGCAGGCGGGTGGCGCTGGTCTCGCCGCCCCCTTCCAGGCGCAGACCGCCCCAGCCCATGCCGGCGGGCAGGGCCTTCTCGGTGAACACCGGTGGGTCGTTGAGGGGGCGCCAGTTGTCGTCGGGGTCGAGGGCCGAGAAACGGTAGCCGTCGGAGAGCAGCTCCACGGCGATGGGCCGGCCACGCACGATGGCCCGGTCGGCGGTGGCTTCCAGCACCAGGCGCAGGCGTTTGAGGGCCTGGTCGGCGTCGCGGCCGCGCAGGCTGTCCAGACCCACGCTGAGCCCGGTGGCCATGATGCCCATGATCACCAGCACGACCATCACCTCGATGAGGGTGAAGCCGGTGCTGTGCCGCCGTCGGGGCGCGGTGTTCATGGGCCGGAAAGGCACTACAGGCTCCAGGAGCCGATATCGGCGTCGAAGCCTTCGCCGCCGGTCACGCCGTCGGCGCCGAAGCTCATCACATCCACCTCGCCCTTGAGGCCGGGCATGACGTACTGGTAGGGCTTGCCCCAGGGGTCGAGGGGCAGCTTGTCCAGGTAGGACTTCCAGTTCTCGGGCACCGGGGCGGTGGTCGGCTTGGTGACGAGCGCCTGCAGGCCCTGCTCGGCGCTGGGGTAGCGGCGGTTGTCGAGCTTGTAGAGCTTGAGGGCCTGCATGACGGCCGAGATGTCCTGGCGGGCGGCGACCACCCGGGCCTCGTCCGGGCGGCTCATCACCTTGGGCACCACCAGGGCGGCGAGCACGCCGAGGATGACGATGACCACCATCACTTCGATCAGGGTGAAGCCGCGGTTGCGGCGCAGGGTTTTGAGCATCGTGGTTTCCTTACTTCATCAGGGTGTTGATTTCGATGATGGGCTGCATCACGGCCATCACGATGAGCAGCACGAAGCCGCCCATGGCCAGGAGCAGCACCGGCTCCAGCAGGGCGGTGAGGGTGGCGGTGCGGTTTTCCAGTTCGGCCTGTTGCAGGCGGGCGGCGCGGTCGAGGAGCTCGTCGATGCGGCCGGTGGCCTCGCCGTTGGCCAGCATGTGGATGAGCAGCGGCGGAAACTGGCGGCTCGCACCGAGGGCCTTGGAGAGGGGCTGGCCTTCGCGCACCCGCTCGGCGGCCACGCCCACGGCGTCGGCCAGGGGCAGGCGGCTGATCACCTGGCGGCCGGCGTCCAGCGCCGCCAGCAGGGGCACGCCGCTACCGGCCAGGATGGACAGGGTGCTGGCAAAGCGGGTGGCGTCGAGGGTGCGCAGATGGCGCCCCAGCACCGGCAGGCCCAGCAGCCAGGCGTCCCAGCGGCGGCGCAGGCTGGTGTCACGCAGGGCGCTGCGCCCGGCCATGAAGGCGCCGACGATGGCAAGCACCAGCAGCCAGCCCCACTCGCGCAGCAGGGTGCTGACCAGGATCAGGCTGCGGGTGAGCAGCGGCAGGGCCTGCTTGCCCTGCTGGAACACGGACACCACCTGGGGCACCACGTAGGTCATCAGGCCGACGATGACCAGCAAGGCCACGCTGGCGACGATGGCCGGGTAGAGCAGGGCCTGGAGGGTCTTGGTGCGCAGGGCGTGGCTGCGGTCGAGGTAGTCGGCCAGCTGGTTCATGACCTTGGCCAGCTCGCCGGATTTCTCGCCCGCGGCCACCGAGGCCCGGTACAGGGTGGAGAAGGCCTGGGGGTAGCGGTCGAGGGCGGCGCGCAGGCTGTAGCCGGCCAGGATCTCGGAGCGTACGCCGGCCAGCAGCTGGCGGGTCGATTCGCTCTCGGCCTGCTCGATGAGGGCGGCGAGGGCCTGCTCGACGGTGAGGCCGGAGGCCAGCAGGGTGGCCCACTGGCGGGTGAGCAGGGTGAGGTCGGCGTCCTTGAGCTTGCGCCGGACAGACTTGTTACCCGCCGCGCCGTGGGCCACCGAGGCCACTTCCAGCGGATACAGGCCGCGCTCCCGGAGCAGGCCGCGGGCGGCCTTGCCGGTGTCGGCTTCGAGGACGCCGGTGGCTTCCTTGCCGGCGGCGTCGAGGGCGCGGTAACGGAAGGCGGTCATTCGCGGGTGACGCGGAGCAGCTCTTCGGCCGAGGTCTGGCCGCTGGCCAGCAGGCGCAGGCCGTCGTCACGCAGGCTGCGGGTGCCGTGGGCCAGGGCGTGGGCGCGAAGTTGGGCTTCGTCGGCGCCGGTGTGGATCAGGCGCTGGAAGGCTTCGTCGGCGACGATGAGTTCGTAGATGCCGCTGCGGCCGGCATAGCCGGTGCGCGAGCAGTCGGGGCAGCCGGTGGCGTGCCACAGCTGCGCGGGGGTGTCCGGCCCGAGCAGCTCGCGGTCGGCCGTGCTGCTGGGGCTGGCATTGCGGCAGGCCGGGCACAGCTTGCGCACCAGGCGCTGGGCCAGCACGCCGCGCAGGGTGGAGGCGAGCAGGAAGGGCTCGACGCCCATGTCCACCAGCCGGGTGACGGCGGAGGCGGCGTCGTTGGTGTGCAGGGTGGCCAGCACCAGGTGCCCGGTGAGGCTGGCCTGCACGGCGATCTGGGCGGTCTCCAGGTCGCGGATTTCGCCGATCATGATCACGTCCGGGTCCTGGCGCAGGATGGCGCGCAGGGCCTTGGCAAAGCTCAGCTCGATGCGCGGATTGACCTGGATCTGGCCCACGCCGGGCAGGTCGTATTCCACCGGGTCTTCGACGGTGACGATGTTGCGGCGCTTGGCGTCCATGCCCTGCAGGGCGGCGTAGAGGGTGGTGCTCTTGCCCGAGCCGGTGGGGCCGGTGACGAGGAGGATGCCGTGGGGTTCCTTGAGCAGGTTGGCGAAGGGGCGCACGGTGTCGGCGGCCATGCCCAGGCTGTCCAGGCTGCGCTGGCCGTTGCCCTTGTCGAGCAGGCGCAGCACGATGCGTTCGCCGTGGGTGGTGGGCAGGGTGGACACCCGCACGTCCACCTGCCGCCCGGCCAGGCGCAGGGCGATGCGGCCGTCCTGGGGCAGGCGCTTCTCGGCAATGTCGAGGCTGGCCATGATCTTGATGCGCGAGGCCATGGCGGCGTGGAGCGCCCGGTGCGGCTGGGCCACGTCCACCAGCACGCCATCGCGGCGGAAGCGCACCACCGAATGGCGCTCGTAGGGCTCGATGTGGATGTCGCTGGCCTGCTGGCGCACCGCCTGGGTGAGCAGGGCGTTGATCATGCGGATGATTGGGGCGTCGTCCTGAGTGTCGAGGAGATCCTCGACGGCCGGGAGTTCGGTCATCAACTGGGTCAGGTCCACTTCCTGCCCTACATCGGCCACCACCTCGGCGGCGTTGTCCTCGGCGCCGGAGTAGGCCTCGGCCAGGCGCGCCTCGAAGGCGGCGCGGCCGACGCTTTCGATCTGCAGGGGCAGACCCAGGCTGCGCCGCACTTCGGCCAGGGCCGTCAGGTCGGCACCCTCGCGCATGAGCACCTCGGCGCGCTCGCTGCCCAGGCTGGCAACGAGCACGCCGTGGGCCTTGGCGAAGGCGTAGGGCAGGGCGGGGGCGCTCATGGGGTGTAGGCGGGCGTGGCCTGCTGGGGGGCGGGTATCGCCGGCGCAGCTTGGGGCGGATTGTCCTTGGGGCGGTTGAAGGGCACGGCCGGTGGCGGGCTGCCCGGCGGCGGGAGTTCCGGCGGGTTGGGCTCGCCGCGCATCAGCGCGTCGGCCCGGTCGTTGGCGCGCTGCTGGCCGATCACGTAGTTGTAGCGGTCGGCGGAGATGCCCTGGATGCTGGCGGCGTCACGCAGGATCACCGGACGCAGGAAGACGATCAGGTTGGTCTTGCCGCGCTTGCGCGAGTCGTAGCGGAAGAACTGGCCAAGGTAGGGCAGGTCGCCGAGCAGCGGGACTTTCTCCTGGCCGCCGCTGTAAGTGTCTTCCACCAGGCCGCCCAGGGCGATCATGGCGCCGTCATCCACCAGCACGGTGGATTCGATGGAGCGCTTGGTGGTGGTGGGGCCGGTGGTGCTGGTGGCGGTGGAGTCGATCACCGAGGAGGCTTCCTGGTAGATCTGCAGGCGCACCGTGCCGCCTTCGGAGATCTGTGGCTTGACCTTCAGGGTCAGGCCCACGTCGCGGCGCTCGACGGTGGTGAAGGGGTTGGCGGTGGCGGTGTTGCCGGTGGTGGCGTAAGTGCCGGTGACGAAGGGCACGTTGCGGCCGACGACGATCTTGGCTTCCTCGTTGTCCAGGGTGACGAGGTTGGGCGTGGACAGGATGTTGGCCTTGGTGTCCGACTCCAGGAAGCGCGCCAGCATGTTCAGGTTGGCAATCTCGCGCCCGCCGACGGTGATGGTGCCGCTACCCAGCAGCAGGTTGAGGCCATTGCCGGGCAGGGTGGTGGAACTGCTGGAGGCCAGGCTGGTGGCCAGGTTGAGGATGTTGTTGCCGCCGCTGTTGAAGGTGGTGCCGCCGAAGGCCGTGGTCGAGCCGAGCTTGCCGGCCTGCCACTGGATGCCGATCTCGGCGGCTTTTTCGGTGCTGACTTCGGTGATCAGGGCTTCCACATACACCTGGGCGCGGCGCCGGTCGAGCTGCTCGATGACCTTGCGCAGGTTGTTGTAGATGGCTTCCGGCGCGGTGATGATCAGCGCGTTGCTCATCGGGTCGGCCTGGACGATGCCATTGCCGGTGGCGCCTGCGCCGCTGCCGGTCGTGCTGGTGTTGCTGAAGGACGGGGTACTGCCGACACTCGAGCCCGTGCTGGTGGCACTGCCACTGGTGCTGCTGCCGGTGGCGCTGGGGGCGAAGCTGCTGGTGGAGCTGCTGCTGCCGGTGCTGCCCTGGCCGGTGTTGCCCGCCTCGCCGGAGAGCACGGCACGCAGGGTCTGGGCGACCTTGGTGGCCTCGGCGTTCTTCAGGTACACCACGTGGATGTTGCCGGCCGCACCGGGCTGGTCCAGGTTGGCCACCAGCTGGCGCACGGCGTTGAGCTTGGAGGGGTTTTCCGAGCGCACCAGCAGGCTGTTGGTGCGCGGGTCGCCGATCACCGAGACCCGCTGGCTGGCGTCGCCGCCGACCCCGGGTGTCGCACCGAGGCTGCCGCTGCCTGCGTCGTTGAGCAGGCGATTGACCGTCTGAGCGAGATCCAGCGCCGAGGCGTGCTTGAGGTTGATCACCCGCATGTCGCCCTGGGGGACGTCGATGGATTCGATGATGCGGGCGATGCGGCCGATGTTCTCGGCGTAGTCGGTGACCACCAGGGAGTTATTGCCCGGGTAGGCAGTGACGGTGTTGTTGGGGGACACCAGGGGGCGGATCACCGGTACCAGCTGGGAGGCCGATTCGTGGTGCAGGGTGAACACCTGGGTGGTGAGGCGGTCACCGCCGCCGGCGCCCTGGCCCTTGCCCACAGGCACGGCGTGCAGCTTGGCATCGGCCTCGGGGACGATCTTGGTGATGCCCTGGCCCTCGATGGCGGCATAGCCCTGCAGGCGCAGCGCCGAGAGCAGGATTGAGTAGCTCAGATTGCGCGGCACCGGCCGGGCCGTGACGATGTTGAGGGTGCCCTTGACCCGCGGGTCCACCACGAAGTTGCGCCCGGAGATCCGGGAGATGGCCTGGATCACGGCGCCGATCTCGGCATTCACGAAGTTGAGGGACACCGTCTCGCCGGTGCCGGCCTCGTTGGCCAGGGCTGGTACGGCCGGCAGGGCGAGGGGCAGGGCCACGGTGGTGACTAGGCAGGCGGCAAGAAGCCGGCGGGCGAACCCCGGGGTGCAGCGGGCGTGTTTCATTGGCTGGGGACGGGTTGAACCTGAAAGCCGGCAGGAAGGCCGATGGGAGAGGGGCGCGGGCCCGAGTCCGGTGCTTCGGTGTTGTTGTCGGTGATGGAAGGGGCTTGCAGCGGGGGCAGCTGGCCAATGCCTGCGGGCACGGGGCCGTTGCCCGGCGGGGTGCCAGGGCTGCCCCGCTCGGTGAGGCGGACGGTCTGGGTGCCACCGCCGGCGGTGATCTGGATGCTGTCGGCCAGAACCCGGGCAAGACGGACGCCGGGGTGAAGCTCCTGGCCCTCGACGATGCCCTGCTGGGGGCCGCCGTCAATGGTCAGTACGGCCCAGCCCGGGCGGCCGCCGCTGCCTGTCACCACCGCCTGCAGGGCATAACGGCCGGGTGCGGCGACGGCCGGGCCGACCGTGCCGGGGCGTGTGGCGGCATTGCCCATCAGGTGCCGGCTGGCGATGGCCTGGGCTGCGAGTTGCGGATCGCTGGGGCTGGCCACCGGCAGGGCCGGTGGGCGGGGTGCGCTGAAACGCCAGAAGAGATCTGCGCCGACCCAGGCCGTGACCGACAGGGCCGCCCCCCAGGCAAGCACGGGGCCGATGCGCGTGGCGGACTGCCAGTTGAGGCGGGTTGGATCGAGACGTTGGGAAAGCTTCATCGGGCGCGCAACACAAAAGACCGTGAATCTTATCCGGCCTGTGTTACGGGCGAAAGCTCAGAGTTGTCGCAGGGTATGTGGCGGGCTGCACCACGGGCGGCGGCCCGGTGTGTTCAGGGGGGCAAAGCCCCGGGGGCAGGGCCGGGCCCCAGCCCAGGGCGTCGATGACCCGGGCGAAGTCACCGTCCACGGGGGCGACCAGATCGAGGACGCGGCCATCCACCGGGTGGCTCAACTGCATCCGGGTGCAGGCCAGCAGCATGCGCTGGTTGCCGAACAGGTCCTGGAACAGCCGGTTGTGGCGGCCCTTGCCGAAGGTGGCGTCGCCGATGATGGGGTGGGCGAGGTGCTTGAGGTGGCGGCGGAGCTGATGGCGTCGCCCGGTGAGGGGCTTGAGTTCGACCAGGGCGTAGCGGCTGGTGGGGTAGCGATCGACGGCGTGGGGTAGCTCGCAGGTGGCCAGACGGCGGTAGTCGGTGATGGCGTCCTGGGCCTCGTCGGTGCTGCGGCGGTCCACCCACTCGGCGTCGTCGCGGCGGCGGGTCAGGGCGTGGTCGATGCGGCCGGACTCGGGCGGGTGGCCCCGCACCACGGCCAGGTAGGTCTTGTCCACCTCCTGGCGTTCGAACTGCCCGCCCAGGGCGCGGGCGGTGTCCTTGTCGAGGGCAAACACCAGCACGCCCGAGGTGCCCCGGTCGAGGCGGTGGGCGGGGTGCACGTGGCGCCCCAGCTGGTCGCGCAGCAATTGCACGGCGAAGCGGGTTTCGTGGCGATCGAGCTCGCTGCGATGCACGAGCAGCCCCGAGGGCTTGTGGATGACGACCATGTGGTCGTCCTGGTAAAGGATGGGGAGCATGGGCGGGAGGATAACCGGCTTGCCTGTCCCGGGTGGGGCTCCAGGCAATTGTGCACATGAACAAAATCTGGGTGGCTGGGTCATACTCGACCTATGCAAGATACCCAGCCCATGACTCCGGACCACGTGATGGCGTGCATTCATGCCGCCCTCCCTCTCTCTCGCCATCAGCAGAGGCATCTGCCGGGCCTGGCCAGGCGGTTGTCTGCCCTCATCCAGGCCGACCATCTCCCCGACCGGATGGATGCCTGGCTGGCCCTGAATGCCTGGTTGTCACGAGGCAAGTTGTGGGACGACGTGTATATCGACGCTGCCGACGTGCATGGCTCCGCCACCCAGCGCTTTGCCGTGCTGATGGATGTGCTGGCGGCCAACCCGCCCCTGGCGGCGGCCCTGCGCCGGGCCCTCGGGGCCATCCTCGACGAGACCGAGGGGGCCAACCTGTTCGGGGAAGTCGGGATTCCCAGTGATCGGGGCTTCCTGTCGGAGCTGGGGGATCGGACGACCTCCAAGCTGATCCCGTCACCCCGGGACGATCACGATCTCGGGCATCTGATGAGCCGGAGCTATCCCAACCGGCGTGATCTGACCCTGATCCGCGGGTTGCAGCCCTCCACCCTGCAGCGGGCGGTGGATCTGCTTTTCCCGGCGGATGAACCGGAGATGACGGCAGCGCTGGAGCGGGCCATGGCCGACGGCTTCCGCCTGCTGCTGGCCCGCGTCCAGGGGCAGGGTCTGTCCCTCAAGCTGCGGGCCCGCAGCCTGCCCGGGCCGGTTGCCCGTTCGCCCTTCAAACGCCTGGCGGCGAGCGGTGAAAACCTGCTCTGCGCGTGGGAGCAGGGACGCCTCTCCGGGGCTCTGCTTGAGGCGTGGGAAGCCGATGTGGTGGCCTGCCGGGAAGAGATGCAGATGATCTCGACGCGCCTCGAATCCGAAGGCATCAGCGTTGATATCGTGTATGGCCTCGATGTGCTCGAACGTTGCCTGGGCCGCATGGAGGCCATCGTGGCGGTGATGAGCACGGGCCGGGAGGCCCCCGGGCCGGTGCTGGCCCTGCTCCAGCAGCTGGCCTACGCCGCCCATGACAGCACCAGTCTGCGCCACCTTGTGCGCAGCAACCTGCAGCGCCTGCAGCGGCGCATCGTCGACCGGGCGGGCAAGACCGGTGAGCACTACATCGCCGACAACCCGGCCGAGTATCGCCACATCTGGGTTGCTGCAGCGGGAGGGGGGCTGCTGACGGTGGGCACCGCAGCGATGAAGATGGCCGTTGCCGGAGCGGGTCTGGCCCTGTTCATGGAGGGGCTGGTGTCGGGAGTCAATTATGCGGTGAGCTTCCTGATTCTTCAGGCGCTGGGCCTCATGCTGGCCACCAAGCAGCCGGCCATGACCGCCGCCGCCTTCGCGGCGATCATCCGTGACCGCAAGGGCGCCGAGCGCCTCGACGTGATCGTCGACTACGCCGCATGCATCTGCCACTCCCAGCTGGCTGCGACCATTGCCAACGTGGTGGTGGTGGCCACCGGGGCCTACGCTTTCGATGCCACCTGGCAGTGGGTTACGGGGCATTCCTTCCTCAGTCACGGGGAAGCCACCTACGTCTTTCATGCCCTCAGTCCGGTGGATAGCGGCACGGTGTTCTACGCTGCGCTTACCGGCTGCATCCTGTACGCCGCGGCGTTGATCGGTGGCTGGGTGGATAACTGGGCGGTCTATCACCGGCTGCCCCAGGCGATTGCCGAGCACCGGCTGGGCAACCGCTTCGGCCGCCTGCGCATGATCCGGCTTGCCGGGGTGGTGTCCCGCAACATGTCGGGTTGGGCCACCAACGTGTCCCTGGGGCTGATGCTGGGCATGACACCGGTGCTCGGCAAGTTCTTCGGCCTCCCCCTGGATGTGCGTCACGTCACCCTCAACTCGGGCATCCTCAGTCTCGCCACCTCGGCGCTGGAGGTGGAGTGGGTGGGCACGGGGTTGTTGTCCCTGGCCATTCTCGGGGTGGCCGTGATGTTCGTGCTCAACCTCGGGGTCAGCTTTGCCCTTTCCCTGTGGACGGCGGTGCGTGCCTATGACCTTTCCCGGGACGATCTGCGGGAGCTCCGCCGACGTTTGTGGCACCGCTTGCGCACCCGTCCGCGGGATTTCCTGATGCCGCCGCGCCGTCAGGACGTAGCGGCCACCTCTGTCCCCTAGCAGACGGATCGGGGCGGACTCAAGCTTGGGCCCGGGCCGCCGTTAATCCCGCACAACACCGGTATCTCCCCCGCACCTGGCGGGGGATGCCGCGTGAACCTGACGTCCCCGAGTCCTGCTGCGGCCTGCGCCGCATGAGAGTTCAGCATGAACGCGCCAGACCGAAACCTGCACGTGAAAGCCCCCGGCGTGAGCGAGCTCGCGCGCATCGTGCGGGTCAATGAAGAGATCAAGGCCATCGTGTCCACGGCCTTCCGCATCAACCTGATGGCCCTCAACGCGATCTTTCTGGCCAAGCGGGCGGGCAACGCAGCCCTCGGCTTCGGGGTGCTTTCAAATGAGTTGCGGCGCTTCGCCCAGGAGCTGACCCGGCACATGGCCACCCTCCGGGACATGACCTCCGGCTCGGTGGGTAGTGTGACCGGCGTGGTTCAGCAGCAGCGCACATCGGCCATCCTGGCCGCAGCCATCCGCCTCAGCGGCGACGGTGTGCCGGGTGTACGGGAGGCCCGGCGGCGCGGTGCAACGCGGCTGGCCGAGCAGCAGGCCTGCCTGCGCTCCCTGGACCTGCGCCTGCGTTCGGCGGTGGAGGAGACCCAGCAGCTGGTCGAACTGGGGGGCGTGCTGGCCCGCTCCGCCAAGATCGAGGCCGCCTATGGTGGCACCTTCAGCCCGGCGCTGATGCAGGTTTCGACAGATTTTGCGGAAGTGATCGCGCAGATCAAGCGGTCACTGGAAATACTCGGCAAGGAACGCCTCGTAAAGGATTAGGACACCATGAAGCAGGCCCACTGCATCTATCAGGAAGACGATCACCGCTGGCTCGCCATCGCCCGCGATGCGACCAAGCCCGGCTACATCATCGACACCAACGAATACGTGGTGGTGAATGGCGACGAAGCCCTGCTGTGCGATCCGGGCGGCATCGAGATCTTTCCGGCAGTGTTCTCGGCGCTCTCTGCCGAGTGCGATCCGACCCGGCTGGCGGGCATCTTCTCGTCCCACCAGGATCCGGACATCATCTCGTCCCTGGCCCTGTGGCTGGAGTTCAAGCCTGACCTCAAGTGCTACACCAGCTGGCTGTGGCAGTCCTTCCTGCCCCACTTCGGGGGCCAGGACAGCACCTTCATCCCCATCCCCGATCCCGGCATGACCATCCGCCTGGGCGGGCTGGAGCTCCAGGCCATTCCCGCCCACTACCTGCACTCGTCAGGCAACTTCCACCTCTACGATCCGAAGGCCAAGATCCTGTTCTCCGGGGATGTGGGCGCTGCCCTGCTGCCGGCGGATCACAACGGGCTCTACGTCGAGGATTTCTCCCGCCACATCCGCCACGCCGAAGCTTTCCACAAGCGCTGGATGGGCTCCGACCGGGCCAAGCGTGACTGGTGTGAGCGGGTCTCCCGCATGGAGATCGACATGCTGGTGCCCCAGCACGGGGCCATCTACCAGGGCGCCGACGTGCAGCGCTTCATCAACTGGTTCGCGGCACTGGAAGTCGGCGTGCTGCGGGGATAAAGTCGGGGGCCCGCGGTGACGGGCCCGGCGTGACGATGGGCGTGTCGCCGGAACACTCTATCCGAGGCGACATGTACCTGGCTCTCAAGCACTTCCATATCAGCTGCGTGGTTCTCAGCATTGCCGGCTTCACCCTGCGGGGCTGGTGGTCGATGACCGGATCTCCCCTGCTGCGGGCCCGAGCGACCCGCGTTCTGCCCCATCTCATTGATTCCTGCCTGCTGGCCAGCGCGATTGCCCTGGCCTGGATGGCGGGTTTCGTTCCGTTCGTGGATGGCTGGCTGACGGCCAAGATCTTTGGCCTGCTTGCTTACATCGGCCTCGGTGCCGTCGCCCTCAGGCCGGCACGGCCGCGCATTCAGCGCGCCCTGGCCTTTGCCGGCGCGCTGGCGGTGTATGCCTACATTGTTTCCGTCGCAATCACCAAGAGCCCGCTCGGCTGGCTGGGCCTGGTCTGACGATCAGGCCGTGTGGTGGTTGAGGATGCGCTTGAGCCCCGGCGTGTCGAGGATGCGGATGTGCTTTTGCTGCACGGCCACCAGGCCTTCGTCCTGGAAGCGCGAGAAGGCCCGGGAGACAGTCTCGAGCTTGAGCCCGAGGTAGGAGCCGATTTCATCCCGGGTCATGCGCAGGTGGAATTCTGACGGCGAGAAGCCCCGGGCCGTGAAACGCTGGGACATGTTGAGCAGGAAGGCGGCAAGACGCTCTTCGGCCCGCATGGAGCCGAGCAGCATCATGACGCCGTGGTCACGGACGATCTCGCGGCTCATGATCTTGTGGAACTGGTGCTGCAGGCTCTCCACCTGGCGGGACAGCTCCTCCAGCCGGCCGAAGGGGATCACGCAGACTTCGCTGTCCTCCAGCGCAATCGCGTTGCAGGAATGCTGCTCGGTGCTGATGCCATCGAGGCCCAGCACTTCGCCGGTCATCTGGAAGCCCGTCACCTGGTCACGACCGTCCTCAAGGATCACATCGGTCTTGAAGGACCCTGCGCGAATCGCGTAGATGGCTTCGAAGGAGTCACCCGAGCGGTACAGATGTTGTTGCCGCTTGATCTTGCGGCGGCTGCCGACGAGCTCGTCGAGCTGGTTGACCTCGCCCGGATCGAGGCCGAAAGGAAGGCACAGCTCCCGCAGGTTGCACTGGGAACAGGCCGTCTTGATTTCCACCACCGTCACCGGCACTACCGATTTCATCTGCACGCGCAATCACCTGAACTGTGTGGTTAAACCAAGGTTTGGAGCCCTTTGATCCACGTCAATACGATTTTTGGACGATTCTGCGATTGTTTCGTGCAACCAACAGAAGTCTCTCCATGAACACTACACAAAAAGATCTGATCTTCGATCCGGACCTCATCCGCAAGTTCGATGTGAATGGGCCGCGCTACACGTCCTATCCCACTGCGGACCGCTTTGTCGAGGCTTTCAACTCCGACGCGCTGGGGGATTGGCTCGGGAAACGTACGATCGGCGGGATCGGCAAACCGCTCTCATTATACTTCCACATCCCCTTCTGCAATACGATCTGCTACTACTGCGCCTGTAACAAGATCATCACGAAGGACCACGGGCGCTCGGCCAAATACCTGGCCTATCTCGAGAAAGAGGTGGATCTTCAGGCCGCCAGCCTTGAAGGCCCGCGGGACGTCCTGCAGCTTCACCTGGGAGGCGGCACGCCCACCTTCCTGTCCCATGACGAACTGCGCCAGCTGATGGGCATCGTCAAGAAGCACTTCACCCTGGTGCCGGATGGCGAGTACTCCATCGAGGTCGACCCCCGCAAGGTCGATGAAGCCACCGTGGCGCTGCTGGCCGAGCTGGGTTTCAACCGCATGAGTGTGGGCATCCAGGATTTCAACCCGGACGTCCAGAAGGCGGTCAACCGGGTACAGAGCGAGGAAGAGACCAAGCTGGTCATCGACGCCGCCCGCGCCCACGGTTTCAAGTCGGTGAGCGTGGACCTGATCTATGGTCTGCCCAAGCAGAACGTCATCAGCTTCAATCGCACCCTCGAGCAGATCCTGGCCCTGTCGCCTGATCGCCTGTCGATCTACAACTACGCCCACCTGCCCAGTCTGTTCAAGCCCCAGCGCCGCATCGTCGATGCCCAGCTGCCTTCCGGTGAGACCAAGCTGCAGATCCTTCAGCTGGCCATCCGCCGGCTCACCGAGGCGGGCTATGTGTATATCGGCATGGACCACTTTGCCAAGCCGACCGACGAGCTCACCACCGCCCAGCGCCAGGGGCGGCTGCACCGCAACTTCCAGGGCTACTCCACCTACGCGGAGTGTGACCTGCTGGCTTTCGGCGTGTCGGCCATCGGCAAGGTGGGCCCCACCTACGCCCAGAACGTCAAGACCCTCGACGAGTACTACGACATCCTCGACTCCGGTCGCCTGCCGGTGCTGCGGGGCATCGAGCTGACCCCGGACGATCTGCTGCGCCGGGCCATCATCCAGGCCCTGATGTGCCACTTCGAGCTGTCCATCGAATCCATCGAGATCGCGCACCTGATCGATTTCAAGCAGTACTTCGCCGCCGAGCTGGCCGATCTGCAGGAGATGGAGAAGGGCGGATTGCTCAAGATCGACGAGCAATGGATCTCCGTGCTGCCGGCCGGTCGCATGCTCGTCCGGGCCATCGCCATGGTCTTCGACCGTTACCTGCGCTCGGATCGCGAGCGCACCCGCTACTCCAAGGTGATCTGAGCAAACCTGCCCGGCTGGTGCCGGGCTAGAATGCCAAGGCAAGTGCGACTCCCAGCGCCCCGTGCTTCCGCGGGGCGCTTTGCTTCTAGGTCTGGAACATGCCCGAAACCGGCTATCTCGCAGTCTTTCTGATCGGCCTCCTGGGGGGTACCCATTGTGTCGGAATGTGTGGGGGCATCGTCAGCGCCCTGACGGTGAATACTGTCCGCATGCCCGGCGAGTCGCGTCGCGAGTGGCCCCTGCACCTGGCTTACAACATCGGCCGTATCGCCAGCTACACCCTGGCGGGGGCTGCCATGGGCGCCATCGGTACGGTGGGCATGCTCTTCAACGACATCCTGCCCATCCAGTTGGGTCTGTATGTGGCCGCCAACCTGATGCTCATTGCCTTGGGCCTCTATCTCACCGGCTTCACCCGCGCCCTGTCGGGGGTCGAGCAGCTGGGCCATCGTCTGTGGGCGCGCATCCAGCCCCTCACCCGGCGCTTCCTGCCCGCCCGTACCGTTGCCCAGGCCCTGCCTCTCGGGCTGCTGTGGGGGTTCCTGCCCTGTGGCCTGGTGTATAGCGTGCTGGCCACGGCGCTGGTCACCGGTGCTGCCGAGCGGGGTGCGATGCTGATGCTGGCTTTTGGCCTGGGCACGCTGCCCAATCTCCTGCTGGCCGGCCTGCTGCTCAAGCGTCTGAAGGATTTTGTGCGGAACCGCGCGGTACGGACGGGGTCTGGACTGGTGGTGCTGGCATTCGGGGTGTATGGCCTGGTGACGGCGCCGACCCTCGGCAGCAACCTCTGGAATGGGGTTGTCTGCCACTTCTGACACAGGTAGGGAGCAGTACGGTGAGCCAGGACGTGCAGAGCGATTTTTCCGTGAGCGGCATGACCTGTGCAGCCTGTGCCGCGCGCCTCGAGAAGGTTCTGAATCGCCTGCCCGGTGTCGAGGCGAGCGTCAATTTTGCCGCGGAAACCGCGCGTGTCCGCTATGCGCCCGGCACGCTTGAGCCGGCGGCGATCATTGCGGCCGTGGCCAAGGCCGGCTTTGCCGCAACCCCCGTGACCGTGCGCGACCGGGAGGCCGACAAGGCCCGCAAAGCCGGCGAGGTGGCCGCCGAGCTGCGGCTGTTCTGGCTGTCGGCCGGGTTCAGCTTTCCCTTTCTCATCCAGATGTTCGGCATGTTCGGTGCCGACATGGCGGGCAGCCATCATGCGGATCTGCTGCCCCGCTGGCTGCAGTGCCTGCTGGCCACGCCCGTCCAGTTCTGGATCGGCAGGCGTTTTTACACCGGTGCGTGGGCGTCCCTGCGCGGTGGCGGTGCCAACATGGATGTGCTGGTGGCCCTGGGCACCAGCGTGGCTTACTTTTTCAGTCTGGCGGTGGTTGTCCTTGGGCGCCACGACCTGCATGTTTACTTCGAAGCCTCGGCAAGCATCATCACCCTGGTGCTCCTCGGCAAGCTGCTGGAGGCCCGTGCCCGTGCCCGCACCTCGGCGGCCATCGAGGCCCTGCTGCGCCTGCAGCCACCGATGGCGTGGATCGAGGAGGCGGGGCAACTGGTCGAGGTGCCGGTGGAGCGGGTGGTGGTCGGCAGTGTTTTCGTGCTGCGTCCGGGGGACGCGGTTCCCGTCGATGGCCTGGTGCTGGAGGGGGCATCGTCGGCTGACGAGGCCATGCTCACCGGCGAGAGTGTGCCCGTTGCCAAGGTGGCCGGCGATCAGGTCTTTGCCGCTACGCTGAACGGTGACGGTGTGCTGCGTTGCCAGGCTACCGGCGTCGGCGCCGAGACCCTGCTGGCGGGCATCGTGCGTCTCGTGGAGCAGGCACAGGGGGGCAAGCCGGCGGTGCAACGCCTGGCCGATCAGGTGGCTGCCGTCTTTGTGCCGACGGTGGTGCTGATCGCGCTCATCACCTTTCTGGGCGGGTGGTGGTTCGGTGGCGAGCTGGCGCCGGCCCTTGTCAATGCGGTTGCCGTGCTGGTGATTGCCTGCCCCTGCGCGCTGGGCCTGGCCACGCCGACGGCGGTGATGGTCGGGACGGGGCAGGGGGCCCGCGCCGGCATTCTCGTCAAGAACGCCGAGGCGCTGGAGCTGGCCGAGAAGATCAAGGTGCTAGTGGTGGATAAGACCGGTACGCTCACCGAAGGCCGTCCGGCCGTTCTCGATGCACGGATGGTGGCCGGTGTGGCCCGCGACGACTTGCTGGCCCTGGCCGCCGGGCTGGAGCAGACCAGTCACCATCCACTGGCCCGTGCTGTGGTCACGGCCGCCCAAGAGGCCGGTGTGGTGCTGAGCCTGCCCGAGGCGGTTCAGGCTGTCAGCGGCAAGGGGGTCACCGGACGGGTGGGCGACCGGAGGGTGGTGGTGGGTTCGCCCGATTTTCTGGCTGCCCAGGGTTCGCCCCTGCCGGCCGAGCTGCTCGAGCCCTTGCTCGGGGCGGCGCTGACACCGGTTGGTGTGGCCGCAGATGGCAAGGCGCTCGGTGCGCTGGGGCTCGCCGACCCCCTGCGGTCCACTTCAAAGGCGGCAGTGGCGCGCTTGCAGGGCCTGGGGGTGCGTGTCGTGATGCTGACCGGCGATCACCCCGCGGTGGCGGCACGGATCGCGGCTGAAGCGGGGATCACCGAATTTCGTGCCCAGGTCATGCCGGAAGGCAAGGCCGAGGCCGTCACGGCCTTGCGGGGCGAGGGCCTGGTCGGAATGGTGGGGGACGGGATCAATGATGCGCCGGCACTGGCGGCGGCGGATGTGTCCTTTGCGATCGGAGCCGGTTCCGACGTGGCCATCGAGGCCGCCGACCTGACCCTGGTGCGCAACGACCTGGCCGGGGTGGCCGATGCGATCTCCCTGTCCCGGGCAACCCTCGGCAAGATCCGCCAGAATCTGTTCTTTGCCTTTATCTACAACATCCTCGGCATTCCTGCGGCGGCCTTCGGGCTGCTCAACCCGGTGATCGCGGGCGCGGCGATGGCCATGAGTTCGGTGTCGGTGGTGAGCAACTCCCTGCTGCTCAGACGCTGGCGCCCCGGAAAATCAGACTGAAAGGAAACACGATGGAAGAGGTGCTCATCAAGGTGGCCGGCATGAGCTGCCAGGGCTGTGTGAAGAACCTGACCGGAGCCTTGTCGGCCACGCCGGGGGTGACCAGCGTGGCGGTTTCGCTGGAGCAGGGCGAGGCACGGGTTGGCTATGATCCGGCGCAGGTCTCCGCCAATGCCCTGCGCACGGTGGTGGAAGACTGTGGTTTTGACGCGAGCTGACCGGATTTCCGCCATCAGGGTTTATCCGATGTGAGCACTGCTCACATATAATGCTGCGCTGTCTTACATCTAATAACGGGAGGTAGTGATATGGGTTTCGATCAGGTCAAGGCCGGCAAGGACGTTCCGAACGACATCAACGTGATCATCGAGATCTCCGCTCAGGGCGATCCGATCAAGTTCGAGGTGGACAAGGATAGCGGCGCGATCTTTGTTGACCGCTTCATGGGTACGTCCATGCGTTACCCGATCAACTACGGCTATGTGCCCCACACCATCGCCGGCGATGGCGACCCGGTGGACGTGCTGGTGGTCACCCCCTTCCCTCTGGCCCCGGGCGTGGTCATCCGCTGCCGCCCCGTCGGCGTGCTAAAGATGGAAGACGACGGCGGTGTTGACGCCAAGGTCGTGGCGGTTCCCGTCTCCAAGCTGACCCCGCTGTACGATAAGGTTCAGACCACCGATGACCTGCCCGAGCTGCTGATGAAGCAGACCGTGCACTTCTTCGAGCACTACAAGGATCTGGAGCCGGGCAAGTGGGTCAAGATCCTGGGCTGGGGTACCGTCGAGGAAGCCAAGCAGGAAATCCTGAACGGCATCGCCGCTGCTGCCAAGTAAGCTGTCGCGTCCGTTGCACGAAAAGGCCCGCCGCATGCGGGCCTTTTTACTTCAGGCGGCCAGCCCGGCCGCGTGGCCCGAGGCCCAGGCCCACTGGAAGTTGTAGCCGCCCAGGTGGCCGGTGACATCCATCACTTCTCCTACAAAGTACAAGCCGGGCACGTCGCGGGCCTCCATGGTCTTTGACGACAGGGCGCGCGTATCCACCCCGCCCAGGGTGACCTCCGCCTTGGCGTAGCCGAGGGTGCCGTTGGGGGTGATCGCCCAGCCGGACAGGGCGGTGGCGATGGCGTCCAGTTCCCGGGCGTTGAACTGGTGGGTGGGTTTGTTCCAGCCCCGCTGCTCGCACCAGGCCTGGGCAAAGCGCTTGGGCAGGCGTTCGGTGAGCAGGTTGGCCAGCAGGCTCTTGCTGCGGGCACGCTCCCCCAGCCAGTCGCGGACGTTTTCGGCCGGAAAGAGATTGACCGTGACCTGGCTGCCTCCATCCTCATCGCCGTAGTCCCGTGCCTGCCAGTAGGACGAGGCCTGCAGGATCACCGGCCCCGACAGACCCCGGTGGGTGAACAGCAGGTTCTCCCGGAAGCGCCCGGCCCCGCACTCGGCCACCGCATCGAAGGCCATGCCCGAGAGCTCCTTGTAGATGGCGAGCTCCTCCGGCGGCAGGGTCAGGGGCACCAGGGCTGGTTTGGGGGGAACGATGGCGAGCCCGAACTGTTCGGCAATCCGATAGCCCAGGGGGGTGGCGCCGATCTTGGGAATGGACAGCCCGCCAGTGGCCACCACCAGGCTGGCGCAGGTGAATCGACCGTGGTTGGTCTCGAGAACAAAACGCGCGTCCGGCTCGCTGCCCGAGGCGACCGACTGGAGCGTGCACGGCATGGCCCAGCTCACCTGGCCCTCGTCGCATTCGGCGCGCAGCATGTCGATGATGTCCTGGGCCGAGTCGTCGCAGAAGAGCTGGCCGTGCTCGCGTTCGTGCCAGGGGATACCGTGCCGGTCCACCAGCCCGATGAAGTGCGCCGGGGTGTAACGGGCCAGGGCCGAGCGACAGAACTGGGGGTTGCGCGACAGGTAGTTCGCCATACCCACGTCAACATTGGTGAAATTGCACCGCCCGCCACCGGAGATGCGGATCTTTTCGGCAAGCTTGCTTGCGTGGTCGAGGATCAGTACCCGTCGTCCGCGCTGGCCGGCTTCGGCGGCGCACATCATGCCGGCGGCACCAGCGCCGATCACGATCACGTCGTAGCGGGAATGCCTGTCAGGGTGGTTCATGGTGGTGGGGCGAAGGGGGCGGGAACGGGCCCGGAGGATAGACTGCGGCTTGCGTTACGGCAAACACCGCGCAGAACTTCATTTCCAGCACTGTCTTCCCCTGCTAGGCTTCCGGAATACAGGAATGCTCGCCCGCGCAACTGGCGCGGAGAAAAAGGGACACGACGAGATGGGACAGAACGTGCGCGTGGCCGGTCGGCCGGTCAGATGGGCACTGTGGGGCGCAGGCGTTCTTGCTGCGGTGGGTGTGGCCGGTTTCCTGATCGCGCCGCCGCTGGTCAGATCGGCGGCCGAGAGCACCCTGTCCGATCTGCTGCACCGGCCGGTGAGCATCGAGGGTGTCTCCATCAATCCCTATACCCTGTCGGCCGAAGTCCGTGGTTTTCGCATGCAGGAGCGGGACAGTGACGCGACGGCGGCAAGCTTTGCCTCGCTGTACGTCAATGTCGAGCTGGAATCCCTGTTCCGCGGCGGGGTCGTGGTCGAGGAGCTCAAGCTCGTTGAACCGGTGATCAGTGTGGTTCGCCTTGAGGGCCGGCGCTTCAACTGGTCGGATGTGATCGACGAGATCCTCAGCAAGCCGGACGATGGTTCTTCCAGCCACTTTGCCGTCAATAACATCCGCATCGAAAAGGGGCGGGTCGATTTTGACGACAGGCCCGAGGGCAGCAAGCACGCCCTGACCGAAGTCGAGCTCGGCCTGCCCTTCGTCTCCAACATGCCGTCCCACGTCACCACGTTTGTCGAGCCGCTGCTCGCGCTGAAGGTGGATGACGCGCCCTTCGAGGTTCGCGGCAAGACGCTGCCCTTTTCGGCGAATCGGGAGTCCCTGGTCAAGCTGCGGATCGATCGTTTCGACCTGACCCGTTACGTGGATTACATTCCTGGCGAGAAGACCTTCCGCCTGCCCGGTGCGCATTTTTCCAGCGATCTGGAGCTGCGCTTCGCCCAGCCCCCCGGCGGTGCGCCTGATTTGAGCGTGAAGGGCACACTGGGCCTGGACGGGGTGGAGATCCAGCACGCGGATGGCAGCCCGGCCATCAAGCTGGGCGCCGTTCGGGTGGGGGTCGACAAGTTTGCTCCCCTGGTCGGTGAACTGGCCCTCGGTACCGTGTCCATCGACAAGCCCGAGCTCAGCCTGAGCCGCAACCGGGACGGCCAGCTGAGCCTGCTCGCCCTGGTGCCCAAGCCGGGCCCCGGGCCCCGCACGCCCGACCCGCAGGGCACGCCCGCGGCACCGGCGAGCCCACCCAAGCCCAAGCCGTTTTCCCTGTCCCTGGCCGAGTTCACGCTTGCGAGTGGCCGTGTCCGTCTCACCGATGATCTGCCTGCCGGCCCTTACCGCAAGACCCTGCAGGATCTGCACCTGTCCTTGCGTCGGCTGCGCCTGCCGGGCGGCGAGCCAGCAGCCGTGGATTTCGGCTTCGCCACCGAGTCGGCGGAAACCTTTGAACACAAGGGCAGTGTCGTCCTCGAGCCCCTCAAGGCGAGCGGCACGCTGGTCGCCTCCGGTGTCGATGTCCCGGCCCTGAAGCCTTATCTCGAGGCCGCCCTCAAGCAGACCGAAGTGCTGTCGGGCAAGGTCGATGCCCGGCTTGCCTACGACGTGTCCCTGGCCGGGGGCGAGCCCAGGATCGGGCTGAAGGCCGAGTCCCTGAAGCTGAGCGACCTGGGCCTTCGCCTCAAGGGCGAAAAGCAGCCGCTGGCCCGTGTCGGCCTGCTGGAGCTGCGGGATGCGGACGTGGACGTGGCGGGCCGCAAGGTCGTGCTTGGCGAGGTCCTGGGCAAAGCGACGCGGCTTGGTCTGGTGCGGGGCAAGGATGGGCTGTTGAACGTTCAGCGTCTTGCTGGTGAGGCTGGTGCCGGTGGTGCGGTGGCAGCGGCAAAGCCGAAGCCGGCTGCTGCCAGGGGGCGCGTCAGTGGAGGTGCCCCCGCCGGGGACTGGCAGGTGGAGGTCAGGCGTGTCGCCCTCGACGATTGGGGGGTGAGGCTGGAGGACCAGACCCTGGCTCCCGCCGTGGTGCTCAATGTCGAGCCCCTGAGCCTGAAGGTGGAGGGCTTGACCACGGCGAAGGGCGGCAAGGCCAGGGTGAACCTGCAGGCGGCGGTGAACAAGCGTGGCCAGGTTGGTGTGGCGGGCACGTTGGGGCTGGCGCCGCTGGCCGGCAGCCTGGATCTGGACATGAAGGCCGTGGATCTGGCCATGCTTCAGCCCTATGTGACGGAGAAGGTCAAGATTGCGATCACCCGCGGCAATGTCACTTCCCGCGGGCAGCTGGCCTTCGAGCTTCCGGCGGCCGGTGGCGTCAAGGGCGGCTTCAAGGGCGCCCTCACGATCGGCAACTTTGCCTCGGTGGACAAGCGTAATGCCACCGATTTCCTCAAGTGGAAATCCTTGCATTTCGGCGGCATGGACATCCGTCTGTCACCGCTGGCCGTCAGCATCGACGAGATCGCCCTGAGTGATTTCTATACCCGGCTGATCCTCGATGCCCAGGGTGGGCTGAACATCCGTGAGATCACTGCCCAGCAGGCTGCCGAGAAGAAAGAGGCGGCCGCGGTGAAGGCAGCGGCCGAGGCCAGCGCACCCGCCCAGCCGCTGCCACCCATCCTGATCAAGCGCATCACCCTGCAAGGGGGCAACATTGCCTACAGTGATCGTTTCATCCGCCCCAACTACGACGCCAACCTGACGGGCATGGGCGGGCAGCTCCGGGGGCTCTCGTCCGATCCGGGGACCATTGCCGAGCTGGATCTGCGGGGCCGGGTGGACAACGCCGCACCGGTGGAGGTGGTGGGCAAGCTCAACCCCTTCCGGCAGGACCGGGCCCTCGACATCCATGCGTCGGTGAAGGACTTCGAGCTCTCCGGGGTGTCCACCTACTCGGCCAAGTATGTGGGCTACGGTATCGAGAAAGGCAAGCTGTCCGCCGATCTGAAGTACAAGGTTGAAGACCGCAAACTCACCGCCACCAACGAGATCTTCCTGGACCAGCTCACCTTCGGCGAGCAGGTGGACAGCCCGAACGCGCTCAAGCTGCCGGTGCTCCTGGCCGTGTCGCTGCTCAAGAACAGTCGGGGCGAGATCGACCTCAAGCTGCCGGTCGGTGGCTCCCTGGATGACCCGGAGTTCAGCGTCGGGGGCCTCGTCTTCAAGGTCATCGTCAATCTCATCGGCAAGGCCCTGACTTCGCCCTTTGCCCTGCTGGGCTCCGTGTTTGGCGGTGACAGCGAGGAGCTGGCGTGGGTGGATTTCGACCCCGGCTTTGCCCGGGTGCCGGAGTCTGCCGAGGCCAAGCTGAAGGCCATCTCCCGTGCCATGACCGACAAGCCCGGCCTCAAGCTCGACATCGCCGGGCGGGTGGATACCCTGAATGATCCCGAAGGCCTCAAGCGGGCCCTGCTGCTCGGCAAGGTGGAGGCCCTGAAGGTGAAGGACATGGCGAAGAAGGGTGAGGCCGTGGAGGACGGCGGACGGGTGTCGATTGCGCCGGCCGAGTACCCCGTGCTGCTCGGCCGGGTCTATGCCAGCGAGAAGTTTCCCAAACCCCGCAACATGATCGGCCTGACCAAGGAGCTGCCCGTGGCCGAGATGGAAAAGCTGATCCTCGCCAGCATCCAGGTCGGTGACGACGAACTGCGCCTGCTCGCCCAGCAGCGGGCCCAGGCGATCAAGGGCTGGCTGGTGGAGCAGGGCAAGGTGCCGGCCGAGCGCGTCTTCCTCCTCGCCCCGCGCAGCGGTGACGATGGAAAGCAGCCCAAGGCCCGGGTGAGCCGGGTCGATTTTTCCCTGCGTTGATCCTCAGGAGCCGTACATGAGAGTGCAAAAACTCGATGCCGCCGCACGCCTGGCGGCGCTCGCCACGCTGACGGGCTGGCAGGTGCCCCCGGAGCGGGACGCCATCCGCAAGGTCTATCGCTTTGCCGACTTCAACACGGCCTTTGGCTGGATGAGCCGTGTCGCCCTGATGGCCGAAAAGCTCGACCATCATCCCGAATGGTTCAACGTCTATGGTCGGGTCGAGGTCGTCCTCAGCACCCATGATGCGGGTGGTCTGACGGCCCTTGACATCCAGTTGGCGGCCTTCATGGATGCCGCTGCAGCCCTATGCGGCAGTGCGGCATGATTGTCTGCGCCGAGGGTGCTACCCTTCGGCCACCGGATCTGTAGTTTTCAGCGATTTCGGCGTTCATGGAGTCTGGGCCGACAAAAATAATCCGGACAATCCGAGGGAGAACACAGCTGATGCATCTGACGTTTGACTGGAGCGGAGCCCTGAAACGTTCACGCGTGCGCACCGAGTCGTCGGGGGTAGAGCAGGCGGAAGACCGACGTACCTGGAAGCGCTTTCCCTATGGTGACCGGATCTACCGCTACGGTGGTACGGCACTCCAGAGCAACTGGTTGCGCCTGCATCGTGGAGATCGGGAACCCTATCCTTCAGCCGACAGCCTGGGCGCGCTGTTGCAGGCCAATCCTGCGCTGCAGCCCAGCGTGGCTGCACCGGAAATCGTCGTTCCGCTGCTGGAGGAGGCCTGGCGTGCCTATCACGCAGGTGATTTCGCCGATGCGGTGGATCGTGGCTTGGCCGCCGGGCCCGTCGGGCTGGTGGTGTCGGCCCGGGCTGCAGCGGTCTATGCCTCGCATCTCGAAGAGAACGAGGCGCGGCGGGTGGCCATCCTCCGCGATGTGGTGGAGTCCTGTTCTGCGCTGGTGCAACTGGCGCCCAACTGGGCCAGTGCCTGGTACGTATACGGACTGGCGCTGGGGCGATTCAGTCAGCACATCTCGGTGGTCCGGGCTCTGGCCCAGGGGCTGGGCGGAAAGGTTAGGGATAGCCTGCAGAAGGCCATCGACCTGGAGCCCGGGCATGCGGATGCCCACGTGGGGCTGGGGGTGTATCACGCCGAGGTGATCGACAAGGTGGGCGCGATGATGGCGGCCTTCACCTACGGTGCCCGCCGTGATGCGGTCACCGAGCATTTCGAAGCGGCGCGGGCCCTGCACCCCCAATCGCCGGTGGTGCTGGCCGAATACGCACGGTCTACGGCGTTGGCCTTCGGCAACCTGTACCAGGGGCGCGCCCACCAGATCTTTGGTGAGGCGGCCGCCTGCCAGCCCGCCGACGCGCTGGAGCGGCTGGATGTGGAGTGGGCCCTCGGCGAAACCGAATAGGGCCCCGTCCGATCAGACCTTGGCGCGCACCAGGCGTGCCTTTTCGCGAACCCAGTCGCGTTCCTTCTCGGTCTCGCGCTTGTCGAACTGCTTCTTGCCCTTGGCCAGACCCACGGTAGCCTTCACCCGACCTTTGGTGTAGTGGAGGTCGAGGGGCACGAGGGCGTAGCCGGCGCGCTCCACCTTGCCGATCAGCTTGGCGATCTCCTCGGCGTGGAGCAGCAGCTTGCGGGTGCGGGTCGGATCCGGGTGGATGTGGGTCGAGGCGGACTCCAGCGGCGTGATGTGCATGCCGACGATGACGATCTCGGTGCCACGGATCACCACGTAGCTTTCCTTGATGTTGGCGCGCCCGGCGCGAATGGCCTTGACCTCCCATCCCTCCAGTACGAGGCCGGCTTCGTACTTGTCCTCGATGAAGTAATCGTGGAAGGCCTTGCGGTTGTCGATGATGCTCATTGGCGTAGGCTTGAACGGACGCGTAAAATCGCGCATTTTAACAGCTCGGTAGTCCGCCCGCGCCCCGATGGCAGCCGTCAAGAAAATTGTCCTGATCGAGTTCACGCCGGCCCAGATGTTCGATCTGGTGGATCGTTGCGAGGATTACCCCAAGTTCCTGCCCTGGTGTGGCGGGAGCGAGGTGCATGCCCGCGACGAAAAAGTCACCAAGGCCACACTCCACATCAACTACCACGGCATCAAGTCCCACTTCAGCACCGAGAACGACAAGGACTACCCCCGGCACATGCATATCCGCCTGACCGACGGCCCTTTCACCCATCTCGATGGCAGCTGGGACTTCACCCCCCTGGGGGATGCCGCCTGCAAGGTCGAGTTCAACCTGCACTACGAGTTCTCCAGCCGTCTCATCGAGAAGGCGGTCGGCCCGGTGTTCAGCCACATCGCCAACACTTTCGTCGATTCCTTCGTCAAGCGTGCCGGGCAGATCTACATCAGGAGCTGAGATGAGCGATTCGATCAACGTGGATGTCTGCTACGCCCTCCGCGACCGCCAGGAGATCGTGCATCTGCGCCTGCCTGAAGGGTGTACGGTGCAACGGGCCATCGAGGCGTCGGGCCTGCTCCAGAAACACCCCGAGATCGATCTCGCCAAGGGCAACAAGCTCGGTGTGTTTGCCAAGCTCGTCAAGCCCGACACCGTGCTGCGGGACAAGGACAGGGTCGAGATCTACCGGCCGCTGATCGCCGACCCGAAGGAGGTGCGGCGCAAACGCGCCGAAGAGGGCAAGGTGATGAAGAAGGGCGGAGGACCGGCCGAAGACGCTTCGGCCTGAATGTCGCGGGCCGCGCCGGGCGGCCTTACTTGCAGTTCTTTTCCAGGGTGGCGCGGGTGTGCTCGGCTTCGGCGGCGCGTTCGTCGTCACTCATCATGATGACCTCGCCCGCATCGTTGTAGCGGCCCATGCGCTGTCCGTTGCTCACGCCCGCCAGGTAGCGGCGCAGGTCGGCACATTCCTTCTGCTTGCGCTCGTCCTCGATCTGGTCCTTGCGTGCCTTGTCCTCGGCCTCGGCCGCCTCGGCCCGGCGCTTGCGGAAAGCCTGTTCCTTCTCGGCGTAGGTTTCGCCGACGATGGGCCGGGGCTGGCCCGGGGTGCCTGCCGCGGGGGCCGTCGGCGCCAGGGGGGCCTGGCGGATGGTGCGCGTCTTGCTGCCTTCGGCGGGGGGCGTGTCGGAGTAGTGCACCCGGCCGTTGGCATCCTTCCAGCTGTAAATGCTCTGAGCGGCAGCGGAGGTGGCCGCGCAAAGCAGCAGCATGGAAAGCAGTTTGTGGAACATTGGAGACTCCGTCAGGACAAAGCTTTTGCCGGTAAGCGGCAAGCTACGTATAATACGGATTTGATTCAAGGGATTAAAGCTATGCGAGTGATTCAGAAGGCGCTGACGTTCGATGACGTCCTTCTCATCCCCGCCCATTCGAGCGTTCTCCCGCGCGACGTCAGCCTCCAGACGAAACTCACGCGCAACATTACCCTGAATATTCCCCTGGTGTCCGCGGCAATGGACACCGTCACCGAAGCACGCCTCGCCATTGCGCTCGCGCAGGAAGGCGGGATCGGGATCGTTCACAAGAACCTCACCCCGAGACAGCAGGCGGCCGAGGTGGCCAAGGTAAAACGCTTTGAATCGGGCATCCTCAAGGATCCGATCACCATCCCGCCGACCATGACGGTCCGCGAGGTGCTCACCCTGACCCGCACCCACAAGTTCTCCGGCCTGCCGGTGGTGGATAACGGCAAGGTCATCGGCATCGTCACCAACCGCGACACCCGCTTCGAGACCAATCTCGATCAGCCCGTCTCCGCCATCATGACCCCCCAGGCCCGTCTGGTCACGGTCAAGGAAGGTGGCAGCCTCGATGAAGCCCGTGCCCTGATGCACAAGCATCGCCTCGAGCGCGTGCTGGTGCTCAACGACGCAGGCGAGCTGGCCGGCCTCATCACCGTCAAGGACATGATGAAGTCCACCGAGCACCCGCTCGCCGCCAAGGACAGCCTGGGCCGCCTGCGCGTGGGCGCTGCCATCGGCGTGGGCGCCGGCACCGAAGAGCGTGCCGAGCTGCTGGCCGAGGCCGGTGTGGACGTGATCGTCGTGGATACCGCCCACGGTCACTCGCAGGGTGTGCTCGACCGGGTCAATTGGGTCAAGAAGAACTTCCCGCAGGTCGAAGTCATTGGCGGCAATATTGCCACGGCGGCGGCGGCCCTGGCGCTGGTCGAAGCCGGCGCCGATGGCGTCAAGGTCGGCATCGGCCCGGGCTCCATCTGCACCACCCGCATCGTTGCCGGTGTCGGCGTGCCGCAGATCACCGCGGTGGACAACGTGGCCACGGCGCTGGCCGGTTCCGGCGTGCCGCTGATTGCCGACGGCGGCATCCGCTACTCGGGTGACATCTCCAAGGCCATCGCCGCGGGGGCCAATGTGGTCATGCTGGGCGGCCTGTTTGCCGGCACCGAAGAGGCGCCGGGCGAGACCGTGCTGTTCCAGGGCCGTTCCTACAAGTCCTACCGGGGCATGGGTTCCCTGGGCGCCATGCAGCAGGGCGCGGCCGACCGTTACTTCCAGGAGAACGACGGCAACGTGGACAAGCTGGTGCCCGAAGGCATCGAAGGTCGCGTGCCCTACAAGGGCGCCGTGACGGCGGTGATCCACCAGCTGATGGGCGGCCTGCGCGCTTCCATGGGCTACGTGGGCTGCGCAACCATCGACGAAATGCGCTCCCGCGCCGAGTTCGTCGAGATCACCTCGGCCGGCATCCGTGAATCCCACGTCCACGACGTGCAGATCACCAAGGAAGCACCGAACTACCACGTGGATTGAGGCATTTAGGTCTCGTGGCAGGCAAAGGGCAGCCTTCGGGCTGCCCTTTGTACGTCCGGGTTGCGTCCTGGCGTCATCCGCCGGTTGTCGGCGGTGGGCATCATGACGAGGATCCCGGCGTTTCGCTGAACCTATTGCCCTGGGCACACTCCACATCACCATGCTGACCCGAACCTCCCAAGACTCCACCTCTGCCGCCGCCGCCCTCGATCCGGTGGTCGAGGTGAGCGGCCTCTCCCGTGCCGTTGCCGCCGATGACGGCAGCACCCTGCGCATTCTCGACGACGTGTCCTTCCGCATTCTGGCGGGTGAGGCGGTGGCCATTGTGGGTGCCTCCGGCTCCGGCAAGTCCACCCTGCTTGGCCTGCTGGCCGGGCTGGACGAGCCGAGCGGCGGCAGCGTGACGATCCGCGGCCAGAATCTGTTTGCCCTCGATGAAGACGGGCGTGCGGCCCTGCGTGGCGCCTGCGTCGGCTTCGTCTTCCAGTCCTTTCAGCTGCTCCCGGCGCTCACCGCGCTGGAGAACGTGATGCTCCCCCTGGAGCTGGCCGGTCGCGGCGATGCCCGCAAGGAGGCTGAGCTGTGGCTGGGGCGGGTCGGGCTTGGCGCGCGTCTGGGGCACTATCCGCGCCAACTGTCGGGCGGAGAGCAGCAGCGGGTGGCGGTGGCCCGCGCCTTTGCGCCCCAGCCGGCCCTGGTACTGGCGGATGAACCCACCGGCAACCTGGACGTGGCGACCGGCGATGCGGTGATCGAACTGATGTTCTCCCTCAATGCCGAGGCCGACACAACGCTGGTGCTGGTGACCCACGACAACGCCCTGGCCGCCCGCTGTGGCCGGACGCTGCGCCTGGCCGGGGGGCGGCTGGTGGAGGGGTGAGGGAGGGCCTCAGCCCATCAGCAATGAGCCTTCCTTCAGCCCGCAGCGTTTGAGGATGCTGCGGGCTGTGCCAACGCCACTGCGCACGGCGGCCTCGAGGGTGGCGGGGTAGGAAGAGTCCACGTAGTCGCCGGCCAGCCAGATGCCCGGCTCCGGTGTGGCGGCAGCGGGCCGGACCAGGCCCGGCGTGCACGCAAAGGTGGCGCGCTTTTCGGTAATGGTCTTTGACCACCTGAGCGGGGGCAGGGGGCCCAGTGCATGCTGCAGCTCGGCCACCAGCGCGATCTCGAGCGCCTCCCGGCCGATCTCCTGGTGTGCTCCCCGGGCGCTGATCACCACCCCCACCAGGCCTTCCGGGCCGCCGAGGGCTGCCCGGTCGAAGGCCCACTGACCGTATCCACCGTCCAGACCGATCATCGGCTCGGGAAATTTCACCGGCCCTTCGAAGGCCAGCCAGCTGGTGACGATGGGCTCGTGGTGCAGGGCGTCGATGCAGGCCACCACCGGGGCCATGGCCGGCAGGCCGGCCACCAGCGGGGCGACGTGATAGGGCGCGGTGGCGATGACCACCTGATCGTAGCGGGTGGACCAGGGGTCACCGTCCAGCCGATAGCCACCCTCATGGGCTTCGATGGCCTTGATGGGCTCGGCGGTGCGCACCTGATGGCCGCGCATGGCCAGCCAGCGGGACGCGGGTACCGGAAACAGCTCGGAGAGATCGACCCGCGGGATCAACAGGTCGGAGGCCGAGGCCGCCGCGGCCAGGCTGTCTTTCAGAACGGTGGCGAAGACCTGGGCCGAGGCCTGATCCACCGGCGTATTGAGGGCCGCCACGCACAGGGGTGCCCAGATCAGGCGCGTGAGGGTGTCGGTCTGGCCGCTGTCCGCCAGCAGCCGGGAAACCGGCCGGTCGGGCTCGACGCGGTAGGCCTGGCGTTTGAGCTGGCTCATCAGACGGGCCATGGCACGCTTGTCGGCCCAGCTCAGGCCCTTGGCCCGCAGCAGGCCGATGGCCAGGTGCAGCGGGGCGGGCAGAGGGGCGGCGCGGAGTTCGCACAGGCCGGGGTAGACCAGGGCCAGGCGCCGTGTTTCCAGGACGTTGGGGCGCACCCCCACCAGGCGCAGCATGCGCAGGGTTTCGTCGTAGGCGCCGAGCAGGATGTGCTGGCCGTTGTCCAGCCCGTAGTCGAGCTTTTCGACCACCCGGGCGCGGCCGCCCAGGGTGCGGGAGGATTCAAACAGGCTGACCCGCGCGCCGCCCCGGGCCAGGGTGACGGCGGCCGCGAAGCCGGCGTAGCCGCCACCGATGACGGCCACCTGGGGCGTGGCGCTCATCCCTTGAACCAGGTGGTGCCGGCCAGCCAGATCTTGCGCAGCGGGGTGAGGGAGGTGCGCCGGTCGAGCACCAGGAAGCCGTCGGCCTCGATCTCGTCGAGCAGGCTGCGATAGATGGCGGCCATGATCAGACCCGGGCGCTGGGCCTTGCGGTCTTCGTCGGGCAGCTGGGCAAAGGCCTGGTCGTAGAACTGGCGGGCCCGGGCAGCCTGGAACTGCATCAGCTCGCGGAAGGCGTCGGAGTGCTGACCGTCGAGGATCTGCCGCGCCGGCACATTGAAGCGCTGCAGTTCGTCGATGGGCAGGTAGATGCGGCCACGCCGGGCGTCCTCGCCCACGTCGCGGATGATGTTGGTGAGCTGGAAGGCCAGGCCCAGATCATGGGCGTACTTGAGGGTCTGGCGGTTGGTGTAGCCGAAGATCTCGGCCGACAGCAGGCCCACCACGCTGGCCACCCGGTAGCAGTAGAGGTGCAGGGCCTTCCAGTCCAGGTAGCGGGTCTGCTGCAGGTCCATCTGCATGCCGTCGATGATCTCGAGCAGCTGCTCCCGGGGCAGGTTGAAGCGCTTGCCCACGTCCTTGAGGGCCTGGCCGACCGGGTGCTGGGGCTCGCCGTCAAAGATCTGCGCTACCTGGTGGCGCCACCAGTCGAGCTTGGTCTGGGCGATCTGCATGTCGTGGCATTCGTCCACCACGTCATCCACCTCCCGGCAGAAGGCGTAAAGGGCCGTGATGGCCTGGCGCCGCTCGGGGGGCAGGAACATGAAGCTGTAGTAGAAGCTGGAGCCGCTGCTGGCGGCTTTTTCCTGGCAATAGGCGTGGGGGTCGCTCATGGGAGTCACCGTGTGGCGGCGCGCCAGGCGAGGCGCAGCCAGTCTTTCTTGCCGAGCTTGGGCCGGCGTGCAAACACGTCGTAGCCGTTGGCTTCGATCCTGTCGAGGATGGCGAGCCCGCCCTGGACCACCAGGCGCAGCTCCCAGCCGATGCGGCCGGGCAGGCGTCGGGCGAGGGGGGCGCCTTCGTTCATCATCTGGCGGGCGCGCTGGATCTGGAAGTCCATCAGCGCGGAAAAGTTGTGGGTCACCTGGCCGCCGGCGATACAGGCCTCGGTGACGCCGAAGCGCTCCATGTCAGCCTGGGGCAGGTAGATGCGCTGCTTCTGCCAGTCCACCGCCACGTCCTGCCAGAAGTTGATCAGCTGCAGGCTGGTGCAGATGCGGTCGGACAGGGCCAGGTTGTCGGGGCTGTCGGCCTTGTAGAGGCATAGCAGCAGCCGGCCCACCGGGTTGGCGGAGCGGCGGCAGTAGTCGCAGAGCTCGGCAAAATCAGCGTAGCGGGTCTTGCCCACGTCCTGGCTGAAGGCGTCGAGCAGGTCGCGGAACAGGCCGGCCGGCAGCTTGAAGGCCCGCATGTTGCGCCCCAGGCGCTCGAAGATCGGCACCAGGCTGGGGTCGTCAAAGGGGCGCTGTTGCTCGATGGCCAGCAGGGCCCGGCGGTAGTCGTTGAGGCGCGCCAGGCGCATCACCGGCACGGCATCGCCTTCATCGGCGATGTCATCGGCGCTGCGGGCAAAGGCATAGATGGCCTCGACTGGCTCGCGCAGGTGCGCGGGCAGCAGAAAGGAGGCCACCGGGAAGTTTTCGTAGTGGTCGACGGGCATGGGCGCGCGGAGTATACCCTGCGCGGGTTAAGGCGCCGACCTTGGGAACCGACTGTTCCCGCTCTCCTCTGATACGCCATGCTCGAAATACAAAATCTGTCCCGCCACTTCAATGGTCGCGTGGTGCTGCGGGAGGTGTCACTGCAGCTTCAGCCCGGTGAATATGTGGCCATCGTTGGTGAATCGGGGGTGGGCAAGTCCACCCTGCTCAATCTGGTGGCCGGCCTGGACCGGCCCGATGGCGGCCGCCTGTGCCTGGACGGGGAGGACTACGGCCAGCTCGACGAGGATGCCCTGACCCGCCTGCGCCGGGACAAGCTGGGCTTCGTCTTTCAGGCCTTTCATGTGCTGCCCCACCTGACGGTGAGTCAGAACGTGGCCCTGCCCCTGTGGCTGCAGGGCCTGGATGCGGCCGCGGCGGCAGTGCCGGCCAGCCAGCTGCTCGACGCGGTGGGCCTGGCGGAGCGCGCCGACAGCTGGCCGCGGGAGCTCTCCGGCGGCGAGATGCAGCGCGTCGCCATTGCCCGGGCCCTGGTGCATTGCCCGCGTCTGGTGCTGGCCGACGAGCCTACCGGCAACCTGGACCCGGCCAACGGCGGCAAGGTGCTGCAACTCCTGGCCACGCGCATCCGCGAGGCCGGCGCCATCGGCATCCTGGTCACCCATTCCCTCGAGGCGGCGGCTACCGCCGACCGGGTGCTGCGACTCACGCCGGAAGGCCTGTGCCCATGAGGCTGGCCCCGGTGTTCCTCGGCTCCCTGGCCCGGCGCCGTATGGCCACCCTGTTCTCCCTGGTGGCCATCGTGCTGGGCGTGGCCCTGGGCATGGCCGTGCAGGCCGTGCACGAGGCCGCCCTGAGCGAGTTCGGCCGCGGCCTGCGCACCCTGGCCGGCCAGGCCGACCTGCAGGTGCTCGGCCCGCGCGGGGGCTTCGACGAAGCGCTCTATCCCCTGCTGGCCGCAGCCCCGGAAGTGGCCGACGCCAGCCCGGTGGTGGAAGTCGATGCCCGCCTGGCGGGGCGGGAAGAAAGTCTCAGCATTCAGGGTGTGGATCTGTTCTCCCTGGCCCGGGTCACGCCCCGGCTGTTGCCCCGGGCGGCCGACGAGGGCGAGCGCTTCGCGGCGCTGGCCGACGACGCCCTGTTCCTCACCGAGGGCGCGCGCCAGGCCCTGGGCGTCAAGGTGGGGGAGGTACTGCACTTCCAGGCCGGCGCGGGCCGGCTGGCCCTGCGGGTGGCCGGCGATCTCCCCGGGCTGGACGACGGGCAACGCCTCGCGGTCATGGACATCGCCGGCGCCCAGTGGCATTTCGGCCGACTCGGGCGCTTGACCCGCATCGACCTGCGCCTGCGCGAGGGTGTGGCGCCCGAGGCGGCCCGCGCGGCCCTTCAGGCCCGGCTGCCGGCCGGGGTGGTGGTGGCGCTGCCCGAGGCGGCTGAGGACGAGGCCGCCAACCTGTCCCGGGCCTATCGGGTCAATCTGACCCTGCTGGCGGCCATTGCCCTGCTCACGGGGGGCTTCCTGGTGTTCTCGGCCCAGGCTCTTTCCGTGGTGCGGCGGCGCACCGAGTTTGCCTTTCTGCGGGCCGTGGGCCTGGCCCGGCGCACCCTGTTCGGCTGGCTGCTGGCCGAGGGGGCGGTGGTGGGGCTGCTTGGCGGGCTGCTCGGCGTGGCCCTCGGCCATGCCCTGGCCTGGGGCGCGCTGGCGGTACTGGGCGGCGATCTGGGGGCCGGCTACTTTTCGGGGCTCAGCCCGCGACTGCAGTTCCAGCCCGGGGTGAGCGCGCTGTATGTGCTGCTGGGCATGGTCGCCGGTCTGGCGGGCGCCTGGCTGCCGGCCCGTGAGGCCGCCACCGTCTCGCCGGCCCGGGCCCTGAAGGCCGGCGACGAGGCCAGCGTGGGCGGCGGGCAGGGCCATCCGCGCCTGGGCCTGGCCGTGCTGGTGGCAAGCCTGCCCGCCTGCCTCATTCCACCGCTGGAGGGGCTGCCCCTCGGGGGCTATCTGGCGGTGGCCTGTCTGCTGGCCGGCGGCGTGTTGCTGCTGCCGGCCCTGGCCGCCGTGCTGGCGCGCCTGCTGCCTCAAGACGGCCCCGTTTCTGCGCGTCTGGCTGCCGCTCGCCTGTCGGCGGCGCCGGGCCACGCGGTGGTGGCGGCTGCCGGGGTGCTCACCAGCGTGGCCCTGGCGGTGGCCATGGCCATCATGGTGGCCTCCTTCCGGGATTCGGTGGACCAGTGGCTGGGCCAGATCCTGCCTGCCGATCTTTATGTGCGCGCGGGCCGGGCCAGCGGCAGCGGGCATCTGGATGAGGCCCTGCAGGCCCGCATCGCCGCGCAGCCCGGCGTGGGCCAGGTGGACTTCATCCGCCACGACACCCTGCGCCTCATCAGCGGCCAGCCGCCCGTGGCCCTGATCGCCCGCCCGGTGGCGGCAGACGGCAGCGACCTGCCCCTGGTGGCGCGGGCGGGCGGCGCGGGCACGCTGCCGCGCGTCTGGATCTCCGAAGCGCTGCAGGATCTCCTGGGCTGGTGGCCGGGCCAGCAGGTGGCGCTGCCCCTGGCCGGCCGCAGTGTGCCGGTGGCGGTGGCCGGCGTGTGGCGCGACTACGCCCGCCAGACCGGCGCGGTGATGATCGGTCTGGCCGACTACCGGCAGCTCACGGGAGACAGGCTGGCCAACGATGCGGCGGTGCATCTGGCCTCCGGCGTCCGGGCGGACGATATTGCCGATGCCCTGGCCAGCCTGGCTGGCCCCGGCGCCCTGGAGATCGCCCGGCCCGGTGAGATCCGCGCCATCAGCCTGCGTATCTTCGACCGAACCTTCGCCGTCACCTACCTGCTCGAGGCAGTGGCCGTGGCCATCGGCCTGGCCGGCGTGGCGGCCAGCTTTGCAGCCCTGGCAGCGGCGCGGCGACGGGAGTTCGGAATGCTCCGCCACCTGGGCCTGACCCGTCGCCAGATCGGCGCCATGCTGGCCCGGGAAGGGGCCCTCGCCGCGGGGGTGGGGGTGCTCGGTGGCATGCTGGTCGGCGGGGCCATCGGCCTGGTGCTGATCGAGGTGGTCAATCGCCAGAGCTTCCACTGGAGCATGGACCTGCACGTGCCCTGGCTGTCCCTGCTGTTCTTCGGCGCCGGGCTGGTGGCCCTGGCCGCGGTGGCGGCGGTGCTGGCCGGCCGGCAGGCCATGGGGCAGAGCGCTGTGCTGGCCGTGCGGGAGGACTGGTGATGCAGCGCCGCCGCTTTCTGCTCGCCCTCGCCGGCCTCGCTGCCGCACCCGCCGGCGCCGTGGAGTTTGCTCCGGTGCTGCCCGGCCGTCGCCTGGCCTTCCCGGCCGATCACGGTGCCCACCCGGATTTCCGCACCGAATGGTGGTACGCCACCGGCTGGCTCAAGCTCCCGGACGGCAGCCCGCTGGGCTTCCAGGTCACCTTCTTCCGGGTGCGCACCGGCCTGGGTGAAGGCAACCCCAGCGCCTTCGCCCCGCGCCAGCTGGTGCTCGCCCACGCCGCCATCGCCGACCCGCGCCTGGGCCGCCTGCGCCACGACGAACGTTCGGCCCGCGTCGGCCCGGGCCATGCCGGCTTCGACACCGGCACCACCCGCGTCTGGCTGGGCGACTGGCGCTTCGAACTGGGCCCCGGGGGCTACCACGCCCGCGTCCAGGGCGCGGATTTTGCCTACCAGCTCGACCTGCAACCCGACGGCCCGCCGCTGCTGCAAGGGCAGGCCGGCTTCAGCCGCAAGGCCGCCGACCCGCGCCACGCCAGCTACTACTACAGCCGCCCCCAGTTACGGGTCAGCGGCCAGCTTACTCTCGACGGCACCGCCCAGCCGGTCACCGGCCAGGCCTGGCTCGACCACGAATGGTCCAGCGAACTGCTCCCCGAAGGCGCCCAAGGCTGGGACTGGATCGGTCTCAATCTGGACGACGGCAGCGGGCTGATGGCCTTCCGTCTGCGCGACGCCACCGGCAAGGCCCTGTGGTCCTCCGCCACCCTGCGCCCCGCCGGCCAGAGCGGGCAGGTGCTGCCACCCGAGGCCGTGCATTTCACCCCCCTGCGCCAATGGCACTCCCCCCGTTCGGGCATCGACTGGCCAGTGGCCTGGCGGGTGCAGGTGGGTAGGCGCCTGCTGGAGCTGCAGCCTTTGATCGATGACCAGGAACTCGACAGCCGACGCTCCACCGGGGCGATCTACTGGGAAGGGGCGGTGCGGGCGCTGGAAGGCGGGCGCGAGGTGGGGCGGGGGTATCTGGAGATGACGGGGTATGGGAAGCGGATTCGGGTGGGGTAGGGCGGGGAATGCTGCGGCCTGAGCTTCGTCTGGAAGCGGAACGGCGCAATTAGCAGACCATCATCCCTCGATGAAGATAAAAGGAGCATTGGGCGCTTGCGCTAGCCTTGATGCTCAGAACATCAGCCTGCACCCCCGCCCGACAATACTGATATCCACAAAGTTCGACCCGGTGTGCCGGGTGGGGGAGAAGTCCACCGTGTAGCCGCCCACGTCGTAGCCCTTGAGCCCATCGAGGGCCTGGACGAGTTTGGGGCGGGTGGGGGTGGGGCCGGCGCGGCGGATGGCTTCGAGGACGACCCGGGTGGTGACGTAGGCTTCCAGGTGGAAGATGCTCGGCCGGGTGCCGGGCTCGCCGAATTTGGCCATGTCTTCATGGAAGCGCCGGACGACCGGGATGGCGCTGTTGCCGAGGTTGGGCATGACCTGGGAGATGACTACGCCGCGGGTGGCTTCTTCGCCGGCCACCTGGCACAGGGTCTCGGCGTTGCCGTACGAAGCGGTGGCGAGCTGGGCGGGCAGGCCGCCATTGCCGCTCCGGTAGGCCTTGAGGAATTCGCCGGCCAGCTGGGCGGGGATCACCATGTAGATGATGTCGGGCTTGGCGGCGACCAGGGTCTTCACGGCGCCGGGGAGGTCGGCCTTGCCACCCAGGGGCAGGGCGACCCGGGCGACGATCTGCTGGGATCTGCCGCGGAACAGGGATTCGAGGGTGTTCAGGCCGGCGGTGCCGAAGGGGATGTCGGCATAGGCCACGGCGACGCGCTGCTGGCCGGTGGTGGTGGCGTGTTCGGCGAGCTTGCGGTATTGCTCCAGATCGCCGGCGCGCACGTGGTAGACGTAGGGATTGACGGGGGTGCGCAGGGGTTCGGCGCCGGGGATCACGCCTATGACCGGAAACTTCTGGGTTTCGGGAAACTGTTCGGCCAGCAGGCGTGTCATGGCCGGGGAGCCGACGGTCATCAGCGCGGCCAGGGCGTCGGAGGCGGCGGCTTCGCGGAAGCGGGCGAGGGCGGTGTCGGCCTTGTACTCGTCGTCCAGGTTGCGCAGCACCAGCTGCTTGCCGTGGATGCCGCCAGCGGCGTTGGCGGCCTTCAGGGCCACGCGGATGCCGGTGTTGTATTCGCTGGCTTCCCGGGTGGCGGGGCCGCTGAGGGGGGCGACGTGGGCGAGGGCGATCTCGCCGGCAGCGGGGGCGGCCTGGGCGAAGGCTAGGCTGGCACCCAGCATGCCTGCACGGAGCAGGGCGCTGCGGATTCTTGTCATTGTCTCGTCTCCTTGGGGCGCACGGAGCCCGGGCGTGGCGGGCGATGGCGGCGGGGCTGGCGGATGCCCCTGTTGTTGTCGGACAGCCCCGCATCATACTTTTGTTAAAGACATTTGCGTATGCCGCCGGGCGGGCCGGCAGATGCCCCGGCGGCATTCACCGCCTTCGACTTGAAAGCCCGGTTTCACCCCCCATGTAGGCCTCAGACCAGAATCCGGAGGCCTTATGCGCTACGACAAGTTCACTACCAAGTTCCAGCAAGCCCTCAGCGAAGCCCAGAGCCTCGCCGTGGGCAACGATCAACAGTTCATCGAGCCCCAGCACCTGCTGCTGGCCTTGCTGGCCCAGGATGACGGCAGCACCGCGTCCTTGCTGCAGCGGGCCGGGGCCAATGTGGGCGGCCTGAAGGCGGCGCTGATCAAGGCGCTGGAGCGCCTGCCCAAGGTGCAGGGGCACGGCGGCGACGTGTCGGTGGGACGCGATCTGGGCAACCTGCTCAACCTCACCGACAAGGCCGCCCAGCAGCGCGGCGACGAGTTCATCGCCAGCGAGATGTTTCTGCTGGCCTTGGCCGACGACAAGGGCGAGACCGGCCGCCTGCTGAAGGAAAACGGGCTGACCAAAAAGGCGCTGGAGCAGGCCATCGACGCCGTGCGCGGCGGCCAGAATGTGGGCAGCGCCGATGCCGAGAGCCAGCGCGAGGCCCTCAAGAAGTTCTGCGTGGATCTCACCGAGCGCGCCCGCCAGGGCAAGCTCGACCCGGTGATCGGCCGCGACGACGAGATCCGCCGCGCCATCCAGATCCTGCAGCGCCGCACCAAGAACAACCCGGTGCTGATCGGCGAGCCGGGCGTGGGCAAGACGGCCATCGTCGAGGGCCTGGCCCAGCGCATCGTCAATGAGGAAGTGCCCGAGACCCTGAAGGGCAAGCGCGTGCTGGTGCTCGACATGGCCGGGCTGCTGGCCGGGGCCAAGTACCGGGGCGAGTTCGAGGAGCGCCTGAAGGCGGTGCTCAACGACATCGCCAAGGACGAAGGCCGCATCATCCTGTTCATCGACGAGATCCACACCATGGTGGGCGCCGGCAAGGCCGAGGGCGCCATCGACGCCGGCAACATGCTCAAGCCGGCCCTGGCCCGCGGCGAGCTGCACTGCATCGGCGCCACCACCCTGGATGAATACCGCAAGTACATCGAGAAGGACGCCGCCCTGGAGCGCCGCTTTCAGAAGGTGCTGGTGGATGAGCCGACGGTGGAGTCCACCATCGCCATCCTGCGTGGCCTGAAGGAGCGCTACGAGCTGCACCACGGCGTCGAGATCACCGACCCGGCCATCGTCGCCGCGGCCGAGCTGTCCAACCGCTACATCACCGACCGCTTCCTGCCCGACAAGGCCATCGACCTGATCGACGAGGCGGCGGCGCGCATCAAGATGGAGATCGACTCCAAGCCCGAGGTGATGGACAAGCTCGAACGCCGCCGCATCCAGTTGGAGATCGAACAGCTGGCGGTGCAGAAGGAGAAGGACGAAGCCTCCCAGAAGCGCCTCGGCCTGATCGAGGAGGAGATTACCCGCATCAAGAAGGAGTACTCCGATCTGGAGGAAATCTGGAAGGCCGAGAAGTCGGCGGTGCAGGGCTCCGCCCACATCAAGGAAGAGATCGACCGCATCAAGGCCGACATCGCCCGCCTGCAGCGGGAAGGCAAGCTCGAGAAGGTGGCCGAGCTGCAGTACGGCCAGCTGCCCCAGCTCGAAGCCCAGCTCAAGAAGGCCGAAGCCAGCGGCGACGCCAGGCCGGCCAACAAGCTGCTGCGCACCGAAGTGGGCGCCGAGGAGATCGCCGAGGTGGTGTCCCGGGCCACCGGCATCCCCGTGTCGAAGATGATGCAGGGCGAGCGCGACAAGCTGCTGAAGATGGAGGCCCACCTGCACAACCGGGTGATCGGCCAGGACGAGGCCGTGCGCCTGGTGTCGGACGCCATCCGCCGCTCCCGCGCCGGCCTGTCGGACGAGAACCGGCCCTACGGCTCCTTCCTGTTCCTCGGCCCCACGGGCGTGGGCAAGACCGAGCTGTGCAAGACCCTGGCCGAGTTCATGTTCGATGCCGAGGATCACCTGATCCGCATCGACATGAGCGAGTTCATGGAGAAGCACTCGGTGGCCCGCCTGATCGGGGCGCCTCCGGGCTATGTGGGCTACGAGGAGGGCGGCTACCTCACCGAGCAGGTGCGGCGCAAACCCTATTCGGTGATCCTCTTCGACGAGGTGGAGAAGGCCCACCCGGACGTCTTCAACGTGCTGCTGCAGGTGCTCGACGACGGCCGCATGACCGACGGCCAGGGCCGCACGGTGGACTTCAAGAACACCGTGATCGTGATGACCAGCAACCTGGGTTCGCAGATGATCCAGCAGATGTCCGGCGATGATTACCAGATCATCAAGCTGGCGGTGATGGGTGAGGTGAAGACCTACTTCCGGCCCGAGTTCATCAACCGGATCGACGAAGTGGTGGTCTTCCACGCCCTCGACGAGAAGAACATCGCCTCCATCGCCCGCATCCAGCTGGGTTACCTGGAGAAGCGTTTGGCCAAGCTCGACATGCACCTGGACGCCAGCGATGCAGCCCTGACCGAACTGGCCCGTGCCGGCTTCGATCCGGTCTTCGGCGCCCGTCCGCTCAAGCGCGCCATCCAGGAGCACATCGAGAACCCCCTCGCCAAGCGCATCCTGGAAGGGCAGTTCGCCGCCAAGGATACGATCCGGGTGGACTGCGACAACGGCAGGATCGTGTTCACCAAGGTCTGATCGCCGGCCTTTGAATACGCCGCCGCCCGGTCTCCCCGGGCGGCGGCGTGGCTTTGGGGCGCCGCGGGGCGGCGGCAAGATTGCCGGCTGACATGCCCAGGCAATAGAATGCGGCTATTGAAACGCGCCCTCAGATCTCCCCAGTGTCGAACGAATCGCATCACGCTGCACCCAGGCCCATGAAGCGTGCGCTGGTCGTCGTTTACACACAGACGGGCCAGCTGTCCGCCATTGCCGAGCGCCTGATCGAACCCCTGGTGGCCGAGCCCGGCATCGCACTGCGGGTGGCGCAGCTCCAGCCCCGGGCGGCGTTTCCCTTTCCGTGGCCGTTCTTCCGCTTTCTCGATGCCTTTCCCGAATCGGCGCTGATGCGCCCCGGCGAGATCGCACCCCTTGAACTCCCCGCCGACGAATCCTACGACCTGGTCATCCTGTTCTACCAGGTGTGGTTCCTTGCCCCCAGCCAGCCCGTGGCGGCCTTCCTCCTCGGTGACGAGGGCCCCCGCCTGCTGCGCAACAAGCCGGTGGTCACGGTGGTGGCCTGTCGCAACATGTGGATGATGGCCCACGACCGGGTCCGGGCACGGCTGGCCGAGATCGGCGCCCGGCACCTGGACAACGTGGTGCTCACCGACCGCGCCCCCACCCTCGCCACCCTGCTCACCACGCCCCTGTGGTTGCTCACCGGGCGCCGCCAGCCGGTGCCCTGGCTGCCCGCCGCCGGCGTGGCCGAGGACGACATCCGGCGCAGCATCCGCTTTGGCCGGGCGCTGCGCGACGCCCTGCTGGACGATCGGGAGCAGGGCACGGCGCCGCTGCTGTCCGGGCTTGGCGCCGTTCAGGCCCGCCCCGAGCTGCTCGTCAGCGAACGGGCCGGCAGCCGCAGTTTCCGCGTCTGGGGTACCCTGCTGCACTGGGCCGGGCGGCCTGGCGCCTGGCAGCGCCTGCCCCTGCTGGCCTTGTACCTGGTCTTCCTGGTGGCCATCATCCTGACGGTGGTCCCGGTCTCCCTCGCCTTACAGGCGTTTTTGCGTCCCTTCCTGCGCCGCCATCTCGACGCGGTGAAGGCATCCTACGAGCAGCCCTCGGGCTCCGGCCTTGAACGCCTTGCCCACTATGATTTCTGACGTCTTCATCACCGGTTCGGCCGCCTATCTGCCCCTCGAGCCGGTTCCCAACGAGCGCATCGAGTCCATCCTCGGCATGGTCGGCGGCAAGCCCTCCCGGGCGCGGCGCATCGTGCTGCGCAACAACGGCATCAAGACCCGCCACTACGCCCTCGACCCCCTCACCCGGGAGCCGGTGATGACCCACGCCCGGCTCACCGCAGAGGCCATCCGCGCCCTGGGCGATGTCGGCCCGGTGGATTGCCTGGCCACCGGCACTTCCCATGCCGACCAGCTCCTCCCCGGGCATGGGGTGATGGTCCATGGCGAGCTGGGCTGGCCCCAGCTGGAGGTGGTGTCCCTGGCGGGCATCTGCCTGTCGGGTACCGCCGCCCTCAAGTACGCGGCCATGAGCGTGGCCTCCCGCAGCGCCCGGCGCGCCATCGCCACGGGTTCGGAGCTGGTCTCGCCGGTCATGCGGGCGAGCCATTTCGAGGCCGAAAGCGAACACCTGGCCCGGGAGATGGAGGCGCGCCCCGAGATCGCCTTCGACAAGGAATTCCTGCGCTGGATGCTCTCCGACGGGGCCGGCGCCCTGCTGCTGGAGCCGACGCCCCGGCCGGGGCAGGTTTCGCTCCGGGTGCACTGGATCGAGCTGTTCTCCAACGCCCACCGCCTGCCCGCCTGCATGTATGCCGGCGCCGAGAAGGAATCCGACGGCGGCCTGCGGGGCTGGGTGCGTTTCCCGGTGACCGACTGGGCCTCCCGTTCCATCTTCTCCCTCAAGCAGGATGTCCGGCTGCTCAACGAACACGTCGCTCCGGTCACCCTCACGGATCCCATCCACGCCCTCCAGGCCCGCCATGGCCTCCGCCCCGAGGACGTGGACTGGTTCCTGCCCCATATCTCGTCCCTGTATTTCGCCCCCATCCTCGAACGCACCCTGGCGGACATCGGCTTCCCCATCCCCACCTCCCGGTGGTTCACCAACTTGGTGGACAAGGGCAACACGGGTTCCGCCTCGCCCTACATCATGCTCGACGAGCTGATGCGCTCCGGGCGCATCCGCCCGGGCCAGAAGCTCCTGCTCTACGTGCCCGAGAGTGGGCGCTTCTCCAGCGGCTTCGTCTTCCTGGAGGCGGTCTGATGGACGTGCAGGACGTGCCCCAGGATGGCAACGCCACCCTCGGCGGCCATCGCAAGGCCGTCTATGCGCGGGGCGCGGGTGGCACGATTGTGGCGGTGGAGTCCGCCGGCTGGGAGGCCGAAGAGATCGTCACCCTCCAGGCCGTGGATGTCTTCGATGCTTACACCGAGGCGGCCCGGGCCCGGGTCGTGGCGGGCCAGTCGTCGCCCCTGGAATACTGGATGTACGCCCGCCGCATGGACATCGCCACCTTCGCCCAGAGCTGCGGGGTGTGGCGCTGGCGCATCCGTCGCCATTTCCGTCCAGCGGTGTTTGCCCGGCTGTCGCCGGCGCTGCTGAATCGCTACGCCGCCGCCCTGGGCATCGCCCCGGAAACACTGCGGGCCTTGCCATGAGTGCGGACTTCCAGCACCGCCACGCCGCCCACTGCGAAAGCGGCACGGTGGCCAATCTCCTCAACCACCACGGGCTGCCCATCGGCGAGCCTATGGCCTTCGGTCTCGGCGGCGGCCTCAGCTTCGCCTACCTGCCCTTCGTGCGCATCCAGGAGATGCCGCTGATCGCTTACCGGGTGCCGCCCCGGGCGATCATCCGGGGGGTGCGCAAGTCCCTCGGGGTGCGCTTCCGCATCGAGCGCTTTGCCAGCGTCGCGGCCGGCGAGGCGCGCCTGGATGCGCTCCTCGATCAAGGGCAGGTGGTGGGCCTGCAGACCTCGGTTTACTGGCTGCCCTATTTCCCCGAGGACATGCGCTTCCACTTCAACGCCCACAACCTGGTGGTTTACGGGCGGGAAGGGGACGAGTACCTGATCAGCGACCCGGTGGGTGAGCACCCGGTGCGCTGCCACCGGGACGACCTCAACCGGGCCCGCTTCGCCAAGGGCATGCTCGCCCCCAAGGGCACCCTGTACTTTCCCGTCGATGTGCCCGGGCGGGACATCCAGCCCAAGGCCATCCGCCAGGCCATCCACCGGGTTGCCTGGAGCATGCTGGCGCCGCTGCCCATCTTTGGCGCAGGCGGAATCAAAGGCCTGGCCCGCAGCCTGGCCAGGCTCGATCGCACCCGGCCGGACAGCCTGCGCCTGGTAGGCCACATCGTGCGCATGCAGGAGGAGATCGGCACTGGCGGCGCCGGCTTCCGCTTTCTCTACGCGGCCTTCCTCCAGGAGGCTGCCCAGCACGCGGAGCGCCCGGCCCTGGGCGAGTTTGCCGAGCGCCTGATGGACATCGGCGACGCCTGGCGGGCCTTCGCCCTGGCCGCCGCGCGCATGGTGAAAGGGCGCGACCCCTTTGATCCGCCGGCCCTGGCCGAACACCTTTTTGCCCTTGCGGCGGCCGAGAAGGGCTTCTTCACCGAGCTGAAGGCCGCGGTGTCCTGATGCTGCAGGTCCGCGGGCTCCACTATCGCTATCCGGCAGCGGCGGCGCCGGCCCTGGTGGATTTCAGCCTGGAAGCCCGGCGCGGCGAGATCCTCGGCCTGCTCGGGCCCAACGGGGCCGGCAAGTCCACCCTGGTGGCCCATCTGGCCGGTCTGCTTCAGGCCGATGGCGGGCAGATCGAGGTGGATGGCGAAGCCCTTGCCGCGCTGCGCCGCCGCACGCCCGGCTGCATCGCCATCGCGCCCCAGGACTTTGCCTTCTATCCCATGCTGAGCGTGGCCGAAAACCTGCGCTGCTTCGCCGCCGCCAGCCGCCTGTCCGGCGCGGCAGCCCGGCAGGCCATCGCCCGGACCCTCGCCGCCACCCGCCTCGAAGACTTTGCCGGCACCCGCGCCGAGCACCTCTCCGGCGGGCTCAAACGGCGCCTCAACCTGGCCATCGCCCTGCTGCCCACCCCCGCGCTGCTGGTGCTGGACGAGCCGACGGTGGGCGTCGACCCCCAGTCCCGGGCCTTCCTGCTGGACACCGTGCGTGCCCTGGCGGCCTCGGGCATGGGGGTGATCTACGCCAGCCACTACATGGAGGAGATCGAAGCGATCGCTGATCGCGTGGTGATCGTCGACCACGGCCGGGTGCTCTGCCAGGGGAGCCTGGCCGAACTCCTGGCCCAAGCCCGCGGGCATGTGGAGCTGCAGCTCGAAGTGCCCCTCGATGCCGCAGCCCTGAAGGCCCTGGCCGGTGAGATCGACGGCCGGCTGGAGGTGGCCGGCGTGCACCTGAAACTCGAGCTCGCCGCCGACGCCTCGCCGGTGGCGGCGCTGGCCCGCATCGAAGCCCGGGGAGGGCGCATCCGCGATGCCCGCTTCGGGCGTCACAGCCTGGAGCGCCTGTTCATGCGCCTGACCGACACCCGGCTGCGGGATCACTGATGCTGCGTGCCCTGATCCGCAAGGAGCTCCTCGCCCTGCTGCGCGACCCCCATGCCCTGGCGGCCCTGTTCGTGATGCCGGCGGCCTTCATCGTGATCATGTCCCTGGCCCTGCAGAACCTCTACGCGCCCCCCCTGCGGCAACTCGCCTATGCCATCGACAGCGCAAAGGACAGCCCCGCGGCCCGGCGCATTAGCGCCACCTGGGCAACGGCCCACGGCAGCCCCAGGCCCCTGCCGGCCACACCCGGCGAGGTCGACGAGGCCCTGCGCCAGGGGCGCCTGGCCTATGTGCTGACCCTCGACGCCAGCCTGGCCGACGCCCTGGGCGAGCTCGATCCGCCCCGCGCCCCGGTGGTCCGTCTGCGGGTCGAGCCGGGCCTCGATCAAGGCGCTTTCCGTACCCTGCAGGCCGAACTTGCCGGCGCCGTGGGTGAGCTGCGGGCGGCCCTGTTGCAGGCCAGCCTCACCGGCGAGAGCCCCCGGGGCAGCCAGTCCATCCTGCCCTTCATGGCCGTCGAGCAGCTGGGCCGCGCCCTGCGCCCGGTCAGCGCCGTGCAGCAGAACGTGCCGGCCTGGCTGGTCTTCGGCATGTTCTTCGTGGTCACCGCCATCAGCAGCCTCTTCGTGCAGGAGCAGCACAGTGGAGCCCTGGCCCGTCTGGCGGCGCTGGGCGTGCCCGAGCGTATCCAGATCCTCGCCAAGGCCTTGCCCTATGTGGGCATCAATGCCATCCAGGCAGCCCTGATGCTGACGGTGGGCTGTGCCCTGATGCCGCTGCTGGGCGGCGAGGCCCTGTCCCTGGCGGGCATCCACTGGCCGGCGCTGCTCATGATGCTGGCCGCCACCAGTGTGGCTGCCATCGGTTTTGCCCTGCTGCTCGCCTGCCTGGTCCGGACCCACGCCCAGGCCAACACCCTCGGCCCCCTGTGCAATCTGCTGATGGCCGCCCTGGGCGGCATCATGGTGCCCACCTTCGTCATGCCCGGGCTGATGCAGCAGCTGGCCCGCCTGTCGCCCATGAACTGGGGCCTGGAAGGGCTGCTCACCGTGCTCCTGCGCCACGGTGATGTGGCCGAGGCGGCCCCCTGGGCCCTGCGTCTGGCCCTCTTCGGCATCCTCGGGCTGGCCCTGGCGAGCCGGCTTTTTTCCCGCAGAATCACGCCCTGAATACACCATGCACACCCCCGACCCCGCTTTCATCCAGGCCCTGAAGCAGCTGATCCTGGAGGCCGCCGACAAGACCGAGCCCGCCGGTGGGCTGGCCGACGACGAGATCCTCTTCGGCCCGGACTCGCGCCTGCAACTGGACTCCCTCGACGCCCTGCAGGTCTCCATGGCCATCCAGAAGCGCTACGGCGTGCGCATGCCCGACAGCAAGGAGACCCGCCGCGCCCTGGCCTCCCTGTCCACCCTCGCCGCCCACCTGGCCGAACGCCTGTCGTGAGTGTTGCCGGCAGCTACCTGCAGGGGCGTGGGCTGGCCTGCGCCCTGGGGCTGGACCTGCCCCGTGCGCTGGCCCGCCTGGCCGCCGGTGGCGTGCGCCCCGCGATGTTTGAGAGTGCCCCGGATGCCTTCTTTCCGGCCTTCACTATCCCCGATGCCGATCCGGACTGGCACGCCCGCGGTCGCCGGCTGGTGCGTGCCGCGGTGGCGGAGTGCGGCCCGGTGGACCGCAGCGCGCCGCTCTTTCTGGCGTCCTCGTCCCTCAACGTGGGGGCGCTTGAACAGGGCTCGCCCTTCCTGCCCGACTGCCAGCGTTTCGCCGAGGACGTGGCCGGATGGCTGGACTGGCGCGGGCCGGTGTTCTGGGTGTCCACCGCGTGCACCTCGTCCATCGTGGCCCTGCTCAGCGCCCACCGCCTGATTGGCGCCGGGGAGGCGGATTCGGCCCTGGTGCTCGGGCTGGAGCTGACCAACCGCTTCAGCAGCGCCGGCTTTGGTGCCCTGCAGCTCCTCGATCCGCAGGCGCCGCGCCCCCTGGCGGCAGATCGGGCCGGCCTGGTGCTCGGCGAGGCCGTGGCGGCGGTCTGCCTCGGGCGCAAGACGGCCCGCTGGCGACTGCGCGGCGGCGCCAACCGGGTCGATGGCAGCAACCCGGCCGGGGCCTCCCGCCATACGGTCGAGCGCATGGTGCACGCTGCCCTGGCGGATAGCGGCATCGGCGCGGCCGAGGTGGATCTGATCAAGCTCCAGGCCGCCGGCAGCCCCCACAACGACGCGGAAGAGATCGCCGGGCTCAAGGCGGTCTTTCCCTGTCTGCCCGCGCTGGGCACCCTCAAGGCCAGCATCGGCCACACCCTGGGCGCCGCGGGCGCGGCCGAGCTGGCCCTGCTGACGGCCTGCATCGACGCCGGGATATGGCCCGAGCCGCCGGGCTGTGCGCCCGATCCCGATCTGGCGGTGGCCCTCGCGCCCCGTCGTCCGCCACGGCTGCGTTTCATCCTCGCCCAGATCCTCGGCTTTGGCGGTGGTCATGCAGCCCTGGTGCTCGAAGACTGCCAGGAGAGCCTGTCATGAAGCTTTGGCGCATCGTCGGCCGTCACTTTGACGATCCGCCCCCGGACGACTGGCGCCAGCGCCTCGCCACCCGCCTGGGCGAGCGCCCGCGGCGGGTGGGGGCGTGGGTCGAGCTGGCGCTCTACGGTGCCCTCCAGTGTCTGGACGACGCCGGTGAGGCCGGCCTGCCCGACGCGGCCCTGCTCAGCCTGTCCACCCTTCACGGCCCGGACATCGCCCTGCGGGCGGCCCTGGCCGAGGCCCATGACGGCCTGCCCCTGCCCATCGGCTTTCTCACCAGCCAGCCGGGCCAGGCGCTGCCGGCCCTGGCCCGCTACCTGAACTGGCACGGGGAGGGGCGCTGCCTGTCCAGCCGTGCGCCGGCCCTGGCGCTGCAACTGGCCTGCATCGAGGCCGGCCCGGCGGGCCTGCTGGCCGGCTGGGTGGACGAGGACGGGCCCGGCCGCAGCCTGTGGTTGCGGCTGCTGCCCGAGCCCGGCCCGGCGCCAACCCTGGTCGGCGGCGTGTTCGAGACCCTGGCCGATCCGGCCGTGACCCACCTGGCCCTGACCGGTGCGCAACTGCACCTGGGCCGTTCACCCCTGGAGCGCGCCCATGGCTGACGACTTCATCAGCCCCGAATACATCCTCAGCATCGGCACCGGTTTCAGTGCCGCCAAGACCCTGCTCAGTGCGGTGGAGCTGGACGTGTTCACCGCGCTGGCCCGCCAGCCCGGCAGCGCCGCCGACCTGGAGCAGCGTCTGGGCCTGCACCCCCGCTCGAGCCGCGATTTTCTGGATGCCCTGGTGGCCCTGGGCTTCCTGGAGCGCCAGGACGGCATCTACACCAACACTCCGCCGGCGGCCCGCTATCTCGACCGGGAGAGCGAGTCCTGCATCGCCGCGCTGCTGGAGATGGTCAATCAGCGCCTCTACCTCTACTGGGCCAATCTCACCGATGCCCTCAGAACCGGGGCGCCGCAGAACGAGCTGAAGCAGGGCGGCGAGACCCTGTTCTCGGCCCTCGCCGCCGATCCACACCGGCACCGCCAGTTCCTGAGCGCCATGACGGCCCTGTCGCGGGGGGCCAACCAGGCCATCGCCCGCAAGTTTCCGTGGGGCAATTACACGCGCTTCGTCGACCTCGGCACCGCCCAGGGCGATCTGGCTGCCCAGGTGGCCATCGCCCATCCCCACCTGCGTGGCACCGGCTTCGACCTGCCCACGGTCGCCCCCATCTTTGGCGATCACACCACCCGTCTGGGGGTGGCGGAGCGGGTCGGGTTCATGGCCGGAGACTTTTTCCGTGATGCACTGCCAGCCGCCCAGGTGATCGTGATGGGGCACATCCTGCATGACTGGGACCTGCAGGAAAAACGCTTCCTGATCGCCAAGGCCTACGCGGCCCTGCCGCCCGGCGGCGCCCTGATCGTGTATGAAGCCATGATCGACGACGCCCGGGAGAGCAGCGTCCAGGGGCTGCTGATGAGCCTTACCATGCTGATCGAGACCCGGGGCGGGTTCGACTACAGCGCGGCGGACTGCATCGGCTGGATGACGGAGGCGGGCTTCCAGGGCTGTTACCGGGAGAGGCTGACCGGGGCGGATGCCATGGTGGTGGGCTTCAAGGGGCAGGCTATTCCATGATCGTGAATAGCTTTTTAACCTTTCCTTCGCGCATCCCGCGGAGTACGCCCGATTAAGCCGGTATACTTGCAAGGTTTGATTTCAACCTTGACCTAGAAAGGAATTTTCCTATGCAAGAAGACGACGACAACCAGAACCTCGTACTGGGCATCCTGTTCGGCATCATCGCCCTGGTGATCGGCCTGGTGATCGGCCTGACCGTTTACGTCACCGGCCAGACCAATACCAAGACTGCTCCGGTTGCCGCCGTGGCCGAAGTGCCCGAGATCGCCGAAGTGGGCGAAGCCCTGGCGAAGCTCTACTTCGACTCCGGCAAGGCTGATCTGCCCGCCAATGCCGCCGATGAAGTGGCCAAGGTCGTCGCCAAGCTGCAGGAAGATGCCAGCAAGATCGTGCTGATCTCCGGCTACCACGACGAAACCGGTGGCGCCGCCGTCAACGCCGAAGTGGCCAAGGCCCGTGCCGTGGCCCTCAAGGACGCCCTGATCGCTGCCGGCGTGCCGGCCGACAAGGTGGCCATGCGCAAGCCCGCCGTGACCCTGGGTGGCACCGATGCCGCCGAGGCCCGCCGCGTGGAAGTGCGCGTGCAGTAAGCAGGACACTGCGCTGTGCCAGAAAAGCCGGGCTTGCCCGGCTTTTTGCATTATGGGGCGGCCCATCGGCGTGGGCTGCTACCATCGCCCCCCATGAGTCTCTACCAGACCCTCGCCGAAGACACCGCCCGGCTGATCGCCGAGGGCGTGCTGCGCCCCGGAGACCGGCTGCCCTCGGTGCGCCAGACCTGCCGCATCCACGGCATTGCCCCGGTGACCGTCACCCAGGCCTATCACCTGCTGGAGAGCCGGGGCCTGATCGAGGCGCGGCCCAAGTCGGGATACTTCGTGCGTGCCCGCCTGGGGCAGCGCCTGCCCGAGCCGGAGATGAGCCGCCCGGTAGGCCATTCCACGGCCCTGGAGGTGAGCGACTTCATCTTCGAGATCCTCGATAGCGTCAAAGATCCGGCCGTGGTGCCGCTGGGCTCCAGTTTCCCGAGCCCGCGGCTGTTCCCCCTGGACAAGCTGGGGCGTTTCCTGGCGGCCGCGGCACGGCATCTCGACCCCCTGTCGACGGTCACCGATCTGCCGCCGGGCAACGACGAGCTGCGCCGCCAGCTGTCCCTGCGCTACCTGGCCCAGGGGGCCCGGGTGTCGCCTCAGGAGATCGTGGTCACCTCCGGGGCCATGGAGGGGCTCAACCTGTGCCTGCAGGCGGTGACCCGCCCGGGCGACCTGATCGCCATCGAATCCCCGACCTTCTACGCCGGCCTGCAGGCCAGCGAGCGCCTGGGGCTGAAGGTCATCGAGATCCCCAGCCACCCCCGGGAGGGCGTCAACCTGGCCGCCCTGGAGGATGCCCTGCGCCATCACCCGGTGAAGGCCTGCCTGCTGATGCTCAACTACGCCAACCCCACCGGCAGCCGGGTGCCCGACGCTCGGCGCCAGGCGCTGATTGAACTCCTCGACCGCCACGCGGTGCCGCTGATCGAGGACGACGTGTATGCCGAGCTCTACTTTGGCGCCGGGCCGCCCCTGTGCAGCAAGGCGGTGGACCCCAACGGCCGGGTGATGCACGTGTCGTCCTTCTCCAAGTGCCTGGCGCCGGGCTACCGCATCGGCTGGGTGGCGGCGGGGCGCTACGCCGGCCTGATCCAGCGCCAGAAGCTGTCGACCAGCCTCGCCACCACGGTGCCGGTGCAGATTGCCCTGGCCGAATACCTCAAGCATGGTGCCTACGAGAACCACCTGCGCCACCTGCGCCGCACCCTGGCCGCCCAGGAGGCCGCCCTGGTCGAGGCGGTGGAGGCGTATTTCCCCGTGGGTACGCGCCTGGCCCGGCCCGAGGGGGGCTACTTCCTGTGGGTCGAGCTGCCCCGGCGGGTGGATGCCCTGGCGCTGCACCGCCAGGCGCTGGCCCAGGGCATCAGCCTGGCTCCGGGGCCGATCTTTTCGGCCAAGCGGGAGTTCGGGCACTGCATCCGCCTCAACTTTGGCCACCCCATCGACGAGCGGGCCCGGGAGGCCGTGAGGGCCCTCGGCCAGCTGCTGGCGGAGCAGGGCGCTGGGGCGTAAATCTGTGTCTATGAAAAACGATACAGGCTGAATCTGTTTCCATTTTCATCCGGGTGATCTACTCCTTCCCCAGGAGGAAAGCCCGAATGAACAAGCCAGTCAGCAAGGTCCGCGAGGCCAAGCTCGAGTTGTACCGCAAGAAGGGAAAGATCCACGCCCGCGAGGTGAAGGGGCGCTTCAACACGCTCCGCTGGGGCATGGTGTGGTTCACCCAGATCATTTTTTACGGGGCCTGCTGGCTCCAGTGGGATGGGCGCCAGGCCCTGTGGTTCGACATCCCCCACGAGAAATTCCACCTCTTCGGCCTGGTGCTGTGGCCCCAGGACGCCCTGCTGCTGGCCATCGCCCTGATCCTGGCGGCCACCGGCCTGTTCCTGGTCACGGCCCTGGCGGGGCGGCTGTTCTGTGGTTTTGCCTGCCCGCAGACGGTCTATACGTCCATCTTCATGTGGATCGAGACCCGCGTGGAGGGCGACCATCTGGCCCGCCTGCGGCTCGACCAGGCGCCCATGGGGCTGCGCAAGCTGGGGCTGCGGGCCGCCAAGCATGCTCTGTGGCTGCTGTTTGCTGCCTGGACGGGGATCAGCTTCGTCGGCTATTTCACCCCGATCCGTGAGCTCCTGCCGGCCCTGGCGGGCTGGAGCGTGGGGCCCTGGGAGGGCTTCTGGGTGGTGTTCTACGCGCTGTTCACCTACCTCCAGGCCGGCTTTGCCCGGGAGGCGGTGTGCCAGCACATGTGCCCCTATTCCCGCTTCCAGGGGGTGATGTTCGACGCCACCACCCGTACGGTGAGCTACGACGCCGGCCGGGGCGAGCCCCGCAAGGGCAAGGGCGGCGGGGATTGCGTGGATTGCGGCATCTGCGTGCAGGTGTGCCCCACCGGCATCGACATCCGTGACGGCCTGCAGTACCAGTGCATCAACTGCGGCCTGTGCGTGGATGCCTGCGACGAGGTGATGACCCGCGTGTCCAGGCCCCTGGGCCTGATCCGCTTCGCCTCGGAGCAGGAGCTGGCCGGCCAGCCCCGGCGCGGCGGGCGCCCCCGCCTGGCGGTGTATGGCGGCCTGATCGGCGTCTTTGTGGCCCTGGGGGCCTGGACGGCGACCCAGCGCTCGCTGCTGCTGGTGGATGTGCTGCGTGACCGGGGCAGCCTGGCCCGGGAGGCCAGCGACGGCCGCATCGAGAATGCCTACACCCTCAAGCTGGCCAACCTGGCCGAGATGCCCCGGAGCTTCGAGGTGGAGGTGAGCGGCCTGCCGGGCATCGAGCTGGTGGGGGCCCGGCGCTTTGCCGGCGAGGCCGGCAGCATCCGCGCGGTGCAGGTCACGGTGGCGGCGCCGGCCGATGCGGGGCCGGCGGGCGCCCGGCCGATCACCTTTCAGGTGCGTGCCACCGACGACCCGGCGACCCGGGTCACCGAGAAGAGCACCTTCGTCCTGCCCTGACCCCGATCCCCGACCCCCTGAACTGCCGAGATCACCATGTACCGATACAAGCAAACCGACCAGCGTCTGGTGGAAGACCGGGTCGCCCAGTTCCGCGACCAGATGACCCGCTTTCTGGACGGGCGCCTGGGGGAGGACGAGTTCCGCCCCCTGCGCCTGCAGAACGGCCTTTACGTGCAGCGCCACGCCCCCATGCTGCGGGTGGCGATTCCCTACGGCACCCTGGCGGCCTATCAGCTGCGCACGCTCGCCGACATCGCCCGGCGCTTCGACCGGGGCTACGGCCACTTCACCACCCGCTGCAACATCCAGTTCAACTGGGTGCGCCTGGAGGAGGTGCCAGACATCCTGGCCGAGCTGGCCGCGGTGCAGATGCACGCCATCCAGACCTCGGGCAACTGCATCCGCAACATCACCACCGACCCCTTTGCCGGGGTGGCGGCCGACGAGCTGTTCGACCCGCGGCCCTACTGCGAGATCGTGCGCCAGTGGTCCACCCTGGCGCCGGAGTTCCTGTTCCTGCCGCGCAAGTTCAAGATCGCCTTTGCCGGCGGGGCGGAAGACCGGGCCGCGGTGCGCTTCCACGATATCGGTGCCGTCGCCCGGGTGGCCGACGATGGCCGGATCGGCTTCGAGATCTTCGTTGGCGGCGGGCTGGGGCGCACGCCCATGGTGGGGCGCTCCATGCGCGACTTCCTGCCCCGGGAGGAGCTGCTCAACTATTTCGAGGCCATCCTGCGGGTGTACAACCGCCATGGCCGGCGCGACAACAAGTACAAGGCGCGTATCAAGATCCTGGTGAAGGACCTCACCCTGGAAGGCTTCGTCCGCGAGGTGGAGGACGAATGGGCGTGGACCCGGGGTGGGGCGGGCTGCATCAGCGACGCGACCTTCCGGGAGATGGAGGCCTTCTTTGCCCGACCGGCGCCTGAGCCCGCCAGTGACGACGACTCCGCTTATCTCGCTGCGCTGGCCGGCAACCGGGCCTTTGTCCGCTGGGTCGAGCGCAATGTCTCCGCCCATCGGAAGCCGGGCCACGCCATCGTCACCTTGTCCCTCAAGAAGACCGGCGTGCCCCCGGGCGACGCCACGGCCGAGCAGATGGACGGGGTGGCCGAGCTGGCGGAGCGCTTCAGTGCCGGCGAGATCCGCGTCAGCCACGAGCAGAACCTGGTGCTGCCCCACGTTGCCCGGCGGGATCTGCCGGCCCTGTGGGAGGGGCTGCGGGCCCTCGGGCTGGCGACGCCCAACATCGGGCTGCTCACCGATCTGGTGTGCTGCCCCGGGGGCGATTTCTGCTCCCTCGCCAATGCCCGCTCCATTCCGGTGGCGGCGGCCATCCAGCAGCGCTTCGATGATGCGGATTACCAGTTCGACCTGGGGCCGCTGGAGCTCAACATGTCGGGCTGCGTGAATGCCTGCGGCCACCATCACATCGGTCACATCGGCATTCTCGGCGTGGATAAGAACAACGAGGAGTGGTACCAGGTGACCCTGGGCGGTCGGGAGGGGAGCAGGGCGGCCCTGGGCCGGGTGATCGGCCCGTCCTTCGCCGCCGGGCAGATTCCGGACGTGATCGCGCAGCTGCTCGAGGTGTATGTCGGTGTCCGCCATGAGGGCGAGATCTTCATCGATGCCCTGGAGCGGGTCGGCCTGGAGGCCTTCAAGGCACGGGTGTACGGGAGCGAGCGGGCACAGGGAGCCGAGGCATGAGCACCCTGATCCGTGACGGCAAGGTCGTTGATGAACACTGGGCGTGGGTCACCGCCGATATGCCGGAGCCGCCTGACGGGCCTGCGCCGCAAGGGCGCGTGCTGCTGCCGCTGGCGCTGTGGCTGGCCCGGCCGGCCCCGCTGCCCGGGCGGCACACCGGCGTTTGGCTCGGCCCGGACGACGCGCCGGAGGCCTTGCTCCCCTGGCTGGCAGATGTGCCCGTGGTGGCCATCCACTTTCCGCTCTTCACCGACGGGCGGGGCTATTCCCTGGCCCACCTGCTGCGCCGGCGCCATGGCTATACCGGCGAGTTGCGGGCGGTGGGGGATGTGCTGGTGGACCAGCTCGCCCTGATGGCCCAGTGCGGTTTCGACAGTTTCAGCCTGCGGGCCGACCAGCCGCCGGCTGCAGCCCTGGCTGCCCTGGCCGGCGGGCTCCGCTCGCCCTGGCCATGCCCTGATTTGAAACAGCGTCGCGAGGTGGGGCTGTAACACTTGTTCATAGTCTGAACATGGTGCATCGCGACATTCACGGTCTGCTGCAGTTTGTGGCGGCTGGCACGGCCCTTGCGCATCTTCGGGACGCGCTTCCCCTGCCGGGAGCGTTTCCCGAGGGAGGTGAGCATGGTGGATGGGCTGGCGTTGTGGAAGCAGTTGCTGCAGGTGCAGGAGCCCTGGGTTGTCCAGGCCTGTCGTGCGGACGAATTCAACCGCTGCATGGCCGTGTGGATCGGCGTGGAGGCGCCGCGCAGCTGGTTTGGCCTGGGCCGCCCACGGGTGGTGGAAGGGGGCCCCGAGGCCACCTGGCGGCATACCGGCTTTGGCGGCTGGCGGGTCCAGGTGCATGTGCGGGTGCCGGCGGGCAGCGAGATGCCGCGCCACCCCTGGGCCGGCGAGGCTGGCATGCCCTTCACCCGTGCCCTCGACCGGCAGATCATGTCCCTGCTCAACGAAGGAGTGGGCATGAACGGTGTGTGCGCCATCCTGGACCTGCCGATGGCCGAGGTGTGGCGCTATCGCTACGCCCTCGATCGGGGGCAGCATGCGCTGAACGGGGCCGAGCCGGCGCCGCTGGCTGCAGCGGAGCCTGGCCCTGGCGGTGCCCCGGCGGCCTCTGCCAGCCGGGTGCCGGACCTGGATGACCCGGTGTGGCAGCGCCTGATGGACGGCACCCTGCCCCTGGACGTGCGGGTGCTTGGCCTGCAGCTACTGCTGTCCCGCACCCGCAGCCAGGTTGCGCTGATTGCCGATGAGGAGGTGCGGCGCATGAAGCTGCGCGACCTCCACCGCTATTTCGTCAAGAACGAACGCATGCTGGTCCACGAGCTGCGCCAGCTGCTGCCGGAGGCCGCATGAGCGCCGTGGAGAACGGCCTGATGGGGCCGGACGAGGCGGCAGTGCTGATCCGCTCCGGCCACTTCCTGATGATCGCCGGCGACGAAGCCCTGCTGCGCAGCCTGCCTGCCGGCAACTGGATTGGCGGCACGATTCCCTACTTCATGGGCAGTGACGGGGGGCAGGTGAGCCGCGAGCGGCTCTTCGTCACCCGCATCCCGGTGGATGCCGGCGCGCCGGAGATCCGCTGCTATGACATCACCAGCATCGATCATGTGTGTGCCGACGGCCCGGCCAACGGCTTCAGCCTGATCATCATCCCGGCCTTCTCGGCGATCCATTCCCTGTATGCGCGCAAGGCACCGGGCTTTGAGGACATGTTCATCAAGCCGATGGTGGGCTGGGTAGCGGGCTGCCACCTGGATGATCTGGGGCGGGCCCAGCCGCGGGTGGTGAGTGGCCCCGGCCTGGACTTCGACGCCGAGCGGGCGGTGGTGATGCATGTGCCCCTGCCCGAGACCCGTTATGCCCACGTGCACATCCACAACCGCATGGAACAGGGGAGTGGAGAGGAGCTGCGCTTCCCGGAGACCGGCCTGTCTGCCGGGCTGTGTACGGTGGATGGGGTCGAGACCTCCTTGGCCGCCTATCTGGATGCGCGGAAGGCGGACCTGCGTCTGCCACTGGTGGCCGACTACGGGGGGGCGTCGGTGAACGTGTCCATCAAGGGGGTGGATCGGGCGGCCGGGCGGGTGGACTTCTATGCGCCGGTCTTCGATGACGTGGGCTATCGGCTCGCCGCGCCGGTGGATTTCGGGGCGGACCCGCAGCCGCCGACGGCGGGTGCGTCGGCGCTGTGGTCGTGCAACTGCATCCTCAACTACCTGTACTGCGGGCTGGAAGGCCGCCCCGGGGGGGCGCCGGGCGGGCCGATGACCTTTGGCGAGATCGCCTACCTGCTCCTCAACCAGACCCAGGTCTTCCTGGAGATCGAGGCGCTGTGAGCACCGGCCGCCGCCTGGCGGCTAGGTCATGGCCGAGGCGGGAATGCCCAGGTGGAAGCCCTGGGCATAATCCACGCCCATGCTGCGCAGGGCCTGCAGGATGTCCTCGGACTCGACGAACTCGGCGATGGTGAGGATGCCCAGCTCCTGGCACAGGCGGGTGAGGTTGTGCACCAGGGTGCGGTCGATCCTGGAGCGGACGATGTTCTTCACGAAGGCACCGTCGATCTTCACGTAGTCGAAGCTCAGCTCGCGCAGGTAGTGGAAGGAGTTGTAGCCGCTGCCAAAGTCGTCGAGGGCGAACAGGAAGCCCTTCTTGCGCAGGTCGCTCAGAAACTTGCGCATGTGGGTCATGTCGCCGATGGCGTCCCGCTCCAGGATCTCGAAGACGATCACGCTGGGCGGTATGTCCAGCTCGGTGCATAGCTGCTCGGCGTAGCCCAGGATGCCGCGGCCCTGGATCTCCTGGGCCGACAGGTTGATGAACAGGCGGAAGGGCGGCTTGTTGGCATCGAGTCGGGCGCGGGCGGCGTGCAGGGCCTGGGCGATGATGGTCCGGTCCAGGTCGCGGCCGAGGCCGTATTTTTCGATGGTCTCGATGAAGGCCCCGGCCGACAGGGTGCGCCCGTCGGTCTCGATGATGCGGGCCAGGGTCTCGTAGGCGAAGGGCTCACCGGTCTTGCAGTCGAAGATGCGCTGGTAGTAGGGCACCACGCGCCCGTCGCGCAGGGAGGCGCGCAGCTTCTCGGCGTAGTCCCGGGTCAGGCGGCTGGCCTTGACCCGGTCGCCCACCGATTCAAGCGTGCCGATGCCGTCCTTGCCCAGCTCCTTGGCCCGGTACAGGCCCAGGTCCACCCCGGCCATCAGGTCGGAGATGCTGTGGGCGTCCCCGGGGTAGGTGACGACGCCGATGGAGGTGGTGATGTGGAAGTCCTTGCCATCGTCGCCACTGAAGGTCATCTGGCGCAACTCGGTGCGCAGCTTCTCGGCCACGGTGAGGGCGCCCTCGACACCGGTCTCCACCAGGATGATGGCGAACTCGTCGCCGCCGATGCGGGTGGCCAGGTCGCCGTTGCGCATGGACTGCTTCATCCGGTCGGCGACCTGCTGCAACACCCGGTCGCCGCAGGGGTGACCGTAGGTGTCGTTGACGTCCTTGAAGTCGTCCAGGTCGAGCATGAGGATGGAGAATTCGTGCTGGTGACGTTCCGAGCGCCCCACCTCGTAGCCGAGGATCTCGTTGAAGTAGCGGCGGTTGTGCAGCCCGGTGAGGGGGTCGTGGGTGGAGTAGTACTCCAGTTCCGAGAGGGTGCGGTTGAGGGCCTTGCTGGAGCCCACCACCATCACCATCACGGCGAGGATGGAGTGGATGACGCTGCTCTCCTGGGGGGTCAGATCCTCCAGGGAGGCGTAGGCGATGCCCAGCAGCCCGGCGAGGTTGGAGGCCTCGATGTCGGGCACCGGCACCGTGATCATGCGGATGTTGTCGATCTCGCCCACCGGGCGGTTCGCGTCCCGGGCCACCTGGAATTCCTCGATGTCGAGGGGGACATCTGCGGGCAGCCGCAGGTGCGCCACCATGTCCCGGGCCAGCTTGCTGCGGGCGGCGGCGCGCACGTCGTCCGGAAAACTGCCCATGTAGTAGACGTACAGGGACAGGACGTTCTCTTCGGCGAAGGCGATGAAGAACACGTCGAAGGGAAAGAAGGCATGGAAGCCCAGCAGCACCTCCTGGACGAAGGCCTTCCACTGGGTGACCTTCTCGTGGGACAGGACGATGGTCTCCAGTACCTGGCTCTGGCGCTCCAGCAGATCCTTTTCGATCAGGGTGCCGGCCAGGCTGTGGGAGGTGCGGTTGAACTCGAGCATCACGTGCTGGAGGTCGCTGGCGTTCTTGTGCCACTGCCGGCGGCGCTCGTCCACCAGCACGTCGAGGGTCTTGTCGAGGCGCTCGCAGCGGGCGACGGCCCGTTCGAGGCCGGAGACGATATGGCTGCGGGTGTCGGGGGCGATGTCCAGGCTGGCGATGCGCCGGATCGAGTCGCGCAGGCCCTGGAGGAGCTCGTCGTGGGTGTCGCGGGTCAGTTCGGTGATGCTGGAGGCGAAGCGTCGGCTGCGGGTCTGGCTTTCGAACAGGGCGGCAAAGCTCTCAAGCACCCGCTGGCGCATCTCTTCGTGACCATCGGGCACCTGCAAGGCGGCAGGTTTCATCAGCGTTCACCCTTCCGGAAGCGGCCGGCCGAGACCATCAGGTCAACGCCGCATTCCAGCTCCCGGAACCACGCCAGGAAGGCGGGTACCGCAGCACCGCGATAGACCGGGCCGTGCTGGGGGGCGATCATCTGGATGTCCAGCTCCGACACGGCCTCGACCCACAGCCGGGCAGCCCGGTTGGAGGCCATGTAGCGGCGGTGGAAGCCCTCGATGTAGGGCAGGTGGGCGGCGAAGTCGTCCACGAAGGGGTCATCGTTTCCGACGGGCATCATGGCGGCGCCGATGTCGCCGGTGAACAGAATGCGCGACACCGGGTCGTAGACGTTGATCTGGCCTTCGGAGTGGAGGAAGTGGGCGGGGATCAGGTCCAGGGTGAAATTCGGGGCCACCTCGCAGCGCATGCCCTCATCGGGTACGCCGATGAAACGCTCCATGGAGCGCAGGCCGTAGTGGGGCAGGAAGCGCAGCCAGATGCGTGACACGTAAACCGGTGCGTCGCTGAGTTCGAGCCAGGTGGCGATGCCGCCGACGATGTCCGGGTCCTGGTGGGACAGCATGATGGCCTTGAGGCTGTCGGGGCCGATGTAGCGGAGCAGTTCGGACAGCACCCGCGGCATTACGCCGAAGCCGCCCGGGTCGAGGAGGACGCCGTGTTCGCCGTGGGCGACCAGGTACTGGTTGGAGCGGATGCCGTCTTCTTCGCCGGGCTCGCTTTCGTTCAGCAGGATGAACTTGTGATGTTCCGAACTGAACAGGGTGATGTTGCGCATACGACTTTCCTTCGGTGAATCTCTTTGACGTCAGTGAATCCTGAACCCGCCGATCAGGTCTTGCAACTTGCCTGAGGTGTCGAGGAGTTCGTGGGCGGCCCGGGTGGCCTGCTGGGCCGCGTCCATGTTGCCTTCGATGAGCTGGGAAATGCGCTCCATGTTGCGCGCCACATCCTCGCTGGCCTCTGTCTGCTCGATCGTGGCGGCGGAGATATTGAGGGACATGGCAGTCACGTCGTCGGCGGCTCGGGTCACACCGTTGAGGCTCTCGGCGCCGCTCTGCAAGTGGCCGATGGTGGCTTCCACCTCGCGCCGGGCGGTGGCCATGGCATCCACGGCCCGGGCGGTGACGGACTGGATCTCCGCCACGGTGGCGGCGATGTCGCGGGTGCTCGATGCGGTGCGCTCGGCGAGGGTGCGTACCTCGTCCGCCACCACGGCGAAGCCGCGCCCCTGCTCGCCGGCCCGGGCGGCCTCGATGGCCGCGTTGAGGGCCAGCAGATTGGTCTGGCCGGCGACCTCGGTGATCACCTGGGTGATGTTGCCGATCTTGTGGATGGAGCCGGACAGGGTGTTGATGGCGTCGCTGGAGTCGGCCACGGCGCTCACCACCCGCTGGGTCATGTGAACGGTCTGGCCGATGCGGGCGCTGCCGGCCTCGATGAGCTGCTGTGCCTCCCGTGCCGCGTGGGAGGTGTTGCCGGCGCCATGGGCCACTTCGCGGACCGAGACGCTGAGCTCTTCGGTGGCGGTGGCAACGCTCCTGGCGCTTTCATGCTGCAGGGTGGAGCTCTCCCGGACCAGGGCCGTCTGGCGCTCCAGGTTGATGCAGCGGGTCTCGATGGTGGCCGCGGCGGCGGCGATGTCGTCGAGCATGGCCAGCAGGTGCACCTGCATGCCGCCCAGCTGGCAGAAGAGCAGGCCGGTCTCGTCGCGGCTGGATACGTCCACGTCGTTGGTCAGATTGCCTTCGGCGATCTGGTTGAAGAACTCGGTGACCCGGGTGAGAGGGCGGTTGAGTTTGAGGGAGAAGTAGATGCCCACCGAGACCGCGGCCAGAGTGCTGAGCAGGGCCGCTCCGCCGACCAGCAGGGCGCGCTCGGGGGTCAAGGCCCCGGCAAAGGAGGCGACCGTGATGCCCGCCGACAGCAGGGCCATGCCGCCCATGATGGCCCACAGGCGGGTGCTGAAGGAGAAGCGCCCGAGCAGGCCCGGGTTGATGGTCGGAAAGCGCGCCTGCTTGTCGCGGATTTTCCGGTATAGGGCTTCTGCCTCACGCACCTGCTCGCGCCCGGGCTCGGTGCGCACGGACATGAAGCCGATGGTTTCGCCGTTGCGGCGCACTGGTACGACGAAGGCCTTGACCCAGTAGTAGTCGCCGTTCTTGCAGCGGTTCTTGACCAGGCCGTGCCAGGGCAGGCCGCTCTTGATGGTGCCCCACAGATCGGCGAAGGCCTCCCGGGGCATGTCGGGGTGGCGCACCATGTTGTGGTGGCTGCCGATGAGCTCTTCGCGGCTGAAGCCGCTGATGTTCACAAAGGCATCGTTGGCGTGGGTGATGACGCCGTTCAGATCGGTTCTGGAAACCAGGTAGCGGCCAGACGGAAAGGGGATTTCGATCTGGGTGACGGGCAGATTGGTCTTCACGCTTTTCCCTCTGGTATGGCCGGTGGAGGCGTGTCGTGCGCAGGCGTCCCCGGGGGGCCGCCCATCGCCTGCCGACAGGAGCGGATCGACTACATGGAGGCGCGTCCTTTCACCGGAAGCCAGACAATCTGGCCCAGCGGAGAACATAGCAATTACGGCCCGTGGCGTATGTCAGGAATTCCTGAATCTGCAGGGCCCGGCCGGCCTGCGGCGGCTCAGCCCTTGCCGATGCCGTGGAGGATGGCGTAGCGGATCAGGTCGGCGTTGTTGTCAATGCCCAGCTTGTCCATCAGGCGCATCTTGTGGGTGCTGACGGTCTTCGGGCTGAGATGGAGACGGTTGGCGATGTCGCCCAGGGCTTCGCCGGCGGCGATGCCTTCGAGCACCTGGCGCTCCCGTTCCGAGAGGGCGTGGTCGGGGGTGGCCCAGGCCTGGCCCGCGTCAAAGCCGTTGCCGGGGGCGAGGGCCGGGTCGATGAAGACCTCTCCGCCGGCCACCCGCCGGATCCCGTCGAGGAGCACCTCCGGTTCGCTGCCCTTGGTGACGTAGCCGCGGGCGCCGGCCTTGAGGGCGCGGGCCACGATCTGCCCTTCGTTGTGCATGGACAAGGTCAGGATGGGCAGCGTGCCGTAGCGCAGGCTGAGGCTGCGGATGAGTTCGATGCCGGCCAGACCGGGCATGGCCATGTCGAGGAGCAGGAGGTCGACGGCGCCGGTCTGCAGCCGCTCGGGGATCTCCTCGCCGCGGGTGGCCTCGCCGACCACCACGATGTCGAGGGTGGTGGCGATGATCTGCTTCAGGCCGGTGCGCACGATGGTGTGGTCATCGGCGATGAGGACGCGGATCATGGCCGTACGGCGCCGGGCAGGGGGATGTCGATGGAGACGGTGGTGCCCTGGCCGGGGGCACTGTCCACCCGCAGTGTGCCGTTGAGGGCCAGCACGCGCTCGCGCATGCCCAGCAGCCCGAAGCCCTCCCGGGGGGCGCCGGCGCTCGTGTCGAAGCCCTTGCCGTTGTCGCGGATGCACACATGCAGCTGCCCGTCGGCCTCGTGCAGGGTGATGTGCACGGCGCTGGCGGCGGCATGGCGGGCCACGTTGGTGAGGGATTCCTGGACGACCCGGAAGGCGACGGTGGCCGGCAGATCGCCCATGGGGATCTCCTCGTTGCCGATCTCCAGTTCGCAGCGGATCTCCGAGCGGAGCTGCAGATCTTCGGCCAGCCACTCGATGGCCGGCACCAGGCCCAGGTCCAGGGCGGCGGGGCGCAGGTTGCTGGCGATCTGGCGGACCACGTCCATGGTGCCGTCGGCCAGGGTGCGCATCTCCTCTGCGATGCGGAACAGCTCCGGGTTGTTGCCAAAGCCCAGGCGCAGCAGGGAGATCTCCATTTTCAGGGCGGTCAGGCGCTGCCCGAGCTCGTCGTGGATCTCCCGGGCGATGTGCTTGCGTTCATCTTCGAGCAAGGACTTCTGGTGGCTCGACAGTTCGCGGAGCTGCCGGCGCGACTCGATCAGTGCCAGTTCGGTGCGCTTGCGTTCGGTGATGTCCTGCAGGGTGCCGCACATGCGCGGGGGCGTGGTGCCCGTGCCGGCTATCGGTTCGCCCTGCAGATAGACGAAGCGCTCGCTGCCGTCGGCACATTGCATGCGGCCGTCCATGGAGAAAGGCTCACCGCTGGCCAGGGCGGTGTTGAAGGCCTGGCGAATGGCGGATCTCTCGTCCGGGTGGAAACAGGCAATCAGTGCGTCGTGGGTCTGCGGTGCCTTGGCGGGTGGCGCGCCGAACAGGTGGGTGATCTCCTCGGACCAGCGCAGCACACCGCTGCCGGTGTCCCACTCCCAGTCGCCGATACGGGCGATGTGCTGGGCGTGGGCGAGGCTGGCGCGGCTGGTACGGAGGTCCCGTTCGATCTGTTTCTGGGTGTCGATGTCGAGCATCTGCCCCACCGAGTAGGCTACCTTGCCGTGCTGGTCGACGACCTGGGAGACGACCATCAGGGCCCACACGACCCGCCCGTCCTTGCGCACATAGCGCTTCTCCTGCTGGAAGGTGGGCAGCTCGCCATTGACCAGGCGGATGCGGGCGCTGACGTTTTCGGCCAAGTCGTCCGGGTGGGTGATCTGGTGGTAGGACATCTGCAGCAGCTCGGCCTCGGTGTAGCCGACGAAGTTGCACATGGCCCGATTGACCTTGATGTAGCGTCCGCTCAGGTCGGCAACGGCCATGCCCACGGCCGCCGAGTCGAAGGTGCTCTGGAAGAATTCCTTGCTGATCCGCATCTCCTCGCGGGCGTGGCGCTGCCTGGCGAAGCTGGCGAAGGCACCACCGGCGAAGGCGGTGAGCAGCAGGCCGATGGTCAGAGGCGCGGTGAGGGAGAGCGACGACAGGGCATCCATACGGGGGCGGTGGGAGGGGCGACTGACCGGCACTATAGCCGGGTCCGTGGCTCCCGCAAAAACATCGCCCCCCTTCGGAATGCCGCTCAGGCCCGGCTGTTCAGGCAGGCCAGCAGGGTGGCATACAGGGTGTCGGGCTCGACCGGCTTGGACAGGAAGGCGTCCATGCCCGCGTCGCCGCATTGCCGGCGGTCGTCGTCGAAGCTGTTGGCAGTCATGGCGACGATGGGAGTGTCCCGGTTGAGGGACGTCATGCGGATCTGGCGGGTGGCTTCGAGGCCGTCCATCAGGGGCATCTGCACGTCCATGAGGATCAGGTCGAAGCGCCTGCTGCGGCTCATCTCCAGGGCTTCGAGGCCATTGTTGGCCACCTCGGTCACGAGCTCGACGGCACCGAGCAGATCCCGCGCCACCTCCTGGTTGAGCAGATCGTCCTCGACGATGAGCACCTGCTTTCCGGCATGCAGCCGGAGCAGGTGGTCCTCTGCGTCATGGCCGGCGGAGGGGGCGCCGTCGATGCGCAGCCAGGTGGTGAACCACAGGGTGTTGCCGGTGCCCGATACGCTGAACGCGCCAGCCGTTCCGCCCAGGAGTTCAGCAAAGTCGCGGGTGATGGCCAACCCCGGCGCGATGGCGTTGTCGGCCACTTCAAAGCGCAGCAGCATCCGGTTCCAGGCCTTTTCGAGGATGTGACAGCGCAGCCGGATGCGACCTCTCCCGGTGGCCAGCACGGCCTTGCCGGCGTAGTCGAGCAGCGCCAGGCTGAGGCGGGTGGCGTCGCCGATGAGGGGCTGGTCGATGTGGGAGGGCTCGACGATGATTTCCAGCCCTTTGCGCGCTGCCTCGGGCTGGATCGTCGCGGCGATGTCGGCGAGGAGTTCGTCGATGACCAGGCTGTGTTCCGCCGGAGGCGTCTGCAGCGGCTGCCCGGTGTTCTGCGGGTGGGTGCGGTGGCTGGCTCCGGGGGCGGGCGGAGGGGGAGGGGCTTGGGTGAGCGTGTTCATGATGCGGGGCAGGGGCATCCTGGTGAGGACGTGGCCCAGTGCCTGGCTCGTCCTGTGCGCCGGGAGTCTGCTTTTCCGGGTTGGGAATGCCCTCAGTCTAGGGATCTCCCGGATGATGACAATTCCGCCTTCAGGGTAGGGGGACTACCTGAAAACCGGTATTTTGATGTCGTCGGGTTGCCGCTTTATGCCGATATCAGGCCGGCACGGACGGCGTAGCGGGTGAGCTCCGCGGTGGTGCGCAGGCCCAGCTTGCCCTTGATGTTGCGGCGGTGAACCTCGACGGTGGCAGCGCTGATGTCGAGGCTGCGGGCAATGTCGGTGCCCCGCTGGCCACTGGCCAGGAAGTGCAGGATCTCCTGTTCCCGGGGGGTGAGCAGGCTGAGGGGCGGGGTCTCGCAGGGGGCGTCCGGCTGGATTCCGTCGAGCATGGTGTCCAGCACGTCGGTGCTCAGAAAGCGGCGGCCAGCCGCCACGGCACGCAACGCGCCGAGCAGTTCGTCCAGCCCGGCGGACTTGAGCACGTAGGCCATGGCGCCGGCCTTGAGCATCTCGTCGACGAAGACTTTTTCCGCATGCCCGGTGAGGGCCACGATGCGCACCTTCGGAAACAGCCGGCGCACCTGGGTGGCGACTTCGATGCCGTTGCGGCCAGGCAGGCTGATGTCCAGCACCAGCAGGTCGGCCACGGTCCGGGCGAGGGCGCTTGGCACGTCTTCGCCGCTGCCCACTTCTCCGGCGATGACGATGTCGGGCTCGCTGGCGAGCAGGCCGCGCAGGGCCTCACGGAACATGCGGTGATCGTCGGCGAGGAGGATGCGCATGCTCATGGCTGGGGGTTCCCGTGGTGGGCGTGCTGCGGGCAGGGCAGGGTGATCGTCACGATGGTGCCCTGATCGGGGGCGGACTGGATGTGCAGGCTACCACCCAGATGGGTTACCCGCTCGCGGATGCTGATGAGGCCGAAGCCCGTGCTGCCCGACAGGGCGATTTCCAGGTGGTCCATGCCGGCCCCCTGGTCGCTCACCTGCAGGATGAGGTGCCCATCATCGAGGCGGGTTTCAACGATGGCAAACAGGGCCCGTGCATGTTTGAGCACATTGATCAGCAGTTCCCGCGTGGCCCGGAACAGGATGGCCGCCTGGGAGGCATTGAGGGGCTTGGGCTGCCCGTCGTCGATGGCTTCGACGGTGAGATCGTAGGTGCGCTCCATTTCGCTGGCGAGCCAGGCCAGGGCGGGAACAAGGCCCAGCCGGTCGAGCACCGGCGGGCTGAGCTGGCTGGTCAGGGAGCGGATGCGGGTGCTGGCGTCGCTGAGGGCCAGATCCAGCTGCAGGGCCAGGTTCTGCCGTGCGTCGCTGTCGTGGCTGCGGCCCATGGCTTCGAGCTTCATGCGTGCCACATGGATGAGCTGCCCGATGTCGTCATGGAGATCCCGGGCGATGGCCCGGCGCTCGCCTTCCTCGGCCAGGGTGGCGTCGGAGGCCAGCTGCCGGAGCTGTCGGGTGCGTTCGGCAATGCGCAGCTCCAGGTCCTCCTTGGCGGACAGCAGCGCCTGTTCGGCTTCCTTGCGCTCCTTGTTGTTCACCACCACGCTGCGGGTGCGCAGGGCGGGGGTCCCGGGCGTTCCCACCAGGTTGGCACTGACCAGCACCGGCAGGTACCGGCCGTCCTTGCCCCGAAGCTCGAGATCTAGGTCATGTACGGCGCCGCTGTGCAGGAAGGCGGGGAAGTTGAGATCGAAGGTGGCCTGCGAGGCCGGGCTGAGCAGATCGCGGATATGGACCCGGCCGATGAGCTCTTCCCGGCGGTAGCCGAGCATGCGCAGTTCGGTGTCGTTGATGGCCTGCACGATGCCGTTCTCGTCCAGGGAGTGATAGCCGCAGGGGGCGTTGTGATAAAGGTCGGCGATCTCTTCACCTTGCCGACGGATCTCCCGCTGGGCGGCCAGCATGGTCACGTGGTCGCGCAGTGCATTGACAAGCAGCGCCCCGAGCAGGATGGAGGAGGAGAGGAGCCCATACAGCCGGCCAGCGTAGAAACCCAGGTCAAAACGCCCGGCGTTGAGCAGGGCCGACAGGGAGATGTCGAGCAGCCAGGCCCACATCACCACCAGCAGCCACAGGCTCAGCTTGGAGCGCCGATGCTGGCGCCACGCCAGGCCCAGGGCCACCAGCGTGGTGAGGCAGACGCTCCCGATCGCCAGTCGCATGCTGTCGGTGTAGCCATTGCCGGCCATGATCGCCGGCAGCCTAGCACTCCCCAGGGTGGTGAGCAGGATGGCGCCTAGTGCGAGCAGGGGCACGGCGCCTATGGCGGCGGGGAGGAGGAGGGGCGGCAAGGCGCTGGCGCGGGTGTTTTCCAACTGGCAGTAGGCAATGACGCACAGGGGAAAGCCGGCATGCCAGATCATGTACAGCCAGGCCGTGGTCTGGGGGCCGGCACCCAGCAGACCGCTTTCCGACAGCAGGCCGGGGAAGGTGAGCATATGCACCGTGGCCAGAATGCTGGTGAACAGGTAGCCACAGCCGAGCACCAGCAGGGGCAGCGAGCGGCGCACGAAGCACATGCCCAGCAGCAGCACCGCGGTGACCAGATCATTGATCGCCATGGCGGTCTGGTACATGCCGATGAAGGCTGGTTTGGCTGGCAGGCGTACCTGGGCAAAGAGGGCTGCCCCGACAAAGAACAGGCTGGAGAGCCCGATGAAGATCCACGCCAGCCGGCATTCCCGTCGGCTGGGGAGGGTATCCAGCAAGAATGGCGCGATCTGTTGCGGGCCGTGACTGTCGGTGATGTCCGTTGGCGGCGGTGGTGGGCTCAATGTGGCGGGCATGGCGTGGCAGGCAGGGTGGGCGGGTCGGACCACGGCAGTCTGACTTCACTATAGGCAAGCAGGCCGTCATTGCTGACGGCAATCTCGGGGCATGCGGCTGCCCGCGGGCGAAATGTGAAATTCATCGCATTATTGCTTCGAAGCCTCCGTGCCGTGCGGGTTTAGCACCGCCAACGGCGAGTCCGTCACGGCAGTGCAGCATGGGGGCGGGCATGATGCGGGCTCTGATTCCATTGCCCCGTACCTCATGTTTGCTTTCCGCCTGTCCCGTTTCCGCCGCCACGCCCTCGTCGCCCTGCTGGCCTTGCTGGCCGCTGGCGTCCAGGCCGCCGGGCGCGATGCGGGGCCGTCGGAGGCACCAGAGTGGAGCGACGAGCCGCCGGCCCTGGCGCGCCTGCTGGAGAGTGGCTACCGGGCCGAGGCTGGCCGCCAGCCCGGCGTGGCGGCCGCCCACTACTGCGCTGCAGCGCGGGATGGCAGCGTCGAGGGCCAGTACCGCCTGGGTCGTCTGTACCTGCTGGGGCAGGGCGTTGCCCGGGACAGCCAGGTGGGCACGACGCTGCTGTCGATTGCCGCCCAGCGGGGGCACGAGAAGGCCCAGGGCCTCGTCAGCCCCCTGGCGGCGGCCGAGAAGCTGCCCGATTGCCTCATCACCGGCAAGGCGCCGGAGGTGCTGGTGGCGGCGGACAGTGGCGAGGCTGTGCCCCACGAAGTGGTGGACCGCTTTGTCCGGGCGCTGCCGGCGGACAAGCGCCGTCACGCCCAGATGGTCCAGAAGCTGGCACCCCGCTTCAGCGTGGACCCGCGCCTGGCTCTGGCCATCGTGCGTACCGAATCCAATTTCGACGCGACGGCGCGCTCCCCCAAGAACGCCCTCGGCCTGATGCAGCTGATCCCCGACACCGCCGAGCGCTTCGGTGTGCGTGATGCCCTCGACCCGGAGCAGAACATCCGCGGTGGCCTGGCCTACCTGCGCTGGCTGCTCCAGCATTTCAAGGGTGACGTGGCCCTGGCCGCGGCGGCCTACAACGCGGGCGAGGGTAACGTGGCCCGCTACAAGGGGGTCCCGCCCTTTGCCGAAACCCAGGAGTACGTGCGCCGGGTGCTGGCCTTCTACCGGGCGCCGCGGCACCCCGAAACCATGCGGGGCTGAGCAGCGCTTCACGCTACCCGTCCGTTTCCTGTACTTTCTCTCCGTTTCCATAACAACAGAGGACGGAGAGCATGCCCCACCATCAGCAGTTTTATATTGGCGGCCAGTGGGCCGACCCGGCCGGTACCGCCCGGCTCGACGTGATCAATCCCGCCACCGAGGCCGTCGTCGGCAGCATTGCCCTGGGGGGGCCGGATGACGTGTCCCGCGCCGTGGCAGCGGCCCGGGCGGCCTTCCCGGCGTTTTCCGCCACAACCCGGGAGGCGCGCCTCGATCTGCTCCAGCGCATCTGCACGGCCTACAAGGCGCGGTACGAGGACATGGCCCGGGCCATCTCGGCTGAGATGGGTGCGCCATTCAAGCACCTGGCCGGCAGCGCCCAGTCGGGCTCTGGCCTGGCTCACTTCAAGGCGGCGGCGGCTGCCCTGGCGGATTTCTCCTTCGAACACAGTCGTGGCGCGACGCGCATCCTGCGTGAGCCCATCGGCGTGTGCGCGCTGATCACTCCGTGGAACTGGCCGGCCAACCAGATGGCCTGCAAGGTGGCGCCAGCCCTGGCCGCCGGGTGCACCATGGTCCTCAAGCCCTCCGAGCTGGCACCCCTTTCGGCGATCATCCTGGCCGAGATCCTCCACGAGGCCGGTGTGCCGGCGGGGGTGTTCAACCTCGTCAACGGTGATGGTCCCGGCGTCGGTGCGCCCCTGTGCGCCCACCCGGACGTGGATATGGTGTCCTTCACCGGCTCCACCCGGGCCGGCAAGCTGGTCATGAAAAGCGCCGCCGATACCGTCAAAAAGGTGGCCCTGGAGCTGGGCGGCAAGTCCGCCAACATCCTGCTCGACGATGCGGACTTTCCCCGTGCGGTGAAGCAGGGCGTGCTCACCCTGATGACCAACAGTGGCCAGAACTGCAACGCGCCGTCCCGCATGCTGGTGCCCGAGGGGCGTCTTGCCGAGGTGGAGGAGATCGCCGCCGCTACGCTGACCCGGGTGGTGGTGGGAGATCCGGCTTTGGACAGCACGACGATGGGGCCGCTGGCCAACCGGGCCCAGTTTGAACGGGTCCAGGCCTTGATCGCCGGCGGTGTCGCGGAAGGCGCAAAGCTGGTGGCCGGTGGCCCCGGACGACCGGAGGGGGTGGAACGGGGCTTCTTCACCCGGCCGACGGTCTTCAGCGGCGTAACGCCGGCGATGACCATCGCCCGGGAGGAGATCTTCGGTCCGGTGCTGTCCATCCTCACCTACAAGGACGAGGAGGACGCCATCTGCATCGCCAACGACACGGTGTATGGCCTGTCGGGCTATGTGTCCTCGTCAGACCTGGGTCGGGCGCGTTCGGTGGCCCGGCGCCTGCGCACCGGCAACGTGCATCTCAACGGCGCACCCATCGATCTGGCGGGGCCGTTCGGGGGCTACAAGCAGTCTGGCCTGGGGCGGGAGTGGGGGGCGTTCGGCATCGAGGAGTTCCTCGAGGTGAAGGCGATCCTGGGCTACGGGGACGATTGAGGTCTGGCGTTCGCAGGCGCGAAGGCCGGAAACAGCAAAGCCCCTGATGTCAGGGGCTTTGTGCTGCGGCGTGTGGCCAGGTGAAACTGCTGATGGTGCGGGGCAAGGGACTCGAACCCTCACGCCTTGCGGCGCTGGAACCTAAATCCAGTGCGTCTACCAATTCCGCCAACCCCGCATCCAGCGGCGCGCATTGTAATGGCAGGCTGATCCGAGGGCCAGCCTTTTGTGCTGGCGCGGTGGCGGGGATTCGTTGCCGGGGCTGCGGTGGCCGTAAACGGCACCGCCCGGGCTGCACACCGGGAGAAAGCTCCGTGCGCAGCCCGGGCGGGGGCGACAGCCATGGGTAGCGGGATCAGCCGCGGCGCATGGCGTCGAAGAACTCACCGTTGTTCTTGGTCGCCTTGATCTTGTCGAGCAGGAACTCCATCGCATCGATGTCATCCATGCCGTACAGCAGCTTGCGCAGCACCCACACCTTTTGCAGCACGTCGGACTTGAGCAGCAGCTCTTCGCGACGGGTGCCCGAGCGGTTGACGTTGATGGCGGGGTAGACCCGCTTCTCCGCCATGCGCCGGTCCAGGTGGATTTCCATGTTGCCGGTGCCCTTGAATTCTTCGTAGATCACATCATCCATGCGGCTGCCGGTGTCGATCAGGGCGGTGGCGATGATGGTCAGCGAGCCGCCTTCCTCGATGTTGCGGGCGGCGCCGAAGAAGCGCTTCGGCTTTTGCAGGGCGTTGGCATCCACACCACCGGTGAGCACCTTGCCGGAGGCCGGCACCACGGTGTTGTAGGCGCGGGCCAGGCGGGTCAGGGAGTCGAGGAGGATCACCACGTCACGCTTGTGCTCGACCAGGCGCTTGGCCTTTTCGATGACCATTTCGGCCACCTGCACGTGGCGGATGGCGGGCTCGTCGAAGGTGGAGGCGACGACCTCACCCTTCACGGAGCGTTGCATTTCCGTCACTTCTTCAGGGCGTTCGTCGATCAGCAGCACGATCACCACCACATCCGGGTGATTCGAGGTGATCGAGTGGGCGATGTGTTGCAGCATCACCGTCTTGCCGCTCTTCGGCGGGGCCACCAGCAGGCCGCGCTGGCCCTTGCCGATGGGGGAGATCATGTCCACCACCCGGGAGGTGATGTTCTCTTCGGCCCGGATATCCCGTTCCAGCTTGAGGCACTGGTTGGGGTGGAGCGGGGTGAGGTTTTCGAAGAGGATCTTGTGCTTGGAGGCCTCGGGCGGCTCGAAGTTGACCTTGTCGACCTTGACCAGGGCAAAGTAACGCTCGCCGTCCTTGGGGGTCCGGATCTCTCCCTCCACGGTATCGCCGGTATGCAGGTTGAACCTGCGGATCTGGCTGGGCGATACGTAGATGTCGTCGGTGCCTGCCAGGTAGGAGGTGTCGGGGGAGCGCAGGAAGCCGAAGCCGTCCGGCAGAACCTCCATCACGCCATCACCGTAAATCGGCTCGCCTTTCTTGGCGCGGTTCTTGAGCAACGCGAAGACCAGTTCCTGCTTGCGCAGGCGGTTGGCGCCTTCGATGTCGTTGGCAATGGCCATTTCGAGCAATTGGCCGACGTGGAGAGACTTGAGCTCCGAGAGGTGCATGGCAGGCAGCGGTGGGAGAGAGATTGGGACGGGTGTGGGGGATATGGGAACAGCAGGACTACGGCAAGTACGGCAGCAGATGTGCTCGAACTGTGTAGCGGCGCCGGGCTTGCCGGGTGGTTCGCCCCGAGGGCGCCGCTAAGTAACGACTACTTGAAGGAGAGTATGCCGATTACAGGTGGCTGTCAATGAAGGCCGCGAGCTGCGACTTGGACAGTGCACCGACCTTGGTGGCCTCGATATTGCCGCCCTTGAACAGCATCAGGGTCGGAATGCCGCGGATGCCGTACTTGGCAGGCGTTTCCTGGTTTTCATCGATGTTCAGCTTGGCAACCTTGAGCTTGCCGGCGTATTCCTTCGAAACTTCGTCGAGGATGGGGGCAATCATCTTGCACGGACCACACCACTCAGCCCAGTAATCTACCAGCACGGGGCTGGTGGACTGCAGAACCTCCGCTTCGAAGTTCGCATCGGTGACGTAATGGATATGTTCGCTCATGATTCCTCGCTTCAGGGGATTTTATAGATGTCGCCGCGGGTGGGGAGCATGTTCCGGGTGGCCGGAACCCCGCAACTCGGGCAACAAGACGATAGATGGCGGGATGCTAGCGAATAATCACGGGCAAGAAAAGCGCTTTTCTCGCCGGTGCCCTTGACATGTGGTAACGGTGGCACACTTGGAACATTTCTGGACAGGGGCTGTCTCGCTTTTGGGGCGCGGCTGTCCTGCATCCTCTCGAGTCTGCCCAATGGGGTATATTGCGGCCCCTCTACACTTCACATGTTTTGTCGTTGCCCGGGCGGGCGACGGCAATTCAAACAACAGGAGCGCGCCCGATGACTTACGTCGTTACTGAAAATTGCATCCGCTGCAAGTACACCGACTGCGTGGACGTGTGTCCGGTGGATTGCTTTCGCGAAGGCCCCAATTTCCTGGTGATCGACCCCGACGAGTGCATCGATTGCACCCTCTGCGTGGCGGAATGCCCGGCCGAGGCGATTTTTGCCGAGGACGACGTTCCGGCCGGGCAGCAGGCCTTCATTGCCCTGAACGCGGAGCTTGCTGCCAAATGGGTGCCGATCGTCGAGCGCAAGGAGCCTCCGGCCGATGCCGACGACTGGCGCGGTGTGGCGGACAAACTCAAGCACCTCGAGCGCTGATTCCGGGTTGCCGTCGGCTTCTGCCTGGCGTCCGGGGCAAGCCTCGCGCTTGAGCGTTGCAGCATCTGCACTTGTCGGTGTGCTGGTATTCGAGTCCGGAGCGCACGGGTCTATGGCGCTGGAGTAGGGGTATATCCTGATTTTTCGAGGCTTTGCGCCCCTGCCTCCAATCGAATACCATCACGGGCAGTAATGATTCCGGCGGATACGCGCCTCGAAAAGGAAAACAAAATGCTGGTCAGTGAAATTCTCGCAATCAAGGGCAAGGTGCTGTTTACGGTTGCCTCCAACAAGACGCTTGCCGAGGCGGTTGCGGTGATGACGGAGCAGGATGTCGGGTCCCTGGTGGTTTTCGACAAGGGCCGCATGGCCGGTTTGTTGACCTTCCGCGAGGTGCTGGTGGCGACCCAGAAGGCGGGTGCTGAATGGCAGACCCTGTCTGTCGTCGACGCCATGTTGAAAGACCCCGTGGTGGCTGCGCCGAACATGGAGATGGACGAGCTGCGCCGCCAGATGGTCGAACATCACCAGCGCTATCTTCCTGTAATGGAAGACACCATGCTGATGGGGGTCGTGTCCTTCCATGACGTGGCAAAGGCCGTGCTGGAGGAGCAGAGCTTCGAGAATCGCATGCTCAAGAATTACATCCGCAACTGGCCTGCCGAGGATCAGGCCTGATCAGCGTCGGTTTCAATGGTTTTACGGTAGCAAGCAGGGTGTTCCGCTAAGGGGGCGGATACCCTGACAAAAAGGCGTTCGAACGCCGGTCGAAAAGTACGTTGGAAGCCGTCACCGTCTCGGTGTCGGGCCGCCTGGGGAGGGCGGGTCTCCGGTCTGACTCCCGTCGTGCGCGACGGGGCAGGCTGGTGAGGCCTTGAACCAACTACAAAGGAGACAGAAGCATGAAAAAAATATGGCTTGAAAGCTATCCCCCTGGTGTTCCGGCAGAAATCGACACGAACCAGTTTGCATCCCTGGGTGATCTGTTCGACAAGAGTGTCGCGAAGTATGCCGAACACACGGCCTATATCAACATGGGCAAGTCGATCACGTATGCCGAGCTCGACCTTCTTTCACGTCAGTTCGCGGGCTATCTCCAGGGTGAGTTGAAGTTGGCCAAAGGTGCCCGGGTGGCACTGATGATGCCCAACTGCCTGCAATATCCGATCGCCATGTTTGCCGTGCTGCGGGCGGGATTCACCGTGGTCAATGTGAATCCGCTGTACACCGCCCGGGAACTGGAGCATCAGCTTCGCGATGCCGGCTGCGAGGCCATCGTGATCATGGAGAACTTCGCCCACACTCTCGACGAGGTGATCGCGCGTACTTCGGTGCGTCACGTGGTTGTCACCGGGTTGGGTGACATGCTGGGTTTTCCGAAATCCTTGCTGGTGAATCTGGTGGTGCGCCATGTGAAGAAAATGGTGCCGGCCTGGAGCCTGCCTGGGCATGTGGGCTTTCGCGATGCCCTTGGCCGTGGTTCGGCCCACGGTCTGAAAGCCGTGAGCATGACCCACGACGACCTCGCCTACCTCCAATACACCGGGGGCACCACGGGGGTGGCCAAGGGGGCGATGCTGACCCACGGCAACATCGTTGCCAACCTGCAGCAGGCCCATGCCTGGATCAGCCCTTGCGTGCGGGAAGGGGAGGAGGTGATCATCACGGCACTGCCGCTTTATCACATCTTCTCGCTCACCGCGAACTGCCTCACCTTCTTCAAGATCGGCGCCAGCAATGTGCTGATCACCAATCCCCGGGACATTCCGGCCTTTGTCGCTGAACTGGGCAAATATCCGTTTACCGTGATTACGGGCGTGAACACCCTGTTCAATGCCCTGCTCAACAACCCTGAGTTCGAGAAGCTTGATTTTGGCACGCTCCGGGTTGCCCTCGGCGGCGGAATGGCGGTGCAGCAGGCCGTGGCAGATCGCTGGAAGAAAGTGACCGGCAAGCCCCTGGCAGAGGCTTACGGCCTCACCGAAACTTCCCCTGCCGTCTGTATCAATCCCCTTGACCTGCCCGAATTCAACCACTCCATCGGTCTGCCCATCTCTTCTACCGACATCAGTCTGCGTGACGATGACGGATACGAGGTTTCCATGGGCATCCCCGGGGAGCTGTGTGTGAAGGGGCCCCAGGTCATGAAAGGCTATTACAACCGGCCCGAGGATACCGCGCGCGCTTTCACGCATGACGGCTACCTGCGCACCGGGGATGTGGCGACCATCGATGATGATGGCTTCGTGCGTATCGTCGATCGCAAGAAGGACATGATCCTGGTGTCGGGCTTCAACGTTTATCCGAATGAGGTGGAGGACGTGGTGGCAACCCACCCCGGTGTGATGGAGGTGGCGGCGCTAGGCGTGCCTGACGAGCATTCCGGTGAGGCGGTGAAGATCTTCGTTGTCCGCAAGGATCCTGCGCTGACGGCAGAGGCACTCATTGCGCATTGCCGGGCAGGTCTGACCGGTTACAAGGTGCCGCGCTTCGTCGAGTTTCGGGAAGAGTTGCCGAAGAGCAACGTGGGCAAGATCCTGCGTCGCGTACTGCGTGACACGCAGCACGCTGCGGAGCACGCATGAGCCATGTCGGAAAAATAGCGCTTGTGTTTTCGGCCTGTTGTGCGAATAATTCAAGGCTAGTCTTGTAGATGACCTCATGACCCTTTTCGCATTCGCCCTGCCTGTCGACGTCGTTGCTGTAGTACGCGTAGTAAGCGTAGGTGAGCGCGCGTCGTAAGGGTCCCCAGGTAGTCGATAAAGAATTTCAGACCCCCGCCGGCGCGCAACCGGCGGGGGTTTTGTCTTTTTGTTGCACCCCAGGCCCGGAAAGCGTTTCGGCTTCCAAGCCCCAAGGAGAAATCGATGATGCAAATGACTGGAGCAGACCTGATCGTGAAGCTGCTCGAGCGGCAGGGAATCAGCACCATTGCCGGTGTGCCCGGCGGTGCAGCCCTGCCGATGTACGACGCCCTGTCCAAGAGCGAGCAGATCCACCACGTTCTGTGCCGCCATGAGCAAGGTGCGGGCTTCATTGCCCAGGGTATGGCGCGTGTCTCGGGTCGCCCCGAGGTGTGCCTGGCGTCCAGCGGTCCGGGTGCCACCAACCTGATCACGGCCATCGCCGATGCCAAGCTCGATTCGATCCCGATGATCGCGCTGACCGGCCAGGTGCCCCTGTCGATGATCGGCACCGACGCCTTCCAGGAAGTCGACACCTACGGCCTGACCATCCCCATCACCAAGCATAATTTCCTGGTCCGCTCGGCCAAGGAACTGCTGACCGCCGTTCCCGCCGCCTTCCGCATTGCCATGTCCGATCGCCCGGGTCCGGTGCTGATCGACGTGCCGAAGGATGTGCAGAACCAGATGGTGAGCTTCGAGGAATACCCCAATGTGGTGGTTCCCGATGCCGCGCCCACCTTCGACATCGCCGCGATTGAAGAAGCCGCGAAGATGATCGAGTCTGCCGAGCGCCCCGTGCTTTACCTGGGTGGTGGTGTGATCCATTCGGGTGCCGCCCATATGGCCGTGACCCTGGCCGAGCAGGCCTCCCTGCCGACCACCATGACCCTGATGGCCCTCGGCGCCATGCCCATGGACCATCCCCTGTCCCTGGGCATGCTGGGCATGCACGGCGCCCGTTACACCAACTACGTGCTGGAAGAGGCCGACCTGCTGATCTGTGTCGGCGCCCGTTTCGACGACCGTGCCATCGGCAAGACCGCCGAGTTCTGTCCGAACGCCAAGATCATCCACATCGACATCGACCGCTCCGAGCTGCACAAGGTCAAGAACGCCCATGTGGCCATCGCTGGCGATGTGGGGCAGGTTCTGTCCGAGCTGCTGCCGCGCGTCAAGCCGCAACTGCGCAAGCGCTGGCTGTCCCACGTGGAGAGCCTCAAGGGCCGCTTCCCGCTGGCCATGCCGGGCATCGACAACCCGCGTTCGCCCTACGGCCTGATCCATGCCGTGGCCAACTGTCTGGACGACAACGCCATCATCACCAGCGACGTCGGCCAGCACCAGATGTGGGTGGCCCAGGCCTACCCCTTCCGCCGTTCGCGCCAGTGGCTCAACTCCGGTGGCCTGGGCACCATGGGCTTCGGCTTCCCGGCAGCGATCGGTGCTGCGCTGGCCGCGCCGGATCGCACGGTGGTGTGCTTCTCCGGTGACGGCAGCCTGAAGATGAACATCCAGGAGATGGCCACCGCCGCCCAGGAAAACGTCAACGTGAAGATCGTGCTGTTCAACAACCAGTCCCTCGGCCTGGTGCACCAGCAGCAGAACCTCTTCTACGGCAAGCGCATCATGGCGTCGCGCTATGAGCGTCCCACCGACTTCCTCAAGATCGCCGACGGCTTCGGCATGCGTGCGGTCGATCTGGATCCGGCACCGAACCCCCGCGCCACCCTTGCGGAGGCGCTCAACACCCCGGGCCCCTGCCTGATCCACGCCACGATCGACCCGAACGAATTCGTTTACCCGATGGTGCCGCCGGGCGCCGCCAACTCCGAGATGATCGGCTGAGCCCCGAGGAGAGAATACGATGTCCGAACAGAACACCAACCTTTCCGAATACATTCCCGACGTTCCCGAGCACGGCGGTTTTCACAAGGTCGTGCTGGAACTGGGAGTGGCCAACCACCCCGGCGTGATGAGCCATATCTGCGGCCTTTTTGCCCGCCGGGCGTTCAACGTGGAAGGCATCCTGTGCATGCCCGTCGGCAACGCCGAGACCAGCCGCATCTGGCTGCTGATCTTTGAAGACGAGCGGCTCGACAAGATGATCAAGCAGGTCGAGAAGCTCGAGGATGTGCTCTATGTGCGTCAGCACGTGGGGGAACACCCCGTCTTTGGCCGGCTTGACGAGTTCTTCCAGTAATCTGTCGGTTGTTCCCGCCGCCGGACCCGTGCCGGCGGCGTGCTAGATTCCCCTTTCTTCCTGTTTTCGCGAGTTTCCCCATGTCCGGTAATACGCTCGGCACGCTCTTCTGCGTCACTTCCTTCGGCGAGTCCCATGGCCCTGCTATCGGTTGCGTGGTGGACGGCTGTCCGCCGGGTCTGGCCATCAGCGAGGCTGACATCCAGGCGGAGCTCGACCGACGCAAGCCCGGCACGTCCCGGCATGTCACCCAGCGCCGGGAGCCCGATGCGGTGGAGATCCTGTCCGGCGTTTTCGAGGGGGTCACCACCGGCACCCCGATTGCGCTGCTGATCCGCAACCAGGATCAGCGTTCGAAGGACTACGGCAACATCGCCGAGAGCTTCCGTCCGGGGCATGCGGATTACGGCTACTGGCAGAAATACGGCATCCGCGACTATCGCGGTGGCGGTCGTTCGTCAGCCCGGGAGACCGCCGTGCGTGTCGCGGCCGGCGCGATTGCCCGCAAGTGGCTGCAGGAGCGTTACGGCATCGTGATCCGCGGCTACATGGCCCAGCTTGGCCCAGTGGCGATTCCCTTCGTGTCCTGGGACGACGTGGACGGCAATGCCTTCTTTGCTCCGAACCAGGCGATCGTGCCGCAACTCGAGAGCTACATGGATGATCTGCGCAAGTCGGGTGACTCGGTGGGCGCTCGCATCAACGTCGTTGCTACCGGCGTGCCGGTGGGCTGGGGTGAGCCGGTCTACGACCGCCTGGATGCCGACATCGCCCACGCCATGATGAGCATCAATGCGGTCAAGGGTGTGGAGATCGGCGCCGGTTTTGACAGCGTGTCCCAGCTGGGCACCCAGCACTCCGATGAAATGAGCCCCGAGGGCTTCCTGTCGAATCACGCGGGCGGTGTGCTGGGTGGAATCTCCACCGGCCAGGACGTGGTGGTGAGTATGGCCATCAAGCCGACTTCGAGCACACGCCTTGATCGGCACTCCATCAACAAGGCCGGTGAGCCGGTGGTGGTCAATACCCACGGCCGACATGACCCTTGTGTGGGTATTCGTGCCACGCCCATTGCCGAATCCATGCTGGCCATCGTGCTGATGGACCACGCCCTGCGGCATCGGGCCCAGAACGCCGATGTGGTGGGTACGACACCAAAAATTGCAGGTCTGGCCCCGCGCGGCGCCCAGGCGGTGCCGTCACCCCGGCCCAGGAGTTGATCGCAGTCAACTTTTCCCGGGCGTCTGCGGCGTAGAGTGGATTCACGAACTTTCGAAATCCAATGACAAAGCGGGAGATGACTGCATGGAGCAACACGATCTGAACCACGAGCTTCCGGAGTATCGCGAGCAGATTCACGCCCTGAAAATGTCCAACGGGCACTTCGCACGGCTTTTCGACGAATATCACGATGTCAATCGGCATGTGGTCCGCGTAGAGGTTCATGCCGAGACCGCTACCGACTTCGAGCTTGAAGACCTGAAGAAACGCAGGCTCAAACTCAAGGACGAGCTCTACGAAATGTTGAAGGGCGCGACCGTCAACTGATTTTTCGGCGGACGTCTGCAACGAAAAGAGCGCTTTCGGGCGCTCTTTTTCATGGCCGGGTAGAATCGCGCCGATGATTCCCTATTGGCGCCTGTCGGGCTACTACTTCTTCTACTTCGCTTTCATCGGCGCCTTTTCACCCTATTTCGGCCTCTATCTGCAGTCCATCGGCAGCTCTGCCGCACAGATTGCGGTACTGATGTCGCTGATGTCGGTAATGCGCATGCTCGCGCCGACCCTGTGGGGCTGGCTGGCAGACCGGCTGGGGGTGCGTACGCCCATCGTGCGTCTCTCGGCGTTTCTGTCGGTCATCGGCTTTGCCGGCTTTCTGATGACGGACGCCTATTTTGGCCTGTTTCTGAGCATGGCTTTTCTGTCCTTTTTCTGGAGTGCGGCGCTCCCTCTCGTGGAGACGCTGACCTTTGCCCACCTGAAGGGGCAGGCCAGCCGTTACGGCAATATCCGGGTGTGGGGATCGGTGGGCTTCGTGATCGCGGTGCTCGGGCTTGGCTATCTGCTGGATGATCTGCCGGTGCGGGCTTTGCTCTGGATCACCCTGGCCATGCTGGTGGGCATCTTTGCCTGTGCCATGACGATTCCCGAGGCGCGCAAGCCTGGTGTGCCCCAGCCGCCGGTGGCCTTGCGGGAGATCCTCCGTCGCCCCGAGGTGGGGGGGCTGCTGGCGGCATGCTTCTTCATGTCGGCAGCCCATGGTGCTCTTTACGTCTTCTATTCGCTGCACCTGGTCGCCCATGGCTACAGCAAGTCGCTGGTGGGGTGGATGTGGACGCTGGGCGTGGTCGCCGAGATCGCCGTCTTCATGGGAATGCCCCAGCTCCTGAAGGCCTTTTCGCTACGGGATCTGCTGGTGCTGAGTTTTGTTGCGGCGGTGCTGCGCTTTGTCTTGATCGGCTGGGGCGCGGATTCGGTGGCCGTGCTGGTGTTTGCCCAGGTCCTGCATGGCGCGACTTTCGGTGCCTACCATGCGGCGGCGGTGGCGGCGGTGAATCACTGGTTCGGTACCCAGCATCAGGCTCGGGGGCAGGCCTTGTATGGAAGCATCTCCTTTGGCGCCGGAGGCATGATGGGTGGGCTTGTCAGCGGCTACACTTGGGAGTCGATCGGCCCAGAATGGACCTATTCGCTGGGTTCCCTGTTCGCCCTGCTGGGCTTGATCGCGCTGCTTGGCTGGTGGAAAGATGAGGGGGGCGCCCAGGCGGGTGCCCGTTGACCTACGTGTAACCGGAAATAGAGATGAGCTCAGGATTCAGTTGGATGCGGGGCGTGGCCCCGGTGATTGTGACCGCAGCCCTTGTCAGTGCCTGCCAGACGGTGAATACCACCCATACCGGGGCCGTCGGCATCGAGCGCAAGCAGATGATGATGGTGTCGTCGGGAGAGATGGACAAGGCTTCATCCCAGAGCTACCAGAAGATTCTCCAGCAGGCGGGGCAGAAGAACGCCCTGAACCGGGACAAGGATCAGGTGGCGCGGGTGCGTGCCGTGGCGAGCCGTCTGATCCCCACTACCGGCGCCTTCCGCCCTGATGCGCCCCAGTGGCGCTGGGAGGTGAATGTCCTCACTTCGCCGGAACTCAATGCCTGGTGCATGGCGGGCGGGAAGATCGCGTTCTACTCGGGGATCATCGAAAAGCTTCAGCTCAGCGATGACGAGATCGCGGCGATCATGGGGCACGAGATCGCCCATGCGTTGCGCGAGCATGCCCGGGAGCGGGCCTCCCAGGCGATGGTGACCAACATCGGGGTGAGCGTGCTCGGCGCGGCCCTCGGGGTGGGGCAGGTGGGGACCGACCTGATCGGCTCCGTTGCCAAGGTGACTTTCGAGCTGCCCAACAGCCGCGAGCACGAGATCGAGGCTGATCGCATCGGCGTCGAACTGGCCGCCCGGGGCGGCTATGACCCGCGTGCCGCGATCAGCCTGTGGCAGAAGATGGGCAAGGCCAGCAGCGGGCAGCCGCCCCAGTGGCTGTCCACCCACCCTTCCAGCGAGAGCCGGCAGCAGGATCTGGCCCAGTACGCAGCCCGTGTGATGCCGCTCTATGAGCAAGCTACTCAGCACGCGAAGCCTGTGAAATAATTAAGGTTTCTCTGCCCCTACACGTCCTTCGCCCATGCAAGCGCAAACGCTTTACGAAAAACTGTGGTCGAGTCACGTGGTGCACGTCGAAGATGACGGTACCGCGCTGATCTACATTGACCGTCACCTCGTTCATGAAGTCACCAGCCCGCAAGCCTTTGAAGGTCTCAAGCTGGCTGGCCGCAAGCCTTGGCGTGTCGACTCCATCGTTGCGACGGCGGATCACAATACGCCGACAGATCATTGGGAAATGGGCATCCAGGATCCGGTTTCCCGCCAGCAGGTGGAAACCCTGGACAGCAATATCCGTGAGGTCGGCGCCCTGGCTTACTTCCCGTTCAAGGACGAGCGGCAGGGCATTGTCCACGTTATCGGGCCCGAGAACGGCGCCACCCTGCCGGGCATGACCGTGGTGTGTGGCGACTCCCACACCTCGACCCATGGCGCGTTCGCCTGTCTGGCCCACGGCATCGGTACCTCCGAGGTCGAGCATGTGATGGCCACCCAGTGCCTGCTGCAAAAGAAATCGAAGACCATGCTGGTCCGCGTGGACGGTCAGCTTGGCGCCGGTGTGACGGCCAAGGATGTGGTGCTTGCCATCATCGGCCGCATTGGTACGGCCGGCGGTACGGGCTACGCCATCGAGTTCGGCGGCAGCGCCATTCGCAGCCTGTCCATGGAAGGGCGCATGACGATCTGCAACATGGCCATCGAGGCAGGCGCCCGCGCCGGCCTGGTTGCCGTGGATGACCAGACCGTGGCCTATCTCAAGGACCGTCCCTTCTCGCCCCGAGGCGACCACTGGGAACGGGCGGTTGCCTACTGGCGCACCCTGCATTCCGATGACGGCGCCGTCTTTGATGCGGTGGTCGAGTTGAATGGCGCCGCCATCAAGCCGCAGGTTACCTGGGGAACGTCTCCCGAGATGGTCGCCGCCATTGACGGCATCGTGCCGGATCCGGCCCTTGAAAAGGACCCGGTCAAGCGCGAGGGTATGGAGCGGGCGCTTCAGTACATGGGGCTCAATCCGCGGACGCCGATCAACGCCATTGCCATCGACAAGGTCTTCATCGGTTCCTGTACCAACTCGCGCATCGAAGATCTGCGTGCCGCGGCCTTCGTGGCTCGCGGCCGTCGCAAGGCCGACAACGTCAAGCTGGTGCTGGTGGTGCCGGGTTCCGGTCTGGTCAAGCGGCAGGCCGAGGCGGAAGGCCTCGACAAGATCTTCGTCGCGGCGGGCTTCGAGTGGCGTGAGCCCGGTTGCTCCATGTGCCTCGCCATGAACGCCGACCGGCTTGAGCCGGGTGAACGCTGTGCCTCCACGTCGAATCGCAACTTCGAAGGGCGTCAGGGCGCTGGTGGCCGGACGCATCTGGTCAGTCCGGCCATGGCGGCCGCCGCCGCGATCGCTGGTCGGTTTGCCGACGTGCGCGAGCTGGCCTGAGCAGAAAGGTGCCCACATGCTTACCCATCTGCGTAGATTGACAGCGATGGCCGGCGTCATTGCCATGTTTGTCCTGACGGGCTGCAATACCGTCCAGGGCCTGGGCAAGGATATTGAAAAGGGTGGTGAAGCCATCCAGAAGGTAGCCAAGTAAATGAATCCCTTCCGTAAACTCGATGGTCTGGTGGCGCCCATGGATCGCGCCAATGTCGATACCGACGCGATCATCCCCAAGCAGTTCCTCAAGTCGATCAAGCGCAGCGGCTTTGGCCCCAACCTGTTCGACGAGTGGCGCTATCTGGATGTCGGACAGCCGGGGCAGGACAACTCCGGGCGGCCGCGGAATCCTGATTTCGTGCTCAATCAGGCGCGCTATCAGGGCGCCCAGATTCTGCTCGCCCGCGACAACTTCGGCTGCGGCAGCTCCCGGGAGCACGCCCCCTGGGCGCTGGAGGATTTCGGCTTCCGCGTCATCATCGGGCCGAGCTTTGCCGATATCTTCTTCAACAACTGCTTCAAGAACGGCCTGCTGCCGATCAAGCTCGATGCAGCTGAAGTCGATGCGCTGTTCGCCCAGTGTCTCGGTACGGGCGGCTACCGCCTGAATGTCGATCTCGAAACCCAGACCATCACGCGCCCGGATGGCAAGGTGATCCCGTTCAGCGTGGATCCCTTCCGCCGCGAATGCCTGCTCAACGGCTGGGACGATATCGGCCTGACCCTGCGTCACGCAGACAAGATCCGCGAGTTCGAGGCCCGTCGCCGCATCGAACAGCCCTGGCTGTTTGCCTGATTGCCCGCCGGCCCGAGGGCCGGCGTCATCCAACCAAAACAGAAAGACATAATGAAAATCTGCGTTCTGCCGGGAGACGGCATCGGCCCTGAAATCATGGAGCAGGCCCTGCGCGTGCTCGACGCCCTGCGTGGTGATGGCTTCAACTTTGAAGCAGAAACCGCTTTGATCGGGGGCTGTGCGGTGGATGCAACCGGCACCCCTTATCCCGAAGCCACCAGCAAGCTGGCCAAGGCTGCTGATGCGATCCTGCTTGGCGCCGTTGGTGGCCCCCAGTGGGACAACCTGCCGCGTGAGCAACGTCCCGAGCGTGGTCTGCTGGCCATCCGCAAGGAGCTCAACCTGTTTGCCAATCTGCGTCCGGCCATCCTTTATCCGGAGCTGGCCAACGCTTCCACCCTCAAGCCGGAAGTCGTGGCGGGGCTGGACATCCTGATCGTCCGCGAGCTGACCAGTGACATCTACTTCGGCCAGCCCCGCGGTATTCGCGAGGAAGGCGGCGAGCGCGTCGGCTTCAACACCATGGTGTACGCCGAGTCGGAGATCCGCCGTATCGGCAAGGTCGCCTTTGAAGCCGCGCGCAAGCGCGGCAAGAAGCTGTGCTCGGTGGACAAGATGAACGTACTCGAGTGCACCCAACTGTGGCGCGACGTGATGATCGAGCTGTCGGCCGATTATCCGGACGTGGAGCTGTCGCACATGCTGGTGGATAACGCCTCCATGCAGCTGGTGCGCGCGCCCAAGCAGTTCGACGTGATGGTGACCGGCAACATGTTCGGCGACATCCTCTCCGACGAAGCGTCCATGCTCACCGGCTCCATCGGCATGCTGCCGTCCGCATCCCTCGACGCCAACAACAAGGGTCTCTACGAGCCCAGTCACGGCTCCGCACCCGACATCGCCGGCAAGGGTCTGGCCAATCCGCTGGCCACCATCCTGTCGGCGGCCATGATGCTGCGCTATACCTTCAATCTCGAGGCTCAGGCCGTGCGTATCGAGAATGCCGTGAAGAAGGTGCTTGCCGCTGGCTACCGTACCGGCGACATCTATGAGGCGGGCACCCGCCGCGTTGGTACCAAGGAAATGGGCGACGCGGTCATCGCAGCGCTGTAAGCAATCAAGAAAAACATATCAAGTCTGATCGGGGATCAAAATGAAGAGAGTAGGTCTGGTTGGCTGGCGTGGCATGGTCGGTTCCGTGCTCATGCAACGCATGCGCGAAGAGAACGATTTTGCACTGATCGATCCGGTGTTCTTCACCACCTCCAATCCGGGGGGCAAGGCGCCCAATTTCGGCAAGGAAGCGCCTGCGCTGAAGGACGCGAAGGACATCGACGCGCTCAAGTCGATGGACATCGTCATCACCTGTCAGGGCGGTGATTACACCAACGAGGTGTATCCCAAGCTGCGCGCCGCCGGCTGGAATGGTCACTGGATCGATGCGGCTTCCTCCCTGCGCATGGACCCGAAAGCCGTCATCATCCTTGATCCGGTCAACCTCAACGTCATCAAGGACTCCCTGGCCAAGGGCGGCCGTGACTGGATCGGCGGCAACTGTACCGTGTCCCTGATGCTGATGGCTTTGGGTGGGCTGTTCCAGCGCGATCTGGTCGAGTGGGCCACCTCCATGACCTACCAGGCGGCTTCCGGTGCCGGCGCCCAGAACATGCGCGAGCTGCTGTCCCAGATGGGCGAGCTCAACCGCTCCGTCAAGGAACTGCTCGACGATCCGGCTTCCGCCATCCTCGACATCGACCGTGAAGTGGCCGGCACCATGCGTGAAGATGCCTTCCCGGCCTCCAACTTCGGCGTGCCCCTGGCCGGCTCGCTGATCCCCTGGATCGACAAAGATCTGGGTAACGGCCAGTCCAAGGAAGAATGGAAGGGCGGTGTCGAAACCAACAAGATCCTCGGCCGTGGCGAAGGCTTCGGCTCCCCGGTGGTGCCCATCGATGGTCTGTGCGTGCGGATCGGTGCAATGCGCTGCCACAGCCAGGCCCTGACCCTGAAACTGCGCAAGGACATCCCGGTCGACGAGATCGAGGGCATGCTGGCGTCGGCCAACGATTGGGTCAAGGTGGTGCCGAACCAGCGCGATGTGACGATGCGTGACCTGACCCCGACCGCCGTGACTGGCACTCTGACGGTTCCTGTCGGCCGTCTGCGCAAGCTGGCCATGGGGGGCGAGTACCTGTCGGCCTTCACCGTGGGCGACCAGCTCTTGTGGGGGGCGGCGGAGCCCCTGCGGCGCATGCTGCGGGTCCTGCTGGAGGACTGATGAAAAAGGCGGCCATGGCCGCCTTTTTTATTGATGCAGGAAGGGTGAGCCAACTTCAAACATGGCTTGAACTTGCCTCACCAAACCCATGATGTTATGTTCATCAGCAACTCGATTTCGACGATAAGCCTTCGTGCATAAGAACCTCGTGAAAAGCCGGCTCAAACGCACCCTGATCGCGGCATCCATTGGCGCCCTGTCTCTGGGCGCCAATGCCGCTGGCCTCGGACGCATCACTGTTCTCAGCGGCCTCGGCCAGCCTCTTCGCGCTGAAGTGGATATTGCCGCAACGCCTGAAGAACTCCAGAACATGACCGCGCGGCTTGCTTCAGCCGAAGCCTTCAGGCAGGCGGGCATCGATTTCGCACCATCGGTGAGTGGTCTGCGCATGTCCATTGAGCGGCGGGGCAGTGGGGCTGTGGTCAGGGTGAGCAGCGATCGTCCGATCAACGAGCCTTTCGTCGATATGCTCGTGGAGCTCAACTGGTCTGCTGGCCGGCTGATCCGTGAATACACCTTTCTGCTTGACCCGCCCGATCTGGGTTCCAGCCGCGCAGCGGCACCCGTGGCTTCTCCCGAGATGCGTCCCGGTGTTTCCAGTAGTGGCATAGCTGCTGCGCCCAAGCGCCAGCCCGTAGCCCGGGTTGCCCGCCCAGCGGCAGCGCCGGCGGCCGGGGCTGGGCGCACTTATATGGTTCAACCCGGTGACACCCTGAATCGCATTGCCGCCGAGAATCGTCCCGAGGGCGTCTCGATGGAGCAGATGCTCCTGGCCCTGTTCCAGGGCAATCGTTCTGCTTTTGATGCGGACAACATGAACCGCCTGCAGGCCGGCAAGATTCTCCGCATTCCTGATGCCGAGAGCGCCCGCCAGCTGGCCGGTGATCCATCGCGGCAGCAGGTTGTTGCCCACTCGTCAGATTTCGGTCGTTACCGCCAGAAGCTCGCCGAGCAAGCTGCCGCCATGCCGGCCAAGGATGCGCCCGCCCAGCAGGGAAGCAGCGGAAGGATTGGGGCCAAGGTGGAGGATCGCGCACCCGCTGCGGCAGGGGCTAGTGATCAGTTGAAGGTTTCCAAGAGTGATGAAGGCCTCAAATCCGGTTCGGCGCCGGGGGGTGAAAAATCCGTAGCCCGCCTGCAAGCCCTGGAAGAAGATCTCGTTTCCCGGGACAAGGCCCTGCGTGAAGCCAACACCCGTCTGGCCGAGCTTGAAAAGAGCATCAAGGAACTGCAGCGTCTGGTGGAACTGAAGAGCCAGGGTATGGCCCAGGCTCAGCCCGAGGCGCCGCGGGCCGAGGCGCCAGCGGCTCCGCAGCCTGCCGAGGCAGCGCCGCCGGTCCCCCCGGCCGCTGGAGCAGAAGCACCCAAGGCCCCCGAACCCGTTGCCGAGGTCAAGCCGGCTCCGCAGCCCGAAACGAAGCCTGTTCCGCCGGAGCCTCCAAAGGCGCCCCAGGTGCAGGCTAGCGCCCCTGAAGACATGTCCCTGCTGCTGGGCGGGGGCGGAATTCTGGCCCTGCTGCTTGGCTGGGGGGGGTACAAGATTTACCAGCGTCGCAATGGCGGCGGGGCGCCGACCACGACGCCGGCACTCTCCGAGTTTGGTGATGGCTCCAACTCCGTGTTCGGTAGTGCTGGCGGACAAAGCGTCGATACCGGCAGCACCAGTCAGATCCAGACCGACTTCAGCCAGTCGGGGCTGTCGTCCATCGATACGGATGAAGGTGTCGATCCGGTAGCCGAAGCGGATGTGTACATGGCTTATGGGCGTGATGCCCAAGCCGAAGAGATCCTGCTCGATGCGCTCAAGACTGATCCGGGGCGCACTGGCGTTCATCTCAAGCTGCTCGAGATCTATGCCCAGCGGAAGAACCTCAAGCAGTTCGAAACGACCGCAACAGAGCTCTACTCCCTTACCGGTGGCAACGGCCCCGACTGGGAGAAGGCTGCCTCGATGGGCAGAAAATTTGATCCGGACAGCCCGCTGTACCGCATTCCTGCGCCTGGTGCCGCGCCGGTTGCGCCGCCGGTCAGGCCGGCCGTTGCAGCCGCGGCTGCGGCGGCGGTTGCCGCAGGCGAGACGGGTTTTGTGCAGGCGGGGCAGGTTCGACCCGTCGTCCGGGAGCCGGTGCCGAGTCAGGCCGATTTCATGGCGACTGCCACGGCTTCCGACCCCCTTGAGTCCCCTTCGCAGCTGAAGGACACCTGGGCTTTGCCGGGCGAGCTCAATCAGTATGCAAGCCTTGAGGACATCGAGCGGGCAGCTTCGCCGTCTCCGACGACGACGTTGACGCCGAATATTCCTGACACTTCGGTTCTTGATTTCGATCTCGATCTGAATGCGGATGCACATGTCTCCGCGTCTACCGTGACGGCTTCGCCCGCAGGGGGCGAACTGGGCGGCGGGCTCGATTTCGATCTCGGGCTTGACATGGACACCACCTCTGCCGTTCCGGCGGGGGCGGGGGCCACGCTGGTTGCGGGTGACGCAATGGCGCGCAGTTTCGAGGAGACATCCACACGCCCGCAGCGTGTGACGGAAGACTTCAGCCTTCCCGATCCCAGCGATCTCGACTTCGAGATCAGCTCGGAGTTTGGCGAACGGCAGGTGTCGCCGCGTGCGGACGCCACGGTGGATGTCGATCTCACTGCCACCCTCTCCGACGACGGGCTCAGATTGCCCCTGGATAGGGCAACGGTCGATCTCGAGAAAACGAGCTTCGACAGCAGCCTGCTCGACTTCGACTTTGAACTGGACGAAAAATCCGACACGAGTCCTGCGCCTGTCAGGTCCTTTACGCCTGCTGCCGATCTGAGTGCCATCGATCTTGAACTCAATATCCCGGCGACCACACAGATCGAGTTGCCGGATGCCGGCCCGCCGACGGAGCCGCCCCTTGATCTCGATCTGCAGCAGGAGGTTGCGACCAAGCTGGAACTGGCCCGCGCCTATGAAGAGATGGGTGACAAGGACGGCGCGCGAGAGCTGGTTGAAGAGGTCTTGCGCGAAGGGTCTGGTCGGCAGAAGGATGAGGCTCAGGCCATTCTGGCCCGCCTGTCCTGATCTCTCCGAGGAAGCTTCCAGCGACGATTGATGCCTGCGTTTCATCCGGCCACCCGTCTGATTGTCTGGGCGGCGCTGGTCGTGCTGGTGCAACTGGCCCGAGGCCCCTTGCTAGGGGGTTTCGGGCTTTTCATTGGGGTCGTGGCGCTGAGGTTTGCGGCCCGGCGTTCGTGGTTGCTGGTCCGTCGGGTTCGCTACCTGCTTCTTGTGTCAGTTGTGCTGTTTGCCTTTTTTACGCCCGGCGAGCTTGCCCTGCCTTTGCTGGGGCAAGTGAGTCCGAGCCTTGAAGGCCTGGGGCTTGCCCTGACCCAGGGGCTAAGGCTGGTGGCCGTCGTCCTGCTCGTGGCGCTGCTTCTTGAATACACCGATGAGCGTGCGCTGATTTCCGGAATGCTGACCCTGTCCCGTCCCCTGTCCCTGCTCGGCATGTCATCCGGGCGACTGGCAGTGCGTCTGCTGTTGGTCTTTCGATATGTAGAGAACCCGCCGGCCGGGGGCTGGAGAAGCCTGCTTGCCAAGGGAGGGGATGTGGAAGAAGGCGTGTTGGCCTTGCGGGATGTGGCCTTGCATTGGGGCGATCGGGTGGTCATCGCTGGTGTGGTGCTGGTGGGTGTAGGAGGGGTGTTCTGGTGAGGGTGGCGATTGGCGTCGAGTACGCAGGCAATGCGTTTGAAGGCTGGCAGACCCAGCCCCATGGACGGACCGTCCAGGATGCGCTCGAGCAGGCCCTGGCCGTCATTGCCCAGGAACCGATCAAGCTGGTCTGCGCGGGGCGGACCGATACCGGCGTGCATGCCACCGCTCAGGTCGCCCATTTCGACACGACCGTGGACCGTCCGCTCGAGGCCTGGGTGCGTGGTGTCAACAGTCATGCCCCGGCGAGCGTCGGGGTATTGTGGGCTGTGCCGGTGGATGATGAGTTTCACGCCCGTTTCAGCGCCGAGTCCCGACGCTACCGGTATGTGCTGCTGAATCGGCGGGTGAGGCCGGGGATGCTGAACGGCCGGGTCGGGTGGACCCATGGCCCGCTTGATGAGGTGGCCATGAATGAGGCTGCCCAGTGTCTCCTGGGGGAGCACGATTTCACGTCATTCCGGGCCGCCCAGTGCCAGGCAAAATCCCCTGTGCGTTTCATGCACTCCGTCTCGGTGAAGCGCTCGGGTGATGTGTTCGTGTTTGACTTTCACGCCAACGCCTTTCTTCACCACATGATTCGCAATCTTGTCGGCTCGCTCGTGTATGTCGGCAAGGGGAGGCGCCCGGTTGCCTGGATGGGCGAGCTTCTCGCCGCCCGCAAGCGCAGTCTTGCAGCGCCGACCTTTGCCCCCGATGGTCTCTATCTTTGTGGGGTGGAGTATCCGGAGCGGTGGCCGCTGCCCGGTGGGGGGCGTATCATCGCGCCTCCGCAACTCCTTATCCCGTGATCGCCGTGCATCGCACCCGAATCAAGATCTGCGGCCTGACCCGAGAGGGCGATGTTGTCGCGGCCGTAAACGCAGGAGCGGACGCCATCGGCTTCGTCTTCTATCCCCCCAGCCCGCGCTATGTGAGCCCTGCCAGGGCCGCCGAGCTCGCGCGTCTGTTGCCACCCTTCGTCACCGCGGTCGGCCTGTTTGTCAATCCGTCACGGGATGATGTGGCCGAAGTGCTGGGTAGTGTGCCTTTGCAACTGCTGCAGTTTCACGGGGATGAGGTGGAGTCTGATTGTCTCGGATACGGGCTCCCTTACATCAAGGCTGCGCGGATGCGGTCGGGTCTCGATCTGTTAAAATACGCGGCTTCCTTCGCGGGCGCCCAGGGATTGCTCCTGGACGCCTTTGTCGAAGGCTATGGTGGTGGTGGCGAAACGTTTGACTGGTCGCTGATTCCTTCGGATTTGCCCATGCCCCTGATCTTGTCTGGTGGCCTGCATGCAGGCAATGTTGCCGAGGCCGTGAGGCGCGTCCGGCCGTGGGCCGTGGATGTGTCCAGCGGTGTCGAGAGCGCGAAGGGCATCAAGGATGCCGCCCGTATCACCGAGTTTGTTGCCGGAGTTCGAAATGCACATGGCTGATGCCCCCTATGATCTTCCCGACGCACGTGGTCACTTTGGTCCCTACGGCGGTATCTTCGTCGCGGAGACCCTGATCCCTGCATTGACCGAGCTGCGAGAAGCTTACGAAGAAGCTCAGCGTGATCCTGCGTTCGTGGCCGAGTTTGAGTACGAGCTCAAGCACTATGTCGGGCGTCCCAGCCCTATCTATCACGCCAAGCGCTGGTCCGAGCTTCTTGGCGGCGCCCAGATCTATCTCAAGCGTGAAGACCTGAATCACACCGGCGCCCACAAGGTAAATAACTGCATCGGTCAGGCCATGCTGGCACGTCGCATGGGTAAGCCGCGGGTGATCGCCGAGACGGGCGCTGGTCAGCACGGCGTGGCCACGGCGACCGTGGCGGCCCGCTACGGAATGGAGTGCGTGGTGTACATGGGCTCCGAGGACGTCCGTCGTCAGGCGGCAAATGTCTACCGCATGAAACTGCTCGGTGCGACGGTCGTGCCGGTCGAGAGCGGCTCGAAGACCCTCAAGGATGCCCTCAATGAGGCCATGCGTGACTGGGTCACCAACATCAACAACACCTTCTACATCATCGGCACGGTGGCAGGCCCGCACCCGTATCCCATGATGGTGCGGGATTTCCAGGCGGTGATTGGCAAGGAGTGCATCGAGCAGATGCCTGACATGGCCGGTCGTCAGCCGGATTACGTGATTGCCTGTGTGGGCGGCGGCTCCAACGCGATGGGGATCTTCCATCCCTATATCGGCCACGGGGACGTACGTCTGGTTGGCGTCGAAGCCGCCGGTAGCGGTATCGACACGGGCCGGCATGCCGCTTCCTTGTCGGCTGGTCGGCCCGGTGTCCTCCATGGAAACCGGACTTACCTGCTGCAGGACGAGGACGGTCAGATCATCGAAACCCACTCGATCTCGGCGGGGCTCGACTATCCTGGCGTCGGCCCCGAGCATGCATGGCTGAAGGACATCGAGCGAGCCGAGTACGTCGGGATCACCGACGCCGAGGCGCTCCAGGCCTTCCATAACCTGTGTCGTTTCGAGGGCATCATTCCTGCACTGGAGTCGTCCCACGCGCTGGCTTATGCTGCCAAGCTCGCTCCGACCCTCCCGAAGGACAAGGTCCTGCTGGTGAATCTGTCCGGTCGTGGCGACAAGGACATGCATACCGTTGCCGAGAAGTCCGGCATCCAATTCTGATTTTCGTGGCCCTGGCCGGGTTTCCGGGCAGGGCCACTGACCATTGATACCCATCCATGTCCAGAATTCAACAGACCTTCAAGCGGCTGGAGAGCGAAGGGCGCAAGGCGCTCATTCCCTTCATCACCGCTGGCGATCCTGCCCCTGATATGACCCTGCCCTTGATGCAGGCGCTTGTTGCAGGCGGCGCGGACATCATCGAGCTCGGTGTCCCGTTTTCAGATCCGATGGCTGACGGCCCGACCATCCAGCGCGCTTCCGAGCGTGCCCTGGCTGCCGGCATGAGCATGCGCAAGGTGCTCGATATCGTGCGCAGCTTCCGGGCCACAGGCGACGAAACCCCTGTCGTGCTGATGGGGTACGCCAACCCCATCGAAGCCATGGGTGCCGATCGCTTTGCCAAAGCAGCCGCGGAGGCGGGGGCTGATGGTGTGCTGGTGGTGGACTATCCGCCTGAGGAGTGTCGTGCCTTTGCCGACATCTGCAAGGCCTCGAGCCTGGATCCGGTCTTCCTGCTGGCGCCCACTTCCACTGAGCAGCGTTTCGATGACGTGGCTGCGGTGGGAGGCGGTTACATCTATTACGTCTCCCTCAAGGGTGTCACCGGCTCGGCCACCCTTGATCTGGAAGAAGTGGCCCGCCGGATTCCGGCGATCCGGGAGCGTGTAGGCATGCCTGTCGGGGTCGGCTTCGGTATCCGTGACGGCGCGACTGCGGCAAAGATTGCCGCTTTGGCCGATGCCGTGGTGATCGGCAGCCGGATTATCGAAGAGATCGAGGGCAGTACGCGCGAACAGGCGCCGGCCAAGGTTGAAGCCTTTCTGCGTGGTGTCCGGACTGCCATCGATGCAGCGGGAGCACAGGCATGAGCTGGCTGAAAAAGCTGTTACCTCCCAAGATCAAGCGCGAGACCCCCTCCGCCCGGAAGTCCATCCCGGAAGGCTTGTGGAGCAAATGCCCGGCCTGTGAGGCGGTGCTGTATCGCTCCGATCTGGAGAGCAATCTCAATGTCTGCCCCAAGTGCGGTCATCATCAACGCATCCGGGCACGTCAGCGCATTGATTTTCTGCTTGATCCTGAAGGTCGTTTCGAGATCGGTGCCGAGGTGGTGCCGGTCGACCCGTTGAAGTTCAAGGATTCCAAGCGCTATCCGGATCGCCTGGCCGCTGCCAATGAGGACACCGGGGAAGCGGATGCGCTGGTGGTGGTGCAGGGGGCGATCAAGACCGTCCCGGTCATCATCGCCTGCTTCGAGTTTGAATTCCTCGGTGGTTCGATGGGTTCGGTGGTTGGCGAGCGTTTCGTGCGCGGCGTCAAGGCTGCGCTGGAGCAGCGCCTGCCCTTCATCTGCGTCACCGCAACCGGTGGCGCACGGATGCAGGAAGGTCTGTTCTCGCTGATGCAGATGGCCAAGACGACAGCGGCCATCACCCGGCTTGCCGAGCGTCGGCTGCCCTTCATCACTTTGCTGACCGACCCTACCATGGGCGGTGTGTCCGCCAGCTTCGCCTTCATGGGTGATCTGGTGATTGGTGAGCCGGGGGCGCTCATCGGCTTTGCCGGGCCCCGGGTGATCGAGCAGACCGTGCGTGAGACGCTGCCAGCCGGTTTCCAGCGTTCCGAGTTTCTGCTCGAGAAAGGTGCGCTGGACATGATCATCGATCGCCGTGAGCTGCGGGACAGGCTGTCGGAGCTCATCACGCTGCTGACCCGGCAGGCGTCTGTTGCGACTGCGTCCTGACATGCAGTTGCCTGAAACTCTTGATGGCTGGCTGGGCCTGCTGGAGGCCCGCCATGGTCAGTCCATCCAGCTCGGGCTGGATCGGGTGCGGACGGTGCGGGATGCCCTGCAGCTTCCTCAGACCTGCCCGGTCTTTACCGTGGGTGGTACCAATGGCAAGGGCTCGACCTGCGCGCTGCTCGAGGCCGTGCTGCTCGCTGCCGGGTATCGGGTCGGGGTGTACACCTCTCCCCATCTGCTGCGCTACAACGAGCGGGTGCGGATCAATGGGCGTGATGCCACCGATGGCGTGCTCGTGGATGCCTTCGCGGAAGTCGAGCGTGCACGGGGCGACATTCCCCTGACCTATTTCGAACATGGAACCCTGGCGGCCTGGGCGGCGTTCTGCCACGCCGGGCTCGATGCGGTGATTCTCGAAGTGGGCCTGGGTGGGCGTCTTGATGCCGTCAATGTCTTCGAGCCCGATTGTGCCATCGTCACCAGTGTGGCCATGGATCACATGGATTACCTCGGCGACACCCGCGAAGCGATTGGTTTTGAGAAGGCCGGAATCTTCCGCGCGGGTCGTCCGGCAATCTGTAGTGATCCCATGCCGCCGGCCTCGCTGGTCGAGCATGCGGAAGCGATCGGTGCAAAGCTCTGGGTCAGCGGTCGCGATTTCGGTTTTTCCGGCGACCAGAACCAGTGGGCGTTCTGGATCGCGGGTGGTAGTCGACGGGGTGGGTTGGCCTATCCGTCACTGCGAGGTACCAACCAGTTGCTGAACGCGGCGGCGGTGATGGCGGCCTGTGAGGCTGTCCGTGATCTGCTTCCGGTGCCCATGCAGGCGGTGCGCCAGGGGTTCATGCTGGTGGATCTGCCCGGGCGTTTCCAGGTTTTGCCGGGCCGTCCGACGGTGGTGCTCGATGTCGCCCATAATCCCCAGGCTGCCGGTGTGCTGAGTGAGAACCTCGCCAGCATGGGATTCTTCCCTGAGACCTGGGCGGTGGTCGGCATGCTCGCCGACAAGGACGTGGCCGGCGCCGTTCGCCTGCTGCGGGATAGGGTCGACCATTGGGTTGTCGCGAGCCTCCCCGGCCCTCGGGGGCTGGAAGCACAGAGGCTTGCTGCGATCCTCCGCGAGTGCGGTGTTGCCGGTGGCATTTCTGAGTGCGCCTCGCCTCAGGAGGCCTACGCGCTGGCACATGAGCAGGCGGCCGAGGGTGATAGAATCGTGGTCTTTGGCTCTTTCCTGACCGTGGCAGACGTGCTTGCCGCCCGGAAAGCCCCGTAATTGGTATAGCAGCAAGATGGCGGACAACGATTCCCAGGTTGACCTCAAGAAGCGCGCCCGCAGGCGCCTCGTCGGATCCGCTGCGCTCGCCCTCGCGGCAGCCATCGTCCTTCCGATGGTGATGGATCATGAGCCTCGCACGCCCTTGCAGGACGTTCAGATTCGCATCCCCGGTCAGGAAGGCAGCAACTTCACATCCCGCGTGATCACTGGCAAGGGGCCGACGCCGAGCCAGCCTGTTGCGGGTGCCGTGGCTGAGGAGACCGCGCCTCCTATTGTGGATGACGTCGCGCGTCGCAAGTCTGAGCCTGAGGCGGACAGCCCGGTGTTCAAGCCGGGCGAGGAGCTCATTCCTCCTCCCCGCAAGGTGGATCAGCCCAAGGCAGATGCCCGGGCCGAAGTGCCTTCCAAACCAGATCCCAAACTTGAAGCTGCAAAGCAGAAAGAGAAAGAGCGGGAGAAGGAGCGTGATCGGGAACGCGAGCGGGAGAAGGAAAGAGAGAAGGAGAAGGCCCAGGCTGAGGCTGCTCGTGCGAAGGCACTGCTTGCAGGCACCACTCCGAAGGCGAGTGGCCCGGACAGCCCCCACGTGGTGTCGCTCGGAGCCTATCGCGAGGCCTCCAACGTTGCCGGACTCCGTGCCAAGTTGAAGGCCGAGGGCTATTCTTCTTACGTGGAGCCCCTGGGCGACAAGGTGCGGGTTCGGGCCGGGCCGTTTCCGAACAAGGCTGCTGCCGACAAAGCTGCAGCACGGATCAGCAAGATCCTGGGCGTTTCTGCGTCCGTGGCGGCCAAACCCTGACAGCGTCTGACACTTGAACGGTCTTGATTACGCCCTTCTGGGCCTGCTGGGATTGTCGGCTGTGCTGGGTTTCTGGCGTGGCCTGCTATCCGAGATCGTGGCATTGGGTGCCTGGATATTGGCGTTTTTCACGGCTAGGGCGTTCATGTCCGACGTTCAGCCGTATACCTCCACCTGGGTCAAGGAGCCCATGCTCCAGGGCGCGGCAGCTTTTCTGCTGGTGTTTGTCGCCATCCTGATTGTGGTGGCGCTGGTGCGTTGGTTGTTGAGTGAGTTGATTCGGGCTGCCGGACTGGGTATCGCAGACCGTTTCCTGGGTGCCTGTTTCGGCTTGATGCGTGGTGGCGTGATCGTTTTTGCAGTGGCCTTGCTCGTCGGCATCGGCGGCTTTGCCAAGGAGGCGTGGTGGCAGGCGGCCCAGTTGTCGGCCCCCCTCGAAACCGCTGTGATGGCTTCCAGACCGTGGCTCCCCGAGCTTCTGGCAAATAGACTTAGATACCGATAGGTGGTTTGAAATGTGTGGGATTCTGGGCGTAGTAGCGACGACACCCGTCAATCAGCTTCTTTATGATGGTCTGCAGGTGCTTCAGCACCGGGGGCAGGACGCGGCCGGCATTGCCACTGCCGAGGGCGGAAAGTTCCACATGCACAAGGCCTCCGGTCTTGTTCGTGATGCGTTTCGCACGCGCAACATGCGTGACCTGCCGGGCAACTGGGGGATTGCACATGTCCGTTACCCTACCGCTGGTTCGGCTTCGGCTGCCGCAGAAGCGCAGCCTTTCTATGTGAATTCGCCTTTCGGGCTGATGTTGGCCCATAACGGCAACCTCACCAACTCCGAAGAGCTCAAGCGGGAGATGTTCCTCTCCGACCTGCGGCACATCAACACCAACTCGGATTCGGAAGTGTTGCTCAATGTGCTGGCCCATGAGTTGCAGGCCGCAGCCAAGAGCTTCCGTCTGGACGAAGAAACCGTGTTCACGGCAGTTGCAGGTGTGCATCGCCGTTGCCGTGGTGCCTATGCCACGGTCGCCATGATCTCCGGAACCGGCCTGCTGGCCTTCCGTGATCCTTACGGCATCCGGCCGTTGGTCATCGGGCGCAATGACACGCCCAAGGGTACCGAATGGCTGGTGGCGTCCGAGAGCGTGGCCCTTGATGTGATGGGCTTCAAGCTCGTCCGCGATGTGGCTCCGGGCGAGGCCATCCTGATCGATACGGAAGGCCGCTTCCATAGCCGCCAGTGCGCGAGCCACACGGTACATGCGCCCTGCATGTTCGAGTTTGTCTATCTCGCCCGTCCGGATTCGCTGATCGACGGGATCTCGGTGTACGACGCACGTATCAAGATGGGCGAGTTCCTTGCGCGCAAGCTGCGTTCCACGATGCCGCACCTGAAGGTGGATGTGGTCATTCCCATCCCCGACTCCAGTCGCCCGTCGGCCATGGAAATGGCCCATCAGTTGAACGTCCCTTATCGTGAGGGGTTCGTCAAGAACCGCTACATCGGCCGCACCTTCATCATGCCGGGGCAGGCCATCCGGCGTAAATCGGTGCGTCAGAAGCTCAATACCATCCATCAGGAATTCAAGGGCAAGAACGTGCTGCTGGTGGACGACTCCATCGTGCGAGGTACCACCAGCCGCGAGATTGTCCAGATGGCCCGGGATGCAGGTGCAAGCAAGGTCTTCATGGCCTCCGCGGCACCTCCCGTGCGTTACGCCAACGTGTATGGTATCGACATGCCGACCAAGGGCGAGCTGATTGCGAGCGACCGCACCGAGGAAGAGATCTGCGCCGAGATCGGTGCCGATGCCCTGATCTACCAGGATCTGGATGACCTGAAGCTGGCTGTTCAGGCAATCAATCCGGCCATTTCGGTGTTCGAAACCTCCTGTTTCGATGGTTTCTACGTAACCGGTGACGTCACGCAGGAATACCTCACCGGGGTTGAATCCCTGCGTAACGATGCGGCTGGCAAGCCTGTCAACGAGGATGGCGGTGGTCAGATGGACCTCAATCTTGTGTCCCGGAGCGAAAGTTGAGCCAGCATCCCAAGGAAGGGCTGGATCTCGATACCCTGGCCGTCCGGTCGGGGATCGAGCGTAGCCAGTTCAACGAGCATTCCGAAGCCCTGTACCTTACGTCCAGCTTCGTCTTCGAGAGCGCCGCCCAGGCGGCGGCGCGTTTCTCGGGTGAAGAGGAGGGGAACGTCTACGCCCGCTTCACCAATCCCACCGTTACGGCGATGCAGCAGCGTCTGGCGGCCCTTGAAGGGGCCGAGGCCTGCGTGGCCACGGCCTCGGGTATGGCTGCAATCATGTCGACCGTGATGGCGTTGCTCAGCGCCGGTGACCATATCGTTGCGTCGCGCGGCCTGTTCGGTGCAACGCAACAGCTGTTCGGTAACATCCTTTCCCGCTTCGGTATCGAAACGACCTTCGTGCCGGCGACCGACCTGGATGCCTACCGTGCTGCGGTGACGCCGAAGACACGCTTGTTCTTTGTCGAGTCCCCGTCGAACCCGCTTACCGAACTGGTGGATATCCCGGCCGTGGCCGCGATTGCGCACGAGGCTGGCGTGCTGCTGGCAGTGGACAATTGCTTCTGTTCGCCGGCCCTGCAGCAGCCCCTCAAGCTGGGCGCCGATCTGGTGATCCACTCCGCCACCAAGTATCTGGACGGTCAGGGGCGGGTGCTGGGTGGCGCGGTATGTGGCAGCAAGGCCTTGGTGGACGAAGTGTTCAAATTCCTGCGCACTGCAGGTCCGTGCATTTCGCCGTTCAATGCCTGGGTGATCCTGAAGGGGCTTGAAACCTTGCGCATCCGCATGGAAGCCCAGTCTGCTGCGGCGCTGGAGCTGGCCCGCTGGCTCGAGGCCCAACCCCAGGTGGCCCGCGTGTATTACCCGGGTTTGCCATCGCACCCGCAGCACGAATTGGCGTGTCGGCAGCAGAGCAGCGGCGGTGCGATTGTCAGCTTCGAGGTGCGCGGTGGGCGCGAAGAGGCCTGGAAGGTGGTGGATGCGACCCGTATCGTGTCGATTACCGCCAATCTTGGGGATACCAAGACCACCTTGACCCATCCGGCGTCGACAACCCACGGGCGCATCTCCGCGGAAGCACGTGAAGCCTCGGGGATTCTTGAAAGTCTGCTGCGTGTTGCGGTGGGACTGGAGTCGGTGGATGACCTGAAGGCCGATCTGGCCCGTGGTCTGGCGCTTATCGCCTGAGCAAGTTCATGCAAGGGGCTGGCGGGACAAGCTTCCGTCAGCCCAGACGAGCACTTCTCCGCTCGCCTTTCCCGCTTCTTCCCTCCAGTCGGCCAGCACCCAGCGTTCGCAGCTGTGACCATCCACGTCAAGGTGGTGGAGGGCGGGCCGATGGGTATGGCCGTGAATCAGGCCGGGATAGCCATGTTCGCGGAGAAGGGCGGCGATGGCCTCTTCATTCGCATCCATGATCTCGGCGCTCTTGCCTGCCTTGGCGGCTTCGCTTTTCTGGCGTACGCCCGCGATGAAGTGTTTGCGGGCGGCAAGGGGCTGGCTCAGAAACTGTGCCTGATAGGCCGGGGTACGGACTTGCGCGCGAAAGGCCTGGTAGGCCACATCATCGGTGCATAGGCTGTCGCCATGACACAGCAGCACAGCCTGGGGGCCGAGATGAATCAGTGAGGGCTCGGGCAAGATCTCGAGCCTGGCCCGGCGGGCAAAATCGGCGCCGATCAGGAAGTCCCGGTTGCCGGGCATGAAATGGATGCGGGTGCCACCGTCGGCAAGCGCAGCCAGTTGTCGTGCCAGATCGCCGTTCAGGGGGTCGTCCTGATCGTCGTCCCCCGCCCAGTACTCGTAGAGATCACCCAGGATGTAGAGTGACTCGGCATTCCGGGCCGGGCCGGCGAGATAGCGCTCGAAGACCGCAGTCAGTGCGGGGCGGTCGACCGTGAGATGCAGGTCGGAAATGAAATGAACTTGCATGCGTCTCGCGCCCCTGGTGAGCCGGTTTAGATGATCTCTGCGCTCTGGATGACCACGTCTTCCTTGGGGACATCCTGATGGAAGCCGCTGGTGCCTGTCTTTACGCCCTTGATCTTCTCGACCACATCCATGCCTTCGCTGACCTTGCCGAAGACACAGTAGCCCCAGCCCTGCATGTCGGGGGAGCGATGGTTGAGGAACTCGTTGTCGGCAACGTTGATGAAGAACTGGGCGGTGGCCGAGTGGGGGGCGTTGGTACGGGCCATGGCGATGGTGCCGGCATCGTTCTTGAGGCCGTTGTTGGCTTCATTCTGGATGGGCTCGCCACAGGGCTTCTGCTTCATGCCCGGCTCGAAGCCGCCACCCTGGATCATGAAACCGTTGATCACACGATGGAAAACGGTGTTGTTGTAGTGGCCGGCTTCCACGTAGGCCAGAAAGTTCTTGACCGTTTCGGGGGCTTTTTCGGCATCCAGTTCGAGAACAATGTCGCCGTGATTGGTGGTGAGTTTGACAGCCATGGGGTGCTCCTGTTGGAAAGGGGATCGTTATTTGGCAGCTTTTTCGGGCAGCTGGCGGGCCGATTCAATGGTGATCGGAGTCGCGGGAACGTCCCGATGGAAGCCTCGGGTGGTCGTCGGCTCCTTGCCGATCTTGCGGACCACGTCCATGCCTTCCGTCACCTTGCCGAAAACGGTGTAGCCCCAGCCGTCCGGGGACGGGTAGTTGAGGGACCGGTTGTCTTCAAGGTTGATGAAGAACTGGGCCGTGGCCGAGTGCGGATTCTGGGTGCGGGCCATGGCGATGGTGCCCGCATCGTTCTTGAGGCCGTTCTTGCCTTCGTTCTCGACCGGGGCACGCGTCGCCTTTTCTTCCATGGCGCTGTTCATGCCACCGCCCTGGATCATGAAGCCGTTGATCACCCGGTGAAAGATCAGGCCGTTGTAATGGCCGCTCTTCACATATTCGAGAAAGTTGGCGACGGTCTTGGGCGCCTTTTCGGGGTAGAGCTCGAGGACGACGTTGCCAGCGCTGGTCTTCAGTTCGACCAGGGGATTCGCGGCTGCAGCGAGGAGAGCGTGGCCAGCCAGTGCGGCGGCAAGGAGGAGTTTCTTCATGGGAGTCCTGTGTTGTTTGGCGAGGTGCGCGGTCAGGCGAAGCCTTCGTAGATGATCTTCCAGCGACCACCTTCCTTGATCCAGTACTGACGCTTCTTCAGGACGTTGGAGAGGTTGTTGCTGCGGTAATCCTGTTCAAAGGTGACGACAATCATGTCCTCCTTGCCCGGGTTGCGGAAGACGCTGAGCTTGCTCAGCTCGACCTTGACCCAGGACTTGCTTGCGGCCACCTGGTGCTTCTGTCTGGACCACAGGGAGAAATCCCCTTCGTTGTTGCGGAAGGAGCGGGAATAGTGGGAAAGGTAGCGATCCACATCGCGACTCTCCCAGTCCTTGCGCCAGGCTTCGATTTCGCGGTTGAGGGCGGTGCGTTCGCTTGCCCAGTCGTCAAGGCTCAGCCATTCGATGGTGTTGCTGATGATGACCGGCGTAAGCCCGACTTGAAGGTAACCGGAAAGGGCGTCCAGATCCTGGTTGGTCAGCACCACGCAGCCATCGGAGGCGCGAGGAGGGCGGGAATAGGTGTCGCTGGGGGTGCCGTGCAGCCAGATGCCGTGCCCGTTACGCCCCTGCTGCCTGTCCCACTCGTTGGGGTAATTGATCGGAAAGGCGCCGCTGCCGTAGAAGTCGGAAAGCTTCTGGCGCGGCAGATTGGCAGTGACGTGATAAACGCCTACCGGCGTGCGCTTGTCGCCCTCTCGGGTCTTTTCTGCACCGAGCTTGCCGTGGGCAATGTAGTAATCCGCCACGAAGCGCGGGCGTCCGCCATCGTTCTGATAGATGTAAAGCCGGGAGCGCTGGGTGTCCACCACAATCGCAAACTTCTGATCGGGCTCCATCTGCAGCAGGTAGCGCGGGACGTAATTGCTCGGTGGACGGTTGCGGTAGGCCTTGAGGCGGGCAACAGCCTCTTCACGCAGATCGGCGAGCTTTTCTGCCGGTGCATCCGGCGATCCGCCAAAGGCGCTCAAGGGGCGCGTGCGGGCGAGGAGCAGGTCGCCACGGATCAGGTGTGCAAGACGGAAGTTGGGGTAGCGCACCAGGAGTGCATCCACCTTTTTAAGGGCTTCGTCCGTCTTGCGTTGCTCGATGGCGCGGATCACCTCGCCCAGGGCGACGTCCGCGTCGGCGACGGACGCACCCACACCGCCCGAGCCGGAGGCTGCGAGAGAAATACATGTAAGGGCCAGAGCCAGCCCCGAGCGCAAGGCGACCCGCAAACGGTGCATCAACCGCCGACCCGCTCCTGCTGGATCACCCACTTGCCGTCCTGATTGATGAGGTTGAGTGTCTTGTTGGAAGACGTGGACAGGTTTGCGGAGCGATAGTGCTGACGAAGTTTGACGGTGGCGCGATCACCGTTGACGGAGACGACCTTGACGTTCTCCAGGTCGACTTCGATGGTCCCCGGCTTGGTGAGGCGCTGGGTGCGCTCCTCTTCCCAGGCCTTGCGGTTCAGGCCCTTGGGCGGCTCGAAATCACGGGCGTAGTGCCCGAGATAGGATCTCACGTCCTTGCGTGCCCACGAACCGGCCCAGCTCTGCACCGCCTTTGAGATGGCTGCGGCCTGGGGTGGCGTTTCGTCCTTGGGCTCGGGGCGCTTGGCGACCGGCTTGGGTTCTTCCTTGACGACCGGTGCGGGGGCCGGGGCGGAAGCGGGGGCTGCTGCGACCGCAGGCTTGGTCGAGGCGACCACGGCAGGCGCTTGGGCCGGGGTGGCAGTTGCAGGGGCGGGAGCGGGCTTGGCCGGAGCCGGTGGCACCACAGCTGGCGTCGGGGCGGAAGGTTTGGGCGCTGCGACAGGGGCTGCTGCGACGGCCGGTGCTGCCGGTCGGCCGGGCTTGCCACCCGAGACGCTGATCATTTCCCGGATGAGGGCGAGCTTGTTCTGGGCCGCCACGTTCGACGAGTCCAGGGCGAGGGCCTTGTCGTAGGCCTGGCTTGCCAGACGGGCGTAGATGTCACCGAGATTTTCGTGGGCCGTGGCGTAGCTCGGATGGGTCCGGATGGCCATTTCGAGCGCGTTGCGTGCCTTGTCGTACTGGCGCTGCTGGGCATACAGAACGGCGAGGTTGTTATAGGGCTCGGGGAGCTCTGGATAATCCTCGGTCAGCTTCTGGAACACAACGATCGCTTCGGCGCCACGATTGAGTTCGGAGAGCACGACACCCTTGAGAAAGCGCACCTGAGCGTCCCGCGGCTTGGAGGCGAGCATGCTGTCGGCGCGTTCGAGGGCCTGGGAGAACTGCCCCTGTTTGACCAGGGCTTGCAGATCCTGGATGGGGTCGGCCCGGACAGGGCTGCAGATCAGACTTGCGAGTAGCAGGGAGGCGGCCAGGGCTCGTTTTGACATGTGATATGATTCGCCAGCGCGCGCGGGCACGCGGAGGCTGTTGTTTTCAGGTTGATTGCCAGCTGCGTATTTTATCAAGAAGCTCCGCTGCCTACCATGAGCGCCTCCCGGTTTCTTCGATCGCGGCCCCGTGAGCCGCGCAGTGCCTGCAGGGCCGCCACGCAGTGCGGTCGTACAGTCAAATTCTCCATCCTACGGTTTCAGTGCGGTCTCTCTCATGTTGAAAATTCATAACTCCCTTTCGCGCAAGAAGGAGCAGTTCACCCCCATCGAGCCCGGCAAGGTCCGCATGTATGTCTGCGGAATGACTGTCTATGATTATTGCCATCTGGGGCATGCACGGGTGATGGTGGTGTTCGACATGGTGGTGCGCTGGTTGCGGTCGAGCGACTACACGGTGACTTATGTCCGCAACATCACCGACATCGATGACAAAATCATCAAGCGTGCGGGTGAGAACGGGGAGAGCATCCGGGCCCTGACCGACCGCTTCATTGCCGCGATGCATGAGGATGCGGATGCACTGGGGGTTCAGCGCCCCGACCATGAGCCCCGTGCGACCGAGTACGTGGAGCCGATGCAAAAGCTGATCTCGGAGCTCGTCGGGCATGGGCTCGCCTACAAGGCGGACAACGAGGACGTTTGCTTTGCGGTGCGCAAGTTTGATGGATACGGAAAGCTGTCCGGCAAGTCGCTGGATGAGTTGCGCGCGGGTGAGCGTGTTGAGGTGGCGGGCGGCAAGCAGGATCCCCTGGATTTTGTGCTCTGGAAGCATGCCCGGGTGGATGAGCCCGAAGAGGTCAAGTGGGCCTCACCCTGGGGGGTTGGCAGGCCTGGCTGGCACATCGAATGCTCGGCGATGAGTTCCGAGTTGCTCGGTGCGCAGTTCGACATCCATGGTGGCGGCGCCGATCTGCAGTTTCCCCACCATGAAAACGAGATTGCCCAGAGCGAAGGGGCACACCAGTGTTCCTTCGTGAATTACTGGATGCACAACGGGTTCGTGCGTGTGGACGATGAGAAGATGTCCAAGAGCCTGGGCAATTTCTTCACCATCCGCGACGTGCTCAAGGAATACGCACCAGAGGTGGTACGTTTCTTCATCCTGCGTGCCCACTACAGAAGCCCGCTCAACTATTCCGACGCCCACCTCGTGGATGCGCGCAATGCGCTTTCCCGTCTGTACACGGCCTTGCGCAATGTGCCGCCGACGGATCTGCCCGCAGTGGATTGGTCGGCGCCCATGGCGGCCCGCTTCAAGCTCGCCATGGACGACGATTTCAACACGGCGGAGGCGCTGGCTGTTCTCTTTGATCTGGCAGCCGAGGTGAATCGGAGCCAGTCTGCCGAAGTGGCTGGCCTGCTCAAGGCCTTGGGCAAGGTATTGGGTTTGCTGGAGCAGGAGCCCACCGCGTTCCTGCAGGGCGGCGCTGACAGTTCGGGCGACGATACGGCCGCGATCGAAGCCCGGATCGAGGCACGGATCTCCGCCAAGAAGGCGCGCAATTTTGCCGAAGCCGACCGTATCCGTGCCGAATTGCTGGCTGAGGGTATTGCCCTGGAGGACACGGCCCAGGGGACGATCTGGCGCCGTGCCTGATCTTCACTGAAGCACTTTCCCGCGTTGAAAATGAATAAGGCCACCTGGAGTGGCCTTATTTACGTTCATGGGCTGGTGGTGTGCGTCAACGCAGCACGCGTCCATCCCGACCCAGCACGGTCAGGTCAACAAAGCGTGAGCCGTTGTGGCTGGCGGGGGAGTAGCTGATCCGATAGCCGCCGAGGTCGAAATTACCGCCCTCCAGGGTGCTGACCAGCTTTTCGCGGGTGGGGTCCTTGCCCACCTTCTTAAGGGCCTCGCCCATCAGTTTTGCATTCAGAAAGCCCTCTATGCCGTAGTAGCTGTAATTGCTGTGCTTGGCATAGGCCTGAATGGCCTTGTGGTACTCCTTGACCACCGGGGTGGTGTCGTTCCAGGGATAAGGCATCACCTGGGAAATGCCGATCCCATGCGCGTCCTTTGCGCCCATCTCGGCGACCAGCAGGTCTGCACCAATCGGCGATAGCGTGGAAAACTGGGGCGCCTGACCGGCCTTGCGCATTTGCCGGACAAATTCGGCTGTAGGTTTATAGAGCGTGGCCATGATGACCGCCTGGGGATTGCCCTTGGCGATCTGGGTGACGGCGGACGCGACGTCGAGGGAATTGCGCTCTACCGAGCCAACGGCAACAGGCTTGAGCTTGTGGCGGGCTAGGGTTGCGACCACGCCATCCAGTCCGGATTTGCCGAACCCATCGTTTTGATAGAACACGGCGATCTGGGTGATGCCGAGGCCAACCAGGTGGTTGACGATGGCCTCTGTTTCGTCGGCGTAGCTGGCGCGCAGGTGGAACATGTAGCGGTTCACCGGGGTGCGCAGGGAGCCGGCGCCGCTGATGGTGCCCAGGAGTGGAACCCGTGCTTCAGAAAAGACTTTCATGGCCTCCGTGGTGGGGGAGGAGCCGTAATACGCCATCAGGGCAAAGATCTTCTGCTCGTTGATGAGCTTGCGGGTGTTGGCGACTGCCTTTTCGGTCTCGTATCCATCATCCAGGGCGACGAGCTCCACCTTCTTGCCATGGATCCCGCCTGCCGCATTGAGTTGCGCAAAGTAAGCCATCGCGCCTTCCTTCATCTCCTTGCCGTAGGCGCCGTTGGGGCCGGAGAACGGGGCGGACATGCCCAGGGTGATGGTGCCCTCGCTGATACCCGGGTCGGCGGCCTGTGCGACCCCGCCGGCGGCAAACATCAGCCCGGTGCTCACGGTGGCGATCAGCGACTTGATGGAGTGGATAAGCATGATGGGCGCGGTTCTTGAGTGATGAGGATGCTGGCGGAGCCGAGTATAGGTTAAAAAGGAATGTGTTTCGCAAAAGACACTGGCCGCCGTTCCAGGAGCGGCGGCCAGCGCTATTTGTGTCGCAATGCAGCAATGCGGAGGTGTTTCAGGCGCTGAAGAAATCCTTCACCTTATCCATCCAGGATTTGGCTTTCGGATTGTGGCGCTCGGCATTGCTGGAGGCGATGTCATCGAACTCCCGCAGCAGTTCCTTCTGGCGGTCGGTCAGCTTGACCGGGGTCTCGACGATCACGTGAACCATCAGATCACCCGGGGCATGGCTGCGCACATTGCGGATCCCCTTGCCGCGCAGGCGGAATACCTTGGCGCTTTGGGTTTCTGCGGGGATACGGATGTTGGCGGCTCCGTCGAGGGTCGGGATCTCGATCTCGCCGCCCAGGGCTGCCGTGGTGAAGCTGATCGGCATCTCGCAATGCAGATCATCGCCATCGCGCTGGAAGACCGGGTGCTGCTTGATGTGGATCTCCACGTAGAGGTCGCCGGCCGGCCCGCCATTGACACCAGGTTCGCCGTGGCCTCCATGGCGCAGACGCATCCCGTCGTCAATGCCCGCGGGGATCTTGACCTCGAGGGTCTTCTGTCGCTTGACCCGGCCGGCACCGCCGCAGGAGGTGCAGGGCTCGGGGATGATGCGACCACTGCCGTGGCACTTGGGGCAGGTCTGCTGGATGGAGAAGAAGCCCTGCTGGATGCGGACCTGACCGGCTCCGCCGCAGGTGGGGCAGGTCTTGGGTTGCGTGCCGGGCTTGGCGCCGCTGCCGTGGCAGCTGTCGCACTCTTCCAGGGCCGGAATGCGGATGGTCTTCTCGGCGCCGCGGGCGGCTTCTTCCAGCGAGATCTCGAGGTTGTAGCGGAGGTCGGCGCCCCGATATACGTTGGAGCGGCCACGCCCGCCACCACCGCCACCGAAGATGTCACCGAAGATGTCGCCAAAGGCGTCGGCGAAGCCGTCGAAGCCCTGGCCGCCTCCACCGCCCCCGCCGCCCATGGATTGTTCCACCCCGGCGTGGCCGTAGCGGTCGTAGGCAGCGCGCTTGTTTGCGTCGGTCAGGATCTCGTAGGCTTCCTTGGCCTCCTTGAACTTGTCTTCCGCGTCCTTGTTGTCCGGATTGCGGTCCGGGTGGTACTTCATGGCCAGCTTGCGGTAGGCCTTTTTCAGTTCGTCCTCGGAGGCGTCACGATTGACGCCGAGGATCTCGTATAAATCCCGTTTCGCCATGTTTGGGTGCTCTGGCTATCTTGTGTAAAGGCCGAGCCGAGCGGTGCAGGGCGCACCAGCAGGGGCTCGGCCGGATCTGTCGGGTCGGCTGACCAGCTGTTCAGCCAGACAGGCTTACTTCTTGTCCTTCACCTCGGTGAATTCCGCGTCGACCACGTCCGGGTCGTTGGCCTTGGCACCGCCGGCAGAGGCGCCGGCACCGCCTGCAGCGCCACCAGCAGCTTCGGCCTGAGCCTGGGCGTAGATGTGCTCGCCGAGCTTCTGGCTGACGGCACCAAGAGCTTCGCTCTTGGCGTCGATGGCGGCCTTGTCGCCGGACTTGATGGCTTCTTCGGCTTCGGCAATCGCAGCTTCGATCTTGGCCTTGTCGTCACCGATCTTGTCGCCGTGCTCGGCCAGGGCCTTCTTCACGGAGTGCACCAGGGTGTCGAGCTGGTTACGGGCGTCGACCAGTTCGTGGGCCTTCTTGTCTTCCTCGGCGTGGGCCTCCGCGTCGCGCACCATGCGCTGGATCTCGTCATCGGACAGGCCGGAGTTGGCCTTGATGGTGATCTTGTTTTCCTTGCCGGTGGCCTTGTCCTTGGCGGACACGTGCAGGATGCCGTTGGCGTCGATGTCGAAGGTGACCTCGATCTGCGGCATGCCGCGGGGGGCCGGCGGAATGTCGGACAGGTTGAACTGACCCAGGCTCTTGTTGCCGGCGGCCATCTCGCGCTCGCCCTGCAGCACGTGGATGGTCACTGCAGACTGGTTGTCGTCGGCGGTGGAGAATACCTGCGAAGCCTTGGTCGGGATCGTGGTGTTCTTCTGGATCAGCTTGGTCATCACGCCGCCCAGGGTCTCGATGCCCAGGGACAGGGGGGACACGTCGAGCAGCAGCACGTCCTTGACCTCGCCCTGCAGCACGCCACCCTGGATGGAGGCGCCGACAGCCACGGCCTCGTCCGGGTTGACGTCACGGCGGGGGTCCTTGCCGAAGAACTCCTTGACCTTGTCGATGACCTTGGGCATGCGGGTCTGGCCGCCGACCAGGATCACGTCGTCGATGTCGGAGACCTTCACGCCGGCATCCTTGAGGGCCACACGGCAGGGCTCAATGGTGCGCTCGACCAAGTCTTCCACCAGGGATTCGAACTTGGCGCGGGTGATCTTGAGCGCCAGGTGCTTCGGGCCGGTGGCGTCTGCGGTGATGTAGGGCAGGTTGATCTCGGTCTGCTGGCCGGAGGACAGCTCGATCTTGGCTTTTTCAGCGGCTTCCTTGAGGCGCTGCAGGGCCAGCACGTCGTTCTTGAGATCGACACCCTGTTCCTTTTTGAACTCGGTGACGATGTAGTCAATGATGCGCTGGTCGAAGTCTTCACCGCCCAGGAAGGTGTCGCCGTTGGTGGCCAGCACTTCGAACTGGTGTTCGCCGTCGATGTCGGCGATTTCGATGATGGACACGTCGAAGGTGCCGCCGCCGAGGTCGAACACGGCGATCTTGGAGTCACCCGGTTTTTTGTCCATACCGAAGGCGAGGGCTGCAGCGGTGGGCTCATTGATGATCCGCTTGACTTCCAGACCGGCGATGCGGCCGGCGTCCTTGGTGGCCTGGCGCTGGCTGTCGTTGAAGTAGGCCGGTACGGTGATGACCGCTTCGGTGACTTCCTCGCCGAGGTAGTCTTCGGCGGTCTTCTTCATCTTGCGCAGCACTTCGGCGGACACCTGCGGCGGGGCAATCTTCTTGCCGCGCACTTCAACCCAGGCGTCGCCGTTGTCGGCCTTGGCGATGGTGAAGGGCATCAGGTCGATGTCCTTCTGCACTTCCTTCTCTTCGAAGCGGCGACCGATCAGGCGCTTGATGGCGTAGAGGGTGTTTCTGGCATTGGTGACGGCCTGGCGCTTGGCCGGCGCACCGCACAGGATCTCGCCATCGTCGGCGTAGGCGACGACGGACGGGGTGGTGCGTGCACCTTCGGAGTTTTCGATGACCTTGGGCTTGCCGCCTTCCATCACGGAAACGCAGCTGTTGGTGGTGCCGAGGTCGATACCGATGATCTTGCCCATGAGTTTTCCTTCAGTTCAATTCTGTTTGTCAGCGGGGCAGGCCATGTTTGCCGCCCCTTGGCTTGCTATCGAATATGGGGATGCTGACGCTGGTTTCAAGCGGCAGATTTTGCTTTTGAAACCACGACCAGTGCCGGGCGCATGGTGCGCTCGTTCAGCAGGTAGCCCTTCTGCAGCACCGTCAGGACGGTGTTCGGCTCACCATCGGCCTCGATTGCACTGATGGCCTGGTGTTTGTTGGGGTCGAATTTCTCACCAACCGGGTTCACCTCGGTCACGTTGGCGCTCTGGAATGCGGCCACCAACTGCTTGAGGGTGAGTTCGACACCTTCCTTGAGGCTTTCGAGGGTGGCGTTTTCGGTGGCCAGGGCGGCCTCAAGGCTGTCCTTGACTGGCAGCATGGCCTGGGCGAACTTGTCAGCGGCAAATTTGCCAGCCTTGACGATGTCCTCCTGAGCGCGGCGGCGGACGTTCTCTGTCTCGGCCTTTGCCCGTAGCCAGGCGTCGTGGTGTTCCAGGGCCTTCAGTTCGGCTTCGCGAAGCTGCTCGGCGAGGGAGGGGAGGGTGTCGATGCCCGCGGTATCCTCGGCGGTGATTTCAGCCGCAGCGCCCGTCTCGGCGATGTTCTCCGCCAGCTTGTCAGCAATCTTGTTTTCGGCGCCCAGCGTGGGGTCTTGGTCTTGCATGGGTAACGGCTCCTATTTTTGACTCGCAGTAGCTGGGGGCGCAGGATAAGATTTCAAGAGGGGGCGTGCATTGAAGCGGGAAAGTTCCCGTCTGACGTGTAAAATCCGGGAGTCCCGGCGCTGTCCGGTCATCGTTGGAACCTCTGCGGTGCAGGATGGGTATGGAAAATACACCTGAAAAAATCGGCAAGTACAAGCTGATCCGAGAGGTCGGTAGAGGTGCTACGGCTACGGTTTACCTTGCCGAGCACCCGCAGTACCCCGATCCCGTGGCCCTCAAGCTGGTGCGCTTCGACGACAAGGCAAAGGACGAGGCCAAGTGGAACCGGCGCCTGATGAAGCTCCTCCGTGCCGAGCGCGACGTATCCACCCGGCTGGATCACCCCAACATCATCAAGATCTTCGACACCACGGTTGAGAAGGATTACGCCTATATCGTGATGGAGTACTTTCCGGGGACAACCCTCGAACAGTACTGCTCGTTCCAGAATCTGCTTCCCCTCCATCGGGTGATCGGCATGATCTTCAAGTGCGCCATGGCCTTGGATTACGCCTACCGGCAGGGGATCGTGCACCGGGATATCAAGCCTGCAAACATCCTTGTGGATGATCAGGACAACGTCAAGATCACGGATTTCGGCCTGGCGCTCAATATCAGCAAGAAGAGCGCGTCCGATTCGACTTTCATCATGGGGGTGGGCTCGCCGGCCTACATGAGCCCCGAGCAGATCAAGGGCTATCCGCTCAACCAGAAGACCGACCTTTTTTCCCTGGGGGTTGTTCTTTTTCACATGCTTACTGGGCGCCTCCCATTCAGGGCAAAAAATCCGGCCCAGCTCATCTACAAGATCATCAACACGGAGCCGCCCCAGGTTTCCCAGATCAATTCCGAGCTTCCCGAGCAGCTCGACGGCGTGATCCGTCGCGCCCTCGAGAAGGATCTGTACTCGCGCTACAAGAACGGCGCCGACTTTGCCAAGGATCTGTCGGCAGTCCGGTACAAGATCCTGGATGACAATTCGGCGCCGGTGGACAACACCCGGTATTCGATACTGCGCAAGATGCCCTTCTTCACCGAGTTCGAAGATGTGGAGATCTGGGAAATCCTGCGCATCTCGCGCTGGCGCAAGGTTGAAGCCAATACCCTGCTGATCCGTGAGGGGGATTCGGACCAGCGCTTCGGGATCATCATCGAGGGGCGCGTCGAGATGTCGGTGGATGGACACCGGGTGTGCGAGCTGGCTTACGGCGAGGTGTTTGGCGAGCTGGCCTACCTGGATCAGCAGGACCATCGGCACACCTGTACCGCGGTCGCAACCACCGGGACCGTCTACCTCGAGATCAACCCATCGGCCCTGTCCCTGGCAACGGATGAGTGCCAGGATGCCTTCCGCACCCGACTCGTGACCATCGTTGCCCGTCGGCTGGGTCAGGCTTATCGGGAGCTCTCGAAGGACGGGCCGCCCGCAGAGCGGATTACCGTGAGTGGTTTCGGCATGGAGCTGCAGCTCGTCGACAACTGAATCCGGGGGCCGGATGCAGGCCTTTTCATTTTGACGGTGAATGGGCCTGCGCCCACCGCACGATGTCTGCACTTCCCATGGCGCCAGACTGCCGGGCGATTTCCCTGCCTCGGTGAATCAGCACGAGGGTCGGGATGCTGCGGATGGCGAATTGCGCCGCGATCTCTCCGAACGCTTCCGTATTGAGTTTTCCCAATCGAAGCAGCGGCTCCAGAGTGCCGGCTGCCGCTGAAAATGCCGGCGCCATGGTTCTGCACGGCCCGCACCAGGGCGCCCAGAAGTCCACCAGCAGCGGTAGATCGCCACGCAGGGCATGTGTTTCGAAGTTGGCTGCGGTCAGCTCGACAGGGAGCCCCTCGAAGAGCGCTTTCTTGCAGCGTCCGCAGTTGCCGTGATCATGCAAGCGTGTGGCTGGAATGCGGTTCAGGGCAGCGCAGTGCGGGCAGGGGATGAGCAGGCTGTCGGTCATTGTCGTCTCTCTGGAAGTCCAGCTGCAGATGTGGGGTGGAGGCAGTACCCTTTCAAGGGGCAGGTCTGTTCCGATGCGCGAACGCGGCTGTGAACTGGGCTCTAAAGTTTCCAAGAAACCGGCCGAAATCCCTCCTGAAGCCGCGATATCTTCGCGGATCGGACAGGAGGTGGCTTGTGAGCCGAGGCAGCACTTATGGAATCAGCCGTGTCGACAACGAGACCAGCCGGACTCACGGATGGCTCGTGACCATCCAGCGTCGTGGCGTGATCTATCGCAAGCACTTCAGCGACGGTGTGTTCGGCGGGAAGCAGCGCTCCTTTGTTGCCGCCAAGGAGTATCGGGACCAGATCATCGCCGAGCATCCGCCCTTGTCGATGCAGGAGTATTCCAACATCGTCAAGAAGAACAATCGCTCGGGCGTTGTGGGCGTATGCCGTTATTGTGCCTCTGAGACCCGCGATCTGCCCGAGGAAAAACAGCGCTGGTTCTGGGTGGCCTCATGGCCCTTGCCGGACGGACGGCGCAAGCGGGTCAAGTTTTCGGTAAAGAAATACGGCGAAGACGGGGCCTTCAGGATGGCCATGGATGCGCGTTCTGCAGCTTTGGGCAAGCTTGTCGGAGCATTCGATCCGGGGGCTGTCCGGCGCAGAACCCCCCGCCGCCGCAGCGCGCAGGTAATGGCCGGCAGTTGAGATTCCCTTCGGTCAGTCCTTGTCGCTCAGGGCGAGGCTGACCATCCAGGTGAGAACACTGTAGAGCAAGGCGCCCCAGAACGCGGTCCAGAAGTCTGGCACCACGAAGCCTTTCACCAAGCCTGACACCGACCAGAACATCAAGGCATTGATCACCAGGGTGAACAGACCGAGGGTCAGAATGGTGATGGGCAGGGTGATCAGGATCAGAAGCGGCCGGATGATGGCATTCACAAATCCCAGGAGCAGGGCGCTCAGGAGCGCTGCGGTGTAGCTCTCGACGGTGATGCTTGTTAGCACCTCGGGGATCAGCATCAATGCCACGGCATTGAGTATCCAGCGAATGATGAGTCTCATGGGGGCCGCCTCCTGCTTGGGCTTTCGTGAGTTGTCAGTTTTCGGCTCCGAGCGTGCACGCCCGGGTACGTTGCAGTGCCAGCGTGCCTGCGTCGGGGTGAGGATCCGTCAGCCAGTTTCCCAGGTGGGTCAGTGAGAGCGCCATCAGTGCCTTGATCCAGTCGTCGCTTTCATTCAGGCAGGGAATGTACCCGAAGCGCTCGCCACCGGCGTGAAGGAAGGCCTCACGGCATTCCATGTTGATCTCTTCCAGGGTCTCCAGGCAGTCCGAGACAAAGCCGGGGCACATCACATCCACGGATCGGATGCCCTGACTTGCCAAGGCCTCCAGGCTTGGCTGCGTGTAGGGCTGTAGCCACTCGGCCTTGCCGAAGCGCGACTGGAAGCTCACCAGCATGCGTTCTGCAGGCAGTTGCAGGGCTTCGCTGAGCAGGCGGGCGGTCTTGTAGCATTCACAGTGATAGGGGTCGCCGAGGTCAAGGGCGCGGCGCGGTATGCCATGGAAGCTCAGAATCAGCTTTTCGGCCTGGCCGTTGCGTTGCCAATGTGCCCGTACCGTGGCGGCCAGGGCCTGGATATATCCCGTGTCGTCGCCGAAGCTGCGGACGTATCGGACTTCCGGGAGGTTCCGCCAGTGCCGCAGGCAGTCGGCCACTTCGTCGATGACGGTTGCTGTGGTGCTCGCCGCAAACTGGGGGTAGAGCGGTAGTACGAGGATTCGCGTACAGCCTGCAGTGCGCATTTCGTCCAGGCGGCTGCGGATCGACGGAGCTCCGTAGCGCATGGCCCAACTGATCATCAGGTCACGGTGCCCTGCGTTGGTCAGAAATCCCGCCAGCAGTTTGGCCTGCTTTTCAGTGTGGGCCTTGAGGGGCGAGCCTTCATCCGTCCACACGCTGGCATATTTTTGGGCCGATTTGGCCGGGCGTGTGCGCAGGATGATGCCATGGAGAATCGGCCACCAGATCAGTCGGGGGATCTCGACGACGCGGGGGTCGGAGAGAAACTGCGCGAGATACGGGCGGAGGGCCGCCGCTGTCGGGGCGGAAGGAGTGCCGAGATTGACCAGCAGTACACCTGTCCTGGGCGGCGTGCCGTGGACGTACGCTGGCTCCTGCCAGAATCGGGTCATTGAGAAGGACTTTCTAATTGTTCTGGCCCGAGAGGGCGCTGGTCAGGAGTCGGGCGGTGACGTCGACGATGGGGATAACCCGCTCATACGCCATGCGGGTCGGACCGATGACGCCAACTGAGCCGACCACCTGACCGTCGACCTGGTAGGGCGCGGTGACAACGCTGCAATCGTCCAGAGGGCTGAGGCCGCTTTCACCCCCGATGAAGATCTGTACACCCTTGGCCCGATTGGAAATGTCCATCAACTGCATCAGACCGGTTTTCTGTTCGAACAGTTTGAACAGCTCCCGCAGGCGCGCCATGTTGGAGGAAAGGTCCTCCGCATCCAGGAGATTGGTCTCTCCGGTGATGACGTAGGTGCTCCGGGTTTCCTCAAGGGCTTCGCTGCCCGCTTCGACGGCCGCACTCATGAGTTCGGTCATGTCGGAGCGCAGTTGCTTGAGTTCGTCCTGGATCCGGGCGCGTATCTCTTCAAAGGCCAGCCCGGCGAAATGCTGGTTCAGATAGTTGGCGGCACTGACCAGCTCAGAGGGCGAATACGGGCGCTTGGTGAACAGGATCCGGTTCTGCACGTCTCCGGTTGTGGTGACCAGAATCAGCAGGACACGGGTGTCCGAAAGGCTGACGAACTCGATCTGGCGGATCTTGATGGCATCCTGCTTGGGAGAAATGACGACCCCGGCGAAGTGTGTCAGCCCCGAAAGCATCTGGGAGGCCGCATTGATGACTCGCTGGGGTTCCCCCGGCTGAATGTGTCCCTTGATTTCCTGAAGCTGGCCGATGCCGAGGGGCTGGACGGTGAGCAGGCTGTCAACGAAGAAACGGTAGCCTCGCGCCGTGGGAATCCGCCCCGCCGACGTGTGAGGGCTGGCGATGAAGCCCAGTTCCTCAAGGTCGGACATGACGTTGCGCACGGTGGCGGGGGACAGTTTGAGTCCGGAGTGCCGTGAGAGCGCCCGCGAACCCACCGGTTGTCCGTCGGTGATGTAATGCTCGACAAGGGTCTTGAGCAGGACTTGCGAGCGTTGATCGAGGCTGGTCATGGTCATGGGTTCTTGAAGACGCCCCGATTCTAAGGAAGGGCGACGGTCGTGAGAAGCACCGTTAGCAGGCGGGTCCGGAGTTTTGCCGCGGCGTGCTGCGGTGCCGAGGAAGAATGTGGTTTAATCAAATCCATGACCTGCGAGTTCAAGACAATAGCGCTGATAGGCAAATATCAGAGCCCGGAAGTGGCGGAAGCAGTCCTTCGCCTGGCCAGTTATCTGAGGGGCCTCGGGCTCAGTGTTCTGATTGAACAGGGTACCGCAAGTTCCACCGGTTTGACGGCCGGCTTCACCGTGGCCAGCTATGAGGAAATCGGTGATCGTGCTGATCTGGCAGTCGTTCTGGGGGGCGATGGTTCCTTGCTCAACAGTGCGTGTCGGCTGGCTGAGTACAACGTGCCTCTGGTTGGGGTCAATCAGGGGCGCTTGGGCTTCCTGACCGATATTTCCCGTGAGGTTGCCCTCGAGAAGGTCGGTGAGATCCTCGAGGGGCGCTTCACCGAGGAAAGCCGGGTGTTGCTGGACGCAGAAATCCTGCGTAATGGCCAGCGGGTGTTTCATACCGTTGCCCTCAACGACGTTGTCGTCAATAAGGGCGATCTGGGGCGGATGATCGAGTTTGATCTGCGGATCGATGGCGAGTTTGTCTACACCCAGCGCTCCGATGGAATGATCATCTCGACACCGACCGGCTCCACGGCCTACGCCCTGTCGGCAAACGGGCCCATCCTTCATCCGAGCGTTGATGGGATAGCTTTGGTGCCCATGTGTCCGCACACGCTGACGGCGCGGCCCATCACCTTGCCTGATCGTTGCCAGATCGAGATCGTCCTGCTGCCACCCCACGATTCACGGGTCCATTTTGACGGGCAGACCCGTTACGATACCCGGGCTGGTGATTCCGTCCGGATCACACGCTCGCCCCACAGGGTGCGTCTCCTTCATCCAGTCGGTTACAGCTATTTTGCGATGCTGCGCGAGAAGCTGCACTGGAGCTCGACACCTCGCCACAGCTGATTTTCTCGTCCTCTTTCCGCTCGTCCTCCTTCCATGCTGCGCCATCTCACCATTCGTGACTTCGTCATCGTCGACCAGCTCGAGCTGGATTTTGGTGCCGGTTTCGGGGCGCTGACCGGTGAAACGGGCGCTGGCAAGTCCATTCTGCTTGATGCGCTCGGGCTCGCCCTCGGGGCCAAGGCCGAGGCGGGTGTCGTGCGAACCGGTTGCCTGAAGGCGGAGATCGTCGCCGAATTCGATGTGCCGGCCAGTGGCCCCTTGCAGCGCTGGCTGCAGGACGAAGCCCTGAGTGGGGACGACGATGTGGTGTTGCTGCGCAGGGTTGTCGAAAGCAGCGGTAGATCCAAGGCCTGGCTCAATGGCACGCCGGTGGTGTTGAGTCAGTTGCGCGCGGTGGGGGAGTTGCTGGCTGATATTCATGGTCAGCACGCCCACCATGCCCTTCTGCGTGGCGATGCCCAGCTCGCCCTTGTGGATGCCCATGGGAGCTTGCAGGCCCTGGCCCGGGAGGTCTCTGAGCGCTATCGCGGCTGGTCGGCCCTCCGTCGTGCGCGCGAACTGGCGGAGGAGGATGCGTCTTCGTCGGAGCGCGAGCGCGAGTTACTCGGCTGGCAGGTCAGCGAGCTTGGCGAACTGGCTTTTGATCCCGATGATTGGCGTGCGCTGAACCAGGAACAGGCCCGTCTGGCCCACGCAGCAAGTTTGATTGAGGGTGGTGCCGAAGTGCTTGAGGGGCTCGCCGAGGGGGAGTATGCGGTAGGCCCCCAGCTGGACCGGCTGCTGGGCCGTGTTGCCGAGATGGCTGCGCACGATGCTCAGCTGGCCGATGTGCAGGAGCTGCTGGGTAGTGCCAGCATCCAGCTCGACGAGGCCATCCATGCGATGCGCCGCTACCGGGATCGACTGGATCTGGATCCCCAGCGTCTCGGCGAAATCGATCAGCGCATTCAAGCCATCACCGGAATGGCGCGCAAGTACCGGGTGGCCCCGGAAGGCCTGCCGGACGTTATGGCGGAGAGCGTCAGCCGCCTTGAACGCCTGACGCGTCAGTCTGATCCGGTGGCGCTGGCTCGTGACGAGGCGTTGGCTCGCCAGGCTTACATGACACCGGCGCAGGCTTTGTCTGAAGCGCGCCGCAAGGTGGCTGCCGAGTTGTCGGCAGCGGTCACGGAGGCCATGCAGTCCCTGGCCATGTCGGGAGCACGCTTTGAAATTGCCCTCCGGGCGGTGGAAGAAGGGGCGGCGAGCGGCCTGGAGAGTGTCGAGTTCCTGGTGACGGCGAATGCCAGTCAGCCCTTGCGCTCGATGGCCAAGGTGGCTTCGGGGGGCGAACTTTCACGCATCGGTCTGGCCATTCAGGTGATCACCAGTCGCAATGCTGCAACGCCGACCCTTATCTTCGACGAGGTGGATGTAGGGATCGGGGGGCGGGTGGCCGAGATCGTTGGCCGCCTGTTGCGGCAGTTGGGTGTTGATCGCCAGGTCCTGTGCGTCACCCACCTCCCTCAGGTGGCGGCCCAGGCAGACTGGCAGTGGAATATTTCCAAGGAAACCCGGGGGGGTGAAACTCTTTCCCGGATGCGACTGCTTGATGCGTCTGGCCGGATCGAGGAAATCGCGCGCATGCTGGGAGGGGTCAATATCACCGATACGACCCGCCGGCATGCTGCGGAGATGCTTGCCCTGGAAGCCTGAGGGCTCGGGCTGCCGGCTGTGTCAGAGGGCTACATGGCGGCAGGCTTGCAACCCCGCCGCGACGTGGCTTTCAGTTGTTGCCGGGCTTGTTTGGGCAGGCGGCCTTCTGGCAGTCAGCGTACAGATAGAGGGCGTGCTCCTTGACGGCGAACCCTCTTTCGGCTGCGATACGGTTCTGGCGTTCTTCGATCTCCGGATCAAAAAACTCCTCGACCTTGCCGCATTGCAGGCATACCAGATGGTCGTGGTGGTGACCTTCGTTGAGCTCGAAAACCGCTTTACCAGACTCGAAGTAGTGACGTTCAAGCAGGCCTGCCTGCTCGAATTGGGTGAGAACCCGATAGACGGTGGCCAGACCGATATCCATGTCTTCGCTGATCAGGAGGCGATACACGTCTTCTGCAGTGAGATGGCGGTTTTCTGCCTTCTGGAAAAGGTCAAGGATCTTGAGACGCGGGAAGGTCGCCTTGAGGCCGATGCTTTTGAGGTTCTGAGAATTGTTGGACATGGAGGCCCCGAAGAACTGAAGAGGCCGGCCAGAAGCCTGGCCGGCCCCGTATGATATAGTTTCCGACCTTCGTTGAGAATGCGGCTTCCAAGCCGACGCTCGCCCCCGCTTTCCGAGACGCCATGCGCACACTGCTTTCTTCCGCACTTCTGATCGCGGCCCTTGCGGGTTGCTCGTCCACCTCCGATTTTCTGCGGCCCTACCGGATTGATGTCCGCCAGGGAAATTTCGTGTCTCAGGAGATGGTGGCTCAACTCAAGCCCGGCATGAGTCGTGATCAGGTGCGTTTCGTTCTTGGTGCCCCGTTGCTGGTGGATGTCTTCCACAGTGATCGCTGGGACTATGTCTATCGTTTCCAGCCGGGCAAGGGAAAGCTTCAGGAGCGGCGACTGACCGTGATCTTCGAGGACGGAAAGCTTGCCCGGCTTGACGGCGACGTACGTGCCGATGAGGCCGGGGCCCAGTGATTGACTGTCGGGTCGCCCATGTCCGGCTGGCCCATTACCGTTTTACTCCGGGAAGAAAATGAACAAAATTCGTATCGCGATCGCCGGCGCGTCCGGGCGCATGGGCCGTATGTTGATCGAAACCACGCTCAAGGCCGAGGACGCTGTGCTGGTGGCAGCCTTCGAGCGGCCGGAGAGCATTTTCATCGGTCGCGATGCGGGCGAGTTTGGCGGTGTGCAGTGCGGCGTTCCGATCACCAGCGATGTGGCTGAAGGGCTGGCCCGCGCCGATTGCCTGATCGACTTCACCCGTCCGGAAGCGACGCTTCAGCACCTGGCGGTGGCCAGGGCGGCCGGCTGTGGCATGGTCATCGGCACGACCGGGTTTTCGGCGGAGGGCAAGGCCACCATTGCCGATGCGGCGCGCGACATTCCGGTGGTTTTTGCCCCCAACATGGCGGTGGGTGTGAATGCGGTGTTCAAGCTTCTCGATATGGCGGCGCGGATCCTCAACGAGGACTACGACGTGGAGGTCATCGAGGCGCATCATCGCCTGAAGGTGGATGCGCCTTCGGGCACCGCCCTGCGCATGGGGGAAGTGGTGGCCAAGGCGCTCGGGCGGGATCTGGACGACTGCGCCATCTATGGTCGCGAAGGGGTAACCGGCGAGCGGGATGCACAGACGATCGGTTTCGCCACCGTGCGCGGGGGAGATATCGTCGGTGATCACACGGTTCTTTTTGCCGGTATCGGTGAACGGATCGAGATTACCCACAAGTCTGCCAGCCGCATGCCCTATGCCACCGGTAGTTTGCGCGCAGCACGTTTCCTGGCGGCTCACACCTCGGGCTTGTTCGATATGCAGGATGTGCTCGGTCTGAAGTAGCCAAGGCCCGCATGGGCTGCTCAAGGTGGGGAGGGAAGGTGCCGTTATAGGCGGTATTCCCGGGTAGGCGTGTCGGCTGGTCTGGCGCGCCTTCTTTCATTTCTTACCGTGCCTTCATGATGCCTGGCGGACCACGTGAATCGTCCTGAGTTGGAATCCATGACCGCTGATGCCGATCTCGGGCGTGCCTTGAGAGCCTATCTGCTGGAGCAGGCTGCAGCTGGCGGGCTTGTCGGGGGGCGTAATGCGAGTCTCGCGTCGACCGCTGAACTGATGGCGCAGGTGCGAGGTCTGGTGACGGCACGTGAGCGCGCAGAACGTACTGCCGCAGAAACGGGGAAGCGCCTGGAGCTGGCGCTGCAGAATACGGACGGTGGGTTGTGGGACTGGGATCTTGTCGGCGGCGGGATCGTTCTGGATGATTCATGGCGACGGGCCCTCGGTTACGAGGAGTCCGAATGTTCGAGCGATTTTTCTTCGTGGTTGCCGCTTCTTCATCCGGACGATCTGGCGATCACCCGCCATCAGCTGATAACGCATCTCCGGGGTGAGCTGGACTCTTTTGAAACCCAGTTTCGGGTGGCGCCCAAGGCCGGAGGCTGGCGCTGGATGCTGGTTCGCGGGAGGGCTTCCGGTCGGGGAGCGGACGGGCGCTGGACGCGGATGGTCGGCACCTACTGGGACGTTACCCAGGCCAAGTGTGCAGAGCTGGAGCTGTTGCACGCCAAGGAGCAGGCAGAAGCGGCGAATCGTGCCAAGAGTGATTTTCTGGCCAACATGAGCCACGAGATCCGTACCCCGATGAACGGAATCATCGGGATGACCGAGTTGGTGCTGGATACGCAGCTGGACGAGGAGCAGCGGGAATATCTGAACACGGTCAAGAGTTCTGCTGATTCCCTGCTCCGGATCATCAACGACGTGCTCGATTTTTCGAAGATTGAGGCCGGGCATCTCAGCCTGGAGAGAGTGGAGTTTTCGCTTCCGGATCTCCTTGGCGATACGATGAAGTCCTTGGCCCTGCGTTCGTATCAGAAGGGGGTCGAGTGCTTCTATTCGGTTGCCCAGAACGTTCCGGCTGTCTTGCTGGGGGATCCGACCCGTCTGCGCCAGGTGTTGACCAACCTCGTCGGTAACGCCATCAAATTTACAGAGCTTGGTGAGGTGGAGGTGTCGGTCGGCGGCCGTGAGGCGGAGGGGGGAGAATTTGTCCTCGAGTTCTCGGTGCGGGATTCTGGGGTGGGTATCCCGGAAGATAAGCACGAGGCCGTTTTCGGTGCGTTCTCCCAGGCTGATGAATCCACGACCCGGAAGTACGGCGGGACGGGTCTTGGCCTGGCGATTTGCAGGCGGATCGTTGAGCTCATGGGTGGGGCCATCACCTTGAGTAGTCGTCCCGGAGAGGGAAGTACTTTCCGCTTCTCGGTGCATGTGGGCGTTGGCCTGGCGCGAAGGAGCGAGTTGCCGGCTTTCGGTGCCCGCCGAGCCTTGTTGGGCGTCCGCAATTCAGCCTTGCGTCGTAGCGTGGGAGCCCAGTTGCGCTCCCTGGGGCTGGATGTGCGTGAGGCTGACAGCGGCGAGGCGGTGGAAGAGATGCTGGCTGTGGCGAGCAAGCTCAATACGCCATTCGACTGGGTTCTCATGGAGACCGCGATGCCTGCGCCTGGTGGCTATGCGCTGGCAGAGAAGCTGTTTCAGGGATGGCCGCGCCTGGACCGCCTCATCATGATGCTTGATGCCAACACGCAGCGTGGAGACTCGGTGAAGTGTGAGCGCCTCAAGGTCGGTGCGCGCCTGATCAAACCTTTCTCCCGTAGCGATCTGGTTGACGCCCTCGGCTTGACGCTCCATGGTTCGACTGCCGAGGAGGAGCGTTTCCTGGCCTTCGAGGCGGAGCAGACCTTTGCCTGCACTCCGCCGCAGTCCCGTTCAAATCAGCGTCTCAAGATCCTGCTGGTCGAGGACAATCCGGTCAATCAGACCGTTGCGGTGAAGATGCTCGAGAAGGTGGGGCATACGATCATCGTTGCCGCCAATGGTCAGGAGGCGCTTGATTGCTTCGACAAGGAGCGTTTCGACCTGATCCTGATGGATGTGCAGATGCCGGTGATGGGTGGGCTGGAGGCCACTCAGGCGATACGGGCTCGTGAGGCGCGACGAAGCTGGGCTGCAGGAGGGAAGTGGCAGTCGACACCGATTGTGGCGATGACCGCCCATGCGATGCAGGGCGACAGGGATCGTTGCCTGATGGCGGGCATGGACGATTACATCGCCAAACCGATCAAGCCCGTGGAGCTGCATGGGGTGATAGACCGGGTGATGGGAGATCTGGACGATGCGCCTCAGGTGGGTGGCGGCCGGGTTGCGAGCTGTATCGATGTGGGGGCGGATTCCGCGATTGCCGATATTGGCGCGACCCGCGAGTTGCTTGATGGTGATGAGGCCGCCCTGCAGCAACTTATCAGTCTCTTCTTCAGCGATCTGGAGCGCAATCGAAAGGCGCTTGAGCTCGCCCAGCGCACTTCTGACTTCGCGACGATCCGTAGTCTGGCGCACTCCATTAAGGGGTCGGCTGGGGTGTTCAATGCCGCCGGTACCGTAGCCTCAGCCCAGCGGCTCGAGAATGCGGGCAAGGAGCAGGACGGTGCGGCGGTTCGTCGTGAGTTGCCTGAACTGCTCAATGAGCTCGGAAATCTTGCAGGCGTGCTGCGTCGGGCGCGTGGGGGACGGTGAGCTTGTCAGCGCCTTGTCAGTTTTCCTACAGTCGGATTTGCCCGAAATCGTGTCGCGGGCTATAATTAGAAAGTTTCTCAGCGGGATGGCCGGTCAAGGCTGATCCCGTTTTTCATGTGTAGCCTGGCTGCCCATGTCTGTCGTCCAATCACAAGATTTCGAGGAGTTCACCGTGTCAGCTTTCCCGCCCGCCATTCTTGCTCTTGCCGACGGGACGGTGTTTTACGGTAAAGGCATCGGGGCGATAGGGATGACAACCGGTGAGGTGGTGTTCAACACCTCGATGTCCGGTTATCAGGAAATCCTCACCGACCCCAGCTACTGTCGTCAGATCGTTACGCTCACCTATCCGCATATCGGCAACACCGGTATCAATCGGGAAGATTGTGAGGCCGACAAGGTCTACGCGGCGGGCCTGGTCATTCGCGATCTGCCCATGCTGGCGTCCAACTGGCGCTGCGAGCAGACGCTGGATGCTTACCTCAAGTCCGAGAACATCGTCGCCATTGCTGGTATCGACACCCGCAAACTGACCCGCATCCTTCGCGAGAAGGGGGCCCAGAGCGGCTGTATCGTTACTGCAGCAAACGCTGCCGAACTTAACGTCGAGGCAGCGCTTGCCCAGGCACGATCGTTTCCGGGGCTCGCCGGCATGGATCTGGCCAAGGTGGTTTCGTCCACGGCTGCCTACCCTTGGACGGAAGGCGAGTGGCAGCTCGACAAGGGCTATGTGCCCCAGCAGAGGGCACGCTTCCATGTGGTGGCCTTTGACTACGGTGTCAAGCGCAACATCCTGCGCATGCTTGCGGAGCGTGGGTGTCGCCTTACCGTTGTGCCGGCACAGACGTCCGCTGCCGAGGTGCTGGCGCTCAATCCGGATGGTGTTTTCCTGTCCAATGGCCCTGGTGATCCCGAGCCCTGTGATTACGCTATCGAGGCAATCCGCGCGATTCTCGCCAAGGGTGTCCCGACTTTCGGCATCTGTCTGGGGCATCAGCTCCTGGCTCTCGCGTCTGGCGCCAAAACCATGAAGATGAAGTTCGGCCATCACGGAGCCAATCATCCGGTCAAGGATCTCGATTCCGGTCAGGTCCTGATTACCAGCCAGAACCATGGTTTTGCCGTCGATGCGGCAAGCTTGCCGGCCAATCTCCGGGCAACCCACGTTTCCCTCTTCGATGGCAGCCTGCAGGGCTTGGCCCGGACCGACGTTCCGGCCTTCTGCTTCCAGGGTCATCCTGAGGCGAGCCCCGGTCCCCACGATGTGGCCTACCTGTTCGATCGATTCATTTCGCTGATGGAGGCGAGGGGCTGAAGCCGATAGCTGTGAGGGCACCCGTCGAGGTGCCACCCCTGAACCGTCAGCTTTCCAGTCTCTGAAGAACCATGCCCAAACGTACAGATATCAAGACCATTCTCATCATCGGCGCCGGCCCGATCATCATCGGCCAGGCCTGTGAATTCGACTACTCCGGCGCCCAGGCCTGCAAGGCCCTGCGCGAGGAGGGTTACAAGGTTGTGCTGGTGAACTCCAATCCGGCGACCATCATGACCGATCCGGGTACGGCGGATGTCACCTATATCGAGCCCATCACCTGGCAGGTGGTCGAGCGGATCATCGAGAAGGAGCGTCCGGACGCGGTGCTGCCGACCATGGGTGGTCAGACGGCCCTCAACTGTGCCCTCGATCTCGCCAAGCATGGCGTGCTCGCCAAGTACGGCGTGGAGCTGATTGGTGCCAAGGAAGAGGCCATCGACAAGGCCGAAGACCGCATGAAGTTCAAGGATGCGATGACCAAGATCGGTCTTGGTTCGGCGCGTTCCGGCGTTGCACATACCCTTGATGAAGCGCATCAGGTTCAGGCCGAGATCGGCTTTCCGGTCATCATCCGTCCGTCCTTCACGCTGGGTGGAACGGGGGGCGGTATTGCCTATAACCCCGAAGAGTTTGTCGAGATCTGCAAGCGCGGTCTTGAGGCCAGCCCGACCAACGAGCTCCTGATCGAGGAGTCGCTGATCGGCTGGAAGGAATACGAGATGGAGGTTGTCCGCGACACGGCCGACAACTGCATCATCGTATGTTCCATCGAGAACCTTGATCCCATGGGCGTGCACACCGGTGACTCGATTACTGTCGCGCCTGCCCAGACCCTGACCGACAAGGAATACCAGATTCTCCGTAATGCCTCGATCGCCGTGTTGCGCGAGATTGGCGTGGATACGGGTGGTTCGAACGTGCAGTTTGCGATCAATCCGAAGGATGGTCGCATGATCGTCATCGAGATGAATCCCCGTGTGTCCCGTTCGTCGGCGCTGGCATCGAAGGCTACAGGCTTCCCGATTGCCAAGATCGCGGCCAAGCTGGCAGTGGGCTTCACCCTTGACGAGCTCAAGAATGACATCACTGGCGGCGCGACGCCGGCCTCCTTTGAGCCGTCGATCGACTACGTGGTCACCAAGATCCCCCGTTTTGCCTTTGAGAAGTTTCCGCAGGCCAATGACCGCCTGACCACCCAGATGAAGTCCGTGGGTGAAGTCATGGCCATGGGGCGTACCTTCCAGGAGTCTTTCCAGAAGGCGTTGCGTGGACTCGAAACTGGCGCCTACGGCCTGGATGAAGTCGAAGCGGATCAAGATGATCTCGAGCGCGAGCTCGGCGATCCGGGCGCCCAGCGCATCTGGTATGTGGGGCAGGCTTTCCGTGAAGGCATGAGTCTGGACCAGGTTCATGCCCTGACCCGTATCGACCCCTGGTTCCTGATCCAGATCGAGGACATCGTCAAAACCGAGAAGTCCCTCACCGGCCGGTCCCTCAAGGGCATCTCTGCGGCAGAACTGCGGGAGCTCAAGCGCAAGGGCTTTGCCGATCGTCGGCTGGCCAAGCTGCTGAGTACCGACGAGACCTCGGTCCGTCTGCACCGTCATGCGGCAGGTGTTCGGCCGGTGTTCAAGCGTGTGGATACCTGCGCAGCCGAGTTTGCCACTTCTACCGCCTATCTCTATTCCTCTTACGAGGATGAGTGCGAGGCGCTGCCGACCGGCAACAAGAAGATCATGGTGCTGGGTGGCGGTCCGAACCGGATCGGTCAAGGCATCGAGTTTGACTATTGTTGTGTCCATGCGGCACTTGCCCTGCGTGAAGACGGCTTCGAGACCATCATGGTCAACTGCAACCCCGAGACCGTTTCCACCGACTATGACACCTCCGATCGCCTGTACTTCGAGCCGCTGACGCTGGAGGACATCCTCGAGATCGTTGCCGTGGAGAAGCCCGTCGGAGTGATCGTCCAGTTTGGTGGGCAGACTCCGCTGAAGAGGGCTCGGGAGCTGGAAGCGAACGGTGTGCCCATCATCGGCACCAGCCCGGACATGATTGATGCTGCCGAAGACCGTGAGCGTTTCCAGAAGCTGCTGTTTGAACTGGGTCTGAAGCAGCCCCCCAACCGTACTGCACGTACGCCGGAAGACGCCGTTCGACTGGCTGCCGAAATCGGCTATCCGCTGGTTGTGCGCCCCAGCTACGTGCTCGGTGGGCGGGCAATGGAAATTGTCCACGAACAGAAAGATCTTGAGCGCTACATGCGCGAAGCCGTCAAGGTTTCCAATGATTCGCCTGTTCTTCTCGATCGATTCCTCAACGATGCCACCGAGGTGGACGTCGATGCGCTGTCGGACGGCAAGCGCGTGATGATCGGCGGGATCATGGAGCACATTGAGCAGGCCGGCGTGCACTCCGGTGACTCGGCCTGTTCGCTGCCCCCCTACACATTGTCACCGAAGCTGCAGGATGAGCTGCGTCGTCAGACTGAGGCAATGGCTCGTGCCCTCAACGTCTGTGGCCTCATGAATGTCCAGTTTGCCATTCAGGGTGATGGCGACGACGCCGTGGTTTATGTGCTCGAGGTCAATCCCCGGGCCTCGCGAACTGTGCCCTTCGTATCCAAGGCGTGCAGTCTGCCGCTGGCGAAGATCGCTGCCCGATGCATGGCTGGCCGCAGCCTGGATGACCAGGGTGTCGTTGGCGAAGTCGTGCCTCCTTACTACTCGGTCAAGGAAGCCGTCTTCCCCTTCGTCAAATTCCCCGGTGTCGATACGATCCTCGGGCCTGAAATGAAGTCTACGGGCGAAGTGATGGGCGTTGGCCGGACTTTTGCCGAGGCCTTCGTCAAGAGCCAGCTCGGTGCCGGCGTCCGTCTCCCGACTTCGGGCAAGGCCTTCATCAGCGTCAAGCATGCGGATCGTCCGAAGGCCATCGAGGTTGCCCGCGAACTGGTCGAGCTCGGATTTTCCGTTGTTGCGACACGGGGTACTGCTAGCGCCATCGCTGCTGCGGGCCTGCCGGTTTCGGCGGTGAACAAGGTCAATGAAGGGCGCCCCCACGTTGTCGACATGATCAAGAACAACGAGATCAGTCTGGTTATCAACACCGTTGAAGAGAAGCGGCAGGCCGTGACGGACTCTCGCTCCATCCGTACCAGCGCCCTGGCAGCAAAGGTTACTGTCTATACGACCATCGAAGGCGCACGTGCAGCCTGTATGGGCATGCGCCATCTCTCGGGTCTCGAGGCCTATTCGCTGCAGGATCTTCATGGCGAGCTGGTGAAGGCATGAGCAAGGTTCCACTTACTGTCGCCGGTGCGGAAAAGCTGAAGCAGGAGCTCCATCGCCTGAAGACCGTGGAGCGTCCCAATGTGATCGCCGCGATTGCTGAGGCCCGCTCCCACGGCGATCTCTCTGAAAACGCCGAATATGATGCAGCCAAGGAGCGCCAAGGCTTCATCGAGGGGCGTATCCGGGAGGTCGAGGGCAAGCTGTCCAACGGTCAGATCATTGACCCCAAGCTGCTTGATGCCGATGGTCGCTGTGTGTTCGGAGCGACCGTCGAGCTTGAGGATCTGGATACCGGTGATACGGTGACCTACCAGATCGTTGGTGATGACGAGGCGGATATCAAGGACGGGAAGATTGCGATCAGCTCGCCGATCGCCCGTGCCCTGATCGGGAAGTTTGCAGGTGATGTTGCCGAGGTGCAGGCGCCGGGTGGGGTGCGCGAGCTGGAATTGATCGACGTTCGTTACGTTTGATTTCTGTCAGATGCATCGTTTTGCCGAACATCTTTACTCTGTTTTTATAACGCTGTGGGTTGGCGCCCTTTGGGCGATCGGCTATCTCGCCGCACCCATCCTGTTTCGCGTCCTCGGAGACCGGGCGCTTGCAGGGCGGGTCGCGGGTGAGATGTTTGCCTATCTGGGGTGGCTGGGAATGGCCATGGCGGCGTATCTGCTGGTCTTTCTTGCTTTGCGAAAGAACGGCGCAGCTTTCAGGAGCAGCGTGTTCTGGCTGGTCCTGCTCATGCTGTTATTGACCGTAGCAGGGCAGTTTGGTGTGCAGCCGATTCTTGCTCAGCTCAAGGCTGATTCTCTCCCGCGTGAAGTGATGGAAAGCGCCCTGCGTGACCGTTTTATGGTTTGGCATGGCGTTTCCAGCGTGGTCTACCTGATTCAGAGCGTACTTGGCCTCCTGCTCGTCGTCCTTCAGGGGCGCGGACTGCGCTGAACTGCGTAGGTCAGCGATCCGAGCCGCGGGGGGTCTTGGGCGGAGCCGGAAACCAGCGAGGCTTTTTGTCCGCGGCCTTGTTCAGCGAGGAAATACCGCGGCGAGCAGACAGCAGCTTGGCAGATTTGGCTTTTGCAGCAGCTCGCTTGGGTTTCTCGGACGGAGCACTGGTGGTGTTTGACTCGGTTTGAGCTTTTTCCCGCCAGACGATGAGTGTTTTCCCGATGTGCTGAACCGAGGCTGCCCCAAGTTCGCTGCATACCGTTGTCAGAATCTGCTCGCGCTGCGCACGATCCTCACCATAAACCCTGATCTTGATGAGTTCGTGGGACTGGAGTGCGTTGTCGATTTCCTTGAGCACGGCAGGCGTAAGACCATTGCCGGCCACGCTCACCACGGGGTGCAGATGGTGGGCTTGCGCACGAAACGCTCGCCGCTGTGTGGGCGTGAGTTCAATCATTTTACAACTCTTTGAAAAAAGGGCGTTATTGTACCGCGATGAAGCGTACCAAGACCAGCAAATCCTGGATGACGGAGCATGTCAATGATCCCTTCGTTCAACGTGCAAAAGCCGAGGGTTTCCGTGCCCGTGCCGCTTACAAGCTCATGGAGATTGACGACAGGGATCGGTTGATCCGCCCGGGTATGGTTGTTGTCGATCTGGGGGCGGCGCCCGGCTCCTGGAGTCAGGTGGCGGTCTCGCGGGTAGGGGCGGCGGGGCAGGTTTTTGCGCTCGACCTGCTACCGATGGAGCCCATCAAAGGTGTGGCGTTCATGCAAGGGGATTTTCACGACGAAGCCTTCGTCGTCGAGTTTGAAACCCTGCTTGGAGGCCGGTCGGTGGACCTTGTAATGTCGGATATCGCCCCCAATATCTCGGGTATTCCGACCAGCGATCAGGCCCGTTCGATCTATCTTGCGGAGCTCGCCCTGGATTTTGCCTGTCAGCATCTGTCCTCAACAGGTAAGTTTGTGGTCAAGGTGTTTCAAGGTCAGGGTTTTGACGAGTTTCGCAAAGCCATGGAGGCCGTTTTCAAGTCTGTGCTAGTCCGCAAGCCTCAGGCCTCGAGAGGGCGCAGTTCCGAGGTCTATCTGATCGGTGCTGGGTTGAAGGGGTAGGTCGGGTAGTGCTGTCGATCGGCTTTCTCTATGGCGATCATAATTTGATCCAGCGAACGATCAGACATAGAATCAGTCCACTAGGCTGTGGCCCCTGTCGGGCCTTCAAGGAATCGTTTTGAACAATCTATTCAAGAATCTCGCGATCTGGCTTGTGATCGGCGTCGTACTGATGACCGTTTTCAACCAGTTCAACAACCGCCAGGCAGCACAGAACTCCGTAGAGTATTCGCAGTTCATGGAGGACGCGAAGCAGGGGAAGATCGCCAAGGCGATTGTGGATGGGCGTACGGTACGAGCGACCACGCAGGATGGCCGTCAGGTTACTGTTTACACACCGGGTGTGCAGGATATCTGGATGGTTGGCGACCTGATGCGTTACGGCGTGAAGGTGACTGCAGCCAAGCCTGAGGAGGAACAGTCCTTCCTCATGAATATTTTCGTCTCCTGGTTTCCGATGATCCTGCTGATTGGCGTGTGGGTGTTCTTCATGCGTCAGATGCAGGGAGGCGGGCGTGGTGGTGCGTTCTCTTTCGGAAAGTCCAAGGCAAAGATGCTTGACGAGTCCGCCAACACCGTCACCTTCGCAGACGTAGCCGGCTGTGACGAAGCCAAGGAGGAGGTAGGAGAGCTCGTCGAGTTCCTGCGGGACCCATCCAAATTCCAGAAGCTTGGTGGGCACATTCCCAAGGGAGTGCTCATGGTTGGCTCTCCTGGTACCGGTAAGACTTTGCTGGCCAAAGCCATCGCTGGCGAAGCGAAGGTGCCGTTCTTCTCGATTTCGGGCTCTGACTTCGTCGAGATGTTTGTCGGCGTTGGGGCGGCGCGTGTCCGGGATATGTTCGAGCAGGCGAAGAAGCAGGCGCCTTGCATCATTTTTATCGATGAAATCGATGCTGTCGGTCGGCAGCGAGGTGCTGGTCTTGGCGGTGGAAATGATGAGCGGGAGCAGACGCTCAATCAGCTGCTCGTTGAAATGGACGGGTTTGAAGGAGTTTCCGGGGTTATCGTGATCGCGGCCACCAACCGGCCTGATGTGCTTGATCCTGCTCTGTTGCGCCCCGGGCGTTTCGATCGGCAGGTGGTCGTGCCTCTGCCGGACATTCGTGGGAGAGAGCAGATCCTGCGTGTGCACATGCGCAAGGTGCCGATTGCTCCTGATGTCGACGCGATGATTCTCGCGCGTGGCTGTCCGGGGTTCGCCGGTGCGGATCTGGCCAATCTGGTCAACGAAGCAGCCTTGTTTGCAGCGCGTGGCAACAAGCGTCTGGTGGATATGGATGATTTCGAACGGGCCAAGGACAAGATCATGATGGGTGCGGAGCGGCGCTCGATGGTCATGCCCGAGGAAGAGCGTCGTAACACGGCCTACCATGAGTCCGGTCACGCGGTTGTGGCCAAATGTCTGAGCAAGACAGACCCCGTGCACAAGGTGACCATCATCCCTCGCGGCAGGGCGCTGGGTGTGACGATGCAGTTGCCGGAGCAGGACCGATATAGCCAGGATAGGGAGCGCCTGCTTCAAACGATTGCGGTTCTTTTTGGAGGGCGGATCGCTGAAGAGGTGTTCATGAATCAGATGACTACCGGGGCTTCGAATGACTTCCAGCGCGCTACGGATCTGGCTCGGAGAATGGTGACCCAGTGGGGGATGTCTGACAACCTGGGGCCGATGGTCTATGGCGAGGAAGAGGGGGAGGTGTTTTTGGGGCGGTCCGTTACGACTCACAAGAACATGTCCGAAGCAACGCTCCAAAAGGTTGATGCGGAAATTCGTCGTATCCTTGACCAGCAGTACGCGCTCGCTCGACGCCTCCTTGAAGATAACCGGGACAAGGTTGAGGCGATGACTGCAGCGCTGCTCGAACTCGAGACGATTGACTCGGATCAGATCAACGACATCATGGCAGGAAAGGCTCCTCGGCCTCCAAAACCGTCGTCGATAGCTCCGAGACGCTCGGGTGATGATACGCCAGGGGCGGAGCCAACTGCGACGGCTCCCGCAGCCTGATGTTTTAATCGATATTTTAAGGCCGGTCCTTGTGACCGGCCTTTCTTCGTTTTTCGGCCGAGTTATCCCTGAATTCCATTCTTGCTGGTTTGGCTTGAGGTTTTGGGTGGAGAGGGGGTGCTCGGATTGCTATATATACATTTCGAGTTTCGACGATGCTTCCTATGTTGAGCTGTGGCCGGTTTCGCCTGGATCTTTCCGTGCCACGAATAATGGCGATCATTAACGTTACGCCAGACTCATTTTCTGGAGACGGATGCGCTAGCCTTGGTGCCGCCATGCGGGCGGCTGAATCCTTGATCTCCGAAGGGGCTGAGATACTGGATATTGGAGGTGAGTCTTCCAGGCCTGGGGCTCAGACTGTCGGAGTGCAGGAGGAAATCGATCGAGTTGTGCCCGTGGTTGAGGCGCTTGCCCAATTTGGGGTGCCGTTGTCGGTTGATACGGTCAAGCCTGCCGTGATGCGTGAGTCGATCAAGGTCGGTGCGGATATCATCAACGACATCGCTGCGTTTCGAGCGGACGGGGCGGTTGATGTTGTCAAGAACTCCGCGGCAGCCTTGTGTGTCATGCACATGAAGGGTGTGCCGGAGACAATGCAGCTCTCGCCTCGCTACACCAGCGTCCTCGCTGAAGTGGAGAGTTTTTTGGTGGATCGGTTGCAGTCGCTGATTGGAGCAGGGATATCTGCTGACCGGATACTCGTAGATCCCGGGTTTGGTTTTGGCAAGACTGTCGAGCACAACTTTTCTCTTCTCAAGGGGTTGCGTCAACTTGATGTGCTCGGCTACCCAGTACTCGTCGGGATGTCGAGGAAGTCCATGCTCGGTTCAGTTACGGGGCGGGATGTTGCTGATCGTGTCGTAGCAGGGGCCCTTGCCGCCATGCTGGCAATTCAGAACGGCGCACGGATCGTTCGGACCCATGATGTTGCTGCCACACGTGATGCAGTCCGCATCTGGTTGGCGCTTGAGGCTGCGGACGGTGAGGCGTCTCCGGAATAATTATGTGCTCGATATATCTTGGGCTTCAGTGAGGGAAACATGTCTCGACGGTACTTTGGAACAGATGGTGTGCGCGGTTGTGTCGGCGAAGCGCCCATTACGCCAGATTTCTGTTTGCGTCTTGGGTACGCGGCAGGTAAGACTCTCGTCGCCCATGAGCGTCTGCGGGTAGGTGAGCATCCGGCGGTGATCATCGGCAAGGACACCCGGATTTCTGGTTACATGCTTGAGTCAACGCTCGAAGCAGGTTTTTCCGCTGCAGGGGTGGATGTCTATCTGGCTGGGCCTTTGCCGACGCCTGCCATTGCTTATCTGACACGCGCGTTACGTCTGCAGGCGGGTGTTGTCATTTCTGCTTCACATAATCCTTTTCAGGATAATGGGATTAAATTTTTCTCTGCCCGGGGTACAAAACTTCCTGATTCCGTCGAGTTGGAGATCGAGGGGCGTCTCGATGAGCCGATGGGGTGTGAGGCTTCGGCGAGTCTTGGGAAGGCACAGCGCATTGACGATGCACGGGGGCGCTACGTTGAGTTCTGCAAGAGTTCCTTTCCCAACGAGCTCGATCTGCGGGGGCTGAAGATTGCTCTCGATTGTGCGAACGGAGCGGCCTACATGGTTGCTCCGAAGGTGTTTCACGAGCTCGGAGCCGAGTTGGTACTCGTTGGTGTCGAACCTAACGGATTGAATATCAACGAGAAGGTTGGGGCGACATCTCCCCAGTCTCTCCGGACGGCAGTGCTTGAAAGTGGTGCAGATCTGGGGATCGCCCTTGATGGCGACGGTGATCGCATCGTGATGGTCGACGCTGATGGTGAGATCTACGATGGCGACAAGTTGTTGTACGTCATCGCCAAGGCCGCCAGTCTCGCTGGAAAGGCGAATGGCGTTGTGGGTACCCTGATGAGCAATCTTGGGTTTGAGCATGCCGTTGCCCGACTCGGGCTGCCGTTTGCTCGGGCTAAGGTCGGCGATCGCTATGTGCTTGAACTGATGCACGAAAAGGGTTGGTCGCTAGGTGGTGAGAACTCGGGGCACATTATTTGCCTGGATTGTCACACCACCGGTGATGGAATCATCGCCGGTCTTCAGGTTTTGGCGGCCCTGCGCGAGCACGGTGCGACACTGAAGGAAATGTGCCAGGACTTGGTGTTTTATCCTCAGAAGCTTGTCAATGTGCCTGTGAAGCCAGGCTTTGATTGGTCGTCGAGCTCGTCGATCAAGACGGCGGTTGATAAGGCAACGCAGGAACTCGATGGGCAGGGGCGGGTGCTGCTGCGTCCTTCGGGCACGGAACCTCTGCTTCGGGTGATGGTTGAGGGCGTTGGTGAAGATCGCGTCAGTCGGATCGCGCATGGGCTTGCAGAAGTGGTTCGGGCGGCTGTTGCCGCGTCGTGATCAGGGCATTCTCAAGCCGCATGTCGGGCGTTTGTATCCTGTGTGACGGCCCAGGTGGGCATGTCGAACTTTGCAGTTTTGACCGGGGCTCTTTCAGGCGATACAATCAGCAGATTTGGCTTTGGTGCCCAAAGTGAGAAAAAAGCTGGTTATCGGCAACTGGAAGTTGCATGGCGGAGTGGCTCGGAATGAAGCTCTGCTGCTTGGGATTCGGGGTTCGGACGTGATGAGCGGGATTGATGTCGCTATCTGTCCGCCGTTTCCTTATCTTCAGCAGGCGGTTGAGCTGTTGCGCGGCACTTCCATTGCGGTTGGTGCTCAAGATCTTAGTGCGTTCCGGGAGGGGGCTTACACTGGCGAGGTGGCTGGTGAGATGCTTGCTGATCTGGGTTGTCGGTGGGTGATTGTTGGGCATTCCGAGAGGCGGGAGCTTTTTGGCAATGGCGATACGGTCGTGGCAGCCAAGGTGGGGGCTGCGCTCGACGCAGGGCTTGTGCCAGTGCTTTGCGTCGGTGAAAGCCTGGAGCAGAGGAGGGCTGGCTCCGCTGAGATGGTGGTTGCGGCCCAGCTGGAGGCGATCATATCTGCTGTTGGCTCCAAAGCCTTTTCGGGGTTGGTGGTGGCTTATGAGCCTGTATGGGCAATCGGTACGGGATTGACGGCGACTCCCGATCAGGCTCAGGCGATGCATCTATTCATCAGGGCCTTCCTTCGGAATGCGGGGGTTGATGCTCAAGAGGTCAGAATCCTCTATGGTGGCAGTGTGAATGCAGGAAATGCAGCCAGCCTGTTTGGTGAAAAAGATATTGATGGCGCGCTTGTGGGGGGCGCATCTTTGATGGTTGACGGTTTTCTCGCTATATGTGGTGCTGCGTCAGCAGCTGGCACGATAGGGTAATTTACGGAGATGGTGATGGGTAGTATGGTTTTTAGCTTGGTTCTCACTGTTCATGTTCTTGCCGGGCTTGGTGTTGTTGGTCTGGTTCTGATGCAGCATGGTAAGGGTGCAGACATGGGGGCGGCGTTCGGTAGTGGGGCTTCGGGCAGTCTTTTTGGTTCGTCCGGTTCTGCGAATTTTCTCAGTCGGCTTACCGCGGTGCTTGCTGGTGTGTTTTTTGTTACCAGTCTCGGTCTGAGCTATCTGGCTGGTGCCAAGTCGCCGGCGGCGTCCAGTGTCATGGAGGGGGTGGTTGTTCCTGCTGCTGGTGTGCCGGCTGTGCCTGCGGAGGCCCCTGTTGCTGCGCCTGCGGGTGATGGCTCCAAGTCGAAGGATATCCCCCGATAGAAATATGTAATGCTTGGCGCTGCGGGGTGATTGCCTTATAATGCGCAGCATCAAAACGTAAGCCGACGTGGTGAAATTGGTAGACACGCTATCTTGAGGGGGTAGTGGCGAAAGCCGTATGAGTTCGAGTCTCATCGTCGGCACCACAATAATACGCAGGTCGCCCGCATTTAGCGGGCGTTTGCTTGAAGGCAGCTACAATAACTGCTATCGGTTGCGGGAGCTCAAGCTATGTTGGAAACCTATTTTCCAGTTCTTGTTTTTATCCTGTTTGCGGCTGCTTTCGGTTTCATTCCCATTGTAGCGGGCTGGGTTCTTGGTCCGAACAAACCTGACGCTGAAAAGCTTTCGCCTTTTGAGTGCGGTTTTGAGCCTTTTGAAGATGCGCGTATCAAGTTTGATGTGCGTTATTATCTTCTCGCCATTCTCTTCATTCTTTTTGATCTGGAAATCGCTTTTCTCTTTCCGTGGGCAACCATTCTGAGAGAGATTGCTGCGAGCGAGTCGATCCGCTTGTTCGGTTTCTTTGAAATGATTGTCTTTCTGGGCATTCTCTTGCTCGGTTATGTCTATGTCTGGAAGAAGGGTGCGCTCGACTGGGAGTGATTCCTTGGATTGCCTTGGCGGGTAAATCGTTGCATAGAGGGTGTCTATGAGCATCGAAGGTGTCTTCAAGGAAGGGTTTGTTACTACTTCCCTTGATACGGTAATCAACTGGACTCGCACGGGTTCGCTCTGGCCAATGACTTTCGGGCTTGCATGCTGTGCGGTCGAAATGATTCATGCGGGCTGTTCGCGTTATGACCTTGATCGATTTGGGGTTGTGTTTCGCCCGAGTCCTCGTCAGTCTGATTTGATGATTGTTGCAGGTACGCTCTGCAACAAGATGGCGCCGGCATTGCGCAAGGTCTACGATCAGATGTCGGAGCCCCGTTGGGTTATTTCGATGGGTTCCTGTGCCAACGGTGGTGGCTACTATCACTATTCTTATTCCGTTGTTCGCGGATGTGATCGGATCGTTCCTGTCGATGTGTATGTGCCTGGTTGTCCGCCGACGGCTGAGGCGCTCCTCTACGGGATTGTTCAGCTTCAGAACAAGATCAAACGTGATTGCACCATTGCGCGCTGAGTGCTGAATGTCATGAATGAAAAACTTGAACTTCTGAATAACGCGCTTGCTGAAAAGCTTGGCGAAAAGATTCTTCGGTCGACTGTGTCCAGGGGTGAATTGACGGTTGAGGTCTCGGCTGCCGATTACTTGCCTGTTGCATACGCCCTGAGGGATGAGCCTGATCTACGTTTTGAACAGCTGGTCGATCTGACAGGGCTGGATTATTCGACGTTTTCCGGTCAGGACTATCCCTCCCGGTTTGCCGTCGCAGTTCACCTGCTCTCTGTAAGCAATAATCAGCGTCTGCGTCTTCGCGTTCATGCGGACGATGATTCTTTTCCTATGCTTGATTCCGTCTGTCAGGTGTGGCCAAGTGCAAACTGGTTTGAGCGCGAAGCTTTCGACCTGTTTGGAATCGTTTTCGGCGGACACCCTGATCTGCGGCGTATCCTGACAGACTACGGTTTCGTTGGTTACCCGTTCCGCAAGGATTTTCCTGTTACTGGATACGTAGAAATGCGTTACGACCAGGAGCAGGGTCGCGTTGTCTATCAGTCCGTCACCATTGAGCCGCGTGAGAATACGCCGCGTATTGTGCGTGACGAAAACTACGGGAATGCAGGTCGTGGCTGAAATCCGAAATTACACTATCAACTTTGGCCCTCAGCACCCGTCCGCGCACGGGGTTTTGCGTTTGGTGCTTGAGCTTGACGGCGAGGTTGTTGAGCGCGCGGATCCGCACATCGGCTTGCTGCATCGTGGGACGGAGAAACTGGCTGAAACTCGTACATGGGTACAGTCGGTGCCTTACATGGATCGACTCGATTACGTCTCGATGATGTGTAACGAGCACGCGTACTGCATGGCGATCGAGAAGCTCATCGGTTTGGAAGTGCCTCTCCGGGCTCAGTACATTCGTGTGCTCTATGACGAGATCACTCGGATTTTGAATCACCTGCTTGCTGTCGGAACGCACGCGCTGGATATCGGTGCGATGACGATGGTGCTGTATACCTTCAGAGAGCGCGAAGATCTGATGGATGCATACGAGGCTGTTTCTGGTGCTCGCATGCATGCGGCCTATTACAGGCCTGGTGGAGTCTATCGGGATTTGCCGGACAGGATGCCTCAGTATGAGGTCTCTAAATGGAAGTCCGCAAAGACGGTTGAGCAACTGAACGAGAACCGCCAAGGAAGTCTTCTGGATTTTCTGGAGGATTTTACGAAGCGCTTCCCTAAGTATGTAGATGAGTACGAGACGTTGTTGACAGATAACCGTATCTGGAAGCAAAGAACGGTTGGTATTGGCGTCGTCTCGCCCGAGAAAGCACTTGCTCTTGGATTCTCTGGCGTAATGCTGCGCGGGTCTGGTGTTGAGTGGGATATCCGGAAGAAGCAGCCGTACGAAGTTTATGATCAACTTGATTTCGACATTCCGGTTGGCGTTGAAGGTGATTGTTACGACAGATACCTTTGTCGAATCGAGGAAATGCGTCAGTCGAATCGAATCGTCAAGCAGTGTATTGACTGGCTGCGTAAGAATCCGGGGCCAGTGATTTCCGGTGATCACAAGGTTGCTCCGCCGCCCAGAGAGCGGATGAAAAGCAACATGGAAGAGTTGATTCACCACTTCAAGCTCTTCACTGAAGGGATGCACGTGCCTGCTGGAGAGGTCTATGCTCCGGTCGAGCATCCGAAGGGTGAGTTTGGCGTGTATGCAGTGTCGGACGGTGCCAACAAGCCATACCGGTTGAAGTTGAGATCGCCGGGCTTTGCGCATCTTTCCGCCATGGATGAGATGTCCCGTGGTCACATGATCGCTGACGTTGTTGCGATTATCGGGACGATGGACATCGTGTTCGGAGACGTGGACCGCTAGATCGCAGCAAGCGCTCCCTATGACATTCTGCTGACAGTAGATATAGAAAATGCTAAGCCCGGAATCCCTACAGAAAATAGATCGAGAGATCGCCAAGTATCCTCCTGATCAGAAGCAATCGGCATCAATGGGTGCCTTGCGTATCGCACAGGAAGAAAAAGGATGGCTTGCAAACGAGACCATTGAGTTTGTGGCCAAGTACTTAGGTATGCCGGCAATAGCTGTCTACGAGGTCGCGAGTTTTTACAACATGTACGATCTTGCACCTGTTGGTGCCAAGAAGATCGCTGTGTGTACGAATCTTCCTTGTGCTCTTTCTGGTGGCGTGCATGCTGCCGAATACATCAAGAAGAAGCTCGGGATTGACTTCAACGAAACCACTGCTGACGGACGGTTCACCCTAAAGGAAGGGGAGTGCATGGGGGCATGTGGTGATGCCCCGGTGCTGCTGGTTAATAACCACCAGATGTGCAGCTGGATGACTGAAGAGAAAATCGACCAACTGCTGGCTGATCTAAAAAAATGACTGTACAAGGCATTATTCTCTCCGATCTCGATGGTGACCGAACCTGGCGACTGGCTGATTATGTCAAGCGTGGCGGGTACGAAGCGCTCAAGAAGATTATTGCGGAAAAGATCCCCGCCGATCAGATCATCGGCGAAGTGAAAAAATCCGCGTTACGCGGTCGAGGTGGTGCAGGCTTTCCGACGGGCCTGAAGTGGAGCTTTATGCCTCGTGCGTTCCCCGGGGCAAAGTATCTGGCTTGTAATTCCGATGAAGGGGAACCTGGTACTTTCAAGGATCGGGATATTCTTCGCTATAACCCGCACACGGTTATTGAAGGGATGATCATTGCAGGTTATGCAATGGGCTGTGAGCGTGGTTATAACTACATTCACGGAGAAATTTTCGAAGTTTACGAACGATTCGAAGAGGCCCTTCAGGAAGCACGTGATGCAGGTCTTCTTGGCCAGGGTATCCTCGGCTCGGACTTCAGTTTCGAGTTGTATGCTCACCATGGCTATGGGGCATACATCTGTGGTGAAGAAACTGCTCTTCTTGAGTCTATTGAGGGCAAGAAAGGCCAGCCTCGTTTCAAACCTCCTTTCCCTGCCAGTTTTGGTCTGTACGGCAAGCCGACAACCATCAACAATACGGAAACTTTTGCTTCCATTCCGTTCATCATCCGTGAGGGAGGGGACGCGTTTCTTGCGTTGGGCAAGCCGAATAACGGTGGTACAAAGCTCTTCTCTGTCTCTGGGCACGTAAATAAGCCCGGCAATTATGAAATTCCGCTCGGTACGCCGTTTTCGACACTTCTCGAAATGGCTGGAGGGATGCGTGCCGGTCGTAAGTTGAAGGCCGTCATTCCCGGCGGCTCATCTGCCCCGGTGTTGCCGGGGAGTGTGATGATGGATTGCACGATGGATTATGACTCGATCTCCAAAGCGGGATCGATGCTGGGCTCCGGTGCAGTGATTGTCATGGATGAGACGACCTGCATGGTCAAGGCTCTTGAACGTCTCTCCTATTTTTATTTTGAAGAGTCATGCGGCCAATGTACGCCCTGCCGTGAAGGCACGGGTTGGCTGTACCGTGTTGTTCACAGGATTGAGAACGGGCTTGGCCGGCCGGATGATCTCGATCTGCTGAATAGTGTGACGGCTAACATCATGGGGCGCACGATTTGTGCTCTTGGTGATGCAGCTTCAATGCCTGTTCAAAGTTTCGTGAAGCATTTCGGCGACGAATTTGCTTTCCACATCGAACACAAGAAATGTCTCGTGCCGAAGGATGTGCAGCACGAAGGCAGCAAGATTTACGTAGCGTAGGCTCGACATGCTAGACATCGAAATTGACGGAAAGCAGTTGCAGGTCGCTGACGGTAGTACCGTCATGGAGGCCGCCACCCAGGTTGGCGCCTATGTGCCTCATTTTTGCTACCACAAGAAACTATCGATTGCGGCTAACTGCCGCATGTGTCTCGTCCAGGTGGAAAAGGCTCCGAAGCCGTTGCCTGCTTGCGCGACGCCGGTCACTAATGGAATGAAGGTATGGACTCACTCTGAGCAGGCGGTCAAGGCTCAGAAGGGCGTAATGGAGTTCCTGCTCATCAATCATCCACTTGATTGTCCGATTTGTGACCAGGGTGGTGAATGCCAGTTGCAGGACTTGTCCGTCGGCTATGGCGGCGCTCAGTCGCGGTACGAAGAAGAGAAGCGTGTCGTATCGAACAAGGATCTAGGTCCGCTGGTTTCGACGGATATGACGCGTTGCATCAACTGCACGCGCTGCGTTCGGTTCACCTCCGAGATCGCCGGTCTGATGGAGCTGGGGCAAGCCTTCAGAGGCGAGCACGCTGAGATCATGCCTTTTGTCGAGAAGACGGTTGATACGGAACTCTCGGGCAATATCATCGATTTGTGTCCGGTGGGTGCTCTCACTTCAAAGCCGTTCCGCTTCGCGGCACGTGCTTGGGAGATGTCCCGTAGAAAATCCGTGAGCCCGCATGATTCACTCGGCAGCAACCTTGTCGTTCAAGTCAAACACGACACTGTCAAGCGTGTTCTTCCGCTTGAAAACGAAGAAGTCAATGAGTGCTGGCTCTCGGACAAGGATCGTTTCTCCTACGAAGCGCTCAACGGGCCTGATCGTCTGACGGCCCCAATGGTGAAGCAGGGCGGCACTTGGATAGAGACGGATTGGTCGACTGCGCTAGAGTATGTTGCTAACGGTCTAAAGGGGGTTGTGGCGGAGCACGGCGCAGATGCGATTGGTGCGCTCGCTTCCCCTCACAGTACCGTAGAAGAGCTTTTCCTGACTCAGGCGCTCGTACGGGGTCTTGGTTCGGGTAACGTCGATTTCCGACTGCGTCAGATCGATTTCTCCCTCGACGGCAAGATGGCTGGGGCTCCCTGGCTCGGAATGCCTGTTGCAGATATCGGTCGGCTGGATCGGCTCCTCATCGTCGGTAGTTTTTTCCGTAAAGATCACCCGTTGATCGCTCAGCGGGTTCGTCAGGCAGTCAAGCGTGGTCTGAAAGTCAGTGCGGTCAATCCCGCGTTTGATGATTGGCAGCTACCTGTTGCGAATGCGCTGTGTGCGTCCCCGTCCGGAATCCCTGGCGCTTTGGCTGCTATCCTCAAGGCCGTTGTTGAGGATAAGGGTACTCAGACCTCTCCAGAATTTGTAGACGTAATCGGCGGGGTTGTCGTTGATGAGACTGCCCGTGCGATTGCAGGCAGTCTCGCCTCGGGGCGTCGCGTAGCTATCTGGCTGGGTAACTTTGCCGTTCAGCATGCCCAGGCTGGTCAGATTCATCGGATCGCCCAAGAGATCTCGCGTGTCACTGGCGGCAGCTTTGGTGTGATCGGTGAAGCTGCCAACAGTGTAGGTGGTTATCTGGCAGGAGCTGTTCCTTTTGGAAAGATCTCTGGTAGGAATGCCAGCGAGATGACTTCTTCGGCGCTGAAGGCCTATCTGCTCGTGAATGTCGAGCCTGAGTTCGATTGCGCAGCTGGTGCATCCGCCGCCGGTATTATCGGCAAGGCGGATATGGTTGCTGTATTCAGTGCTTTTAAGTCGGAATCAGCGCTTGGTTTTGCGGATGTGCTCCTTCCGGTTTCACCCTTTACGGAAGCCCCTGGGACCTTTGTGAATTGCGAGGGCAGAGCTCAAAGCTTCTACCCTGTCGTTAAGTGTCTTGGTGATTCGCGTCCTGCCTGGAAAGTCTTGAAAGTTCTGGGTGAGATGCTCGGCCTTAATGAGCTGACGATTGACTCCATCGAAGACGTGCGTAAGCAGATCTTCGGTAAAGAATTCGTTGTCGATTCAAGCAAGCTGGATAACTCTGTACTAAGCGAAATCGTAGTGCTGGGCAGTGTTGGTGCAGGGCTCCAGCGGATAGCGGATGTGCCGATTTATTTCGCAGACTCTATTGTCCGACGCGCTCCTTCGCTTCAGGCAACCCGTGATTCTTCCGAGCCTGCTGCCAGGATGAGCCGTACGACCTTGGCAAGTCTCGGGGTCGAGGCAGGCCAGAAGGTTCGCGTTTCTACTGGAAGCGGGCAGGCCATTGTGCTCGCAACAGAGGACGAGGGGGTTGCGGAAGGCTGCGTAAGATTGGCTGGAGCTCATTCCCTCACCGCGCCCCTCGGTGCGCTTTATGGTGAAGTCAGCGTGGAGCGGTTGTGATGGAAGCATACATCGAGCCTGTAGCGGCACTCTTCGGGGCATCGTGGCCTCTTGTATGGTCTTTGTTGAAGATCATTGGTATCGTCGCGCCGCTTTTCTTGTGTGTGGCCTATCTCACATTGGCTGAGCGTAAAGTCATCGGTTACATGCAGGTGCGCATCGGGCCGAACAGAGTGGGTCCAAAGGGGCTGCTCCAGCCAATAGCTGATGGCGTAAAGCTTCTGCTGAAGGAAGTGATTGTTCCTTCTGGCGCGAACAAAGGTTTGTTCATTCTCGGTCCTGTGCTTGCTCTTGCTCCTGCGCTGGCTGCTTGGGCGGTTGTGCCGTTTTCGGACGGGTGGGTTGTCGGGAACGTCGATGCAGGTCTTTTGTTCCTGCTCGCGATTACGTCGGTAGAGGTCTATGGGGTAATCATTGCTGCCTGGGCGTCGAACTCGAAGTATGCATTTCTCGGGGGGATGCGGGCAGCTGCGCAGATGGTTTCTTACGAGATTGCGATGGGCTTCGCGCTCGTATGTGTTCTGATGATTTCTTCAAGTCTTAATCTGAGCGAGATTGTCGCGGTTCAAGGCAAGGGGCAGTGGGCGGATTGGGGGTTTGGTTTCCTCAGCTGGAATTGGTTGCCGCTGTTCCCGATGTTCATCGTTTATCTGATTTCCGGGATCGCTGAAACCAATCGCGCGCCTTTTGACGTAGTCGAAGGCGAGTCGGAAATCGTCGCCGGGCATATGGTCGAGTATTCGGGGATGGCGTTTGCGCTGTTTTTCCTCGGTGAATACGCGAACATGATCCTCATCTCCGCGTTGACCTCCATCCTATTCCTCGGCGGCTGGCTTTCTCCGGTTGGCTTCCTGCCTGACGGTTTCATCTGGCTGGTAATCAAGACGTCTTTCATTCTGTTCCTGTTCCTCTGGTTCAGAGCCACTTTCCCGCGCTTCAGGTACGACCACATCATGCGTTTGGGCTGGAAGGTGTTTATTCCTCTGACGCTGTTCTGGGTGGTTGTGGTCGCAGTCTGGGTTATGTCGCCCTTGTCGATCTGGAAGTGAGGAGAAGATAATGGGTTCGATGAAGGATTATGTTGGCAGCCTTTTTCTTAAGGAGCTGCTCAAGGGTATGGCTCTGACGGGCCGGCATCTGTTTGCTCGGAAGATTACTGTTCAGTTTCCGGAAGAGAAGACGCCTCAGAGTCCCCGTTTTCGTGGGCTGCATGCGCTGCGTCGCTATCCCAACGGTGAAGAGCGTTGTATCGCGTGCAAGTTGTGTGAGGCGGTTTGCCCTGCAATGGCCATCACTATTGAATCGGAGCAGCGGCAGGATGGTTCCAGGCGGACTAGCCGCTATGACATCGATTTGACAAAGTGCATCTTCTGTGGCTTTTGCGAAGAAGCATGTCCGGTCGACGCCATCGTCGAGACGCGTGTTTTTGAGTATCACGGCGAAAAGCGCGGGGATCTGTATTACACAAAGCAGATGCTCCTTGCTGTTGGTGATCGCCACGAGGCACAGATCGCCAAGGATCGGGAAGTCGATTCGAAGTACCGGTAGGCTGGTGGGTACGGACTAAATCATCTTTGCGGAACACGTTTATGGATTTCCAGTCGGTCGTTTTCTACTTCTTTTCGACGGTGATGGTGCTTGCTGCGCTTAGGGTCATCACTGCGAAAAACCCGGTTCACGCTGCGCTCTTTCTTGTCCTGGCCTTCTTTTCGGCTGGTGGCATCTGGATGTTGCTTAGAGCGGAGTTCCTGGCTATCGCCCTTGTCATGGTTTATGTCGGCGCGGTCATGGTTCTGTTCCTGTTCGTCGTGATGATGCTCGACATCAATCTCGAGCGTATCCGTCAGGGGTTCTGGAGCTATCTCCCCATAGGTGCTGTCGTCGGGTTGTTGATGATTGCGGAAATGGCCATTGTTCTCGGCGGCAGATATTTTGGTCTTGAAGGCATGCCTGCTCCTTCGGAGCCCGAGCCCGGGTACAGCAACACCAAGGAACTCGGTCGACTGCTCTACACCGAGTATGTGTATCCCTTCGAGCTCGCGTCCATCGTATTGCTGGTTGCAATGATCGCTGCCGTCGCCCTTACGCTGAGAAAGCGGAAGAATGTCAAGAAGATTGACCCGGCTGCTCAGGTGGCTGTGAAGCGCGATGATCGTGTGCGTATCGTTTCGATGCGCGCAGAAAAGGACTGAATTTCTGCTGACGATCGTCAGGGAGGGGTTTTATGCTTTCGTTATCTCATTATTTGATTCTTGCTGCGATTCTGTTTGCGCTCGGTGTCGTCGGGATTTTCCTGAATCGCAAGAATTTGATCGTGCTTCTGATGGCCATTGAACTGATGTTGTTGGCTGTCAATTTGAACTTCATCGCGTTCTCCCACTACCTTGGGGATGCAGCGGGTCAGATTTTTGTTTTCTTCATATTGACCGTTGCTGCGGCTGAAGCGGCAATCGGTCTGGCCATTCTCGTGGCGTTGTTCCGTAACCTGCGGACGATTCACGTTGATGACCTGGATAGTCTCAAGGGATAAGGAAGCGTTTCGATGACTGAGATGCAAAAGCTATATCTGTTGGTTCCCTTAGCGCCCTTGTTCGGTGCGATCGTTGCCGGTCTCTTTGGCAAGGTGGTTGGGCGGGCGGGCGCGCATTCTGTGACGATTCTTGGCGTCGCAGTGTCTTTTCTCGCCTCCATTGTCATCTTTCAGGACGTCCAGGCAGGCAACGTCTTTAATGGGACATTGTATACCTGGGCTACCAGCGGTTCCCTTACCCTTGAGGTGGGTTTCCTGATCGATTCGCTGACCGTCATGATGATGCTGGTGGTCACGTTCGTTTCGCTCATGGTCCACATCTACACCATCGGCTACATGTCAGAAGATCCTGGGTATCAGCGATTCTTCAGCTATATCTCCCTCTTCACCTTCTCCATGCTCATGCTGGTGATGTCGAACAACTTTCTGCAGTTGTTCTTCGGATGGGAGGCTGTAGGTCTTGTGTCCTACCTTCTGATTGGTTTCTGGTACACGCGACCGACAGCGATCTTCGCCAACATGAAGGCGTTTCTGGTTAACCGTGTTGGTGATTTCGGTTTTCTTCTTGGGATCGGGCTTGTTGCTGCCTTCGCAGGAACGCTGAATTACGCCGAGGTCTTCGCAAAGGCTGGTGAGTTGGCCGGCATGACGGTTCCGGCGACGGGATGGCCGCTCATCACTGCAATCTGTATTGGCCTGTTCATCGGCGCGATGGGCAAGTCTGCTCAGGTTCCGCTGCACGTTTGGCTGCCGGATTCGATGGAAGGTCCGACTCCGATTTCCGCGTTGATTCACGCTGCGACGATGGTTACCGCGGGTATCTTCATGGTCGCCCGGATGTCGCCCTTGTTTGAACTGTCCGAAGCTGCGCTTTCCTTTGTACTCGTGATTGGTGCTACCACCGCGTTGTTTATGGGTTTTCTGGGCATCGTCCAGAACGACATCAAGCGCGTTGTCGCATACTCCACACTTTCGCAACTGGGTTACATGACCGTTGCGCTCGGCGTTTCCGCATACTCTGCAGCAGTCTTCCACTTGATGACGCATGCTTTCTTCAAGGCTCTGCTGTTCCTTGGGGCTGGCTCCGTGATTATCGGGATGCACCATGATCAGGACATGCGCAACATGGGTGGGCTCTGGAAGTACATGCCTATAACCTGGCTGACCTCCCTGCTTGGATCACTGGCCCTCATTGGCTTTCCCTTCCTGTCCGGCTTCTATTCCAAGGACATGATCATTGAGGCTGTCAAGCTGTCCCACATTCCCGGCGCTGGCTATGCATACTTCTGTGTGATTGTTGGGGTTTTTGTTACTGCCTTTTATTCCTTCCGGATGTATTTCCTGGTGTTTCACGGGGAGGAGCGCTTCGGCAAGGAGGTCGAGCATCATGGTCATGAACACGCACATGGCGATCATGCCGACGATCACCATGGCGATGATCACGATGATCATGCCCATCATGGACTCGCGCCCGGGCAGAAGCCCCACGAGTCGCCTTGGGTCGTGACCCTGCCGCTGGTGTTGCTTGCCATTCCTTCGGTGATTGTGGGTTTCTTCACCATTGAACCGATGCTTTTTGGCGGCTTCTTCGACAAGGTCATCCACATCGGTGAAAACCACGGTGTTTTGAAGGAACTGGCCGAAGAGTTTCACGGCGCTTACGGCATGGCGATTCACGGCTTGATGACGCTTCCCTTTGCGCTGGCGATGAGCGGTGTGGCGCTTGCCTGGTTCTTCTACATGGTTGCTCCTTCGATTCCTGCTGCGATCATGCGGACGTTCAAGCCGATTCATACGCTGCTCGAGAACAAGTACTACTTCGATCGCTTCAACGAGATTGTCTTTGCAGGTGGTGCTCGTTTGCTCGGTCGCGGCCTTTGGAAGATCGGTGACCAGGCTGTGATCGATGGGATGGTGGTTAATGGTTCTGCCAAGTTCGTTGGATTGATTGCGCAGCTCTCCCGCCTCTTCCAGAGCGGGCATATCTATCAGTATGCGTTTTCGATGATCTTCGGCGTCGTCATCCTCCTGACCTTCTGGTTCAATCGCGGGTGATGCTGGTTTAGTGGATCAGGGCTAACAAAGAGATTTAGGACTTGAGCGCCGCTCAAACGGTGCATAGAACGGAAAGTAGAGATGACGGGTATTCCATTCCTCAGCCTTGCGATTTGGGTTCCGATCGTTGGTGGCCTATTGGCGCTTGCTACGGGCTCGGACCGCAACGCGTCAGTCGCCAGATTTGTAGCGCTCTTTTTCGCGCTCGCGGGTTTGGCGGTCAGTATTCCGCTCTACACCGGTTTCGACGTGAGCACCAGCGCAATGCAGTTTGTCGAGACGTATTCGTGGATTCCCCGGTTCAACATCAACTATGTGCTCGGAGTCGACGGCATCTCCGTGCTCTTCGTTCTGCTGAACAGCTTTATCACGGTAATCGTGGTGCTGGCTGGTTGGGAGGTCATTCAGGAGAAGGTTGCCCAGTACATGGCGGGTTTCCTGATCATGTCCGGTCTGATCAATGGCATTTTCTCCGCACTTGATGGTGTCCTGTTCTATGTCTTCTTCGAAGCGTCCCTGATCCCGCTGTTCATCATCATTGGCGTTTGGGGCGGTCCGAATCGCGTGTACGCGGCTATCAAGTTTTTTCTCTACACGCTGGCCGGCTCACTGTTGATGCTGGTTGCGTTGCTGTACCTCTTCATGGAGTCTGGTGGCAGCTTCAGCATTCTGGATTGGCATCAGCTCAAGCTTGGCATGGACGCACAAACCCTGTTGTTCTGGGCTTTCCTTGCATCCTTTGCCGTGAAGATCCCGATGTTCCCTGTGCATACCTGGTTGCCTGACGCGCACGTCGAGGCTCCCACAGGGGGTTCGATCGTGCTGGCTGCCATCGGCCTCAAGCTCGGTGCGTATGGCTTTCTGCGGTTCTCGCTTCCGATTGCCCCGGATGCCAGCCAAGCCTTCGCGCCGATGATCATCACCCTGTCGCTGATCGCTGTCATCTATATCGGGTTCGTCGCGCTCGTCCAGACGGACATGAAGAAACTGGTCGCTTATTCTTCAATTTCGCACATGGGCTTTGTGACCCTTGGCTTCTTCATTTTCAACCCGCTGGGCATCGAGGGCGCTCTTGTCCAGATGATTTCCCACGGCTTTGTGTCCGGAGCGATGTTTGCGTGTATCGGGGTTCTCTACGATCGCATGCATTCCCGGCAGATCGCGGACTACGGTGGTGTCGTTAACGTGATGCCCAAGTTCGCGGCGCTGTTCATGCTTTTCTCCATGGCCAATTCCGGGCTCCCCGCGACGTCGGGCTTCGTCGGTGAGTTCATGGTTGCCCTGGGGGCGGTTCAGTACAACTTCTGGGTCGGTTTTGCGGCTGCCACCACCCTGATCGTGGGTGCGGCATACACCCTGTGGATGTATAAGCGGGTTGTGTTTGGTGCCATTACCAATCACCACGTTTCCGAGCTTACCGATCTCAATAACAGGGAGTTTGTGTTTCTCGCGATCCTCGCTGTCTGTGTGCTGGCTATGGGTATCTATCCCTATCCGGTCACAGAGGTAATGCATGCGTCCGTCAATGACTTGCTCAAGCACGTATCTGCGAGCAAGCTCTGATCTCGAAGTAAACGACACAAAACCCTCCGGATTGTGGGCTGAAGATGAACTTTGTTATTCCTGATTTTTACCCTGCTGCGGCTGAGCTGTTCGTCGCCGCGATGTCGTTCGTCATTCTCTTGGCTGGAACGTTCAAGCAGAACGCGCGAAATTTGGTATATACCCTTACGCAGTTGACCCTCGTGGTTGCTGCGGTAATTACCTGGAGAACGATGGATGGCCAGGTCAACTTCACGTTCAGCAACATGTACGTGGATGACCTGATGGGTGATTTCCTAAAGCTCATGCTGTACCTGTCGGTTGCAGTAGTGCTCCTCTATTCCCGTGGTTACATGAACGACCGGAAGATGGAGACTACCGAGTACTACCTTCTGGCCATCTATGCAACGCTCGGCATGATGGTGATGATCTCGGCCAATCACTTCCTGACCATCTATCTGGGTTTGGAACTTTTGTCGCTGGCTCTTTATGCCATGGTCGCGCTGGAGCGGGATTCGGCACGTGCGACTGAAGCTGCGATGAAGTACTTCGTGCTTGGCGCGCTTGCGTCGGGTCTGCTGCTGTACGGTATCTCGATGATTTATGGTGCGACGGGTACGCTTGAGATCTCCAGCGTTGCACAGGCCATCTATCATCAGGCTGGCAACCGTACCGTGCTCATGTTTGGTCTGGTGTTTGTGGTAGCTGGTCTGGCGTTCAAGCTCGGCGTCGTTCCCTTCCACATGTGGATTCCGGACGTCTATCAAGGCGCGCCTGCTGCGATCACTCTGTTCATTGCGTCTGCGCCGAAACTCGCTGCGTTTGCGATGGCCATGCGGCTGCTTGTGAATGGCCTCTTTGAGCTCGCCGAACAATGGCAGTCGATGTTGATGTTCCTTGCCGTGCTGTCCATCGTTCTCGGAAACCTTGCGGCAATCGCTCAGACCAACCTGAAGAGAATGCTGGGTTATTCTGGTATCTCTCACATGGGTTTCATGTTGCTGGGATTGATGTCCGGTGTTGTTGGCGGTGATCGGCATTTCGCGCTCAATGCCTACAGCTCTTCGATGTTCTACGTCATCTCGTATGTCCTGATGAGCATGGCGTCCTTTGGCGTGATTCTCCTGATGTCGCGCTCCGGCTTCGAGGCGGAATCCCTTGACGATTTCCGGGGTCTCAACAAGCGTAACTCCTGGTTTGCGGGGGTGATGGCCATGGTCATGTTCTCCATGGCGGGCATCCCGTTCTTTATCGGTTTCTTTGCGAAGTTCTCGGTGCTTCAGGCTGTCGTTGCGGCGGGTTACATCTGGCTCGCGGTGCTGGCGGTCGTAATGTCTCTTATCGGTGCTTTTTACTATCTGCGCGTCGTCAAGATCATGTTCTTCGATGAGCCTGCAGATTCTGCTCCGATTACTGCGACGACCGACATGCGCGTGCTGCTGTCCCTCAATGGCGTAGCGATCGCCGTTCTGGGTCTGATGCCGCAGACTTTGATGTCGCTCTGTGCTTATTCCCTGCTCGGTTCGCTTTGATCTATCTGCCGCGGATCAGCTAGGGGCGAAAGGAGGGTGGGTTGGCTAACTTTGTCGTCGTTCTAGGCGTATTCGGTTTGCTGGCCAACCTTCCTTTCTTTACGCCACGGTTCATGGGTGTAATGCCCATGAAGGCAAGCAAAGTCGGGTTTGTCTTGTTCTTCGAGGTGGCTCTGTGTTATTTGCTTGCGCTGCTTGGCTTGGTTGGTGCTGAGTCTTGGTTGGAAGGCGTGGGCTACAGTCAGGGATGGGAGTTTTATGTCGTGGTCTCCTGCCTGTTCGTCGTTGCGGGTTTTCCTGGCTTTGTTCATCGTTTTTTCTTTAGATCTCCTGTAGCTAGCCAGACAGCGCAGGGTGGGTGAAAGTCTGTTGTCTCCGGCTTTCGAAGTGGTTGGCTTGTTCGATAGTTTTCAGCTCCGTTGTTGGTGAATATGTCTGTTCATTCCGCATGAATTCTAAAGTCGATAACTTCGTGATCGTGGGTCGTACCAGTGATGATCGTACGTTCCGGCCCAGTGACTGGGCGGATCGTCTTTGCGGCATCATGTCTGCTTTTGGAGCAGACCATCGCATGACCTATTCACCCTACGTGCGGCCTGCCTGCAACCTGAGGGGGGACAAGACCGTGCTGGTTGATGCGCGTATCCACGATATAGAGCCCCTTGCCTATAATTTCCTGAAGAACTTTGCGAAGGACAACGATCTTCAGGTCGAACTCCTTCCCGACGATTACTTCATCTGATCGCCTTCCGATCGACTTTCCTTGGCGTCTGATACCTCAGCCGTCATCACAGCAGAAGCGCTGCCTATCCCGGTCTCTCGTTCGGGAGACCTTCCTAAAGTGTTGATATCGTTTCAGTAAGGTCCGGGCTCAGCGTGAGCCCGAATTGCTGTTGGGGCGAAGGTTCTGGTCAATGGCCCAGACGGCTGCCTCAAGGCGTGATCGGAACTTGAGTTTCTTTAGCAGGTTCTTGATATGGACCTTGACGGTCCCTTCGGCGATATTCAGATCGCGGGCGATCAGCTTGTTTGACAGGCCATTGGCGAGGCAGCCGAGAATATCGCGTTCCCTGTCGGTGAGAGGGGCGAGAGAGCGCTCGGCAGCCTGCGCTTCGTCCCGCAAGGACCTTGCGAGCAGGCCGTTCAGACTCTCGCTGATCACGATCCGGCCGCGCTGCGCTTCAACGATCCTTTCCAGCAGTTCCTCCGGCTCCATGTCCTTCAGCAAGTAGCCGTCAGCGCCCGCACGGATTGCCGCGACCAGATCGTCGGCTGCATCTGATACCGTCAGAATCAGGATTCTGGCGGCGAGATCTGCCTCACGCAGCGCGCGTAGGGTCTCGATGCCGTTCATCCCTTTCATGTTTAGATCCAGCAGGATCAGGTCAGGCTCCAGCCCTTTGGCCATTTCCAGACCTTCCTCTCCGCTGGACGCTTCGCCGATGAGATGCAACTCGTCGTTCAGGGCCAGCAACTGGGACACACCTTTGCGGAAGAGGGGGTGGTCGTCGATGATCAGTACGGAACTGGTGGAGGCAATGTTCACTGAGGGGTTCCTTGGTTGAGGGAAGGAGCGTCCTGGAGGACGGGTTGATTGGGAAAGGTGAATTCGACACGGGTCCCACCGCCGTTCCGCGGAAGAACCTTGAGATCGCCCTCCAGGTTTTGGGCACGGTCGCGCATGATCACGATCCCGTAGCGGTGCATGGGAGTGTTGTTTTCGTCGAAGCCGATGCCGTCGTCTTCTATGCTGACGGTGATCAGGTTGTCTTCGGCATTTCTGAGCGTGACTGAAACGTGTCTTGCGTGGGCATGGCGTTCGATGTTGGAGAGCGCTTCCCTGATGATCTGCAGGACGTGAATTTCCCGGTGAGGCGGTAGCTCAAGGCTGCTCAGATGATTCTCCAGCGTGATGTTCAGCCCGGTGCGCCGTCGAAAGTCCTGCACGGTGTCGTCGATGGCTGCCGGCAGGCCGCGCCCGTCGATGCGCAGGCGGAAGGTGGTCAGAAGTTCGCGGAGCTGGCGGTAGGCTTCGTTGAGTCCATCACGCAGTTCGCTCACGACTTCATTGACGGGTTCCGGGCGCGGGTGGGGGCCAAGAAGGCTCTGCAGGCGGGTGACCTGAATTTTCAGGTAGGAAAGGGACTGAGCCAGGGAGTCATGGAGTTCCCGGGCGATCACCGAGCGTTCGTCGAGGAGGGCCAGTCGGTGGCGTTCCTCATTCCGCTGGGTGGTCGCCAGGGCGCTGCCGATGTGCCGACCGACGGCTTCCAGGAGTTCGATCTGCCAGCTTTCGAGGCGCTTGCTGTCTGCCTGCTGAAGCAGCATGGCCCCGTGACTGCGCGTGCCGTCAAAGAGAGGTACCGAAATGTTCCATTCGCCGGGTACCGCGTCACGCACACCGATGGTGACCTGGGGAGGGCTGCCTTTCTCGCAACCGTGGCATTCCGAGCGGCATAGCTCCGTGTCCGGCATGGGGGCTGCCGGATCTGCCTGTACGACCACGCTCATGCCGTCGACCCGGGTGAGGCACAGGGTTCCGGCGCGGATGCCGATCACCTGCGCGACTTCCTGGAGAACCTGCTGCAGCGTGGTCTTGCTGACTGCACGCTCGGAGAGTGCCCGTATGGTCCGATAGAGAAGATTCAGGGATTGGTTGCTGCGGGCCAGCTCCTCGGTCTTTTCCATGACCCGGTTTTCCAGCTCGGCGTAGCTCCGTGACAGATCCTCAACCATGAAGTTGAAGGCCTCGCCGAGTTGTCCGAGTTCGTCGGGCTCGCGAATGGTGACCCGTTGGTTGAAATTGCCTGCCCGGACTACCTTTGCAAGGCCCAGAAGCTCGTCTAGGGGGTTCAGTACGTAGGTCCTGAGCTGGACTACCGCGGAGGCTCCGACGATCAAGAGCAGGGCCAGTGAAATGCCTTGTACGAGGCGCAGTGCCTGAAGTTTGGTCTCGAGCCCGTCTTCCACCAGGGCGACCAGCTGGTCGATATGCACCACCATCTGCGTTGTGTCGGCCTGGAGAGCGAGGCGGGCGTCGGCGTCGGGCCCTGCTTTCTGGACGGCGGGACGGAAGCGGGTGCGCCAGAATTCCCCTACGCTTTCGTAGGCTTGGCGCACGGGGTCGTCGGCGCCGAGGGGAATGATCCGCAGGAGGTCCGGATGGGCGTAGCGCGCCTCGAATTCGGCCATTGCCTTGGCCAGCCTGGGGTAGCGGGCATCCTTGGTGTCCAGTCCTACGGCCGACTGGACGGCGTAGGAGTGCATGCGCAGGGCGCCTGCCATGTTGATTGCACGGGCTTCCCCCGACGACAGCTCGACCACGGTGATCGAGGCGAGAATCGAAATTGCGGCCAGCGTGGCAATGGCGGCGATCCAGCCCCCAAGACGGATGACGACGGAGGGGCGTCCGTTACCGTGGGAGCTTTTCTGATGGATGGATGAGGCACTCAAGGCGTGATCTCCGGTTGCCCTGACGGGGTCTTATTTTGGGCCTGGTGCAGGGTGGAAGGGAATCCGTGCGCGCGTTCCGGGACGGAAAATGGGAGTAGGGCAATCCCGCTTGAAGCCGCGCCGCGAAGTTTGGGATCGTTTTTTTTGATTTGGAAAATCAATTTAAAAGCAGTGTGTTGTATGAATTTTTATGCAATTGGTTGATACCAAAAAAGAGGTATTTCCTGCATTTTCGACCCCTCCGGGAGCATGATCTAGGTCAAATCCAGATACCCGGACGACTCCTAGACTGCGCGGCATGTCAAAGGGCAGCCACTTAAATTCCGGGTTGTCCTGCACATGTACCAAGCGGGGAAAACCATGCATACCAGCCTAGATGACTTGTCCTTGATCCTCAGTGAGATCGCTCTGTTTCGCGCCTTGCCTGAGCATGTGATCAGCGATATCGCCCGCTCCGCGGAGGTTGTCAGCCTTGCCAAGGGCAAGGCGATCTATGCGGCGGGAGATCGGCCGCGTGCCCTGTACCACGTCATGTCCGGTCACCTCAAGGTTTCGGTGTCGTCTCAGGATGGTGGTGAAAAGGTGATCGAGATTCTGTCACCCCGGCAGCTTTTCGGGGTCGCCGAATTGTTTGGAGATGCGCCCTGTGTGTCCTCGGTGGAAACCGTGACCCCTGTGGTCATGCTATCAGTGGGGCGGGACAGCGTGCTGCGAGCCATCGAGCAGGAACCGGGTCTGTCCCGGCGCATGCTCAGCGCCATGGCACAGCGGCAGTCGTCCATCGAGAGGGACATCGCAGCGGACTGCTTCCAGTCGGGCACGGCCAAGGTCGTGGACTACCTCCTGCGTCTGGCGGGGCCGGGCATCGAGAAGGGGAGGGTGGTGGAGCTCGAACTCGAGATTCCCAAGCATGTGCTGGCGGCACGCATGGGTTTTACCCCGGAAACCCTGTCGCGCATCTTCCGTGAGCTCTCCGATGCCGGAATGATTCATGTGCACGGCAAGCATGTCACCCTGATGGAGGCCTTTGTCCGCACACACGCGGCCCGCCCGTCCCTTCGCCGTGAAGGCCCGGTTGGCATCTCCCGAGTACCGGCCTCCTCCCAGGGAAGCGCGTGGTTTTCACGCCAGGGGGTTGGACAAGCGGCAGCCTTCGGGGCCCGCGGCGCCTGAGCAAAGCCATATTCCGATGGCACGGTGCCTTGGAGTATCCTTCGCTCCTCGCCCAACCGACGGAGTGGCCCATGCTTGTCAAGGATTCCGATTTCGATAGTCTTGTACCGGGCTTGCCGCTGAGCCGTCGGACCTTCGTCGGCGCCTCCCTTGCGGCCGGTTTTGCACTGGCAGTGCGCCCGGCCCAGGGTCAGAGTGTCATCCAGACCGAAGCCAGCGGGCTCTCCACGGGCGACATCAGCATCAAGGCCGCCGACGGTGTGCCGCTCAGGGCCTATTGGGTCCAGCCCTCCGGCAAGGGGCCTTTTCCGACAGTGCTCGTGATTTCCGAAATCTTCGGCCTGCACGAGTACATTCGCGATACCTGCCGCCGGCTGGCCCGGCAGGGCTACCAGGCCATTGCGCCCAACCTCTTCCAGCGTCAGGGCGATCCTGCGAGCGTGGGAAGTGTGGCCGAGATCCTCTCGACGATAGTTAGCAAGGTACCCGATGCTCAGGTCATGAGTGATCTGGATGCCTGCGCCAGCTGGGCTGCGGCAAATGGCGGAGATCCGGCAAGGCTGGCGATCACCGGCTTTTGCTGGGGAGGGCGGATCACCTGGCTTTACGCCGCCCACAATCCGCAGTTGCGGGCCGCCGTCGCTTGGTACGGCAGGCTTACCGGTGTGGCAACCGGCACCTCGCCCAAGCATCCTGCCGATCTCGTCGGCCACATCAATACACCGGTGCTCGGTCTGTATGGCGGCAAGGACCAGGGGATTCCGGTGTCCGACGTGGAGGACATGCGCGAGGACATGGCCCGGGCCGGCAAGCGGGCCGAGTTCGTCATCTACCCCGAGGCGGGTCACGCCTTTCACGCCGACTATCGGCCCAGCTATCGGGCTGAGGATGCCATTGACGGCTGGGCCCGGATGCTGGCCTGGTTTCGGGACAAGGGCGTTTAGCTGGCCGATGCGTTTAGCCGGCCGACAGGCCGGAGGCGCGCTCAGCCGCGCAGACTGATCACCGGCCAGTTCCGGGACGTGGCGTGGGCGCGCAAGGTGTCGTCCGGGTCCACGGCGATCGGGTTGCTCACCTTGCCCAACAGGGGCAGGTCGTTGTGGGAGTCGCTGTAAAACCAGCTGCGTTCGAAGCTCGACCAGCACAGACCCAGGCCTTCCAGCCATGCTTCAACCCGCTCGATCTTGCCGTCCTTGAAGGCCGGTGTACCCCGGGGTTTGCCCGTGAAGGCGCCGCCTTCCTGGGCCGGGACCGTGGCGATCAGGTGGGGGATGCCGAAAGCCCGGGCAATCGGGTAGGTCACGAAACTGTTGGTGGCCGTGACAATGGCCACGATCGCCCCGGCCTCCAGGTGCCGGTTCACCAGCGCCCGGGACGCCTCCGTCATCATCGGTAGAATCCGGCTGGTCATGAACGCCTTGTGCCAGGCATCGAGTTGCTCCCGGCTGTGGCGGGCCAGGGGCTTGAGCTGGAAGTCCAGGAATTCGAAGATGTCCAGCGTGCCTGCCTTGTACTGGTCGAAGAAGGCCTGATTGCGCGCTTCATAGACTTCCTTGTCGAGGACGCCGCGGGAAATCAGGTATTGGGCCCACTCGAAGTCCGAGTCACCGGCGAGCAGGGTGTTGTCCAGGTCGAAGAGTACGAGTTCCATCTTGATCGCTTCAAAGGCTCAGGTCGCGCTGCAGGATTTCCCGCAGCAGGGGCAGGGTGATGGCGCGCTTGCGTTCCAGCGAAGCGGCATCGAGGGCATCCAGGGTGCGCAGCAGGCTGGTCAGGTCGCGGCGGCCGTGGCGCAGCAGGTATTGCACGATTTCCGGGTCGAGGCGCAGGCCGCGGGCTGCCGCCTGGGCGTCAAGAATGGCCAGGCGGTCATCGTCATTCAGGGCCTTGACCTCGAAGATCAGGCTCTGGCCGATGCGGGTGCGCAGATCTTCACGCAGATGCAGGTGGAGCGGCGCGGCGCAGCCACTGGTGATGAGGGTCATGCGCTGGCTGCGGGCCGAGTTGAAGGCCCGGAACAGGGCGATCTGGGCATCGGGGCCAAGGGCCTCCACGTCATCCACGGCCAGCATCAGGGCGGGCGCCTCGGGCAGGGTGTCCGTCACATCGGCGGCCCGCAGGTAGCAGGCCGGCCGGCCGGCCTGGGCGGCGGCGGTCACCACGCTACGCAGGAGGTGGCTGCGACCACTGCCGGCATCGCCCCACAGGAAGAGGTGCTGGGGCACATCCGCCACAGGAATGGCTTCGTAGAGGGCGGCGAGCAGGTCGGCGTTGGCCGCGGCAACGAAGTTTTCCAGCAGCGGCGGTGCGTCGGCGTGCAGATCGAGGGTGAGTTGCTTCACGAGGTAGTCTCGCCGTTCAACACCGTGCAAGGGCGGGCTGGCGACATTTCGGCTAAAATTCGGGTTTGTTTGCGCGGGGCAGGTGGGAAACACCCAGATGTCTGCAGCGCAAGGCCCGTTAATGTAGCCGGTCGCGGCGGGGCGCTCAACCCGATGAGTGCAATCCTCCTGCTCGCTGGTCGCTTCACAAGAGATCACAGAACCCATGAGCTCCCTTACTTATCGCGATGCCGGTGTGGATATCGACGCCGGCGATGCCCTGGTCGACCGTATCAAGCCCTTTGCCAAGCGCACCATGCGCCCGGAGGTGATGGGGGGGATCGGCGGCTTTGGCGCCCTGTTCGAGATCTCGAAGAAGTTCAAGGAGCCCGTGCTGGTTTCCGGCACCGATGGCGTGGGCACCAAGCTCAAGCTGGCCTTCCAGCTCAACAAGCACGACACCGTGGGCCAGGATCTGGTGGCCATGAGCGTCAATGATATCCTCGTTCAGGGGGCCGAGCCCCTGTTCTTCCTCGACTACTTTGCCTGCGGCAAGTTGCATGTGGATACCGCCGCCACCGTGATCCAGGGCATCGCCCAGGGCTGCGAGCTGTCCGGTTGCGCCCTGATCGGCGGCGAAACCGCCGAGATGCCCAGCATGTACCCGGATGGCGAATACGACCTGGCCGGCTTTGCGGTGGGCGCGGTCGAGAAGTCCCGGATCATCGACGGCTCCACCATTCGCCCGGGTGATGTGGTGCTGGGCCTCGCATCCAGCGGTGCCCACTCCAATGGTTACTCCCTGATCCGCAAGGTCATCGAGATTGCCAAGCCCAACCTCGAAGGCGACTTCCATGGCCGCAGCCTCAAGGACGTGATCATGGAGCCCACCCGCATCTACGTGAAGTCGATGCTGGCCCTGATGGAAAAGCGTGATGGCCTGGTCAAGGGCATGGCTCACATCACCGGTGGCGGCCTGCTCGAGAACGTGCCGCGTGTGCTGGCGGACAATCTCACCGCTGTCCTGAAGAAGGATGCCTGGGAGATGCCTTACCTGTTCCAGTGGCTCAAGCACGCCGGCAACGTGGACGCCCAGGAGATGTACCGGGTGTTCAACTGCGGTATCGGCATGGTCGTGATCGTGGCCAGTGAGGATGTGGATGCCGCCACCGAGCAGCTCCGCTCCACCGGGGAGACGGTGTACAACCTGGGCACCATCGAAGCACGGGCCGAAGGCCAGGCACAAACGGTGGTGATCTGATCCCCGGGCCCTGACAGGGGGCCTCTGCAGCAGATGAAAAAGCGGGCCTGCCAGGCCCGCTTTTTCATTGACGTCTGCACCTCTGACTGCCTTCCCCCGGCTTAAGGTAGCTGCCGCAGCAGCCCGGCGGGTTGTCCTGGCTGGACCGCCGATCCAGGCCCTGCAGCACGAGTGAGACTACTGCTTACTGCTGCTTGAGGCGATCGATCAGGTCCTGCACCACATCTTCCGCACCGCGCACCTTGAAGAGGGCGCCCTCTTCATCGGCGCGCTCTTCAAGCACCTGGCAGTTGGAGTAGATCTCGCCACGCAGCTGCTGGGCCGACCAGGGCAGGAAGAGCTCGGCTTCGACCAGATCCTGCTGGAAGAAGCCCAGAATGACCTCGCGGAGCCCGGCGACTTCATCCGGGCGGCGGGCGCTCATGACCACGCAGTCCGGGTAGCGGGCCCGCAGCGATGCTTCGCATTCGGCCTGGGCGGCGGCATCGCCGACGTGGTCGATCTTGTTGAAGACGCGGATGCGCGGCAGGGTATCGGCGCCGATCTCGGCCAGCACCACGTCGGTCACTTCGAGCTGACGTTCGAAGCCCGGGTCGCTGGCGTCGATGACGTGGAGCAGCAGTGACGCGTCGAGCGCTTCGTCGAGGGTGGATTTGAAGGATGCGACGAGGCCGTGGGGGAGGTTCTTGATGAAACCCACCGTATCGCTGACCAGCACCCGGGGCACGCCCTCGGGGTGCAGTACCCGCACGGTGGTGTCCAGCGTGGCGAAGAGCTTGTTGGCAACCAGCACCTCGCTGCCGGTGAGGGCCCGCATCAGGGTGGATTTGCCGGCGTTGGTGTAGCCGACCAGCGCCACCGTGGCGAGGCCCTGGCGCTCCTGGCGGCGGGCGCGCTGGGTTTTGCGCTCGACCTCCATGGCGTCGATCTCCTGCTGCAGCTCGGCGATGCGGTCGCGGATCTTGCGGCGGTCGAGTTCGGTATGGGATTCACCGGCACCCCGGCCGCCCACGCCGCTGCGCTGGCGTCCCTGGGGGCCGGCCAGCTTGGCCATCTCGCGCAGGCGCGGCGCCATGTAGCCGAGGCGGGCAATCTCCACCTGGGCCCGGGCCGCCCGGGAGCGGGCATTGCGATGGAAGATCTCGAGGATGACCATGGTGCGGTCCATCACCTCGCAGCCCACCTCGACTTCCAGATTGCGCGCTTGGGAGGGGGAGATCTCGTGGTCCACCAGGATGGCGTCGATCACGCCACCCCCGGGCAGGGCCTCGTGCTCGCCATTGACGTAGGTCTGGATCTCCTGGCGCTTGCCCACGCCCAGGTAGGCGTTGGCGTCGAAGCTGGCGCGCTTCTGGATGAAGGTGTGAACCACCTGCAGTCCGAGGGTCTTGGCGAGCTCCCGGAGTTCGGTCAGCGAGGCTTCGAACTCCAGGTCAGTGACGCTGGGCAATTGCACGGCCGCCACAACGGCGTACCTGGGTTGATCTTTGACTTCCATTTGCATGTGGGGGTGAGCGGATCGGGTGGGCAGGGGCGAAGTGTAGGCTTTCAGTGGCCGGCGCGCTTGCGTACGGCGTCCACATAGGCGCGGCCGTCCAGGGGGGCTTTGTCGCGCTGGGCCTTCCAGATGGTTTCGCCCAGGCATTCGAGTACGTCGTGGAGGGCTGCGTGGCGATCACCATGGCGGCCCTGGCAGGCTTCAAAGGCTTCCCGGATGCCGGGGGGCTGGTTGATGGAGAGCTGTTCCTCGATGGCCAGGTGCAGGGACAGATGCAGGAAGGGGTTGATCTGGCCGTCCTCGGGGCTGAAGTCCTTCATCACCGCCTCGGGGTCTTCGAGCAGCGCGTGATATTCCGGGTGATGAGCGACCAGATCGGCAGCGATGATCTCGAGCTGGGTCAGAACCTCGCGGTTCCGGTGCTTGGCCCAGGCGCTGACGAAGAACTGGCGGGCCTGGTCACGGGATGGGTCGAACATGGCGGGGATTTCCTTGGGGAGCTTGGGGTGATTCCGTGGGGTATCGGGTGGGGCATGCCGGCGTCGTGGGGCGCGTCGCGTTGTCCGCCGGCCCCAGGCTTGCAGGGGGCCGGGCAGCGCGCCTGTCACGGGTCAGTCGGTCTTGTCCCGGGACAGGCACAGGTCGCGGATGATGCACTCACCGCAACGGGGCTTGCGGGCCACGCACACGTAGCGGCCGTGCAGGATCAGCCAGTGGTGGGCGTCGCGCAGGTATTCCTTGGGGATGCGCCGGAGCAGGCGCTTTTCCACCTCCAGCACATCCTTGCCAGGGGCCAGGCCGGTGCGGTTGGCGAGGCGGAAGATGTGGGTGTCCACGGCCATCGTTGGCTCGCCGAAGATGGTGTTGAGCACCACGTTGGCAGTCTTGCGGCCGACGCCGGGCAGGGCTTCGAGGGCTTCCCGGTCGTTGGGGACTTCGCCGCCGTGCCGCTCAAGGAGCTGATGGGACAGGGCCAGGGTGTTCTTGGCCTTGTTGCGGAACAGGCCGATGGTCTTGATGTATTCGGCGATCCCGGCTTCGCCCAGGCTCACCATGGCTTCGGGGGTGGGCGCACTGGCGAACAGCTTGCGGGTGGCGATGTTGACGCCCTTGTCGGTGGCCTGGGCTGACAGCACGACGGCGACCAGCAGCTGGTAGGGCGAGGCATATTCCAGCTCCGTGGTCGGGGTGGGGTTGGCGTCCCTCAGGCGGCGGAAGGCTTCGGCTACCGCGGCCAGCTTCATGTCGGCCATCAGGCGGGGTCGGCCGAGGTCGCCGCTTCGGCAGGTGTTTTCGGACTCCTGGGGGCTGGCGGATTGGCGCGGGCACGGGCCTGTTTGCGGGCCTCGATCCAGTTACGGCCGGCGATCAGGAAGCCCAGGGCGATGAAGGCTCCCGGTGGCAGGATGGCGACGAGGAAGCCCGGGTAGTCGTCACCGAAGAGCGTCAGCCCCTGGATGCCGGGGAAGATCATCTCGATGCCCGAAAACAGGGTGCCGCTGCCGATTACCTCGCGCATGGCACCGAGCACGGTGAGCACCAGGGTCAGCCCGATGCCCATGGCGATGCCATCCACCGTGGCGCCGCCGGGCTCGTTCTTGGCGGCGAACGCCTCTACCCGGGCGAGCACGATGCAGTTGGTGACGATGAGCGGGATGAAGATGCCGAGCACCAGGTAGAGCTCGTGGAGATAGGCGTTGAAGGCGAGGTCTACCACGGTCACCAGGGCGGCGATGATCAGGATGAAGACCGGGATGCGGATCTCGTAGGGAATGAAATTGCGCAAGGCCGAGATGGTCAGGTTGGACAGGGCCATGACCAGGATGGTGGCGAGGCCGAGGCTGACGGCATTGACCACGTTGGAGCTGATGGCGAGGATGGGGCACAGGCCGAGGATCTGGACGACCCCCGTGTTCTGCTTCCAGATGCCGTTCCAGGCGATGTCCTTGTGGGCTTGAAAGTCCATGGCGGGTCTCCCTTCAGAGGGGGCCGCCGCTCTTGGCGGCGAACAGGCGGTTCTGGTTGTCGGCCGCAAAGCGGGCCGCGCGGGCCACGGCGTTGGTGACGGCGCGGGCGCTGATGGTGGCGCCGGTGTGGTAGGTAATCTGCCCGCCGTCCTTCCTTACCTTGCAGGCGGGCACGTCGGCAGCTTTCAGGTCGGCAAACTGGGTGATCCAGGGGGACTTCTTGTCCTTGTCCTTCTTCGGATCGATGTAGTCGCCAAGGCCCGGGGTCTCCCGGTGGCTGACCGCGCGCACGCCGGACACGCTGCCGTCGGCATTGATTGCGATGATCAGGTCGATGCGGCCACTGTAGCCGTCGGGGGCTGTGGCTTCGATGAGCAGGGCCGCCGCCTGGCCGGCCTTGCGGGCCCGGTATGCGCGGCCGCCTTCGTCGAGGCCGAGCTCGCGGGTGGGCCCGAGCTGCACGTAATCGTCCAGCAGCGCGTTGTCGTAGGCGGCGCCGGGCAGCACCTCGGCGATGAGCTTCATCTTTTCTTCGGTGGCCGAAGCCTGGATCTGCTCATGGGTGGCGTCGTAGGTAAACGCCATCATCGCCGTGAACACCACGGTGAAGGCCACCATCACCCCGCCGGTGCGGGCGGAAAGGCCGAGGGCAGTGGTTTCGCTCATGGGCCGTCAGTCCTTCTTGTGGCCGAAAACGGGTGCCTGGGTCTTCATGTCGATGATGGGCACGAGGATGTTCATCAGCAGGGTCGCGAAGGCGATGCCGTCGGGGTAGGCGCCGAAGACGCGGATCACGTAGGTGAGCACGGCTGCGCCGGCGGCAAACAGCAGTTTTCCCCGCGCCGTGGTGGCACCCGAGACAGGATCGGTCAGGATGAAGAAGGCTCCGAGCATGGCACCGCCAGAGGCCAGGTGGAAGAGCGGCGAGGCGAAGCCCTCGGGACGCAGGCCCCACAGCAGGCCGGCGGTGACGAAGAGGGCGCCGCAGAAGGCGGCCGGGATGTGCCAGGTGATGATGCGCCGCTGGATCAGCCACAGGCCGCCCAGAAGATAACCGAGGGCGACCCATTCACCGCCCGTGCCTCCCAGGGCGCCGAAAGCCGGTCCGTCCATGAGTTGGGAGGCGCGCAGGCCGTGGAGCTCGGACTCCGGGCTGGCGGCACTGCGCAGGGCGGTGCGCAAGGCATCGAGGGGGGTTGCGCCGGTGATGGCGTCCACCTGGCGGGCACCCCCGAAGATCAGGTCGAGCTGGGTCTTGAAATCCAGCTGCCCGGCGGCAGGCCACTGGGACATCAGCGCCGGGTAGGCCACGATCATCAGGCAGAAGGCGGCCATGGCCGGGTTGAAGGGGTTCTGGCCGAGACCGCCGTACAGTTGCTTGACGATGACCACGGCGAGCAGGGTGCCGGTGACGGTGAGCCACCAGGGGGCGATGGGCGGGAAGGTGAGGGCGATCAGCCACGCGGTGACGATGGCCGACAGGTCGGTGAGGAAGAGCGCCTTCGGCTTGCCGCGGATGGCGAGCATGGCGGCCTCGCCCGCAAGGGCGGCGGCACTGGCAATGGCCAGCTGGACCAGAATGCCCGCGCCGAAGAACCACACGTAGGCGACGATGCCGGGCACGAGGGCCAGCAGCACCTGGAGCATGACGCTCTGGACGCTGGCGGGTTTGCGGATGTAAGGCGAGTTGATCATGGGTGGTTTCCGGGCGGCGCGCTCAGGCCTGGCCGGCCGGGGGTGGGGGTTCGGTGGGCTGCTCCAGGGCGGCACGGCGGGCATCGATGGCGGCCATCTCGGCCTGCACGCCGGGGGTGCTGGCGTCCGTGTTTTTGGGGGCAATCTGCGCCTTCTGCTGGCGGGCCTTCTCCATGGCGGCCTCGATCAGGGCGCGCTTGGCGTCGCCGCCGGTGGGCTTGGCTGCGGTGGGGGTGGCCCCCGGGGGCGCAGCCTCGCCGGCGACCTTTTCGCGGGTGGCGGCCGCCTTGGCAGCGAGCTTCTCGGCTTTCTCCTGCTTCTCCCGCTCTTGCCGGAGGTTCTTGAACTCGAAGCGTTCGCGGGCGGTGTCGGCCGCCTCCTTTTCCCGCTCACGGGCCCAGATCTCGCTCTTGGAGAAGCGGAAATAGTCCACCAGTGGAATGTGGGAAGGGCACACAAAGCTGCAGCAGCCGCACTCGATGCAGTCGAAGAGGTGGTATTCCTGGGTCTTGCCGAAGTTCTTGGCGCGGGAGAACCAGTACATCTCGAAGGGGGCGAGGTCGGCCGGGCAGGCCTTGGCACACTCGCCACAGCGGATGCAGGGCATCTCGGGCGGGGGCGGCGGGAACAGGGCCGGGCTGCCGACCAGGATGCAGTTGGTGGCCTTGACCACCGGCACGTCGAAGGCCGGCATGCGTACCCCCATCATCGGGCCACCCATGATGTAGCGGTCGGTGTCGGGGTGGGCGCCGGCCAGGCGTACCACGTGATCCATCGGCGTGCCGATCAGGACATCGTAGTTGCGCGGGGTATCGACGTTGCCGGCCACGGTGACGACCCGTGAAAGCAGGGGCCGGCCGTGCTCGAGGGCGTCGTGGATGCTGTAGGCGGTGCCGACGTTGAAGCACTGCACGCCAAAATCGGTGGAGCGGCGCCCGTGGGGGACTTCGATGCCGGTGAGCACCCGGATGAGCTGCTTGGCGCCGCCCGCCGGGTAGCGGGTGGGGATGCTCAGGGCCTCGATGCCCTGCTCTCCACTGGCAGTGATGGCGGCCTGGACGGCAGCGAGGGCCTCGGGCTTGTTGTCCTCGATGCCGATCAGCACTTCCCGGGCCTGGAGCATGTGGCGCATGGCGCTGATGCCCTTGAGCATGTCGGCGGCCCGCTCGCGCATCAGCATGTCGTCACAGGTGATGAAGGGCTCGCATTCGGCCCCGTTGATCACCAGGGTGTCGAGGCGGCCTTCCTTGCCGGGCTTGAGCTTGAGGTGGCTGGGGAACACGGCGCCGCCCAGGCCCACCACGCCCGCGTCACGCAGGTAGTCACGCAGTTCGTCGGGAGTGGCTGCGCGGACGTTGATCCGTTCGAGCTCGCCCCAGCGATCCTCGCCATCGGGTTCGATGACCACCGACAGGGTGGTGAGGCCCGAGGTGTGGGGCATGACCGCCGGCAGCACGTCACGGACGATGCCGGAGGTGGACGCATGCACAGCGGAGGACAGGTTGCCGTCGGCCGCACCGATGCGCTGGCCTTTGAATACCCGGTCGCCGGGCTGCACCAGGGGGCGGGGGTGGCCGCCGACGGATTGATGGAGGGGTATCACCAGCCGGTCCGGCAGGGGCACGGGGGCGATGGGGGCGGTGGTGGAGCGTTCCTTGTTGGTCTGGGGCTTGACGCCGCCATGGAACTTGAAGAGTTTGCGCAGCATGTCAGATCTGCCCGGCGGTCCGGAGGGATGGGTTGGCCCCACGGGGAGCGCGAACGAGGTGTGCGTGGAAACGCTTCATCCTAGGCAGCCTGCTTGATCTGGAAGACCGGGTAGCGCCATTTCCAGGTGTCCACCGTTTCGGCGATGGGCTCCATGGCGATGCAGTCCACCGGGCAGGGGGCCAGGCACAACTCGCAGCCGGTGCAGTCGGCGGCGATGATGGTGTGCATCTGCTTGGCCGCGCCGACGATGGCGTCCACGGGGCAGGCCTGGATGCACAGGGTGCAGCCGATGCAGGTGGCTTCGTCGATCACCGCCACCGACTTGGGTTTTTCAACCCCGTGTTCTTCGGAGAGGGGCTTGAATTCGCGGCCGAGCAGGTCGGCCAGCTTGCGGATGCCCTCTTCGCCACCCGGCGGGCACTGGTTGATCTCGGCCTCGCCGCCGGCGATGGCGTTGGCGTAGGGGCGACAGCCCGGAAAGCCGCACTGGCCGCACTGGGTTTGCGGAAGGATGGCGTCGATCTTGTCCACCAGCGGATCGCCTTCGACCTTGAACTTGATCGAGGCAAAACCCAGCCCGGCCCCGAGGAGCAGGGCGATGCCGGTCATGACGAGGAGTGCGGTGAGCATGGTTCGGTGCGGAGGCTCAGTGATACTTGTCGAGACCGGCAAAGCCCATGAAGGCCAGGCTCATCAGGCCGGCCGTGACCATGGCGATGGCGGTGCCCTTGAACGGGGCCGGTACGTCGGCGCCATCCAGGCGCTCGCGGATGCCGGCAAAAAGGATGAGGACGAGGGAGAAACCGACGGAGCTGCCGAAGCCGAATAGCAGGGATTCAAGCAGGTCGTGGTGCAGGGCCACGTTGAGCAGGGGGACGCCCAGTACCGCGCAGTTGGTGGTGATCAGGGGCAGGTAGATGCCGAGCACCTGATGCAGCACCGGGCTGGTCTTCTGGATGACCAGCTCGGTGACCTGGACGATGGCGGCGATGATCACGATGAAGGCCAGGGTGCGTAGATAGTCCACGCCCGCGGGCATGAGGACGTAGTGATCCACCAGGTAGCTGGTGCCGCAGCCCAGGGTCAGCACGAAGGTGGTCGCTGCCCCCATGCCAATGGCCGTGTCGAGCTTCTTGGAGACACCCATGAAGGGGCACAGGCCGAGGATTCGGACCAGGACGACGTTGTTCACCAGAACTGCGCCGAGGATCACGAAAAGATAACTGGTCATGTCAGCTGCACAGGGGAAGGGCAGGACCCGGATTATCCCGTGATGGCTGGCGGGGGCTCAAGCCTGCTGCGAGTGGGGACAATCCGGCAGGGAGCATCAGCTGTAGTCGCGGGTTTCTGCAACCGCCTCGCGAACCAGGGCCGGGCCGCGGTAGATCAGGCCGCTGTAGATCTGCACCAGCTTGGCTCCTGCATCCAGCTTTGCGCGGGCCTGGCGGCCGTCGAAGACCCCGCCGGCGGCGATGATGGGCAGTTCGTTCTGGAGCGCCTTCGCCAGCGCTGCCACGACGGCAGTGGACGCTTCGAACAGGGGGGCGCCGGACAAGCCCCCTTGCTGATCACCAAAGGGAATCCCCTGGACCTTGTCCCGGGCCAGGGTGGTGTTGGTGGCGATCACAGCATCGATGCGGTGACGACGCAGGGCATCGGAAATATTGGTGATCTGGGCGTCGTCCAGGTCGGGGGCGATCTTGAGGGTGATCGGCACATAGCGGCCGTGCTTGTCGGCCAGTTCGGCCTGACGGGCCTTGAGCTGGCCAAGGAGCGAATCGAGCTCGGACTCGCCCTGCAGCTGACGCAGGTTCTTGGTGTTGGGCGACGAGATGTTGACCGTGATGTAGCTGGCCAGGGGGTAGGCCTTGTCGAGGCAGATCAGGTAGTCGTCGGCAGCCCGCTCGATGGGGGTGTCGGCGTTCTTGCCGATGTTGATGCCGAGGATGCCCTTGAATTTCATGGCTTCGACGTTGCCGATGAGGGCGTCGATGCCGTGGTTGTTGAAACCCATGCGGTTGATGATGCCCTTCACCTCGGGCAGCCGGAACATGCGCGGCTTTGGATTGCCGGGCTGGGCGCGGGGGGTGATGGTGCCGATTTCGATGAAACCGAAACCCATGCGGGCCAGGCCGTCGATGATCTCGCCGTTCTTGTCGAGGCCGGCGGCCATGCCGATGCGGTTGGGGAAGCTGAGCCCCATGACTTCGACCGGGCGGGCAGGCAGCGGCTTGCCGGCTGGCAGCAGGCGCCCGGCGACATTCAGGCCGGCCAGGGCGGTTTCGTGAGCGGTCTCCGCATCAAGGGAGAAAAGGACGGGGCGGGCGATTTCGTAGAGCATCCGCCATTCTACCGCAGTGCGGAAAAGCTATGTTTCGGCGCTCAATCGACGGCGAAGCGGACCTGCAGGCCGAGATAGCCGCTGTAGCCGGGCAGGTTGGGGATGGCAACCAGATTGGCTCCGACCCGGCCCATCTGGATCAATGCGGCCGGCAGGAGCAGGACCGGCGACGGATAGCCGCTGGCGATCAGGCCGAAGGCGCCGAGGCGTAGGGGGCCGAGCGCCAGGGGCATCCAGCGGGCGCCGGCGTAGAAGGTGTTGCGGTCGTAGCTGTTGCGGAAATAGCCCGCCGTTGCCACCCAGGGCGTGCCCGTGAACTCCTTCTCGATGCCCGCCCCGGGGTTGCTTTCCCGCCAGTCCCGACGGTCGGGCTGGAAATGATGGGAGACGCCGGAAAGCACCAGCCAGTGGCGCCCGGGGGCGTCGATGAAGTCATCCAAGGGGGCTGCCGCCCGGGCCGGGGTGCTGACGAGGGCAACGAGGGCAAGGCAAGCGAGGGTGGAGAGGGGGTGATGCCGGATGCTGGGGCGGGCTGGGTGAGTCATTCGAGTTGGGCGATGTCGGTATCGGTAAGGGTTTGCCACTGCCCGCCGACGCGCCCCTGGAGCGGTCTGAAGCGGGCCTTGTAGGCCATCTTGCGGCTGTCCCGGATCCAGTAGCCGAGGTAAAGATAGGGGAGCTGGAGCTCCCTGCAGACTTCGATCTGCCACAGCACGCCAAAGGTGCCCAGCCCGGGTCCGGAGGCCTCGGGTTCGTAGAAGGTGTAGACGCTCGAGAGGCCGTCGGTGAGGCAGTCAATGACGCTGACCATGCGCAGGATGCCGTTCTCGCGAAACTCGATGAGGCGGCTGTCCACGTGGCTTTGCAGCAGGAAATGGGCGTATTGCTCCCGGTTGTCCTGGTCCATGCCGCCGCCGGCATGGCGGCTCGCCTGGTAGCGCTGGTAGAGCAGATAATGCTCCTCGATGAACTCGAGGGGTATTTCCCGGGGCTGGAGACCACCGCAGGCATTCCAGGCGCGGCGCTGGCTGCGATTGGGGCGGAAGGCGGCGACGGGAATACGTACGGGAATGCAGGCGCGGCAGGTGTCGCAGTAAGGGCGGTAGGTGAAGATGCCGCTGCGGCGGAAGCCGCTATGGACCAGCTCGCTGTAAAGCGGTGTGTCGATGAGGTGGCTGGGGGTGGCAACCTGCGAGCGCGCCTGGCGGTCGGGCAGGTAGGAGCACGCGTAGGGGGCGGTGGCGTAGAACTGCAGCAGGGAGTAGGGATAGTCCTTGAGCATCGGGCACTACGTCCAGGGGTGAGTCGCACCATCCTCGGGCCAGCGTGCTGGCGGTGAAGTCACGTCGGCAAAGGCGTCCAGCAGTTTCGCAAATTCGTCCCGGGCGATCTCCCGGCCGCCCAGTGAGGCCAGATGCCGCGTGGTCATTTGACAATCTAGCACGCGGAAATTGCGTTGCTCAAGAAAGCGCGTGAGGTGGGCAAAGGCGATTTTTGACGCGTCGGTACGCCGGCTGAACATGGATTCGCCAAAAAAAGCCTGCCCCAGGGCCATGCCATAAAGCCCGCCGACCAGTGCGCCGTTCATGTAGGTCTCGACGCTGTGGGCGTAGCCGAGCTGGTGCATGCGGATGTAGGCCGCCTGGATCTCAGGCGTTATCCAGGTGCGCCCGCCGGGTTCGCGGGGGGCGGCGCAGGCCCGGATCACGCCTGCGAAGTCGTGATCGAGGCGGACTTCGTAATCCCCTTTGCGCAGGGTCTTGTGCAGGGAGCGGGTGATCCGTACTTCATCAGGGAAGACCACCATGCGGGGGTTCGGGCTCCACCACAGGATGGGCTCACCGTCGTTGAACCACGGGAAGATGCCGCGCTGATAGGCGGCCAGTAGCCATTCGGGGGTGAGGGCACCGCCCGCAGCAAGTAGCCCGTTGGGTTCGCGGAGGGCGCGGGATAGTGGCGGAAAGGCTGGGTGATCACCCAGCCAGGGAATCATGCCGCCCCTTGAAACGTGGGATTGTGGAGTCCGGGCGCCGCATGATGCCGGTGGGGACTGACCCGATGAAGCGGGTCAGTTGGTCTGGGATTGACGTGACTGGGTGCCGGGGAGGACGCGGCGGGCGCCGTCGTAGCGGGCGGCCCAGTAACTGATGCGCATGTCTTCGACGCGGACGACCCCGCCGGTGGACGGGGCATGAACAAACTGGTTGTTGCCGAGGTAGATGCCGACGTGGGAGAAGGTGCGGCGCATGGTGTTGAAAAACACCAGATCACCCGGCTTGAGCTCAGTGCGGCTCACCTGTTCGCCCATCTGGGACATCTCGGCTGCTGTTCGGGGCATGCCGAAGCCCAGGGCGTCGGCGAAGACCTTGCCGACAAAACCGCTGCAGTCAAATCCGGTAAGCGGGCTGGTGCCACCCATGCGATAGGGGACGCCGAGGAAATTGAGGCTGCGATCGACCAGTGAGCGCACCGAGTCGGTATAACGCTCGAAAACCGACGGGGGCGGCGCTTCGTCGTTACCCCGGTATTGGGGCTCGGAGGCGAGGACCGCACCGGTGGAGGCGATCGCTACAAAAAAGCCGATTATCGTCTTCTTGATAGGCATCGCGCGAATATACCTTTGCCCGAAGTGGGTGTAAAGAATTTCGACAAATCTATTCATGCTGTCATGCAGCATGTGCATTGCGCCACGGTGAATCGGTGTCGACATCGTTAGGATGAAATCGCACTGGACGCGAGCAGCAAGGTTGGGGAGACCGCGCGGGAGGCAGGCTGAACCGGTCGGCATGTCTCCATGAAAGGGCCCTTCGGTTTTTCCATCCCAAGCGCTCGTGCCAGTCGCACCAGATTTTTTCAGGCAAACAACCTGAGAATGCCGTCCAGCCCCGCGTGGCTGATGGCATGGGTGGCCTGTTTTCGCACCACTGGCTTGGCGTGATAGGCGATGCCAATGCCGGCTTCAGACAGCATGGGCAGGTCGTTGGCTCCATCGCCGGCGGCGATCACGCTTTCGGGCGAGAAGCCATGGTGCTTGCGCACCAGCTGGAGGGTATGGCGCTTGGCCTCGCCGTCGATGACATCCCCTTTTACCTTGCCGGTCAGCTTGCCGCCGCGGATTTCCAGCTGGTTGGCGACGGCGTAGTCGAAGCCGAGCTGCTTCTGCAGGCGTTCGGTGAAATAGGTGAATCCGCCGGAGACCAGCACGGTCACGATGCCTGCCTGCTTGAGCCCGGTCATCAGTGTTTCGGCGCCGGGGTTGAGTCGCAGACGCTCCTGGAAGACCCGGCCCAGGGCTTCCTCGGGCAGGCCTTCGAGCAGGGCCACGCGCCGGCTCAGGGACTCACGAAAATCCAGCTCTCCGCGCATCGCGGCCTCGGTGATGGCGGCCACTTCTGTCTTGAGCCCCTGCATGTCGGCGATCTCGTCGATGCACTCGATGCTGATCAGCGTCGAATCCATGTCGGTGACGAAGAGGCGGAAATCCTTCAGGTGGCGGTCTTCGGGAACGAAGGCGAAATCCAGCTGGTGGGTTTCGCAGTAGGCCTCGAGGTCGGGGTGGGGCTGGGCGCCGATGAGCCGGAAGGCGTTGTTGCCGAGACGGCCAATGCCCTCCGAGCCGGTCAGTGTGGCGAGATCCTTCAGGGCGCGGGTTTCGACCTTGTGGCCCTGGACTACCAGATTCATCAGGCCGCGCTCCGCTTCGGCAGGATGTCCCGCAGGATGTCGCGGGTGTTGCGGATCATCTCTTCGGTGGTGCTCCAGTCCACGCAGGCATCCGTCACGGAGCAGCCGTAACGCAGCTGGGAGAGGTCGGCGGGGATGGACTGGTTGCCGGCTTCGATGTGGCTCTCGATCATCAGGCCGACGATGGAGCGGTTGCCTTCGCGGATCTGGTGGGCGACGTCGCGCATGACCAGGGGCTGGTACTCCGGGTTCTTCCAGGAGTTGGCGTGGGAGCAGTCAATGACGATGTTGGCCGGCAGCTTGGCCTTGCTGAGGGCCTTCTCGGCGAGGGATACCGAGACGGTGTCGTAGTTGGGACGCCCGCCACCGCCGCGCAGTACCACGTGGCCGTGGGCATTGCCGCGGGTGCGGATCACGGAAGACTGCCCCTGGCCGTTGATGCCCAGGAAGCTGTGGGGGTGGGAGGCGGACAGAATGCCGTTGACCGCGGCGTCGAGGGATCCGTCGGTGCCGTTCTTGAAGCCGACCGGGGTGGACAGGCCGGAGGCCATCTCGCGGTGGGTCTGGGATTCGGAGGTGCGGGCGCCAATGGCGGTCCAGGCGATGAGGTCGCCGTAGTACTGGGGGGCGATGGGGTCGAGGGCCTCGGTACCGGTGGGCAGGCCCACTTCGTTGACCTCCAGCAAGAAGCGGCGCGCCTTCTCCATGCCTTCGTCGATGCGGAAGGAGTCGTCCATGTACGGATCGTTGATGTAGCCCTTCCAGCCGGTCGAGGTACGGGGCTTTTCGAAGTACACGCGCATCACCAGCACCAGAGTGTCGGAGACTTCGTCGGCCAGCTTCTTTAGGCGACGGGCATAGTCGATGCCGGCGACAGGATCGTGGATGGAGCAGGGACCCACCACGACGAAAACCCGCGGGTCCTTGTGGTCGAGAATGGCCTGCAGGGTCTGGCGGCCCTCGGTCACCACCTTGGCGGCGGTGTCGCTGAGGGGCAGGCGGGCGGTGATCTCGTCCGGCGAGGGCATGCGGTCGAAGGCCGCAATGTTCAGGTTTTCAGTCTTGGAGTTGGGCATGACGGACTCGCTGTCTGGATAGCGTAATCCACCATTTTACCTCGAAGTGATGTTCCTGATGGCGTGTCGCGCCAGACCCAGCACCGAGGGCAACTGGCAGTCCACAAAATCGGGCTGGCGCAGGCTGCGGCTGATCCACACGGTCTTCATGCCCAGGCGTTTGGCGGTGCGCAGGTTTTCGGCACTGTCCTCGACCATGATGCAGCGCCGGGGATTGAGCCGGTGATCCCTGATGAGGTGATGGAAGCCGGCCAGCTTGGGCTTTGGATGAAAGCGCATCTGCTCTACCGAGTAGACGTCGGCGAACAGGCTGCGGATGCCCATCACCGCCAGCACGGCCTCGGCATATTGGCGGGGGCCGTTGGAGAAGACGATCTTCTTGCCTGGGAGGCGGCGCAGCAGGTGGCGTACGGCGCTGTCGAACACCACCATCCGCGCCAGGTCGGGGAACTGATGGGTGTGGTGGAGGAAGTGCTCGGGCTGGGTGCCGTGGTGGCGCATCAGGCCGGTGAGGGTGGCGCCGTAGCGTTTCCAGTAGTCCATGCGCAGCCGGTTGGCGTCCCGCTCGTCGAGATCCAGGTGGCGCATGAGGTAGGCCGTCATGCTGCGGTTGATGTGCGGAAAGATGTGCGGGCTGGCGTTGTGCAGCGTGTTGTCCAGATCGAAGAGCCAGATCGGGTGCATGAACTAGGCCGGCTTGCGTTCGAAGCGGACGATGGCGCGACCGTCGTCCAGAACCTTGGGGGCGGCCTTCCAGGCGTGGCCGTACACCACCTCGACGGTGGCTGGCAGGCGCCCGTCCCGGCGCAGTCGTTCGTAGTTGGCCCGGAGCGCGGCCCAGTGGCCCTTGCCGACGAGGCCGCGAGGACGGCTCATGGCGGCATTGCCCGATCCGCTGGTGCGCAGATCGCGGAACAGGTCATCCAGGCGGGTATAGGTGACAGTGAGCATTTCCATGTCCATCACCGGGTCGGAGAAGCCGGCGCCGACCAGGGCGTCGCCGAGGTCGTGCATGTCGATGAAGCGGTGTACGTGTTCGGCGTTGGACGGCGGCAGGGCTGCCCGGAGCTCCTTGAGGGTGTCGGGGCCGAAAGTGGAGAACATGAGCATGCCGCCCACTTCCAGGACGCGGTGGATTTCCTTCAGGGCGGGCAGTGGATCGTGCAGCCACTGCAGCATCAGGTTGGACCAGGCCAGTGATACCGACGCCCGGGCCAGGGGCAGGGCGTTGGCGTCTGCGCAGAGAAAGTCGGGGTCGGCGGGTTTGCCGATGCGCATCAGCCGCTTGAACAGCCCCTTCTCGCCGCGGGCCTGGGCCAGCATGGCCGGGGCACTGTCGATGGCAATGCGGGGCACGCCTGGGTAGCGTTCGGCAAAGGCGGCCAGGTCGGCGCCGGGGCCGCAGCCCAGGTCGAGGATGCGCTTTGGCTCGATGCGGATGTAGTCGAGGCGCTCACCCATGCGCCGGGAGATCTCCCGGGCCAGGGTGTCGACGGAAGCGTAGCCGGTGGCGGCCCGCTCGGCCCGACGCCGCACAAGGCGTGGGTCGAGCTGGAAGTCCGGCAAGGTCATTGCGGTTTGGCGGGCCTCAGACGGACTTGAGTCCGAGACGGGCAAACAGCGCGTCGTCGGAGTCGGCGTCCGGATTGTTGGTGGTCAGCAGGCGTTCGCCGTAGAAGATCGAGTTGGCTCCGGCCATGAAGCACAGGGCCTGGATGCCTTCGCCGAGTTCCTGGCGGCCGGCGGAGAGGCGCACGTAGCTCTCGGGCATGGTGATCCGTGCGGCGGCGATCATGCGCACGAAGTCGAAGGGGTCGATGGGCTCGGCCTTGTCGAGGGGCGTGCCTTCCACCTGCACGAGGTTGTTGATGGGCACGGAGTCCGGCGGCGGGTTCATGTTGGCCAGTTCGGCCAGCAGGGCGGCGCGGCTCTTCTTGGTCTCACCCAGCCCGACGATACCGCCGCAGCACACGTTGATGCCGGCGTCGCGCACCTTTTCGAGGGTGTCGAGGCGGTCTTTCAGGGTGTGGGTGGTGATGATCTGGCCGTAGAATTCGGGCGAGGTGTCGATGTTGTGGTTGTAGTAATCGAGGCCGGCGTCCTTGAGTTGCTCGGCCTGGCCGTCCTTGAGCATGCCGAGGGTGACGCAGGTTTCGAGGCCGAGGGCTTTCACCTCGCGCACCATGTCGAGCACCGGGGCGAGGTCCTTTTCCTTCGGGCCGCGCCAGGCTGCACCCATGCAGAAGCGCGATGCCCCCTTGGCTTTGGCGGCACGGGCGTTGTCGAGCACTTCGTTGAGGGGCAGCAGGGCTTCTTTTTCAAGGCCGGTGTCGTAGCGGGACGACTGGGAACAGTAGCCGCAGTCTTCGGAACAGCCCCCTGTCTTGATGGACAGCAGGGTGGAGCGCTGGACGGCATTGGGGTCGAAATGTGCCCGGTGCACTTCCTGGGCACGGAACAGCAGATCATTGAAGGGCAGGGCGAACAAGGCCTCGATTTCGGCCACACTCCAGCGTTTGCGTGCGGGGGCGTTGGTGGTGGTGAGCGTGTTCTCTGCGTGGGCGACGGTTGCGGTCATTGTCATGCACCCTTTTTATAGGCTGTAATTTTGAATTACGAAGCTCTCAAGTTTCCCTGAAGGGGTCTGGACTTGTCAAATCAAGCGCTTGGATGGCGTCAACGGATGGGCTCGGTTCTGGAGGCTTTTTTCCCTCAGCAGTGCTTTGCGTGCGGCGGGGGGAGCGGGAGTGCCGTGCTGTGCCCGGACTGCCTGCAGACCCTGCCCGGGCGCGGGCAGGCGCGTTGCCCGAGCTGCGGGATTTCCCAGCCGGAGGGGAGTGTGTGCGGGGCCTGCCTCAGCCATCCACCTTCTTTTGATCGTACCGTTGCGGTGCTTGATTACGGCTTTCCGCTCGACCGGCTTGTCCAGGCCTTGAAATACGGGCATCGCCTGTCGGTGAGCCGGCTGTTCGTGGAAATGCTGGCAGCCCAGGCGGCGCCCGAGGCGGACCTGGTGATTCCGATGCCGCTGCATGTTTCGCGGCTGCGTGCCCGGGGGTTCAACCAGGCGGCCGAGTTGGCGCGGCCACTGGCGCGGCGCTGGGGCGTGCCGGTGGCGCTGGATGGTGTGGCGCGTGATGTGGATACGGCTCCCCAGGCCGGACTGCCGTGGAAAGCCCGGGCGGCCAATGTGCGCGGTGCCTTTAGGGTGACGGCAGGGGTGGAGGGGCTGCGGGTGGTGGTGGTGGATGACGTGATGACCACGGGTGCGACGCTTGCAGAACTGGCGCGCAGTCTGAAAGGAGCGGGCGCTGCGAGTGTGGAGAACCGTGTGCTGGCGCGCACACCAAAGCCGGGTTGATCCCGCTGGGCGGGGCGTGCACAATCCGCGCCCATGTTCCATGTCGTCCTCCATCAGCCGGAAATTCCACCGAATACTGGCAACATCATGCGCATGTGTGCCAATTCGGGCGCACGGCTGCACCTCGTCAAACCCCTCGGCTTTACCCTGGAAGAAAAGCAGCTGGTTCGTGCCGGCCTCGATTACCGGGACATGGCGGTGGTCACCGTGCATGAGGACTGGCCCAGTTGCAGGGCCGGTTTTGCGGGGCAGCGGATTTTTGCCCTTACCTCCCATGGCGCCCGCAGTTACGCCGAAGTGGCCTTCGTGCCTGGTGATGTGTTCGTCTTTGGTTCCGAGTCCCGCGGCCTGCCGCTGGAGCTGCACGCGGAGTTTGCCGGGGAACAGCGCCTGCGCATTCCGATGCGACCCGACAATCGCAGTCTCAATCTGTCGAATGCTGCGGCGGTCGTGGTCTTTGAGGCGTGGCGCCAGAATGGCTTTGCCGGCGGGGCCTGAACGGCCCGCCTGATCATTCCTGCTTGGGGTCGCGGGCGAGGAGTTGCTCAACGGCGTCCCGCGCCGACAGCTTGCCTGCCAGCACACCGTCCACGGCCCGGGTGATGGGCATGTCCACACCCAGGTGGGTGGAGAGGGCGGCCACCTCACGGGTGGTGCTGACGCCTTCGGCCACGTGGCCGAGGGCCTCGAGGATGTCGGGGAGGGTCTTGCCTTCGGCCAGCAGCAGGCCGACGCGTCGGTTGCGGGAGAGGTCGCCGGTGCAAGTCAGCACCAGGTCGCCCAGCCCGGCCAGGCCCATGAAGGTGTCGCGCCGACCACCGAGGGCCATGCCCAGGCGCGTGATCTCGGCCAGACCCCGGGTGATCAGGGCAGCCCGGGCGTTGAGCCCGAAGCCCATGCCGTCGGCAACGCCGGCGGCGATGGCCATGACGTTCTTGACCGCTCCGCCCACTTCGGCACCGATGAGGTCGTCGTTGGCATAGAGGCGCAGTCGGTTGTTGTGCAGGGCCTGGACCCAGTGACGGGCAAACTCGATGTCACGGGCGGCGATGGTGACCGCTGCGGGCAGGCCCTGGGCGACTTCGGCAGCAAAGCTCGGCCCGGTGAGCACGCCACACGGCGCGTCGGTACCGAGTTCTTCTTCGATGATCTGGTGGGGCAGTTTGGCGGTGCCGGCCTCCAGGCCCTTGCATGCCCAGAGCAGGGGTGTTGCGGGTGCCGCAGCGCGCAGGGCGCGGGCGGTGGTGCGCAGGCCCGCCAGCGGGGTAACGACGAGGTGCAGGTCGGCCTGGGCGGCCTGCTGCAGATCGTCACTGAAGCTCAAGGTGGCGGGGAGTGGGATGCCCGGCAGGTAGCGGCGATTCTCACCATCCTGGCGCAGGGCGGCAATCTCGGAAGGCTCCCGGCTCCACAGAACCACGTCGTGACCACGGCTGAAGGCGATGGCCAAGGCCGTGCCCCAGGCTCCGGCACCGAAGACCGCGATACGCATGTGCTTAGAGTCCCCAGACCTGATTGACGCGAATGAAGCCGCTGGTGCCGTCCCGGTGCTTGACCTTGACCCAGCCGTCAGCGGGCTTGTCCGATAGTTCGAGAACCACGTCCTTGCTCGCCTCGAAGGCAAGGGGGGCGTTGGCTTCGGGCTTCTGGCGGATATCGGCGCGTGCCGCGGTGATGATCACCGTGCGCTTGTCGGACAACTGGCGGCGCTCCAGCCACAGCAGGCTGCCGGCCGGTTCGCGGACCTTGACCCAGCGATCAATGTTCACCACCGTTTCCACAGGGGTGTAGCGCTGGATCACGAAAAGGGGTTTGCCCTGCTTTGAGGGGGCGTCGTAGAGGATGGCCGGCTCGGCGAGGGAACGGTAGTCCGAGGCAGCTGCGCCTGCCGCTGCGAAAGCGAGCGGCAGGCCGAGCAGCGCCGCGAGGGTAGGGCGGCGCAGCTTCATTACTGGATCGGCGTGTCGGCAGCGGGCTCTTGGGAAGCCTGCTGACGGTTCTGCTGGAACAGGGCCTCGAAGTTGACCGGGGCCAGGATCACCGGCTGGAAGCCGGCACGGGCCACGGCGTCGGAGACGGCTTCGCGGGCGTAGGGGAAGAGGATGTTCGCGCAGCCGATCATCATGATCGGCTCCAGATCTTCCTGGGGCACGTTGCGGATCTGGAAGATGCCAGCCTGGGCCACTTCAACCAGGAACACGGTCTTCTCTTCACCAAGCTTGGCGGTGACGGTGACGGTCAGCTTGACTTCGAAGACGCCTTCATCGACGGCGTTGCCTTCGGTGCGCAGCTGAACGCTGATCTGGGGTGCTTCACGCTCGAGGTAGATCTGGGGTGCGTTCGGCACTTCCAGGGACAGATCCTTGACGTAAAGCTTTTCGATGGAGAAAACGGGCTGTTCTGCGGTTTCGGACATGATGGTTTTTCCGTGGATAAAAGGATTTGGCAGCGTTTCAGGCAGCTTCGCCATTCAGCAGCGAATCAAGCTTGCCTTCGTGGTCGAGGGCGAACAGGTCGTCACAGCCCCCCACGTGAAAGTCGCCGATATAGATTTGCGGCACGGTGCGGCGGCCGGTACGTTCCATCATCTCGTCGCGGCGGGCCGGATCGATGTCGATGCGCACCTTGTCGATTTCCGCAACGCCCTTGCGTCGCAGCAGGCCTTCTGCGCGGACGCAGTAGGGGCACACGGCGGTCGTGTACATGAGCACTTTGGCTTGCATGGTCATTTCTTCTTGCGGCTGATGGGCATGCCCGCCTGCTCCCAGGCGGCGATGCCGCCTTCGAGGTTGTGCACGTGGTTGAAGCCGGCCTTGCGCAGGACGCCGCAGGCCGAGGCGGAGCGGCTGCCGCTCTGGCAGTTGAGGATGACCGGCTTGTCCTTGAACTTGTCGAGTTCGCCCAGGCGCTTCTCAAGCTCGCCCAGGGGGATGTGGCGTGCGTTGAGGAGGTGGCCGGAGCCGTACTCGGCGGACTCGCGGACATCCACCACGATGGCGTCTTCGCGATTGATGAGCATGGTTGCCTGGGCGGGGGAAATACCACGACCGCCCTTCAGGGAGGTGACGACGAGCAGGGAGCCGCTGACGGCGGCAAGGGCTGCCCAGTACCAGTTTTGCTGGATGAATTCCACTAAACGAACTCCGGGTCGAAAAAGGGGGTCAGGCGTCGTCGTTGCAGAAGACTTCGCGCATCATGACGATCAGCTGGAGTGTGCGGGTGTCGCCGACGCGGTAATAAACCCGGTTGGCGTCCTTGCGGGTGAGCAGCACGCCCTTGTCTCGCAGAATGGCGAGGTGCTGGGAAATATTGCTTTGCGAGGTGCCGACGGCTTCCACAATATCCTGTACACAGACTTCCTCGCTTCCGACCACGCACAGGATTTTAAGGCGCAGGGGGTGAGAAATCGCCTTGAGGGCTCGAGCAGCGGTCTCGATGTGCTCCTGTTTGGCGATGAGATCAACAAAGTCTGTTTTCACGAAAGCGACGGACGGTTAAGGGCTGAGTGACCCGATAAAATACCACTTTTTCGCAGGGCCAGTGTAGAGGCCCTGGTGCGTGCCGAGCCGGGAACCTTTCCGGTTTATACTCCTCTCCCTACTCAGAATAGCCCGATTGCGGGCATGTGATGGCGTTCGGGGCCCCCGGGGCCCTGCGTCCAGACGGAGACTTTATGCGCAGCAGACTGCAACAAGCTGGCCTGGTGTTCACCGGGCTTTGTGCCGGGGTTCTGATCAGCCTCAATTTCTCGGCCAACGCGGACAAGGCGGCTGGCCTGGCGCCCCTGCCGGTGGAAGAGTTGCGCAACCTGGCGGATGTCTTCAACGCCATCAAGCAGGGCTACGTGGAGCCGGTGGATGACAAGAAGCTCATCACCCACGCCATCAGCGGCATGCTGTCCAACCTTGATCCCCACTCCGCCTATCTGGATGCGGAAGCCTTCAAGGAACTGCAGGTGGGCACTCAGGGCGAGTTCGGTGGCCTGGGTATCGAGGTGGGGTCGGAGGATGGCTTCGTCAAGGTCATCTCGCCCATCGAGGATACGCCGGCCTTCCGTGCCGGCATCAAGGCCGGCGACCTGATCATCAAGCTCGACGATACCTCGGTGAAGGGCATGCCCCTCAACGATGCGGTCAAGCGCATGCGTGGCAAGCCCAAGACCTCCATCGTGCTGACCATTGCCCGCAAGGGCGAGGCCAAGCCGATCGTGGTGACGCTGGTGCGGGAGGTCATCAAGGTCCAGAGCGTCAAGTCGAAGGTGGTCGAGCCGGGCTACGGCTACGTGCGGGTCGTGCAGTTCCAGGAGCAGACGGCGGCCTCCCTGGTGCAACACCTGGAAAAACTGGTCAAGCAGGGTGAGCTGAAGGGGCTGGTGCTGGACCTGCGCAATGATCCGGGCGGTTTGCTGCATGGCGCGGTGGGGGTTTCGGCCGCTTTCCTGCCGGCAAAGGCCCTGGTGGTGTCCACGGACGGGCGTGCCGAAGACGCCAAGCGCAAGTACCTTGCGGTTCCCGACGACTATCTGCGTGGCGCGCGGGAGGACTTCATCCGTAACGTGCCTCCTTCCATCAAGAACGTGCCGATGGTGGTGCTGGTGAATGGCGGCTCGGCCTCGGCTTCCGAAATCGTTGCCGGCGCTCTCCAGGATCACAAGCGTGCGGTGGTGATGGGTACCCAGAGTTTCGGCAAGGGTTCGGTGCAGACCATCCTTCCGCTCAACAGCAATGCGGCGATCAAGCTCACCACGGCGCGTTACTTCACGCCCAGCGGCCGGTCGATCCAGGCGAAGGGCATCGTGCCCGACATCATCGTCGAGGAGACGCCGGGTGGCGCTTCCCGCGAACGCATGCGCGAAGCGGATCTCGACCGCCATCTTGGCAACGGCCGTGAGCCGGAGCCACTCAAGCCTGAAGCCGTGCCCGCCCCGAAGAAGGAAGCCGTGCCGAAGTCCAAGGACAAGGAAAAGCCCAAGGATGAGGTGGATGAGACCAAGCCGCCCTTCGAGATTGCCGGCAAGGACGACTACCAGCTGGCCCAGGCGGTGAATTTGCTCAAGGGTCTGCAGATCCTCCAGAATAGCGGCAAGTGACGACGATGGCGGGGGTGTGGTGATGCGACGCGAGACTGCTTACAAGCTGGCTGGACGCAAGCACGGGACGCATCACCACGCCGGAGCCGGCATCGCCAAGACCCGGGAGATCTGTTTCAAGACCTACCCGGAAGGCCAGATCCACCAGGCGCGCCGTTCCCTGGCCGCCCTGCGTGGGGTCCAGGTGGAGCAGGGGCGTCATGAGCTGGCTCTGGTGGTGCGCTACAACGTCCTCGACTACACCCTCGAGCTTCTGGAGGAAGCCCTGGTCAATGCCGGCTTCCAGCTTGATCGGCCCTTGCTGGTGCGCCTTCACCGGGCTCTGATCTACTACGTGGAAGACACGCAGGTGCACAACCTGCGTTCGCCGGAGCGGCTCATCAAGCAGTCGCACGAGGTCTACATCAACGCCTACGCGGCCCACCCTCACGGCGATCACGACGACACGCCGCCGGATCTGCGAGAGTTCAAATAAGGGTCCGGTTTCTCCGGATTCAGGGCGCCGGCATGGCGCCATTTCTTTTTCCCCCCCATGAACGACGATCAGCTGCTGCGCTATTCACGACACATTCTTCTGCCCCAGATCGGTATCGAAGGGCAGGATGCCATTGTTGCGGCCCGGGTGCTGGTAGTGGGGGCCGGCGGTCTCGGCTCACCGGCTGCCATGTACTTGGCGGCGGCGGGCGTGGGCACGCTGGTGCTGGCGGACGGCGATACCGTGGATCTGACCAACCTGCAGCGGCAGATCCTGCACAGCCAGGACGGCGTCGGGCGCCTGAAAGTGGAGTCGGGCCGCGATAGCCTGGCGCGCCTGAATCCGGAGGTGAACGTCGTGCCCCTGGCCTGCCGGCTGGAGGGCGAAGCGCTGGCACGAGAGGTCGCCCAGGCGGATGTGGTGCTGGACTGCTCCGACAATTTTGCGACCCGCCACGCCATCAACAGGGCCTGTGTGGTGGCCCGCAAGCCCCTGGTTTCCGGGGCGGCTGTCCGTTTCGACGGGCAGGTTTCGGTCTTCGACCTGCGCCAGGAGAGCAGCCCCTGTTACCACTGCCTGTTTCCTGAAGGGGAGGATGTCGAGGAGGTGCGCTGCGCCGTGATGGGCGTGTTTGCCCCGATCACCGGCATCGTCGGCGCCGTTCAGGCGGCCGAGGCGCTCAAGCTGCTTGCCAGTTGCGGTGAAACCCTGACGGGGCGACTGCTGCTCCTCGATGCGCTGGCGATGGACTGGCGGACCATCCGCCTCGGGCGCGATCCGGGCTGTCAGGTGTGCGCCTCACAGCGCACCTGAGCCCGGGTGGCGGGTGCTGAGCGCCCGCCACAGCAGGACCAGCCCGAGCTTCTGCTGGAGCCAGAAATCATCCCTCGCGGCAAGTACTTCGGCGCTGTCCTCATGGATGCCGGTGGGGGGAAGTCGCTCCTCGAGGTGCAGGGTGCCGAAGAGCGCGTCCCAGAACGGAAACAGGATTGCGAAGTTGCAGCCGTGGCGATAGCGCTTGCCCGGGGGCAGATCCAGGGCATGGTGCCAGCGGTGGTAGCGTGGCCCGACGATGAGATAGTCGCCCAGGCGTCCGAAGCCCAGTCGGGTGTTGGTGTGGGACAGGTTTTCCACCAGGCGCAGGGTGACCAGCAGGCCGATGAAATGGCCGGGTGGCACGCCGATCACCAGGGACAGCCCGGCAAACCATACACCGGCAATCAGGTCGTCGAGCAGGTGGTTGCGGGAGTCCGTCCAGAAGGACATCTGGCGCTGGGAATGATGGATGCCGTGGAGCGCCCACCACCAGGCGAAGGTGTGGGACAGGCGGTGACGCCAGTATTCAGCAAAATCCAGGATCAGCAGGTAGATCACGAAGCTGACCAGGGGATGGGTGTCGAGGCTGGGCAGCCAGTCCTCGAGCTGTTGCGGGATCATGTCGTGAAAGCGCAGCCAGCCGTCCACGGCCATGAAGGCGGGGGCCAGCAGGGCAAAGACGGCCAGAGGGATGATGCCCAGGCGGTTGAGCAGGGTGTAGAGCACATCCACCCTCACGGCCTTGCGGCCGCTCCACCGTTCGGCGGGCCAGAGAGCTTCCAGCGGCCGCATGATCGAATAGGCAATGGCCAGCTCGAGAATGCCGATAAGGACGAATTCGATGCCCTCGAAGCCCATTTCCACGTAGCTGGCCAGGCCCAGGGCAAACAGCACGGGCTGAACCATGCGGTCGAACAGCCAGCCCTGGGTGGCGACGAAGAGGTCGGTGAGAAAGTTGATCATGGCGTCGGTATGCGGGCAAAGCATAAGCCGCGAGCCTTCAGGCCGGCGATCAGGGGGTCGAGCATGGGCGCGAAGGGATCCTGGCGGGACCAGATGCCCAGGTGGGCCATCAGGATGTCACCGTCCCGGATCTGTGCCAGGGCTCGTGCCAGCAGAGCGGCGTTGGGGTGGGTGTGGGACGGCAGTTCATCCCCGAGAAAGCCGGCCGCAGCCCAGGACACGTGGCGATAGCCGCAAGCCTGGGCCGCCTCAAGGGTGAGGCGTGTCGTCCGGCCTCCGGGTGCCCGCCACAGGGGGTCGAGAGGGCGCCCCGTGAGGGCCTGGAAGCGGGTGTCGGGGGCCTTCAGTTCGGCGCAGATCTGGCTTGCGTCGAGCTGCGTCCGGGTGCCGTCCATCAGTCGATAGCTCACTTTCCCGTCCGCGCCATCGTGGCGAAAACTGCCGTGCCGCCAGGTGTGGCTGCCAAAGGCATGGCCTTCCGCGACCCGGGCCTTCCAGTAGTCTGCCCAGCTGGCGTCGAGGGCATGGTCGCCGCGCAGGGTCTTCTCCTGGGCCACGAAGAAAGTCGCCTTCACCTGGTGCTTGTTGAGGATTGCCGCGATCTCGTCGGCGTGGCGCATGTTGCCGGTATCGAGGGTCAGATATACCGTGCCCCGGCAGCTCTCCGGCCCTGCACTGTGGGCGAGGCCGGCGATGGCGAGCAGCAGGGCGGGCAGATAGCGGGAGGCGGTGCTCATTGCCGTGGGGCGTGGTTGATGAAGGAGACCCCGTGGGGGGATCGTCCCACCCGGATGGAGTGGGAGAGCTTCTTCTGCTCCAGGTTGACCACCTGCACGGTACGGGCAAAGCGGGCGGTGGCCCACAGTTCCTTGCCGTCGGCGCGAATCTCCATGTCGTCGGGGCCGCCGGGCACGTCGTAGCTCTCGACGAGGCTCAGGGTCTGCATGTCCACCAGGGAGATGCTGCCCTTGATGGTGCGGTTCGAGACGAAGACATGGCGGCCATCGCCCCGGGGCAGGAAGTTGTGCGCCCCCCGGGCGGTGGTGATGCGCTTGACGGTGCGGCGGGCTCGCCAGTCGATAACTTCAACATAGTCGGCGCCCATGATGCCGACCAGCAGATAGCGGTCGTCGGGGGTCATGTGGATGCCAGCCGGGGTTGGGCCCACGGGGTGCTTCCAGGCAGCTTGGCGGGTTTTCAGGTCGATGGCGAGGACTTCGTTGGAGTCCTGCAGGGTGATGAAGACGAACTGGCTGGCCTTGTCGAAGGCCATGTGGGACGGGGTCTTCTCAGCCGGGACGCGGGCAACCAGGCTGAAGTCGGAGGCACGGTAGAGATCCACCCGGTCAAGCCGCAGGGAGTTGGCGACGAACCAGGTCTTGTCCGGCGAGAAACCAAGCTGGTAGGGGTCGGAGATGTTCTTGATGCGCTTCTGTTCCTTGCCTGTGCGTGGGTCAAAGAACACCAGCTCATTGGAGACGGCGCAGGCGACGATGACCGCGCTGTCGTCGGGCATCGCCATCAGGTGATGGGGCTCCTTGCAGGCCGGCGCGCGGCCGGTCTCCTGATAGCTGCGGGTGTCGATGAAGCTGACGCTTTCGTCTACCGAATTGAGGACGATGGCCGTTTCGGCATGGAGCCCGGGGGCGAGGAGGGCTAGGGCGAGGAGGGCAGTCAGGCGGAGGTGCATCATCGAGGCGGGCGGATTGCGGTAGCAGGCTTACCTTAACGCCACGCAGCCCCTGGCGATGACGCATCTTTCATGTGTCTGTCAAAGGTTTGCAGATTTTCCCGAAGACATGCCTTCCGCTGTGCGGTGTGTCACTCCGGGCGGGCGATGATGCGCAGATCCCGGCCGACCATGCGCACATCCTGAAAGGCGAGGGGGCGCTTGCTGGCGAGACTGCTGAGGGCCGGCAGGTTGAAGAGCCCGCGGGCAGCATCGCCGACCAGCGCTGGTGCCAGGTACAGGACCAGCTCGTCCACGCAGCCTTCCCGCAGCAGCGAGCCGTTGAGCTTGAAGCCGCTTTCGGCGAGAACCTCGTTCAGACCGCGGCGGCCCAGCTCGCGCATCAGGGCGGGCAGATCCACCTTGCCGCCCTGGTCGGGCAGGATGACGACGTCGGCGCCCCGCCGCTGCAGCGCGGCGATGCGATCGGCGTCATTGAGGGCGGCGGCGATGAGGACGGGCCCACCGTCGAGCAGTCGGGCGTTGAGGGGGGTCTCGAGGCGGGCATCGACGACCACGCGCAGGGGCTGGCGCTCGGTGGGAACCGCCCGGACATTGAGTTGTGGGTTGTCGTCGCGCACGGTGCCGATGCCCGTGAGGACGGCGCAGGAGCGGGCGCGCCAGCGATGGGCGTCCCGGCGGGCATCATCACCGGTGATCCACTGGGATACGCCGTTCTCGAGGGCAGTCTTGCCGTCGAGGGTGGCTGCCACTTTCAGGCGCAGCCACGGGCGGCCCCGTGTCATGCGCGAGATGAAGCCGATGTTGAGCGCGCGGGCTGCGGATTCCTGGACGCCGGCAAGTGTGAGGATGCCGGCTTCCCGCAGTCTGGCGAGGCCTCGCCCGGCCACCAGGGGATTGGGGTCTTCCATGGCCACCACCACCCGGCCCACACCGGCCTTGACCAGTGCGTCGGCGCAGGGGGGCGTGCGGCCGTGATGGGAGCAGGGCTCAAGGGTGACGTAAGCCGTTGCACCCCGGGCCTGTTCGCCGGCCATGGCAAGGGCATGGACTTCGGCGTGGGGCTCGCCGGCGCGCACGTGCCAGCCTTCGCCGACCATCTCGCCCTGGCGGACGATGACGCAGCCCACGCGCGGGTTGGGTGTCGTGGTGAGCAGCCCGCGTTCCGCCAGTTCGAGGGCGCGGGCCATCCACCGGTAGTCGTCGGCGGTGGCAGTCATGGGGGCAAAGCTTCAGGAGGTCTTGGGGGGGCGGCCGCGGGGACGGGTACTGACTTCGCGGATGACCTCCGAGAATTCGTCCACGTCCTCAAAGGCGCGGTAAACCGAGGCGAAGCGGATGTATGCAACCTTGTCGAGCTTCTTCAGCTCACGCATCACCAGTTCGCCGATGCGTTCGGAAGGAATCTCCCGCTCGCCGGAGGAAAGCAGCTTGGCTTCGATGCGGTCCACGGCGGCATCGACACTCTCCGCCGTCACCGGCCGCTTGCGCAGGGCCAGGCTGAGGCTTCCGAGCAGCTTGTCGCGGCTGAAGTCGGCCCGGCTGCCGTTCTTCTTGACCACCTGGGGCATCTTGAGGTCGATGCGTTCGTAGGTGGTGAAGCGCTTGTCGCAGGAGAGGCAGCGACGGCGGCGCCGCACGATGTCACCGTCCTCGTTTTCACGGGTGTCGGTGACCTGCGTGTTGTCGGCGCCGCAGAAGGGGCAATGCATGACCTAGCGCGCGTGCCTGCCGTTGTCGCCGTGAGCGCTTAGGCGCCGTACACCGGGAACTTGCGGCACAGCTCGGCAACCTTGGCGCGCACGTTTTCGGTGGTGGCTTCGTCGTTGGGCTTGTCGAGCACGTCGGCGATGAGATGCGCGATGCGCTCGGCCTCGATCTCCGTGAAGCCGCGGGTGGTCATCGCCGGGGAGCCGATACGGATGCCGGAGGTGACGAAGGGCTTCTGGGGGTCGTTGGGGATCGAGTTTTTATTGACGGTGATGTGGGCACGACCCAGGGCGGCTTCGGCTTCCTTGCCGGTGATGTTCTTGGACTGCAGATCGACCAGGAACACGTGGCTCTCGGTGCGGCCGGAAACGATGCGCAGGCCACGCTCTTCACCCAGCACGCGGGCCATCACGCGGGCGTTGGCGATGACTTGCTCCTGGTAGCGCTTGAAGGAGGGCTCGGCGGCTTCCTTGAAGGCCACGGCCTTGGCGGCGATGACGTGCATCAGCGGACCACCCTGGAGGCCCGGGAAAATGGCTGAGTTGAGGGCCTTCTCGTGCTCGGCCTTCATCAGGATGATGCCGCCGCGGGGGCCGCGGAGGGTCTTGTGGGTGGTGGAGGTGACCACGTCGGCGTGGGGCACCGGGTTGGGGTAGTAGCCGGCGGCGATGAGGCCGGCGTAGTGGGCCATGTCGACCCAGAAGATGGCGCCGATTTCCTTGGCGATCTTTGCGAAGCGCTCGAAGTCGATGCGCAGGGCATAGGCGGAGGCGCCGGCGATGATGATGCGCGGCTTGTGCTCACGGGCCAGCGCTTCCATCTTGTCGTAGTCGATCTCTTCGTTCTGGTCGAGGCCGTACGCGACCACGTTGAACCACTTGCCGGACATGTTGAGCGGCATGCCGTGGGTCAGGTGACCGCCTTCGGCGAGGCTCATGCCCATGATGGTGTCGCCGGGCTTGGCGAAGGCCATCAGGACGGCCTGGTTGGCCTGGGAGCCGGAGTTGGGCTGGACGTTGGCAGCTTCAGCGCCGAACAGGGTCTTGAGGCGGTCGATGGCGAGCTGCTCGGCCAGGTCGACGAATTCGCAACCACCGTAATACCGCTTGCCCGGATAACCCTCCGCGTACTTGTTGGTGAGCTGGGAGCCCTGGGCTTCCATGACGGCTGCACTGACATAGTTCTCGGACGCGATCAGTTCGATGTGATCTTCCTGACGGCGGTTTTCGGCCTCAATGGCTTGCCAGAGTTCGGGGTCGACCTTGGCGAGGGTATTTTGCTTGGAAAACATGGCGATCCGGGTGGGTTTGAGTCAAAAGGGGAGTTTAACACGGCCCTTCACGCTTGCCGAAAGCCGGTGTTCCAAAACAGTGCGGCCCTGCCTCGTCGACGAGGGGCAGGGCCGCAGGGGAGTGGGGTTTCAGACCCGGAAGTGGCTGACCTTGGCCTCCAGGTCTGCGGCCAGTTGTTCGAGCACGGCGGTCTGTTCGTGGGTGTGGCGGGTGATCTGGTTGTTCTGCTCGGCCATCTGGGCGATCCGCTCGACGCCGCGGGCGACCTCCTGGCTGGCGGCGCTCTGCTCCCGGGTGGCGTCGGCGATGTCATTGACGGCGCCGGTGGTGCGGCCGCTCTCGCTGCGGATGGTGTCGAGCATGACGCCCGAGTCGGTGGCGAGCTCGACACCCTGGCGCACGTCACCGGTGACGCCCTTGATCATCGCCACGACCCGGTCGGCCTCGCCCTGAACCTCGGACACCGTGGCCGAGATCTCCCGGGTGGAGCTGGCGGTGCGCTCGGCCAGCTTGCGTACCTCGTCGGCCACCACGGCGAATCCGCGGCCGCTCTCGCCCGCCCGGGCCGCCTCGATGGCAGCGTTGAGGGCAAGCAGGTTGGTCTGGTCGGCGATCTCGTTGATGATCTTGCCGATGTTCGAGATTCGCGCCGAGCGTTCGGACAACAGGTTCACCGCTTCGCCGGCCTTGTTGATCTCATCGGCGATCCGGTCCATGCCGCTGATCATGTTACGGACCTTCAGGCCGCCGTCGTCGGCATGGGCCTGGGCCTGCTGGGTGATGTCGCGGGCCATGGCGGCGCTGTCCGAGACATGGGTGATGCTGACCGACAGCTCTTCGATGGCGGACGCCAGCCCGGCTGCCGCTTCGCTTTGGGAGGTGGTGCCATTGACCACTTCATCGGAGCCCAGCCGCACGGTACGTGCCGAATCCTTGACCGTATTGGCCGTGTGGATCACGTCGCCGATCAGGGCGCCGATCTTGCGGGTGGTGCTGTCCAGGGAGCGGGTGATCTGATCCAGCTCGTTGGCGCTGTCGGCCGCGGTCTCCGGAAAGTGCACGCTCAGGTCGCCATCACCGATCCGGCGGGTCGCGTCGAGCAGGCCCTTGATGGGAGACAGGCGGTTGCGGGTTATGAGATACAGCACCAGGGCGAGCAGCAGTGCACCGCCAATGCACAGGGCGATGAGCGTGTTGCGAAGCTGACGGGCTTCCACGGTGAACTCGTCGATGAAGCTGCCGGTGGCGACGATCCAGCCCCAGGAGGGCGCGCTGTCGAAGACGATCATTTTCTGTGCCGTCTCGGTACTGCCAGGGCGACTCCATGGATAGGTCATCAGGCCCTGCTTGCGCCGCACCTGCTCGGCCACGATCTCGCTGAGGCGGGGGTTGCCGATCTCGGCCAGGGTCTTTCCAGCAAAGCTGGGGTGGTGGATGAGCTCGGTCTTGGTGGCGTCTTCCTGGGGGGCAAGCACGTAGGCGTAGCCGGTGGCGCCGGACTTGATCTCCCCCAGCGCGCCGAAAAGGCGCTCCATGTCGCCCTGGATGTCCACCCGGGCGGCCAGGGCGCCGATGACCTTGCCGTCCTCGCCGAGCACGGGCTCGATGGCCGAGATGTAGTACTTGCCGGAGCGCCGGACCACGCCCGTGTAGCTCTTGCCGCTCAGCAAGGCGCGGGTTTCGGGGGCGTTCGCGGGGATGGGGGTGCCCTCGGTGCTTTTCCCGTCCTTGGTCTTGAGCAGGGTCGCGCCGCGTACGAACTCGTCGCCGACCCGGATCAGCAGTGCGGGGTCTGCGTCGATCTGGCGCTTGATGCTTTCCAGCAGGGCGGTGTTGCCGTTGATGATGCGATCACCGCTGCGCACGACGGGCACCTGGTAGCTCCCGGATGCCATCGTGTCAGGGCCGAAGCGGAGCTTGCCCGTATTGTCTTTCATGCGGGCCAGGCTCTTGTTGGCCTGGGAGACGGCGTTGCCGTGGTTGAGCTCCAGCATCCGTACGATGCTCTGGATCTGGTTGTTGAGCTCTTCTTCGGTCTTCGCCAGGGCCGCATGTTCGGCAAAGTAGGTGGTGAAGGCGATCAAGCCGGCAAAGATCAGGAGGCTGACGGTGGTGGCCGCGAGGGCGATCTGATGAACGAGGGACAGGCGGTTGAGCTTGAACATGAAGGACTCCGACCGGGTTTGCCAGATTGGCACCGGGATGCCCGCTGCAAACGGCCGGAGTCGGTATAACTTTAGCGGCGCCTGCCCGAATCAGGCGTTGGGCAACTCGTCCAGGGCGCTGTTCAGATGCTCCTGCTCGGCCCAGGCGATGAGACGCCAATCTGCGCCGTCCCAGTCGATCCAGTTCAGCGCGGCGTTGGGAATCGTGAAATCCCGCGGTGTTTCGAGGGGTTTGCCCGTCGCCATGCGGTGCGCCACGTCGAGGACGCCGCCATGGGTCACCACCAGAACGGTGCTGTCCCGATGACGGGCCGCGATGTCGTGCAGCGCCGCGTGGATGCGAGCGGCGAATTGCCGCAGGCTCTCGCCACCGCCCGGGAAGACGAACTCGGGGTTGCGGCTTTCGAAGTGGTGGTAGTCGTCCGGGAAGCGCGCCCGGGCTTCGTCGTAGGTGAGGGCCTGGAAGCCGCCGTAGTGCCGCTCGCGCAGGCGGGCATCGATGACGGGCTGAAGCTCGCAGCGGGCGGCAATCGCGTCGGCGGTCTGGCGGGCGCGCAGCAGGTCGGAGGCGTAGGCGGCGGCAAAGCCCTTCCCGGCCAGGCTGGCCGCCGTGGCCTGGGCCTGGGCCAGGCCGGTGTCATTGAGGGGGATGTCGGTATGGCCCTGGAGGCGCCGTTCGGCATTCCAGGCCGTTTCGCCGTGGCGAACCAGGCAGATGCGGGTGCTCATGATGGGCTGCGGGTAAATAAGGAGGGAAGATGGGCGGCGGAAGTATCGCACGGCCTGCCGGTGCGACGAAACGCCACCTGCCAGGGGGCGGAAAGCCGCTCCAGCACTGGCTTTGAGGCGTATTGACACCACGGTAGGCGTAATCCCTGATTGTTGCGGGATTCAACTCACCGATAATCCCGGCGCAGCAGACACGGGTTTTCAAAGCCCCGATCAGAAGATTCTCATATCAAAGGAGGTGCGGGACGTGCAGGCCCTGCTCAAATTATCACGCGCTATCGATGCGCTTTCGGAGGGTGTCGGCAAGGCGACGATCTGGCTCGTCCTTGTGGTGACCCTCATCAGCGCCGTCAACGCCTTCGTGCGTTACGCCTTCAACTACAGCTCCAATGGTCTGCTCGAGATCCAGTGGTACCTGTTCTCCGCCATCTTCCTGCTGTGTGCCGGCTACACCCTGATGCGCAATGAACATGTGCGCATCGACGTGATCTCCGGCCGATTCTCGCCCCGGGTACATGCCTGGATCGACATCATCGGCACGCTCTTCTTCCTTGCGCCGATGGCGGTGGCGGTGCTCTACCTGTCTTGGCCGATCTTCATCAATGCCTACCTCAACAACGAGTATTCCTCGAACGCAGGTGGTCTGATCATCTGGCCGGTACGGGCCCTCGTTCCTCTGGGTTTTTCGCTGCTGATCCTGCAGGGTGTCTCCGAGCTCATCAAACGCGTCGCCTTTCTGAAGGGCCTGATTCCCGATCCCAACGCCAAGCCGAAGGCTCCTTCTGCCGAGGAAGAGCTGGCCGAGGCCATCAAGCAGCAACGCGGGGAGACTGTCTAAATGGAATTCATTGCTGCCAACATGGCACCCCTGATGTTCGTGTCGCTGGTCATGTTCATGCTGTTCGGCTACCCGGTGGCGTTTGCCCTGGCTGCCAACGGCATCGTCTTCGGCCTGATCGGCATCGAGCTGGGGATGCTCACTCCAGCCCTGTTCCAGGCGCTGCCCGACCGCATCTTCGGCGTCATGTCCAATGACACCCTGCTGGCCATTCCCTTCTTCACCTTCATGGGTCTGATCCTCGAACGATCAGGCATGGCGGAGGATCTCCTCGACACCATCGGCCAGCTCTTCGGGCCGGTACGGGGCGGCCTGGCCTTTGCGGTGATCTTCGTCGGTGCCATCCTTGCCGCGACCACCGGCGTGGTGGCGGCCTCGGTGATCTCCATGGGTCTGATCTCCCTGCCGATCATGATGCGTTATGGCTACGATCAGCGGCTGGCCTCGGGTGTCATTGCGGCGTCGGGTACCCTGGCACAGATCATCCCGCCGTCGCTGGTGCTGATCATCATGGCCGACCAGCTCGGGCGTTCCGTCGGAGACATGTACCAGGGCGCGCTGATTCCGGGCCTGGTGCTGACCGCCTTCTACGTGGTTTACGTGGCCCTGATTGCGGTCTTCAGGCCCAGCGCTGCGCCGGCCCTGCCGCCCGAGGCCCGGACCCTGCGCGGCGGCAAGCTGCTGTTGCGGGTACTGACCTCTCTGGTCCCGCCGCTGATGCTGATCTTCCTGGTGCTCGGTACCATCTTCCTGGGTATCGCGACCCCGACCGAGGGCGGTGCCATGGGGGCATTCGGCGCGCTGGTGATGGCGGTGATGCGCAAGCGCCTGGGCGTTGCGCTGCTCAAGCAGGCCATGGAGAGCACGGCCAAACTGACCACCTTCGTCATCTTCATCCTTGTCGGCGCCCGTGTGTTTTCCCTGACCTTCTACGGTGTCGAAGGCCATCTGTGGGTCGAGCACCTGCTGGACGACCTGCCTGGCGGCCAGGTGGGTTTCCTGATCGTCGTCAATATCCTGATCTTCCTGCTGGCCTTCTTTCTCGACTTCTTCGAACTGGCCTTCATCGTGGTGCCGTTGCTGGCCCCGGTGGCGGAGAAGCTGGGCATCGACCTGATCTGGTTCGGCGTGCTGCTGGGGGTCAACATGCAGACCTCCTTCATGCACCCGCCCTTCGGTTTCGCCTTGTTCTACCTGCGCTCGGTGGCGCCGCCCTCGATCAAGACCACGCAGATCTACTGGGGGGCCGTGCCCTTCGTGGTCATCCAGATCATCATGGTCGGTGTGCTGATTGCTTTCCCGCAGCTCGTCACCATGGGTCTCGACGACCAGGTCAAGGTGGATACGGACCAGGTGGAAATCGTCGTTCCGGACGGCGCCAGCCAGGATGATTCGCCGGTCCAGTTCGACAACGAGACGCCTCCGGGGGCGCCGGTAGAGGGTGAGGGCAAGGATGCAAGCCCCGCTCCGAACGCCGAGGATGATGCCGCGAAGGCGCTTGAAAAGGCCTTGCAGGGCGACAAGAAGTAATTGCCGGATCCAGTACGGCATGAAAGCCCGGGGTGAGAACCCCGGGTTTTTTCGTTGAGGGGCGGGGCGTTTTCATATGAGCACATACAATGCGCATATTTCTCACCTTCCTCTGAATGATGGATCAACAGACAAATTCGCTTCCCGTCGCCTTCACTGGACAAGGGCGGGATTATTTCGGTATCTGGGCCGTGAATCTGCTGCTCACCGTACTGACCTTCGGCATCTACTCTGCCTGGGCCAAGGTTCGGCGGATGCACTTCTTCTACCGGCATACCCGGCTGGCCGGGGCGGCTTTCGACTACCACGGTGAGCCGCTCTCCATCCTGAAAGGGCGGACCCTGGCCTTCCTGATGTTCATGGGCTACCAGATCTCGGCGGAGGCCGAGCCCATGCTCGCCGCGCTGGTCGTCGTGGTCCTGATGGCGGTGATGCCCTGGCTGCTGCACCGCTCCCTGTGTTTCCGGATGCACAACAGCAGTTACCGGGGCCTGCGCTTCGTCTTCCGGGGCAGCGTCAGGCAGGCCTATGTGGTGTTCCTGGGCCTGCCATTGCTGATCGTCGTTTCCCTCGGCCTGGCTTTTCCCCTGTGGATCCATGCCCTCAAGGTGTATCAGTACGGCAGCAGCGGCTTCGGGCGCAGCGAATTCCAGTGCGCCCTGTCCCGGGTGGAGATCTATCGTATCTATCTTGTCGCGGGCGTGGTCGCCATCGGGGTGACGGGCGCGATCACCCTGCTGCTGGGGCTGGGTATTGCAGAGGGCCTGTCCCTGGACGAGGGGGCGGAGGCTGTGTCCCTGATGATGGTGCTGGGTGTGGTCCTGGTGGTCGGGGCGGTGATGATGCTGTTCGTGGGGCCCTTTGTTGAGGCATCGGTACAGAACGCGGTGTGGGGCGGCCTGAGCCTCGGTCAGCACCGGTTCGTCAGCGTGGTGTCGGGCCGTCGGCTGGCTTTCATCACCGTCACCAACCTGCTGGGCATCATTTTCAGCCTGGGCCTGTACCGTCCCTTCGCCGAGCTGCGCCTGATGAAATACCGCCTGGAGAGCATCTCGATGCTGCCGGACGGTGATCTCGATGATTTCGTGGCCCGCACGGAAGCCGATCTTGCCGCGCTCGGTGAGGAGGCGGCGGAAATGTTCGACGTAGACGTGGGGCTGTAGGTCGTGAATTCGCCCGATCTGGAGGTGGATGCGCTGTACTTCGATGGGCGCTCGTCACGTGCGCGTGCGGTGAGACTGTCGCTCGCCGACGGTGAACTGGTCCTGCGCGGGGAGGGCCTGGAACGGCGCGAGGCGCTGAAGGCGCTGCGCCTTTCCGAGCCCCTTGGCCGCTCGCCCCGCTTGATCACCTTTCCGGATGGCGCCCACTGTGAGGTGCCCGACGATGCCACGTTCCGGGGCTTGCTGGCGCGCAGTGGTCATCGGGATGCTTCCGTGGTGCGCTGGCAGTTTTCGCGGACGGCGGTTCTGGCGTCCCTCGTCGTGCTGGTCGCGTGCCTCGTGCTGGCCCACGAATGGTTGTTGCCGCGGCTTGCCGGGCGGGTGGCGGAGGGGGTTCCGGAGGCGCTGACGGAGCGGCTCAGCGACGAAGCCCTGGCCATGCTGGACGTCAATGTTCTTACCCAGAGCCGTCTGCCGGCAGCCCGTCAGCAGGCCCTGACGGAGCGCGTGCTGACCCTGGCGCAGCCCGACGTGCCGACGGTGCGGCCGCAACTCGTGTTTCGCCGGGGGGGACGCATGGGCGCCAACGCCCTGGCCTTGCCCTCAGGCTTGATCGTGGTGACGGATGAGTTGGTGGCGCTGGCCCGCAACGATGAGGAGATCCTCGGCGTGCTGGCCCATGAGATAGGCCATGTCAGCCGGCGCCACGGCCTGCGTCTGGCCATCGAAAGCTCCGCCATCGGCCTGTTTGCGGCGTGGTACCTCGGCGATCTCAGCACCCTGATGGCGGGGGTGCCGGCGGCCTTGGCCCAGGCGCACTATTCCCGCCGCTTCGAGCGGGAGGCCGATGAGTTTGCTGCGCGGCTGATGGGGGCCAACGGGATTTCGCCGGGCGTCCTCGCCAATATCCTGGAGCGGATGGAGGCGCCGGCAGCAGCGGGGCAGGGGGGCCGCCCCGAGGGCGCGGAACCGCGTCCAGCCCCCTCCGACTACTTCTCGACCCATCCCCTGACGGAAGAGCGCATCCGTTACCTGCGAGGGCCCTGAGCGAACGGGCCTGCGGCCTCAGGGAGCCTGGCAGAGACGGTTGCGGCCACTCGCCTTGGCCTCATACAGCGCCTTGTCGCTGCGGGTGATCAGGTCGGCTGCCGACTCTCCGGGGCGGCGGCTGGCCAGACCGATGGAGGTCGTGATATGGGCCAGGCGCTCGCCGCTGCGGCTGTCCTTGAGCACCAGGCGCTCGATGGAAAGGCGCAGGGTCTCGGCCAGTTCGGCGGCTTGGGCGAGCGTGCCGCCGCAGAAAATCAGGGCGAACTCCTCGCCGCCGTAGCGGTACACCGACACGCCCACCCGGGCCACGTTGTTGAGCTGGGCACCCACCAGGCTCAGCACGCGATCGCCCACCGGGTGGCCGAAGCGATCATTGAACTGCTTGAAATGGTCGATATCCAGCATGGCCAGGTGGATGACGGGGGCCCGGTCGCCGTGGCCCATGAACTGCCCGAGCTCGGTGTCGAAGGCGCGGCGGTTGTAAACTCCGGTCAGTTCGTCGTGCATGGCGTTCTGGCGCAGGGCCTCCATCTCGTTGCGCAGACGCCGGATTTCGGCATTGGCCACGCTCAGGCGCTGCTCGAAGCGCGCTGTGCTCTCCTGCATGGCGGTGGAGCCCTGCAGGAGCTTTTCGACGGTGCCGAACACATCGTCGATGGAGGCACTGACGGAGGTCGGTCCGCGCAGGTCACGACTACATTCGTCGAGCAGGGAGTTGAAGGACTGGGTGCCGGAGATGGTGGCATGCAGATCCTTGCCGATCCCCTGGACCATTTTCTCCAGATCGTCCTTCATCCGTCCCAGGGCGGTCTCATGGGCGCCTGTCGGGGACACGTGGGCCTTGAAGAGGTCTTCCGCCGTGCTGACCGGAATGGTGCCGTAAGCCGCGACGATGTCGTCGATCCGCTGGTTCAGGCTGGGGTCTTCGTTGGCGACGTAGGTATACCAGAGGGCGTAATTGAGGGGCGTGACGGGGATCCCGTGCTTCACCATGATGGGGACGGCCTTGCGCAAACGCTCGGCAGCCTGCTCGACAGAACCGCTGATCACAATTCTTCTCCCTGAATCGTCAACCTGCAGATGTCGTCTGCAGTGGGCTGATCTGATTATCGTGTCGGCAAGTGACGCACGCCGAGTGGGTGTTATCGGCATAAGCCGATGAAAGTTCGGCGTGTTTTGTTAAATTGTTGTGTCGACAGGAGAAACGCAAACGGCGCCGTAGGGCGCCGTTTGAGCCGGGAGCGGAAGGCGATCTTCCGGGGGTGGGTCAGGCCTCGTACATCACCGTGCCTTCGACCAGGGTGCAACGCACCCGACCCGGCAGTTCCAGGCCCAGGAAGGGCGTGTTCTTGCCTTGACTCTTGAGCATGCCGCGGGTGATCTGCTGGTGGCAGTCCGGATCGAAGATGCAGATGTCGGCCCGGGCGCCCACTGACAGGTGACCACCCTTGGCGATACCGGCAATCTTTGCCGCTTCCGACGTGACCCGGGCGAGGGCGTCGATCAGTGCCAGCTTGTGCTCTGCTGCCCACTTCAGGGTCAGGGGCAGGAGCAGCTCGAGGCCGGTGGTGCCAGGCTCCGATTCGCTGAAGGGGGCCTGCTTGGCGTCGTCATCCACCGGGGTGTGGTCGGAGCAGATGGCGTTGATGCGCCCGTCGGCCAGGGCCTTCGACAGGGCGATGCGGTCGCGCTGGCTGCGCAGGGGCGGGATGACGTGGCAGTGGGGGTTGAAGTAGCCGATGTCCATGTCGCACAGGTGCAGATGGTGGGCGGCCACATCGCAGGTCACGTCCACGCCGTCCTTGCGGGCCTGCTCAATCAGATCGAGGCTCTCGGCACAGGACACGCGGGTGATGTGCAGGCGCGCACCGGTCTGGCGGGCGAGGCGCAGATAGGTGTACAGGGCGATGATCTCGGCGCTGGCCGGGAGCCCGGGCAGGCCCAGTCGGGACGCCACCTCGCCGTCGTGGGCCACGCCGCCCCGGGCCAGGTAGGGATCGATGGGTTGCAGCCAGATGCGGAAGCCGAAGGTGGCGGCGTAGAGCATTGCCCGGGACAGTACCCGGGTGTCGAGGATGGGCGTATTGGCCTGACTGAAGGCCACACAGCCGGCCTCCACCAGCTCGGCCATTTCGGAGAGCTGCTCGCCCTTGAGGCCGATGGTCAGGGCGCCGACGGGGTAGACGTGGGCCCGGTTGAGCTTCTTGGCGCGGTAGCACAGCATCTCCACCAGGCCGGGCTCGTCCAGCACCGGGTCGGTGTCGGGGGGGATGGCCAGGCTGGTGATGCCGCCGGCCATGGCTGCGTCCATCTCGGATTCGAGGGTGGCCTTGTACTCGAAGCCCGGTTCGCGTAGGCGGGCGGCCAGGTCGATGAGGCCGGGGGCCACCACCAGGCCGCTGGCGTCGAGAGTGCGGGCGGCCGTGAAGCCGGCAGGGGCGGAGCCCACGCCGACAATCTTGCCGTCGGCGATGAAGAGGTCGTGCTGGGCGTCGATCTTGTTGGCCGGGTCGATGAGCCGGCCGTTCTGGATATGGATGTTCATCGTCAGAAACCTGTGTGTGCTCAGTGGCTGCCGCCCAGCATGCTCATCACGGCCATGCGGACCGCGATGCCGAAGGTGACCTGGGGCAGGATCACGGCCTGGCCGCCGTCGGCCACGGCGGAGTCGATCTCGACGCCCCGGTTCATGGGGCCCGGGTGCATCACGATGGCGTCGGGCTTGGCCAGGGCCAGCTTGTCGGCGGTGAGGCCCCACACCTTGAAGAATTCCTGGGGGCTGGGCAGCAGGGCGCCGTTCATGCGTTCGTTCTGCAGGCGCAGCATCATCACCACGTCGACGCCCTTGAGGCCTTCTTCCATGGTGGCGCAATAGCGCACACCCATCTTCTCCACGTCGGTGGGGAGCAGGGTGCGGGGGCCGATCACGCGCACTTCGGGCACGCCCAGGGTGGTCAGCGCGGCGATCTGGGAGCGGGCCACCCGGGAGTGGAGCACGTCGCCGACGATGGCCACCGTGAGGTTGTGGAACTCTTTCTTGTAGTGACGGATGGTGTACATGTCGAGCAGCCCCTGGGTGGGGTGGGCATGACGTCCGTCGCCGGCGTTGACCACGTGGATGTGGTCACGACCGGTGTTTTCCAGGTGCTGGGCGATCAGGTGCGGGGCGCCGCTGGATTCGTGGCGCACCACGAACATGTCGGCGTGCATGGCGCACAGGTTGTCCACGGTGTCGAGCAGGGTCTCGCCCTTCTTGGTGGACGAGGTGGCGACGTTGAGGTTGATCACGTCGGCCGACAGGCGCTTGGCGGCGATCTCGAAGGTGGTGCGGGTGCGGGTGCTGTTCTCGAAGAACAGGTTGAACACGCTTTTGCCGCGCAGGAGAGGCAGCTTCTTGACCTCGCGCTCGGCCACTTCGGTGAAGGGCGCGGCGGTATCGAGGATCTGGTTGATGATGGCGCGGGGCAGACCATCAAGGGTCAGCAGATGCTGCAGCTCGCCGTGCTTGTTGAGTTGGGGATTACGCATGGATCAGCCTCATGGTGAGGGCGCCGGTGGCGTCACGCTCAAGTTGGAGGTTTTGCCCGGCGGGAAGGGGCGCGGGCAGGGTGAGGGCACAGAAACTGGGGCCGATGGGCAGCTCGCGGCCACCCCGGTCAATGAGTACGGCCAGATCGACCCGGGCGGGGCGGCCATAGTCGAAGAGCTCGTTGAGGGCGGCGCGGGTGGTGCGGCCGGTGTACAGCACGTCGTCGACGATGACGATATGGGCGTCTTCCACGTCGAAGGGGATCTTCGAGCCCTGGGGCTGGGGGTGCAGGCCCTTGGCGGCGTAATCGTCCCGGTAGAAGCTGACGTCGATGCTGCCGAGGGGCTGGGACAAGCCCAGCAGGGCATGCAGGCGCTCCGCCAGCCAGACTCCGCCGGTGTGGATGCCGACCAGGCAGGTGTCGGCAGTGACCTTGGGGCGCATCGCCTCGGCGAGGGTGGCGATGAGCTGTTCGGCTTCAGGAAGATGCATGGCGGGCGCTTTCAAGGTACTGGAGCAGGATGATCTGGGCGGCGGCGGAGTCGAGCCGGGGCTTTTGCTTGCGCCAGCCCTGGTGGCCGGCCTCGCTGAGGCGTTCTTCCGCCTCGGCCGATGACAGCCGCTCGTCCACGAGGGTGACGGGCAGCCCATAACGGCCATGGAGCTGGTTGGCGAAGCGACGGCAGCGTACGGTCATGGCGTGTTCGCTGCCGTCCATGTGGGTGGGCAGGCCCACCACCAGGGCGGCCGGCTTCCATTCGGCGAGGAGCGCCTCGATGGCCGCGAAGCGTGCTGCGTTGGCTTCTTCGGAAATCACAGAGAGGGGGTGGGCGTGGCCTGTTTCCGTTTCACCCACGGCCACGCCGATGCGGGCGAGGCCGAAATCGAAGCCGAGGACGGTTCCCACTCAGGCGTGTCCGGCCACGTCCGAGAGCTTGGCGAAGTCGACGCCAAGGAGCTGCATGGCGGCGGCCAGGCGCTCTTCGGACGGCAGGTCGAAAACGATGGACAGATCGGCGGGCACGGTGAGCCAGGCGTTCTGGGCCAGTTCGTGCTCGAGCTGGCCGGCTGACCAGCCGGCGTAGCCGAGGGCCACCAGCACTTCGCCGGGCTCGCCTTCGGTGGCCAGGGACTGGAGCACATCGCGGGAACTGGTCAGGCCGACGGTGTCGCTGACCTTGAGGGTCGAGTGCCACTTGCCCGCCGGGCGGTGCAGCACGAAGCCCCGGTCGGACTGGACCGGGCCGCCGAAATACACGGGCAGATCGGCAAACTCGTGGTGTTCCAGGGGGATGTCGATGCGCTCGAACAGGCTCGCCAGGCGCATGTCGGTCGGGCGATTGACGATCACCCCCATGGCGCCGTTCTCGTTGTGTTCGGCGATGTAGGTGAGGGTGCGCGAAAAGTTCGGATCGGCCATGGCGGGCATGGCGATCAGGAAATGATCGGTAAGGTTGATGGTCGTCGTAATCACGGGCGCTATTTTAAGCCGAGGTGCCCGATTGTAGCGGCAACTTTTGGGGCATGCTTGCGTCCATTGCTTCCCTGCCCATCGACCTGCCGTCCATGTCCTCTGCCCTTGTCTGGTTTCGTCGCGACCTGCGCGACTTCGATCATGCCGCCCTCTACCACGCCCTGAAAAATTACCAGCGGGTATTCTGCGCCTTCGTCTTCGATCGGGAGATTCTCGACGTCCTGCCGAGCCGCCGGGACCGGCGGGTGGAGTTCATCCTCGGCTGTGTGGCTGAGCTGGATGCGGCGCTCCGGGCCCGGGGCGGCGGCCTGATTGTGCGTCACGCCCGGGCGCGGGATGCCATCCCGGCCCTGGCCGAACACCTTGGTGTGGATGCGGTGCTGGCCAATCGGGACTATGAGCCCGCGGCCATCGCCCGGGACAGCGATGTGGCTGAGCGCCTGCGCCTGCTGGGCGTCAGCTTCGCCGATTTCAAGGATCAGGTGATCTTCGAGAAGAGCGAGGTGCTGACCCAGGGGGCTTCGCCCTTTTCGGTGTTTACCCCTTACAAGCGCATCTGGCTGAAGACGCTCACCGATTTTCACCTCAAGGCCTATCCGGTACACAAATACGCCGAACGTCTGGCACCCCCTCCCGAGGGCGAGCGCCTGCCGGATCTGGGCGAGTTGGGTTTCGAGGCGAGCAATCTGGGCGAACTCGGCATCACGCCGGGCATGGCGGGTGGGCGCCAGCTGTTCGAGGCCTTCCTCAAGCGCATCGGGCGCTACAAGGCCAGGCGGGATTTTCCGGCGGTGAAGGGCGTGTCCTACCTGTCGGTGCACCTGCGTTTCGGTACCGTGTCGATCCGTGAACTGGCCCGGGCCGCCCGGGATGCCGGTGGCGAGGGGGCGGACACCTGGCTGTCGGAGCTGGTGTGGCGGGACTTCTATTTTCAGATCCTGTGGCACCACCCGCGGGTGGTGGGGGCGAGCTTCCGGCCCGAGTACGACCGGGTGGCCTGGGATGCCGACCCGGAACTGTTTGCCGCCTGGTGTGAGGGGCGCACGGGCTACCCCATCGTCGATGCGGCGATGCGCCAGATCAACCACAGCGGCTACATGCACAACCGCCTGCGCATGATCGTCGCGTCCTTCCTGACGAAGGACCTGGGCATCGACTGGCGCGCCGGCGAGGCTTATTTTGCCGAGCACCTGAATGACTTCGATCTGGCGGCCAACAATGGTGGCTGGCAGTGGGCGGCCTCCACTGGCTGTGATGCGCAGCCTTACTTCCGCATCTTCAACCCGGTGACCCAGTCGGAGAAGTTCGACCCCGACGGCACCTTCATCCGGCGCTATCTGCCGGAGCTGGCGCGGGTGCCCGACAAATACCTCCACGCCCCGTGGACCCTGCCGCCCATCGACCAGAAGCTTGCCGGCTGTGTGATCGGCACCGACTATCCGGCACCGGTTGTCGATCATGCCCGGGCCCGGGAGCGCACCCTGGCCCGGTTCGGGGTGGTCAAGGGGGCGGCGGTGGAGTCGGCCGAGGAGGCCTGAGTCAGTCGCGCTGCGCAGTGGCGATCAGCACGCTGCCCCCCACGGTGTAGCCATCTCCCTCCCGGTGGGAGGCGAGTTCGGTGGCGACCTCCTCGCGCAGCCGGGCCTGGGTGGCTTCCGGGAGTCGTGACAGGGCTTCGGCGGCTCCCCCGGCCAGATCCAGAAAGGCCTGCCAGTAGTCGTCGGCGCAGGCAAAGCGGCAGGTGAAGGCATGGGGCTCCAGCTTTACCCCGTTGAAGCCTGCTGCCTGCAGTAGCGGGTTCAGCGCCTCTGCCGTACCCAGGCGGAACACCGACGGGCGCGGCACCTTGGGGGCCGGCAGCAGCCGGGCGATGCAGTCCTGGGCACGGGCGATCAGCGGCACGTCCTCCCTGGGACTCCACACCGACAGGGCGATGCGCCCGCCTGGCCGGAGCACCCGGTGCAGCTCGCTCAGGGCCCTGGCTGGGTCGGGAAAGATGAACAGGCCCAGACCGAGGAGGGCGGCATCGAAGCTGCCGTCGGCAAAGGCCAGGTGTTCCGCGTCGCAGGCCGTGGCGAGGAGATCGGGCAGGCCTTCCTGGGTGGCGCGCTGCAGCCCTTCGGCCAGCATGGCCTCGGCAATGTCGCTGGCCAGCACCCAGCCGTCGGGCAACACCCGGCGGGCGGCGTCCCGGGCCAGCAGGCCGGGGCCGGCGGCCAGATCGAGGACATGCTCGCCAGGGGCCAGCGCTGCAGCGTCGAGAAGGGCAGCCTGCAGGCTGGCCCGCAGGGGGGCGCCGTCGGCATAGCGGGCGGCGATGCGGTTGAAACCGCTGCGCTCCAGGGACTTGAAGCGGCGGGCGTCGAAGCCTTCGGGGGTGTGGGTGGTCATTCGGGCAGGAGTCCGGCGAACTGGAGAATGGGATCGAGGTAGTCGTCCCAGCGGGTGAAGCTGTGGTCGCCGCCTTCCAGCACGCTCTGCCGGCAGCCGGCATAGCGTGCCACCGCGTGACGGTAATCGAGGACCTCGTCGCCGGTCTCCACCATCAGCCAGTAGCGCTCTGGCCGCGTGATGGCCGGGGCTTCGATGGCCTGCAGCTCGGCGATGTGGGCGGGAGTGAATTCGAAGGTCTCACCGGTGTACATATGGGTCTGGGTACCCAGGTAGGCCGACAGGGACAGGGGCGCAATCACCGCGGGATTGACCAGCACCGCCCGGAGCCCGTGTTTTTCGGCCAGATGGGTGGCGTAGTAACCCCCCAGGGAGCTGCCGACGACAGTGGGCGGCGTGTGGCAGCGGGCGATTTGGGTTTCGGCCAGGGCGATGGCCTCCCGGGCGGAGACGGGGAGCTGCCCGCACCACAGGGCATCGCCCAGGCCATGGGCAGCCATGCGTGCACCCAGGCTGCGGGCTTTCCAGGATTCGGGGCCGGAGCGAAAGCCGTGGAGGTAGATGATCATTTGGTCTCGAAGCGGTCTTCAGGCCGCAGTTGGCCGGGAAAGGTGGTGTTCAGCCAGTGGCGGGCATCGGCATCGCCCGCCAGGTGGGCACGCCAGAAGGCCGCCCCGGCCGCCAGCAGATTGTCGCGGAAAACCGGTGGCTCGCGGCGGACAGGGAATAGCGAGCCTTCGGCCTGGCTGGCCTGCCCGGCAAAGTCCAGATGGGTGCCGCCGGCGAATACCAGCAGGGCCTTGTCGCCCGGCGGCATATGGCGGTAAGGCAGCTCGCGGTTGGCGGCGGTGATGTCGGACAGGCCCATGCCGTCATCGCGGCTGCCGGTGATGCTCAGGAAGGGCAGGCGGATCTGCCCGAAGCGGTGGGCAAGCCCGGGGCCCTTGTCGGCATGGCGGGCGGACGGGCTCAAGGCCAGGATGGCCGCCACACGGGCATCCGTGGGTTCCGGCCGCTGTTCCGGGCGACGCTCACCGGCCAGCAGCTGCACGGTGACGGCACCGAAGGAATGCCCGCACAGACCGATTTTCTGCGCCGAATTGATGGCGTCGGGGAAGCCTGGTTCGCGGCCGATGCGGCTGAGCACGAAGCGCAGGTCGTCGGCGCGGCGGCTCAGCTCGTCGGGGTTCATGGCCAGGCGGAAAGCCTGGCGCAGGGCCAGGGGAGAGTTGTTGTGGAGCAGGCTGGTGTCACTGCCCGGGTGCTGCACCGCGATGGCGGCGAAGCCCAGCCCGGCCCAGTGGGACAGCCATACGCTGCCGCCTTCGCGGGTGCCACCGAGCCCGTGGGAGAAAAGGATCAGGCCGGCCGGGGCCGCGTCGGGAAGGTAGAGCTTGAGGGGCAGGCTGCGGGCCCGCCGGCTGTCGTGGAGGTCGGTGAGCCGGGTGCGGTGGGGCACCGGGAACGACGGCCCGGAGGCGCTCCGGGCCGTTACGACCGGGGTGCTCAGTGGGCCGTCCATTCCACCAGGCCAAAGTGCCAGGTGGTCAGCACCACGATGCCGAAGGCGATGCGGTACCAGGCGAAGGGCACGAAGTCGTGGTTGGAGATGTAGCGCAGCAGCCAGCGCACGCACAGGAAAGCCGAGGCGAAGGCGGAGATGAAGCCCACCACCCACATGCCCAGATCGTCCATGCTCAGCAGGGCACGTTCCTTGTAGAGCTGATAGACGGTGGCCATGCCGAGGGTGGGAATGGCCAGGAAGAAGGAGAACTCGGTGGCGGCGTGGCGCGAGAAGCCGAACAGCATGCCGCCGATGATGGTGGAGCCGGAGCGCGAAGTGCCGGGGATAAGGGCCACCGCCTGGGCCAAACCCATCTTGAGGGCGTCCAGGGGGCTCATTTCGTCCACGCTGTGGATGCGGATACTGTGTTGGCGGCGCTCGGCCCACAGGATCACGAAGGCGCCGAGGATGAAGGCGGTCGCCACCGGGATGGGCGCAAACAGGGAAGCCTTGATGGCCTTGCCGAAGATCAGCCCGAGGATGGCCAGGGGCAGGAAGGCGATGAAGAGGTTGAGCACCAGCCGGTTGGCCTCGGGCTGCCGGCCCAGGCCGGAGAAGGTCCGGATCACCCGTTCGCGGTATTCCCACACCACGGCGAGGATGGCCCCGGACTGGATCACGATCTCGAAGAGCTTGCCCCGGTCATCGTTGAAGTTGAGCAGGTCGCCGGCAAGGATCAGGTGTCCGGTGCTGGAGATCGGCAGAAATTCGGTCAAACCTTCGACCACGCCGAGAATCAGCGCCTTCAGAAGCAGGATGATGTCCATGAACTATTGAATGTGCAGTGCGGAAAGAGTTCGCATTATAGCGGTTGCGTATCGTGTACCTTTGCAAGGGTATGACACACTCAGACACCGAAACCGGCTCAAGCCCGGCGCTTGAGGGTCGTTACAGGCTCGTTATGGAAAACAGGCGGCCTTGCATCGTCCCACTTCCCTCCCCACCGTGCCCCGTTCCATGTTGAAGAAAATCCCAGTGGCCCGGCTTCGACCCGGCATGTTTATCCAGGAGCTGTGTGGCGACTGGATGTCCCATCCATTCTGGCGTGCCCAGTTCGTGCTGAAGGGCGATGGCGATCTGCGCCGCATCGTCGAGGCGGGTATCCAGCACGTCTATATCGACACGGATCGCGGTCTTGACGACGTGGAGGCGGTGGCGGCAGACCAGGTTCAGGCAGCGGTCGAGCAGGAGATCGTCAAGGCCATGTCCGCTCCCCAGGAGCAGATCGTCCGCGTTTCAGTGCGGGAAGAGCTGGCCCGGGCGAAGCGCGTCCATGAGCAGGCCCACAAGGTGGTGCGCACCATGATGAGTGACGTGCGCCTGGGCAAGGCGGTGTCCCTCGACGACGCCGAGCCGGTGGTCGAAGCCATCACCGGGTCGGTGCTGCGCAACGGCGGGGCGCTGATGGGGCTGATCGGCATCAAGAACAAGGACGACTACACCTTTCTGCATTCCGTCAGCGTGTGCACCCTGATGATTGCCTTCGGACGCTCCCTCGGCATCGATGGGGACGAGTTGCGCCAGGGCGGCATCGGCGGCCTGCTCCACGACATTGGCAAGATGAAGGTGCCGGACGAGGTGCTGAACAAGCCCGGACGCCTCACCGACGCCGAGTTCGACCTGATCAAGCAGCATCCCGGGGACGGACACGCGGTGCTGCTGGAAACCCCGGGTATCGGGCCGATCCCCCTCGATATCACCCGTCATCACCACGAACGCCTCGATGGCACCGGCTATCCGGACCGGCTGGCGGGCGATTCGATCTCCACCATGGCACGCATGGCGGCGATTGTGGATGTGTACGACGCGATCACCGCCGATCGCTGCTATCACAAGGGCATGCCGGCGGCCGAGGCCCTGCGCAAGATGTGGGAATGGAGCACCGACCACTTCGACCAGAAGCTGCTCCAGGCCTTCATGCGCTGTGTGGGCATCTACCCGGTGGGCAGCCTGGTGAAGCTGGAGTCAGGCCGGCTGGGGGTGGTGATCGAACAGAACGAGGGCAGCCTGCTGACCCCGAAGCTGCGGGTGTTCTTCAGTACCAAGTCCAACGGCTACATCAAGCCCGAGCTCCTCGACCTGGGCCGCAAGCTCGGGAACGGCGGGGGAGATCGCATCGTCTCGGCCGAGGCCCCGGGCAAGTGGGGCGTTGATCCCCAGCGTTTCCTGCTGGCGGACTGAAAGCCCGCCGTCTTCATCTGCCTGGCCGGCGGTTCAGGCCCGGTGACGCAGGCGGGCGTCGAGGGTGTCGATGACGGCACTCCAGTCGGCGTCCTCATCGAGCTCGGTCTTCAGGAAATGCGCCTGGGCGGGGGTCCAGAACGGAGCGTCGGCCAGCCGCAGCTCATGGGGCAGGGGCGAGTGGGCATCGATGAAGGCATCAATGGCGGCCGCTTCGCTGGGCAGGCCGAGCTGGGCGAACAGATTGGCGATGCTGTGGGTCTGGCTTTCCATGATGTGCTCCTCGGGGTTGGGGTTCCTGTTGGTCTTTCTGCAGCGGATTTGGTTGCATGGTGGTCAGACTGAAATCCGTCTGGCCGGGTGGGCTGCACATCCTGTATATTAGATTAGTCTAATTAAAGGATGCTCTCATGCTACGTATTGCCCTTGTGACTGCAGCGCTTCTGGCCGGATCGGCCCAGGCCCAGGATGTGGAGGCCCTGAAGCTGGATACCCGCAAGAATGCCCTGCCGGTGCTGCCTAAGGTGGTTGCGATGATGCAGGAGACGGTGGCCAGCCGTGGGGTGGTCGAAGCCATCCCGGTGTGCAAGGAGAAGGCGCCGCAACTGCTCAGGGAGCAGTCGGAGAAGACCGGCTGGAAGATGTCCCGGGTCAGCCTGAAGGCCCGCAACCCGGAGCGTGGCACGCCGGACACCTGGGAGGCGCGTCAGCTGGCTGATTTCAACATCCGTGCCGCCGCCGGCGAGAAGATCGAGAGCCTGGAGACGGGCGAGATCGTCACCGAGAATGGCAAGCCGGTGTTCCGGTACATGCGGGCCATCCCCGTCGGTGACGTGTGCTTCAAGTGTCATGGACCGGCCGAGCAGATCGATGCCGGGCTGAAGAGTGAGCTGGCCCGTAACTATCCCCTCGACCGGGCCTTCGGTTATGAAAAAGGCCAGATCCGCGGTGCCCTGACTGTCCGGCGCCCGCTCTGAGTCCTGCCGCTTTTCAGAAGGTCCAGCCGTAGCCCACGTAGGCGAGCGGCTGGATGCGTGTCTCGACGATCGGGCTGTCGGCCTGGGCGCTGCCGAGGCGCGTGGCCATCAGGCCGAAGAGTATCGACCCGCGCTCGCCTGCCGGCCACGCACCATTGACCCCCGCCTGCAGTTGGGTGCCGGCACCCGCGGTGTAGGCCGGGCGCCCCGGAGCAGCCTCGGAAGGTGCAACGCCATAGTAGTAGTTGTTCATCCTGCGATCATTCCAGGTGATGCCGACCAGGCCGTTGAGGCGTAGCCCCGGGCCACGGATCAGGGCCCGCACGAATTGAAGCTGGGCGCTCTGGCCCTTGCTTGCGGAGCCCGCATCGAAGCCCCACTGGGCGTTGAGGGTGCCGTAGTCGGTCTGCCAGCGCAGGGCCGGGCCCAGGTCCACCGCAAAGTCCCGGTCGTGCATGCCCTTGGTGCGCCTTCCATCTTCTGCGTCCCAGCCGAAACGGGCATCGGCGGCGAGGCCTATGCGCAGGCGGCGGTCGTCGGAGTCCACCAGCCACACCCCGGCACGCAGGGCGTTGATGTAGAAGCGGTCGGCATAGCTGGCCTGAACACCGGCAGGACCATGGTGCGCAGCTCGTCGGAGCCGGATGTGGCGGGGAGCACCCCTATGCCCAGGCCATAGAGGTTGCCGGTGCGGGGAATGGCGGTTTCGGTCTGGCGGTCGATCCGGTCGCTGGCGATGGCGGGCAGGGAAGCCAGGGTACTGGCAGCAAGCAGGGCAAAGCTGATGGGAGCGCGGGGCATTGGGGGCCTCGGATTGGATCGGGATGTCGTCTGAACCTGGTGCTCGGCGGTTTGTTCCCAACGCAGGACCCGCTTGAATCCATCGGCATGTCTGTGAAAGGGTTTCTCCAGCGTTGTGGAATAATCCGCCAGACAGTTGAGCACCGGTCAGCCACATGGCCAGACCGGCCTTTTTTGACATCAACCACACAGGGAGTGAGTTCATGAAGATCAAACAAGCGCTTTTTGCCGCCCTGATCCTGGGCCTCGCCACCGGGGCCAGCGCCCAGGTGAAGCCGGAAGACCAGATCAAGTTCCGCAAGGCAGGCTATGCCTTCATGTCCTGGAACATGGGCAAGATCAAGGCCCAGACCATCGACAACCCGTCCAGCTTCAACAAGGACCAGGTGCTGGCGGCGGCCAACCTGATCGCCGCCACGGCCAACTCCGGCATGGGTGCGCTTTTCGGCGCGGGCACCGACAAAGAAGTCGGCAGCCAGAAAACCCGCGTCAAGCCCGAGTTCTTTCAGCAGCAGGATGAAGTGCGCAAGCTGGCGGTGGCCTTCGTGAAGGAAGCCAATGAACTGCAGAGGGTGGCGGCCACGGGGGATGCGGCGGCAATCAAGGCGCAGTTCGGCAAGACCGGTGAGTCCTGCAAGGCCTGTCACGACAAGTTCCGCAAGGACGAGTAAGCAAGGCGGCGCGGTGCTCACGCCCGCCGCGCCATTTCGGCAGGGCACTGCTCTGCCTGTGGGAGGGCCCGTGGCGGCCAGCCCTTACCAGGCCGGTGCGACTGCCGGCTCGGGCTGCGGAGGTGGCTGCCAGGCACCGCTGGCCGCGTAGGCCACGCCCACCCCGACGCCGATGGCCAGGAGCAGTGCCACAATGCCCCCGCCCCGGGCTGGAGGCAGGCCGTCGGGTGTGCTGACCAGTTTGCGGCCGGTGATCATGGGGCGCACCAGGTTATCCCCGCGTACCCGCAGGTAGAACACGATGGCGCCCAGGTGGGTGAGCACCAGCAGCAGGATCAGCCAGAAGCCCTTGCGGTGCAGGCCACTCAGCCAGTCACTGGTGTCCTTGGAAACCAGAGCGTACAGGGGCCCCTGAAAGGCGATGTCGTCGTTGCCGAACAGCCCGCCCGCGGTCTGCAGCCCCAGCGTTCCCAGCATGGCGAGCACCGACAGGGCGCCCAGCGGGTTGTGTCCCAGCCCGTGCCAGTCACCGCGCAGGTAGGCCAGGATGGCCCCGGGGCCGCGCACGAAGCTCGAAAAGCGGGCGTAGGTGGACCCCATCAGGCCCCAGGCCAGACGGAAACCGAGCAGGCCGGCGATCAGGATGCCGAGCCGGCCGTGCCAGATCATCAGATTGCCGCCGATCTGCCCGCTGATCATGGCACCGGTTACGGCGAGCGCCAGAACCCAGTGGAACAGTCGCAGGGGAAGGTCCCAGATCCGGATTTCATGCATGGCGCACTCCTTGCTCGATAGTTGCCGGATTCTGACATGTGAGGCGTGGCAAACGCATTCAAGTTGCCACGCTCTTCCGTATCATGCGGATGACACATTATTTGATGATGAGGTGATTCTTGAAAATCCTGCCAACCCGGCTTTCCGCCTTTGCACTGCTGGCCACCCTGAGTACCGCCGCTGCGGCTTGCGGGCCCCACAACGATGACTGGACCGGTAGCGACAAGGCGGCCCACTTTGGTGTGTCGCTGGCCCTCGGCGTCGGGGCCTCGCGCCTGTCCGACGATACCTGGACGGCGGTCGGCCTGGCCCTGGTGCCCGGCGTGGCCAAGGAGCTCTATGACGGCACGCGGGATTGCAACCGCTTCTCATGGAAGGACATGGCCTGGAATGCCGCCGGTGCCTATGTGGGCGTGCGTACCGGCAACTGGCTCCTCGGTCCTTCCGGGGTGAGCTATCGCGTGGCGTTCTGAACATCACTCCGGATTGGGGCGGGGCTGCCCCACGCAGCGCGCACCCGGCCCAGGGTGGCCTGCAGGATCCGGGCGTCGTTGCTGGCCCGGTGTCGGGGCAGGCACAGATCGGCCTGCACCTGAAGCCGGGTGGCGTACCAGTGTTCGGCCTGGGCCTCGTTGAGCAGGGTGCGGATGTCTTCCAGGCGGAAGGCCTGGGGGCGCTCGGCCGCATCGAAGAGCCGGCTCAGCCAGGTGAAGTCGTGGTACCAGGAGTCACAGTAAACCGTCATCCCCCGCAGGCGTGCATTGATCTCGCGGGCTGCTTCGGCGGCGCTCCGGCCGTTTTTCAGCAGCATCTCCCGGCTCACCAGATGTACCGCTTCGGCACTCGCGTCCCAGTGGGTCCAGCGGGCTTCCGGGCGGATCAGGGTGCAGTAGCTGCTGCCATCGGGCAGCACCAGGCCGACCTCGATCGGGTAGCTGGCGGCGCCGAAGCCCGAGGCCTCGACGTCGATGATGGGGGGCAGGGAGGCGGGCACGGGGCGTTCGACGTTTATGACGAACGCCATTCTAGCGTGTCCGTGTTGCGCCGCCGCATTTCCGTCCGGTCTCAGGGTTGGTCGTACCCCGGGTGTTCATCCTCGTCCACCGCCCACAGCTGGTGGGCGTCGAGCAAGAGTCGGTAGCGGGCCTCGCTGGCGTCCAGCCTGGCCAGCTGGGCGGCCAGGCGTGCCTCATGGGCCAGACGGCGGGCGGCCAGGGTGTCCGCCAGCGTGCCTTCGCCCAGTTGCCAGGCGCGTTCCATCAGGTCGGCGCTGCCTGACAGGGCTTCGGCGGCGGATTGCTGACTTTGCCAGCCGGCCCGGGCCGATACGGCGCGTTGATATTGGGCCGCGGCCTCGGCTTCCACGCGCCGACGCACGCCGGCTTCCCGGTGGGCGCTGGCGCGGGCGTCGGCCAGGGCGGCGTCGCTGTCGGCACGGCGACCTTCGCCCGGCAGGGGAATGCTGAGACTGACGCCAAGCAGGCGTTCCTCACCGCTGCGTTCGCGGGCCATGCGCACGCCGATGCTGGGGTCTGGGCGGCGCTCGGCCTCGCTGCGGCTGGCGCCGATGCGGGCCCGGGCACTTTCCGCCCGGGCCAGGCCGAGTTCATGGTTGTGCTGCAGAACGGCCTCCACCCAGTCGTCAGCGCCACCGTCCAGCGCAGCCGGGGCGATCTCGGGCACCGAGCCGGGCAGGGTCAGCGTAGGGTAGTGGCGGCGCAGGCGCTCGGCGGCAACCCGTGTCCGGCCTTCGGCCTGGGCGAGCTGGGCGCTGGCCTGGGCGAGGGCCGCGTCGGCCTGCAGACGCTCCAGTCGCGGCGCATCGCCAAGCTCGACACGGCGCCTGACCACCTGGGCCTGGCGTGCCAGATTGTCCCGCTGCTGCTGCCATTGCGCGGCGGCGGTTTGCTCCCGCAGCCATTCAAACCAGCTGCTGAGCAGGCCGCGCCCTGCCTCGTGGAGTGCGTCGCCACGACTTATCCGTGCCACGTTGACACCCGCGGCCCCCAACTGGACATCCAGATCGCGTTTGCCGGGCAGGCGCAGACCCCGTTCCAGGCCCACATCCCATTCGGTGTAGCGGCCTTCCGGCGTGGTCCGCACGCGGCGGTTCTGCTCCCCCAGGCTCAATGTCCATTCGTGGGTGCCCACGGCCAGGCGCCGGGCGCGGGCCTCCTGGGCTTCGATGTTCTCTCCTGCCGCGTCCACCAGCGGGCTGCCACGCAGGGCGGCCAGGGCCTGGGGCTCGGGGGGCAGGTCGGGGGGAGAGGTCGCGGCTGCGAGGGCAGACACGCCGAGGGTGAGCAGAGCCAGGAGGTGGCGCATCAGCAGAGCCTCCCGCTGGCAAGGGCAGGCACCATCCAGAAGAACACCCGGCTGGAGGCGAATTCACGGCGCAGGATGTCGAGCAGCTGCTCAGCACTTGCCTGGGGTATCACCAGCTGAACCCGGCAGCAGGCGGCACGGCCACGGACATGTTCGGCGGTGCCGATGAAGGTGACCCGCTGGCCCTGGCCTTCGACCCGCTGGGAGGTGAAGCCGGGTGCCAGGTCCGGGTGTTCGAGCAGGGTTTCGAGCAGGGCGTCTTCCACTTCAATGGGGAGCACCAGGGTCAGCACGACGCCGGCATCGGTGGCAGAGTTCATGGCGCATGCACCTCGGAAACGGTGGGGGAGACGCCGAAGCGCCGGTAGAGCAGGGGCAGCAGCAGCAGGGTCAGGGCCGTGGCGCTGACCAGGCCGCCGATGACCACGATGGCCAGGGGGCGCTGCACCTCGGAGCCCGGGCCGGTGGCGAAGAGCAGCGGCACCAGGCCGAGGGCGGCGATGCTGGCGGTCATCAGCACCGGGCGCAGACGCCGTCGGGCACCTTCCACCACCACCTCGCCGATGGGCATGCCCCGGGCCAGGAGCTGGTTGAAGTAGGTCAGCATCACCACGCCGTTCAGAACGGCGATGCCCAGCAGGGCGATGAAGCCCACCGAGGCCGGCACCGACAGGTATTCACCGGACAGGGCCAGGGCGAAGATGCCGCCGACCATGGCGAAGGGCACCATGGCCAGCACCAGCAGGGCCTGACGCACCGAGCCGAAGGTGGAGAACAGCAGCACGAAGATCAGGCCGAGGGCGATTGGCACCACCACCCCCAGGCGCGCCGCCGCACGCTGCTGGTTCTCGAACTGGCCGCCCCAGGCCAGCCGGTAACCGGGGGGGAGCGGTACCTTGGCGGCCACTGCGGCCCGCGCCTCGTCAACAAAGCCGACCAGGTCGCGCCCGCGCACGTTGGACTGGATCACCGAATAGCGCTGGGCGTTTTCCCGGTCCACCTTCACCGGGCCATCGACCCGCTCGATGCTCGCCACGCTGGCCAGGGGCAGGCTCTGACCGTCAGGGGCGGTGATGCGCACGGCGGCGAAGGCTTCAGGGTCCTGGTGCAGGCTGGCCGGGCCGCGGATCAGCAGGGGCACCCGGCGGGTGGCCTCGATGACGGTGCCGGCCACGCGACCTTCGAGCAGGCTGCGCAGGGTGTTCTGGATGTCTTCGACATTGAGCCCGAAGCGGCCGGCAGCCAGGCGATCGACGCGGATCTTCAGGTACTGCACGCCTTCATTGCGGATGGTGAGGGTGTCCTCGGCGCCGTGAACGCCTTTCACCACGGTCTCGATTTCGCCGGCCAGACGGTTCAGGGTGGGGAGGTCCGGCCCGTAGAGCTTGATGGCCAGATCGCCGCGCACCCCCGTCAGCATCTCCGAGACCCGCATGTCGATGGGCTGGGTGAAGGTGAGGGCGATGCCGGGAAAGCTCTCCATCACCCCGCGCAGCTGATCCGCCAGCCACGCCTTGTCGGGCTGGCGCCATTCGTCCCGGGGCTTGAGGACCATGAAGGTATCGGTCTGGTTGAGACCCATGGGGTCGAGGCCGAGCTCGTCCGAGCCGCTGCGGGCCACGATGGACCTCACCTCGGGCACGGCCTTCAGGATCGCCTGTTGCACCCGCAGGTCGGTGGCGATGGTCTGGGCCAGGCTGATGGAGGGCAGCTTTTCCAGCTGCATGATGATGTCGCCTTCGTCCATGGTGGGCATGAAGGTCTTGCCCAGCGCCAGGTAGGCGACGGCGGCGGCGACCAGAGAAGCGCTGGCGAGGGCGCCCACCAGACGCCCGCGGGCCAGGGCCAGGCGGAGCAGGGGCATGTAGCCGGCCTGCAGCTTGCGCACCAGCCAGGGCTCGTGGGCTTCGCCGCGCTTCAGCAGGAAGGACGCCAGCACCGGTACCACGGTGAGGGACAGGATCAGCGAGGCCGACAGGGCGAACACGATGGTCAGGGCCACCGGGCTGAAGAGCTTGCCTTCCAGCCCTTCCAGGGTCAGCAGGGGCAGGAAGACGATGATGATGATGAGGATGCCCGAGGCCACCGGAGCGGCCACCTCCCGGGTGGCCCGGAAGATCAGGTGGAGCAGGGGCTGGCGGGCGGCCGCGCCGTCGGCGGAGAGCTGGGTTTCGACGTTCTCGACCACCACCACGGCGGCATCCACCAGCATGCCGATGGCGATGGCCAGGCCGCCCAGGCTCATCAGGTTGGCGGACAGGCCGACGCCGCGCATGGCGATGAAGGTGGCCAGGGCCGCCAGGGGCAGCATCAGGGCCACCACCACGGCGGCCCGCAGATTGCCGAGGAAGGCCAGGAGCAGCACCAGCACCAGCACGATGGCCTCGATCAGGGCCTTGGAGACCGTGTGGATGGCCCGTCCGACCAGCTCGCTGCGATCGTAGAAGACCTGGATCTCGACCCCCTGGGGCAGCGCGGGCACGAGTTCGGCGAGGCGTGCCTTGACGCCCTCCACGACCTTGCCGGCATTGGCGCCGCGCAGGCCGAGGACCAGGCCCTGTACCGCTTCGCCGGTGCCATTGCGGGTCACGGCGCCGTAGCGGGTCAGCCCGCCGGTCCGGACCTCGGCCACGTCACCGATGCGGATCACGCCACCCTGGCTGCGCCCGAGCACGATGGCGCGCACGTCGTCGAGGGTCTGGATGGCACCCTCGGCGCGGACCAGCAGGGTCTCCTCGCCCTCGTTGAGCCGCCCCGCACCGTCATTGCGGTTGTTGCTCTCCAGGGCGGTCTGCAGCCGGGCCAGGCTCAGGCCGCGGGCGGCCAGGGCAGCCGGATCGGGGACGATCTCGAAGCTGCGGGCTTCTCCACCCAGGCTGTTCACGTCGGCCACGCCGGCCACGGTGCGCAGGGCCGGGCGGATCGTCCAGTCGAGGAGGCTGCGTTTCTCTTCGAGGGACAGGGGCCCCTCGATGGTGAACATGAACATCTCGCCCAGCGGCGTGGTGATCGGGGCCAGCCCGCCGCTGGCGCCAGGGGGGAGCTTGTCCATGACGCCGGCGAGGCGCTCTCCGACCTGCTGGCGTGCCCAGTAGATGTCCGTGCCGTCGTCGAAGTCGAGGGTCACGTCGGCCAGTGCGTACTTGGAGGTGGAGCGCAGCAGGCGCTGGTGCGGAATGCCCAGCATCTCCTGCTCGATGGGCACGGTGATGCGGGCTTCGACCTCTTCCGGCGTCATGCCCGGGGCCTTGATGATCAGCTTGACCTGGGTGGTCGAAACGTCGGGGAAGGCATCCACCGGCAGGCCGTTCCAGGCCACCACGCCGGCCCCGATGAGCAGCAGGGTGGCAACGGCGACCAGCAGGCGCTGGGTGAGGGAAAACTCGATGAGGCGGGAGAGCATGGCCTTACTCTTTTCCGATGCCCAGCCAGTTGGCCTTGAGCGCCGCGACCCCGCCGGTCACGATCACCGCGTTGCCGGGAAGGCCGGTGACGATGGCAGCGTCACCCACCCGGCCGGCGACGAGCACCGGCATGGCCCGGTAGCCAGCGATGCTGCCGGCCTGGCTGATCACGAAGACCCATTGCCGGTCCTGGTGGCGCAGTACGGCGGCCAAGGGCACGCGGGCGCTGCCCTGGCCCGCTGCCGTGGCGGGCAGGTCCAGGTCGACGGCGGCCGCCTGCCCGGGGCGCAGGTTCTGGGCGCCCCGGGTGATCAGACCGCGCAACAGCACACTCTGGCTGCCTGGATCCACCGCCCGGCCGACGGCCACCAGCTCGCCGCTGGCGCCCGCAGCAGGAATGCGCAGCGTCGTGCCGACGCGCGCCTGGCCGGCAACGGCGAGGGGGGCCTGGATTTCCACGGACAGTGGATCGAGTCGGGCGATGCGATAAAGGGGGGCGGACTGTTCGACCCGCTGGCCGACGCTGACATGCTGCTCGAGCACGTTGCCGGCGATGGGGGCCGCCAGGCTCAGGGTATGTCCGCCGCTGTGCTGGGCCAGGGCCAGCTCCTGGCGGCGCTCGGCGGCCTGGGCGGCGGCCTGGGCGGCGTTGGCACGGCTGGCCTGGAGCCGGGATTCGGCGATCAGGCCTTCCCGATGGAGCTGCTCGTCCCGTTGCAGGCTCTGCCGGGCGAGGGTGGCCTGGGCGTCGGCCTGGAGCCTGTCGCGCTGTAGCTCGAGCGCCTGGGGGCTGCTCATGCGCACCAGCACTTGGCCCTTGCTCACGTTGAGTCCGGGGGCGGTTTCCAGTTGCTCGATGACACCGGCCAGCGGCGCGGCGATCACCCGCTGCTGGCTGTTGGGAATGCTGATCGTGGCGGGCAGGCCGGTCGCCGCAGCCTTGCCGGCGGTCTCCAGCGGACGGGTGACGATGCCCAGAGCGGCGCTCTGGGCCGGCGTCAGGGCAATGAAGTTTGCGCCGGGCTCGGCAGCGGCCGGGTGGATGCCGGTGATCGTGAGGACGGTGAGGAGGGCGGTGGTGCGTAGGCCGGCAAGCATCGGGGTTGGCTGGACGGGGATTGGGGTGGCGTCATCCTGGTGCTGCGGTCTTAAGGCAACCTTAAGCCTGTCTTCGGGCAGTCTTAAGCTTTGATTAAGACGCGGGGAGGAGCATGCTCTGCCCGCCTGTCGGGGGTGTGAATGGAGGAAGGGCGGAATGCGGATCTTGCTGGTCGAGGACGACCGAATGCTGGGCGACGGTGTGCAGGCGGGGCTGGCCGCGGCGGGCTTCGTCGTGGACTGGGTGCGCGACGGCGAGGCGGCGCTGGCTGCGCTGGCAGGCGAGGGCTTTGCTGCCGTTCTCCTCGATCTGGGGCTGCCCCGGCGCGATGGCCTGTCGGTGCTGGCCAGCCTGCGCGGTGCCGGCAATGCCGTGCCGGTGATGATCCTCACGGCCCGGGACCAGATTTCCGACAAGGTCCGCGGTCTCGATCTGGGGGCCGACGATTACATGGTCAAGCCCTTCGACCTTGACGAGCTGGCGGCACGTCTGCGCGCCTTGGTGCGCCGGGCCAGCGGGCGAGCCGACGCCTGTCTGCGTCACGGCGAGCTGGTCATCGATCCGGCAGCCCGTACGGTGACCCTGCAGGGTGAGGCGGTGAGCCTGACAAGTCGCGAGTTCGACCTGTTGAGGGTGCTGCTCGACGCCGCCGGTCGGGTGCTTACGCGGCGGGTGCTGGAGGAGCAGCTGTATGCCTGGGGCGACGCCGTGGAGAGCAATGCGCTGGAGGTCCATATTCACCACCTGCGCCGCAAGCTGGGCAGCGAGCTGATCCGCACGGTGCGCGGGGTGGGCTACCTGATTGACGAGGCGCCCCGATGAGCGGGGGGCGGCAGGTCTATTCCCTGCGCCGCCGCCTGGTGGGCCTGCTGATTGCCGTGGTGGCGGTGCTGTGGAGCCTGTCGGCCGTGGTGGCTTTTCGTACCGCCCATGGCGAGGCGGACGAGCTCTTCGACGCCCAGCTTGTGCAGGTGGCCGAAACCCTGCTGGCCATTGTGGCGGCAGGGGAGCCCGGGCATGTGGCCCACGAAATGGCCGAACACCAGCATGACTACCAGTTACCGGTGGCCTTCCAGGCCTGGCAACGCGAGGAGACCGGCGAGCGCTGGCGCCTGCTGGTGCGCTCGGCCGAGATGACGGATGTGCCGGCAACGCGGGAACCGGGCTTTGACGAGCACGATCACCAGGGCGAGCTGTGGCGCTTTTACACCGTGGACCACGATCACAGCCGTTACCGGGTGATCGTCGGCCAGAACCACGGGGCCCGCTACCGCCTGGCCGGCGAGATCGCCCTGCACCTGCTCGCGCCCATCCTGATCGGCCTGCCCCTGATTGCCCTGGGGATCTGGGTCGTGGTGGGGCGGGCACTGCGCCCGGTGGACGCGGTGGCCGCCGCGGTGGGGGGGCTGAGTGCCAGCCATCTGACCCCGGTGCAGATCAACGGCCCCATTCCTGCCGAAGTCGCGCCGCTGGTCAGTTCCCTGGATGCGCTGGTGCAGCGCCTTGGAGAGGCCCTGGACAACGAGCGCCGCTTCACCGCGGATGCCGCCCACGAGCTGCGCACCCCCTTGGCCGCGCTCAAGATTCAGGCCCAGGTGGCGCATCGGGCCGCCGATGCCGGCGTGCGCGGGCACGCACTGGCGCAGGTGCTTTCCGGGGTCGACCGGATGACCCACCTGGTTGAGCAACTGCTCACCCTGGCCCGCCTCGACCCCGACGCGGCCCTCGCGGAGGGGGCGAGGGTGGATATGGTCGAACTCTCCCGCAGCGTCTGCTCCACCCTCGCACCCCAGGCCCTGCGTCGCCAGCAGAGCCTGTCCCTGGATGCCCGGGGGGAGTTGCAGGTGTTGGGTAACCGGTGGTGGCTGGAGGTGTTGCTGCGCAACCTGGTGGATAACGCCCTGCGTTATACCCCCGAGGGGGGGGCGGTGCATGTGATGGTGGATGTCGAGGGCCGCCGGCTGAAAGTGTCCGACGATGGGCCGGGCATCGAGCCGGCCCTGCGGGACAAGATGCTGACGCGCTTTGCCCGGGGGAGTGATGAAGATGCGGAGGGCTGCGGGTTGGGACTGTCGATCGTGGCCCGTATCGTGCGCATTCTTGGTGCCCGCTTGAGTTTCGAGCCGGGGCTGGTTCGCAGGGACGGTGGTGAGGGGCTGGCGATGGTGGTGGCATTTCCCGCCAGCGCCGGATTTCTGGCCGACGAGCGGGAGAGCGGACAGGCGCCGGGTGATGCTTCCCCGTAAGCCCGGCCTCGATGGCGACGGCGCGGCGCGGGGAGGCGCTGCGCCAGCCGGGCGATCAGGTGGTCATGCCGCCGGCGATGTAGCCTGACAACTGGTCGATGGTGGCCTGCTGCTGCTCCATCACCGACTTGACGGCATCGCCGATGCTGACGATGCCGGCCAGCTGGCCCTGGGCCACGACCGGCAGGTGGCGGATGTGATTGTTGGTCATGATGGCCATACAGTCGTCGATGGTGTGGCTGGGGGAGACCGTGAGGACGTTCTGGGTCATCAGGTCGCCGACCAGGGTGTCTTTGGAGGCCAGGCCCTTGAGGACGACCTTGCGGGCGTAATCACGCTCGGTGAAGATCCCGACGAGGCGTTGGCCCTCGGTGACCAGCACCGCACTCACGTTACGCTCGGCCATCAGCTTGAGCGCTTCGAGCACGGTCGTGGCGGGGGTGACCGAATGGGTGGAGCCGCCCTTGTTCTGAAGAATCTGCTGAACCGTTGCTGCCATTGTCTACCCTCCTTATTGTTGGTTTCGATGCGCCGGAGGGCCTGCAGGCTCCGGCTGCTCAGGACATATAGCTTGGAGCCAAGTCGCCCGGAGCGCAAGGGGCGGCGGGGCTTTTTTGCCTGTTGCAGGGGCCCCTCCGGCCCGTTGTCGGGCGGTCTGCGACCCTCGGCCCGTGCATGCTCGCCCGCGGAGGCGGAATCGGGCTTTGCGTGCCTTGCCGGGGGGCGGAGGGCGCCGTTTCCCATCCCCAATTGCAATCATTTGTCAGTGCCCGTTTTAGGTACTGCGCTTCCCCTAACATCTCGTCTCGCGTTGCTGCGTGTATTGGCGCCCTCCGCCTGTCGGCATTGCTGCCGGGGGAGGGCCGGGTTGAAGCATTTTGGGAGAGGGCATCCATCCGTAAGGCTCCGCCATGAACGGGGCCGCAGGTGGGAGGCGGAGTGATGGATCTTTCCGTGATTCTGGTGAAACACGATCCGGCGGTCTGCGAAGGGCTCGCCGAGCACTTGGGCCGGGCTGGCTTCCAGGTGCGCTGGGCCACATCCATTGCCCAGGCCGAGGCGCTGGTTTTCGAGCCGGTGGGGCTGGTGGTGGTGGATGCACGTCTGCCGGACGGTGACGGGCTGGCCTTCGGGCGGCGCCTGCGCAGTTATACGGGGTGCGGCGTGATCCTGTGCGTTGCCGAGGCCGACAAGGCGCTGCGTATCGCCTGTCTCCGGGAAGGCGCCGATGCCTGCCTGGTGCACCCCATCGATCCGGAGGAGCTCGAGGCGACCCTGATCAGCGTGCATCGCTGTCTGCATTCGCCGGTACCGAAGCTGGTCCCCACCCTGGTGCCGAGCCATTGGGTGCTGGACCGGGAGGCACATCTGCTGCGCGCACCCAATGGGCAGAGCATGACCATCAGTCTTCTGGAGCGGTGTCTGCTGCAGACGTTGTTTGGCGATGCGGAACGTCGGGTGAGCCGGAGTGATCTGGTGGCCGAGCTGGCGGCGGTGACGGCGGGCTATACCGAAGCGCGCCTCGAGGCCCTGGTCAGTCGCCTGCGTGCCAAGGTGGTGGTGAAGTGCGGCATGAGGCTGCCGCTGGTGTCCAGTTACGGCCATGGCTACCGTTTCAACGGCCACGTCCGGCTTCTTTAGCCGGTCAGGATTGGTCAGCATTTTCCTTCCATGCCGTGGATGACTAGGATATTCGTTCGACATCAATGATGTCGGTCCATGTGGAGGTAAAACTGAATGCGCCTGGCGCTGTTGCATGCCGAGTATGGGCAGATTGAGGGTCTTGCGGGCGCGCTTGAGGCGGCAGGGCACCACGTTCATCGTTACACCAATCCCCGCACCCTGATACGCGAGGCCATGCGGGAGAGTTTCGATCTCTTCCTGCTCGACTGGGTCGGAGGGGATGCCGGTGCGCTGTTGCGGGAGTTGCGCAGCGGGTCGGAGACCGAATGCTCGGTCATCTTCTTCAACTGCCGTAACAACGAAGGGGAGCTCGCCGAGGCGCTGGGCAGCGGTGCTGACGACTTCATCATTGGCCCGGTCAGTATCCGGGAGGTGGTGGCGCGGGTGGGGGCCATCCTGCGCCGGCGCAACCCCCGGTATTTCGGCAGCACCAATTTCCTCGACATGCCGCCTTACCGCTTCGACATGACCACCAAGGGCATCCTCGTCAAGGGCTCCCCCGTGGTCCTCACCGACAAGGAATTCGAACTCGCCCTGTTCCTTTTCCGCAATCTTGGGCGCACCCTGTCCCGCGGGCATCTGCTCGAAGCGGTATGGGGGAGTGCCCTGCTGGCGGTGTCCCGGACGGTGGATACCCATGTCAGCCGGATCCGCAGGAAGCTCGGTTTGCGTCCCGAGGCGGGCTTTCGCCTCAGCGCGGCGTACGGAAACGGCTATCGTCTTGAGCGGATCGTCGATGAATGGAGCACCGACGCGCCGGAGCGGCGCCACGAGACGTCTGACACACGGAGCGTGCCTCAGGAGGTGCTGGGGCTGCACGCGCCGTGATCGATTTCGCGCCGACGTCGATTCTTTGTGTCATAACGTCCGGGATTTGTATCCCAGCGTGAATTTGTCACCGTGCGACTTCCGTCGGGGCCTCTACCCTTCGGGCATCAGTACGCGTTGCACGGAGCCCGATCATGGATGCCCATCTGTTTGCCGCCCTTGGCCTGCTGGCCGTCGGGATGATTGCCTGGCAGGCCTGGCGGGAGCGTGCCGTCGAGCTGCGGCGTATTCCCCCTGATTGGCAGATGTCCATCGACCGAATTGGTCGAGAGCAGGCCCAAGGGCACCACCGCCAGGTGCGTGACAGCGTGCTGCAGGCCTGCATGCGGCTGCAGCAATATCCCAGGAAGTCCCGTGTCGTGCCCCATGTGCGGGTGCGCCTGGCTGCGTTGCTGCAGCGTGATCCGGTCTATCCGGAGCTTGTCCGGGCCATCCGGACGGCTTGCGCAGCGGGTGTCGAGATCAGCGAGACGAACCTGTGCGTGAGCAGCGATCTGCTGCTCGAGGATGTCCGTCAGTGCATGGCGCTGGCCGAGTTCTTCGGCCAGATCGAGCGGCATGAGCGCAGCGGCGACCTGATGATCGCCGCGAGCCTCCATCCCTCCGCCTGATTCCCCCCAAAATTGCAGGGGGCTGGCGGCCCTCAGATTTCCAGATTGTCGATGAGGCGGGTGTTACCCAGCTTGGCCGCGCCGAGCACGACCAGCGGGGCGTCACCCTGGGGTGACTGCAGGTCGCTGCGCTGGCGGATGGCGATGTAGTCCGGGTGCCAGCCGTGGGCCGCGAGTTCGGCCGTGGCTTCGGTTTCAAGGCGCAGGAAATCGCGCTCGCCGGCGCCTATCCTCTGTTGGATCCTGGCCAGCTGCCGGTGCAGGCGCGGTGCCTCCGCCCGTTCGGCCTCACTCAGGTAGCCATTGCGGGACGACAGGGCGAGCCCGTCATCGGCGCGGATGGTCTCACCGGCCACCACATCGATGGGCAGGGCCAGTTCGCGGACCATGTTCTTCAGGACCATCAGCTGCTGGTAGTCCTTCTTGCCGAACAGGGCCACGTCGGGCTGGACGATGTTGAAGAGCTTGAGCACCACCGTTGCCACGCCGCCAAAGTGGCCGGGGCGGACGGCGCCTTCAAGAATATTCACGTGGGCCTGGTCGGGCTCCACGTGGTAGCGCTGGGGGCTGGGGTACATCTCCCTTTCATCTGGCGAGAACAGGAAGTTGACGCCGGCGTCGGCGAGCCTTGCGCAGTCGTTCTCGAAGGTGCGCGGATATTTGTCGAAGTCTTCCTTCGGGCCGAACTGCAGGCGATTGACGAAGATGCTCGCCACCACCACGTCGGCGTGGCTGCGGGCCTGGCGCATCAGGGCGATGTGACCGTCGTGGAGGTTGCCCATGGTGGGCACGAAGGCGACGCGGCCGGCGCCGGACAGGGCGGCGCGCAGCTCGGCAATGCGGGGATGGATCTGCATGGTCCGGGTATCAGTAGCTGTGTTCGGGGCCGGGGAAGCGACCTTCCCTTACATCGGCGACGTAGCGGGAGACGGCATCGTCGATGCTGGATGCGCCTTCCATGAAGTTGCGGGCGAAGCGCGGGCGCTTGCCGGGAAAAACACCGATCAGATCATGGAGTACCAACACCTGGCCGTGGCAATCGACCCCGGCGCCGATGCCGATCGTGGCCATGGAGCTCAGGCTGGTGGTGACGTCTGCAGCCAGGCTGGCAGGCACCATTTCCATGACGATCAGCGCCGCGCCGGCCTGTTCCAGGGCCAGGGCATCGGTCTTGAGGATGGCAGCCCCTGCATCGCTGCGGCCCTGGACGCGATAGCCGCCCAGCTGGTGCACCGATTGGGGGGTCAGGCCGATGTGGGCACAGACGGGCACGCCACGCTCGACCAGGAAACGCACTGTCTCGGCCATGAAGGCGCCGCCCTCGAGCTTGACCATCTGCGCGCCGGCGGCCATCAGGCGGGCGGCATTACGCATGGCTTGCTCGGGGCTTTCGGCGTAGCTGCCGAAGGGCATGTCGGTGACGATCAGCGGCCGGGAACTGCCCCGGGCCACGCACTCGGTGTGATACACCATGTGCTCCATGCTGACTGGCAGGGTGGTCTTCTGGCCCTGCAGCACATTGCCCAGGGAGTCGCCGACCAGGATCACGTCTACGCCACAGCGCTCCAGTAGTGCGGCAAAGCTGGCGTCGTAACCGGTGAGCATGACGATCTTGCGCCCTTCGGCGCGCATCTTGCCCAGTTCGAACAGGGTGACGGGTTTGCTGTTTTCTTGTAGATAACTCATTGCTGTTCCTCCTCGCGGCGGCAGTTAACCCCATTATTGTGCGCGGCACAAGGGGGCTTCAAAGGCGGAATCGGGAAGTGGGCGCCTGCCCGGACTCGGGGTGGGACATCGGGCGGATGGATTTTCTTGTGCGAGGCCGGGCGGCGGATCCTTGGCCCTGGCTCAGCCGGCGTAGCCGAAGAACTCGCGGTAACTGCGCATGGCGTGCAGCCGGGAGAACAACAGTTCGAAGTCTTCTTCCTTGTCCACCGGGTTGAGGGACTCGGCATTGACGATGAAGAGGGGGGCAGCATCGTAGTGGTGGAAGAAGGTGGCATAGCTTTCGGCCACCCGCTGCAGGTAGGGCTCGCTGATCTTGCGTTCCGATTCAACGCCTCGTTTGCGCACCCGGTCGATCAGGATGTCGGGCTGGGCCTGCAGGTAGATCACCAGGTCCGGCTTGCGCACGCTGGGTTTGAGGCGTTCGTAGAGCTGACGGTAGAGCTTGAGCTCGTCCTCGGCCAGGTTGAGCTCGGCGAACAGCGGGTCCTTGTCGATCAGGAAGTCGGACACCAGGCGCCGGTGCGGGTCGTGGGGGCTGGCGGCGAGCTGCTCGCTGCGCTGGAACAGGAAAGCGATCTGGGTGGGCAACCCCCAGCGCTCCATGTTCTGGTAGAAGCGCCCAAGAAAGGGGTTGGCCGCCGGGTTTTCGAGCAGCGTATCTGCGTTGAGCCGTTCGGCCAGGCGCCGGGCGAGGGTGGTCTTGCCTGCGCCGATGGGGCCTTCCACGACGATGTAGCGCGCTTTCTCGAGCATGGGGTGACGCCGCCTTTCAGGCGCGGAAGATGAAGTAGACAGCGCCTAGGATACACAGGGCGGCCCACAGATAGTCAAGCTTGAGGGGCTGCTGCATGTAGAAAATGGCAAAGGGCACGAACACCACGAGGGTGATCGCCTCCTGCATGATCTTGAGCTGGGCGAGGTTGAGTTCCTGGGCTCCGATGCGATTGGCCGGCACCTGCAGCAGATACTCGAACAGGGCGATGCCCCAACTGATGAAGGCGGCGATGTACCAGGGCGAGGTGGACAGGTTCTTGAGGTGTCCGTACCAGGCAAAGGTCATGAATACATTGGAGGCAGCCAGCAGCAGCGCGGTCTGGATCCAGATCGGCATTACAGGGGCTCGAACAGGCTGATGTCCTGGCCGGTGACGGCGGCGAGGTAGTCCCGGGCCGGGCCCAGGCCGGGCAGGCTCAGGTCGGCGGCGATTTCCAGCAGCGGGAGCAGCACGAAGGCGCGCTGGTGCATGCGCGGGTGGGGCAGGGTCAGTTCGTCGCCGTGGAGTACGGTATCACCGTGGAGCAGCAGGTCGAGGTCGAGGGTGCGGGGGGCATTGGGCACGCTGCGCACCCGACCGTGACGGGCTTCGATGGCCAGCAAGTGGCGCAACAGGGCGAGGGGCGATAGCGCGGTATCCACGGCGACCACCGCATTGATGAAGTCCGGCTGGTTGAGGAGCCCGACCGGGGCGCTGCGGTAGAGGGAGGAGCGGGCGGTGACCCGCGTGCCAGACAGTGCCGCCAGGTCGGCGACGGCGGCCCGCAAATGCTTTACCGGCTCGCCGATATTGGCGCCCAGCGCCACGAAGGCGCGAACGCCGGAGGGCGCGGCCGTCATTCGCCAGCAGGGGCCGAGCCGGCTCCGGCGGGCTTGCGGCGACGACGGCGTTTTTTGGCGGCGCCGCTCTTGTCCGGCACCAGCATGCCCTCCCGGGCCTCCGGGTGGGCATCGGCGAAGGCCTCCCACCAGTCGGGCAGCTCCATCGGCAGCTCGCCGGACTGGGCGCGCAGGCGCAGGAAGTCCCAGCCGGCGCGATAGCGCGGTTGTTCCAGCAGGCGATAGGGTGTCTTGCCCGCACGCTTTTCAAAGCGCGGCTGTAGCGCCCAGATTTCCTTGATGTCACCGGCGATGCGGCGGGTGATGGCGAGCTTGCCGGACTGCCGGTCGAGCACCGAATCCATGGCCTCGAAGAGTGCCGGCTGCGAGTGCTCGCCGTTGGCCTTGCGGGCTTCCCAGTCCACCAGCACCTCATGCCACAGCAGGGTGGCAAACAGGAAGCCGGGGGACACCGGCTTGCCCTGGCGTACGCGCTCGTCGGTGTTCTCGAGGGACAGCCACACGAAGCGTTCGCCCATGGGTTGTTCGAGGATCACGTCGAGCAGGGGCAGCAGGCCATGGTGCAGGCCTTCCTCGCGCAACTGGCGCAGGCACTTGACCGCATGGCCCGACATCAGCAGCTTGAGCATCTCGTCGAAGAGGCGCGCCGGCGGCACGTTTTCGAGGAGGTCGGCCATCTCGCGGATCGGCCCGCGGGCGGCGGGGTCGATGGACAGGCCGAGCTTGGCACCCAGGCGGGCGGCACGCAGCATGCGCACGGGGTCTTCGCGGTAGCGCACCCGGGGGTCGCCGATCATGCGCAGGGTCTTCTGCTGCAGGTCAGCCACGCCGTGGTGGTAATCGATGACGGTTTCGTCGCTGGGGTTGTAGTACAGGGCGTTGACGGTGAAGTCGCGGCGGGTGGCGTCCTCGGCCATGGAGCCGAACACGTTGTCGCGCAGCACGCGGCCGTGCTCGTCGGTCTCGGTGCCCTCGGCGTCCTGCATGGCGCGGAAGGTGGAAACCTCGATGGTCTCGGGGCCGCTCATCACATGCACGATCTTGAAGCGCCGGCCGATGATGCGGGAGCGGCGGAAGAGGGCGCGGACTTCTTCGGGCGTGGCGCTGGTGGCCACGTCGAAATCCTTCGGGGTCTGGCCGACGATGATGTCGCGAACCGCACCGCCGACCACGTAGGCCTTGTGCCCGGCCTCCTGGAGTGCGGTGCACACCTTGTTGGCGGCCGGAGAGATCTGGTCCCGGCGCACGCCGTGGCGGGCCACCGGAATCACTGCAGGTTCGGGAAGGGCGTTGGCGGGTGCGGCGCGGCGGAACACACGGCGCAGCAGTTTGCGGATCATTGGTGGGGTGTGCTTTGTTTTTTGGTCAAGTCGCGCATGATAACCCATCAAACGACAGGGTTTGAGCCCTCGCACTGCCCTCCGCGCGGTCCGGGCGGTAAGATCCGGCGCCATATCTCCACGTTTTACGGACGCCATCGATGCCCCGCTTTTCAGCCAATCTGTCCTTCCTGTTTCTCGATCTGCCTTTTCTTGAGCGCTTTGCCGCTGCTGCCGCCTGCGGTTTCCGGGGGGTGGAGTTTCACTTCCCCTACGATTTCCCTATGGACGAAGTGGCCGATGCGGCACGCCGGGCCGGGGTGGAGGTGGTGCTGTTCAACTTTCCGGCGGGCAACTGGGCGGCGGGGGAGCGGGGCATTGCCTGCTTGCCCGAAAGGCAGGTCGAGTTTCGCAACGGGGTGGACAGGGCCGCAACCTGGGCCGACGCGCTGGGCTGCCGGCGGGTGAATTGCCTGGCGGGCTTGCGCCCGGAGGGCATCTCCGAGGCTGTGCTGCGCGATACCCTGATCGGCAATCTGCGTTTCGCTGCCGACCATTTGGGGGCAGCGGGGCGGCAGGTGCTGATCGAGCCCCTCAACAGCCGCGATACGCCCCGGTTCTTTGTAAACCGCAGTGCCCTGGCGCTCGCCATCCTGAATGATGCGGATCGCCCCAACCTCTTCCTGCAGTACGACATCTTCCATGCCCAGGTGATGGAAGGGGATCTGGCCCTGACCCTGGCCAGGTTGCTGCCAAGAATCGCCCACATCCAGTTTGCCGATAACCCGGGGCGGCATGAGCCGGGCACGGGCGAGATCAATTTCCCTTTCCTGTTCCGGCATCTGGACGCCATCGCTTACACGGGCTGGGTAGGGGCGGAGTATGTGCCTACAGGGGGGACTGTGGCTTCTCTGGGCTGGATGCGAGGCTGATGCCGGTTTGGGGAAGGCCCGGGCACACGCCGTGTTGTACATACCTACCAGTTGGTTGGTATTCTCCGGAGCCAATCCTGGTTCGATGACCCGCATCAGACGGGAACACGGAGACCTGCAATGACGCGACCGTTACGCCATATTTTGTTGACCCTGGGCCTTGCCGCAGGTGTTCTTGCCTTCTTGCCGACGGCAGATGCCGCGTCCCCTCAGCCAGACGATGCCATGGCACTGCGGGGGGTGACGGAAGGCAAGGGTGTTTTCCTGCTTGATTTCAGCAGCCCGCGCAAGACGGCCTTTTATCTGAGCATCATCAAGCAGACGCACCAAGGCCTCCGCAGACAGGGGGTGAAGCCCGATCTGATCCTGGTCTACATCGGTGAGACGGTGCGCTACCTGTCCTCTCGCCCCGATCCGGCACTGCTGGTCGAACATGAGGATGCCCTTGAGGCGGTGGCTATCCTGGTCAGGGAACTGGCCGGCATGGGCGTCCGCCAGGAGGTGTGTGCGATTGCGACGCAGGTCATGGGCGTGGATAACGCCTCCCTGCACGAGGGGCTGACCGTCGTCGCCGACGGCTTCATCTCCCTGATCGGCTATCAGACCCAGGGCTACAGGCTCGTCCCCATCTTTTGACCTGCGGGGGCCCCCGCCAGCACAAGCACCTGCTCGAAGCCCTGCAGGACGTCTTCGCGGGAGCCCAGCGCCCTGCCGATCAGGTTGCCACCTTCGAGTGTGGCCAGAAGCAGTCCGGCCAAGGCTTCGCTGCCGTTTGTCCAGTGCAGTTGGCCGTCGGTGATTCCCTTGTTCAGCACGCGGGTGAGCCAGTCCAGGTGTAGCCGGAAGTAGGCGGCAGTGCATTCGTGCAGGCTCGGCGGCAGGGCCGCGAGCTCGGCCGACAGTGCGCCGCACAGGGGCCGCAGGCTGGCTTCGAAGCCATCCAGGAAGAGCATCGCGTACTGGCGCAGCTGATCGGCTACGAGCACGTTTTCGGCTTCGATACCCTTCAGGGCCTCTGAAAACCGGGCCTGGGCCAAGTCCACGACCTCTTCGGCGAGGCGCTGCTTGGTGGGAAAGTGGTAATGGATGCTTGCCTTGGTGATCCCGATTTTCTCGGTCAGGTGAGCATACGAGAACGCCGAGTAGCCGCCCCGGCGGATCAGGTTTTCGGCTTCGACCAGCAGTTGGTCGCGGGTAGGGGTTGTCATGGGGGCAAGACTATCACCTCTGCCCGCGCCGGAGAACCTGTGGAAGCGCTCGCCGGGCGGGGCTGGGTCAGTTGTTGTGCTGGAGGGAATGGGTCTCTGCGGCCGGAAACAGATGCCCGACAGAACGCCGGTACTCGGCTCCGGACACCGGGATGTCCCGATAGGCCTCCGGCAGGGGGCGGGCCAGGGTCTCGTTCATGTCGAGGCCTTCGGCTGCAGACTCACGCAGGCTCCTGTCGAGCCAGGTCAGCCAGTCTCGGGTCCATGCGATGGGCCGGGCATCCCGGGCGATCGGTCCGTGACCGGGGACAAGTGCCCGGACCCGGTGGTCTTTCATGAACGCGTCGAGGGCTTGGAGGGTGTCCTTCCAGTGAGTCAGGTTGGCGTGGGGGGTGGTGGGTGCGCGCAGGTTGAAGACGAGGTCACCGGCGAAGAGGGTCGCACTGTCTTCGTCGAAAACGGCCAGATCGGCGTCCGTATGCCCCTTCAGAGCAAGGAGGATCAGCGACCGTCCGCCCGCCTTCAAGGGGCCGGCCTGGAGCGTCTGGTCAGGCGCCTTGAGCTCTGTGCCGGACATCCAGTCGCCGGTCAGGCGAAACAGGTTCTCGGCAAAGGCGTCCCCTTCGCTGGCGATGCCCTTGCCGGTTTCTGCCAGGGCACCGATGGGCGCATCGGCGAAGGCCTGATTGCCAAGGAAGTGATCCGGATGGTGGTGGGTATTGATGACCAGCGCGATTGGCTTGGGCGTGATTCGGGCGATGGCTGCGCGCATCTGTTCGCCGTACCGTCGGGATGGCCCGGTGTCGATGACGACAACCCCCTCCGTCCCGACAATGAAGCCCGTGTTGACGATGTTCCCGCCATTGGAGGGGGTGAAGTCGGCTTGCTCGCCGATGAAGGAATACACGCCTTCGGCGATGGGCAGAGGTGTGAGCTGATAGTCGGAGCCGGCAGCCCAGGCCTGGCAGGACAGGCAGGCGATGAGCGTGGAGAGGAGGCGTCTCATTGGGGAATCCTCACGTTGAAGGTGTTGCCGTTGTTGTCCCGTCCGTGGGCCTGCAGGGCTCCCGTGGTGCTGCCGCGGCTGAGGGTGAACACCGGGTTCTCGCTGACCGGTTGCGACACCTCCAGCCGGGCCAGGGGGTGTCCGGCCTCGTCACTGAGGACGACCGATTCGAGGTGGAAGGGGGGAATGCCGGCGATCAGCCCTGTGTCCATGGGGTGGATGATGCGCATGCGCAGCCGACCCGACATGGGGCCTTCATTCCAGGTTCGGGTGGTGACTTCGTTGAGGCGCTTCTGCCATTCGGATGACGTTGAGCCCATGGATGGCGCCGTGCAGCCGCCACCTACCGTATTCACGAGGGTGCCGCCCACGTGCCATACCCCGTCACCGGTGCGTACTGCGGCCCTGACCGGGGTCGATTGCTGCAGCTTGGCGCGGAAACCGATATAGGCCGGGGCCGCATCGGGGTAGAAGCGCAGAATCTCCAGGATGGGGTTGAAGTCGGCAAAGACCAGGATCTCCTTCACGTCGGCAAGGGCCGTGGCGTCGATGGTGATCGGTACGTTGAGCGGGTTTTCAGCCGTCCCCGGGGCGTCCACCCGGACCCGGGTGTCGAAGACATACGGGGCGCCGGAGAGCATGCCTTTCTCCATGTCGCTCCAGCGAGGTGAGTCCAGAGGGTCGGTGGGCCGTTCGGTGGCCAGGACAGGTGGCGTTACCGCCGTTGTCAGCAGGATGGCGCAGGCCAGCGTGCTTGCCAGTTTGATCACGTATTCCTCCTTTGGGGTGGGTGCTTCTGTTATTGGAGAGTGCTCATGAATGTTATCTACTAGTTGGTAGATTCACAAGATGGCCTCCGGGCTGTCTGCCCACCACCTTCGAACTCCTCCGCCTCGTCGCCCGCGGGATGGGGCGTCGAACACCATTTCGAGCAGGCTGCTTTTGCCTATTGCGGGCTTGTCTTCTAGACTGCGGAGAAAGTTGTCTGACAAGTAGACAAATGTCCTCCGATCGTTTGCCCCGCATCCTCCGACCCCATCGCCTCTCCGAGGAGGTGGGTGCCGTGCTGGACAGGCGCATCCGCAGTGGGGCATTCGCGCCGGGCGAGCGTCTGCCGACGGAGGCACGCCTGTCCGAGGAGTTTGCGGTAAGCCGCACCGTGGTGCGGGAGGCGATTGCCCGCCTCAAGGCCGACGGGCTGGTGGAGAGCCGCCAGGGGGCGGGGGCCTTCGTGGCCCGGCCCCTTGGGGCGGGGGTGTTCCGCATGGGCTCCGGGCTGGCCGAGGCCGAGGGCGCCCACGAGATATTCGAGTTGCGCCTGATCGTCGAGGTGGCGGCGGCCGAGCGGGCGGCGCTGCGCCGGACGCCTGAGCAGTTGGAGGCAATGGCGGCGGCCCTGGCGCGCATGGAGGTGGCCTTGACCCGCGGTGAGGACGGGGCCATGGCTGACGATGACTTCCACTGCGCCATTGCTACGGCAAGTGGCAATCCGCTGATCGGCCGCTTCGTGGCCTTCGTGAGCCAGGAGTTCTCCGCCTCCCGGGCGCCAACCTGGAGCGCCGAGGGTGTTGCCGGAGGGCTCGCCGGGGCTGCCCAGGACGAACATCGGGCGGTCTTCGAGGCCATCGCGGCGGGCGACGCCGAGCTGGCGCGACAGGCTGCCCAGCAGCATCTGGTCAGTGCCGCCGGACGACTCGGGGTCGTGGTGCCGACCCTGCTGGCCGCCGACCTTCAGCATATCGACAAGGGGATGGCGTGATGGGTGAGCAGTCCGGGCTTCCCGGTTTCGGCCGGGCCGAGGGGGATTTCTCCCGGGTCGACGTGCACCGCCTGGTGCAGGCGCTGCAGGGTGTCCTGCCCGCGGCCAGTGTGCTCCACGACCCGGAAGACCTGCGCCCCTACGAGTGTGACGGCATGGCGGCCCTGCGGCAGATGCCGCTGGTGGTGGTGTTGCCCGAAACCGAGGCCCAGGTGGTGGCCATCCTGAAGATCTGTGCCGGGCAGGGCGTTCCGGTGGTGGCGCGGGGCGCCGGGACCGGCCTCTCCGGCGGTGCCCAGCCCCATCGTTTCGGGGTGGTGCTGTCCCTTGCGCGCCTGCGCCGGATCATCGCCATCGACGCCCACGCGCGGCGGGCGGTGGTGCAGCCCGGGGTGCGCAACCTGGCCATCTCCGAGGCGGCCGCCCCTCACGGGCTGTATTACGCCCCCGATCCCTCTTCCCAGATCGCCTGCACCATCGGCGGCAATGTGGCCGAGAACTCGGGTGGCGTGCATTGCCTCAAGTACGGCTTGACCATCCATAACCTGCTCAAGGTCCGGGGAGTGACGATCAACGGCGACATCGTCGAGTTCGGCAGCCTCGGGCTGGATGCGCCGGGCTACGACCTGCTGCCCCTGGTCACAGGGTCGGAGGGCATGCTGGCGGTGGTGACCGAGGTGACGGTCAAGCTCACCCCCAAGCCCCAGCTTGCCCAGTGCGTGCTGGCCGCCTTCGACGATGTGGTCAAGGCTGGCGATGCCGTGGCCCGCATCATCGCTGCCGGCATCATTCCGGCGGGGCTGGAGATGATGGATCAGCCCGCCACGGCGGCCGTCGAGGAGTTCGTGCATGCGGGCTACCCCCTCGACGCCAAGGCCATCCTGCTGTGCGAATCCGACGGTACGCCCGAGGAAGTCTCCGAGGAGATCGGGCGGGTGCGTGCCCTGCTGGAGGAGGCCGGTGCCACCGAGGTCCGGGTGTCCCGGGACGAGGCCGAGCGGCTGCGTTTCTGGGCCGGTCGCAAGGCGGCATTTCCCGCGGCGGGGCGGATCTCTCCCGACTACTACTGCATGGACGGGACCATCCCGAGAAAACGCCTCGGTGAAATGCTGCAGGCCATCCAGGCGATGGAGAAGAAGTACGCCATGCGCTGCATCAACGTCTTCCATGCCGGTGACGGCAACCTGCACCCGCTCATCCTTTTCGACGCCAACAAGCCCGGCGACCAGCACACGGCCGAGGCCTTCGGTGCCGAGATCCTGGAGCTGTCGGTGGCCTTGGGCGGGACCATCACCGGCGAGCACGGGGTCGGCATCGAGAAGATCAACCAGATGTGCAGCCAGTTCGCCACGTCGGAGATCGCCGCCTTCCATCGGATCAAGGCGGCGTTTGATCCAGCCGGCCTGCTCAATCCGGGCAAGGCCATTCCTACCCTCAATCGTTGCGCCGAGTACGGGCGCGAGCGGATGGGCGCCAGCCGGCCGGCGGCTCATCCCGATCTGCCGCGTTTCTGATGGACATGATCTCCGAAGGATGGCTGCAGTTCCTCTTTGTCGCCGTGCCCGTGTTGTCCCTGGTGGGCACCTGGATGGGGTTGCGCACGGCGGGGCGGCTCGCACAACGGCGGGAGCGGGACCAGGCGGCGCGTGGGGAGGCCAGCGAGCAAAATGAGGTGGACGAGCGTGGATGATCTGATTCGGCAGTGGCGTGAGCGCGTCCGGGAGGCGGCGGCCAGCGGCCGTGCCCTGTGTCTCCGCGGTGGCGGCACGAAGCGCTTCCTGGGGCGACCGGAGCAGGGTGAGCTCCTCGATACCCGCGACTGCAGCGGCATCGTCAATTACGAACCGAGCGAACTGGTGGTCACCGTGCGCGCCGGAACCCCCCTGGCCGAACTGGAAGCCGAGCTGGCGACCCGGGGGCAGATGCTGGCCTTCGAGCCGCCCCACTTCGGGCCCGGTGCCACCGTGGGTGGCTGTGTTGCCGCCGGACTGGCCGGGCCGCGGCGGGCGGCGGTGGGAGGGGTGCGGGATTTCATCCTGGGGGCCCGCCTCATCGACGGGCGCGGCGAGCTGCTGCGCTTTGGTGGCGAGGTGATGAAGAATGTCGCCGGTTATGACGTGTCCCGGGTGCTGGCCGGTAGCCTCGGCACCCTCGGGCTGATCGTCGATCTGTCGCTCAAGGTGCTGCCCAGACCCGTGGCCGAGGCCAGCCTGCGCTTCGAAATGGACGAGGCTGCCGCCCTGCACCGGCTCAACGTCTGGGGTGGTCAACCGCTGCCAATCTCGGCCAGTGCCTGGCAGGACGGCATCCTGGAGCTGCGGCTCTCCGGGGCCGCGGCGGCGGTGGATGCTGCGATGGCGCGGCTGGGGGGCGAGCGCGTCCCCGATGCCGTCGCCGAGGCCCGCTGGCATGGCTTGCGCGAGCAGACGGCGGCCTTCTTCACCGCGGCCGGGCTTCCCGGCCCCTTGTGGAGACTGTCCCTGCCCAGCGACGCCCTGGCCATCGAGCTGGGCGGTGCCCAGTTGGTGGAGTGGGGCGGGGCCCAGCGCTGGTTGCGGAGCGATCTGCCGCCCGGAGAGATCAGAGGGCGGGTGGGGGCCCTGGGAGGGCATGCCAGCCTGTTCCGCAACGGAGTGCGTGACGGAGAGGTGTTCCATCCGCTGACGGCACCCATGCAGGCCCTCCAGCGCAATCTCAAGAACGCATTCGATCCGGCGGGGGTCTTCAACCCTGGCCGCCTGTACGAGGGCTTCTAGGCATGCAGACCCATCTCGCCGATTTCATCCGCGACACGCCGGAAGGCCGCGAGGCCGAGGAGATTCTGCGCAAGTGTGTGCACTGTGGTTTCTGCACCGCCACCTGCCCCACCTACCAGCTCCTCGGTGACGAGCTGGATGGCCCGCGGGGGCGGATCTACCTGATCAAGCAGGTGCTTGAGGGGCAGCCGGCAACGGAGAAGACCCGTCTGCATCTGGATCGCTGCCTGACCTGCCGGGCCTGCGAATCCACCTGTCCGTCGGGCGTGGAGTACGGCCGTCTGGCCGACATCGGCCGCCATGAGGTGGAGAAGCAAGTGCCCCGGCAGGGCGCAGACCGCCTGATGCGCGAGGCGCTGAAAGGGGTGGTGCCGCGCAGCGGCGTGTTCGGTACGGCACTGGGGCTGGGGCGCCTGTTCAAGCCGCTGCTGCCCCGTGTGCTGGCCGGGAAGATTCTCCAGGGGCCTGCCGCCGGACATTGGCCAGCCCCGAAGCACTCCCGCCGCATGATTGCCCTGGCCGGCTGCGTGCAGCCCGCCATGCGCCCGTCAATCAACGCTGCCACGGCCCGGGTGCTGGATCTGCTGGGCATTTCACTGGTGGAGCAGGCGTCGGCCGGCTGCTGCGGGGCGGTACGCTTCCACCTCCACGATCAGGAAGGAGGGCGGGATGATGCCCGCCGCAACATCGACGCCTGGTGGCCGGAGATTGCCGCAGGGCGTGTCGAAGCCATTGTGGTCACCGCCTCGGGCTGTGGTGTGCAGGTGAAGGACTACGGTCACCTGCTCAAGGACGATCCGGCGTATGCCTCGAAAGCGGTCCGTGTGGCCGCCCTGACCCGCGATCCGGCCGAAGTCGTGGCTGCCGAGGCCGCGGCGCTGCACGCTGTCCTGGCGCGTCGTCGGGCGCGGGCATCGGAACAGAGGATCGCCGTGCATGCACCGTGCAGCCTGCAGCATGGTCAGAAGATTCGCGGCGTTGTCGAAGGATTGCTGGGCGCGGCGGGCTATGTCCTGACGCCGGTAGCCGACGGCCATCTGTGCTGTGGTTCGGCCGGAACCTACTCGCTGCTGCAGCCCGGGCTGTCCCGACAGCTGCGTGACAACAAGCTGGCGGCGCTCGGGGCCGGCGCCCCGGAGCGGATCGTGTCGGCGAACATCGGTTGCATCGAGCATTTGAGCGGCGCTGCGACCGTACCCGTTCTACATTGGATCGAACTGATAGATGAAAAAATCACGAACTTGGCCTGAAAGGTTGGCGCTGTCGTCAGTCTGAAGGAAATTAACAGTTAAACTTGAAATGGATTTCCGCCGTGCTAAATGGCCGGAATGTTTGCTTTGAACAGCGTGAGTGCCAAATTGCCCGAATGTCAAAATCTGTTTGTCATGCTGGCGGGTCTGTGCCCCATCCCCGGACGATGTCCGGAGAGGACGGGGGCATGCGCTTGCGTGGCCGGTTCAGAGATGGTCTGCGGTAAATCATGCTGAATCCCACCTTTTCGTCTCTGGCCGACCCAGAAACCACGAGTGCAAAAAAGCGCTACCAGGCGGAAGCCTGCGTGGCCAAGCATACGGGTGACCGTACGGAGCAGCAGGACAGGGCTGCGGTGTTTGCCCACCCCAGCCGCAAGGGCACCCTGATGGCAGTGCTGGCCGATGGCATGGGCGGGCATTCCGGTGGTGCGATGGCGGCCGAGCAGGTGATCCTGAAAGCTCGCCAGAATTTCGAATCCTTCGCACCGGCCTCGGAGAGTGCCCCTGATCTGCTGCGCAGCATCATCGACGAAGCCCATATCGTCATCAAGCTGACGCGCTTCACCAGCGAGCAGGATCCCCACAGCACTGCCGTCGTCTTCATGATGCAGCCCGATCGTGCCGACTGGGCCCATTGCGGTGATTCCCGCTTCTACCACTTCCGCTCCGGCGCCCTGGTGTCGCGCAGCTCGGATCACTCCCTGGTCGAGGAGCTGGTGCGCAAGGGGCGTCTCGACTCCGAAGGCGCCCTGCGCCATCCCAACCGCAACGTGCTCCTGTCCTGCCTGGGGTCCGAACGGGAACCGCGGGTCGATGTGGGGCATGTCTCGCCGCTGGTCGGCGGCGATGCCTTCCTGCTGTGTTCGGATGGTCTGTGGGCCTACATCGGCGAAGAGGAGACTGGCGCCATCCTGGCCAGCCAGTCCCCGCGGGATGCGGCCTCGACCCTGATCGAGCTGGCCCGCCAGCGTGCCCGGGGGGGCGGCGACAACATCTCCCTGGCCGTGGTCAAACTGGTGGAAGTGCCGAGCCGGCCGCGCACCGACTACCCGAGCCTGGGCTAACGCGAGCGCAGCCAGTTTCTCCGCCAGAATGCGGCGGCCATCAGGGTCGCGGCGCCAAGCATCATTCCCAGTGCAAGCCTGAAGCCATCCTGGTCCTCGAGGAGGGGCATCTGACGGAAGTTCATGCCGAAGATGCCGGCGATGAGGGTGGCCGGCATGAACAGGGTGGTCAGCACGGTGAGGATGCGGACCTCGGTGTTGAGCCGGTTGCTGACGCTGGACAGATAGATGTCGAGGAGGTCGGCGAGCAGGTCGCGCACCGACTCCAGGGATTCGAGCACATGCACGGTGTGGTCGTAGATGTCCCGCAGATAGAGCCGGGTGTCCGGCGTGAAGAAGCTGTTGTCGGCCCGGGACAGGCTGTTGAGCACCTCGCGCAGGGGCCACAGGGCGCGGCGCAGGGTCAGGGCCTCATGCTTGACTCGGTTGATCTCGGCGAGCAAGGACGGATTGGGGTTGGTCAGGGCCCGCTCTTCCAGATCTTCGGCCTGGTCGGCCAGGTGGTCGAGCATGACGAAGTAGCGATCCACCAGGGTGTCGAGCAGCGCATAGGCGAGGTAATCGCAACCGTGGCTGCGCATGGCGCCGTTTTCGGCCCGCAGGCGTTCGCGCACGGCCTCGAAGTTGCCAGTGGCGCGCTCCTGGAAGGTCAGCACGAAATTGCGGCCGAGAACGATGCTGACCTGGTCGGAGTTGAGGCAGCGGTTCTCGGTGTCGAAGTCGAAACTGCGGGCGACGATGTAGAGGTAGTCGGAGAACTCGTCGCTCTTGGGGCGCTGCTGGGTGTTGAGAATGTCTTCCTGGATCAGCGGGTGGAGCTTGAAGCGCCGCCCGATCTCGGCCATCACGGCAGGGTCATGAAGGCCATGCACATTGAGCCAGAGCTTCTCGCGGCTCGGCTGGTGCAGGCGGGAAGCCTCGACGGATTCGAAATGGGTTTCCGTCACGCCCTTGGCATCGAATTCGATCAGGGTGATGCTGGGTTTGTCGGTCTTGATCTCGCCCACATGGACCAGCGAGCCGGGAGGCAGGCCTAATTTCCGGGGGAGCCGGGTTCGTTTCTTGCTAGACTTTCGCATCTTTTTCGTACTGCTCGGAAGAGATATCCGAATTTTCATTCAGTAACCGGGTGGTGAATCCGGGGTGTTTGCCGGAGATTTGCCAGCCAGGATGTCTCGTCGCCGAAACCCTCTCGCGACGATAACAGAATTCCAACTACCTACTTAGGAGCTTCCATGCCCCTGGTCATCGGTGTGACCAAAGAGCTTACGCCGGGCGAGCGCCGTGTTGCGCTTGTTCCGGACGTAGCCAAGAAATATCAAGGACTTGGCGCTGCGCTGCAGCTCCAGTCCGGCGCTGGCGAAACGGCCTACTACCGGGACGAAGATTTCGGCGTGGCGGAGTTTTCGACCGAGCCGCTGGCGGTGCTGCAGAAGGCCGACGTGATTCTGCAGGTCCAGCCCCTGGGGCTCGATGCCCTGGCCCAGCTCAAGCCGGGCACGGTGCTGGTTGGCCTGCAGCAGCCGTGGTCGAGCCGCGAGCGAGTAGACGTTTTGATGCAAAAACAGATCACCTGTTTCGCTTTGGAACTGTTGCCCCGGATCAGTCGTGCCCAAAGCATGGACGTTTTGTCCAGCCAGGCTGCGGTGGCGGGCTACGAGTGCGCGCTGATCGCAGCCGATCACAGCCCCAAGTTCTTCCCCATGCTCACCTACGCGGCCGGCACCATCCGGCCCGCCAAGGTGCTGGTGATCGGTGCCGGCGTGGCGGGCCTGCAGGCCATTGCCACCGCCAAGCGCCTGGGCGCAATGGTCTCCGGCTATGACGTGCGTCCGGAAACCCGGGAGCAGATCGAGTCCCTGGGGGCCAAGTTCGTGGACACCGGCGTGTCTGCAGCGGGGGCCGGCGGCTATGCGCGGGAGCTCACCGAGGACGAGAAGCGCCAGCAGGCCGAGAAGCTCGGCAAGGCCATCGCCGAGTGCGATGCGCTGATCACCACCGCAGCGATTCCGGGCAAGAAGGCGCCGGTGATCGTCAGCGCCGACATGGTGGCCCGCATGAAGCCGGGCTCCGTGGTGGTCGATATGGCGGCCGAGACCGGGGGCAACGTCGCCGGCACCGTGGCGGGCGAGAAGACCTGGATTGGCGAGGTGCTGATCATCGGTCCGACCCACATCCCCAGCCGCATGCCGGTGCATGCCTCGGAGATGTACGCCAAGAACCTGTTCAATTTCATCTCGCCCTTCATCAAGGACGGGGCCTTGGCCCTGGACTGGGAGGACGAGGTGCTGTCCGGCGCATGCCTGACCCACGCGGGCGAGCTTCGTCACGCGGGCGTCAAGGCGGCGCTCGGTCTCTAAGGAGGGCTTCCCATGGATGGAATGCTTGCACTGTATATCTTCATGCTGGCGGCTTTCACCGGCTATGAAGTGATTTCCCGTGTGCCGGTGATCCTGCACACCCCGCTCATGTCCGGCTCCAACTTTGTGCACGGTGTGGTGCTGGTGGGCGGCATGATCGCCCTCGGCCAGGCCGAAACGCCGCTGGAGCAGGCCATCGGCTTTGTCGCCGTGCTGCTCGGTGCCGCCAATGCGGCGGGGGGTTACGTGGTGACCGAGCGCATGCTGGCCATGTTCAAGGCAAAGGAGAAGAAGTAATGGCGATCAAGTGGTTGATTGACGCGAGCTACTTCGTCGCCGCGATCCTGTTCATCCTCGGCCTGAAGGGCATGAGCTCGCCCGTATCGGCACGCAAGGGCATCGTCTGGGCCGGTGTCGGCATGGTGCTGGCCACGGTGGTCACTTTCCTCACCCCGGGCATGAACAACTTTGCCCTGATGGTCATTGCCATCGCCCTGGGCGGTGCCGTGGCCTGGATCTCCGGCAAGAAGGTCGCCATGACCGACATGCCGCAGATGGTGGCCATCTACAACGGCATGGGCGGCGGTGCGGCAGCGGCGATTGCCGCCGTCGAGTTTGCCCGTGGCGAGATGCATGGCACCGTGGTGACCCTGCTGGCCACCCTGGGTGCGCTGATCGGTGCGGTGTCCTTCTCGGGTTCGGTGGTGGCCTGGGCCAAGCTGCAGGGGGTCATGAAGAAGGCCTTCCGGCTGCCGGCCCAGAATGCGGTGAATATCCTGCTGGCGCTGGTGACGGTGGCCGTCGGTGGCGCCATCGTCATCGCGCCGACGGTCGATCCGTTGCTGGTGGGCGCTTTCTTCGTGCTGGCGCTGCTGCTGGGCGTCATCATCACCCTGCCCATCGGCGGCGCCGACATGCCGGTGGTGATCTCCCTGTTCAATGCCTTTACCGGCCTGGCCGTGGGTTTCGAGGGCTTCGTGATGGGCATCCCGGCCCTGATCATCGCCGGCATCGTGGTGGGCGCGGCGGGCACGCTGCTGACCCAGCTGATGGCCAAGGCCATGAACCGGCCGATCAGCAACATCCTGTTCGTGCCCATGGCCGCAGCCGGTGGTGGCGAGGCCGTGGAAGGCGAGCAGAAGGAGGTGGGCGCCATGGATGCCGCCGCCCTGATGCGCTACGCCAGCAAGGTCATCATCGTGCCGGGCTACGGCATGGCAGTGGCCGGCGCCCAGCACAAGGTGTGGGAGATGACCGAGCTTCTTGAAGAGGCGGGCGTGGAGGTGGTGTTTGCCATCCACCCGGTGGCGGGCCGCATGCCCGGCCACATGAACGTGCTGCTGGCCGAGGCCGGGGTGCCCTACGACAAGATCTTCGACCTCGAAGAGATCAACGGTGACTTTGCCCAGGCCGACGTGGCCCTGGTGATCGGGGCCAACGACGTGGTGAACCCGTCGGCGCGCACCGACAAGTCCAGCCCGATCTACGGCATGCCCATCCTCAACGCCGACATGGCGCAGAACGTGATCGTGGTGAAGCGCGGCAAGGGCACGGGTTACTCGGGCATCGAGAACGCCCTGTTCTACAAGGACAACACCCGCCTGCTCTACGGTTCTGCCCAGCAGGCCATCGGCGAGGTGATCCAGCACGTCAAGGCGCTGTCGGTCTGATTCGTCAGACTCGGCCCTGAAACGGGAAACGGCCTGCAGGCGGTGCTTGCAGGCCGTTTTTTCGTGGGTTTGGTAGCGGCGTTTTGTGGCCGATTCTTGGAGAGGAGGCTGAAGGACAACTCTCGAAGAGGTTTGAAGCCTAGTTCTGCTCCCAGTACAACTGGGCTTTTGCGCGATCCCATTGCCCCAGGATGGATTTGTTTACCTCCACGTCCTTGAGCGGAGCGAAGGTCTTCTTGAACAGTTCGATATCCGATGTGTAGGCGTCGGCAATCTCTATGTCAAAGGTGCCTGATGATGCTCCGCCAACAGCTTGGTCGATGAGAGGGGCCGGAGGGCCTGCCCGGAACTCACCGTCCTTGCGCTCGCGAATCACCGCTTTGACGGAGCCCAGGTAGTGCACGCCCTTGTCGGATTTCGGTATGTCCGCATGTAGCGGCACAAAGTAGAAGGGGCTGAGCGGGAAGGCTTGGGCTACCGAAAACAGGCCGACTAAGGAGTGGGGGGCTTGCTCAGTGGAGAAGCGGACAAGGTAGGTTGTCGAACCATCGTCTGTCGAAGGGGCGATGGTCCCCCTGTCGTCCATCCGGAAGGCACGATGCTCGGGCTTGTTGCTCCCGTCGTTCTTGGTAAGCATCACGTTGAGGATGCGCGGCTGGTAGCGCTGCTTGTACTCGTTCTTGACGACGACGGACATCAGGTAGAGGGGTTTGGACGTATCAAGTATGGCGCCGTCCTCGGAGAGTGGCATCCGGGGCGCAATGCTACATCCCGTGAGAAGCGTGAAAAATAGAACCGTGAGCAGTGAAAGGGCGCGGTGCATCTGGATTTTCCGTATCAAGGATGGTCGTGATTGTTCTCCGGGGGCGGAGCTGCTGGTTCCATGGGCGCAACTGGACCGCGCCCTGCTGAACAGCGAGCGATGATACTGAGAATTGAATGCGTCGACAATGTCACTGTCATTATTTTCGGGCGTGCTCCTATCCGGGGGGAGTTGCGCCAGTCATGTGCTGCCCGAGCCTGAGGTCGATCAGACCAGATCAGCCGGCATCACCGCGCGCAGCACGGTCTGGGTTTCGTCGTCACGAACGCGGTTGGAGAACCACCACAGGGCGCCCTTCTTGATCGTCCAGTCGGCCTCCTGACCTGAGAGGAGCAGCGAGGCGAGGCGGCCGAGCTCGGGTTGGTGGCCGACGATGAGGACGGAGCCGCCGCCGTCGGGCCAGCCGCAGGCGCCGAGGATGCCGGCGATGTCATTGCCCGGGGCGAGGGCGGGGACGACTTCGAAGTCCTTGGTGAAGGCACTGGCGGTCTGGCGGGTGCGGGTGGTGGGGCTGACCAGCACGCGGAGTTTCTTGGGGCGGCGGCTCTCCAGCCACTCGGCCACCTTGTGGGCCTGGCGCAGGCCGCGTTCGGTGAGTTCCCGGGTGTTGTCGGGGATGCCATCCACGGCTTCGGCGTGGCGCCACAGCAGCAGGTCCATTGTTCTCGTCTCCTCGTCATTATTCTCAAGAGGCCAGGAGTCTGGGGCCGGCGTGTTACCGCCACATGAATCGCTCAACGCCGCCATGGCGCCTTGCCCCACAGGATGGGCTCGAGGGCGGGCAGCACGTTCTTGCGCAGGCGGGCGACCCGGGGCGCGTGCCAGCCGGCGACGAAGGCCGCGCCGCTGCGCAGCTCCGGGTCCTTGCCGGCCCAGGCTTTGAGGCGGCCGCGGGCGACAGCCTCGTCGTTGAGGTAGCCGAGAGTTTCCTGCACTTCGGCAATGTCGTTGGCGAAGCGCACGGTAGCTTTTTCGGGGAGCAGGGGGAGCAGGAACTCGATGCCGTAGCGCAGGCGCTTGAGGGACACGCGCAGTTCGTGGAGCTTGTCTGAGTGCAGGTCTGCCGCGGCGCTGTAGCGTTTGCGGGCCCGCTTGCGCAGCTGGGTGAGCTGGAGGCGGGCGAAGGTGGTGAGGTTGGCGGACTTGACCAGAGCGTCGCTCTGCAGGGCGTAGAGGTCGGAGGCCAGGGCCAGCATCTGGCGGCCATGGCTGGCGGCGAGAAGCTGCTCCCGGGCGGCGGTCTTTTCCCGGTCGCGGCGGTCCACGGCCATGGCGATGAGGCGCTGGGTGGCGTCGTCGGCGAGGCCGGATTCGGCCACCGGGCTGAGCACCTCGGCCAGCATCACGTCCAGATCGCGGGCGGCGCCGAGGCCGTCGGCGGCGTCCTTGAGCCCGTCGGACCAGCGCTCCACGAAGTCGGTGGGCAGGGCAGGGCCGAACAGGCGCAGGGCGGAGCGCAGGCGGCGCAGGGCCACGCGCAGCTGGTGGATGAATTCGGGGTCGTCGCTCTCGCGGGCTCCGGATTCATTGGCCTGCCACAGGGACAGGCAGTCGAAGCCGATGATGCGGAAGGCGTCCACCGGCGATTGCTCGGCACTCAGGCGCGATGGCCGGGCTTTGGCCGGGCGCAGGGCGTGGTTGGAGAACAGGCGGTAGCCGCGCTCGGCCTTGCTGACGTTTTCGGGGGTGAGGGGCAGGCTCTCGGCCAGCTGCAGGGCCAGGGCGTAGAGTTCCCGCGGGTCGCCCTCAACCAGCTCGAGCTCGAGCTCACACAAGGGGCGCGACTGACCGTTGGCCTCGATGCTGCCGTTGTCGATCATGGCCAGCACGCGCACACCCTCCCGTGGGGTGAGGATGCAGGTTTCGCGCTTGAAGTGGGTGGTGAATACCGGGACCAGCTTCGGCTGCAGGCTTTCAAGGCGGTTGCGTACGTCGTCCCGCTCGATGGCCGAAAAATCGAAGGCGCCGTTGGCGTAGGGCTGTTCCCACTCGGGGCGGGAGGACAGGCCGCCCGAGGATTCGGCGGCGCATTTTACGGTCTGCAGCCAGCGGCTGCCCGCCTTGCGGGTGCGCACGGCCATGCGCCGTTCGCGCAGTTCGAGTTCAGGGGTGTCGAAGTAGGTGTTTTCGAGGGTGCAGCTGCGGCCCTCGCGGGGGGCGTCGGCGATCAGCGGGTGGCGGCGCAGGGCAGCAAGGGATTTTTGCGGGAGTGTGAGCTTGAGCTCGATTTCGTGGCTCATGGGAGACGGCCGTGGGCGGCGGTGGATTCGTACCCCTGGCAGGGCGCCAGCGGTTGCGCCCGATTCTAGCCGGGTGGCGCGCCCCTGTCTTGCGCGCTCCCGTTACAGTCCGAAGGTCACATCAGGCCGCCGAAAAGCTGGCCTCGGCGCCACCTTTTTGCCCTTTGTTGTCAGTCCACGCAACGCTGACCTTGTCGCCGGCCTTGACGCCCAGTAGCTGGAAGGCGAACAGGGGGTTGGTGGACACGGCCGTGCCGAGTGCGCTCTCGATGACGGGGCGACCGTTCAGGCTGAGGATGACCGAGGTGATGTACTGGGCTGGCAGAAGCTGGCCGGACGGGTCGCGCCGCTGGCCGCTTTCCATGACGTGGGGAATCAGGATGCGCACTTCGCCGTCGCTGCCCTTGACGGTGGCGCGGATCTTGGTGGGGTCGGACATGGATCGTGCCTCCTTCAGTCGCCGCAGCCGCCGACGGTGACCTTCACCTCGCGGAACACGGTGTAGTGTTTGCCCCCCGCCGTGGCGACCACGCGCAGGCGGGAGCTCTCGGCCATGCGCAGCTTGGCCTGGAAGCGGGCTGCGGCTTCGGGGGCAAAGTTGAACTGCAGGGCCAGGGGCAGGGGGTTCTTGTCGATGAGTACGGAGAGCCGTGTGGTGCCCGGGATGCTGCTGATCACCTCTATGGGTACGGCGGCGCCGTTCTCGGCAACCTCGGGGGCCTTGAGCTGGATGTCGCGGCTGCTCTCGGCGCTGGCTGCGCCGATCAGGCGCAGGGCGTCGGCGGCGGTCTTTGCGTCGAAGGCGGCCCGGTTGACCGTCACGGCCATGGCCGTGCCCGGGCTGAGCAGGCCGGCGGCGACGAGGGGGGCGAGCGCCGTGGCGCTGCCAAAGGCCTGCAGGAAATCACGTCTGAGCATGGGTTCAGGTCTCCGCTTTCCAGTGTCCCGACTTGCCGCCTTCCTTCTCCAGCAAGCGGATGCCGGTCATGGTCATGCCGCGATCGACAGCCTTGCACATGTCGTAGATGGTGAGCAGGCCCACCTGCACAGCGGTGAGGGCTTCCATTTCCACGCCGGTGCGGCCGACGGTTTCGGCGGTGACGGTACAGTGGATGGTGTTGTCGCCCTCTGCCGTGAAGTCGGCGGTGACCCGGGTCAGGGGAATCGGGTGGCACAGGGGGATCAGGTCGGCGGTGCGCTTGGCGCCCTGGATGGCGGCGATGCGGGCGATGCCGATCACGTCGCCCTTCTTGTTGTCACCGGCCAGGATGCGGGTGAGGGTGTCGGGCTGCATCAGGATGCGCCCTTCGGCGCGGGCGACGCGGCGGGTCTCTGATTTGGCGGACACGTCCACCATGTGGGCCTGGCCGTGGGCGTCGAAGTGGGTAAAGGCGTCAGTCATGGTGCAGCAGGGAACCGGTCGCGGGGGGCGAGTATCATAGCACCGTGAAAAATCGTCTGATTGCCGCCCTGCTGTGCCTCGCCCTGGTGCCGCGCAGCTATTCCCAGAGCCTGCCCGATCTCGGAGACAGTGCGTCCGCCGATCTGTCGCCGGTGGCCGAACAGAAGATCGGGATGCAGATCATGCGTGATATCCGCTGGCACGATCCGGCCTTCCTGCGGGATGCGGAGGTGGAGGACTACCTCAACACCCTGGGGGATCGCCTGGTGTCGGCGGGGGCTGGCGCCGGTTTGTCCTTCGAGTTTTTCGGGGTGAGCGATCCGTCCCTCAACGCCTTCGCCATGCCGGGGGGCAAGATCGGGGTGCACACGGGGCTGATCCTGGCGGCCCAGGCCGAGTCCGAGCTGGCCGGCGTGCTGTCCCACGAAATCGCCCACGTCACCCAGCGTCACATTGCCCGCATGGTCGGGCAGCAGGGGCGGACGGGGATGTTGATGCTGGCGTCCCTGCTGGTGGCGGTGCTGGCCGCCAAGTCGAGCGCCCAGGTCAGTCAGGCGGCGATCATGGCGGGGCAGGCGGCGGGCATCAGCTCGCAGCTGGCCTACTCCCGGGATTTCGAGAACGAAGCTGATCGCCTGGGGGTGCAGAACCTCGCCGCCGCGGGCTTTGACGTGCGCGGCATGGCCAGCTTCTTCGAGCGCCTGCAAAAGAACAGCCGGCTCTACGAGAACAGTGCGCCCGCCTATCTGCGCACGCACCCGCTGACCTCCGACCGGATCACCGAGATGGAGGGACGGGTGATGCAGCTGCCCTATCGCCAGGTGCCGGATTCCCTGGATTTCCTGCTGGTGCGGGCCAAGTTGCGGGTGGGCGCGCAGGCCTCCCGGGAGATGCTCGAAGAGCTCGAGGCGGCAGTGCAGCGTGGCGCGGCACCGCCGGCCACGCATTATGGTCTGGTGCGGGCCTACCTCGGCGCGCGACGGCTGGCTGACGCGGAGCGCGAGATGGCGGTGCTGCGCAAGCTCAAGCTCTCGTCGGCGATGATCGATGGTCTGGAGGCGGATCTGCGGCTGGCGAAGGGGGAGCCGGCGATGGCGGCGCAGCTGTTCAAGGAAGGGCGCGTGCGCTTTCCCCAGTCCCGGCGGCTGTTGTACGGCGAGGCCGGGGCCCTGATCGACGCGGGCCGTGCGGCCGAGTCGCTCACCCTGCTGAAGGCGGAGATCCTGACCACGCCCGGCAATGGGGTGCTGTGGGAGCTGCGTTCCCGGGCCGAATCGGTGCTCGGCATGCGTCTGGCCCAGCATCGCTCCCTTGGCGAGCTGTATGCGATCCAGGGCAACTACGCGGCGGCGGCAGAGCAGCTCACCCTGGCCCAGGCCGCCAAGGACGGGGATTTCTTCGAGCATTCGGCGGTGGATTCGCGCCTGCGGGAAGTGCGCGCCCTGCTGGCCGAGCAGATGCGGGAGCGCCGCGAGCAGCGCTGATCCGGCTTCGTCCTGGCCTCAGACCTTGCCGTAGCGTACGCACAGGGCCCATACCAGCTCGGCAAAGGCGCGCTGGTTGAAGCGCGGCCGCCCGCTTACGGCGAGGGCCAGGCGGGTCCGGCCCACGTGCATGGGCCAGAAGCTCAGGCCGCTGATGCCGGCCGCGTCTACGTTGCCCCAGCCATCCAGCAGGTGTTCACCCAAGTGGGACAGGGCGGCGGACTGCCTTTCGGCGACAGACAGGATGTCGGCACCGACGGCGGCGAGGGCTTCACCGGTGTCGCCCGGATAGCCGGCAATGGCCAGACAGAAGCCCATGTGGTCGGCCAGCACGGCCTGACCGCTGTCGCTGAGGGCGCCCAGGAGGCCCGGCAAGGTGGACTCGAGGGTGCCGATGGGGGCCACCCTGGGGTTGCTCCAGGCCTCCAGGCAGGCCTCTTCCTGGAGCTTGAGGAGCACCTCGAGGGCATGCTCCGGCGTGCTGCCCGGGGTCCAGGCCTGGAGGGCGTCGAGGCTCAGGAGTGGGCTCATGGCTTCCTGGAGGACGCCCAGCAGGATGTTTCTTTCGGTGGTGGGCTCGGCTCGGGCCACGGCGCGCCAGGCGCCGTAGGGGGTGACGGTGAGGTAGGAGCCGGGAACAATCTCAAGCATCGTTCAATCCGGGGTTGAGGGTGTAGAGGAGCGCCTTGACCAGCGTCGCCACGTCGTCGCGGCTGCGGGCGTCGGCCCGGAAGATGGCGGGCATGGGGTCGAGGCCGAGCTTGATGAGGCGTGATCGGTAGGCGTCCAGCCCGGGCTCGGGGGCGCTGTCCATGTGGGTGACGCCGATGGTCACGGCCGTGCTGGCGATGAACTGCCGGAACGCGCCGAGGTAGCCTTCGAGATCCTGGAGCGGGTCGGGGTTGGCGTTGTTGATCAGCAGCACGAGGCCGATCCCACCTTCGGAGAGGATGTCCCACATGAAGCTGAAGCGCTCCTGGCCCGGGGTGCCGTAGAGCATCACCTTCTCGCCACCGGGCAGGTTGAGGACGCCATAGTCCATGGCCACGGTGGTGGTTGGCTTGAGTCTGGCGGTGGCATCGCTGGCGACGGCCTCGGTGCTGACCGTGGCGATGTCGCTGAGGGCGTTGATCGCGGTGCTCTTTCCGGCGCCGACGGTGCCGGAGAAGATGATCTTGTTGTGACGGGCGCGTTCAGACCGCATCGCGGAGCTTTCGGAGGATTCGGGACAGGATGGAGGGGCGTGCCGGCCTGTCGGTCTGGGCCGGAGGGGCGGGCAGCGCGGCAGGCGTGTTTGCATCCCCCGTCGTGGTGTCGAGCAGCCCGGCGAAGCTGGCGGCGGAATACACCGAAAACACATAGCGATGGGGAATGCCCAGGCGCGCAGCGATTTCCACCGGGCTGGCCTGCGTGCGTGTCCAGAGGGCAGCGATGCGCATGGCGTGGGGCGACGCGAAGGCGTAGGTGAAATTGGGCCAGGCGCGCAGGCGCACCGGGCGGTAGGGGTTGCTGCCGGCGGGCAGGCGCCCACGGGCCGCCCAGGCGGCGGCGTTCCAGAGAAAATCCTCGGCCGCCAGTTGAAGCGGCTGGCTGTCGGCCTCCCCGATGAGAGGGGTGCTGACGATGCGCCCGGTGGATTCGGGCAGTTGGGTCATGGCCAGCGGGCGGAGCTGATTTTCCCGGAAGGCGGTGATGCAGACGGGGATAGGGCGTGGTTCGATGCCGATCAGCCTTGGCAGGCCGGAGATCAGGTGGGGGCGGCCACTTGCGCTGGCCAGGGCCAGGGCCTGCTGCAGACGGCCGATGAGGTAGTCGTCCGGATTGAAGAACAGCTTGTCGGGCAGGGGGCTGCCCGGTGCAGCGGGAATGTCGTCCATGCCGCCGCAGAGATCCCGCTCATCGTCCGCCATCAGGCTGTTCCCGAGGGGGGCCGGGGCGCTTGCGGCGGCGGGCGCGCTGGGGGCCGGAGGCGGGGCGATGGGGCGGGGTGGGGCTGCCGCGATCACGTGGGCGGCATCGGCTCTGGCCCGGGCCAGGGTGACGGGCAGGGACTCGAGATTGAGGGGCTTGCCGAGCACCGGGCGCGGCTGAAAGCGGGGGGCGTGGTCCTTGGGGTGGAATGCGTAGTAGACGATGCCGATGCGCGGATGGCCGGCGAGCTGATCCAGGACGGCCTCGATGCCCGGGCGGTCGCAGTCGATCAGCACCACCTGCGCCTCTTCAAGGGTTTCCACCAGGCGCACCGAGCGCGTCCAGTGCCGTTCGATGGAGAGACCGATGAGCCGGGCATCCATGCTGCCCACGTGGAGGAGATGGAGTGCGCTGGGGGGCTCGGACGGGGAACTGGATTGAGCCCGTTTCATGGCGTGCTGCCCTCCCGGGTGGTGGTCTTCAGGAAGCATTGGCTGCCCTCCACGGGCCTGGCCAGAACCACACCGGGGAGCGCGGCGCGGGGGGCATGCCTGTCGATGCCGGTGTCGAGGTGCTCACCCAGGTAATCCGCCAGCCCGCCGTCGGCCAGGGCCGGGCCGTGCTGGCGCAGCAGGCGTTGGCGCAGATCCCGGCCAAAGGGGCCGAGGACGATCCAGAAATCCACCAGCGCGGCGCCCAGGGCGGCTGAGTTGCCCAGGCTGGCCCACAGGGCGATGCGCTGCAGGTGGGTGTGCAGGTTGCGTGGCTGGCGCCCGATCTCGGCCGCCAGCAGTGCCCCTGTGGCCGGGCTGTGCCAGTGGGTGGCGATGCCCAGGGTGCGTACGGGCAGCCCGAAGACCGCGGGCGGGGCGGGCGGGCGGATGCGTCCGGGGTCGTCCGGGTCGGTAAGGAAGGGGGTCACGAGGTGAGCGTGGAGAGGATGTCGATCATGAACTCCACGTCTTCCTGCCTCAGTGCCTGCCAGCGGCTGGCGCCGAGGGCCGTGAGCATGGCACGTTCCTTCTCGGTCTGGTGCATGGACAGGAACAGCCGGGTGATGGCCTCGGCGTGGGGTAGCAGGGCGGGGCCGATCAGGAAGACATGATGGATGACCTGGATCTGGCTGGTGACCAGCACCCGCAGGTCACGGCGTACCAGGGGCGACAGGCCGTTGAAGGCCTCGACCGGCAGGAAGCCGACGTCGGCGTCGCCCCGGAGCAGGGCCTTGGTCACCTGGATGTAGGTCTCCCGGCCGAGTTCCTGGATGTTGCCGGTGTCCAGATTGGCGGGTTCGAGCAGGATGCGCCCCAGGGTGTTGACGCAGGGGTCGTCGGTGCAGGCGAGTCGTATGCCCGCAGGCAGCTCGGGAATGCGCTGGGCCGGGTTGTCGGCGGCCACCACGATGACCATCTCGTCCGGGCTGCCCTCGGGGCGGGCGATGGCCCGGAAACCCTTTTCGCGGACCAGCAGGGAGGCGTCGAAGGGATTGGCGTGGATCATGTCCACCCTCCCCTCGGCGATGGCCTGACGCTGCGTGCCGAAGTCGTCGTGGAGTTCGAGGTGGATGGGGAGCCCGAGCTGACGTTGCAGCCAGGTGTTGAAGATGTACCAGTCGGAGATGCGCTCGTTGGGGAAGCTTGGGCTGACGGTGAAGTTGAAGGTCATGATCAGCGCATTTCCCGGTATTGGGCCTCGGCGGCAGCGACCCTGTCCCGGGAAGGCTCGCGCCGGACGGAGGTGTAGCCGACGATGCGTCCATCGCGGATGTTGGGGACGACCGTGGCATAGACCCAGTAGTGCCCGCCGTCCTTGCGCAGGTTCTTGACGTAGCCGTTCCACTGGCGTCCAGCCTGCACGCTGTTCCACAGATCCCGGAAGGCCGCCGCGGGCATGTCGGGGTGGCGCAGGATGTAGTGGGGCTGACCGATGAGTTCATCGGCCGTGTAGCCGGACATGTCGACGAAGGATGGGTTGCACTGGGTGATGATGCCCCGGGTGTCCGTGCGCGAGACGATCAGTTTGCCGAGGGGGTAGGGGGTTTCGATGTCGGTGACGCGGACCTGACGGGTGGTCCCGTCGGCATGGGTGAGGACATGGGTGGCGCCGGCCGGGGCACCGGGGGAAGGGGGCATGTCCTCCATGATCGTGCTCAGCCGAGGATGCGGCCGATGGCGTCGGCGGCCCGCCGTACGTCGAGAAACACCAGGCCGAGCTTGGCATTGGGCTTGGCCATGACCGTCAGCACGGCGTCGGCGCCGGCCTGGACCATCAGTACGTAACCCTTTTCACCCTTGATCAGGACCTGGTCGAGGGCGCCCCGGGACAGCTCCCGGGCGGTGCGGTCACCGAGGGATAGCATGGCTGCGCTCATCGCGCCAACCCGGTCCTCGTCCACCGTGTTGGGGAGCAGGGCCGCCATCATCAGACCGTCGGACGAGATGATGGCTGAGGCCTCGATATCCGCTGACGTGCCGTTGAGGTCGTTGAGGACGGTTTGAAGCATGTTTGCGCGCATCGTGCTGTACCTTGCTGGAGAGGGGGGCGGAGCCGTAGGAGCCGCCTTGCGGCGTGTCGGCCCGGGTATGACAAGGGTGTCGGGTCGTCATTATTTCACAGAAGGCCCGGGGTTTATCAGGGGGCGGGTGCTGCGCGGGCAGTATCGGGGTGGGATGGCTGCAGGTAGAATCCGGCGCTGATTGCCTTCGAGGATGGAGTTGTAAGATGGATTTCGACAAGGAAGTGGATGCCCGCGGCCTGAACTGCCCGCTGCCCATTTTGCGCGCCAAGAAGGCGCTGGCCGAGATGCAGCCGGGTCAGGTGTTGCATGTGCTGGCGACGGACCCGGGCTCGTCCAAGGATTTTGCCGCCTTCGCCCGGCAGACCGGCAATGAGCTGGTATCCCAGGCCGACCTGCCGGACAACGCCTTCGAGTTCTTCCTGCGCCGCAAGTAGGCGTCGGCGCGGCAGCATGAAAAAAGGGAGCCATTTGGCTCCCTTTTTTACAGGCTTGCGCCAGGTTCAGCGTTCGGCGAGCTTGGCTAGCTGGGGCTTGAGCTTGTCGAGGGTGGCACTGAAGTTGGCCAGGCGCTCCTTCTCCTGAGCCACCACGGCGGCAGGCGCGCGGGCCACGAAGCTTTCGTTGGAGAGCTTGGCATTGGCCTTGACGATCTCGCCCTCGATACGGGCGATCTCCTTGGCGATGCGCTCCCGCTCGGCGGCGATGTCGATCTCCACCTTGAGCATCAGGCGCTGCTCGCCCACGATGGCGACCGGGGCCAGCTCTTCGGTGCTGATCTCGTCCACCACCTGCACTTCCGACAGCTTGGCGAGGCCGGCGATGTAGGGGGCGAACTTGCTCAGGCGTTCGGCGTTTCCGCTGGCCACCAGGGGCATGCGCTGGGCCGGGGAGATGTTCATCTCGCCCCGCAGGTTGCGGCAGGCGTAGACCAGGCCCTTGAGCTCGGCCACGTCGGCTTCGCTCTTTTCGTCGATGCGGCCCAGGTCGGCTTCGGGGTAGCGGGCCAGACACAGGCTGTCCACGTCCTTGCGGCCGGCCAGCGGAGCCACGGTCTGCCACAGCTCTTCGGTGACGAAGGGGATCAGCGGGTGGGCCAGGCGCAGGATGGTTTCCAGCACGCGGATCAGGGTGCGGCGGGTGCCGCGCTGCTGGGCTTCGTTGCCGGTGTTGATCTGGACCTTGGCGAGTTCGAGGTACCAGTCGCAGTACTCGTCCCAGATGAACTCATAGACCGTCTTGGAGACCAGGTCGAAGCGGTACTCGGTGAAGTGCTGGGCGATCTCGGCTTCGACGCGCTGCAGTCGGCTGACGATCCAGCGGTCGGCGAAGGAGAAGTCCAGCGGGCCGTTGCCGCCGCAGCTGGGGCCGTCCTGCTTGTGCTCCAGGCCCAGGTCGTGGCCCTGGACGTTCATCAGCACGAAGCGGGTGGCGTTCCACAGCTTGTTGCAGAAGTTGCGGTAGCCCTCGCAGCGGCTCATGTCGAACTTGATGTCGCGACCGGGGCTGGCCAGGCTGGCGAAGGTGAAGCGCAGGGCGTCGGTGCCGAAGGCGGGGATGCCCTCGGGGAATTCCTTGCGGGTCTTCTTCTCGATGCTGGCAGCCTGCTTGGGGTTCATCAGGCCGGTGGTGCGCTTGGCCACCAGGGCGTCGATGCCGATGCCGTCGATCAGGTCGATGGGGTCGAGCACGTTGCCCTTCGACTTGGACATCTTGGCGCCTTCGGCGTCGCGGATCAGGCCGTGCACATACACGTGCTTGAACGGGATCTTGCCGGTGATGTGCTTGGTCATCATGACCATGCGCGCCACCCAGAAGAAGATGATGTCGAAGCCGGTGACCAGCACGGTGGACGGCAGGTAGAGGTCCAGTGCGTCATTCGACTTGGCCGGGTATTCCGGGGTCCAGTCGAGGGTCGAGAAGGGCCACAGGGCGGACGAATACCAGGTGTCGAGCACGTCCGGGTCGCGGCTGAGGGCGCCGCTGTAGCCGGCCTTGTCGGCCAGGCTGCGGGCTTCTTCCTCGCTGTGGGCGACGAAGGTTTCACCCTTCTCGCCATACCAGGCCGGGATCTGGTGGCCCCACCACAGCTGGCGGGAGATGCACCAGTCCTGGATGTTGTTGAGCCACTGGTTGTAGGTGTTGACCCAGTTGCCAGGCACGAACTCGATCTCGCCCGAGGAGACGACCTCGAGGGCTTTTTCGGTGATGGACTTGCCGTCCTCGCCGGGCTTGGACATGGCCACGAACCACTGGTCGGTGAGCATGGGCTCGATGACCACGCCGGTGCGGTCGCCGCGGGGCACCTGCAGCTTGTGGGGCTTGACCTCGCCGAGCAGGCCGAGGGCCTCGAACTGGGCAACCACCTGCTTGCGTGCCTCGAAGCGGTCGAGGCCGGCCAGGCTGGCGGGCAACGCCACGCTGCCACTGACTTGACCCTGGGTGACCACGCTGCCCTGGGCGGGCACGGTGCCTTCGAGGGTCAGCACGATGATCATCGGCAGGCCGTGGCGCAGGCCGACGGCGTAGTCGTTGAAGTCGTGGGCGGGGGTGACCTTGACGACGCCGGTGCCGAATTCACGGTCGACGTATTCGTCGGCGATGATGGGAATCTCCCGGTCGACCAGCGGCAAGCGCACGGTCTTGCCGATCAGGTGGGCGTAGCGCTCGTCCTCGGGGTGCACCATCACGGCGGTGTCGCCGAGCATGGTTTCCGGGCGGGTGGTGGCCACGGTGAGGCTGCCGCTGCCGTCGGCCAGCGGGTAGCTCAGGTGCCACATGAAGCCGTCTTCTTCTTCCTGAACCACTTCCAGGTCGGACACGGCGGTGTGCAGCTTCGGGTCCCAGTTGACCAGGCGCTTGCCGCGATAGATCAGGCCCTCGTTGTAGAGACGGACGAAGGTCTCGGTGACGATCTTGTTGAGACCGGCATCCATGGTGAAGCGCTCGCGGCTCCAGTCGGGGCTGGTGCCCATGCGGCGCATCTGCTGGGTGATGGTGCCGCCGGAGTATTCCTTCCACTCCCAGACCTTTTCGAGGAACTTCTCGCGGCCGAGGTCGTGGCGGGAGATGCCCTGGGCGTCCAGCTGGCGTTCGACGACGATCTGGGTGGCGATGCCGGCGTGGTCGGTGCCGGGCTGCCACAGGGTGTTCCAGCCGCGCATCCGGTGGTAGCGGGTGAGCGCGTCCATGATGGTCTGGTTGAAACCGTGACCCATGTGCAGGGTGCCGGTGACGTTGGGCGGCGGCAGCAGGATGCAGAAGGATTGGTCGGCAGGCTTGCTGCGGTCGAGACCGGCGGCGAAATAGCCGCTCGATTCCCAGTGCTCATACCAGCGGCGCTCAATCTCCGCCGGCTCGAAACTCTTGGCCAGTTCCATGGGGTCTGTCTTTGAAGGCAAAACGCGGATTATAACGGATGCACCCGCCCCGCCCGCCGGGAAGACTTGGCGGGGAAGGAGGGTAAAGGGTGAATTCAGGCCTCGGGGTCGTCGTCGAGGCGGCGGGCGATCTCGGCGGAGATGAGCGGCTGCAGGCTGTGCTGCAGCTGGGTGACCGCCTTGACCCGGAGGCGCTCGGCCAGGGCGTCGAGCTCCCGCGAGACGAGCTGGGGCAGCTCGGTGGTGACCCAATCCTCAATCAGGCGGTTGATGGCGATGTCGAGTTCGACGATCCGTCCGGCCAGATCGGGGGTGGCGGTGAGCACCGGCAGATCGTCGTCGAGCTCGGGCTCGGGGCCGACAGGCTCGAGGATGATCGGTTCGTTGTCGCCGATGAAGGGCTCGATCCGTTCGTCCACCACATCGGTCAATACGGGCAGATCGTCGCCGTCTCCGGCTTCCGGTGCCTCCGGCCGGTGCGGTAGGCCCTCGGCCTCCTCATCTTCAAGGGGGATCTCGAACTCGGGTTTGTGTGAGGTGTTCATTCGCCGCTCCGTTGGGCGAGGTCATGGGCGCTGAGCGGCAGGCCCTGGTCCTTGTAGCGCCGGTAGCGGCCCCGGGCGGCCTGGCGCTCCTCGTCGCTGGGGCCGACGATCTCGATGACCAGGTCGAAGCGGTCAAAGCCGTCCGGCAGCTCGTCACCCAGGTTGATCAGCACGTCCTGGTGGGGCAGGGCGTCGAGCCGGCTGCCAATGACCACCGGGGTCTCGGCGGCCAGCGGCGACCCTGCTGCCACATGGGGCACGAAGGCCAGGGGCTGAAAGGCCCAGAGCATCTGGTCGAAATGCCGGGCGACGTGGTTCTCCGGGGCAAAGACCGAGACCCGCCGCCCGCTGGCCTCGGCCTTGGCGGTGAGCACGCAGGCCACCCGGAGGCGGTCTGGCGCGTTGTGGTAGAAGCGGATCTCGGTGCTCACGGTCGGGGTGTCAGCGTCCGGCCCGGTCCATCAGGAAGCGGGTCAGCAGTGGCACCGGGCGGCCGGTGGCGCCCTTGTCGCCGCCCGACTTCCAGGCCGTGCCGGCGATGTCCAGGTGCGCCCACTTGTAGGCCTTGGTGAAGCGGGCCAGGAAGCAGGCGGCGGTGATGGTGCCGGCGCCCTTGGTGCCGATATTGGGGATGTCGGCGAAGTTGCTCTTGAGCATGTCCTGGTATTCGTCCCACAGGGGCAGCTGCCAGGCCTTGTCACCGGCAGCCTGACCCGAGGCAAGCAGTTCGGCCGCCAGGGAGTCGTCGTTGGCCAGGAGGCCTGAGGTGAGGTTGCCCAGGGCGATGATGCAGGCGCCGGTGAGGGTGGCGATGTCCACAACCGCCACCGGATCGAAGCGTTCGGCGTAGGTGAGGGCGTCACACAGAATCAGGCGGCCTTCGGCATCGGTGTTGAGGATCTCGATGGTCTGGCCCGACATGGAGGTGACGATGTCGCCAGGCTTGATGGCCGAGCCGCCGGGCATGTTCTCGGTGGTGGGGATCAGGCCGACCACGTTGATGGGCAGCTCCATGCGGGCGATGGCCTTGAAGGTGCCCAGAACGCTGGCGGCGCCGCACATGTCGTACTTCATCTCGTCCATGCCCTCGCCGGGCTTGAGGGAGATGCCGCCGGTGTCGAAGGTAATGCCCTTGCCCACCAGCACGACGGGCTTGTCCTTGGGCTTGCCGCCCTTGTAGTTGAGGATGATGAACTTGGGCGGCTCGTGGGAGCCCTGGGCCACGGACAGCAGGGAGCCCATGCCGAGCTTTTCCATGTCGGCGCGCTCAAGGATGTCGACCTTGATCTTGTGTTCCTTGGCGAGCTTCTTTGCGGTAGTGGCCAGGTAGCCGGGGGTGCACACATTGCCGGGGAGGTTGCCTAGGGTCTTGGCCAGGGCCATCCCTTCGGCGATGGCTTCACCGTCGCGCAGGGCGGCGTCCAGGTCGGCAGCGGGCTTGCTGCGGGTGATGAAGACGAGCTTCTTCACGCCTTTCTTCGACTCGTCCTTCTTTGACTTCAGCTCGTCGCAGCGGTAAGTGCTGTCCTTGAGGATCTGGGCGGCCTGGGCGATGCGCCAGGCTGCGTCGCGACCGGTGAGGTCCACGTCGGCGAGGCAGAAGGCCGCGTCGTCGGCGGCGGAGCCGGCCAGCTGGCGGGCGGCGGCGGACACGGCGTCGCGGTAGGACTTGTCGCTGAGCTCGCCGGCCTTGCCCAGGCTGACCAGCAGCACGCGCGGCGTGAGCAGGCCGGGGAGGGCGTGAAGGGTGAGGGTGGCGCCGGCCTTGTCGTCCAGATCACCCCGGGCGAGGATGGCCGCGATGGCGCCGTCCGATGCCTTGTCGAGGGCCTTGGCGGCTGCGCTTAGCTCACCGCCGGCAAACACGCCTGCCACCACGCAGCCGTTCTTGAGTTTTTCCGGCGACCCGGCCTTTATGGTAAATTCCACCCGCTTCTCCTTGGAAACACGCGTCAATTGGGACTTTGCGGCACATTATGGCCGGCACCCCGGCAGACGTCAAAAAGGCCCTTCCCCGGCGCGATCACTCCCCTCGCATGATTTTTCTCCGAGCCGCCCAGCGCGAATTCACCCAGAACGCCGTGGCGGTCTTTGTGGCCTTGTTCGCCATCCTGATTTCCACCGTTCTCATCCGCTTGCTCGGGCAGGCCGCTGGCGGACGCGTGCCCGCCGATGCGGTGCTGGCCCTGATCGGCTTTGGTGCCATCGCGCAGATGCCGGTGGTGCTGTCGCTCACCGTCTTCATTGCGATCCTCATGTCCCTGTCCCGCAGCTACCGGGATTCCGAGATGGTGGTGTGGTTTTCCAGCGGCCTCCCGCTGACCGCCTGGATGCGGCCGGTGTTGCGTTTTTCTGTGCCGGTGGTGTTGCTCATCGCGGCCATGTCGCTTTTCGTGGCGCCCTGGGCCCAGAAGAAGAGTGTCGAATACAAGGAGCAACTGAACAACCGGGATGACGTCTCCCGGGTCGCGCCCGGCATGTTCCGCGAGTCCTCCGGCGGCGAGCGGGTGTTTTTTGTCGAGGCCCTGTCGGGAGACGAGGGGCGAGTCCGTAATGTGTTTGCCAGCAGCATGCAGAACGGCCGCCTCGGGGTGATGGTGGCGGCCCAGGGGCACATGGAGGTGGATGCCTCGGGCAATCGTTTCGTGGTGTTGGAGCATGGCCGGCGATACGAGGGAACGCCCGGTACGCCCAGCTACCGGGTGATGGAGTTCGAGCGTTACCAGATCCGCATGGAGTCCAAGGAGGTCAGCGGCGGGCCACGCCAGCCCAAGACCCTGACCTTGCCGGCGCTGCTCAAGAACCCTGACAAGCGCAACCAGGGCGAACTGCTCGGCCGTATCAGCACGCCCGTGCTGGCGATCATGCTGGCTCTGCTGGCCATTCCCCTGTCTTTCGTGAATCCCCGCGCAGGCCGCACCAACAACCTGATCCTGGCGGTGCTCGTGTATCTCATCTACAGCAACGCCCTCAGCGTCTGCCAGGCCTGGGTTGGCCAGGGGCGACTGCGTTTTGAGGTGGGCCTGCTGGCGCCTCATCTGATCATGCTGGGGGTGCTGGCCATGTTGTTCTACAAGCGCCTGAGCGTGTTTGCCCGGTGGCGGAGGGGTTGATGATTCCTGTCTATATCCGCTACATCAGCCGCGAGATCTATGCCGCAGTGGCCTTGGTGCTGCTGGCGTTCCTGGGGCTCTTTGCCTTCTTCGATCTGGTCAATGAGCTCGATGAGGTCGGCAAGAACGGCTACGCCCTGCACCATGCGGCAATCTATGTCGCGATGATCATGCCGGGCCGGGTGTACGAACTCATGCCCATCGCCGTGCTGATCGGCAGCCTGTACGCGCTGACAACCCTGGCCCGGCATTCCGAAATCACCGTGCTGCGGGCCTCAGGCTTGTCCACCCGGCGTTTCCTGCTGGCGCTGCTGTCGGTGGGCAGTGTTTTTGTGTTGCTGACCTTCGTGTTCGGAGAGTATCTGGCGCCCCCCGCCGAGCGTGCCGCCCAGCAGTGGCGTCTGGCGGCGACCCGCTCGATGGTGTCCCAGGAGTTGCGTACCGGCCTGTGGGTTCGGGATGGCAATCTGTTTGTGAACGTCCGGAGCATTCTTCCGGATACCTCGCTGCAGGGCGTCCGCATCTACGAGTTCGACGATCGTGCAACCCTGGTGTCGATCAGTGAGGCGGAGTCCGGTGCCTATCAGGAAGGGGCCGGATGGCGTTTGAAGGGGGTGGGGAAGACCGTCTTCCTGGGGGAACGAACCGAGATCCTCAAACTGCCGGAGCTGGTGTGGCGTTCCGAGCTGACGCCGGACGTGCTGTCGGTGTTGATGGTCGTGCCTGAACGGATGTCCGTGACAACCCTGTATTCCTACATCCGTCACCTTGAAGAGAACAAGCAGCGCACCACCCGCTACGAGATCGCTCTGTGGAAGAAGCTGGCCTATCCGTTTGCCGCGCTCGTCATGATGGGGCTGGCGTTGCCCTTCGGCTACATGCAGACCCGCATGGGTGGGGTCAGCCTGAAGGTGTTCTCAGGAATCATGATCGGGGTGGGGTTCCACCTGCTCAATGGTCTCTTTTCCAACCTCGGCGTCATCAATGGCTGGGTGCCGGCCGTGGCTGCACTCACGCCCAGCATTGCCTTTTTGCTGGCGGCGATGGGCATGATGTGGTGGGTGGAGCGCCGTTAGCCAGCGTTCAAATCAGGGTGGATGCGGGCAGCAGCACGATACGGGTGCCCGCCAGTCGGTCATGAAGAAACTGTCTGTCCTTGTCGATCAGGGCCCAGACCAGCCCCACGCCAAAAAGCAGTACTGAAGGCCATGCCAGTGCATACCTGATCCAGCCCTGGCGCAGGGATACGGGTTTGCCGTCGCTATTCACGATGCGCAGTTTCCATGTCTGCATGGCCAACGTCTGCCCGCCGCGGCGCCAGTACCAGAGAAAGTACATCCCGAGCACGGCGAATATGTAGATCCAGAGCACGCCGCCGCCAGGCGTGTAATCAGTGCCGATGCCAAGGATTAGCAGGGGCACCATGAAGGTCAGGGCGAGGACACCCAGCAGCAGCAGGGATTCGTAGAGCATGCTGGCGAGCCGGCGGCGCAGTCCAGCGAGTTCGACAGTCTGCGGGCGAGCGGACGGCCCTCCGCTTGCAGTGGCTTGTGAGGACATGGGTGAAATCAGGGTTTGACGCCTGCGGTGACGGTCTGGCCAGCAGGTGTGACTGCCTCAGCAGTGGAGGTATGAAGGGGGGGGGCAGGGATGGGGGGCGAGACGGGCTCCGGCGCAGGCGGCGGAGCCACGACAACAGGCTTGCGTGGCACGATGACGCGGGGCGGCGGCGGTTCCGTCAGGGGTTTGAGGGGGGCGGCGGCAGTTTTTGTGCGCGCTGCCTTGACCGGCGGTTTGGCTGCGGCTTCCTTGAAGCGGGTCTTCTCCTCGTTGGGAAGCTCCTGGTAGGCGTTCCACTTTTCCCGGAGAACTTCCCGCTTTTCAGGGGGAATGCGCTGAAGATTGCGGTATTGATCCCGTGCCGTGGTGCGCTGTTCGGGCGTGAGGGAAAACCATGTTTCCATCCGCCGTTGCAGGCGCGACTGCTCCTCGGGGGTGTAACCCGGGAAGCGATCAGCAATGCCGACCCATTTGCGCCGTCTGTCGTCAGGAAGATCCTTCCACTCGCTCGCCAGGGGGGCAAGCGTGCGCTGCTGGTCGGGTGACAGATCCTTCCAGGCCGGTGCCGTGATCGGGGGCGTGGCGACGGCCTGGGTCGAGCAGGCGACGACGAAAACCGCGATCAGTCGGGCGAGTCGTTTTGAACCCATGCGTCGAATCCGCGATCCAGGTAAGCGTCAATCGGGAGGTCGTCGGCGAGCAGTGCGCTGTCGACTTCTTCAAGGTCGGCGGCGTGCTGCCATTCACCCAGGAAACCGCTGCCCAGGGCCGCAAGGACAACCACGATCATGGCCAGCGCCGTACGCCCCTGGGGCAGGACGTGCTCGGAGAAGGTCTGACCGAGCCCGGCCAGGCTGAGCTTTCTCACCGTTTTCTTCTGCCGGGAAAGGGCGCGCTGACGGGCCTGGAGCAGGCGGTCGGCAACCGGGGTGGAAACGTTGCGCGCCGACACGTTGAGGTGCTGGCGGAGCCGTAGCTGGAAGTCGTGTTCGTTCATGGTTTGATACCTTTTGCAGCAAGTGCGGCGGCAAGGGTGTGCGTGGCGCGCGAACAATGTGTCTTCACGCTGCCTTCAGAGCATCCCATTGCCGCTGCCGTTTCAGCGATGTCCATTTCTTCCCAGTAACGCATCAGGAAGGCTTCGCGTTGACGGGCCGGAAGCTTTTCGATTTCCCTTTCTATGACGCCGAGAGTCTGGCGTTGTTCCAGCTGGGTCTGCGGGGACTCGCTCTTGTGATCGCTGTCGGCGGACTCCAGGGTGTCGAGGGGGTCGTGCTCGTCGTCCTCGGGACCGGAGAAGGCGGACAGCAGCGTGGTCCACATGTTGCGGACCTTCTGGCGACGGTAGTGATCCCGGATGGCGTTCTGCAGGATGCGCTGGAACAGCATGGGGAGTTCGGCGAGCGGCTTGTCGCCGTACTTCTCGGCGAGCCGCATCATCGAGTCCTGCACGATGTCGAGTGCAGACTCTTCGTTGCGGACCGCGAACAAGGCTTGCTTGAAGGCCCTTTTTTCGACGCTGGCGAGGAAGTCCGATAGTTCGAGACGGGATGGCAGGGGGTGATCCTCGGTGATCCGGGCCGGGTGCTCCCGGGGTCGTCGGTTGATGCTGCAGTGTCAGGGAGAGTGGCACCGATACGGTGCGCCTTGACCAATCGCCGGGTCGGCGGTATGGTTCAACGTTTTACATCGCCGATATAGCTCGGGTGCAGTGATGGTCATTACCGGTGCAGAAATTGTAATCAGGTGCCTCCAGGAAGAAAAGGTCGATTATCTTTTCGGCTATCCCGGCGGCGCCGTCCTGTACATCTACGACGAGCTCTTCAAGCAGGACAAGGTCCGTCACGTCCTCGTCCGTCATGAGCAGGCTGCCATTCACGCGGCGGATGCTTATGCGCGTTCCACCGAAAAGGTGGGGGTTGCGCTGGTGACCTCCGGCCCCGGCGCGACCAATGCGGTCACGGGCATCGCAACGGCGTTCTGTGACTCCATTCCGATGGTGGTCATCTCGGGTCAGGTGCCCTCGGCGGCTATCGGCCAGGACGCATTCCAGGAAGTCGATACGGTCGGCATCACCCGTCCGTGCGTCAAGCACAACTTCCTCGTGCGTGATGTGCGTGATATCGCCGAGACGATCAAGAAAGCCTTCTATCTGGCGAAGACCGGCCGGCCCGGCCCGGTGCTGGTGGATATCCCCAAGGACATCACCGCCCAGAAGTGCGAGTTCGTCTACCCGCAGACGGTGTCGATGCGCTCCTACAACCCGACGGTCAAGGGGCATCACGGCCAGATCAAGAAAGCGCTGCAGCTGCTTCTCGAGGCCAAGCGCCCCATGGTGTATGCCGGTGGTGGCGTGGTTCTGGGTGATGCTGCCGACAAGCTGACGGCGCTGGTGCGCAAGCTCGGTTTTCCCTGTACCAATACGCTCATGGGCCTGGGTGGCTACCCGGCGACGGACCGGCAGTCTCTCGGCATGCTCGGCATGCATGGCAACTACGAAGCCAACATGGGCATGCACTATTGCGACGTTCTGCTCGCCGTGGGTGCGCGCTTCGATGACCGGGTGATCGGCAGTCCGGCGCACTTTGCGTCCGAGCCGCGCAAGATCATCCATATCGACATCGACCCTTCCTCCATCTCCAAGCGCGTCAAGGTCGACGTGCCCATCGTCGGCGACGTGGGCGAGGTGCTTGGCGAGTTGCTGGCGCTCCTCGACAGCACTGCCGAGAAGCCCGATCAGGAGTCCCTCGGGGGGTGGTGGAAACAGATCGATGAGTGGCGCCGTCGTGACTGCCTGAAATTTACCCAGGGCGAAGGGCTGATCAAGCCCCAGTACGTTATCCAGAAGCTCTGGGAGGTCACCGGTGGCGATGCCTTCGTGACCTCCGATGTGGGCCAGCACCAGATGTGGGCGGCCCAGTACTACAAGTTCGACAAGCCGCGCCGCTGGGTGAATTCCGGTGGGCTTGGCACGATGGGGTTTGGTCTGCCTGCAGCCATGGGGGTTCAGCTGGCACATCCGGGTTCGCCAGTCGCCTGTGTTACCGGCGAGGGCTCGATCCAGATGAACATCCAGGAACTGTCCACCTGCAAGCAGTTCCGCCTGCCCATCAAGGTGATCCTGCTCAACAACGGCTACCTTGGCATGGTGCGTCAGTGGCAGGAGCTGTTCCACGGCAATCGCTACTCCGAATCCTACATGGACGCCTTGCCCGATTTCCCCAAGCTTGCTGCGGCCTATGGCCATGTCGGTCTGCGCGTCGACAAGCCGGGTGATGTGGAGGGTGCCCTGCGGGAAGCTTTCAAGCAGAAGAACGATCTGGTCTTCCTTGATTTCCAGGTTGATGCCACCGAGAACGTTTATCCCATGGTTCAGGGCGGCAAGGGCCTGACGGACATGATCCTGTCTGCCGAGGACCTCTGACCCTCAGGAAAGCTTGCTGTGGGAAATGGCTTGCAGCGGCTTCCCGAATCATCACAGAGGCTCGACGCCGCATGGTTGCGCGGGCTGATGGTCATCCAGAACACAACGCCTATGAGACACGTCATCTCCCTTCTCATCGAGAATGAATCCGGGGCGCTCTCGCGCGTCTCCGGCCTGTTTTCCGCCCGTGGTTACAATATCGAGTCGCTCACCGTGGCTCCGACCGAAGACGCGTCGCTGTCCCGCATGACGATCGTCACGACCGGGTCGGACGATGTCGTCGAGCAGATCACCAAGCACCTCAACAAGCTGGTCGAGGTGGTCAAGGTGGTCGATCTGTCCGAATCCGCCCACATCGAGCGCGAGCTGATGCTCGTCAAGGTGCGGGCTACGGGCAAGGATCGGGAGGAAGTGAAGCGTATGGCCGACATCTTCCGGGGGCGCATCATCGATGTGACCGATACCAGCTACGTGATCGAGCTGACTGGAAATCAGGCCAAGCTTGATTCCTTTGTCGGTGCGATCGATGCGGGCCTGATTCTCGAAACCGTTCGTTCCGGGATCTGCGGCGTTGGCCGCGGTGACCGGGTCCTGAAAGTTTGATGCGGGGCAAGGCCCGGACTCCGATGTCCGTGCCGTCCCGTGACTTGCTCCTCTTTTGTCAGAAAGGCATGAAATGAAGGTTTATTACGATAAGGATGCGGATCTCTCCCTGATCAAGGGCAAGCAGGTCACCATCGTTGGTTACGGCTCCCAGGGCCACGCCCACGCCCAGAACCTGCGCGACTCCGGCGTCAATGTGACGGTCGGTCTGCGCAAGAGCGGCGCTTCCTGGGCCAAGGCCGAAGGCGCTGGCCTGAAGGTTGCCGAAGTGGCTGAAGCCGTTCGTGCCGCCGATGTGGTCATGATTCTCCTGCCGGACGAGAACATTCCCGACGTCTACAAGAACGACATCGAGCCGAACATCAAGCAGGGTGGCGTGCTGGCCTTTGCTCACGGCTTCAATGTGCACTACAACCAGGTCGTGCCCCGTGCCGATCTGGATGTGATCATGGTTGCTCCGAAGGGCCCCGGCCACACCGTGCGCTCCGAGTACCTGAAGGGTGGCGGCGTGCCGTCCCTGATCGCTGTGTACCAGGACAAGTCCGGCAAGGCCCGCGACATCGCCCTGTCCTACGCTGCTGCCAACGGCGGCACCAAGGGTGGCGTGATCGAGACCAACTTCCGTGAAGAAACCGAAACCGACCTGTTCGGCGAGCAGGCTGTTCTCTGTGGTGGTGCGGTCGAGCTGGTCAAGATGGGCTTCGAGACCCTGACCGAAGCCGGCTACGCCCCCGAAATGGCCTACTTCGAGTGCCTGCACGAGCTGAAGCTGATCGTCGACCTGATGTACGAAGGCGGCATCGCCAACATGAACTACTCCATCTCCAACAACGCGGAGTATGGCGAGTACCTGACTGGCCCGGAAGTCATCAACGAAGAGTCCCGCTATGCCATGCGTGAAGCCCTGAAGCGCATCCAGACTGGCGAATACGCCAAGATGTTCATTCAGGAAGGCAAGACCAACTACCCGTCCATGACCGCCCGTCGTCGTCTCAACGCCGTGCACCCGATCGAGACCGTCGGTGCCCAGCTGCGTGACATGATGCCGTGGATCAAGGCCAACAAGCTGGTTGACCAGTCCAAGAACTGATCGCACCTGACTTGAAGCGCGCACGGGGGACGAAAGTCCCCCGTGTCGTTTTCGGGTCCGGGGCGGTGTCCTGCGTTACAATCGCGTTCGACTTCACCCATCGTCCCCTCCATGGCCGATCAGCAATCCCGCAAGCCCCTGCTCAACCCGGAACGGCGTCGCAAGGGTATCTACATACTCCCCAACCTGTTCACCACGGCGGCACTCTTCGCCGGCTTCTATGCCATTGTGCAGGCCATGAACGGTCTGTTCGAGCAGGCGGCGGTGGCCATCTTCATCGCCATGGTGCTGGATGGTCTGGATGGTCGGGTGGCGCGCCTGACACGTACCCAGAGTGCCTTCGGTGCCGAGTACGACTCCCTGTCCGACATGGTGTCCTTTGGTGCGGCACCGGCCCTGATCATGTACGAATGGGCCCTCAAGGGCATGGGCAAGCTCGGCTGGATGGCAGCCTTCATCTACTGCGCCGGTGCGGCCCTGCGGCTGGCACGGTTCAATACCAACATCGATGTCATCGACAAGCGTTACTTCCAGGGCCTGCCCAGCCCGGCGGCGGCGGCGCTGGTTGCCGGGCTGGTCTGGGTCATGATCGACAACGGCATTGCGGGGCCCGATGTGCGCTGGTATGGATGCGCGCTTACCATCTTTGCCGGCATCTCCATGGTCAGCAACGTGCTGTTTTATAGCGGCAAGGAGATCAACCTGCGTCGCAGCGTGCCCTTCATCGTCATCATCGCCTTCGTTCTCGGCTTTCTGCTGGTGTCCAGCTATCCGCCGGGCGTGCTTTTCGGCCTGTTCCTCTGCTACGCGGTCTCCGGCTATGTGCTCGGGGCGTGGGCCTGGCTGAAGGGGCGTCGACGCAGCGCTTCGGTTGCAGCGCCAGAAAAGTCTGATTTATAGTCCAAGGCCCCGCGCCCGAAGACTGCTCTGTGCAGCCCGGGTGTGTCCGGAGCCCAGATCAACACCCGAACTCCTGCATTCCCCGGCGATTGAACGTCGGGAGTGCGCCTCAATCCAAATACAAAGAACCGGCGGGAGCCTATCATGAACGACCAGCTGATCATTTTCGACACGACCCTGCGCGACGGCGAGCAAAGTCCCGGAGCATCGATGACGCGGGATGAAAAGCTGCGTATTGCCCGGCAACTCGAACGGATGAAGGTCAATGTCATCGAGGCGGGCTTTGCGGCCGCTTCCAATGGCGATTTCGACGCGGTCAAGGCGGTGGCCGAAGCGATTCGGGAGTCCACTGTATGTTCCCTGGCGCGGGCCAACGAGAACGATATCCGCCGTGCCGGCGAGGCCATTCGTCCCGCTGCGTCCGGCCGCATCCACACCTTTATCGCCACCAGCCCCATCCACATGGAGAAGAAGCTGCGCATGACCCCCGATCAGGTGGTCGAGCAGGCCGTGCGGGCCATTGGCTGGGCGAAGGAGTACACCGACGACATCGAGTTCTCGGCGGAGGATGCTGGCCGTTCCGAGATCGACTTCCTGTGCCGCATTTTCGAGGCCGTGATCAAGGCCGGTGCCACGACGATCAATGTGCCGGATACCGTCGGCTACAACGTTCCGGAGCAGTTTGCCGACACTATCCGCAGCCTTATCGAGCGTGTGCCCGGGGCTGACAAGGTGGTCTGGTCGGTGCATTGCCATAACGACCTCGGGCTGGCCGTCGCCAACTCGCTGGCTGCCGTGCGGGCCGGTGCACGACAGGTGGAATGTACGGTCAATGGCCTTGGTGAGCGTGCCGGTAACGCATCACTCGAAGAGATCGTCATGGCAGTACGGACCCGCAAGGATGTCTTCCTGTGCGATACCCGTGTCGACACCACCCAGATCGTTCCGGCCTCCAAGCTGGTTTCGGGGATTACCGGCTTTCCGGTTCAGCCCAACAAGGCGATCGTTGGTGCCAACGCGTTTGCCCACGAATCCGGGATTCACCAGGATGGTGTGCTCAAGCATCGCGAAACCTATGAAATCATGCGTGCCGAAGATGTGGGCTGGACGACCAACAAGCTGGTGATGGGGAAGCACTCCGGGCGTAACGCGTTCCGCTCCCGTCTCCAGGAGTTGGGCGTGGAGATCACCTCCGAGGAGCAACTCAACCATGCTTTTGCCCGCTTCAAGGAACTCGCCGACAAGAAGCACGAGATCTTTGACGAGGATCTGCAGGCGCTGATGAGCGACGAGAGTTCGGAGCCGAAGGAGCATTTCCGTCTGTTGTCCTCGTCCTTTCACTCGGAAACCGGTGAAACGCCCTGCGCGCGGGTGACGCTTGCAGTGGGTGGCAGCGAGGCCAAGGCGGAGTCCTGCGGTTCAGGCCCTGTGGATGCGGCCTTCAAGGCAATCGAGGTGGTGGCCAACAGTGGAACGGAGTTGCTGCTGTATTCGGTGAATGCCATCACCACCGGTACGGACGCCCAGGGCGAAGTGACCGTACGCCTGTCCAAGGACGGGCGGGTGGTGAATGGTCAGGGCGCCGACACCGATATCATCGTGGCCTCTGCCAAGGCCTATCTCAATGCCCTAAACAAGATCCAGGCGGGTACGGAGAAGATGAACCCGCAGGTCTGAGTGTGCGGGCTCAGGTCTCCTTTGAGGCCTGGGCCAGCCGCGAGGGTGCGGTGTTGCGCGAGTAGAGCACCACGACCACAAAGAAGATCACGCTCAGAACGGCCTCCGCCAGCGCCAGTGCGTTGCCGGGGGCCGCGTCGTTGGTGCGTACGACGCCTTCGGTGAGATAAAGCAGGATCATCATCGAGCTCCACTGGTAGGTGTAGCGCGTGCCTCTCAGAATGCCAAAGAGGGCAGCCATCAGGGGCAGGACCTTGAGGGTCATCCAGGAGCCGCCTGGACGTAGTGGCGCCAGCATGGTTTCCCAGGCGAGGCACAAGGCAATCAGGCTGAGCAGGGTGATGCTGGCAATCAGGGACAGGGTCTTGGGTTTCATTGGGTGGCGAGCTTGAGGGCAGTTTCGGCCAGGCGCTTGCCCAGGGCCGTGGCGAGGCGTTTTTCCTCGTCGGTGAGTTGGGTGTTCTCGTCCTTCCCCGCCCAATGCGTTGCCCCGTAGGGGGACCCGCCGCTGCGGGTGCGGGTCAGATCGGGCTCGGAGAAGGGCAGTCCGACGATCAGCATGCCGTGGTGAAGAAGCGGTGTCATCATCGATAGCAGGGTGCTTTCCTGGCCGCCATGCTGGCTGGCGGTCGAGGTGAACACGCTGGCGGGCTTTCCCGCCAGGGCGCCGGAGAGCCAGGGGCCTGCAGTGCTGTCGAGGAAATACTTCATCGGTGCGGCCATGTTGCCGAAGCGCGTAGGGCTGCCGATGGCGAGGCCGATGCACTCTTCCAGGTCACGCATTTCGGCGTAGGGCGCGCCGCGGTCGGGGATGTCGGGTTCGGTGGCTTCGCAAACTGTGGACACGCGTGGTACGGTCCGCAGCCTTGCCGATGCGCCGGGCACGGAATCGATACCCCGGGCAATCATTTCTGCCAGGGCGCGGACCGAGCCCCGGTGGCTGTAATAGAGGACGAGGACTTCCTGCATGGGTGGGGTCTGTGAAGCGGAAAGGCATTATACGTAAATGAACTCAGAGCTCGATTCCGGGCATCGCTTCCGCGCGAACCTGCGGGCCTTGCGGCTGCTGTCCAGCGCGGTGTCCCGGCGTTTCAGCGAAGGGCGCTGCTCCCAGGTGGCGGCGAGCCTTGCCTTCACCACTTTGCTTTCCGTCGTGCCCTTCGTGACGCTCGTGGCGGTGGTGTTCAGCCAGTTTCCCCAGTCGCAGCGTTTCGCAGATGCCCTCAGAGGCTTCCTACTCGACAACCTCCTGCCCGAAAAGGCCGGCAAGGTCATCGCCACCTATGCACTCCAGTTCAGCCAGAAGACCACCAATCTGACCATTGTTGGTGGGGTCGTGCTGATCCTGACCGCGATCATGCTGATGCGGACCATCGATCAGGTGATCAACCAGATCTGGCGTGTGCAGGTACATCGGGCCTGGGCGACGCGTCTGGTGGCTTACTGGGCGGTGCTGTCCCTGGGGCCGCTTCTGCTGGCCGGCGGCGTGTTTGCGGCGGGGGCCATGCTGAGTGTGTCCTTGGACTTCATGAACGAGCCTGCTTGGCTTGAGGTGGCGGGTCTGCGGCTGGTGTCCCTGGGGGTGCTGGCGGGGGTGTTTTCAACCCTTTATTTTGCCGTGCCCCATTGCAGCGTGAGGTTCGTCGATGCCGGTCTGGCGGGCTTGTTGGCCGCCGCCGGATTCCTCGTCATGCAACGCCTGTTCAGCCTCTATCTGGCGCACTTCCCGAGTTACACCCTGGTCTATGGCGCGTTTGCGGTTGTTCCGATCTTTCTGCTGTGGCTCTACCTGTCGTGGATCATCATCTTGCTGGGGGCGGTCGTCGCTGCAGTGCTTCCGGAGCGCAGCCTGCGACGCCGGCCGCTGCCGGTGTTTCCGGGGCGAACCTTGTATGTGGCCTTGCTGATGCTCTGCGAACTGGCAGAGGCGCAATCGAGCGGGGATTGCCGTGGGGTTGAGGAGTTGGCGGGTGTCGCGCGGGTCGGTCACGACGAGGTCAGGGACGTGCTCGCCGTGTTGGCGTCGTCGAGAATCGTGGTGCGGCGGGATTCCGGCGGCTGGTTGCTGGCCCGCTCGGCGGAAAGTGTGCGGGTGGCGGAGCTGGTGAGCCTTTTCGGGCTGGCCTCGCCTCCGGATGCGGGGACGGTATCCGGAGGTCCCGAAGCCTGTGTGCAGGCCCCTTGGCAGAGGCTGCTGGCAGCAACCGATGCTGCAATGGATGTGTCCCTCGGGCAATTGCTCGAGGAGGGTAAGGGAGCTGCCTAGAGGGGGTAGGGGTCAATCTCGTATTGGAAGAGCTCTACCGCGGCGGTCTGCATGTCCAGGCTGAGCAGCCGCCCCTGGGCAACGTAGAGGCGATTGGTGTCGGATACCAGCATGAAGCGCCGGGCCGAGTAAGTGCCGGCGGGGGCCAGGATGGCCTGCTGGCGGCCGAGGGCCTGAACGGGGGGGAGCACCAGCGCCGGACTCATCGGGCGGGTCCGGGTGGCGTTGCGGAAGCCGACCGTAACGGGCTTGGCCGAGTTGGCAAGGACTTGCAGGCCGAGTTCGATCTGCTCAGGGGTTTCAGTACGGATCCAGCGCACCACGCAGAGCGTCCATGGCTCGTCGTCACTTCGGCGCAGGGCCAGCGCCATGCCGGCATTGAGCTCGTTGGCGTTGCCGGTGACCTGCATGATCGCGTAGCCGGTGGGGCTTTCATTCACCACCATCCACTCGGAGAAGTAGCGCGCCTGATGGGGCAGGCCCGGGTCCCGGAGCATCTTCCAGATGGTATCAAGGCCGCAGCACACCCTGACCGCGTACTGACTGCGCCGCCGGGAGTGTTCCCGGCGGGGAGGGCAGGCCCAGTATTCCCGTACGCGACGCAACAGTGTTGCTGCCTCGCTCCGCTCCAGCCCCGCATGGAAGCCGGCGGGGAGGGAGGCTTCACCCTCGAGGATCTCGATCAGGGAGGTGGCCCGGCGGGCGAGCTCTTCACCCGAGAAATAAATGAGTCCGTCCACGTGGGGCGGATTGCGTCGGTGAATCGACATGGGTTGGGTGTCCTGGTCGGGATCGAGCCAGAACCACCCCATTTCGTCCTCGCCCGGTACTGATTGGCGGATCGAGGTGCTGCTTGCGTTGCTGGTGAGAAAGTCGGAAAGCCAGCAGATCTCCCTGCCGGTCAGGCCCTCCGGGTGGGCCGCAGAAAACGCCAGCAGGTATTTGTAGGCGGCTTTGGCGCTCTCGGGGGTCTCATTGCCGTTCCCGACCTCTGCCTCTGAAGTGCTGCCGACATAGAGGGAGTGAGCCTTGAGCCAGAATTCATAGGGAGCACTGTTGCCTGCCAGATGGGCGATGGTTAGCTGTTCGCCCAGGAGCTCGAGCGCTTTGGCGCTGATGGTGGCCGGGTTGCGACGTAGGGTTCTGACCAGACGGTGGCGGACTTCCTCGAGAACCTCTGCGTGACCGTCGGCCAGTTTGCCAAGGGCCGACACGAGCCGTGTGGCGGAGCGATGGAGCCCGAGTGTGAGTGGCAGAGAGGCGCCGGCCAGACGCTCCCGGAACTGCCGGCTGATCGCCATGCTGCGGGAGTGCAGAAGATCCAGGCATCGGTGAAGCTGGCTGCGGCTGACATCCGAGCGACCGAGCTCTTCGAGATGGCGAACGAGGGTTGCCAGTTCCAGATCGGCGTCGGTGGATAGATTGGAAGCCAGCCAGTCGAGAACTGGCGCTGTACGATCGGAAAGATTGGGTTCGGCGGCGCTCATTGCCTGGAAAGTCTCGTGGCCAGGCCATCATTGTAATTAAATCGCCGTGATATGTGCCGCGTTTCGGCATTCATGGATCCCATTGCGGGTTGAGGCCAGAATCGCCCATGGATGCTTGATGCCGCATACGCCTTGATGTTTTTCTGCTCGTGATTTAGTATCCGACGTTTTTCCATTCCATCGGATCAGGAACAAGTCATGGTTGTTATTCGTCTCGCCCGCAGCGGTTCCAAGAAGCGTCCTTTCTACAACATCGTTGCCGCCGATTCCCGCAATCGTCGCGACGGTCGTTTCATCGAGCGCATCGGCTACTACAATCCCGTCGCTTCCGGCAATGCCGTCAGCCTGGTGGTCAACGCCGAGCGTCTGTCCCACTGGCAAGGTCACGGTGCCCAGCTGTCCGACACCGTTTCCCGTCTCGTGAAGCAGGCTGCCAAGGCGGCTGCCTGAGTTGTCAGGGTCTTCTGATCTGTCTCAAGACCCATCCATGATCGTCCTGGGGCGCATTGTTGCGCCTTTTGGCGTCGGGGGTTGGGTCAAGGTTCATCCCTTCGGCGATGATCCGCTGTCGTGGAGGCAGATGCCTCAGTGGTGGCTGTCCACCGACCCGGACGGGAAGGAATGGGCGCCCTACACGCTGAAAGCCTGCAGGGAACATGGCAAGGGTGGCATCGTTGCCAGCTTTGCCGAAGTGCCCGACCGCAACGGTGCCGAGGCTGTAACCGGATACTTTGTGGCTGCACCCCGTGGGGCCTTGCCCAAACCTGAAAAGGATGAATATTACTGGGCCGATCTGATCGGGCTGGAAGTGTTCAATGCGGCAGGGCTCTCTTACGGCAAGGTGTCGGGCCTGCTCTCCACCGGAGCGCATGATGTGCTGCAGATCCAGGATGGGGATACCGAACGGCTGATTCCGTTTGTCGCCGCGTATGTGACAGCGGTGGACACGGCCGCAGGGAAGATTGTTGTGGAGTGGGACGCGGATTGGTGACGTCTGCCGAGGGCCGGAAGGCCTATGATGTCCTGACCCTGTTTCCCGAAATGTTTTCTGCCTTGTCGCAGTTCGGCATTACCGGACGCGCCAGGGACAGGGCGCTTTACGAGATTCACTGCTGGAATCCCAGGGATTTCACCGAAGATCGCCATCGCACCGTAGACGACCGTCCTTATGGCGGTGGCCCGGGGATGGTGATGTTGCCGGGGCCGCTGGAAAAAGCCATTGCTGGTGCGAAGGCCCGGCAGATTGAGTCCATAGGTGCCGCAGGGCGGGTGATTTATCTCTCGCCCCAGGGCCAGCCGCTGAACCACCGCAAGGTGTGTCAGCTGATGGCCGAGCCGTCACTGATCCTGCTGTGCGGTCGTTATGAGGGCGTTGATCAGCGCCTGATCGATCGCTGTGTGGATGAAGAGATTTCCCTCGGTGATTTCGTCCTTTCGGGGGGGGAATTGCCGGCGATGGTCCTGCTCGATGCGCTGATCAGGCAGTTGCCTGGCGCGTTGAACGACGAAGACTCCGCGGTGGAGGATTCGTTTGTGGATGGCTTGCTGGATTGTCCGCATTACACCCGCCCGGTGGAGTATCACGGGGTGAGTGTTCCGGACGTGCTGCTGTCGGGCAATCACGCCGAAATCCGGCGCTGGAGACTGCAGCAGTCTCTGGGGCGTACCGAACAGCGGCGCCCTGATCTGCTTGCCGGACGCGCGTTGAGCAAGGAAGAGTTCCGACTGCTGGAAGCATTCCGGCAGTCAGAAAAGAAGCCGGAGACCTAGTCTTCCGGTTTCATAACAAAGCCGTGCATCAGGTGGCGACCTGCTCTGCACGAAAGGCCACAGGCCTCATTTTTTCAGGAGTTACGCATGAACCTCATTCAGCAGCTGGAACAAGAAGAAATCGCCCGCCTGACCCAGGGCAAGGCCATCCCCGAGTTCGCCCCCGGCGACACCGTGGTTGTCCAGGTGAAGGTCAAGGAAGGTAACCGCGAGCGTCTGCAGGCTTACGAAGGCGTCGTCATCGCCAAGCGTAACCGTGGCCTCAACTCCGGCTTCATCGTTCGCAAGATCTCTTCCGGCGAAGGCGTGGAGCGTACGTTCCAGACCTACTCCCCGCTGGTGGCCAGCATCGAAGTGAAGCGTCGCGGCGATGTCCGTCGTGCCAAGCTCTACTATCTGCGCAGCCGCTCCGGCAAGTCCGCACGTATCAAGGAAAAGCTGGACTACAAGTCCTTCGCTGCCAAGGCTGCTGCCAAGGCCTGAGTTTTTCCAGGACGAAAAAAAACGGAACTTCGGTTCCGTTTTTTTTCGTCCTGGATTTCTGCTGCCCCCTCGTTCTGGTGGGGGCGTAGCTGCGCTCAGTGCATGCGCTTGTCGTGCTCTATCAGCGCGTAGGCCGAGTGATTGTGAATGGATTCGAAGTTCTCCGACTCGACGATGTAGGCATCGATGCGGCTTTCCCGGTTGAGACTGCCGGCAACGTCACGAACCATGTCTTCGACGAACTTCGGATTGTCGTAGGCGCGCTCGGTGACGAACTTTTCGTCGGGCCGCTTGAGCAGGCCAAAAAGCTCGCAGGAGGCCTGGCTTTCGACAAGCTGCACCAGCTCTTCGATCCACAGGTGATCGTTGGTGGTGGTGGTGACTGTGACGTGGGAGCGCTGGTTATGGGCGCCGTAGGCGGAGATCTTCTTTGAGCAGGGGCACAGGCTCGTGACGGGCACGACGATGCGCATGGTGAATTCGTAGGTGCCGCCTTCACGGATTTCACCAATGAAAGTGACCTCGTAATCCATCAGGCTCTGGACGCCGGAGACGGGGGCTGCCTTGTTGATGAAGTACGGAAAAGTCATTTCCACATGGCCGGTCTCGGCTTCGAGCTTCCGGACCATCTCGCGCAGCATGGGCTCGAATGACTCGACAGAGATCTCGCGCTCGTGGCTGTTCAGGATCTCCACGAAGCGGGACATGTGGGTGCCCTTGAAGTTGTGGGGCAGGCCGACGTACATGTTGAAGACGGCAATGGTGTGCTGAACGCCGCCGTTCTTGTCCTGGACCCGGATCGGATGGCGGATGGACTTGATGCCAACCTTGTTGATGGCGAGCTGACGGGAATCCGCGGAGTTCTGGACGTCCGGAATCGGGGTGGGGGCTTCACACGTGGTCATGACTGTTCTCGTTAAATCTCGTTGGGGAATGGGGATCTACGGCCCCTGATTGGATCGATCCTATCATTCCCGACAAAAGCACTCAACTATTCGGCCGATAGGCCTCTTCAATCCGCTGCCGGATGGCTTGGGCATTGAGGCCGATTTCGGCCATCAGCTGAGTCTGATCGCCATGATCGATGAAGCGGTCAGGCAGGCCGAGTTGCAGCAGCCGGGTCGGTTTGCCGGCCTCATGAAGCACTCGGGCGATCTCGGTGCCTGCACCGCCGATGGTGGCATTCTCCTCAAGGCTGACCAGCAGATCATGGGTGTCGGCCAGTTGAAGGATCAGGTCCCGGTCGATGGGCTTGGCAAAACGCATGTTGGCGACCGTTGCATCGAGCTCCTCACCGACCTGCAAGGCGGCGCCCAGCAGGCTGCCGAAGGCCAGCAGCGCGGTACGGCTGCCAGTGCGGCGGATCTCACCCTTGCCGATGGGCAGGGTCTGCATCGTGGCCTGGGGGACGACACCCAGGCCGCTGCCGCGGGGGTAGCGGACCGCGGTGGGGCCATGGTGCTGATAGGCCGTGTACAGCATCTGCCTGCACTCGTTTTCGTCCGCCGGGCAGAAGATCGTCAGGTTGGGGACGCACAGCAGGTAGGAGATGTCGAAGGCGCCGTGGTGGGTGGCGCCGTCGGCGCCCACCAGGCCCGCCCGGTCGATGGCCATCATGACCGGGAGGTTCTGCAGGGCGATGTCGTGGATGAGCTGATCGTAGGCCCGCTGCAGGAAGGTCGAGTAAATGGCGACCACCGGCTTGAAGCCTTCACAGGCCAGTCCGGCCCCGAAGGTCAGGGCATGTTGCTCGGCGATGCCCACATCGTAATAGCGGTTCGGGTGCTCCTGGGCAAAGCGCACCATGCCGGAGCCTTCACGCATCGCCGGGGTGATGGCGACAAGCCGTTCGTCGGCGGCCGCCATGTCGCACAGCCAGTCACCGAACACCTGGGTGTAGGTGAGCTTGCCGCCGCCCTTGGCGTCCTTGCCCGTGGCAATGCCGGCGGTGTGGTCGAAGCGCGAGACGCCGTGGTAGAGGATGGGATCGGCTTCGGCCAGCTTGTAGCCCTGGCCTTTGCGGGTGATCACGTGCAGGAACTGGGGGCCCTTCAGGGTGCGCAGGTTCTGCAGCGTCGGGAGCAGGGATTCAAGGTCGTGACCGTCGATGGGGCCGATGTAGTTGAAACCGAACTCTTCGAACATGGTGCCGGGCATGACCATGCCCTTGACGTGCTCCTCGGTGCGGCGGGCCAGCTCGAAGACCGGCGGAGGCAGGTTCTCGAGGAAGCGCTTGCCGATCTTGCGGGCGCCGTTGTAGAGCTTGCCGGACAGCAGGCGCGACAGGTGCTTGTTGAGGGCACCCACCGGCGGCGAGATGGACATCTCGTTGTCGTTGAGGATCACCAGCAGGTTGGTGTCGTGGATGTCTCCGGCGTTGTTGAGGGCCTCGAAGGCCATGCCGGCGGACATGGCGCCGTCACCGATCACGGCGATGGCGCGGCGGTCCTCGCCGCGCATGCGTGCGGCCTCCGCCATGCCGAGGGCGGCGGAGATGGAGGTGGACGAGTGAGCGGTTCCGAAGGTGTCGTAGTCGCTTTCGCAGCGCCGCGGAAAGCCCGAGATGCCCTGGTACTGGCGCAGACCGGCCATGGCCTCGCGGCGGCCGGTGAGTACCTTGTGAGCGTAGGTCTGGTGGCCCACGTCCCAGACGATGCGGTCTTCGGGCGTGTTGAAAACGTAGTGCAGGGCGACGGTGAGCTCGATGGTGCCCAGGTTGGACGAGAGATGTCCGCCTGTGCGGGATACGGAGCTGATCAGGAAATTGCGCAGCTCGTCGGCCAGCTGGGGGAGTTCGCTGGGGTCGAGCTGGCGCAGATCCGCGGGCGAGGCGATGCTTTCCAGCAGGCTGCTGCGGGGAGTGGCGGGCTGCGTTCCGAGGGGCATTCCGGGTTACCGGGTCGTTAATGAGTATTCTTGGTTGTTCGGGCGGCGCTTAAAACTGTCGGTGGACAATGAAGCGTGTCAGCTCCGAGAGGCGGCGTGCCGGTTCGCCGAAGGCGGCGAGACGGTCAAGTGCGTCCTGGCACATCTCTTCGGCCAGCGCCCGGGCCCGTGTCACGCCCAGCAGGCTGACGTAGGTCGGCTTGTCGTTGGCCGCGTCCTTGCCGGCAGTCTTGCCCAGCGTGGCGGTGTCGGCTTCGGCGTCGAGGATGTCATCGACGATCTGGAAAAGCAGGCCAATCACCTTGCCCACATGATCCAGCGAGGCCATTTGATCTTCGTTGAGATCGCGGCCGCATTGTACGCCAAGCCCGATGGATGCCCGGATCAGGGCGCCGGTCTTGTGGATGTGCATGAACTCCAGCTCGGCCAGGTCCAGCTGCAGCCCCACGGAGGCCAGGTCGATGGCCTGTCCGCCCGCCATGCCGCGGGAACCCGAGGCGATGGCCAGCTGCCGGAGCATGCCCAGCTGGCGTTGGGGGTCATCGCTGACCGGAGCCTCGGCGAGATGCTGGAAGGCCAGGGTCTGCAAGGCATCCCCGACGAGGAGGGCGGTGGCGTCGTCGAACTGGACGTGAACGGTGGGCTTGCCGCGGCGCAGGGTGTCATCGTCCATGCACGGCATGTCGTCGTGCACGAGCGAATAGGCGTGGATCATCTCGAGGGCGCAGCCCACCCGGTCAAGGCGCTCGGGGGCTGCGCCGCTGATGTCGCCGGCGGCGTGCACAAGCAGCGGACGCACGCGTTTGCCGCCACCCAGGACGGCATAACGCATGGCTTCATGGAGGCGGGCAGGGGTGATCTCCGGTGCGGGAAGGGCGCGGTCGAGCGCTGATTCCATGCGCTCCTGGATGCTTGCCATCCACTGGCTGAAAGTCGGCGTGCTCATGCGGAGGGGGCTTCCGTGTCGGAGGTTTCGAGGATGCGGATACTCTGCTCGGCCTTGCTCAGGACGTCCTGGCACTGACGCAACAGCGTCGTGCCGCGCTGGTAGGCGGCCAGCGCCTGGTCAAGGGGGAGCTGGCTGTTTTCCATCTCCTGGACGATGGATTCCAGCTCGGAGACGGCAGATTCGAAACTGGGAGACTTGGAGGGCTTGACCATGCGTGGCCGGATCCGACGTGGGGGAAACCGTAAAAATAGCCTATGGCCGGGCTTCAGGTCAAACGCGTAATAATATATAATCTTGGGTTTTACGTTTCGGGCTTTCGCTTTGAATCAGGGGGTTCGGGATGTCTGACATCGCTTCTCAGGCACTTCTTTCGCCGGCAGTTTCCCAGTTGCCGGTCTCGTGGTATTTCGACGACAAGGTTTTCGAGCTGGAGAAGCGTCTCCTCTTCGATGCCGGTCCTGGCTACGTCGGCCACGAACTCATGGTGCCGGAAGTCGATCAGTACCGCTCTCTCGAATGGCTGGACCACTCGAAGCTGCTGATCAACCGGGATGATGGTCACTACCAGATGTCCAACATCTGCCGCCATCGTCAGGCCATCATGCTGCAGGGGTCCGGCCAGGCCGACCGGAACATCGTCTGCCCGATCCACCGCTGGACGTACAATCCCGATGGCCTGCTCATCGGTGCCCCCCATTTCGCCGAGAATCCCTGCCTCAACCTGCAGCGTCAGAAGCTCGAGAACTGGCAGGGGCTGCTGTTCAAGGGTCCCCGTTCCGCCAACGCGGATCTGGCAGGCATGCAGGTGGGTGGCGAGCTCAACTTTGCGGGCTACAAGCTCGACAAGGTCGAGATCCACGAGTGCAACTACAACTGGAAGACCTTCATCGAGGTATACCTCGAGGACTACCACGTGGTGCCTTTTCACCCGGGGCTTGGTCAGTTTGTCACCTGCGACGATCTGACCTGGCAGTTCGGTGAGTGGTATTCGGTGCAGCGGGTTGGCATCACTTCCCTCCAGAAGCCCGGCTCACCCACCTACAAGCGTTGGCATGAGGCCGTGATGGCCTACCACGGTGGCGAGATGCCGAAGCACGGGGCGATCTGGCTCACCTACTTCCCCAACATCATGGTCGAGTGGTACCCCCATGTGCTGGTGGTCAGCACCCTGATCCCGACGGACGTCAACAAGACCACCAACGTGGTCGAGTTCTACTACCCGGAAGAGATCCTCGAGTTCGAGCGCGATCTTGTCGAGGCCGAGCAGGCTGCCTACATGGAAACCGCCATTGAGGACGACGATATCGGCGAGCGCATGGATCGTGGCCGCCTGGCCCTGCTCAAGGAAGGCCGCAACGAAGTGGGGCCGTACCAGTCGCCCTATGAAGACGGGATGCAGCATTTTCACGAGTTCTACCGGCGCATCATCCAGCCGCATCTCTGAGATACAGCCAGACCAAATAAAAAACGGGAGCCACCAGGCTCCCGTTTTTATTGCCTGCTCCCCGTTCCGCAAGGGCGGGGAGCAGGGCAGGGTCAGCGATTCGATTCGCGGACGATCTTCCATTGCCCGTTTTCGAGCTCGTAATGGAGCGTCTTGGGGATGGAGTCCTTGAAGTCGGCAGAGCGGTAGTTCTGGGTAAAGCTGGCCTCGGCGGCGGTGGCGGAGATGCTATGCACCTTCACGTTTTCAACGGCCACGTTGATCTCACCCGGTTTGGCGAGGCGCTTCTCGCGCAGGGCCATCCAGGCGTCGAGCTTGCCCTGCTCGGGCTGGAAGCGGCTTGAATAGAACGCCTTGTAGCCCTTGAAGTCTTTCGCCGACCAGGCGGCAGCCCAGGATCTGACCAGCGGTTCGATGGCAGGTGTGGTGGCAGGTGCGGCAGCAGCAGGAATGGCCGCCGCAGCCACAGCACTGGCAACCGGGAGGGGCACCGGGGCAGGCTCGGGACGGCCGCGCATGGCACCCACCGTGTCCAGGGGGGCGACGACAGGCAGCTCGGTGCTGCATTGCAGGTTCTCGTCCTGAGACGGGTCGGCAGCGGTGCCGGCTTCTTCGGGTGCCGTCCGGGCAGCCGGGGTGAGCTGCACGCTGGGCAGGATGCGGTGGGTCTGGGTGAGCACACGCAGCTCGGCCTGGGTCAGGTCGTAGCGGGCACGCACGGTCGCCCGCTTGGCGTCGAACAGTTCGTTTTCGGTGTTGAGCACATCGAGCAGGCTGCGCTGGCCGATGTCGAACTGTTGCCGGTAGGCGTCACGGGCCTTCTCGGTGGAGAGCTGATGCTGCTCAAGGTAGATCAGCTGCTCCTTGAGTTTCTTGACGTCGTTCCAGGCAATCGCGGTCTGCTGGCGAACGTCGCGGCAGGCCTTGTCACGCAGATCGGTGGCGTTGTAGAGCTGCTCGTGGGACTGACGGATGCGGGCCTCGTCGGAACCGCCCTTGTAGAGGTTCCAGTTGAGCAGCACCTGCAGGGCGGTGGAATTGGTTTCACCGCTCACGCCGAGCAGGTTCTTGTCCATGCCGGTGCTGGCCCGCAGCTCGACGGTGGGCAGGTTGCTGGCGCGCTGGACATCGATGTTGGCGCGGGATGAGCGGATGTTGGCGACGGCCGCCCGGAACGTGGGGTTGTCGACGATGGCCTGGCGCAGCACATCCTTCTCGAGGGGCAGCTGCTGGCCCAGGGCGGGGGCGGCTTCCAGCGTGTCGGGCGGTGCCTCGCCAACTACCCGCTGGTAGCGCTGGCCGACATCGTGGAGGTTGGAGCTTTCGGTGAGCCAGTTGGACTGGGCCAGGGCCAGGCGGCCGAAGGCCTGTTCGAGGTCGACGCGGCGGCCTACGCCGGCTTTCACCCGTCGTTCGATCTGATCGACGGTTTCCTTGTGGATGGCCCAGTTCTCCTGGGCCAGCTTGCTGAGCTCACGGTAGCGCTGGACATCCAGATAGGCCCGCCCGGCTTCGAAGGCGGTCTCGTCGGTGGTGCCGAGGAGCTCGTAGTAGCGCACGGCCCGGGCAAAGCCCAGGCGCTTGACGTCGTTGCCCGTGGCGAAGCCGTCAAAGATCAGCTGGCGCAGCTGCAGCTGGTAGCCGGGGCGGGTGTAGGTGTCGGATGGCGTGGTAGGGGTCTCGCGGCGCTCGCGGCCGGTGTAGCCCTGCAGGTCGATACGCGGAAACAGGCCGCCGCGGGCCACGTCGCGCTCGGCATCCGAGGCCTGGTAGTTGTGCAGGCGGGCAAGCACTTCAGGGTTGCGGAGAACGGCTTTCTCGATGGCGTCCGGCAGGGTGCCGGCCTGGGCGGAGGAGAGTGCCACGAAGCACAGAGCGAGGCTGGCGGAGAGCTTTGTTGCTTTGAACATTGTCATCTCGTTCATGGGAGGTCAGGGGACGGCATACGCATCGTCATGGGGGGCACGGACTCGGGTCCGGAACAAGGCCAGATTCTAGGCGTCGTTCAGCGCTTGCTTTGAGCATTATTTCTTTTCCGAGGCTGTTGCACTGACTGGATGAATGCCTTGAACAAATATTTCACAGTTGACGGCTGCGGAACCCGAAGCTTAACTTTTTCGGCGCCCCGCCGTTGATTCAGGCTGGTTCGGCCCGAATATCCACTCATCCAGAAGGCATGTCTGCTGCAGGGCGCTCCGCAAGGCGCGTCCATGGTTTCCACCCTTTCAATGCCATCCACGTCTCCCATTACCGGCCCATCCTTCCTTGCGGCAGTTCGTCGCCAGGGCGGCGTGTTGGGGGCTGTCTGCCTGCTGGGCATCGGGTTGGCCCTGGGGGGCTTCGAGGTGGAGCGCATGCGCCAGGTTGCGCAGCAGCGCTTCGGCCAGGCGGGCAGCGATGCGATCGAGGCGTGGCGCAGTGCCGTGGGTGGATGGCGTGGCTTGAGCGAAGACGAGCAGCTGCGCCGGATCAATGAGTATTTCAATCGGCGCATCCGCTTTGCCGAGGATAGCGTGGTGTGGTCCCAGGCCGACTACTGGGCCACCCCCCTTGAAACCCTGGCTCGGGGGGCGGGGGATTGTGAGGACTTCGTCTTTGCCAAGTACTTTACCCTGCGTGAGCTGGGGGTGCCGGAAGACCGCCTGCGCATGACCTACGTGCGGGCCCAGGTGGGCGGGGCCGGCAGCAGCGTGAGTCAGGCGCATATGGTGCTGGGCTACTACCCTTCGCCCGATGCGGTGCCTCTGGTGCTCGACAACCTCATCACCGAGATCCGGCCGGCCAGTGGGCGCCCCGACCTCGTGCCGGTGTTCAGTTTCAATATGCAGGGCGTCTTTGTCGGCGGTGCCGCCCAGGCCACCAGCCCGGTGGATCGGGTGTCCCGCTGGCGGGAGCTGCTCCTGCGCATGCGTTCGGAAGGCTATACGCCTTGAAGGAATCGATATGTCCCTGTTGAGAAGATTGTGGGTCAGTGTGGTGGTGGCCATGGCGGTGGTGCTCGTCGGCGCCTTTGCGGTCAGCCTGATTACCGCTCGCAGCTACTTCGAGCAGCAATTGACGGCCCAGGCCGGTGATGGTGCGGTGTCCCTGGCCTTGTCCATGTCCCAGCAGAGCAAGGACGTGGCCACCATGGAGCTGCTGGTGACGGCCCTGTTCGACGGGGGGCATTACAGCCAGATCCGCTTCACCGATCCTGCGGGGCGGGTGCTGGTGGAGCGTACCCAGGATGATGCGGCCGAGGGGGTGCCTGGCTGGCTGGTGGCCCTGGTGCCCATGGAGGCTCGGCCGGGGCAGGCGCTGGTCAGCGACGGCTGGCGGCAGGTCGGCAAGGTGAGTGTCGTCGCGGCCCGCAGCTACGCTTACCGCTCCCTGTGGCGTGGTGCCCTGCAATTGGGCAGCGTGATGCTGGCCATTGGTCTGTTCTGGGCCATGGCCGTGTCGATGCTGCTGCGCTGGGTGCGCCGGCCCCTGGACGAGATGGCCGAACAGGCCGAGGCCATTGGGGCCGGGCAGTTCCGGGTTATCGACGAGCCGAAGGTCGTCGAGCTGCAGAGCATGGCCCGGGCGCTGAACCGCATGTCCGAACGCATTCGCGCCCTGTTCTCCGAGCAGGCCGGGCGGATTGCCCGCCTGCGTGACGAGGGCAGCCACGATGATGGTACCGGGCTGCTCAACCGGGCGGCCTTCAACGGGGAATTGCGTCGTGTGCTGTCCGACCCGGATGTGGCGCCGGGTGGCTGCCTGGCCGTGCTGCGCATTGCCGATCTGGTGGTGCTCAACCAGAAGCTGGGGCGGGCCCGTACGGACGAGTGGTTGAGCGCCGTGGCCGATGCGTTGAAAGACGGCCTCGAGGCCGGTGATGACGTGGCGCTGGGGCGGCTCGGTGGTGCCGAATTCGGCGTGCTGGTCCCCGGCATGGGGCTGGCCGACGGGCGGGCCATGCTGGAGCGTCTGTGCAGTGCCGTCACGGCCCTGGATCTTGAGGTGGATGCGGCCCATCGCCTGCATCTGGATGCCGCTGCGGTGGCTTATCGGCGCGACGACACCCCGGGTGAGCTCATGGCGCGGGTGGATTCCGCCCTGATGCGCGCCGAGGCCGAGGGCGGCATCGTGGCCGAGCCCGGCGGGTCGCCCTTGCCGATCCCGGTGCCTGGTGCGGCGGGCTGGCGGGAGATGCTTGAGGGCGCCCTGGCTCGCCATGAGTTCACCCTCACCAGCTATCCGGTGTTGACCACCGATGGCGGCCTGGTCCACCGGGAGTACATGTTGCGCCTGCCCGCAGCGGGCGCCGTGCTGACGGCAGGGCAGTTCATGCCGGCGGCGGTGCGGGTTGGCCTGGCGGCGGCCTGCGACCTGGAGGCCCTGCGCCTTGGTATTGCCCGTCTGGGTGAGTCTTCCGAGCCCATTGCCATCAACGTGGCCCCCCGTTCGCTGATCGAGGCCGGCTTTCTCGATGGGCTGGACATCCTGTTGGCAACGGCCGGGGCCGGGGCCTCGCGGATTGCCGTGGAGGTCAGCGAGCGCGGGCTGGATGCGAGTCTGGCCGGCCTTGAAGCCCTCGCCGAGGTGCTGGCGCGGCATGGCGCACACCTGGGTATCGAGCATTTCGGACGCCAGCTGGCGGCCCTGCCGCGCCTGTATGCGCTGCGCCTGGCCTATCTCAAGCTGGACGGCAGCTTTGTTGCCAGCCTGCATGAAAACCCCGGCCATCAACGCCTCGTCAAGGCCATCGTCGATGTGGCCCACGGCCTCGAGGTGGCGGTCTATGCCGAGCAGGTCCATACAGCCGAGGAATGGGCGGCGGCCCGCGATCTGGGCGTCAGCGGCATGACTGGCCCGGAGGCTTCACGCCGTCTCGCGGCAGGCTGAGTCTGCCGGCTCTGCGGAGCCGGCGCCCACATGAAGATAGGGAGGCCCCTTGCGGGGCCTCTCTTTTTTGATGCCGATGTGGTGCTTCGCTCAGTCGGCGCTCAGCTTGCCCTTGGTCAGCAGGTCCTGAATGATCTGGGCATCGGTGCTCAGGGCACCGCTGTTGGTCAGATCCACGCCCTGCAGCACGATCTTCTGGTCGGTGGCGCCGGCGCTGAAGGTGCCGCCGGTGTAGCCGCCGGTGCTGCTGATGTGTACCACGGTGTCGGTACCGGACTTCTCAAAGTGCAGGTAGCTGCCCAGGTTGCCCGGGTTGGTGCCCGTGTGGCTCTCGCCCTGCAGCAGATCGCCCAGGTCCAGCACGTCGCCGCCGCTGATGGCCGCCGCCTTGTTGAAGTCGGTGATGGCATCAAGGGCGGGTGCACCGGCACTGCCTGCATCCCCCAGGGACCACTTGAAGGTGTCGGAACCGAGGCCACCGGTGAGAGTGTCGTTGCCGGCCCCCCCGGAGATCAGGCTGGCACCGCTGCCGCCGATGATGGTGTCGTTGCCGGCGCCACCGTAGATCATGTCCTGGCCATCGCTGCCAGTGATGTGGTCGTTGCCCGCGGTGCCGTCCAGGCGCTCGCCGGTGCGTACCAGCCAGGTGCCGTTGGTGGTGCTCTCGACGATGTCCTGCATGTCGTTGAGCACCGGGGCGCTGGTGGGTGTGAAGAGCGCGAACTCGTCGGTACCCAGGGTCTTGTAGGCCGTGTCGGCTTCGCTGCTGAGTTTGACCTCAATGCGCAGACGGGCATTGCCACCTTGTTCCCAGTACAGGATTTCGATGGGCTGCAGGCCGCTCTCCATGCTGATGCCGGTGTAGGTACGGGCGGTGGGGGACTGGATGTTGTCGAACATGGCCACAGTCTGGCCGCCGACATTGATGCGGAAGCCATCATCGGCGGTGACCCGGATGTCGTAGATACCCCCGGCCACGTTCATCAGGCCTACAAAACGCAGGCCCGAATCGGTGGTGTTGCCAAGGCCGGTGGTGGTGGTCAGAGTCGAGGCGTCCGACCCGGTGGTGCCGCCGCGCAGGAAGTTGTACAGCGCACCGGAATTGACTGCCATGTTGGCGCCGACGGTGGGGTTATTACCCAGGTTGCCGTTGACCGCGCCCACCGTGGTGCTGCCGGTGGTGTAGCCAAAACCGTAGTCGATCTTGTCGGCGCTGAAGGTGGCGTCGGAGCCCGTTGCCGGGGCGGCGTTGTAGGTGCCCACCACGGTCTGGCCGCTACGGCCGTCGACGATGGTGGTCATGTCGGAGACATGGTCCAGGTTGCCCAGGGTGGTGTCGTCCGCGTGGGTGCGGGTGACGCCCGAGGTGGTTTCGTTGTAGCCGTAGTATTCGCCGGTCAGGCCGAGGCGGCTGGATTCGATGACGGTGGAAGTGCTGGTGAGGGTGACCACCTGCTCGGCCTGGCGGCTGACGTTGAAGGTCACGCTGGCCGAAGCGGTGTCGCCGTCCTTGTCGGCAAGGACGAAGTCGAAGCCATCGACGACGGGGGCAGTGACGGTGGCGCGCGGCGTGTAGTTGTAGCTGCCGGTGCTCATGTTCACCACCAGGGTGCCACCGTCGTCGGTGCGCACGGTGAGGAGGTGGGTGGTGGCGTTGTAGGTGCCGTTGCCGGTTCCACCGCTCTGGGTGACGCTGGTGGCGCCCGTCGGGTTGTAGGTGTAGGTCACGCCCTCGATGGTGATCGAGCTGATGTGGCCACCGTCGCCCCCAAAGCCCGAGGTGCCGCCCAGCAGGCCGCCGGACAGGATGTCACCACTGGCGGACTGGGGAATGGTGGCCTGCAGGGCGCTGGAGAGCTGGGCGAAATCGGTGATGACCGACGCGTTGAGGTCGGTCTTGGTGAGGCCGTCGTAGGCGATGGGGTTGAGCGGCCCCTGGGATGCGCCGGCACCCATGCCCAGCGCGTAGCTGGTGATGCCGTTGCTGGTCAGGAAGGCCTTCCAGGCGGTCTCGTCGGCGGTGCCGATTTCCGTGCCCGAGTTGGGAACGCCGTCAGACAGGAAGTAGGCCACATTCTGACCGGATGCCAGCTTGCCGGTTGATCCGTAGGCACTCTGCGCCGCGGCGATGGCCGAGTCGAAGTTGGTTGTACCGCCCAGGGTGACGTTCCCGAGCTGGGTCTTGCCGAGATCGACCGTGGTCCAGGCGGTGCCGACTGAGGTGGCTGAGCTGTTGAAGGTGACAATCCGGATGCGCACTTCACCCAGTGCGTCGTAGGTGTCGATGAGCTGGGTAAGGGCGGTGATGGCAGATTTGATGCGTGTGGTTCCGCCCACCCCGTCGGCGGTGTTCATGCTGCCGGAGTTGTCGAGCACGATCAGCAGGTTGGTGTCCTGAGGCGCAACCACCACGCTCTGATTGACGTTGGAGGCCTTGGGCGCATCATCTTCCACACGCACGACCAGGGTGCTGGTGGTGGTGGTCACACCGTCGCTCACGTTGACCCCGAGGTTGAGTGTGAGCACGTCTTCCTGGGTGGTGTTGGGGTGGTCGACGGGGCCGGAGAGCTTCACCGACTGGGTGCCGTCGTTGGCGATGGTGGCGCGGATGATCTCCTGGCCTCCGGCGCTGCCGACCAGGGTCTGGGTGCCGCTGCCGGTCCAGGTGATGGCCACGCCGTTGGAGGTCAGGGCGGTGCTTGGTGCGGTGAGGGTGACGCTGAGGGCGTTGCCATCCACGTCGGAGACGCTGATGGTGCCGCCGGCGGTGGTCTGGTTGGTGGTGTCGGTGGCACCGGTGGTGTCGGCGATGCCGCCCGCCAGGCCCTCTTCGGAGACGCTCACGGTGGCCGTGCCGACCACCGGCGCGTCATTGGTGCCGGTGACGTTGATGGTCACCGTCTTGGCGGTGCCGTCGGCGGTATGGACGCTGAAGTTGTCCTGTACCACCTCGCCCTGCTTGAGGGACTGGACGTTGGTGGCGGCGTTGTTGAGGCTGTAGCTCCAGCTTCCGCCGGACTGCAGGGTCAGGGTGCCGTAGGTGCCCGTGAGGGTCTGGGGCACGAAGGACGACTGACCCGCATCCGCGTCGCTGATGGTGAGGCTGCCGCCGGCGGTGAGGGTGCCGTCTTCGGTGACATTGCCGGTGGCCACGCCGCCGATCACCGGGGCGTCATTGAGGCCGCTGACCTGGATGGTGAGGGTCGTGGTGGCGGTGCCGCCGTTGCCGTCGGATACGGTGTAGGTGAACACGTCGCTGGCCGACTGGCCCAGGGTTAGGGCCTTGGCACCTGCGCCCGGGGTGTAGGTGTAGCCACCATCCTGGGCGATCAGCAGGGTGCCGAAGGCGCCACCGACGCTGGTGCCACCTGCCGTGACCGGCACACTGGCGCCGCTGCCGGCGGCAATGCCGGTGACACCGAGGGCGGCGCCGTCGATATCCGAATCATTGGTCAGCACGCCGCTGGCGGCGTTGCGGACCAGGGCCGTGTCCTGGTTGGTGCTGCCGGTATCGGCAATCGCCACAGGGGGGTCGTTGACCGGGGTGACGTTGATGCTGGCGGTGGCCTGGCTGGAGCTGCCGCCGTTGTTGTCGGTGGCGGTGAAGTGGAAGCTGGTGCTGCCGTTCCAGTTGGCGCTAGGTTGGAAGTACAGGGTGACGGCACCACCAGTGGCGGCCAGCGGCGTACCGGCGCTGACCGGCTGGGTCATGGCGGCATCCCGGTAGAGGGTGCCGTTGGTGGGCAGATCGGCCAGGGTGAGGCTGGTGACGGTGCCGTCCACATCACTGCCGGCGAGGATCACGGGGATCGGCGCGGCCGGATCTTCTGCACCGCTGGCCGTCACATTGGCGACGGTGGGGATCTCGTTGGTGCCAAGCACGGTGACGACCACGTTGCGGGTGGTGCCATCCGCCGTGGTGACCGTGAAGGTCTCGGTGCGGGTGTCACCTTCCTTGAGTGCCTGCACATTGGCGGCGGCGTTGTTGAGGGCGTAGGTCCAGGTGCCGTTGGCGGCGATGCTGAAGCTGCCGTAGGTGCCAGTGGCGTTGGCGGGGCTGAAGGACGTGGAGCTGTCCACATCCGTCGCCGTCAGGGTGCCGGTGACGGTGAGCTGGCCGGCCGTGTCTTCCTTGACGGTGCCCGCCGCCGTGCCGGTGATCACGGCAGGGTCGTTGGTGCCGATGACGGTGATGGACAGGTTGGCGGTGGCGGTGAGGCTGCCATCGCTGAGCTGGTAGGAGAAGACGTCCTGGACGGAGTCGCCTGTGTTGAGGGCCTGGGCGGCGGCGCCCGGGGTGTAGGTGTAGCTGCCGTCGGCGTGGATCAGCAGGCTGCCGTAGGTGCCGGTGAGGGTGATGCCGGCGGCACCCGGTGCGGCGAAGGCGCCGGCGGTGCCGACGCGTACGCCGGAGACGGTGAGGCTGGCACTGTCGATGTCGGAATCGTTGGCGAGCACGCCCAGGGCGGCGGTGCGGCTGACCGGGCTGTCTTCGCTGGTGCTGGCCGTGTCATTGACGGCTACAGGCGCGTCATTGACCGCCGTGACGTTGATGGTGACG
>NZ_JAKLLN010000001.1:316544-691571 GCF_023150065.1 Zoogloea sp.
GTGCTGGATGCAGTGCCGCCGTGGCCATCGGCGATGGTGTAGGTGACGACCACCGGGCCGTTGGTGTTGGCGGCCGGGTTGAAGGTCAGGGTGCCGTCGGGATTGACCGTGACGGTGCCCTTGGCCGGATCGACGGTGGCACCGGTGACGCTGAGGGTGTCGCCGTCCGGGTCGGTGTCGTTGCCGAGCACGTTCACGGTGACCGGCTGATCCTCCGGTGTGGTGGCCGTGTTGGGGTTGGCGACCGGGGCGTCGTTCACCGGATTGACCGTGATGTTGACGGTGCTGGTGGCGGTGCCGCCCTTGCCATCGGAGATGCTGTAGGTGACGACTACCGGGCCGTTGAAGTTGGGGGCCGGATTGAAGGTGAGGGTGCCGTCGGCGTTGATGACGACGCTGCCCTTGGTGGGGTCGACCGTGGCGTTGGTGATGGTCAGGGCGTCGCCTTCGGGGTCGCTGTCATTGCCCAGCACCGCAATGCGGATCGGCTCGTCTTCGTTGGTGGTTGCGGCGTCGGGGGCGGCGATCGGGGGCGTGTTGAGGCCGGCGATCGTGATCCGGAGCTCTGCTGTCGCGGTGCCACCCTTTCCGTCGGACACGGTGTAGCTGAAGCTGTCGGTCAGGGTGGCGCCCGGCGCCAGGCCGGTCACCGTGCTGTTGGAGGTGTCCTGGATGTAGCTGTAGCTGCCGTCCGGGTGGATGGTCAGGGTGCCGAAGGCGCCGCCGACCACGGTCGCGCCGCTTACCGGGGCGCTGCCGATGAGGCTGACGCTGAGGGTGTCGCCGTCCAGGTCGGAGTCGAGGCCGGCCGGGTTGGTGATGACGTTGCCGGTGGCCGGGTTGGTGGCTGTCTTGCTCAGGCTGTTCGTGTCGTCCTGGGCGACCGGTGCGTCATTGACCGGGGTGACGTCGATGGTGACGGTGCTGCTGGCAGTTCCGCCGTGGCCGTCGGCGATGGTGTAGGTGACGACCACCGGGCCATTGATGTTGGCGGCGGGGTTGAAGGTCAGGGTGCCATCGGCGTTGACCACCACGGTGCCCTTGGCCGGGTCGACGCTGGCGCCGGTGACGGTGAGGGTATCGCCATCCGGATCGGTGTCGTTGCCCAGCACGTTGACGGTGACCGGCTGATCCTCCGGCGTGGTGGCGGTGTTGGGGTTGGCGACGGGGCCGTCGTTGGTGCCGTTGATGGTGACGACAACGCTGCTGGACGTGCCGTCCGTGCTGAGCACGGGGAAGGTCTCGAGGAGGGTGTCGCCGACGCCAAGGGCCTGGACGTCCGGGTGGGCGTTGTTGAGGGTGTAGGTCCAGTTGCCGGCGGCATCGAGGCTGAAACTGCCGTAGGTGCCGGCCACGCTGTTCTGCGGCTGGAAGCCGGCTTCACCGCCATCCACATCGGTGATGCTCAGGGTGCCGCCGGTGCTGGGAACGGTGTCTTCGGTGACGTTGCCGCTACCCGGGCCGATGAGGGCGGGATCGTTGGTGCCGACCACGGTGATGGTGACGGTGCTGGAGGTGCCGTCGGACAGGGTGACCGGGAAGGTTTCGGTGCGGGTCTGGCCTTCGCCCAGGCTCTGCACCACGCTGGCCGGGTTGTTGAGGACGTAGTTCCAGCTGCCGTCGGTGTTGAGCGTGAAGCTGCCATAGGTGCCGGGGGTGGCCGGCTGGGGCACGAAGCTGGCACCGCCGCTGGCAATCAGGCTGCCGCCGGTGCTCAGGGTGTTGTCTTCCTTGACGATGCCGACGCCGGGTGCGCCGATGGTCTCGTTGGTGCCGAGGATGGTGATGACCACGGTGCTCTCGGTGCCATCCACGCTGCGCACAGTGAAGGATTCGGTGCGCGATTCGCCGTCGGCCAGGTTCTGGACCAGGGGATTGCCGTTGTCCAGGGTGAAGGCCCAGTGGCCGGTTTCGTCGATGGAGAAGCTGCCGTAGGTGCCGGTGGTGTCTGTCTGGGGCTGGAAGGCGGCTTCGCCGGCGTCCGGGTCGGTGATGGTCAGTGTGCCGCTGGCAAGCAGGACCGCGTCTTCCCGGGTGGTGCCGGCGCCGGTGCTGATGCTGGCGTTGTCATTGACCGGGGTGACGTTGATGGTGACGGTGCTGCTGGCAGTGCCGCCATGGCCGTCGGCAACGGAGTAGGTGACGACCACCGGGCCATTGACGTTGGTGGCCGGGGTGAAGGTCAGGGTGCCGTCGGGATTGACCGTGACGCTGCCCTTGGTGGGGTCGACGGTGGCGCCGGTGACGTTGAGGGCGTCGCCGTCCGGATCGGTGTCATTGCCCAGCACGTTGATGGTGACGGGCTGCTCTTCGGGCGTGGTGGCGGTGTTGGGGTTGGCCACCGGGCCGTCGTTGGTGCCGATGATGGTCAGGCTCACGGTAGTGGCGGTGCCATCGGCGCTGCGCACGGTGAAGACCTCGGTGCGGGTCTCGCCTTCCTTGAGGGCCTGGACGACGGGCAGGGTGTTGTCGATGGTGTAGGTCCAGGCGCCGGCGGTGTTGACGCTGAAGCTGCCGTAGGTGCCGGCCACGTTGGTCTGGGGCTGGAAGACGGCTTCGCCGGCGTCCGGATCGACGATGGAGAGGGTGCCGGAGGCGGTGCTCTGGGCGGGGGTGTCTTCCTTGACGGCGCCGCTGCCGGTACCCAGCTGGGCGTCGTCGGCGTCGGGTATGACGTCGATGGTGACGGTGCTGGTGGCGATGCCGCCCTGGCCGTCGTCGATGGTGTAAGTGACCAGCACCGGGCCGTTGATGTTGGCGGCCGGGGTGAAGGTGAGGGTGCCATCGGGATTGACGACCACGCTGCCCTTGGCGGGATCGACGCTGGCGCCGGTGACGGTGAGGGTGTCGCCGTCGGGATCGCTGTCATTGCCCAGTACGTTGACCGTGACGGGCTGGTCTTCCGGTGTGGTGGTGCTGTCCGGCGTGGCCACGGGGGCGTCGTTCTGCGGGGTGACGTCGATGGTGATGGTGCTGGTGGCGGTGCCGCCATTGCCATCGGCGATGGTGTAGGTGACGACCACCGGGCCATTGACGTTGGCCGCGGGGTTGAAGGTCAGGGTGCCGTCGGGATTGACCACGACCGTGCCCTTGGCGGGGTCGACGGTGGCGCCGGTGACGCTGAGGGGGTCACCGTCCGGGTCGCTGTCGTTGCCCAGCACATTGACGGTGATCGGCTGATCTTCGGGTGTGGTGGCGCTGTCCGGGTTGGCCACGGGGGGGGCGTTGTCCGGCGTCACATTCACCGTGACGGTGCTGGTGGCGGTGCCGCCCTGGCCATCGCTGATGGTGTAGTTGATGACCACCGGGCCATTGAAATCGGGCGCCGGGGTGAAGGTGAGGGTGCCGTCGGGGTTGATCGCGACGCTGCCGAGGGCCGGGTCGACGGTGGCGCCGGTGACGGTGAGGGGGTTGCCCTCGGGGTCGCTGTCGTTGCCCAGCACCGGAACGGTGACCGGGGTGTTCTCGAGGGTGGTGGCAACATCCGGGTTGGCGACGGGGTTGTCATTCACCGGGGTGACATTGACGGTGACGGTGGAGGAGGCGGTGCCGCCCTTGTCGTCGCTCACCGTGTAGGTGATGACCACCGGGCCGTTGAAGTTCGGTGTCGGGGTGAAGGTGAGGGTGCCGTCCGGGTTGACGACGACGCTGCCGAGGGCGGGGTCGACGGTGGCGCCGGTGACGGTGAGTGGATCGCCATCCGGGTCGCTGTCGTTGGCCAGCACGTTGACCGTCACCGGCTGGTCTTCGGGGGTGGTGGCCACGTCGGGCAGGGCCACGGGGGCGTCATTGACCGCCACGACGTTGATGGTGACCGTCGCCGTCGAGGTGCCGCCCTTGCCGTCGCTGATGGTGTAGGTGACGGTGTCCGGGCCGTTGAAGTCCGGGTTGGGCACGTAGCGCAGGCTGCCGTCCGGGTTGATGGTGACCTGGCCGTTGCCTGCCGTGGCGCTGGTGACCACCAGGGGGTCGTTGTTAGCGTCGCTGTCGTTGGCCAGGACGTCCACGATCAGGGGCTGGTCTTCGGTGCCCGCAACGGTGTCGTCGGTGGCCTGGGGCGGGGTATTGACGGTCTGGGGGATGGCCGTGGCGGTGGGCAGGAATTCGACACCGTTGTCCGAGGTGGAATAGCTGTAGCTGACCGGGGTGACTTCCTCGAGCACGCGCACCAGACGCACGAAGTCGTGGGTCTGGTCGCCCAGGCCGCCCCCCGTGAGGCCAGCGGCCGGGTCTTCCAGGCCCTCGAAGGGGTCCTTGCCGGCGTTGAGGGCCTGGATCACCTTGTCGGCTTCGGCCCCCAGGCTGGAGATGACGTTCTCGCTGCGCTCCGGCGTGGCCGTGGTGAAGAACTCGTCATTGAGCAGCAGCTCGCGGTTCGGCCCGACGCTGACCTTGGCGCCGCCGGGCAACTGCAGTTCGACCACCGCACCGTTGTGGGTGACGATTTCCTGGCCTTCGATGACCACATCCCCCGGCTTGATGGCACTGAGCTTGCCGCTGCTGTCGCGCAGATAGGCTTCGCCCTGGACGAAGACGACGGTGCCCTTGGCGACGGCATTGGTGGCGGCGGTGGCGGGGGAGGACGAGGTGGCCATGACGGTCTCCGGAAATCGGTTTTTTAGATGAGACGGAATCTACGACGTGGCGGAAGGGGACGCCATTGTCCACAAGGACAGGTCGCGTGACGGATGCCACGCGGGGAGGCTGCTTCAGCGGACGCCGTGCACCCGGAGGGCGAGCTGCAGCCGGTCGGCGACTTCCAGCTTTTCGAAGACGGCCTTGAGGTGGGCCTTGACGGTACGCTCGGTGATGCCGAGGGCATCGGCGATGGCGACATTGCTTTCACCGACGGCGGCGTGATGCGCGACTTCCCGTTCCCTTTCGGTCAGCGGGCGGGCCCAGTCGGCCAGCCCGGCGCGGGGCAGGCGGCTGTCCACCAGGCGCAGCAGCCGTGACAGCAGGGCACGCCCCACCCACAGCTCACCGCTGTCGATGACGTCCAGGGCCTGGCGCAGGCTGTCGACCGGAGCATGGCTGTGGCAGTAGCCGCTGGCTCCGGCATTGAGTACGGCGAGGCCTTCTTCGTCGTCCGGGCGGGATGAGGTGGCCAGGATGGCGAGGCCGGCGGCGTTCTCCTGCCAGGCCCGATGGGTCCATACCGGGGAGGCGCCCGCCGGGCGGTTGCCCAGGTCGATGACCACCAGGCGGTGGCCGGCCTTGCGCCAGGTGTCGAGGCCTTCGATGTCGAGGGCGCGGATAGGGCTGGAGGACAGGGCTTGCCAGCGTGTGGCGAGGAGGTCGTCCGGGGTGAGGATCAGCAGCGGTTGCGGAGTGCTCATGGGCGGGGGGCGAGCTTCGATCAGCGTTCGGTCAGGGCGTTGGCCTTGGCGCGGAGGACGGGTTTCATCAGATAGCTGAGGAGAGATTTCTTGCCGGTGAGGATGTCCACCTCGGCGACCATGCCTGGAATGATGGGCATGTGGGCATCGCCGATGGTGCTGTGGGTGGTGCGCACCCGCACGATGTAGAAGGCGTTGCCCTTTTCGTCGGTGATGGTGTCGGCGCCGATGTGATCGAGGGTGGCCTCGAGCCCGCCATAAATGGAGAAATCGTAGGCGGTGAATTTGACCAGCGCGGCCTGCCCGGGGCGCAGGAAGGCGATGTCCTTGGGCTGGACGCGGGCCTCGAGGAGCAGGGCGTCGTCGCTGGGGACGATCTCGATGATCTCCTTGCCGGGCTGCACAACCCCGCCCACGGTGTTGGCGAAGAGCTGCTTGACGGTGCCGTTCATGGGGGCCCGGATTTCGGCCTGCTTGACCCGGTCGGCCAGGCCCTCGCTGCCGGCCGACAGGGCGGCCAGCTTGGCGTTGGTGTCGGAGAGCTCGCTGCGAGCCTGGTTGCGCAGGTTCAGCCCGACTTCCTCGATCTTGTTCTGGGCCTCGGAGATGGCGGCCTGGATGCGCGGGATCTGGGCGCCGGCGGCGTCCCGTTCGCCCCGGTAACGGGCCACGTCACGCTCCAGGCGGAGCAGCTCGACCTCGGACACGGCGCCCGTCTTGGCCAGGGGGCGGGTGACTTCGAGCTCCTTGGCGGTGAGGGTGTAGCTCTGGGTGGCCTGTTCGCGCTTGGCGGTGAGTTCGTTGAGCTCCTGGCGGCGCTGGGACAGCTGCTGGCGGGCGATGCCTACGGCGGCTTCGAGCTCCATACGCTTGTTCTCGTAGGCGCTGCGTTCCTGCTCGATCAGTTCGGGCGCTTCCTTGATCAGCTCGGGCGGAGGCACGAAGGGCTTGCCATTGGCCACCGCAGTGAGGCGGGCGGCCTTGGCGAGCAGGGCGATGTACTGGGCGCGGTTTTCCCGCAGGGATGACACGAAGCGCGTGGGGTCGACCTTGAGCAGCAGCTGACCGGTCTTCACCTGCTGGCCTTCCTTGACCAGGATCTCGGAGACGATGCCGCCGTCGAGGCTCTGCATGACCTGGACCTGGCGGGAGGGGATGACCTTGCCCTCGCCACGGGTCACTTCGTCGAGCTGGGCAAAGGCGGCCCACACGATCAGCACCAGCACGGCAAGGCAGGTGGTCCAGACGGCGATGCGGCTGCCGCGCAGTTTCTGCTCGGACATGGCCCATTCGGCGTCGGCCATGTAGTCGGTGTCGTCGTGGATCTCGCGACGCTCGGCACCGTCGAGAACCCGGTCGAAGAGGCGCGAGCAGCGCTGGTAGATGGCGTTGTAGAGGGGCTGGAAGAAGGTGGCGAGTGGGGCGATGAGTGTTTTCATGATGTCACCCCGCGCGGCCGATGCGGCCTTGCTGGAGGGCCTCCACCACCTGGGCCTTGGGCCCGTCGGCGACGATCTGGCCCTGGTCGAGGACGATGAGGCGATCCACCAGATCCAGCAGTGAGGTGCGGTGGGTGACCAGGATCATGGTCTTGCTGGCGGCAAAGCGGCGCAGGCGCTGCTTGAGGCCTTCCTCGCTCTGGTGGTCCATGCTGCTGGAGGGCTCGTCGAGGAGCAGGATGGGCGGGTCGTTGAGCAGGGCACGGGCAATCGCCACGGCCTGGCGCTGGCCGCCGGAGAGGGATTCGCCGCGTTCGCCGATGGGCATCTCGAAGCCCTGGGGATGGGTGTCGGCAAACTCCTTGACGCCCGAGAGCTCGGCGGCGGCGAGGATGGCGCTGTCGTCGGCAAAGGGAGCGCCCATGGCGATGTTGTGCTTGAGGGTGCCGTAGAAGAGGGTCACGTCCTGGGGGACGAAGCCGATGGCACGGCGCAGCTCGGCGGGGTCGATCTGGCGGGAGTCGATGCCGTCGATGAAGATGGCGCCTTCGGTGGGCTGGTAGAGCCCGAGGACCAGCTTCTCGATGGTGGTCTTGCCGGAGCCGATGCGCCCGATGATGGCCACCTTCTCGCCGGCCTTCAGGCGGAAGCTGACCTTCTTGAGCACGGCCTGATCACGGCCCGGGTAGCTGAAGCCCACATCCTTGAATTCGATGTCGCCGTTGAAGCTGGGGCGATGCACGAAGCTGGCGCCGTCTGGGCGTTCGATGGGCAGCTCCATATGGGAATTGACCGAGGCCAGCGAGGTGCGGGCGTTCTGGTACTGCATCATCAGGCCCGCCACCTGCCCGAGGGGCGCCATGGCCCGGCCCGACAGCATGGACGCGGCGATGATGCCGCCCATGGACATGTTGCCCTCGGACAGCTCGTAAACGCCGACGATGATCACCGCGATGTTGACGAACTGCTGCATGAACTGGGCGAAGTTCACCGTGCTGGAGGACAGCAGCTTGAGACGGCCGCCGATCTGGGCGATGAACAGGGTGGCGCGTTCCCACTGGCGCTGGATCAGGCTCTCGGCACTGAGCGTCTTGACCGTCTCGAGCCCGACCAGGCTTTCGACCAGGGTGGCGTTGCGCTGGGCGCTGGCGCGGTAAGTGGTTTCGGTGAGTTCGTGCATCTTGTCCTGGGCCACCAGGGTGACGAAGAGCACGGCGAGCATGCCGACCAGCGGGGGCAGCAGCAGCCAGGGGGAGATCCACACCATGACCAGCAGGAAGAGCAGCACGAAGGGCAGGTCAATGAGGGTGGTGACGGTGGCCGAGGCGATGAAATCGCGCACGCCCTCGAAGGCTCGCAGGTTGGAGGCGAAGGAGCCCACCGAGGCGGGCCGGGCGTCCATGCGCAGGCCGAGGACGCGTTCCATGATGCGGGCCGAGAGTTGCACGTCGATGCGCTTGCCGGCGGTGTCCACGATGTAGGCCCGCAGGGTGCGCAGGATGAAATCGAAGAGCAGCACCAGCATGGCACCGACGGCCAGCACCCACAGGGTCTCGACGGCGTGGTTGGGTACCACCCGGTCATAGACCGTCATCGAGAACATGGGGATGGCCAGGGCGAACAGGTTGACCACCAGCGCGGCCAGCAGGGTGTCCCGGTAGAGGCGCCAGTTTTCCATGACGGTGCCCCAGAACCAGTGGCTGGCCCGCACCGCCTTGACCTGGGGCGAGCGGGCCTCGAAGCGGAAGCGTGGCCGGACGAAACACACCAGTCCGGTGTAGAGGGCTGCCAGCTCGTCGGCAGAGAGGTCGTCGGCAGACTCTCCGGCTTCGGGAAAGCGCACCCGGGCGCCGCCATCAGGCCGGCGCTCAAGCAGAACACAGGCGCGGCGGTCGTGCAGGAGGAGGATCGCCGGGAGCAGGTTGGGGGTGATGTCCTCAATGGACTTGCGGACGATCCTTGCGGTCAGTCCGGCCCGGGCCGCAGCCCGGGGCAGTAGCGAGGGGGTCAGCCGGTTGTCCACCAGCGGCAGGCCGGCGGAAAGGGCTTCGGGGGTGAAGGGGTTGCCATGGAGGCGGGTAAGCACGACCAATGCATCAAGGAGCGGGTCTTCGTGGGTGGCAGCCTCGCCCGGTTGCCAGTGGTTGTCGGCAGCGCGGTCGGGAGCGCGGGCTGGTGCGGCAGGGGATGCAGCGTCGGTCATCGGCACAATCGTTTCGTGGTCGTTTCACGGCCCGGCAGGCTCGGGTGCTGACGGGAGGTCGCCAAGGGGCGGGGCCGATGGCGTCCGGATTGTAGGGATAACGGGTCCCGTAGGGGGAACTTGAGCCTTTCAGGCAGGCCGGCAGCGGGAAGGGCGTGGTGCCGCGGGTTCAGATGACGTCGTTGGGGCCGATCAGGTTCAGGCCCTGGCGCAGGCGGGCGCGGGCACCCTTGCGGGCGAGCAGCTTGCGCTGGGCGTCGAGGGGCAGGTCGGTGAGCCGTAGCAGGCCCCGGTCGATGAGCACGTCGACCACGTCCTCGATCACGCGGATCAGGTCGGCGTCGAGGCGGGCGAACTCGGAGGGGCCGGTGACGGGGGTGAGGTCGGGATGGCCCGCCGGGACTTCTTCTTCATGGCCCGGGCCGGGCTGGGAAAACAGGGCAATGACGGCGCCGGAGGCGTCGCGCTCGACGAAGGGCATGGGCAGGCTCGCGCAGGATTGAAAAAGGCGCTCCGGGGAGCGCCTTTCCGATCATGCCGCCGGAGCTTGCAGCTCCTTGGGCAGGGGGAAGGTCACCTTTTCCGGGACACCATCGAGAGACTTTACGGAAGCCGCACCCATTTCCTTGAGGCGGGCGATGACCGCATCCACCAGCACTTCGGGTGCCGACGCACCCGCGGTGACGCCGATGCGCTTCTTGCCGACAATCCAGGCCGGGTCGATGGCCTCGGCATTGTCAATGAGGTAGGCCGGCACCTTCAGCAGCTCGGCCACCTCGCGCAGGCGGTTGGAGTTGGAGCTGTTCACCGAGCCCACCACCAGCACCAGGTCGGACCGGGGGGCCATGAATTTCACGGCATCCTGGCGGTTCTGGGTGGCGTAGCAGATGTCGTCCTTCTTGGGGCCGACGATGCTCGGGAAGCGGGCCCGGAGGGCTTCGACGACGGTGGCGGCGTCGTCCACCGACAGGGTTGTCTGGGTGACGTAGGCCAGCATGTCGGGGTTGTTCACCTGCAGCCCGGCGACGTCGGCGGCGCTCTCGACCAGGTAGATGCCGTCCTTGACCTGGCCCATGGTGCCCTCGACCTCCGGGTGCCCCTTGTGGCCGATCATGATGAGCTCGCGACCCTGCTCGCGCATGCGGGCCACTTCGATATGCACCTTGGTGACCAGCGGGCAGGTGGCGTCAAAGACGCGCAGACCGCGGGCCTCGGCCTCGCTGCGGACCGACTGGGGTACGCCGTGGGCGCTGAAGATCACGGTGTTGCCGGCGGGCACGTCGTCGAGGGACTCGATGAAGATGGCGCCCTTGGCGCGCAGGCCTTCCACCACGAAGCGGTTGTGGACGACCTCGTGGCGTACGTAGATGGGCGCGCCATAGCGGGCCAGGGCCCGTTCGACGATCTCGATGGCGCGTTCCACGCCCGCGCAGAAGCCGCGGGGGTTGGCAAGCAGGACTTCCATGGGGGCTCCGGGGCTCAGTTGATGCCGATCACTTCGACTTCGAAGCGGATGGACTTGCCGGCCAGGGGGTGGTTGAAGTCGATCACCGCGTGGGTGTCGAGCACTTCGCGGATCAGGCCGGGGTAGCGGGTGCCGTCGGGCGCGGTGAATTCCATGATGACCATGGGCTCCACCTCGGCGCCGTCGGGGAAGTCTTCGAGGCGGACCTTCTCGACCAGATCTTCACGGTGCACGCCGAAGGCGTTTTCCGGCTCGAGCAGGAAGGTGTGATGCTCGCCCACGGTGATGCCGGCCAGGCAGCGTTCGAGGGTGGGGGCGATGTCGCCCTTGCCCAGCTGCATGGTGGCGGGCTGGGATTCGAAGGTGCTGATCAGCGGCTGGCCGTTGTCCAGGGAGATGCGGTAATGGAGGGTCAGCAGGCTGTCGGGCTGGACGATCTGGGTCATGAAAGTTTCTCTTGGGCGGTGGCGTGGCGGCTCTCGCGTACCTGGGCGATGAACATCAGGACGACGCCCACGCAGATGGCGGAGTCGGCCACGTTGAAGGCGGGCCAGCCGTAGCGGCCGATGTGGAAATACAGGAAGTCGACCACCGCGCCAAAGACGAAGCGGTCGATGACGTTGCCGATGGCGCCGCCGATGATCAGGGAGAAGGCCAGGGGCTGCAGGAGCTCATGCTGGTGTTTGGCCAGCAGGCGCAGCAGCCAGCCGCAGATGAGGGCGGCCAGCGCCACGAAGAACCAGCGCTGCCAGCCCCCCTGGTCCGCCAGAAAACTGAAGGCGGCACCCGGGTTGAAGGCCAGCACGAGGTCGAAGTAGTCGGTGACATGGATCACCTCGCCGTTGCGCAGGGCGCCGCGGACGAGGTGTTTGGTCCATTGATCGACAAGGACGACGATGGCGGAGAGGCCGATCCAGTTGCCGAGGCGTAGTTTCAAGGGCTGGGCTCCTGTGGGGCGTGGGCTCAGGCGGCCGAGCGGGCTTCGCCGGCGCCGTGCAGATTGGACGTGCAGCGGCCGCAAAGTTCCGGATGGGCGGCGTCGTGGCCCACATCGGCCCGGTAATGCCAGCAGCGCTCGCACTTCTTGTGGGTGGACGGGGTGACCAGGATGGCTTCGTCCGCTTCGGCGGCGACCTGGACGAGGCTGCTCTTCGAGCAGATCAGCACAAAGCGCAGGTCATCGGCCAGGCTGGCGAGGAGGGCGTACTTGCCTTCGGTGGCGCGGATCTCCACTTCGGCCTGCAGGGAGGAGCCCACCTGACCGGCGGCACGCACGGCTTCGATCTCCTTCTGCACGTCGGCGCGGATGGCGCGGATGGCGGTCCAGCGCTCCAGCAGGGCGTCCTCGCCGTCCTGGGCGGGCAGGCTGTGGAAGGCATGCAGCATCACGCTGTCGTCGGCATCCTGGGTGAGGAGTTGCCAGATCTCCTCGGCGGTGAAGGACAGGATGGGGGCCATCAGCTTCACCACGGTCTGCAGGATGTGCCACAGGGCGCTCTGGGCCGAGCGGCGGGCCACCGACTTGGCCTGGGTGGTGTAGAGGCGATCCTTGAGTACGTCGAGGTACACAGCGCCCAGATCTTCGGCGGCGAAGTTCTGCAGGGCCTGGACGATGCGGTGGAACTCGTAGCCGGCGTAGTCGGCCTCGGCCTGGGTCTGCAGCTTGCGGGTCAGGGCCAGGGCGTAGCGGTCGATCTCCAGCCACTCGGACACGGGCAGCATGTCGGTGGCGGCGTTGAAGTCGGCGGTGTTGGCCAGCAGGAAGCGCAGGGTGTTGCGCAGGCGGCGATACACCTCGACGACGCGGTCGAGGATCTCCTTGGAGATGGACAGCTCGCCGGAGTAGTCGGTGGAGGCGACCCACAGGCGCAGGATGTCGGCGCCGAGCTTGCCGGTGACCTCCTGGGGAACCACCACGTTGCCCAGGGACTTGCTCATCTTGCGGCCGGCGCCGTCCACGGCGAAGCCGTGGGTCAGCAGGGCCTTGTAGGGCGGGTGGCCGTCGATGGCGCAGCCGGTGAGGAGCGAGGAGTGGAACCAGCCGCGGTGCTGGTCGGAGCCTTCGAGGTAGAGGTCGGCGCGGGGGCCGCTGGCGTGGCCGTCATTGTGGGAGCCGCGCAGCACGTGCCAGTGGGTGGTGCCGGAGTCGAACCACACGTCGAGGGTGTCGCTGATCTTGTCGTACTGGTCGGCCTCGGCCCCCAGCAGCTCGGCGGGCTGGAGCTTGAACCAGGCCTCGATGCCTTCCTGCTCGATGCGTGCGGCGACTTGCTCCATCAGTTCCACGGTGCGGGGGTGCAGCTCGCCGGTGGCCTTGTGGAGGAAGAAGGGGATGGGCACGCCCCAGTTGCGCTGGCGCGAGATGCACCAGTCGGGCCGGTTGGCGATCATGGCGTGCAGGCGCGCCTGGCCCCAGGCCGGGAAGAACTGGGTGGCATCGACGCCGCCGAGGGCGAGTTCGCGCAGGCTCGGGCCGCCATTGGGCTTGAGGTCCATGCCCACGAACCACTGGGCGGTGGCCCGGTAGATCAGCGGAGTCTTGTGGCGCCAGCAGTGCATGTAGCTGTGGCTGATCTTCTCGTGGGAGAAGAGGGCGCCCACTTCCTGGAGCTTCTCGACGACGGCCGGGTTGGCCTTCCAGATGTGCTGGCCGCCAAAGAAGGGCAGGGATTCGGCATACACGCCGTTGCTCTGCACCGGGGTCAGGATGTCGTCGTTGGTGAAGCCGTTGGCCTTGCAGGAGTTGAAGTCTTCCAGGCCATAGGCCGGGGCCGAGTGGACGATGCCGGTGCCGGCGTCGAGGCCCACGTAGTCGGCCACGAAGACCGGTGACAGGCGGTCGTAGAAGGGATGGCGGAAGTTGATCTTTTCGAGCCTGGCACCCGGGGTGCGGGCGACGATGCTGCCTTCGAGGCCGAAGCGCTTGAGGCTGCCTTCAACCAGTTCGGTGGCCAGCAGCAGCAGGCCGCGGGGGGTGTCCACCAGGGCGTATTCGTGCTCGGGGTGGGCGTTGAGGGCTTGGTTGGCGGGGATGGTCCACGGGGTGGTGGTCCAGATCACGGCCCAGGCGTTCTTGCCGGCGGGCAGGGCGGCCAGGCCAAAGGCGGCGGCGAGCTTTTCGGGCTCGGCACAGGGGAAGCCCACGTCCACCGCCGGGCTCTGCTTGTCCTGGTATTCCACTTCCGCTTCGGCCAGGGCCGAGCCACAGTCGAAGCACCAGTTGACCGGCTTGAGGCCCTTGAAGACCCAGCCGCGCTTGACCATCTCGGCCAGGGCACGCACTTCACCGGCTTCGTTGCCGAAGTCCATGGTGCGGTAGGGCTTGTCCCAGTCGCCGAGCACGCCCAGGCGGATGAAGTCCTTTTTCTGCTCCTCGATCTGCTCGGCGGCGTAGGCACGGCACAGCTCGCGCACCTTGTCGGCGGGCAGGCCCTTGCCATGGGTGACCTCGATCTTGTGCTCGATGGGCAGGCCGTGGCAGTCCCAGCCCGGCACGTAGGGTGCGTCGAAGCCGGCCAGGGTCTTGGAGCGGACGATGATGTCCTTGAGGATCTTGTTCAGCGCATGGCCGATGTGGATGCTGCCGTTGGCGTAGGGAGGGCCGTCGTGGAGCACGAACTTGGGCCGGCCGGCCGACGCCTTGCGGATCTTCTGGTAGAGCTTGCGCTGCTGCCATTCGGCCACCCACTTGGGCTCGCGCTTGGCGAGGTCGCCGCGCATGGGGAAGGGGGTGTCGGGCAGATTGAGGGTCTTGCTGGTGTCGGACATGATGGGTGCGAACTGTGAATTCAGAGGGGATTCCGGGCGAAGTAGGCGCGGGCCTGGTCGGCGTCGCGGGCGATCTGGGCGGTCAGGGCTTCAAGGGTGTCGTAGCGTTCTTCGTCCCGCTGCTTGGCCAGGAAGTTGACCTTGAGATGCGCGCCATAACATTCGGTGTTCCAGTCGAAGAGGTGCACTTCGAGGGTCGGCCGGCCGGCGTCGTTGATGGTGGGGCGGACGCCTACACTGGCGACGCCGGGCCACGGCCGGTCAGCCAGGCCTTCGACGCTGACGGTGTAGATACCCATCAGCGGCGGGCTGCGGTGCTTGAGCTGGATGTTGGCGGTGGGAAAGCCGATGGTGCGGCCGATCTTGTCACCGTGCATGACGCGCCCGCTGATGCTGTAGGGGCGGCCCAGGAGACGTGCTGCATGGGGCATGTCGCCTTCGGCGAGGGCGCTACGCACGGCGGAGCTGGAGACGCGCTCCCCCTCATGGACCAGGGTATGCATGGCCTCCACGGTGAAGCCGGCCTGGCTGCCTGCGGCCTGGAGCATGGCAAAGTCGCCCTTGCGCCCCCTGCCGAAGCGGAAGTCGTCACCGATCATCACCTGCCGCGCGCACAGGCCGCGGATCAGGATGTCCTCAATGAACTGTTCGGCGGTGAGGGCGGCAAAGCGGGTGTTGAAGCGGCCGATGTAGAGGCGGTCGACCCCTTGGTCGGCGATGCGCTGGATCTTCTCGCGCAGGGAGGTGAGGCGGATCGGCCGGTTCTCGTGGGTGAAGTATTCCCGCGGGTGCGGCTCGAAGGTGAGCACGGCGGAGGGCAGGCCGGTGGCCTGTGCCTTGGCCGTCAGCTTCGCGAGCAAGGTCTGATGGCCGCGATGCACGCCATCGAAGTTGCCGATGGTGAGCACGCAGCCGTGGTCGGAGCGCTCGGGAATTCCGCGGAAGACCTGCATGGGAGGAAGCGGGGCAAAGGCGCGATTATAGCGGCAAGGCCCGGGCGGGCGAAGCCGCAGCTTCAGCCCGCACTTTGGGCGGGTCTCAGAGCCCCTGGCCGGCACGCTCCCGATGGAAGCGGGCGACGTAGTCGCTGAGGCTGCCGGCGGCGATGGCGTCGCGCAGATCGCGCATCAGTTGCTGGTAATAGTGCAGGTTGTGGATGGTGGCCAGGCGTGCGCCGAGAATCTCGTTGAGGCGGTTGAGGTGGTGCAGGTAGCCCCGGGAGAAGTTGCGGCAGGTGTAGCAGTCGCAGGAGTCGTCGAGGGGGCGGGTGTCCTTCTTGTAGCGGGCGTTGCGGATCTTGATGTCGCCGTGGCGGGTGAACAGCCAGCCGTTGCGGGCGTTGCGGGTGGGCATCACGCAGTCGAACATGTCGATGCCGGCCTGCACGGAAAACACGATGTCTTCGGGGGTGCCGACGCCCATCAGGTAGCGTGGCTTGTCCTTGGGCAGCCGCGGTGCGGTGTGGTGCAGGATGCGCTGCATGTCGTCCTTGGGCTCGCCCACCGACAGGCCGCCAATGGCGTAGCCGTGGAAGCCGACGTCTTCCAGGCCGGCGAGGGATTCGTCGCGCAGGTTTTCATACATGCCGCCCTGGACGATGCCAAAGAGGGCGTTGTCGTTTTCCAGGCGGGTGAATTCGTCCTTGGAGCGCTGCGCCCAGCGCAGGGACAGGCGCATGGAGTCGGCAGCTTCGGTGACGGTGGCGGGGTAGGGCGTGCACTCGTCGAAGATCATCACCACGTCGGAGTTGAGCACCTTCTGGATGCGCATGGACTCTTCGGGGGTGAGGAAGAGCTTGTCGCCATTCACCGGCGAGCTGAAGCGCACGCCTTCCTCGGTGATCTTGCGCAGGGCGCCGAGGGAAAACACCTGGAAACCGCCGGAGTCGGTGAGGATGGGGCCGTCCCAGGCCATGAACTGATGCAGGCCGCCGAAAGCCTCGATGACTTCCAGCCCCGGACGCAGCCAAAGGTGGAAGGTGTTGCCCAGGCAGATGTGGGCGCCGATGTCGCGCAGATCCTGGGGCGAGATGCCCTTGACGGTGCCATAGGTGCCGACCGGCATGAAGGCCGGGGTTTCCACGGTGCCGTGGTTGAGCGTGAGACGGCCGCGGCGGGCGCCGCCGTCGGTGGCGAGGAGTTCGTATTTCATGGGGCGGTCCGGGTCAGGAACATGGCGTCGCCGTAGCTGAAGAAGCGGTAACGCTGTTCGATGGCGTGGGCGTAGGCGCGGCGGATGGTGTCCATGCCGGCGAAGGCGGAGACGAGCATCAGCAAGGTGGATTTCGGGAGATGGAAGTTGGTGATGAGGCCGTCTGCCACCTGGAATTCGTAGCCGGGAAGGATGAAAAGGTCGCTTTCCGCCTCGCCTGCCCGCAGGGGGCCGGAGCGGGCGGCCGATTCCAGTGCGCGCATGCTGGTGGTGCCCACGCAGATCACCCGGTGGCCGGCCGCCCGGGTGGCGGTGATGGCAGCGACGGTGGCTTCGGGCACAAAGTAGGCCTCGGTGTGCATGCGGTGTTCGGACAGGTCGTGGACGCGGACCGGCTGGAAGGTGCCGGCGCCCACGTTCAGGGTCACGAAGGCGCTGTTGATACCTTGCCCGGCCAGGCGGGCCAGCAGGGCTTCGTCGAAATGCAGGCCGGCCGTGGGCGCGGCAACCGAGCCCGGGCTGCGGGCGTAGACGGTCTGGTAGCGGGATTCGTCCGTGTTGCCGGCGGCGCGCTCAATGTATGGCGGCAGTGGCAGGCGGCCATGGCGTTCAAGCAGGGCGACCAGGTCGTCGCTGTCGGGAAAGCGCAGGTGGAAGAACTCACCGGCGCGGCCGAGTACCTCGACGTCGAGCGCTCCTTCGAGATGGAGCCGGGTGCCCGGCTTGGGCGATTTGCTGGCGCGGATCTGGGCCAGGGCTTCGTGCTGGCCCAGGGGGCGCTCGATCATCACCTCCACCTGACCGCCGGTGTCCTTGGTGCCGAACAGGCGTGCATGCAGAACCCGGGTGTCATTGAAGACCAGCAGGTCGCCGGGGTTGAGGAGGGTGGGCAGGTCGGCAAAGTGCAGGTCGGCCAGCTCGGGCTGCACCCGCAACAGGCGGCTGTCGGTGCGGCGATCCAGCGGTGCCTGGGCGATCAGCTCGTCGGGGAGCACATAGTCAAAGTCGTCGAGGTTCCAGGCCATGTGTTGATGCAGTCGGATGTTTCGTAGATAATGCGCGGCTTCCCATGCCGGGATGGCGGAATCGGTAGACGCAGCGGATTCAAAATCCGCCGCCGCAAGGTGTGTGGGTTCGAGTCCCACTCTCGGCACCAGTTTTCCTCAGGCTCTCGCCGCGCGACGCTGTTCTTCGGAAAGTCGCGCATGGTAGCGGGCCGGGCGCCTCGCCGCAAATGCGGCGTGTTCTGTGTCCGGTCACCTTGCGGCCGAGGGCAATATTTCCGATTGTCGTTTCATCCCGGACTGCTCCCCATGGCCCTCGATCCTCAAGCCAAGGCTCTGCTCGACATGGTTTACCGCGTCGGCGCTCCCCGTTTCCATGAGCTGGATGTGCACCAGGCGCGTCATTCCTTCGAGAAACTTCAGTTCACCCTTCGCCCTGAAGCACCTGCGGTGGCCTCGGTAACCGATGTGCCCATCCCGCGGCCCCACGCCCGCGACGGCGTGATCATGGCCCGGCTGTACCGGCCGCTTCATTCCCGGCCCGACGAGGCTCTGCCTGTCACCTTCTACTTTCATGGCGGTGGCTGGTGCGTCGGAAATATCCCCAGCTATGACGTGTTGTGTCGCGAACTGGCCAATCACAGCGGATGTGCGGTCTTGTCCGTCGATTATTGCCTGGCTCCCGAGCATCCCTTCCCGGCGCCGGTGGATGACGCGCAACGGGCAGTGGATTGGTCGTTGGCCAACGCTGCGTTGCTGGGGATCGATCCGGCACGCTTTGCCCTGGCCGGTGATAGCGCAGGAGGAACCCTGAGTGCCGTGACGGCCCTGCAGATGCGCAATCGGGGCGGGCCCCAGGCCGCCCTGCAGCTGCTGATCTATCCGTGCACCGACATCCTCAGTCAGCGCCCTTCACGGCGAACCTACGCGAACGGCTTCTTTCTGGATACGGAGAGCCTGGCCTGGTTCTTCGAGAAGTATCTTCCCAATCAGGATGACTGGCAGGACTGGCGCGCGTCGCCGCTGCTGGCCGGGCGTTTCGACGCGCTGCCTCCGGCCGCCTTCATCGTTGCGGGTTGCGATCCGCTGACCGATGACTGCAAGGCCTATGCGGACGCGCTGCGCGAGGCGGGGGTGGCGGTAAAGGTGCACGAATTCGAGGGCATGGTGCATGGCTTTTTCACCCTCGGAAAATTCTTCCCCCAGTCGAACGAGGCGGTTGCCCTGGGCGGCAGGGCGCTGGGCGAAGCGCTTAGGGGGTGATGGGCGCGTTCCGCGGTGGCGGGGCGCTCAGATGCAGACGAAGCTGACGACCTGCGGGCTGTTGGCGCAACTGCGACCGAGGGCGAAGTGCCCGCGGCCGCGCAGCACGACTTCCTCGCGGGACAGCAGGAACTCCCGTTCGCCATCGATCTGCACAAAGGTGCCGTTGCTGCTGCGGTCGATCAGCACGAACTTGTCGCCGCGCAATTCGATCTCGGCGTGACGCCGGGATGACTGGGTGTCGGCGATCACCAGGTCGGCCGCCGGGTCCCGGCCGATGCGCGCGCTGGGCTTGGTGGCGTTGAGCGTCAGGGCCATGGCATCGAGGTAGAGCCGCAGTTCCGGTTCTGTCTCGAGCAGGAAGTGGTCGCTTTGGACGATAGTCAGCTCGCCCACGGCTTCGCACATCAATTCACACAGCTCGACTGGCCGGGTCACGCCTCGGATGACCCGTGGCGGCAGCGTGTGCAGTACCGAACGCCACTCGGGGCCCAGGCGACGGGCTGTTTCAGCAGCGGTGATGGCCTTGCCCGGTGAAGCCAGCTCGGCCAGTCGGGCGGCGAAATTGACGGTATCACCGAAGACGTCCGTGCCGCTGGCGACGACGGCGCCGAAGTGGAAGCCGATCCTCACGGCCAGGCGCTGTTCGGGCGCGGCCGGGAGTTCCTTGATGGTCTGGTGAATAGCGAGGGTGGCGTCGGCGGCACTGTCCGAATCCCGGAACACGGCCATCAGGCCATCGCCGGTGTGTTTGACGACGCGCCCACCCTTGGTTTCGACCGCGATGCGCATGGCGCGGATGCTCTTGTCCACGACCTCGAAGGCCGACTTGTCGCCCACGCGCTGATATAGCTGGGTGCTGCCGACCAGATCGGCAAACAGTACAGCGCATTCATGAGGGGGAGGCGTGGGTTGGGACATCAGGCAGCAGGCAACTTCGGAAGCGTGATTTTAGCGGACTTCGTGACTTTATCCGCGCTCGCGAAAGTAACAAATTTACGTCGCCCCGTGGGGACATCCTGTTCGGCTGGCAGATGAGAGTCGGAATTCGATGATTTTGCGCAACTTCCGGTGCTTTTCCTTGATCCAAGACGCAGCGAATGGACGGGGGCGATGAGATAATACTGCGTTAGGTCGCAGCCGGCCTGTCGCCAATGTGGCACTTCACGTCTGTCTGGAAGGGGTTTCATGAAACGAGTTGATGATTTCCGTTTGCGCTTCGGCAAGCAGGAGTTGGTGCCAATCGTGATCGGCGGCATGGGGGTGGATATCTCCACTGCAGATCTGGCACTGGAGGCTGCTCGCCTGGGCGGGATCGGTCACATCTCGGATGCAATGGTCAAGACGGTCGCGGACCGTCGCTTCAATACCAAGTACGTCAAGGACAAGCTGAAGCAGTACAAGTATAACGTCGCCAACTCGGACAAGTCTGTTGTCCAGTTCGATCTCGGTCAGCTTGCCGAGGCCACCCGTCTGCATGTGGGGCGCACCATGGAGGCCAAGCGTGGGTCGGGCATGGTCTTCGTGAACTGCATGGAAAAGCTGACCATGAACGCACCGAAGGAGACTCTTCGCGTGCGCCTCGCTTCCGCGCTCGATGCGGGGGCCGACGGCATTACCCTGGCCGCGGGTCTTCATCTCGGCTCCTTCGCGCTGATCGAAGACCATCCGCGTTTCCGCGACGCGAAGCTCGGCATCATCGTGTCCTCCCTTCGCGCATTGCAGTTGTTCCTGCGCAAGAGTGCCCGCACCAACCGCATGCCTGACTACGTGGTGGTTGAAGGCCCGCTGGCGGGGGGGCACCTGGGTTTCGGCATGGACTGGGCCAAATATGACCTGGCCACCATCGTCGCCGAGATCCAGGCCTGGCTGATTGCCGAGAAGCTCGATATTCCCCTGATTCCGGCGGGCGGCATCTTCACCGGTAGCGACGCGGTGTCCTTCCTTGAGAATGGCGCGGGTGCCGTCCAGGTTGCCACGCGTTTCACCGTGACCCACGAATGCGGTCTGCCCGAGGATGTCCAGCAGCACTATTTCAAGGCCAGCGAGGACGAGATCGTGGTGAACCAGATTTCACCGACGGGCTATCCGATGCGCATGCTGACCGGGAGTCCGGCAATCGGCTCCGGCATCCGCCCCAACTGTGAGGCGTATGGCTACCTTCTCGACAGTACCGGCAACTGTTCCTACATCGATGCCTATAACCGGCAGGTGGAGCTGCACCCGGGCGTAAAGAAGATCTCGGTGATGGAGAAGACCTGCATGTGTACGCACATGCGCAATTTCGACCTGTGGACCTGCGGGCACTACACGTATCGCCTGAAAGACACTTCCCGCAAAGGTGAGGACGGTAATTACCAGATCCTTACTGCCGAGCATGTGTTCAAGGACTACCAGTTCAGCACGGACAACGCGCTCGCACTGCCGGATTGATTTCCGGCAGCCCTGAATAACAAAAAAGCCCGGTATTCAGCCGGGCTTTTTTGTTGCCTGCCTGCGCGCTGCACTGGCTCAGAAGAAGCGTGTGGCCGCTTCTGGGGGCAGGTCCATGCCGGTTGCACGGGCACGTTTCAGGAGTTCCCAGTAATAGCGGTAGGAAGCCCGGTCATGGAGTTTTCCGGCGTGCTGTATCGGCCCCCAGCCTGCATCCTGGGCTGCGATCAGGATGGCGGCGGCGTCCTCGACCTCGGAGAAGTCCGGGCGCATGGCTTCGACGATGGGGACGATCTGATTCGGGTGGATGCTCCACATGCGCAGGTAGCCGAATTCCCGGCGCGCTCTTTCGGCGTCGCGGCGGATGTAATCCAGGTCTTTCAGCTCGGTGGTCACGTTGTGGGAAGGCACCACACCGTTGGCCAGCGAGGCTGCGGCAATGTCGCACTTGGCGCGGGCTACCAGGGGGTGATCGAACTGTCCGGGGCTACGCATGGCGCTGCCGGGGATGGCGCCGTGGTGTCCGCTGACGAAATCCATCAGGCCGAAATCGAGAGACTCGACCCTGTCGAGTGCGGCGATATCCCACGCGTCCCGAAGTGCGCCGTGAGTTTCGATCAGGACGTGGACAGGGATTTCCCTGTCGATCCCGTGCCGTTCTTCGGCGTTGCGGATGCTCTCGATCTGGCGCGCGGCATCGGCGACGCTGCGCGGCTTGGGAATGGTCAGAAAGGCCAGGCGACGCCCGGCGCGACTGACCAGAATCTCCACGTCCTGCTCCCAGTGCGGGTGGGTGATGTCATGAATGCGTGCGCCGACCCGGCCGAAGCGATTTTCGTCGGACATCACCAGCGCCGCGGCCATCTCCGCATGTGCCGCTTCGGCTCCGGCATGGGCACCATCCTCACAGTCGCAGGTGATGTCGAAGACGGGGCCGAGCTCCTGCTGCAGCGTCAGCGCCTTGCGCATCAGCTTTTCGCTGCCGGCGTAGTGGTCGACGGCGGGGAGGACGGGGAAGGGCTTTTCACCCTGGAAGAGCACGTGCTCGGGATGGGGCAGGGAGGACATATGTGAAGTGGGCAGGGTGCAGATGGGCGGAGATTAGCAAAAACCGGTCAACAAAAAAACGCGGGGGCGTTTCCGCCCCCGCGTCTGATCCTGCGGCAGGATGCTGTCGGGCGTGATCAGCCCAGCAGATCCTTGACGCCGTCACGCTCTTCGAGGAGTTCGTTGAGGGTGTGGGTCATGCGCTCGCGGGAGAACTGATCGATCTCCAGGCCCTGAACGATCTTGTATTCGCCGTTTTCGGTGGTGACCGGGAAACCGTAGATGATGCCTTCGGGGATGCCGTAGGAGCCGTCGGACGGGATGCCCATGGTGACCCATTCGCCGTTGGAGCCGAGCACCCAGTCACGGATGTGGTCGATGGCGGCATTGGCGGCGGAGGCGGCGGAGGAGAGGCCGCGGGCTTCGATGATCGCAGCGCCACGCTTGCCGACGGTCGGCAGGAACACGTCGCGGTTCCATGCTTCGTCATTCACCAGCGCCGGCACCTTGTCGCCGTTGGAGGTGGTGAAGCGGTAGTCGGCGTACATCGTGGGGGAGTGGTTGCCCCAGACGACCAGGTTCTTCAGGCTGGACACTTCACGGCCGGTCTTGCCAGCGAGCTGGGACAGGGCGCGGTTGTGGTCCAGGCGCAGCATGCCGGTGAAGTTCTTGGCATTGACGCGGCCGTACTTGACGGCGATTTCCTTGGCAATGTAGGCGTTGGTGTTGCAGGGGTTGCCGACAACCAGGACCTTGACGTCGGGGCTGGCGTGCTGGCCGATGGCTGCGCCCTGGACGGTGAAGATCTTGGCGTTTTCGGTCAGCAGGTCCTTGCGCTCCATGCCGGGGCCGCGGGGGCGGGCGCCGACGAGCAGGCACACCTGAGCGTCCTTGAAGGCGACGTTGGGGTCGTCAGTGGCGACCATGCCGGCCAGCAGCGGGAAGGCACAGTCTTCCAGTTCCATCATCACGCCCTTGACAGCCTTCTGGGCTTGGGGGAGGTCGAGGAGCTGAAGGATGACGGGCTGATCCTTGCCCAGCATTTCACCGCTGGCGATGCGGAACAGGAGGCTGTAACCGATCTGGCCGGCGGCGCCGGTGACTGCGACACGAACGGGGGCTTTTGCCATTGTTGATACTCCCTCAAGGAAAGAAGTGTTATCGATTCGATACTGCTGCTTCGCGCCGCCTTCCAGCTGTCGCGATGGTGGTTGAACACTCGATCAGTGCCTGACCGGTCAACAGATGAATCGTATGGACATTTTTCAAGGCTGTCAATTCCATGTCTGATGTCTTATATAAGATAAAAGACATCCCATGGACTGCTCTGAAAAAGTGTGATTCAATACATGAATGCGACCCGAATCGCCCACCTTCAGCCCCCTGTACCGTCAGATCAAGAATCTGATGTTGAACGCTTTGGAGTCCGCCGAGTGGCGGCCGGGGCAGGCCATTCCCAGCGAGCAGGAACTCGCCCTGCGCTTCAATGTGAGTCAAGGCACCGTCCGCAAGGCCATTGACGAAATGGCGGCGGAAAATCTGCTTGTCCGCAAGCAGGGCAAGGGAACCTATGTGGCTTCCCATAATGACCCCCGCGCGCTTTTCCGCTTTCTTCGCCTCGTGCCGGTGGATGGCGATCTTGCTCACCCCCAGAGTGTGCCCCTTGATTGCTGGAAAGCCAAGGCGGGAAATGAAGCTGCACGCATGCTGGGGATTGAGTTGGGTGCTCCGGTGACGATTCTGCGGCGATTGCTGAAGTTCTCGGGGCGGCCTGTTGTCATCGACGAAATCTATCTCCCGGGCGAGATCTTCCACGGATTGACGATGGAGGTTCTCCAGGGGGCGCATGGTTCCCTGTACAGCCTCTTCGAGACTCGCTTCGGGGTGCGCATGATTCGCGCCGAAGAGCGTATCCGTGCCGTGGCGGCCGACCGCATGACCAGTGAAACGCTGGGGGTTGTGGAGGGGACTCCGCTGCTGTCGGTGGAGCGTGTCACTTATACCTACGGTGACAGGCCGGTCGAGTGGCGGCGTGGTCTTTATTCAACAGCCGATCACTATTATCTGAACGAGCTTAATTGATTGATTTGAATTGGCAGGGGTGCCCGGCCTGTCAGTGGTTGGTAAGGGTATATACTTATAATTTTGTCGTGTGGGAAGAGTGCGGCCTTTCGGTCGTAATTTGCTAGAGGGAATATTTATGGCAGAGGTGATTTTGAAGAAACAGCGCCCGAAGCATCTGGCGCTGAACGAGATCAGGCTTCCGTTACCCGGAAAAGTCTCGATCCTGCATCGGGTCAGTGGTGTGGGCCTTTTTCTGATGCTTCCGGTGCTGCTTGCGCTTTTCGGTAACAGCGTGGGCTCTCCCGAGTCTTTCGTCTCCTTCAAGGAAGTCGTCAATAACGTCTTCGTCAAGCTGATCCTGTCGGGTCTGGTGTGGGCGTATCTGCATCATTTCTGCGCGGGCATCCGCTTCCTGCTGCTGGACCTTCATGTTGGCGTCGACAAGCAGTCCGCCGTGTCCAGCGCTCGTCTCGTGCTGATCGTCAGCCTCATCCTCACTGTCATTCTGGTGGCCAAAGTATGGTAAAGCCTGTCATTGTCGGCGCCCATTACGGTTTCCGTGATTGGCTCGCCCAGCGCGTCACCGCCGTTGTCATGGCGATCTACACCGTCCTCTTCGCAATTTGCGTGCTGACCATGCCAGATGCCTCCTACGAGAGCTGGCGTGCGATCTTCAGCGGCGGTTTCATGAAGTTTGCAACCTTCCTGTTCTTCATGTCGCTGTTCTTCCATGCCTGGATCGGCGTGCGGGACATTTTCATGGATTACATCAAGCCGACCGGCATTCGTCTGACCCTGCATTCGGTCGTTGCTCTTCTGCTCGTCGGCTATGCCGGCTGGGCTGCTCAGATTCTGTGGAGGCTGTAAGTGAAAGTCGCAAAGCATACTTTTGATGCAGTGATCGTCGGCGCTGGTGGCGCTGGCTTGCGTGCGGCTCTCCAGCTTTCCGAAGCGGGGATGAGAACCGCCGTCCTGACCAAGGTCTTCCCGACCCGCTCCCACACCGTTGCCGCGCAGGGTGGCGTTGCTGCGTCCCTCGGCAATTCCACCGAGGACAACTGGCACTGGCACATGTACGACACCGTCAAGGGGTCGGACTGGCTGGGCGATCAGGATGCCATCGAGTTCATGGTCAAGAAGGCCAACGAGGTCGTCGTAGAGCTTGAGCACTTCGGCATGCCCTTCGACCGCACCGATAACGGCAAGATCTACCAGCGCCCCTTCGGTGGCCACTCCCAGAACTACGGCCAGACCCCGGTGTCCCGCTCCTGTGCGGCAGCCGACCGGACCGGCCATGCCATGCTGCATGCCCTGTACCAGCGCAACGTCCGTGCCAACACCCAGTTCTTTGTCGAGTGGATGGCGATGGACCTGATCCGCAACGCGGACGGTGATGTGCTCGGCGTGACGGCCATGGAAATGGAAACCGGCGAAGTGTCGATCTTCCATGCCAAGGCCACCATCTTCGCCACCGGCGGTGCCGGTCGCATCTACTACAGCTCCACCAACGCCTTCATCAACACCGGTGACGGTGTCGGTATGGCCGCACGTGCCGGCATTCCGCTGGAAGACATGGAGTTCTGGCAGTTCCACCCCACCGGCGTGGCCGGCGCGGGCGTGCTGATCACCGAGGGTGTGCGCGGCGAAGGCGGCATCCTGCGTAACGCCTCCGGCGAGCGCTTCATGGAGCGCTATGCGCCCAACCTGAAGGATCTGGCCTCCCGCGACGTGGTATCCCGTTCCATGGTGACCGAGATCAATGAGGGCCGCGGCTGTGGTTCCGACAAGGATCACGTGCTCCTCGACATTACCCACCTTTCGCCCGAGACCATCAACAAGCGCCTGCCCGGCATCCGCGAGATCTCCATCCAGTTCGCTGGCGTTGATCCCATCAAGGCGCCGATCCCCGTGGTTCCGACCTGTCACTACCAGATGGGCGGTATTCCGACCAACTACAAGGGTCAGGTCGTGGTGCCGAAGGATGGCAACCCGAACGTGCCCGTGGCGGGCTTCTACGCCGCTGGCGAATGTGCCTGCGCTTCCGTGCATGGTGCCAACCGTCTCGGCACCAACTCGCTGCTCGATCTGCTGGTGTTCGGCAAGGCCGCCGGTGAGACCGTGGTGAGTGACTTCAAGTCCGGTCAGCTCACCCTCAAGCCGCTGCCCGAGAACGCTGCCGACGTGTCGTTGGCCCGTATCGCCCGTCTGGAGTCCCAGACCAACGGCGAGGACGTGCATGAGGTCCGCCTCGAGATGCAGCGCACCATGCAGAAGCATGCTGGTGTGTTCCGTTTTGCGGACATCCTCAAGGAAGGCGTCACCAAGATTCTGGAAGTCGCCGAGCGCGCCAAGAAGACCCAGATCAAGGACAAGTCCAAGGTCTGGAACACCGCCCGCACCGAGGCTCTCGAACTCGACAACCTGATCGAAGTGGCCAAGGCCACCATGATCTCCGCCGAGGCCCGCAAGGAATCCCGTGGTGCCCACGTGCGTGACGATGCGATCGACTGCGCCGAAACCCCGAACGGCCGTGACGACAAGAACTGGCTCAAGCACACGCTGTGGTTCAGCGAAGGCAACCGTCTTGATTACAAGCCGGTCAACCTGCAGCCGCTGTCCCCCGAAGTCGAGCCGATCGCGCTCGCCAAGCGTACCTACTGAGCGTTCCGGAGAATAGAACATGAGCAGCAAGCGAACCGTACAGTTCAAGATTTACCGCTACGATCCGGACAAGGACGACAAGCCGTACATGCAGGACATCTCCGTCGAGCTCGAGGAGTCCGACAAGAAGCTGCTGGACGCGCTGGTCCGCCTGAAGGCCAAAGACGACACCCTGTCCTTCCGTCGCTCCTGCCGTGAAGGTGTGTGTGGTTCTGACGCCATGAACATCAACGGCAAGAACGGTCTGGCCTGCCTGACCGCCATCGACGAGCTGGCCCAGCCGATCACCATCCGTCCGCTGCCCGGCCTGCCGGTTGTGCGTGATGTGATCGTCGACATGACCCAGTTCTTCAAGCAGTACCACTCGATCAAGCCGTACCTGATCAACAACGATCCGGCACCCGAGCGCGAGCGCCTGCAGACCCCGGAAGACCGTGAAGAGCTGAATGGCCTTTACGAGTGCATCCTGTGCGCCTGCTGTTCCACCAGCTGCCCGTCCTTCTGGTGGAACCCCGACAAGTTCGTCGGCCCCGCCGGCCTGCTGGCTGCGTACCGCTTCCTCGCGGATACCCGCGACCAGGCTACCGGCGAGCGCCTCGACAACCTCGAGGATCCGTATCGTCTGTTCCGTTGTCACTCGATCATGAACTGCGTCGATGTGTGCCCGAAGGGTCTCAACCCCACCAAGGCCATCGGCAAGATCAAGGACATGATGCTGCGTCGCGCCGTATGACGCTGAACAGGGGGCGCGTGCGCTGGCAGTGCCGTCGGGCTCTTCTCGAGCTCGATCTGGTGTTCACGCGTTTCCTCGATCGGCACTTTGATCGTCTGACCGACGATCAACTGGCGGATCTCGACGACCTGCTGCTGGTCGAGGACCATGACCTCTGGGCCATGGTCAACGGCAGCAGGCCGGTCGAAAAAGATCGCTGGAAGGAAATGGTCGAGCTGCTCCGGGAACGTTGACGGAGCAGCCCGGCCGCTAGGGAGCTGGAGTTTCAACAGGGAAAAGGGACCAAAACATGACCACGCAACGCACTGCTGCACTGACCGTAGATGGCAAGTCCGTAGAGTTTCCGATCATGTCGGGGACGCACGGCAACGATGTGATCGACATTCGCACCCTTGGCGGAAAGACCGGGTATTTCACTTACGACTCCGGCTTCCTGTCGACTGCCAGCTGCCAGTCCAAGGTCACCTATATCGACGGTGACAAGGGCGAGCTGCTGTATCGCGGCTACCCCATCGAGCAACTGGCTGACAACTGCAACTTCCTCGAAGTCACCTATCTTCTGAAGAACGGCGAGCTGCCCAATGCCGCCCAGAAGTTCGACTTCGAAAGCACCATCAAGAAGCACACGATGGTTCACGAGCAGCTGTCCAAGTTCTACTCCGGCTTCCGTCGTGACGCTCACCCGATGGCCGTCATGACCGGTGTTGTGGGCGCCCTGTCCGCGTTCTACCACGACGCCATGGACTTCTCGGACGTCGAACACCGCAACATCAGCTTCAACCGCCTCGTGGCCAAGATGCCGACCATCGTCGCCATGGCCTACAAGTACAACACCGGCATGCCGTTCATGTACCCGGACAACGATCTGGACTACACCGCGAACTTCATGCGCATGATGTTCGGCAATCCGTGCGAGAAGTACGTGCCGAATCCGGTGCTGGTGCGTGCCCTGGACGTGATCTTCACGCTGCATGCCGACCACGAGCAGAACGCCTCCACCTCCACGGTCCGTCTGGCCGGCTCCTCCGGTGCCAACCCCTTCGCCTGTATCGCTGCCGGTATCGCCTGCCTGTGGGGCCCGGCTCACGGTGGTGCGAACGAAGCCTGCCTGCAGATGCTGGAAGAGATCGGTGACGTGTCCCGTGTGAGCGAGTACATCGCCCGTGCCAAGGACAAGAACGACAGCTTCAAGCTGATGGGCTTTGGCCACCGCGTCTACAAGAACTTCGATCCCCGCGCCAAGCTGATGCGCAAGGTCTGCCACGAAGTCCTCGGCGAACTCGGCCTCGAGAACGACCGCCTCTTCAAGCTGGCCATGGAACTCGAGAAGATCGCCCTCGAAGATCCGTACTTTGTCGAGAAGAAGCTCTACCCGAACGTGGACTTCTACTCCGGCATCGTCCAGAAGGCGCTTGGCATCCCGACGGAAATGTTCACCTGCATCTTCGCGCTGGCCCGCACGGTCGGCTGGATGACGCAGTGGGAAGAAATGATCACCGATCCGGAATACAAGATCGGTCGTCCGCGTCAGCTGTACATCGGCGCCGCTCGCCGCGACGTCAAGCCGCTGGACCAGCGCGCTTAAGTATTGCCCGGAGGGGGAGGGGGAAATAGGAGAAACGATGCGGGGTGCCATGAAACGGGCATCCCGCTTCGTTTATCCACAGGTATCTGACGATCAGGGATTTCTCCCCACCGTAGCAAGTCAATTCAAAAAGACACGATAAAAACCAGGTGGTCGCCCATGATGAAACAGCTTTTTGAGAGCTCCCAACTGTTCGGCTCCAACGCGCCGTTCGTCGAAGAGCTCTACGAGAACTATCTCGACAATCCGGACTCCGTCTCCGAAGAATGGCGGAAGTACTTTGATTCCCTCCAGAACGTCCCGGGCAAGGGCCCTGACGTTGCTCACTACCCGATCATCAACGCCTTTGCCGAAATGGCGAAGCGCGGCCCGGTGCGCACCGTGGTCGCTGCCGGTACCGATCAGAAGCAGGTCGGTGTGCTCCAGCTCATCAATGCCCACCGCTTCCTGGGTACCCGCTGGGCCCAGCTTGATCCGCTGAAGCGTACCGAGCGCCCGGAGATCCACGAACTCGAGCTGTCCCACTACGGCTTCACCGAGGCGGATCTCAACCAGACCTTCAACACCGGCTCCTTCCACGGCCTGCCGGGCGATCATGCCACCCTGCGCGAGATCCTTGATGCAGTCCGTCAGACCTACTGCGGCTCCATCGGCGCCGAGTACATGTACATGACGGACATCGCCGAGAAGCGCTGGATCCAGGCCCGCCTCGAGCCGACCCGCGGTCGTCCCGCCTTCCCGGCCGAGCATCAGCGTCGCATCCTCGAGCGCCTGACTGCCGCCGAGACCATGGAGCGCTACCTGCACACCAAGTATGTGGGCCAGAAGCGCTTCTCCCTGGAAGGTGGCGAGAGCACCATCGTTGCCATGGACGAGCTGATCCGCGTGGCGGGCAGCAAGGGCGTCCAGGAGATCGTCATCGGCATGGCTCACCGTGGCCGTCTGAACGTGCTGGTGAACACCCTCGGCAAGTCGCCGAGCATGCTGTTCTCCGAGTTCGAAGGCAAGGCTGCGTCCGATCTGTCGGCCGGTGACGTGAAGTACCACATGGGCTTCTCCAGCGACGTGATGACCACGGGTGGTCCGGTGCACCTGACCCTGGCCTTCAACCCGTCCCACCTGGAAATCGTGAACCCCGTGGTCGAAGGCTCGGTGTATGCCCGTCAGACCCGTCGCGGTGCCAACGGCAAGGCCGAGGTCGTGCCCGTCCTGATCCACGGCGATGCCGCCGTTGCCGGTCAGGGCGTCAACCAGGAAATGCTCAACTTCGCCCAGACCCGCGGCTATGGCACGGGCGGCACGATCCATATCGTGGTGAACAACCAGATCGGCTTCACCACCTCCGATCCCCGCGACTACCGTTCGTCCCTGTACTGCACCGACATCTTCAAGATGGGTGAGTCCCCGATCTTCCACGTCAATGGCGACGATCCGGAAGCCGTGGCCTTCGTCATGGGCCTGGCCGTGGAATACCGCCAGCAGTTCAAGAAAGACGTGGTTGTCGACATCGTCTGCTACCGCAAGCTCGGCCACAACGAGGCCGACGAGCCGATGGTGACCCAGCCGCTGATGTACAAGAAGATCGCCAAGCACCCCGGCACCCGCAAGATCTACGCTGACAAGCTGGTCCAGCTGGGCGTCTGCAAGGCCGACGAGCCGGACGTCTTCATCAAGGACTACCGCGCAGCCCTGGATCGTGGCGAGCTGCTGACCAACCCCGTGCTGTCCGACTTCAAGCGTCAGTTCTCCCAGGACTGGGGTCCGTACGTTGGCAAGAAGTACACCGACAAGTGCGACACCAAGGTTCCGATGGCAGAGCTGAAGCGTCTGTCGAAGTCGCTGACCACCACCCCCGATGGTTTCACCCTGCACCCCCGCGTGCAGAAGATCATCGACGACCGCAAGGCCATGGGCGATGGCAAGCTGCCCTTCGACTGGGGCATGGCCGAGAACCTGGCCTATGCCAGTCTGGTGGTGCAGGGCTTCGGCATCCGTCTGTCCGGTGAGGACGTGGGCCGTGGCACCTTCTTCCACCGCCACGCCGCGCTGCACGACCAGAACCGCGACCAGTGGCACGATGGCACCTTCTACCCGCTGCAGAACATCCGCGAGGGTCAGGGTCCGTTCTACTGCTACGATTCCGTGCTGTCCGAAGAAGCCGTGCTGGCCTTCGAATACGGCTACGCGTCCGCCGAGCCCAACCAGCTCGTGATCTGGGAAGCCCAGTTCGGCGACTTCGCCAACGGCGCCCAGGTGGTGATGGACCAGTTCATCAGCTCCGGCGAAGCCAAGTGGGGTCGTCAGTGCGGTCTGGTCATGATGCTGCCCCACGGCTACGAAGGCCAGGGCCCGGAGCACTCATCTGCCCGTATCGAACGCTACATGCAGCTGTGCGCCGAGATGAACATGGAAGTGTGCATCCCCTCCGGCCCGTCGCAGATCTTCCACCTGCTGCGTCGCCAGGCCCTGCGCAAGATCCGCAAGCCCCTGGTGATCATCACGCCGAAGTCGCTGCTGCGCCACAAGGATGCCATCTCTTCCCTGGATGACCTGTCGAAGGGTACGTTCCAGACCGTCATCGGTGAAGTGGACGAGCTCGAGGCCAAGAAGGTCAAGCGCGTGGTTGCCTGCTCCGGCAAGATCTACTACGAGCTGCTGGCCCACCGCCGTGCCAACGACATCAAGGACATCGCCATCATTCGCCTTGAGCAGCTCTATCCGTTCCCGGCCGAAGCTTTCGCTGCCGAGGTGAACAAGTACCCCAACGCCAAGGAAGTGGTGTGGTGCCAGGAAGAGCCCCGTAACCAGGGCGTGTGGTACTGGCTGGCCTCCCGCCACCATCTGGACAGTGCGCTGGGCGACAAGCACAAGTTCCTGCTGGTGTCCCGTCCGGCTGCGGCCTCGCCGGCCGTCGGCTACTACGCCAAGCACAATGCGCAACAAAAGGCAGTTATCGAAAATGCGTTTGGCGAAATCAAAGCCTGATGCCCATGTCCGTGCCGAATTGAACAAGAGGGAGAAAACATGCTGATCGAAGTCAAAGTGCCGCAACTGTCCGAGTCCGTTTCCGAAGCCACGCTGGTGAGCTGGCACAAGAAGGAAGGCGACGCCGTTTCCCGCGATGAGAACCTGATCGACATCGAGACCGACAAGGTCGTGCTCGAGACCCCGGCTCCGGCCGACGGCGTGCTGGTCAAGATCGTCAAGAACGGCGGCGACTCCGTGACCTCCGGCGAAGTCATCGCCACCATCGACACCGAAGCCAAGGCCGCCGCCGGCGCACCGGCTGCTGCTGCCGCTCCGGCTGCTGCCCCTGCCGCCGCTGCTCCGGCTGCTGCCGTCAGCGCTGCCAGCCCGTCTGCCCGCAAGATCCTCGACGAGAAGGGCATCGCTGCTGGCGACGTCGCCGGTTCGGGCCGTGGTGGTCGTGTGACCAAGGAAGACGCCGTGGCTGCCCAGCCCAAGGCTGCCGCCGCTGCAGCGCCTGCCGTGGCCGTTGCCACCGGCGACCGTGCCGAACAGCGCGTTCCCATGACCCGTCTGCGTGCCCGCATCGCCGAGCGCCTGATCCAGTCCAAGAACGAAAACGCCATCCTGACCACCTTCAACGAGGTCAACATGGCGCCGGTCATGGCCCTGCGCAAGCAGTACGCCGACAAGTTCGAGAAGGCTCACGGCGTGCGTCTGGGCTTCATGGGCTTCTTCGTGAAGGCTGCCGTCGCCGCCCTCAAGAAGTTCCCCATCCTGAACGCCTCGGTCGATGGCAACGACATCGTCTACCACGGCTACATCGACATCGGCATCGCTGTCGGTTCCCCCCGTGGCCTGGTGGTGCCCATCCTGCGTGATGCCGACCAGATGTCTGTGGCCGACATCGAGAAGAAGATCGCCGAATACGGCCAGAAGGCCAAGGACGGCAAGATCTCCATCGAAGAGCTCACCGGTGGCACCTTCTCCATCTCCAACGGTGGTGTGTTCGGTTCCATGATGTCCACTCCGATCATCAACCCGCCCCAGTCCGCGATCCTCGGCATCCATGCCACCAAGGACCGCGCCGTGGTGGAAAATGGTCAGGTCGTCGTGCGTCCGATCAACTACCTCGCCATGTCCTACGACCACCGCATCATCGACGGCCGCGAAGCCGTCCTTGGCCTGGTGACCATGAAGGAAGCCCTGGAAGATCCGGCCCGTCTGCTGCTGGACGTCTGATCTCACTGACCTGAGGCACGGCCGCGGCAGCTCGTCTGCCGCCGCCGTGCCTTGTTTCAATCCGAACAAGGAAGAACACACATGGCGAAGCAATTCGACGTTCTGGTCATCGGCGGTGGTCCCGGTGGCTACGTGGCTGCAATCCGCGCCGCACAACTCGGTTTCAACACGGCCTGCGCCGAATCCAATCCGTATGCCGACCCGAAGGGCGAGCCCCGTCTGGGTGGCACCTGCCTCAACGTGGGCTGCATCCCGTCCAAGGCACTGCTGCACACCTCGCACCTGTTCGAGGAAGCCGGTCATGCCTTTGAAGAGCAGGGCATCTCCGTCGGCACTCCGAAGATCGACGTGGCCAAGATGATCGGCCGCAAGTCCAAGATCGTCGAGCAGCTCACCGCCGGCATCAAGGGCCTGTTCAAGAAAAACAAGGTCACCTTCCTGGCGGGGCACGGTTCCTTCGTCGCCAAGACCGATGCCGGTTGGCAGGTCAAGGTGGGCGACGAGGTCGTCGAGGCCAAGAACGTGATCGTGGCCACCGGCTCCACCGCCCGTCACCTGCCCGGCATCCCCGTGGACAACAAGCTGGTGTGCGACAACATCGGCGCTCTGGATATCGACACCGTTCCCAAGCGCCTCGGCCTCATCGGTTCCGGCGTGATCGGTCTCGAAATGGGTTCGGTCTGGAAGCGCCTCGGTTCCGAAGTGACCATCCTCGAAGCCATGGACAGCTTCCTCGGCGCCGCCGACCAGGATCTGGCCAAGGAAGCCCTCAAGCTGTTCACCAAGCAGGGCCTGGACATCAAGCTGTCCGTCAAGGTCGGCAAGGTCTCCGTGGGCAAGAAGTCGGTTACCGTTGAGTACGAAACCAAGGATGGCGCCCAGAAGGCCGAGTTCGACCGCCTGATCGTCTCCGTCGGCCGCGTGCCCAACACCGCCGGTCTCAACGCCGAAGCCGTCGGCCTCAAGCTCGACGAGCGTGGTTTCATCGACGTGAACGGCCACAACCAGACCAACCTGTCCGGCGTATGGGCGGTGGGCGACGTGGTGCGCGGCCCGATGCTGGCCCACAAGGCCATGGAAGAAGGCGTTGCCGTGGCCGAGACCCTTGCCGGTCAGAAGGGCCACACCAACTTCGACACCATCCCCTGGGTCATCTACACCTCCCCGGAAATCGCCTGGGTGGGCAAGACCGAGCAGCAGCTCAAGGCCGAAGGCGCCGCCTACAAGGTTGGCAAGATCCCGTTCATGGCCAACGGCCGTGCCCTGGGCGCCGGTACCCCGGCGGGCTTCGTCAAGATGATTGCCGATGCCAACACCGACCGCATCCTCGGCGTGCACATCATCGGCTCCAACGCCTCCGAGCTGATCGGCGAGGCCGTGGTGACCATGGAGTTTGCCGGTGCGTCCGAGGATCTGGCGCGCATCTGCCACGCTCACCCGACCCTGTCGGAAGTCGTCCACGAAGCCGCCCTGGCGGTGGACAAGCGTCCTCTGCACTTCTGATCGCCGGGGGCCGGTTTGCCGGCCCCTGCGTCAGCCGGGGGTGGTCAGGCGTAAAATGCCTCACCACCCCCGTTTCCATCCGCAGCACCCCATAAGAACACGTCACGACGATGCCCCATCGAATTCTCAAGGTTGCCGAGCACGGCATGCTCGAGGCCTACGACGCCACCCTCAAGGCCCGCGGTTTCAAATCCGATCCGGCCCAGCGTGCTGCTGCCCAGCGCCTGCAGGGCCTGTATTCCGAGCTGGTTGCCTTCAAGGCCGCCCGCAAGGGCACCCTGCGCAAGTTGCTGTCCCGGCCCAAGCAGCCCCGCAGTGTCTATTTCTGGGGGGGCGTGGGGCGTGGCAAGAGCTTTCTGATGGACTGCTTCTATGACTCGGTGCCCTACCAGCGCAAGCGCCGGGTGCACTTCCATGCCTTCATGCAGGAAGTGCAGAACGACCTGAAGAACCTCAACAACGAAGCCGACCCCCTGCAGAAGGTGGCGGACCGTATCGCCCGCCAGACCCGCCTGCTGTGCTTCGACGAGTTCCACGTGTCCGACATCGCCGACGCGATGATCCTCGGCCGCCTGCTCGACGCCCTGTTCGCCCGGGGGACCATCTTCGTGATGACCTCCAACTATCCGCCGGATGGCCTGTATCCCAACGGTCTGCAGCGCATCAACTTCCTGCCGACCATCGACATGATCAAGCGTCGCTTCGACGTGGTCGAGGTGGATCATGGCACCGACTATCGCCTGCGCACCCTGGAGCAGATGGACGCCTTCCTGGTGCCCGGCGATGACACGGCCGACAAGCACCTGGCCAGCGACTTCGAGAAGATCGCCGGCACCAAGGGCGAGGCCGGCGAGATCGAGGTGCTGGAGCGCAAGCTCAAGGTGCAGCGCAAGGCGCCGGGCGTCATCTGGTTCGACTTCGACACCCTGTGCGGCGGCAACCGTTCCCAGAACGACTACCTGGAGATCGCCCGGGAGCACCACACCCTGATCCTCTCCCGTGTGCCCAGGATGAGCGCCGCCATGGCTTCGGAGGCGCGGCGCTTCACCTGGCTGATCGACGTGCTCTACGACCATAGGGTCAAGCTGCTGGTCAGTGCCGAGTGCCAGGCCTACGACCTCTACGTGGAAGGCCGTCAGGCCAGCGAGTTCCATCGCACCGTCAGCCGCCTGATCGAGATGCGCTCCCGCGATTATCTGGCCGAAGCCCATCGGGTTGATTGAGTCACCGATGCGCTGGCTGTCCGCCTGCTTTTTCGCCGTCTTGACGTTGGCAGCTCCGGCCACCTTCGCCGAGGGGCGTCTCGAGATCATCACCCTGCGGCATCGCCCGGCAGCGCAGATCGTCCCGACCCTGCGCCCGCTGGTGGAGCCCGGCGGGGCCCTGAGCACCTTGGACGACAAGATCCTGCTGCGGGTGTCTCCCGCCAACCTGGCGGAGCTCCGTGCGGCCATCGATGCCCTGGATACGCCCCTGCGGCGGCTGGTGGTGTCGGTGCGCCAGGATCGCAGCAGCGAAGGGCAGGGGGCCGCTGTGGGCCTGTCGGGCCGGCTTGAGCCGGGCCAGAGCCGTATCCGCATTGATGGCGGGGCAGGGCAGTACCGTCAGGCCGAAGGCGTCAGCCAGCAGGTGCAGGTGGTCGAAGGCGGGCGGGCGCTGATCCGCGTTGGCCAGTCGCTGCCGGTGGCCATGCGTGAGTGGCGCCCCGGCCCGGGCGGCTGGCAGCCCGTCGACAGCGTGCGCTACACCGACGTGGGCAGCGGCTTTCTGGCGTCGCCGCAGCTCATCGGCGAGCGCGTGAACATCGAGATCGCCCCCGACATGGAGCGTGTCGGCGCCAGCGGCGTCATCGAGACCAGTCGCCTTGCGACGTCGATCAGCGGCCGCCTGGGCGAGTGGATCCCCCTGGGCGGTACTCAAACCGACGCCAGCCGCGGCAGCCAGGGCACCGCCGGCATCGGCCGGGACAGCCGCAGCAGCCAGGCCGCCGTGTGGCTGCGGGTGGACGTGGTCGAGTAAGCGCCCCATTGCCGGAACATCCATGAACGTAGAAAAAGCCTTTGCCGCCGACGGCCCCCTGGCCGCCTCAATCCCCGGCTTCAACCCGCGCCCCCAGCAGATCGAGATGGCCGAGCACATTGCCGCCACCCTCAAGGATAACGGCGTGCTGGTGGCCGAGGCCGGCACCGGCACGGGCAAGACCTACGCCTACCTGGTCCCGGCGCTCCTCAATGGCGGCAAGGTGATCATCTCCACCGGCACCAAGACGCTCCAGGACCAGCTCTACAACCGGGATCTGCCCACCATCCGCGGGGCCCTCAAGGTGCCGGTGGGGGTGGCGCTCCTCAAGGGGCGGGCCAACTACGTCTGCCACTACCACCTGGCCCGCAACCTGGTGGACGGGCGCTTCACGACACCGGAAGACGCGGCTCACCTGCGTGCCATCGGGCGCTTCATGGAGATCTCCCAGAGCGGAGACAAGGCCGAATGCCCCGAGGTGCCCGAGGACGCCGCGGCCTGGATGTTCGCCACCTCGTCCCGGGACAACTGCCTGGGCCAGGAATGCCCCAACATCAAGGAGTGCTTTGTGGCCGCCGCCCGGCGGGCCGCCATGGATGCCGACGTGGTGGTGGTCAATCACCACCTGTTCTTTGCCGACGTGATGCTGCGGGACGAAGGCATGGGCGAGCTGCTGCCCTCCTGCAACGCGGTGATCTTCGACGAGGCCCACCAGCTGCCCGAAACCGCCAGCCTGTTCTTTGGCGAGAGCGTGTCCACGTCCCAGCTGCTGGAGCTGGCTCGCGACACCCGCTCCGAGACCGTGGCCGCCGCGCGGGACTGCCTCGACCTGATCGAGGCCACCCGCAAGCTCGAAAAGGCCGCCCGCGATCTGCGCCTCAGCGTGAATGCCGAGAACGCCCGCTTCGGCTTCGCCCAGCTCGACGACAACAAGCCTTTCCATGACGCGGTGGAGGCCCTGGACGCCGAGCTGGCGGCCTTCTGCACTATCGTCGAGACCCAGGCCGAGCGCTCCGAAGGCCTCGCCAACTGCCTGCGCCGCACCCAGGAGCTGCAGCAGATCCTGGCTCGCTGGCAGAACCCGGAGGGCACCGACTGGGTGCGCTGGATCGAGGTCTTCAGCCAGTCCCTGGCCCTGCACGCCACGCCTCTGTCCATCGCCAGCATCTTCAAGCGGCAGATGGACGGCCACCCCCGGGCCTGGATCTTCACCTCTGCCACCCTCGCGGTAGGGCGCGACTTCGGCCACTACTGCCGCGAGCTGGGCCTGCACTGGGTCGAGCCGCCCATCGACACCGCTGTGTGGGGCAGCCCCTTCAATTACCCCGAGCAGGCGGTGCTGTACGCACCCCAGAACATGCCGGAGCCCAACAGCCCCGAGTACCCGGACGCCGTGGCCGAGGTTGCGTTTCCGCTGATCCGCGCCGCCCAGGGGCGTGCCTTCGTGCTGTGCACCTCACTCCGGGCCATGCGTCGTATCCACGAGGTCATCGCCGACAAGCTCGAACGGGAGAAGCTCAAGCTCCCGCTGCTCATCCAGGGCGAAGGCTCCCGCACCGAGCTGCTCGACCGCTTCCGCCGTCTCGGCAACGCCATCCTGGTGGCCAGCCAGAGCTTCTGGGAAGGGGTGGATGTGCCCGGCGATGCGCTGTCGGTGGTGGTCATCGACAAGCTGCCCTTCGCTCCACCCGATGATCCGGTGCTGGCCGCACGCATCGAACACATGCAGAAGTCCGGCCGCAGCCCCTTCATGGAATACCAGCTGCCCCGCGCCGTCATCAACGTTAAACAGGGGGCTGGCCGCCTGATCCGCACCGAGCGGGACAAGGGCGTGCTCGCCATCTGCGATCCCCGCATGCTCACCAAACCCTATGGCAAGCGCGTCTGGCAGAGCCTGCCGCCCATGCGCCGGAGCAAGGTGGAGGCCGAAGTGGTGGCCTTCCTTGAGCAGCTCCCCCCACCGGCCGGGAAGGGCGACTGAAGTCCGCCCTCCGCGAGCCGGAGCGCGCGCCTTTCGTGGGGGCGAACTCGTTCGACCTCGCACCCCCGATCACCGGCAGGCCTTGACCCACGTTCAGGTCCGCGGGGCGCCGGCTTGCTAGAATTCATCGCATCTGGTCCAGAGATCCTCCCGTGCCCGCCAAGACTCCCGCCCTGTCCCTTGATGCCCTTGCCCGGCTCGCCAGCGCCCTCACTTCCGGCTCTTGCGCGGATACGGCCGAGGCGCTCAACGCGGGCTGCCAGTGCGTGTCCCTCGATCGCCAGGTGCTGCTCGACGCCCTGGCCCGTGACCCCCGGGACGGCGCCCTTCAGGCCCTGCTGGCCGAGTCCCGCCCCCATCTGTTTGCCGACTCCATGGCCTTTGTATCGGCGGCACACGTGGACGCCATGGCCCGCATCGTCGCAGCCATCGAACGCGTCGTGGCGCTGCCGGCCTGGCAGGACGCGGTGCTGGCCTGGGCACCTTCTGCAGCCCGCCGGCCGGCCCGCGCAGCGGGTGTCTTCCTGGGCTACGACTTTCACCTGGGGGATGACGGCCCGCGCCTCATCGAGATCAATACCAACGCGGGTGGCGGTTTGCTCAACGCCATTCTCGGGCGGGCCCAGCGGGCGTGTTGCCCCGAAGTGGCAGGGGTGATGGCCGCGGCGCCGGAGCCCTATGCCGACCTGGAAAGCGCCTTTGTCGAGATGTTCCGCAGCGAATGGCGGCTGGAGCGGGGCGAGCAGGCCCTGCGCAGTATCGCCATCGTCGATGAAGCCCCCCAGGGCCAGTACCTGCTGCCCGAGTTCCTGCTCTTCCAGCGCCTCTTCGAGCGCCACGGCATCGCTGCCCGCATCTGTGATCCGGCTGAGCTTGTCCATGGGGATGCCGGCCTGACCCTGCATGGCGAGCCTGTGGACCTGGTGTACAACCGCCTCACCGATTTCTCGTTCGATGCGCCGGCCAGCGCCGCCCTGCGCGCGGCCTGGATGGCCGGCACTGCGGTGATCACTCCCCACCCCCGGGCCCATGCTCTTTATGCCGACAAGCGCAACCTCATCCTGCTCTCCGACGCCGATGCCCTGCGTCGCCTCGGGGCCGATGAGGCCACCATCGCCACCCTGCTGCAGGGGGTGCCCCGCACGGAGGCGGTCGATGCCGGCCGTGCCGACGAGTTTTGGTCCCGCCGCCGGCAGCTCTTCTTCAAGCCGACTGCGGGCTTCGGCAGCCGGGGTACCTACCGGGGTGACAAGCTGACCCGCCGGGTGTTCGCCGAGATCCTCGCCGGCGATTACATTGCCCAGACCCTGGTGCCGCCCTCGGAGCGCCGCCTGGAGGTGGAGGGCGCCCCGGTGGATCTCAAGATGGACCTGCGCAACTATGTCTACCAAGGCCAGGTCCAACTGGTCACCGCGCGCCTCTACCAGGGCCAGACCACCAACTTCCGCACTCCCGGTGGCGGTTTTGCGCCAGTCCTGGCCGTACCCTGCGGTGCGGCGGGTAGTGACTGAACCGCCTGTCTCTTCCATCCCCCATTTCGGAGTCCCTTCATGCCCCTCAGCGTAGTCGCCACCATCACCGCCAAGCCCGAGTTCCGCACCGACGTCCGCCAGGCCCTCGACCAGATCATCCCGCCCAGCCGCGCCGAGGCCGCCTGCCTGCACTACGAGCTGCATATCACCCGGGACAAGCCCGACAGTTTCGTGATGATCGAACGCTGGGAGGACGACGCTGCCCTGGAGCGTCACATGGCCACGCCGCACTTCGCGGCACTGGTAGCCGCCATCGACGGCAAGGTGACGGGCGTGGACATCGTGCGTCTGGACCCTGTGGCCTGAGGGTTGGTGCTCAGCGCGGATCTTCCCGTGGGGTCGATAATGCGCTGAGCCGGTCCTCCGTTCAGGACAGCAGCTTGAGCCCGGCGATGCCGGCCACAATCAGGCCCACGCAGATCAGCCGGCCGAGGGTGGCGGGCTCGCCGAACAGGATGATTCCCAGGATCACGGTGCCTGCCGCGCCGATGCCGGTCCAGATGGCGTAAGCCGTGCCGACGGGTAATGTGCGGAGCGCACTGGCGAGCAGGAGCAGACTGACGAGCATCGACGACAAAGTCGCCACCGAGGGCCAGAGCCTCGTGAATCCGTCCGTGTATTTGAGCCCGATGGCCCAGCCGATTTCCAGCAGGCCAGCAAGAAGAAGAGTAAACCAAGCCATGACGCACCTCTGCATTGGGGGGTAGGGTCGTCCCAACCAGATTGAGTCTGGCGTGGGGTCGTCCCCACGCAATGGCTGCGCCGATTCTATCGATGCCCGCCGTGAGCGGCAAGGTCTGCTTTGCCCATGTCGCATTGCCTCCCGGGTTGTTTGCGCAGGCTTGCTACCTGAGCTTCCCCGTCTTGCTACAATCCCGCGCCTGTCTGCCCGACCTCTTAGCGCCCGGAGGCGCACGCCAATGAAAGTCTTCGGCTTCGCCGGCTGGTCCGGCTCCGGCAAGACCACGCTGATCGAGCGAGTCATTCCCGAGATCACTGCCCGCGGTCTGCGGGTATCGGTGATCAAGCATGCCCACCATGGTTTCGACGTGGACAAGCCGGGCAAGGATTCCTGGCGGCACCGTGAGGCGGGGGCGGGGGAGATCCTGCTGGTGTCCGACGAGCGCTGGGTGCTGATGCATGAAATGCGCGGGGCGCCCGAGCCCGATCTGGCGGCGCAGCTGGCCATCCTGTCGCCCTGCGATCTGGTGCTGGTGGAGGGTTTCAAGGACGTGCCCATCCCCAAGATCGAGATCCACCGCCCGGCCCATGGCAAGGCGCTGCTCTACCCCGACAACCCGGCCATTGTGGCGATTGCCACGGACGCGGATCTATCCGCTCCCTTGCCCTGTCTCAACCTCAATGATCCGGCCGCCGTGGCGGCTTTCATCCTCACTCATCAAGGGCTTTCATGAATTCTTCCCTGCGTCCTTTCGACGAGGTGCGTGCGGCGCTGCTGGCGGCCGCCGAGCCGCTTACCGACATCGAGCAGGTGCCCACCGCCGAGGCCCTGGGTCGGGTGCTGGCCCGGGCCCAGGTGTCCGGCCTGCAGGTGCCGCCCCTGGATAACTCCTCGATGGATGGCTACGCCGTATGCACGGCCGATGTGGCGGCCCCGGGCACGCGTTTGCGGGTGGGGCAGCGCATTCCTGCTGGCAGTGTCGGCCATACCCTTGAGCGGGGTACGGCGGCGCGCATCTTCACCGGTGCGCCGGTTCCCCATGGGGCGGATGCGGTGGTGATGCAGGAGTCGTGCGCGGTGGATGGCGGGGATGTGCTCATCAATCACGTACCTCGGGTGGGGGAGTGGATCCGCCGGGCAGGCGAGGACATCGCCCTCGGTTCCACCGTGCTGGCCGCCGGGGTGCGCCTCAAGCCGCAGATGCTGGGCCTCGCCGCGTCGGTGGGCTGCGCCGCGCTGCCGGTGTTCCGGCGCCTGCGGGTGGCCCTGTTTTCCACCGGCGACGAGCTGGTGATGCCCGGCGAGCCCCTGCCGCCGGGGGCCATCTACAACTCCAACCGCTACGTGTTGCGGGGCCTGCTGGAGGCCCTGGGCTGCCAGGTGTGCGACCTGGGCATCGTGCCCGACAGCCTGGAGGCCACCCGGGCGGCCCTGCGCATTGCGGCGGCCGGCAACGATCTGATCGTCACCAGCGGTGGCGTGTCCATGGGTGAGGAGGACCACATCAAGCCGGCGGTCAGCGCCGAAGGGCGCCTCGATTCCTGGCTGGTGGCCATGAAGCCCGGCAAGCCGGTGGCCTTCGGGCGGGTCAATGATCCGGCCGGCGGGCCCGGAGCCGCCTTCATCGGTCTGCCCGGCAACCCGGTGTCCAGCTTCGTCACCTTCATTCTGCTGGTGCGGCCTTTCGTACTGCGTGCCCAGGGCGTCGTGAGTTGCCTGCCGAAGGCCATTCCCCTGACCGCCGCCTTCGACTGGCCCCGGCCCGACCGGCGCCGGGAGTTCCTGCGGGCGCGGATTGCCGACGATGGCCGGGTGGTGCTGTTTCCCAATCAGGGGCCTGGGGTGCTCACCTCCACGGTGTGGGCCGACGGGGTCATCGATAATCCACCCGGGCAGGCCATCGTGGCCGGCGACCGGGTGTCCTTCATTCCTTATTCCGAGCTGTTGTCATGAGCGTCAAAGTCCTTTATTTCGCCAGCCTGCGGGAAACCCTGGGCTATTCCCACGAAACCCTGACCCTGCCCGAGTCTGTCTCCACCATTGGCGCCCTGCGGGGCCACCTGGCCCGGCGCGGTGGTGCCTGGGAGGCCCTGGGCGAGGGGCGCAACGTGCGTGCGGCGATCAACCAGGAGATGGTCGGGCCCGAGTCGGCGCTGGCCGACCGGGACGAGATCGCGTTTTTCCCCCCCGTGACCGGAGGTTGAAGATGAGTGTCAGTGTCCAGGAAGCCGATTTCGATGTGGGGGCCGAGACGGCGGCCCTGTCCGCCGGGCGCCTGGACGTGGGGGCCGTGGCCACCTTCGTCGGCCTGGTGCGCGCCGACAAGCTGAGCGGGGAGGGGAGCGAGGTGTCGGCGATGACCCTCGAGCACTACCCCGGCATGACCGAGAAATCCCTCGAGGCCATCGTTGCCGAGGCCGGCGGACGCTGGCAGCTCCAGGGCGTCCGTGTGATCCACCGTTTCGGCCGTCTGCTGCCGGGGGATCGGATCGTCTTTGTCGGCGTGGCCAGCGCCCATCGGGGCGACGCCTTTGCCGCCTGCGAGTTCATCATGGACTACCTCAAGACCCGCGCGCCCTTCTGGAAGAAGGAAGACACCCCGGAAGGCGGGCGCTGGGTGGATGCCCGCGAGGCCGATGATTCGGCCGCTGCCCGCTGGTCGGATTAAGCTTTGGTCAGGCGGGCCTGCCCGGGTGTCCCGGCAGGCCCGTTCAATACCTCTCCCCCGAGCTTCACCGACGAGTGAGCTGTGCCAGACCGGCCTCTCCGGCCGGGGTTTCAGCCAGCCAGGGAATCAGGGCGCACTGCCGTGACAGCGCATCCGCCACGCGACGGATGAAGGGTATTTCGTACTCACCCCGCTGGGCCAGCAACGGGTCCTGGGTGCCGCTGGCAAGCAGAGACTGGTTGATGACCCAGGCGCAGGGCGTGATGCCGGCCCGGCCCAGATCGCCCTGCAGGCGCTCGGCTTCATGCACCGGCGTGGCCTCCGGCAGGGTCACGATCACCACCCGGGTGTAGTCCGGGTCGCGCAGGCGCGGCAGCAACTGGCGGACAAACTCGGGCATGTCGCCCTGGGCCCGGGTGACTTCCCGGTGATACGCCTCGGCGGCATCCAGGAGCAGGATGGTGTGGCCGGTGGGCGCCGTATCCAGCACCACGAAGCCCTCCTTGCCCTCATCGACGGTGCGGGCGAAGGCCCGGAACACGGCGATCTCCTCGGTGCACGGGGAACGCAGGTCTTCCTCCAGCATGGCACGGCCGCTGACGTCCAGCTGCTTGCCGGCCTTTTCCAGCACGTCGCGGGTGTATTGGGCCACTTCCCGGGCGGGGTCGATGCGGGTGACCGTCAGGCCGGGGATGTTGCCGTCGATGGTGCTGGCCACATGGGAGGCCGGATCGGTGGTCGATAGCACGACCTTGTAGCCCTGCCGCGCCAGGGCGACGGCAATGGCTGCGGCGACGGTCGTCTTGCCGACACCGCCCTTACCCATGGTCATGATGACGCCGTGCCCGCTGCGGGCAAAGGCATCGACCAGCCCGGCCAGGCCTGGTGGCAGGGGGGTACCGGCCGTGCCGGGTGTCGTCGGCAGTGCCGCTGTCTCGGGGTGCGCCATCAGGCGCAGGGCGTCGAGACCGACGGTTCCGCGAGGCAGGAAGGGGATCGTGGTGCCAGGCAGTTCGGCGAGACTCGCCGGCATTTCAGCCAGTGCGGTGCTCGCCCGCCGCGACATCGCCACCGCCACGGCGTCGTCCTGGCGGTCGGTGCTGAAGAGACCGTTGATGGCCAGCAGCTGGTTGGAGATACCGAGCTCGGCCAGTTCGCCCCGGGTCCGGTTGGCTTCTCGCAGCGCGGCAGCCTCCGGCCGGCTGACCAGGATGACCGTCGTTTCGGCGGCATTCGCGAGGCGAGCCACCGTCGCCGCATAGAGCGCCTTCTGCTTTTCCAGGCCCGCCAGGGGGCCCAGGCACGAGGCGCCGCCAGTTGACGAAGTGATGAACTCCGTCCATGCCGAGGGCAGGGTGAGCAGGCGCAGGGTATGGCCGGTGGGGGCGGTATCGAAGATGACGTGGTCGAAGTCGGCCGTTGCCGTCGGGTCGCCGAGCAGCTTGGAGAACTCGTCGAAGGCGGCGATCTCCACCGTGCAGGCCCCGGAGAACTGCTCTTCCATGCTCTGGATGGCCGCCGCCGGCAAGACGCCGCGATACGGCGCCACCATGCGCTCCCGGTAGGCGTGCGCCGCGGCTTCAGGGTCGATGTTCAGCGCGAACAGGCCCGGTGCGCCAGGAATGGCAGTCGGCGTCTGGCTCAGGCCGACACCCAGCACTTCGTCCAGGTTCGACGCCGGGTCGGTGCTGACGATGAGTACCTTCCTGCCGGCATCGGCCATGGCCAGGCCGGTGGCGCAGGACAGTGATGTCTTGCCGACGCCGCCCTTGCCGGTGAAGAACAGGTAGCGGGTCTGCGTATCGGGGAGTGCCATCGTCGTCGCCCTCAGCAGGTGCCGGGCTTGCAGCCGCAGCCGCCGGCCTTGATGTGCGGCTTTTCGGCGGTGGTGAGGGCGATGCCCAGCTTCTGGGCCAGTTGCGCGCGGGACGGGTACATGCCGGTGGAGACGATGTGGCCGTCCACGGCGAGGATGGGCAGCCGGTCCATGCCGGCTTCCATTTCCTTGAGCACCGCCGGATTGGCGGCGAAGGCCTGTGGCTCCTGGCCCAGGTTGTGACGCTCAACGGCAATGCCGTGGGCCTCGGCCCACTTCAGGTCGGCGGCGAACTGGGCCAGCACCGGGTCCACATCAACACCGCAGACACCCGTGGAGCAGCACATGGCCGGGTCGAACACTTCGAGTTTTTTCATGATTCCCTCCTTACGCGTTCTGGGCTTCGTACCAGCCCTTGGATGCATTGACCACCTTCACTACCAACAGCATGACCGGCACCTCGATGAGGACGCCCACCACCGTCGCCAGGGCCGCGCCCGACTCGAAGCCGAACAGGCTGATGGCGGCGGCCACGGCCAGCTCGAAGAAGTTCGAGGCGCCGATGAGCGCTGACGGGCAGGCGACACTGTGCTTCTCGCCGACCACCTTGTTCAGCCAGTAAGCCAGGGCCGAGTTGAAGAACACCTGGATGAGGATGGGCACGGCGAGCAGGGCGATGACCAGCGGTTGCCTGATGATGGCTTCGCCCTGAAAGGCGAACAGCAGCACCAGGGTGGCCAGCAGCGCCGCGATGGACCATGGGCCGATCTTTGCCATCGCCGCATCGAAGGCCGCCGGCCCCCGGGCCAGCAGCGCCTTGCGCCATAGCTGGGCCAGGATCACCGGAATCAGGATGTAGAGCACCACCGAGGTCAGCAGCGTATCCCAGGGTACGCTGATGGACGAGATGCCGAGCAGCAAGCCGACCAGCGGTGCGAAGGCGAACACCATGATGCTGTCGTTCATGGCCACCTGCGACAGGGTGAACAGGGGGTCGCCATTGGAGAGCCGGCTCCACACGAACACCATCGCCGTGCATGGCGCCGCGGCCAGCAGGATGAGGCCGGCGATGTAGCTGTCGAGCTGGTCGGCGGGCAGCATCGGTGCAAACAGGTTGCGCACGAACAGCCAGCCCAGAAAGGCCATCGAGAACGGCTTCACCAGCCAGTTCACAAACAGGGTCACGCCAATGCCGCGGACGTGCTGCCTGACCTCATGCAGGGCACCAAAATCCACCTTCACCAGCATCGGGATGATCATCACCCAGATGAGCAGGCCCACCGGCAGATTCACCTGGGCCAGCTCCATTTGGCCGATGGACTGGAACAGACCCGGAGCCAGCTGGCCGGCGGCGATGCCGATGACGATGCACAGGAAGACCCACACACTCAGGTAGCGCTCGAAGACGCTCATCGGTGCGCCGGGGGCGGCCCTGGCAGTCACTTCACATTGAACAGCAGACATGGCAGCTCCTTACAGGCCCAGGGCGGCACGGACGGCGGGCACCAGGCGGGCGCGAATGTCGTCGCGGACCGCCACAAAGCGCTCCAGCGGCTCGCCGTGGGGGTCGTGAAAACCGACGTGGATGCGCTTTACCGGGCGGGGGAAGACGGGGCAGGTTTCCCGGGCGTTGTCGCAGACACTGACCACCAGATCGATGTGCTGGTCCGCCACATCTTCAACCGTCTTGGGGTGAAGGCCCGCGGTTGGCAGCCCAGCAAGTTGCAGGGCCTCGATGGCGCCATCGGCGACCTTGGGCTGGGGCTCGGTGCCGGCGGAGATGCCATGCACAAGCCCGGCCAGGTCGTGATTGAGAATGGCCTCGCCCATCTGGGAGCGGCAGGAGTTGCCGGTGCAGAGGACGAGGACGGTGAAGATACGGTCGCTCATGATGCGTTTCCTTCTGGGGTGGAGGTTTTGGCACGCCGTTTGGCGCTGGTGTCGCAGAGGGCTGTCTTGGGCAGGCAGGCTTTTCCCTGGCAGCAGTTGTGGGTCAGGAAGGCGATCAGCTCGTCCATGGTTCCGTACTCGGCGGAGTAGCGGATGAAGCGGCTCTCGCGTTCGCCCTTGATGAGGCCGACACGGCTCAGATGGGACAGGTGAAACGACAGCGTCGCCCCGGGAAGGCCCAGCGCTTCACCGATGGCGGTGACGTTCATGCCTTCGGGGCCTGCTTCGACCAGCAGACGGAAGATGGTGAGGCGGGATTCATGCCCGAGGGCGGCGAGGAGTTCAGCGGCGTTTAAGGTTTCCATATTTCCAATATTATCGAAATATTGAAGGTGGAGTGTGAAGATTTTGTAACACGCCCGCGTGGAGGCGTTGGCAACCCTGCAGCCCCATCAAGCCCGCGTCATTCCCGGGATTGCGGCGGTGTTGTGCAATGGCGCACGGGCGCTGTGTGTGTTGCGTCAAATCCGCATTGTTACAAGGGGGATATAGTGGAATCTCTTATGCACTGACGCGGAGGGCGTGACCCGGGGTGAGCGGTATCGGAGGCCCCGAGAGCGAGAGTCATGACTGACCAAACTCCCCATTCGTCGCCGGGTGTCGCGTTCCGCTTTGTGCTGGCCGATTCGCTGCGCCTCCTGATTGTCGACGCCGGTGTGATGGCTTTGCTGGGCTTTCGGCCCGAAGACATGCTCAGCGGCGCCGTGGCCCTTCCGGATCGGATTCACCCCGACGATGCCGATCTGGCCGCGCTGCTGTTCGCATCCTCGTCGCTGCCCCGGACGGGTAGCTGCAATCTGCGGGTGCGCGGTGCGGACGGGCGGATCCTCTGTGTCAGGGCTGACCATCACGCCTATCAGGCAGGGGGCGACGCGCTTCTCGACCTGAGCCTCCATGACGCCCGGGCGCTGCCCCGAACCCTGGCGTGTGCTTCCGGCAACGGATCTCTGGCGGCAATGCTGGAGAACTCCGACGATTTCATCTATTTCAAGAACCGCAATCACGTCTTCACGGGGGTGAGCCAGTCCCTGCTGACCCTGTGCAGCCCACCGGCGCCGCGGACGGAACTACTGGGGCTGACCGATTACGACGTGTTTCCCGAGGCCTATGCCGACATCTATTACCGCCTCGAGAAAGAGGTGTTTGCCGGCGCCGCGTCGGTCCGGGAGGTGCAGGCCTACCAGGCGCTGGATGGTCGCAAAGGTTGGGTCGATAACCGCAAGTACCCGATCCACAACGATCGGGGGGAGATCATCGGCCTGTACGGCATCGCCCGGGACATTACCGTGCAGCTTCATGCCGAAGCCGCGCTGCACGAGGAAAGACAGCGTTTCCGCTCTCTGCTCGAAAACACCGTCAACATCGCCGTGCAGGGCTATGACCGCCATCGCCGTGTGATCTTCTGGAACCACGCCAGTGAGCTGCTCTACGGCTACTCCGCGCAAGAGGCCATGGGGCAGCTACTGGAGGATCTGATCATCCCCGCGGCCCTGCGCAGTGCCGTGATTGCCGAGATAGAGGCCTGGGTTGCGGGCGGCCCCTCCATTCCGCCCGGTGAGTCGACCCTGCGGCGCAAGGACGACGTGCCGGTCACTGTGTATTCCAGCCACGTGATGCAGGCTGGTGCGGACGGCCCCGAGATGTACTGCCTGGATATCGACCTCTCGGAGCGCAAGCGTACGGAGCTGGAGCTGGCCCGGCACCGCGACCATCTGGAGCAGCTGGTCCACGCCCGCACGGTTGACCTTTCTGTGGCCAAGGAGGCAGCGGAGGCGGCCAGCCGTGCCAAGAGCACCTTTCTCGCCAACATGAGCCACGAGCTGCGTACCCCCATGAGCGGCATCATCGGCATGCTGGCCCTGGCCAGACGTTGCATGGCCGATGCTGCCGGCCTGGATCACCTAGACAAGGCGAGGCAGGCCGCCGATCACCTGCTCGCCGTGCTCAACGACATCCTCGACATCTCCAGGATCGAAGCCGAGCGCATGCGTCTTGAAGATCTGCCCTTGGACCTGGGCAGCCTGTTTGACCAACTGCTCAGCGTGCTCGCCCAGAAGGCCACCGAGAAAGGCCTGCGACTGGAGATGGACCTGCCCGGGCGGCTGGCCCGTCTGCCCCTGCGGGGCGACCCGCTGCGCCTCTCCCAGATCCTGATCAACCTGGCGGGCAATGCCGTCAAGTTTACCGAGCGTGGCGGCGTCATCGTGCGGGCCTGGCTCGTTGAAGAAACGCCCGACCAGGCCCAGGTGCGCATTGAGGTGAGCGACTCGGGCATCGGCATTGATCCGGAAGCCCAGGCCCGCCTGTTCAACGCCTTCGAGCAGGCCGACAACTCGATGACCCGCCGCTATGGGGGCAGCGGGCTCGGGCTGGCCATCAGCAAACGCCTGGTGGGCCTGATGGGCGGCGAGATCGGTGTCGAAAGCCGTTCCGGGTCGGGTAGCACTTTCTGGTTTACGGTGCGCCTGCTGAAGGGCAGGCCAGCCCCTTCCGTTGTCACCGCCATGGAGTTCGCGTCAGCCGAGAGGCAGATTCAGCGGGATCATGCCGGCGCCCGTATCCTGCTGGCTGAAGACGAACCCATCAACCGGGAGGTCACCCTGTCCCTGTTGGAAGACCTGGGGATCCAGGCCGATGTGGCAGAGGACGGCCTGCAGGCCCTCAACATGGCCCGGCAGACCGCCTATGCGCTGATCCTGATGGACATGCAGATGCCGAACATGAACGGAGTGGAATCGGCACGGTGCATCCGCGCCGATTCCCTGTGCCGGAACACGCCCATCCTGGCCATGACCGCCAATGCTTTCGACGACGACCGCAAGGCCTGCCTGGCGGCGGGAATGAACGATTTCCTCAGCAAACCCGTGGAGCCGGAGCGGCTGTTCGAGACACTGTTGCGGTGGCTGTCCGCCGCCGGCTGAGCGTACCCTCACGCCACGGCGGCGTCCTCCGCCCGGGGCGATGCGCTGTTACTTCCCGAACAGCTCCGGCAGCCCGGTGGCCAGCCAGGGCAGCCACGAGATGGTGAGCGCCCCCAGAAAGATCGCCAGCAGGGCCGGGAGCACCGAGATGGCGATTTCCTTCACCGGCCGGGCGAACATGGCCGAGGCGAAGAAGATGTTCATGCCCGCCGGTGGGCACAGGAAGCCCATCTCCATCACCGCCAGGAAGATCACCCCGAAGTGCACCGGGTCGATGCCGTAGCTCAGGGCCACCGGCAGCAGCAGGGGCACCAGCACGACGATGGCGGCGTAGATCTCCATCAGCGCGCCGGCCAGGAACAGGAAGGCGTTGAGGGCCACCAGGAAGGCGAACTTGTTGGGCAGGGCGGCCTGCACCCACTCCACCGCCGCGTCGGGGATGCCGGCATCCACCAGGTAATTGGTGAGGCCCAGGGCCATGCCCAGGATCACCATCACGCCGCCGATCACCTGGGCGCAGTCGGCCAGACAGCGGCGCAGCAGGGCCCAGTCCAGCTCCCGGTGGGCCACCGCCTGGGTGAGGATGGCATAGGCCGCGGTGAGGGCCGCGCTCTCGGTAGGCGTTGCCAGGCCGCTGATCAATGAACCGATGGCCAGCACCGGGGCCAGGATCTCCCAACGTGCCGCCCAGGCAGCGGCCCGGGCCTGGCGCAGGTTGGCGCGGGGCTGATCGGGGGCGCCCGCCAGCTTTGCCGCAGGGCGCAGATAGCCACCCACCACCAGCAGGAAGGCCACCATTACCAGCGCCGGCAGGATGCCCGCCAGGAACATGCTGTGGATGGGCACCCGGGCGATGATGGCGTACATGATCAGCGGCACGGAGGGCGCCAGCAGCACGCCCAGGGCACTGGCGCTGGTGACCAGGCTGATGCCCTTGCGCTCGGGAAAGCCGGCGTCCTTGAGCAGGGGCAGCAGCAGCCCGCCGAGGGCCAGGATGGTCACGCCGCTGCCGCCGGTGAAGGCGGTGAAGAAGGAGCACAGCAGCGCGGCGGCGATCACCGTGCCGGTGGGGCCGCCGCCGAAGCTGGCGGTGAACAGCGTGCCCAGGCGCCCGGCGGCGCCGCTGCGGGCAAACACCAGCCCGGCCAGGGTGAACAGGGGCAGGGCGGGCAGGGAGGGATTGACGGTGATCTGGTAGTGGCTGAGGGGCACCGAGGCCAGGGGCTGGCCTTCCGCCCAGAAGAGGGCCAGGGCCAGGCCGCCGAGGATGGCGAAGATCGGCGCCCCGGCCAGCAGCACCAGCACCAGACCGAAGGCGAAGGGGGCCAGGGGCAGGGGGCTGCCGTCGAAGCGCAGGGCCAGGGCGAAGCCCGTACCGGCCAGGGCCAGCCCCAGCAGCAGGCGGGCGACGTGGCGCGGTGCACAGCGGCTGCCCAGGCGGATGCCGAGGATCACGAAGCCGGCTGGCATCAACGCCTGCACGGCCCACACCGGGATGCCGTAGGCCAGCTCGCGCCCGCCTTCCATCTCGCTGGCCACAAAGCTCCAGCTGGCGGCGCCGAGCATGCCGGTAAGCACGGCCGCGCCACCGTTGGCGATCAGCCTGGCGGCGCGCTTCAGCCAGGGGCTGTGACTGCCGGCGAGGCCGCTGCCGAGGGTGCTCAGGTGGCCGCCCCTTTCAGCCAGCACGGCGCCGAACATGGCCACGGCCAGGCCCAGGTGCTGGACCAGAAGGGCGGCGTTGGCGATGCCCTTGCCATGCAGGGGGCGCAGGGCGATCTCGACCAGGGGGATGAGGGTCATCAGCGCCAGCGCCGTGGAGGCGATGGCTTCGTCGACAGCCGGAAAGCGGCGCATGGCGGGGCTCAGCGTTTGCCGGCCCGGTAGGCCTTCAGCAGGGCGAAGACCTCGTCAAAGGTCTCGGCCGGCACCATGTGGCCGCGGATGCGCGGATAGAGCTTGTCGGCGAGGGCGTTCCATTCCTGCATCTGTTCGGCCGTCGGCGTGTGCACCTGCAGGCCGCGCTTCTTCATGGCGGTCACGGCTTCGTCCACCTCCTGGCGGGCCCGGGTGCGCATCTGCAGGCCGGCCTTGGCGCCGGCCTCGCGCAGGGTGCTCTGGGCGGCTGGCGTCATCTCGTCCCAGCTCTTCTTCGTCACCACCAGGGCGCCGACGATGGGCGCCCAGTTGATGTCGAGCATGTGCGGGGCGGTGTTGTACACCTGGCTGGCCAGGGCGAAATAGGGGGTGGCCGGCACGGCGTTGATCATGCCGGTCTGGATGGAGGGCAGGATGTCGCTGGTCTCCAGGGGCACGGGGGTGTAGCCCATGCTCTTCATGATCTCCTGCTGTTCGTTCTCGCCGGCCCAGGCGAAGAATTTCATCTTCTTGTAGTCATCCGGGCGCACCGCCGCCTCCTTCGAGAAGAAGCGCACCCAGCCTGCGTCGCCCCAGGCCAGCACCACGAAACCCTTGTCCAGGAACTTCTTCTCCATGGCCGGGCGCATCTTCTCGCGCACGTAGTCCACCTCTTCCCAGCTGCGGAAGAGCAGGGGCATGGCCTGCAGGGCGGCGATGGTCGGTTCGATCTCGCGCAGGCCCACCACCGACAGCAGGGCACCCTGCAGCTGGCCGATGCGCATGCGCCGGGCCATGTCGGTTTCACCGCCCTGGCTGCCGTCCGGGTAGATCACGTACTTCGCGCCTTCGCCCTGGCTGGCACGCCAGGCTTCGCCCACCTCCATCAGCTGGCGGTGGTAGAGGGAGTTTTTGGGGGCCAGGGTGCCGATGCGCAACTGCGGCGCGGCGAGGGCGGGCGTGGCAGGAAGGGCAAGGAGCAGACCGAGGGTGAGGGCGGCGAGGCGGCCGGGTTTGAACATGGAGTAAGTCCGGAAAGGATGGGGGGCGATCAGAAGAGGTCGTCGGCGGTGCTGATGAGCCATTCGGCCCGGCGGCGCATCACGGCGTTGGAGAGGGTCAGGGGGCTGCCGGGGGTGTCACGTACGGCCAGAGCCTGGTGAAGCAGCGCCAGGAAGGCGGCCTTGTCGCCGGCAGGCTGGGCGTGGCCTTCGGCCTTGGCCACGAAGGCGCCGGCGTTGTGCCCGGCGCCCAGGCGCAGGGCCTCGTCGAAGTAGGCTTCGGCTTGCGCACGGCTGCCGCCCGGGCGTGCCGCTTCGAAGCTGCCCATCAGGCTGGCCAGGGCGCCGTCGCCGTATGTGGGGTCGCTGTCCCAGGCGAGCCGGGCCAGACGTATCGCGGCGGGCAGGTCGGCGACGGTGTCGGGGTCGTCCTTGGAGAGGGAGATCAGCCCGCCCCAGGCCGCTGCGGCCCAGTAGGCGAGGGGGCGTTGCTGCGGGGGCAGGGGCGGGAGCGGGGTTTGCCCGTCAAGCTGGCGGCGCAGGCCCGGCCGGCTGGTTTCGAGGGCAGAAAGGGCATGGTCCCGGCCCCGGCGATAGAGGTTTGCCGCCCGGCTGCGCAGGCGGGCAGCGGCCCGGGCATCGGTGGTCTCCAGACGATCGGCCTCGAAGGCGACGAAGGCGTAGGCGTACTGGGTGAAACCACCCGCCACGGCGCCAGCCAGGGGCAGGTGCCCGGGCTGTTCGCGCAGCACGGACTCGGACAGCTTGAGGTAGAAGGCTGCGGCGTCCCGGGCCAGCTCCGGGTCATCCTCGGCGGACTGGCCCTGGCCCGCCAGGCTGTCGGCCATCTCGTTCAGCACCAGCTGGCGTGGCGCGCAGGCACACAGGCTGAGGGCCAGCAGCGGAAGGAGCAGGGCGCGGGCGAGGCTGGCGGGCCTGAGGCGGGCGGAGCGGGGGGCAAGACAGGGTGCCATGGCAGGGGCGTGCCCCGCGGCCGGAGCGGGGGAGGGGTCGGGATGGCGCGGAAGATAGCCGCCGAATGTTTCGGCCCGGTGACGGTGCCCCGTGTCCCCGTGTGCGATCGGCGCTCAAGCCGGCCGGCGCGGGGCCGTCAACCGGTATCGATACGCCAATCGACTTCTCAACGGACCCGTACCGCACCATGAGCACACCAGAAAACCCCGTCGTATTCGGTACCGAAGACCTGCTGATCAGCCTGTGCAACTCGGTGAGCAAGGTGCTGACCGCTGCTTCCGGCAGCCAGATCCATTACTCCGCCATGGTCCAGCGCATCACCAAGACCTGCCTCAAGCCCGACATCGGCTGCTTCGTGCTGTTCGACGGGGGTTTCTCCGGGCTGGTGATCATCAACTTCTCATCCCTGGCGGCGATGGAGCTGTACGAGCGCTACATGCGCAGCATGGGCATGGCGCAGGAGGATCTGGCGAGCAGCCACACCTCGGACGAGGTGGGCAACGTGATGGGTGAGCTGATGAACCAGATCGTCGGCGACTTCACCGGCAAGGTGCGCCACGAGCTGCAGACCCACATCACCCAGAACCAGCCCAAGATGCTGGTGCTCAACAAGCAGGTGATGCTGAGTGTGGATACCCACCTGGATCAGCCCGAAGCCCGCCGGGTGACCTTCTATACGGGCGGCGGCAACATCTTCTATCTGGAGCTGGCGGTGGACCGCACCGAGTTCATCAAGCTCTATGACTTCGACGCCCAGGAGGCGCCCGATCCGGACGAGCTCTTCGACCAGGCCGGGAAGGGGCACGCCCAGGTGGCTCCGCCGGTGCCCGCGGCGAGCGACGACACCGACGATCTCCTCAAGTCCCTCGGCATGTGAGGGCGCGGGCCCGTCCGTTCAGGGGCGGGCCATGCGGCGTACCGCGGCGGCGGAATCCACCTGGCCTTCGGCGCTGAAGGCTTCCACGTTGTTCTCGATCCGGTCCGGGTCGTAGAGGTAGTTCACCATGATCCCCAGGGACTGGCTGAAACCCTTGGTCGAGGTGTCTGCCAGCCAGTTGAGGCGCTCGACCCGGGCTCCGTTGCCCAGGTGAAAGCGCGCCACCGGGTCCACGGGCTTGCCGTCGCGCCGGGCGTTGAGCAGGTAGTGGGCGGCCAAGCGCAGTAGCGGGTCTCGCAGGGCCCGGGCCAGGCTCTTCTCCTCGGCCCAGCTGCCATCGCCGGACAGGCGCGTCCACACGCTTTCCACATCGCCCTCGAGGCCCGCGGCCATCAGCCGCTTGCGGTCCGCATCGCTGAAAACACCTGCCGCCTCGGCCGGGTTGCGCCGCACCCATGACATCAGGCCGGGGATCGGCGACAGGGTGGAGAAGGTCTTGAGCTTGGGGAAATCCCGCTGCAGGTCTTCCACCACCCGCTTGAGCAGGAAGTTGCCGAAGGACACCCCGCGCAAGCCCTCCTGGGTGGCGCTGATGGAATAGAAGATGGCCGTGGTGGCGCGGTTGGCGTCGGCCAGCGGGGCGTTGATGTCGAGCAGCTTCTGCACGTCGTCGGCGAGGGCGTCCACCAGGGCCACCTGCACGAAGATCAAGGGCTCGAGCGGCATGCGCGGGTGGAAGAAGGCGTAGCAGCGGCGGTCGGAGTCGAGGCGGTTCTTGAGGTCGTCCCAGGAGCGGATCTCGTGCACTGCCTCGTACTGGACCAGTTTTTCGAGGAGCGCAGCCGGCGACTGCCAGGTGATGCGCTGGAGCTCCAGGAAGCCCACGTCGAACCAGGCTGTCAGGCGGTTCTCCAGCTCCCGGTCGAGGGGCTTGAGCAGGGGCTCGTCGGGAAGGTAACGGAGCAGGTCGGCGCGCAGGTCCACCAGGAACTTGACCCCCTGGGGGATGGCGTTGAACTGGGTCAGGATGCGCAGCCGGCGCGAACGCATGGCACCGCGAAGGCGGGCTTCGGCGTCCCACTGGCCGGCGCTGCCCACAGCCGCCTGGTAGGCCTCGTGGGCCTTGGCCACCCGCGCCGGGTCGGGCCCGAACTCAAGGGCAATCATCAGCAGGAAACGCCGCCGGCCGGCATCGTTGAGGCGCAGATAGGCCTCGGCCAGGCGCGCGGCCCGCTGCCGCGTGGACACCTCGCCGCCGCGGCTCTCGGCACATTCCTGGAGCTGCTGGCGCAGGCGCTCGATGTCCCGCTCGGAGGCTTCCCGCGGGCGGGAGTTGCCGGAGGCAACAAGGGCACGCATTTTAGACAGACTGCGGGCGAGCAGATCGGTGGCGGACATGGGGCAGGCTCCTCTACTGGGTTCAAGCCGAGATCATAAAGACACCGGCGCCGGAAGGAGATGTCGGGGATCACGTTCGGTGTGACGAGGTGTGACACCGGGTGCATGGAGTAGGAGAATTTTGTTGTTTCTGTACAACATGGCCGCACTTGCAGTGGCCGCTCCGGATTTGTCCATTTACGGCGAATCCCTTTGTTGACGGGGGATTGGCGAGGTTTTGGCGGTGTTTCGGGGAGTTGCGCTGTCACAACAGTGCAACGCGGCTGAAACCTGCTCTCTGTAGGTTCCGGGCTGCCTGATCCGGCACCGATGTTCTTGCCCTGGCAAGGATGAGCAATCACTCGGTGAGCGGTTCAAAAAGGTGAACCTGGTCACCCCTCCCCAGGGGTTGCGCCAGTCCTCAATCACTAGGAGTCAAAGATGCAAAAGAAAATGATCGCCCTGGCTGTTGCCGGCCTGGCTTCCACGGGCGCTTTCGCCCAGGCCAATGTCACCGTCTATGGCGTGGCTGATGCCTCCTTCGACATCGTCAAGATCGCCGGTGACGCCAACAACGAACTGGGCAACACCACCCGCGTCTCCACCAACTCCTCCCTGCTGGGCTTCAAGGGCGCCGAGAACCTGGGCAATGGCCTGACCGCCGTGTTCCAGTTCGAGAGCTCCGTGGGCTTCGACAACGCCGGCTCCCTGGGCGCCACCCGTGACAGCTACGTCGGCCTGGCCGGCAGCTTCGGTACCGTGGTGCTGGGCACCCTGACCGGCCCGACTCGCGCCCTGGGCACCGCCCTGGACGTGAATGCCGGCGCCACCGGCATCGGCGCCAATACCGCGCTGCTGGGCAAGCTGGGCAACAACCTGATCGGCTCCACCGACACCAGCGGCAACTACAGCGGCGGCAGCACCTGCGCCCGTAACGCCACCTGCGCGTCGATCTTCGACAACCGCTGGAAGAACGCCATCGCCTACGTTTCCCCGAGCTTCGGCGGCCTGAACGCCACCGTCGCCTACGTGGCCAACGAGAACAAGTCCCTGCACGGCCTGACCGCCGCCAACACCACCGGCTACGACGTGGGTGTGAAGTACGCCAACGGCCCGGCCATGGCCGCGGTGACCTACAACGCCGTGTCCGTCGGCAACGCCGCCGATCTGAAGATCAGCGACCTGCGCGTGGGTGGCAGCTACAACTTCGGCATGGCCTCCGTGCGTGCCGTGTTCGACCTGGCCCGTGCCGACAACTTCGGCGGCAACAAGGTCACCCAGGCCGTCTATGGCGTCGGCGCCACCTTCAACGTGACCCCGGCCTCCAAGCTGCTGGGCCAGGTGTATGTCGCCCGCGACCTGAAGACCAACGGCTCCAGCTCCGATGACACCGGCGCCAAGCTGTTCGAACTCGGCGTCGAGCACAGCCTGTCCAAGCGCACCATGCTCAAGGCCACCTGGGCCATGGTCAACAACGACTCCCGTGCCCGTTACGACTTCGGCATCAACGCTGCCGGCATCAATACCGGCACTCTGCCGGGCGGCGCCAACGCCACTGGCGGCACCGTTCAGGGCCTGTCCTTCGGCCTGCGCCACACCTTCTGATCGGGTTCAACCCCGGCTGAAAGCGGCGGGCACCTTCGGGTGCCCGCTTTTTTTGCGTCGACGGACCCTGCTGAAAGGGTGTTGCCTCCGGGCTGGCATCTTCGTGGGGTCGAATTCGTTCGACCGCAGACTACCGGTCACCGGCGTGCCTGCAGCTCAAGTTGCGGAGGTCGAAGGAGTCCGACCCCACGGGTGGTGCTTCGCGGCGGCGTAGGGCGCAAAAAAAAAGCCCCCCACCGCGAGGTGGGGGGCCAAAGGGATGGCTGAGGATGAACTACTGCGTCTGTCGATCAGACGGCGATTTCGCCGCCGTTCGTGCGGGTGATGACGACGGTGGCCGAGCGCGGGCGCTTGGTGGAGGTGGCGTCTGTCTGGCTGGTGGGCCAGGCGCTGGTGGGGGAACTCAGGCTGCCGTCTTCACCCGGGTGCTGGACGTTGATGAACATCGTCTTGCGGTCGGGGGTCATGGCGATGCCGGTGATTTCGCACTGCTTGGGGCCGACGAGGAAGCGGCGCACGGTGGCCTCGGTGGCGTTGGCGCCCTTGATGGTGGGGGTGCCGCCGGCTGCAGTGGCCGCGGAGCCGTCACCCACCTTGCCGGGGACGGCGGCCAGCATCATGCAGTTGGTCACGTCGGTGTAGGCGCCGTCGTCGGTCTGGATCCACAGCATGCCGTTCTGGTCGAACCACAGGCCGTCGGGGCTGGAGAAGTCATTCACCGCGGTCAGGCCGGAGAGGTTGACGTTGGCGGCGGCACCTGCTTCCGCGCCGAAGAGGTAGATGTCCCAGGCGAAGGTGGTGGCGGCAGGGTCACCACCGGCTTCGCGCCAGCGGATGATGTGGCCGTTGGGGTTGCCCTTCTGGGAGGTGGTGCCGCCCTTGATGTCCTCGTAGTAGCGGGGGTTGGCGGTGTCGGGCTTGAGCTGGCTGCCGGTGGGGGTGGCGGTGGGGGAGACCCGGTTGCTGTTGTTGGTGAGGGTCATGTAGACCTCGCCGTTGATGGGGTTCACCGCGCCCCACTCGGGACGGTCCATCTTGGTGGCACCGACCACGTCGCCGGCGAGGCGGGCATTGACCAGCACATCGGCCTGATCGGCGAAGGGGTAGGTGGTGTTGGCGGCGGTGAGGCCGTTCTTGCCGTGGGTCAGCTCGACCCAGGTTCCGGAGCCGTCGCTGTTGAACTTGGCCACGTACAGCGTGCCTTCGCTCATGTACCTTGCGCCGGCGGTGTGGCCCTTGCCCACGTCGGCGGCGTCCCACAGGGCCTTGGAGACGAACTTGTAGATGTACTCGTTGCGGGAGTCGTCACCCATGTAGAACACCACCGGCTTGCCGGCCACGGCCTTGCAGGGCCAGCAGCCTTCGTGGGCAAAGCGGCCCAGGCCGGTGTACTTGACCGGGGTGGAGTTGGGGTTGAAGGGGTCGATCTCGACGATCCAGCCGAAGGTGTTGAAGATGTTGCGGTAGTCCTCGGCGGCGCTGGCGCCGGTGACGGAGGCGCTCCAGCGCACGAAGAGGTCGTCGCTGCCGGCGGTGTCCCACAGGTAGGGGCTGTTGCGGCCCTGAGTCATGCCGTAGCGGTTGAGGGCGGTGACTTCCTTGGCGCTGCGCAGGGCGTTGTCGCCGGCGGCGCGGCCGATGACGTTGGTGAAGTTTTCTTCACAGGTCAGGTAGGTGCCCCAGGGGGTGTAGCCGTTGCCACAGTTGTTGTTGGTGCCTCGAGTGGTGGTGCCGTCCGTCGAGTACCTGGTCTGCAGCAGGGCGTTGCCCCGGGCCGGGCCGGCGAAGGCCATGGGGGTGGCGGAGGTGACGCGGCGGTTGTAGGTGGAGCCGCGGACCATGGTCATGGCGGTGCCGGAGGTGCCACGGCGGATCTCGGCGACGCTCACGCCGTGGGCGTAGATTTCCTTCTCCACCTCGGTGGCGGAGCGGTTGGCGCCGGCGCTGCGGCCGTTGCTGTGCAGGGCGTAGGGGCCGACCACATATTCGTGGTTGACGCACAGGATGCCCCGGTCGGAGCGGTTGGCGTCAAAGGCACCGGCATCCGACAGGCCGAAATAGTGCATGCCGTCGTGGCCGTCACCGATGCGGCGGTTGTACGAATCGGCGCTCTCGCTGCCGTTGTCGGCCCAGGCGGCGTCGGTGGTGGTGAGGGGGTCGCCCAGGGCGTGGAGGATGCTGACCTGGTAGCCGGCGGGTACGGTGACGACGTCGTTGAGGTTCTTGGCCACCGCGTCGAAGCTCAGGCTGGGGGTGTCATTCCGGTTGTTGCTGCTGCCGCCACAGGCGCTCAGGCCGAGACCGCTGAACAGGGCAGTGGTGGAGGCGGCGATGCCACCCTTGAGGACGCCCCGGCGGCTCAGACGGACGTCGATGATGTCCTGGATGTGGGTGTTGTCGGACGGGTTGGTGTTGTCACCGTCGTTCATCGGGGAGGTTTGAAGGGGCTGGCCGGAAAGCATCGGCATGAAGGTTCTCCTGGTTGAGGGGCTGATCAGCCGGCTATGGTCTTTAATGCAGATGAAGGCTTGATGACAGGATTGCGGCAGCGTGCTTTTTTGCAAAGCGTCATCTGGTTGTCACGCAGGAGGCGCATAGACGTTGCGGGCACTGGGCGAGGAGGGGATGCTGCGGTGCGGCGGAGCTTGCAACCGTAAGATGACTTGTCACAGTATCGTCACATTGGATCGCTAATCTTCGGTGCTGACATCAGGGGTATGGATCGTCCGGTCATGGCGATCCCGACCCACAGGATTCCGATTTCCAAAAAAGCCTCAGGAGAGTTTCATGCTGAAAGCCGTGTCCCGCTCGCTTCTCGTCACTGCCGGTGCTGCGCTGGCGACTTCCGCCTTCGCTGCTGACATCACTGGCGCGGGTGCCTCCTTCCCTGCCCCGATCTATTCCAAGTGGGCTGATGCCTACCACAAGGCGACCGGCAACAAGGTGAATTACCAGTCCATCGGCTCCAGCGGTGGCATCAAGCAGATCACCGCCAAGACGGTTGATTTTGGTGCTTCCGACATGCCCCTGTCCCCCGAGCAGCTCGAGAAGGACGGCCTGCAGCAGTTCCCGACCGTGATCGGCGGCGTGGTGCCGGTGGTGAACATTCCGGGCGTCAAGCCGGGCCAGCTCAAGCTGACCGGCGAGCTGCTGGCCAACATCTACCTGGGCAAGATCACCAAGTGGAATGACCCGGCCCTGGTTGCCCTGAACCCCGGTCTGAACCTGCCGGGCAACGACATCGGCGTGGTCCGTCGCGCTGACGGCTCCGGCACCACCTTCATCTTCACCAACTATCTGTCCAAGGTGAGCGGCGAGTGGAAGGAGAAGGTCAAGGAAGGCGCTGCCGTGCAGTGGCCGCTGGGCCTGGGTGGCAAGGGCAACGAGGGCGTTTCCGCCTTCGTGCAGAAGCTGCCGGGCGCCATCGGCTACGTGGAATACGCCTACGCCAAGCAGAACAAGCTGACCTTCGCCGCCCTGAAGAACAAGGACGGCAACTTCGTGCTGCCGGACGACGAGAACTTCAAGGCCGCTGCTGCCGGTGCCGACTGGAGCAAGAACGCCTTCTATGAAATCCTGACCGACAAGCCGGGCAAGGACAGCTGGCCCATCACCGGCGCCACCTTCGTACTGATGCACAAGACCCAGGACAAGCCCGTCCAGGGCGCCGAGGCCCTGCAGTTCTTCGACTGGGCCTACAAGAACGGCGGCAAGCTGGCCACCGATCTCGACTACGTGCCCCTGCCCGAAGCCACCGTCAAGCTGATCCGTGCTTCCTGGGGCACCCTCAAGGATGCGTCCGGCAAGGCTGTCTTCTCCGCCAAGTAAGAACGGCTTTCGCAGTCTGATATAACGAGAAGGCCGGCAGAGGAGACTCTCCGGCCTTGTCTCCATAATCTACGGATCACATTTCATGAACACTGAGGTCATAGACATGAATAGCCGGCCCCTCGATACCGCCCCGCCGGTACGCAAGCCGGTGAATCAGATGGGTTCGAGGATCTTCGGTGGCCTGTCCATGTTGTTCGCGCTGCTGGCCCTGATCCTGCTGGCCGGGATCATCGTGGCGCTGACGATCGAATCGATGCCGAGCCTGAAGGCTTTCGGGCCGGCCTTCCTGTTTTCCACGGAGTGGAATCCGCCCGCCGAGCAGTTCGGGGCCCTGATCCCCATCTACGGCACCCTGGTGACCTCCATCATCGCCCTGGTCATCGCCGTGCCGGTCAGTTTCGGCATCGCCCTTTTCCTGACCGAACTCTCGCCCCTGTGGTTGCGCCGTCCCCTGGGCACGGCCGTCGAGCTGCTGGCGGCCGTTCCGTCCATCGTCTTCGGCATGTGGGGCCTGCTGATCTTCGCCCCGATCTTCGCCGAATACATCCAGCCGCTCCTCAGGGCCACGCTGGGTCAGCTGCCCTTCATCGGCCAGCTCTTCTCCGGTCCGTCCCTGGGCATCGGCCTGTTGTGTGCAGGCGTCATCCTGGCGGTCATGATCATCCCCTACATCGCTTCGGTGATGCGTGACGTGTTTGAAGTCACCCCGGCGATGCTCAAGGAATCGGCTTACGGCCTCGGCTGTACCACCTGGGAAGTGATGTGGCGTGTTGTGCTGCCCTACACCAAGAACGGTGTGGTGGGCGGCATCATGCTCGGCCTCGGCCGCGCCCTGGGGGAGACCATGGCGGTCACCTTCGTCATCGGCAACACCAACTTCCTGTCCACGGCGTCGCTGTTCGCGCCGGGCAACAGCATCACCTCGGCCCTGGCCAACGAGTTTGCGGAGGCCGAGCGTGGCCTGCACACCGCCTCGCTGATGGAACTGGGCCTGATCCTGTTCGTCATCACGCTGATCGTGCTGGTGCTCTCCAAGCTCCTGCTGCTCCGCCTGTCCGCCAACGAAGGACGCTGATCCATGGAACTTCTCGCCCGTCGCAAATTGACCAACCAGATCGCCCTTGGCATGTCCATGGCGGCGATGGCCTTCGGCCTGTTCTGGCTGGCCTGGATCCTGGTCACCGTGATCCAGCTGGGGATCGATGGCCTGTCCCTGTCCCTCTTCACCGAAATGACCCCGCCGCCCGGGGCCGAAACCGGCGGTCTGGCCAACGCCATCGTCGGCAGCCTGATCCTGGTCGGGCTCGGCACCCTGGTCGGTACGCCCATCGGCATCATGGCTGGCATCTACCTGGCGGAATACGGTCGTTTCACCCTGCTTGGCCGGGTGACCCGCTTCGTCAATGACCTGCTGCTGTCGGCCCCGTCCATCGTCATCGGCCTCTTCGTCTATGCGGTGATCGTCGCCACCACCGGCAAGTTTTCCGCCTGGTCGGGCGCCGTGGCCCTGGCCCTGCTGGTTCTGCCCATCGTGGTCCGCACCACCGAGAACATGCTGATGCTGGTGCCGGGCTCCCTGCGGGAAGCGGCTTTCGCCCTGGGGGCGCCCAAGCATGTGGTGATCCGCAAGGTGACCCTGCGCGCCGCGCGCAGCGGGGTGGTGACCGGGGTGCTGCTGGCCGTGGCGCGTATTGCCGGCGAGACCGCGCCGCTGCTCTTCACCGCCCTGTCGAACCAGTTCTGGAGCGTCGATCTGAACGAGCCGATGGCGAACCTGCCGGTGACGATCTTCAAGTTCGCCATGAGCCCCTTCGAAGACTGGCAGCGTCTGGCCTGGGCCGGCGTGCTGCTGATCACCCTGGGTGTCCTTGGTCTCAACATTATTGCCCGCGTGATGTTCCGCGCCGAAAAACTCCATTAAAAGAGTCTTCCCATGCAAGCAGCCAATCAATCCAAGCAGAGCGTCATCACGGGTCCGGCACAGATTGCTTTCCGGAACTTCAACTTCTACTACGGCGAGTTCCTGGCGCTGAAGAACATCAACTTCGAGATGGAGAAGAACAAGGTCACGGCCTTCATCGGACCTTCCGGCTGTGGCAAATCCACGCTGCTTCGCACCATCAACCGGATGTACGACCTTTACCCCAACCAGCGGGCCGAGGGCGAGATCCTGCTCAACGACGAGAACCTGCTGAGCCCCAAGGTGGACGTCACCACCCTGCGGGCGCGGGTGGGCATGGTGTTCCAGAAGCCGACGCCTTTCCCCATGTCGATCTTCGACAACATCGCCTTCGGTGTCTCCCTGCACGAAAAGCTCAGCCGCGCCGAGCTGGAGGAGCGGGTCCAGTGGGCGCTGGTGAAGGCCGCCCTGTGGCCCGAGGTGAAGGACAAGCTGCACCAGAGCGGCATGAGCCTGTCCGGTGGTCAGCAGCAGCGTCTGTGCATCGCTCGCGGCATCGCGGTCAAGCCCGAGGTGCTGCTGCTCGACGAGCCGACCTCGGCCCTCGACCCGATCTCCACCTCGCGCATCGAAGAGCTGGTGATCGAGCTGAAGAACGACTTCACCATCGTCATCGTGACCCACAACATGCAGCAGGCGGCCCGGATCTCCGACTACACCGCCTACATGTACCTGGGCGAGCTGATCGAGTACGGCGTGACCGACGAGCTCTTCCTGCGTCCGAAGAAGAAGGAAACCGAGGACTACATCACCGGCCGTTTCGGCTGATGGCCGCGCCGCCCCAGAGGCCGAAAGGTTCTCCGGGGCGGGCGAAGCGGATCGGATTTCGATGTACTGGAGGACACCTGCCTGTTGCCGGGCGGGTGTCCTTTTTCATTGTTTCGGTGTTCTGTCGGTGCGGATTGCGGCCCCACCAAAAACAAACGGCGCCCGAAGGCGCCGTTGGCTACTGCAGGATCGCGCCGATTACTTCTTCGGGGTGATCTTGGTGAAGGCCTGGAAGGCTTCGGTGGAGGCCTTGGTCATCTGCTCGTAAGCGGCACGGGCGGTGTCCATGGCGCTCTGGATGGAACCCAGGGCGTTGTTGTCGCCGATCGGCATGCCCTTGAACATCTTCTGCAGGGACTCGAACATGTCCTGGCCGCCGCCGGTGAGCTGCTCGCTGACCATCTTGCCGACTTCGGCCTGGGTCTTGGAGGTGATCTCGGCGATCTCGCGGGCACAGGAGAGCATCTTTTCGGTGGTGGCCTGGGCGTAGGATGTACGCAGGTTCAGGGCTTCGGCCGGATCCTTGACGGTGGAGAGGGCCTTGGCGTTGGCCACGCCTTCTTCAAACAGGGACTTGGCGGTGCCGACCTGCAGCTCCATGATGCGCTGGGAGTTTTCGATCGACAGCTGGGCGAGGCGCATGGCGGCCTCGAGGTTCTTTTTCTGGATCTCGTTGAATTGCTGTTCTTGCTTGGTCGCCATAGTTTTCTCCACACATTGTTGTTGAACAGTTAGAGACGCAGATCTGTTGTCTCCCGCAGCCTCTTGCCAAAAACGATATCACACGCTCATGCACCGAGAAGGGGCGTTGCATAAAAAAATGATGCTTTTGTTGAATTATGTTGCAGCGCAACAACAGGTGTTGCGCTGCAGCCCCTTATTGAGGCCTGGAGAGACCGGCGCGGGCCTCTTCGGCCGAGTCGAAGATCTCCGGCGCCAGGTGGCGGGCTGACAGCGCGTTACCCAGCCTGGCCCGCAGGAAGGTGTTGGTGGCGTAGCGGGTGACCTGGCTGTAACGGCGTTCCATCAGGCCCTGGATCATGCTGGTGTAAGGCTCGAGCAGGTCGTCCTGGATGTCGAAGCCATGGTAGTTGACTACCGCCGGCACCTTGCGGCCGAGGGGGGCGAGGATGTCCTCGATGTGGCTGCGGATCTCCTCGATCTCGGCGGCCTTGCGCAGGCGAAGGTTCTCGAAGTCGATGAAAAAGATGTTTTGCGCCGCGTCAAAATGGAAGCGCGAGGCGAGCGGGGCCGCCACGATCGTGCTGCGCAGGTCCATGGCTTCGTCGCGGAAGATGCGCGGGTCCATGGTGCGCGGCGTGCCGCGGATGACGGGCTTGAAGCGCATGTGGGCGAGGATGTCGCGTTCGATGTCCACCCCGGGCGCCACCTCGGTGAGTTCAACGCCGTCAGGGGTCAGTTCGAACACGCAGCGTTCGGTGATGTAGAGCACCGGCTGTTTGCGACGCAGGGCCTCGGGACCGCTGAAGGTGCGGTGCTCCACCTCCTGGACGAACTTCACGGCCTTGCCTTCCACCAGGATCTTCAGCTGCCCGCTGTCGAGGCCAACCTCCAGCCCGCCGGCCGTGAAGGTGCCGACGAAGACCACCTTCTTGGCGTTCTGGCTGATGTTGATGAAGCCGCCGGCGCCGGTGAGCTTGGGCCCGAACTTGGAGACGTTGAGGTTGCCCTGCATGTCGGCCTGGGCCAGGCCCAGGAAGGCGATGTCCAGGCCGCCGCCGTCGTAGAAGTCGAACTGGCTGGGCTGATCGACGATGGCCGCGGTGTTGATGGCCGCGCCGAAGTTGAGGCCGCCCTGGGGGATGCCGCCGATCACGCCGGGTTCGGCGGTGAGGGTCATCAGGTCGATGATCCGCTCCTCGGCGGCCACCGCGGCGACGCCTTCGGGCATGCCGATGCCCAGGTTAACCACTGCGTTGGGGGTCAGCTCCATGGCGGCGCGGCGGGCGATGATCTTGCGCTCGCTCATCTCCATGGGTTCGAGGGAGGTGACGGGTACCCGGATCTCGCCGGAGAAGGCCGGGTTGTACTGCTCCAGAAAGGTCTGCATGTGCCACTCGGGCTTCTCGGCCACCACGATGCAGTCCACCAGGATGCCGGGGATCTTCACCTGCCGGGGGCTGAGGGAGCCGGCCTCGGCGATGCGCTCCACCTGGGCGATGACGATGCCGCCGCTGTTTCGCGCCGCCATGGCGATGGCCTGGCCTTCGAGGGTCAGGGCTTCCTTCTCCATGGTGATGTTGCCGTCCGGGTCGGCGGTGGTGCCGCGGATGATGCCGACGCTGATGGGAAAGGCCTTGTAGAAGAGATACTCCTCGCCGTCGATCTCCATGACCCGCACCAGATCCTCGGTGGTACAGGCGTTGACCTTGCCGCCGCCAAAGCGCGGATCGACGAAGGTGCCCAGCCCGACCCGGGTGAGGGTGCCGGGCTTGCCGGCGGCGATGTCGCGATACAGATGGGTGATGACGCCCTGGGGCAGGTTGTAGCCCTCGATGCGGTTCGACACCGCCAGCTCCTGCAGGCGCGGCACCAGGCCCCAGTGGCCGCCGATCACCCGCTTCACCAGCCCCTCGTGGCCCAGGTGGTTGAGGCCCTTGTCCTTGCCGTCGCCCTGGCCGGCGCCGTACACCAGGGTCAGGCCGGCGGGCTGGCCGCGCCCCTTCGGGTCCTGCTCGCGGGTATCGAGGAAATGCTGTTCCAGGGCGATGGCGATGTTCTCGGGAAAGCCGATGCCGACAAAGCCGGTGGTGGCCACCGTGTCGCCGGCGCGGATCAGCCGCACGGCGTCGGCGGCGCTGACGATCTTGCCGGTGTTGCGGCCCTGGGGACGCACGAAGTGCGGGGTTTTCTGGGTCATGGGTCCTCTCCTGTGGCGGCGCGTGCGGGGTCCCCGAACGATACCGAAAACCCAGTGGATCGTCATGGCGGGCGGGCGCCCGCCCGCCATCACTCCGCGTCGCTGAGGATGCCCCGGCTCTTCAGGCGATACAGCATCTGCGGGCGGGTGATGCCCAGGAGGCGGGCGGCGGCGGCCACGTTGCCCTGGGCCCGCCCGATGGCCCGCTTGAGGAGCAGGGTCTCGATCTCGTCCAGGGACACCTGCTCGCACTCGTCCGCCTCGTCGAGGAGCAGCTGCTGGACGCCGCGGCTGACCCGCTCGGCCTCCCGGTCGTGGGTGAGGTCGGCAATGAAGGTGGACGGGTCGACGGCCACCAGCCGGCCGTCCCGGTTGATGGCGAAGCGCTGCTCGGTGAAGCGTTCGCCGCTGGTGAACAGGTGCGGGGCGTCGATGGCCCCCTCCGGCGGGGCCAGGATCACGCCCCGCTCGATGACGTTCTCCATCTCCCGGATGTTGCCCGGCCAGTCGTAGGACAGCATCGCGTCCACCGCCCGCTGGGTGAAACCGGTCTGGCTGCGCTCGTGGCGGGTGTTGAACTTGTTGAGGAAGTGGTTCATCAGCAGCGGGATGTCCTCACGGCGTTCGCGCAGGGGAATGATGCGCACCGGAAACACGTTGAGGCGGAAGAACAGATCCTCGCGGAAGCGCCCGGCCTTCACCTCGTCGCGCAGGTCCACGTTGGTGGCGGCGATTACCCGCACATCCACCTTGCGGGTCTGGGCGTCGCCCAGGCGCTCGATCTCGCCCTCCTGCAGGGCGCGCAGTAGCTTGCCCTGGGCGCTGGCGGTGAGGGTGCCGATCTCGTCGAGAAAGAGGGTGCCGCCGTTGGCCCGCTCGAAGCGGCCCAGGCGGCTCTGCAGGGCGCCGGTGAAGGCGCCGCGCTCGACCCCGAACAGCTCCGACTCGATGAGCTGCTCGGGGATGGCCGCGCAGTTGACGGCCACGAAGGGCTTGTCGGCCCGGTTGCTGAGGCGGTGCAGGGTACGCGAGAACACCTCCTTGCCGACACCGCTTTCCCCCAGGAAGAGCACCGTGGCCCGGGTGGGGGCAACCTTGCGGACCAGGTGCATCACGGTGTTGAAGCTCGGCGACACCCCCACCGGCATGTCGGGCTGCGGGTTCTCGCCCCGTGGCAGGATCAGCTCGCAGCTGGGGCGGGGCGGGGCAGGGGAGTGATCGGGGCGCAGGATGTCGGCTTCCATGAAGCGCTGGTCCTGCAGGGCATCGGGGCCCCACTCATCCAGGGGCTTGCCGACGATGCGGCAGATCTGGTGCCCCATCGACTGGCATTCGACTTCCCGGTACAGGATCGGCCGGCCCATGAACTCCGATGAGTAGCCCGAGGCGTAGCCGATCTGCATCCAGCAGGCCGGCTCGGTGCCGATGGAAAAGTGGCGGATGTGCTCCTCGTCCTCCACCGGGCTCGACCACAGGAACTCGCCGTAGTGGGTGCCTTTCTCCACATCGCATTCCATGCGCACCGCCTGGGACATGCCGATGCCCTCCAGGCAGTGCATCTGCGGGCCCACCGCGAACATGTCGCGGATCGGCGTCCTGGAGCGGATCTTGCGGGCCAGGCGGGCGTCGTTGACGCCGGCGTGGTAGCCCATGCGGGTCATCAGGCAGCGCGCCACATCCAGGCCCAGGTTGTCGATGATCTCCTTGCGCAGCATGCCGAGGGACGAGGCATGGATCAGCAGCATGCGCTGATCGTCCAGCCAGATCCGCCCGTCGGTGGTGGAGAAGTGCAGGCGCCCGATCAGATCGGCCAGCTCCGGGAAGGGCACGGTCGTTTCGTCCTGGGGCGCTGGCGGTGGCGTGATCGGCTTGTCTGCCCCGGTCCGGTCGGCGCGGCTGCCTGTTTTCATGGTGTCTCTCCCCATCATTTTTCGGTGTGTTCCCGGGAGTGCATGCATTGATGCACTCGTTGCCGGTGCCGGATTGCCGGAATTAAATCATTTGATCTAGTGATTCACTAAATCTTTGTTTTGCTGCATTGCGGCGAGATTTTATATAAATCTCGAGAAAAATGCCGAAGGCCGCATGGATGCTGGGATTCCCCTTTGGGCCGGCTCCTGCGCAAAAGCCTTGGCACGCTTTCTGCTGAAAGGGATGCAGGCAGGGTGGCAAATCAACGGGATGCACCACAACACAAAGGGCACCCGCCACCTGACAAGAAACGGCACCGCCAGGCACAGGGCGGCAAGAAACAAAACGGAGACTCTCACCATGCGCTACCCCGATCACCTCCCCGGCCCGTCCTGACGGGCCCTTGGCCGGACACCCCGCCCGGCCCCTTTTATTCCCCCTTGCCAGACCACTCGCCAGGTGCCCGTGCACCGGGCAGGGACCGGTCTTGCCCGATGAAACGCAGCACCGTGCCCCTCGGGGCGCATTCCTTCAAACCTGAATCGAAAGAGGAGATGAGCGTGACCCAGATCCGCCAAGACCAGTTCAGCACCCTCGCCAAGCTCGACGCGATGCTTGAAGAGGATCCCGCCAATCACATCTACCGCCTGGACCGGGCGGCGTTTACCGACGAGGAGCTGTTCGAGCTGGAGATGAAGCACATCTTCGAGGGCAACTGGATCTACTTGGCCCACGAGAGCCAGATCCCGAAGGAGAACGACTACTTCACCGTGCATATGGGCCGCCAGCCGGTGATGATCACCCGGGACAAGACCGGCACGCTCCACGCCCATCTCAACACCTGCACCCACCGGGGCGCCCAGCTCGCCCGCCACAAGAAGGGCAACAAGTCGAGCTTCACCTGCCCCTTCCATGGCTGGACCTTCAGCAACGCCGGCAAGCTCCTCAAGGTCAAGGACCAGACTCCCGACGCGGGTTACCCCGAGGGCTTCAACTGCAAGGGCAGCCACGACCTCGTCAAGGTGGCCCGCTTCGAGAGCTACAAGGGCTTCCTGTTCGGCAGCCTCAACCCCGACGTGCTGCCCCTGGAGGAGCACCTGGGCGAAGCCGCCAAGATCATCGACATGATCGTCGACCAGGCCCCCGAGGGCATCGAGGTGCTGCGCGGCTCCGGCTCGTATGTGTTCGACGCCAACTGGAAGCTGCAGGCCGAGAACGGCGCCGACGGCTACCACGTGACCGCGGTGCACTGGAACTACGCCGCCACCCAGGGCCGCCGCACCGCCGACGGCAAGGTGGACACCATCAAGGCCATGAGCGCCGGTGGCTGGGCGCGCAAGGGGGGCGGCTTCTACTCCTTCAAGCACGGCCACATGCTGCTGTGGACCAACTGGGCCAACCCCGAAGACCGCCCCCTGTGGGCCAAGCGCGACGAGTGGGTGGAGAAGTTCGGCGAGGCCAAGGCCGACTGGATGCTGGGCAAGTCCCGCAACCTGTGCCTCTACCCCAACGTGTATCTGATGGACCAGTTCAGCTCCCAGATCCGCGTGCTGCGCCCCATCTCGGTGGACAAGACCGAGGCCACCATCTACTGCATCGCCCCCAAGGGCGAAGCCCCCGAAGCCCGTGCCCGCCGCCTGCGCCAGTACGAGGACTTCTTCAACGCCACCGGCATGGCCACCCCCGACGACCTGGAAGAGTTCCGCTCCTGCCAGCAGGGCTTCAACGCCCGCGCCGTCAAGTGGAACGACATGACCCGAGGTGCCACCCACTGGGTCCAGGGCGCCGATGACAACGCCCGGGTGATCGGCCTCGCGCCGGAGCTCAGCGGTGTCAAGACCGAAGACGAAGGCCTGTACGTGATCCAGCACCAGTACTGGCTCGAAGCCATGAAGAAGGCCGCCGAGGCCGAACAGAAGGGAGCCCTGTGATGCTGACCTACGAAGCCATTCAAACCTTCCTGTACCAGGAAGCCCGTGCCCTTGACGACCGCCGCTGGAACGACTGGCTGGCCTTCTACGCCGACGACGTGGAGTTCTGGATGCCGTCCTGGGATGACGACGACACCCTGACCACCGACCCGAACAACGAAGTCTCGCTGATCTACTACGCCTGCAAGCAGGGCCTGGAGGACCGGGTCTTCCGCATCGAGACCGAGCGCTCCAGCGCCACCATCCCCGACACCCGCACCGGCCACGCCATCAGCAACGTGGAAGTGCTGTCCCGGGAGGAGGGCGAGATCCGCGTGCGCTTCAACTGGACCACCCACAGCTTCCGCTACGACCTGGTGGACACCTACTTCGGCACCTCCGAATACACCCTCGACGTGCGCGGGCCCCAGCCGCTGATCACGCGCAAGTACGTGGTCCTGAAGAACGACCACATCCATCACGTGCTGGACATCTACCACATCTGATGAGCAGGGCCCGCCCAGGCGGGCGGGCCCTCGCAGACCGAAAAAACAACAGAGGGGAAAGACCATGACCTACAACATCGCGCTGCAGTTTGAAGACGGGGTGACCCGCATCATTCCCTGCGAAGCCGACGAGCTCGTGTCCGAGGCTGCCTTTCGGGCCAAGATCAACATTCCGCTGGACTGCCGCGACGGCGCCTGTGGCACCTGCAAATGCCACTGCGAGAGCGGCAGCTACACCCAGGGCGTCTATATCGACGACGCCCTTACCGAGGAGGAGGCCAGCCAGGGCTACCTCCTGACCTGCCAGACCCGCCCCCAGTCCGACTGCGTCATCCGCGTGCCGGCCTCGTCCGCCGCCTGCAAGACCGCCGTGGCCAGCCACGCCGGGCCGCTGACGGTGATCGACCGGACCTCGTCCACCACTGTCTCCTTCACCCTCAGGGCCGACAAGCCGGTGTCTTTCCTGCCGGGCCAGTACGTCAACCTGGGCATCCCCGGCACCGGCGAGCACCGCGCCTACTCCTTCAGCTCCGCCCCGGGCCAGACCGAGCTGTCCTTCCTGATCCGCGACGTGCCGGACGGGCTGATGAGCCGCTTCATGCGCCACACCGCCCAGGCCGGCGACAGCATGCAATTCACCGGCCCCTACGGCAGCTTCTACCTGCGTCCCGTTGAGCGCCCGGTGCTGATGCTGGCCGGCGGCACCGGCCTGGCGCCCTTCCTGTCCATGCTGCGCTGGCTGCAGACCCAGCCGGTGGCCCAGCCGATCCGCCTGGCCTACGGCGTCAATGGCAACGATGACCTTGTCGAACTGGCCACCCTGGACGCCCTCAAGGCCGCGCTGCCCGATTTCGACTACTTCACCTGCGTGGTAGACCCGGCCAGCGGCCACCCCCGCCTGGGCTACGTCACCGATCACCTCAGCGCCGCCGACCTGCACGCGGGCAACGCCGACGTCTATGTGTGCGGCCCTCCGCCCATGGTGGAAGGGGTGCGCCGCTGGATGGCCGGCGTGGGTGTGGCCCCGGCCCATTTCTACTTCGAGAAGTTCTCCGCCGCCAGTGAAGGAGCCGCAGCATGAGCCGCCCCGATCGTTTCGACGGCAAGGCCGTCATCGTCACCGGTGCCGCCCAGGGCATCGGCCGGGGCGTGGCCCTGCAGGTGGCCGCCGAGGGTGGCCGGGTGCTGGCGGTGGATCGCTCGCCGCTGGTGGATGAAGTGGTGGCCGGCATCGTGGCGGCCGGTGGCACGGCCCACGCCATCCAGGCCGACCTGGAGACCTTCGCCGGCGCCCAGGCCGTGGCCGCCGAGGCCCTGGCCCGCTTCGGCCGCATCGACGTGCTGATCAACAACGTGGGCGGCACCATCTGGGCCAAGCCCTTCGAGCACTACGAGGAAGCCCAGATCAAGGCCGAGATCCGGCGTTCGCTGTTTCCCACCCTGTGGTGCTGCCGCGCCGTGCTGCCCGCCATGCTGGCGCAGCGCAAGGGCGTGATCGTGAACGTCTCCTCCATCGCCACCCGCGGGGTGCACCGGGTGCCGTACTCGGCCGCCAAGGGCGGCATCAACGCGCTCACCGCGTCCATCGCCATGGAGCACACCGGCAACGGCATCCGCATCAACGCCACGGCCCCCGGCGGCACCGAGGCACCGCCCCGGCGCATTCCCCGCAACGCCGTGCCGCCCACCGAGCAGGAGCAGGCCTGGTACCAGGGCGTCATCGACCAGACCCTCGACTCGAGCCTGATGCACCGCTACGGGACCATCGACGAGCAGGTGGCCCCGATCCTCTTCTTCGCCTCGGACGAATCCTCCTACATCACCGGCAGCGTGCTGCCCGTGGGCGGCGGCGATCTCGGCTGACAAGACACCCCGCGATAACGACAACGGAGACAAACATGAAGACCATCGACATTCACGACGTGGTGGACCACGCCCCCTACAGCCGCTTCCATTTCGGTGTGCTGTTCTGGTGTGCCCTGATCATCATCTTCGACGGCTATGACCTGGCCGTGGCGGGCATCGCCCTGCCGTCCATCATGAAGGAGATGGGGGTTTCGGCCACCAACGCCGGCTTCATGGTCAGCTCGGCCCTGTTCGGCATGATGTTCGGCGCCATCTTTCTGGGCACCCTGGCCGACCGCATCGGGCGCAAGTGGACCATCGTGGTGTGCATCACCCTGTTCAGCGTGTTCACTGCGGCGGCGGGCATGACCTCCGACCCGGTCGCCTTCAGCATCACCCGCTTCCTGGCCGGCCTGGGCATCGGCGGCGTGATGCCGGCGGTGGTCGCCCACATGACCGAGTACTCGCCGCGGCGGATGCGCTCCACCCTGACCACCCTGATGTTCAGCGGCTACTCGGTGGGCGGCATGCTGGCGGCGGTGCTGGGCAAGGGCCTGATCGAGGTGCATGGCTGGCAGTCGGTGTTCCTGGCCGCGGCCACGCCGGTGGTGCTGATCCCGGTGATCCTCAAGGTGCTCCCGGAATCCATGTCCTACCTCGTCAAGTGTGGCCGCATCGACGAGCTTCAGGCCATCCTCCAGCGCATCGACCCGTCCTACACGCCCGCCGCCGACGACCACTTCGACCTGCACGGCCACAAGACCAACGCCCCCATCGGCAAGCTGTTCCAGGACGGGCGCGGCTTCTCCACGGCGATGTTCTGGGTGGCCTTCTTCATGTGCCTGTTCATGGTGTACGCCCTCAGCTCCTGGCTCACCAAGCTCATGGCGGCGGCGGGCTACAGCCTGGGTTCGGCCCTGACCTTCGTGCTGGTGCTCAACTTCGGGGCCATGATCGGCGCCATTGGCGGCGGCTGGCTGGCCGACCGCTTCCACATCAAGCACGTGCTGATCGGCTTCTACGCCACCGCGGCGGTGTCCATCACCCTGCTGGGCTTCAAGGTGCCCACCGAGCTGCTGTTCCTGCTGGTGGGCCTGGCCGGCGCCACCACCATTGGCACCCAGATCCTCACCTACGCCTACGTGGGCCAGTTCTACCCGATGGCGGTGCGCTCCACCGGCATCGGCTGGGCGTCCGGGGTAGGGCGCAGCGGCGCCATCCTGGCTCCCATCGTGATCGGCACCCTGGTGGGCATGGCGCTCCCGCTGGAACAGAACTTCATGGCCATCGCCATCCCGGCAGTCATCGCCACCGTGGCCATCTCCCTCATCGACCACAAGCGCTCCGCCTCGGCCATCGCGCCGGCCAAGGCCACGCCCGCCAAGGTTGCGGCCCAGAGCTGAGCCCGACCTTCACCCCAACAAGGAGAGATTCAAATGGCACTCACAGGAGTCCTGCGCCCCGGCCACGTGTCGCTGCGCGTCCTCGAACTGGAACTGGCCCTCAAGCACTACAAGGATGTGATGGGTCTCATCGAAACCGCCCGGGACGCGCAAGGCCGCGTCTACCTCAAGGCCTGGGACGAGCACGATCACCACAGCATCGTGCTGCGTGAAGCCGACTCCGCCGGCCTGGATTACATGGCCTGGAAGGTGGATTCGGACGCCACCCTGCGCCGCCTCGCCGCCGACCTGGAAGCCTGCGGCCTGTGTGCCGACCTGGCCTGGATCCCCGCCGGCGAGCACCCGGGCACCGGCGAGCGCTTCCGCTTCACCGTGCCGACCGGCCACGTCATGGAGCTGTACGCCCACAAGGAGCGTCTGGGCAACAACTGCGGTACCGACGGCCCCGACGTGAACCCCAACCCCTGGCCCGACGGTCTGGTGGGTATCTCCCCCTCACGCTTTGACCACTGCCTGCTGTACGGCGACGACCTGGACGGCACGGTGAAGGTGTTCACCGAGGTGCTGGGTTTCCACATCACCGAGCAGGTAGTGCTCAAGGACAAGCCCGATTTCATGATCGGCAGCTTCCTGACCTGCTCCAACAAGGCCCACGATGTGGCCTTCATCCGCCAGCCGGTGAAGGGCAAGCTGCACCACGTCTCCTTCGAGCTGGGCAGCTGGGAGAAGCTGCTCCACGCCGGCGACATCCTGTCCCGCACCCGCACCTCCATCGACCTGGGGCCGACGCGCCACGGCATCACCCGGGGCGAGACCATCTACTTCTTCGACCCCTCCGGCAACCGCAACGAGGTCTTCTCCGGCGGCTACATCGCCTACCCGGACAAGCCGGTGATCACCTGGTTCGACGAGACCCTCGGGCCGGCGATCTTCTACCACGACCGCAAGCTCAACGAGGCCTTCCTGAGCGTGTTCACCTGATGGAAAGTTCGATGAATAAAAATATCGAGATTTTAAATTAATCTCGTTAAAATAGAGTTCGTCCTGGCGGGCCGCCGATAACGCGTGCCCGGGCACGCAGATCGGCCGGCAGGCCGCCACCCCACACAGCGAGTACGACATGAAAGACTTCAAGAACTTCATCAACGGCGAATACGTCACCAACCTCAGCGGCAAGACCTACGAGAACCGCAATCCGGTGGACAACTCCCTGATCGGCATGGTCTACGAGGCCGGCAAGCCCGAGGTGGATGCCGCCGTGGCCGCCGCCAAGGCCGCCCTGCATGGCCCCTGGGGCAAGCTCTCGGTGGTCGAGCGCTGTGCCATGCTCGACGCCATCGTCGCCGAGATCAACCACCGCTTCGACGACTTCCTGCAGGCCGAGATCGCCGACACCGGCAAGCCGGCCCACCTCGCCTCGCACATCGACATCCCGCGCGGCGCGGCCAACTTCAAGATCTTCACCGACACCATCAAGAACGTCTCCACCGAGTCCTTCGAGATGCGCACCCCCGACGGCAAGACTGCCCGCAGCTACGGCGTGCGCACCCCGCGTGGGGTGATCGCGGTGATCAGCCCGTGGAACCTGCCCCTGCTGCTGATGACCTGGAAGGTCGGCCCGGCCCTGGCCTGCGGCAACACCGTGGTGGTCAAGCCCTCTGAAGTCACCCCGGCCACCGCCACCCTACTGGGTGAGGTGATGAACAAGGTGGGCGTGCCGCCCGGCGTGTACAACGTGGTCAACGGTTACGGTGTGGACTCTGCCGGCGCGCTGCTCACCGCCCACCCGGACGTGAATGGCATCACCTTCACCGGCGAGACCAAGACCGGCACCGCCATCATGAAGGCCGGCGCCGACGGCATCCGCCCGGTGTCCCTGGAGCTGGGCGGCAAGAACGCGGCCGTCGTGTTTGCCGACTGCGACTTCGAGAACGCGGTGAACACCGTCACCCGCTCGGTCTTCGAGAACTGCGGCCAGGTCTGCCTGGGCACCGAACGCGTGTATGTGGAGCGCCCGATCTTCGACAAGTTCGTGAACGCCCTGAAGGCCAAGGCCGAAGGCATGAAGCCCGGCCTGCCCTTTGACGCCGATACCAAGATCGGCCCCCTGGTCAGCAAGGTGCACCAGAAGAAGGTGCTGTCCTACTACCAGAAGGCCCGGGAGGAGGGCGCCACCATCGTCACCGGCGGCGGTGTGCCGAACATGCCCGACGCCCTGAAGGACGGCTGCTGGGTCGAGCCCACCATCTGGACCGGCCTGCCCGAAACCGCCTCGGTGGTGCGCGAGGAGATCTTCGGGCCGTGCTGCCACATCCAGCCCTTCGACACCGAAGAGGAAGCCGTGCGCATGGCCAATGACACCAAGTACGGCTTGGCCACCTCCATCTACACCCAGGACATCAGCCGCGCCAGCCGCCTGGCCACCCAGATCGAAGTGGGCCTGTGCTGGATCAACAGCTGGTTCCTGCGCGACCTGCGCACGCCCTTCGGCGGCTCCAAGCAATCGGGCATCGGCCGTGAAGGCGGCGTGCATTCCCTGGAGTTCTACACGGAGCTGCGCAACGTGATGATCAAGTACTGATCAGGCCTCCCTTTCTCCCGGCGCCCCTCTCCCGGGGGCGCCCGCCGGCCCCGATCCCTCCCCCGGGGCCGGCACCCCACCCAGAACACTGCAGAGAGACACGAATCATGGACAAGACCCAGATCGATCTTTACGGCGACGAACTCTACAACGCCCTGATCACCCGCACGCCGGTGGCCCCCCTGACCGACCGGGAGCCCGGCATCACCCTGGACGACGCCTACCGTATCCAGCTGCGCATGATCCAGCGCCGCCTGGACGCCGGCGAGACCATCATCGGCAAGAAGATCGGCGTGACCAGCAAGGTGGTCATGGACATGCTCAAGGTCAATCAGCCGGACTTCGGCCAGATGACCTCCGGCATGGTGTTCAACGAAGGCGAGGCGATCCGCGTGGACAGCATGATCGCCCCCCGCGCCGAGGCCGAGGTGGCCTTCATCCTCAAGCACGACCTGGAAGGCCCGGGCGTCACCGCGGCCGATGTGCTGCGCGCCACCGAGTGCGTGCTGCCCTGTTTCGAGATCGTCGATTCGCGCATCCAGGACTGGAAGATCAAGATCCAGGACACCGTGGCGGACAACGCCTCCTGCGGCGTGTTGACCCTCGGCGGCGTGCGCCGCAGCCCCCGTGACCTGGATCTGGCCCTGGCCGGCATGGTGCTGGAGAAGAACGGCGAGCTCATCAGCACCTCCACCGGCGCCGCCGTACAGGGCTCCCCGGTGAACGCCGTGGCCTGGCTGGCCAACACCCTGGGTCGCCTGGGCATCGGCCTGAAGGCGGGGGAGGTGATCCTCTCCGGTTCCCAGTCGCCCCTCGTCCCGGTCAAGGCCGGCGACTCCCTCAGCTGCGCCGTGGGCGGCCTTGGCGGCACCACCGTGCGCTTCATCTGAGCCATCCGAACTCTTACAGGACATTCCCCATGAACCTCGACAACGCCACCATCCTCAAGCTCGCCGATCACCTCGAAACCGCCGAGCTGAAGGCCTACGACGTCACCAAGATCACCGACGACCACCCGGACATGGACTGGGATGACGCCTACGCCATCCAGGACGAGATCCGCCGCCGCAAGGAGGCCCGCGGCAACAAGACCGTCGGCCTCAAGGCCGGCCTCACCTCCTTCGCCAAGATGAAGCAGATGGGCGTGGAAGTGCCCGTCTTCGGCTTCGTCAGCGACTACATGAGCAGCCCCGACGGCGCCGACATCAAGACCGCCGGGCTGATTCACCCCAAGGTTGAGGCCGAGATCTGCGTGGTCACCAAGGCGCCCCTGTCCGGCCCCGGCTGCCACCTGGGTGCGGTGATGGCGGCCATCGATTTTGTGGTGCCGGCCGTGGAGATCATCGATTCCCGCTACCGCGACTTCAAGTTCGACCTGAAGAGCGTGATCGCCGACAACACCTCGGCCTCGCGTTTCGTCATCGGTGGCCGCCCCCGCAACCTGGACGAGCTGGACCTGCGCACCCTCGGCGTGGTGATGGAGAAGAACGGCGAAATCGTCGCCATGGCCGCCGGCGCCGCCGTGCTGGGCCACCCCCTGGCAGCCGTGGTGATGCTCGCCAACCACCTGGGCGCCCGCGGCCAGGAGATCCCCGCTGGCACCTTCATCATGACCGGCGGCGTCACCGAGGCCATCGCCGTCCAGGCCGGCGACAACGTGGCCGTGCGCTTCCAGGATCTGGGCACCGTCTCCATGCGCTTCGCCTGAGCCACATCCCACCCACCATCCACCGGAGAAGGCCGCCCCGGAGCGGCCCGGAGACAGAGAGAGGACATCCCATGGCCGCCAAGGAAGAAAAGACCAATCCCTTCACCCAGGAAACAGGGGTGATCCACCTGGGAGGCATCGACGCGATCGTGCGCCTGACCCTGGACCAGGTGCGCACCGATGCGCGCCGGGGGCTCAAGACCGGCATGTTCGTGTCGGGCTACCGGGGCTCGCCGGTGGGCATGCTCGACGCCGCCCTGATCCGGCAGCAGAAGCTGCTCGTTGAAAAGCACATCCATTTTGTGGACGGCATCAACGAAGACCTGGCCGCCACCGCCGTGTGGGGCACCCAGATGCTGCACACGGTGGGCAAGCAGAAGCTCGATGGTGTGACCGGCCTGTGGTACGGCAAGGCCCCGGGGGTGGATCGCTCCGGCGACGCCCTCAAGCACGCCAACTACACCGGCATTGGCAAGAACGGCGGCGTGCTGGCCATCGCCGGTGACGACCCGAGCTGCAAGAGCTCGTCCCTGTGCAGCCAGTCCGAGCCCATGCTCTTCCACCTGGGCATTCCCTCCCTGTACCCGGGCAACGTGCAGGAGATCCTCGACCTGGGCCTGCACGGCTACAACATGTCGCGCATGGCCGGCGTGTGGATGGGCATGAAGATCGTCACCAACGTGGCCGACGGCTCGGGCAGCGCGCTGGTGTCCCCGGAGCGCCTCGACTTCATCACCCCGGATCTGGAGTTCGACGGCCAGCTGTTCACCCCGCGCATGAACCTGGGCATGAACGTGCGCGCCGACGCCCTGGAGATGGAGCAGTCTCTGTACACCCGGCGCCTGGAGGTGGCCAAGCGCTACGCCCGGGCCAACAAGCTCAACAACGTGGTCTTCGAGAACCGCGACGCCTGGCTCGGCATCATGACCGCCGGCAAGACCTACAACGACCTCAAGCAGGCCTTCCTCGAGATGGGCCTGGACGACGATGCCCTGCGCCGCTACGGCATCCGCATCCTCAAGATGGGCATGCTCTTCCCCATGGAGCCGACCATCGTGCGCGAGTTTGCCGAAGGCCTGGAGGAGATCTTCGTCATCGAGGAAAAGCGCCCCTTCCTCGAGATGTTCGCCAAGCAGGTGCTCTACGGCCGTGCCAACGCCCCGCGCATCGTCGGCAAGTTCGACGAGGAGGAGCGCGAGCTGCTGCCCCATTACGGCGAGTTCGAGTCCGACATCATCTGCCGCGCGCTGACCAAGCGCCTGTCGCGCAAGACCCGTGTCGAATCGGCCGAAGCCTGGGTGCGGCGCCTGGACGAGATCGCCGCCCGCAGCAAGCTGCCCACCACCGTGCGTACCGCCTGGTACTGCTCCGGCTGCCCCCACAACAGCTCCACCGTGGCCCCCGAGGGCAGCATCGTGTCGGCCGGCATCGGCTGCCACACCATGGCCATGTGGATGGACCGCAACGTGGTGATGGGCACCCACATGGGGGCCGAGGGCGCCCAGTGGATCGGCATGGCGCCCTTCACCGACACCGAGCACATCTTCCAGAACATGGGCGACGGCACCTATGCCCACTCGGGCAGCCTGGCCATCCGCTACGCGGCGTCCACCAACGTCAATATCACCTTCAAGCTGCTGGTCAATGCCCACACCTCCATGACCGGCGGTCAGGCCATCCAGGGCGCCCACCCGGTGGCCAACATGGTCTCCGACCTGCTCGCCAACGGCGTGCGGCGCATCATCGTCACCACCGACGAGCCGGGCAACTATTCCGGCGTGCGTCTCGACGGTCACACCGAGGTGTGGCATCGCGACCGCCTGGACGAAGCCCAGAAGGAACTCGCCGCCACCCCCGGCACCACCGTGCTGATCCACGACCAGGAGTGCGCCGCCGAGCTGCGCCGTGCCCGCAGCCGCGGCAAGGCCGAGGAGCCGGCCGAGCTCACCGTGATCAACGAACGGGTGTGCGAGGGCTGCGGCGACTGCGGCGAGAAATCCAACTGCATGAGCGTCGAGCCGGTGGACACCGAGTTCGGCCGCAAGACGCGCATCCACCAGTCCTCCTGCAACAAGGACTTCTCCTGCGTGAAGGGCTTCTGCCCGTCCTTCCTGACCATCACCCCCAACGCCGCGCCGGCCGGGGAGGGCAAGAAGCGCAAGAAGGGCCGCATCCCGGCGCTGGAGCGCGAGCTGCCGGCCCCGGTCAACAAGATCGACGACACCATCGGCGTGGGCATCCACGTGATGGGGATTGGCGGCACGGGCTCGGTCACCGTCGTGGCCACCCTGGCCAATGCCGCGCGGCTGGAGGGCAAGCACGTCATCGGCCTCGACCAGACCGGCCTGGCCCAGAAGGGCGGCAACGTGATCTCCGACATCAAGATCTCCCACGCCCCCTTCCATGGCAGCAACAAGATCTCCGACGGCCGGGCCGACCTCTACCTGGGTTTCGACATCCTCAACGCCACCGACCCGAAGAACCTGGACAAGTGCCACCCGTCGCGCACCATCGCCGTGGTGTCCACCACCCGCACCCCCACCGGCAAGATGATCGCCGACCGGCACGTGATGTTCCCGGCCACCCAGGGCCTCACCGCCGGCATCGACCGGGTCACCCGCAAGGACGACAACGTCTTCCTCGACGGCCAGGCCCTGGCCGAGGGGCTGTTCGGTGACGCCATGGCCACCAACAACTTCATGGTCGGTGTGGCCTTCCAGGCCGGCACCATCCCCCTCAAGGCCGAGTCCATCGAAACCGCCATCCGCAACTCCGGCGTCGGTGTCGAGCAGAGCCTCGCCGCCTTCCGCTGGGGCCGCATGGCGGTGGTGGACCTGGCCTTCGTCGAGGCCGAGGTGGCCCGCCAGAAGAGCGGGGGCGCCAGCGTCATCAGCCTCAAGCACGCTCCGGTGCTCAGCCCGGCTGCCCGGGCCATCGTGGACGCCATTGGCGCCCAGGCTGAAGTGAGGCGCCTGGCCGAAGTGCGGGTGCCCGAGCTGATCGCCTTCCAGGACGAGGCCTACGCCCGGCGCTACGCCGATGTGCTCAAGCGCGTGGTGGCGGCCGAACAGGCCGTGCTGCCCGGCGCCACGACCCTGTCGGCCGCCGCCGCCCGCTACCTTTACAAGCTGATGGCCTACAAGGACGAGTACGAGGTGGCCCGCCTGCACACCGACCCGGCCTTCCTGGCTGAGCTGGACGCCCAGTTCCCCCAGGGCTACAGCGTCAAGTACAACCTGGCACCGCCGCTGCTGGCCGACACCGACCCGCAGACCGGTGAGCTGCAGAAGAAGCAGTACGGCGCCTGGATGTTCAAGGCCTTCCAGCGCCTGGCCGGGCTGAAGAAGCTGCGCGGCGGCGCCCTCGACGTGTTCGGCAAGACCGCCGAGCGGCGCACCGAGCGGCAGCTGGTGGAGGATTACATCGGCGAACTGGACAGCATCATCGGCCGGCTCAGCGTCGCCAACCACGCCGCCGCCGCCGCCCTGGCCGCCTGGCCGGACGAGATCCGCGGCTACGGGCATGTGAAGGAGAAGAACCTGGCCAAGGCCCGCCTGCTGCAGGCGGAGCGCTTGGCCGCCTTCAACGCGCCGGTCGTGCTGATGAAGCGGGCTTGATGCACCCCCTGGGGTCGCGTTCAGGCGTGGGGTCGAATTCATTCGACCTCGGACTCTGGCCCCAGGCTTGCCGGTCATCGACGCGAGGCGGTCGAATGAATTGGCGCTGTTCGCGTTAAGTGTGGAAAGCGTTGTTGCCCCATCGGGCAAGGCTCTCCATGCCTGGTGGGGTGGCCGGTATTGGCGGGGGTTCCGTTGTTTTGCGTGACGTTGGCCGGGTGTTCGCCCCGGCGGGCGACCTTCTTCTTTGCTTCGCCAAAGAAGAAGGCAAGAAAGGCGACCCGGCCACCCCGGTCATTCGCTACGCGAATGACTCCCCTGCGCTGCTCGTGTCAGGCGGCCGGCGCGGAACTCGCCCTGCGGGCTCAGACAGCCGCGCCGGACTTCCCCGCCTGCCCCTGCGCTGCTCTGCGGGGCGGAACGGGCTTTTCGGACACACCGAGCCTCTACGGAAACGGGGTCGGGTGCTGGCCCTTGATCACCTGCCTTTCCGGTCCCCTCTGACGTGCCGACTGGAGGGGGTGACGGGCGGAAACAGGGCTTCGCATGTTTGAGCCCGCAGGGCGAGTTTGCGAAGACCCCGCCCGGCGCGCCCGGAAGGAGGGTACCCCCGAAGGGGGCGCGGCAGCGGGGCACGCTTCTTTGCGTCCTTTCTTGTCGTGCAACAAGAAAGGATGTCGCCCGCCGGGGGCGAGTCCCCGGCCAATGTGACGTCATGCAACGGAAAGCCGTTCCGTAGCGTCAGGAAAGTGCTTTTCCATCGGTAGTTAAGGCGCTCAAAGCCCGGTGGGTTTGCCAGAGACCGTGTTTACATACCTAACGCGAACATAGCCAATGAATTCGACCCCACTGGGCGGTGCATCCTGCATCCCACCTGCCTCCCTCAGACTTTCCCCAAGGATTCCCATGATTCCACGCAAGGACTGGTCCGTTTCCGCCGTCACGGCGGGCTTTCTCGCCGTCCTCATCTCTTATTCCGGGCCGCTGATCATCTTCTTCCAGGCCGCCCAGTCGGCCGGGGTGGCGCCCGACATGATCTCGTCCTGGGTGTGGGCGATCTCCATCGGCGCGGCGGTGTCGGGCATCTTCCTGAGCGTGGCCCTCAAGGTGCCGGTGGTCACCGCCTGGTCGGCGCCGGGGACGGCGCTGCTGGTGACCCTGTTTCCCGGCCTGTCCCTCAACGAAGCGGTGGGGGCCTACCTGACCACGGCGGTGATCCTCTTCATCATCGGCGTCTCCGGCTCCTTCGACCGCCTGCTCAAGCACATGCCCAAGGGCATTGCCGCCGGCATGATGGCCGGCATCCTGTTCCAGTTCGGCGTGAAGGCCTTCAGCGCCGCGGGCAGCGCGCCGTTGCTGGGTTTCGGCATGATCGCCGCCTACGTGATCCTGAAGCGCCTCACCCCGCGCTACTGCATGATCCTGCTGCTGCTCGTCGGCGTGGCCCTGGCCAGTGCGCTCGGCAGCGCCGATCTGGGCCGGGTGCAGCTGGGCCTGGCCACGCCGGTCTTCATCCGCCCCGAGTGGACCTGGAGCTCGACCCTGAGCCTGGCCTTGCCCCTGGTGCTGGTCAGCATCACCGGCCAGTTTCTGCCCGGCATGGCCATCCTGCGCAGCTCCGGCTACACCACGCCGGCCCGGCCCATCATCGCCGTGACCGGCATCACCTCGGTGGCGGTGGCCTTCTTCGGTGGCATCACCATCGTCATCGCCGCCATCACCGCCGCCCTGTGCACCGGCCGCGACGCCCACGAAGACCCGGCCCGGCGCTACGTGGCGGGGGTGTCCAACGGGTTGTTCTACCTGATCGGCGGTGCCTGCGGTGCCACCATTGTGTCGCTCTTCACCGTGCTCCCGCCGGCCTTCGTGGCAGTGCTGGCCGGCCTGGCCCTCATTGGCGCCATCACCGCCAACATGATGGGCGCCATCAACGAGGCCGACCACCGGGAGGCATCCATCATCACCTTCCTGGCCACGGCTTCAGGCATGAGTTTCCTGGGCCTGGGCTCGGCTTTCTGGGGCGCCATCATCGGCCTGGCGGCCTACCTGGTGCTGCATCGGGAATGGCGGGTGAAGTCACCCGGGGAAAGCCCCTGAAGCGGCGCTAAAGTGTGAGGGCTTCCAGTGGGGGCGACTTCAGTCGCCCGCGGACTTGGATAAATGGGGCATGTCGGTGATCGGCGCGCGGGTGGGCGACTGAAGTCGCCCCTACAAGTCACCCCTGCGGGAGAGAACGCATCGACCTTCAGACGACCATGCCCCTGCCTCACTCCTTCTTCTTCAAGCGGTAATTCAGCTGCGGGCGGGTGATGCCGAGGCGGCGGGCGGCGCCGGAGAGGTTGCCGCCGGCTTCCTTGACAGCATGCTGGATGAGGGCCTGCTCCAGTTCGTCGAGGCTGACGCCGGTGTGCATCACCTGGCGGCACAGCACGTCCATGTCGCTGGTGCCCGGGTCGGCAGCCAGGTTGCCGGTGGCGTCGATGCCGTGGCTTACCGCTTCGAACTCCTGGGGTTCGGCAAACAGGTGTTCGATCTCGATGGGCTCGTTCTGGGGGGAGAGGATCATGCCGCGTTCGATGAGGTTTTCGAGCTCGCGGATGTTGCCGGGCCAGGTGTGGCCCTTGAGGGCGCGCATGGCCTTGTCGGTGAGGCCGGGCACGCGCTTGCCGTGCAGGGCGCCGAAGCGCTGCAGCATGGCCTCCACCAGCAGGGGGATGTCGGACAGGCGCTCGCGCAGGGGCGGGATGACCACCGGGTAGACATTGAGGCGGTAGTAGAGGTCGCTGCGGAAGCGTCCGGCCTTGACCGCGGCCTGCAGGTCCACGTTGGTGGCGGCCACCAGGCGCACGTTGATCTTGCGGGTGCGCTCGTCGCCGAGGCGCTCGATTTCGCCCTCCTGCAGCACGCGCAGCAGCTTGGCCTGGGCGGCGAGGGGGAGCTCGCCCACCTCGTCGAGGAAGAGGGTGCCGCCGTCGGCCCGCTCGAACTTGCCCATGCGTGACACCTGGGCGCCGGTGAAGGCGCCTTTTTCGACACCGAAGAGCTCGGACTCGATCAGGTCGTGGGGCAGGGCGGCGCAATTGATGGCCACGAAGGGGCCGCTGGCCCGGCCGCTCATCTCGTGCAGGGCGCGGGCGAAGCGCTCCTTGCCGACGCCGGTCTCGCCCAGCAGCAGCACCGTCACCTGGGTGGCGGCGGCCTTCTCGATCAGGGTGTAGGCGTGGCGGAAGCCGGACGATGCGCCGATCAGGTTCTGGCGCGGCAGGCTGCGTTCGAGGGAGGCGCGCAGGGCGTCCACCTGGCTGCGCAGCTCCAGCATGCGCCCGACGATGGAGTCGGCTTCGTAGAAAGGGGTGTGCTCGGCGGCGTCGGGCCATTCTTCGACCGGCTTGCCGACGATGCGGCAGCGGTTGCTGCCCGTGGCCGAACATTCCACTTCCTTGAACAGGATGAAGCGACGCATGAAGGCCGAGGTGTAGCCCGAGGCGTAGCCGATCTCCATCCAGCACACCGGATGTTCCGCGTGGCCGAACTCGCGCACGTGCACCTCGGCCTCGCAGGAGTTCTCCCAGATGAACTCGCCGGCGAAGTGGCCTTTCTCCAGGTCGAAGTCGAGGCTCACCGGCGACACATGGACCATGCCCTCGAGCATGTGCAGCTGGGGGCCGACCACGAAGGCGTCCTGCAGGCTCTGGCCGACACGGATCTTCTTGGCGAGCTCGGCATCCCGCACACCGGAGGCGTAGCCCATGCGCGTCAGGATGCGCCTGGCCTGGTCGATGCCCACCGAGTTGATGAGCTCCTTGCGCAGTTCGGCGAGGGCCGCCGCATGCATCAGGATCATGCGGCTCTCGCCGAGCCAGATCAGCCCCTTCTCGGCACAGAAGTGCACGAGGCTGCGCAGGTCGTTGTTCTGCGGGTAGCGGATGTCGCTCAAGTCTTCTCCTCCGGATGTCCTTCGCCGCTCGATAGGAGTTGTGGTGTCCGGCCCGGAGGCCGTGGCAGCGGAAGGCATCGCCTTATACCACGCAGGGAGAAAGCATTCGCGGCAGGCCTGCACGGTGGGCTGTCACGCACGTATCAACTTGCGTTATCGGTTCATTAGCGATAATAATACAAAATCTCGAGAAAAATGGCGAGCCGGGCATTTTACCGAAGTCACCGCAGTGTGACCCTGCCCGGTCGGCCCACCAGGAGGAGACAATGGCCGAGAAGTACCGTATTCATATTGAGAACAGCGGGGAGGATTACCCCTGCGCGTCCGACCTGAGCCTGCTGCGCGGCATGGAAGTGCTGGGCCGGCGGGGGATTCCCGTGGGGTGTCGGGGCGGTGGCTGCGGTGTGTGCAAGGTGCACATCGACGCCGGCAGCTACGAGGCCCGCAAGATGAGCCGGGCCTGCATCAGCGAGGAAGAGGAGGCCAGCGGCGTGGTGCTCGCCTGTCGGGTCTATCCCCGGGGTGAGATGTCGGTGACCGTGGTGGGCAAGATGTGCAAGGCCCTCGAACAGGCGGGTGGCACGCCGGGCTGAAGATCAGTTCCTTCAACCAGGGGCGCGGCCCGTCTGCTTCACCTCCCTCTCCCGGCGGGCTTCCTGGTTTTCAACGGCCGTCACGGTAATGTGACGGCCGTTTTTTTTGGGCGTGGCGCCTTACTCGAAGGGGCGGGGGCGCGGAGTGGCGTCGGCGGATGGGGGCAGGATGGGCATGGGGAAGCTGGGTTGGCGGCCGGTCAGCGTCTTCAGGAAGGCGACGATGCGGGCGTTCTCCTCGCGGCTGAACTTGCGGCCCAGCTGGACCCGACCCATGGTGTCCACGGCTTCGGCCAGGGTGTCGGCGGCGCCGTCGTGGAAGTAGGGGTAGGTGAGTTCCACGTTGCGCAGGGTGGGCACCTTGAAGTTGAAGCGGTCGGCGTCCTGGCCGGTCACGCCGATGCGCCCTTCCGCCGGGCTGCTGGCCTTGTAGGCTTCGACGACGCCCATCTTCTGGTAGGAGTTGCCGCCCACGGCGGGGCCGTTGTGACAGGCCACGCAGCCGCTTTCCTTGAACAGCTTGTAGCCGGCCAGTTCGTCGGCGCTGAGGGCCTTGCGGTCGCCCTTGAGCCATTTGTCGAAGCGTGAATCAGGCGTCACCAGGGTCTCCTCGAAGCTGGCGATGGCCTGGGTGATGCGTTCGATGTTCACTTCATCACTCCCGAAAGCCTTGCGGAAGGCGCCGCGGTAACCGGGCACGGTGCGCAGGGTGGAGACCGCGAGCTCGTGGCTGTAGGCCATCTCGCCCGGGTTGGCGATGGGGCCGCCGGCCTGGGCCTTGAGGTCGGCGGCGCGGCCGTCCCAGAACTGGGCCAGGTTGAAGCGGGCGTTCAGCACCGTCGGGGCGTTGATAGGGCCTTTCTGCCAGCCGTGGCCGATGGACGACTTGAGGTTGTCGGAGCCGCCCATGGACAGGTTGTGGCAGGAGTTGCAGGAGATGAAGCCGGACTTGGACAGGCGCGGATCGAAGAACAGCATCTTGCCCAGCTCGACGGCGGCGGGGTTGGCGACCGGCGTGGGCTTGATGGGCTGGATGGGTTCGTTTGCGGGGGCGGCGTGGGCGGCTGACAGGGGGGCCAGGGCGCAGACGACCGCGACCAGGGCAGGGCTGAGTTTGAGGAACATGGAGTGCTCCGGGAGTAGGGCAAGGGCTGGGGAAAGTCGCCCGGTTGCATCCCGGCGGGGAGGCTCGGGATGCTCCGGGCGTGGGCCTGATTGTCCTGTCGGAGGCTTAATGGATGCTTAAGGCATACGCGGATGGCAAGTTTGAGGGCCGCGCAATGCCGTGCAGGAAAATGCTCTCCTTCCTCCCGGCACGGCTAGGCCGTCCGGCTGGCCAGCCACGCGCGCCAGCTGCCCAGGTGGGTGATGTCTGCCGCGCCCTCCAGGCCGGCGCTTTCGCAGATGAAGCCGCTCACCAGGCTGCCATCCTCCAGGCGCACCTTGCCGATGCCCAGGGGCGCCGGGATGCCGCCGACGAAGCTGCCGAACTCGCTGGCGGGCAGCTCCCACACTTCCATCTCGATGCTGGCGCCACCCTTGGCCACCCGGACCATGCCGGGGCGCAGGGGCGGGCCGCCGGCCAATGCATAGAAGCGGTACTCGGGGGCCGAGCGCACGGTGCCGATCAGGCGCGCCTTGCGCTGGGTGAGCTGCCAGTTGAGGGGCAGGCCCGACAGGTGGGCACCGCACACGGCCACGCGCAGCATGCCGTCGGCCACGCCGCTGGCGGGTGTGGCGGCCTCCGGCAGGGGCTGGCCGGTGGCACCGAGGGGCAGGGCGGTGCTGTGCTGCCAGCGGGCGGCCAGCTCCAGCAGGGGGCCGTCCTGGTGGGCGGGTGCGAGCAGGGTGACGCCGAAGGGCAGGCCGTCGGGGCGGAAGGCGGCGGGCACGGCCACGGCCGAGTAGTCCAGCAGGTTCATGAAGTTGGTGTAGTAACCCAGCTCGGTGTTGAGCCGGATCGGGTCGCCCTGCATGGCCGCAATGCTGGGCTGGCGGCCGGCGGTGGGGGTGAGGATCAGGTCCACCTCGTTCCAGGCGGCGTCGCAGCGGCGCTGATAGGCCTTGAGCTTGTAGAAGGCGTCGAAGGCTTCCACGGCGCTGGCCTTGCCGCCGCCCAGGGTGATGTCCCGGGTCACGGGGAAGACCGAGCCGGGCCGTTGCTCGATGAAGTCGCGGATGGCGTGGTAGCGCTCGGCCACCCAGGGGCCGCCGTAGAGCAGGCTGGCGGTTTCCAGGAAGGGGCTGAAGTCGAGCTCGACGCAGGTGCCGCCGAGGCTCTTCAGGCGGGCGATGGCGGCCTCGAAGAGGGTCGGGTTGTGGGTGTCGCCGAAGAAGGCGCGCTGCGCCTCACGGGGGACGCCGAAGCGGAAGGGCTGTCCGGCGTTGAAGCGTCGGCCGTGGGGCCGGGCGTCGCGGCTGTAGGCGTCGTCCGGGTCGAAGCCCCGGGCCACGCCGAACACGGTGGCGGCGTCGGCGGCGCTCAGGGCGAAGATCGACACCGCATCCAGGGAGCGGCAGGCCGGCACCACGCCGCGGGTGGACAGCAGGCCGCATGTGGGCTTGAGCCCCACCAGGTTGTTGAAGGCGGCCGGTACCCGGCCGGAGCCGGCGGTGTCGGTGCCCAGGGAGAAGCTCACCTGACCCGCGGCCAGGGCCACCGCCGAGCCCGAGCTGGAGCCCCCCGAGATGTAGGCCGGGTCGAAGGCGTTGCGGCAGGCGCCGTAGGGGCTGCGGGTGCCGTTGAGGCCGGTGGCGAACTGGTCCAGGTTGGTCTTGCCCAGGGGGATGGCGCCGGCGGCGATCAGCCGGGCCACCACCGTGGCGTCGGCCTCCGGTGTGTAGGCGTAATCCGGGCAGCCGGCGGTGGTGGGCAGGCCGGCCAGGTCGATGTTGTCCTTGACCGCGAAGGGCACGCCGTAGAGCGGCAGGCTGGCCGGGTCCTGGTCGTCCATCGCCCGGGCGCGGGCCAGCAGCCCGGCTTCGGGCAGCAGGCTGATCCAGGCGTGGTGGGTGTCGGCGGCGGCCAGGGTGTGCAGGTGGGCGAACAGCTCGGAAGGCTTGAGGCCGTTGCGGTAGGCGGCGGCCAGGGTGGCGAGGTCGAGGCTGGGGGGCAGCATGGGGTGTCCCTTTCGTTTCAGAGTTCGGGGGCGTGCAGGACCAGCAGGTCCTGACCGGCGGCAACGGGGCTGGCCTCGCGGCACAGGAGCTGCAGCACCTCGCCGTCGGCGGGGGCGGTCACGGTGAATTCCATCTTCATGGACTCCACCACCACCAGCGGGTCACCGGCCTTGACCATCTGGCCGGGCTCGACGAGCACCTTCCAGATGTTGCCGGGGATGTGGCTGGCCACCAGGCGGGCGCCCTCCGGCAGGTCTAGCTCGGAGTCGGCGGCGGCCGCGGCGATGTCGGCCTCGCTGATGTACTCGGCCTGGCCGGCGGCTTTCCAGCGCTCCCGCTCGGCTTCGAAGGCGGCCTGCTGGCGGGTCTTGAAGGCGCTGATGGGAGCGGCGTTGTCGGCCAGATAGCGGCGGTAGTCGGCGAGGCGGAACTCGCCTTCCTCGATGCGCACCCGGGCGCGGCCGGCGGCAAAATCCTGGCGCAGCTGCAGCAGCTCGGCCTCGCTCACCGGCACGAAGCGCACCTGGTCGAAGAAGCGCAGCAGCCAGGGCTTGTCGAACTGCTCGGTGCCCCGGGCGCCGTGGTTCCAGCGGTTCCACATCTGCACCGTGCGGCCGACGAACTGGTAGCCGCCGGGGCCTTCCATGCCATACACGCACATGTAGGCGCCGCCGATGCCTACGGCGTTCTCGGGTGTCCAGGTGCGGGCCGGGTTGTATTTGGTGGTGACGAGGCGGTGGCGCGGGTCCATGGGGGTGGCGACCGGGGCGCCCAGGTACACGTCGCCCAGGCCCAGCACCAGATAGCTGGCCTCGAAGACGGTGCGATAGACCTCGTCGATGGAATCCAGCCCGTTGATGCGGCGGATGAACTCGATGTTGGATGGGCACCAGGGGGCGTCCTTCCGCACCGACTGCATGTATTTCTCGATGGCGAGCTTTGTCGCCGGGTCGTCCCAGGACAGGGGCAGGTACACCGTGCGGCTGGGCACGCACATGTCGTCGATGGCGGGCAGGGCGCTTTCGGCGGCGATCAGGGCGGCGAGCAGGGCGCTGCGGTCGGTGCGGCGGGCGTCGAAGTGCAGCTGCAGGGAGCGGATGCCCGGGGTCAGGTCGAGGATGCCCGGCTGGGGGTGGGCCTTGAGCCGGTCCATCAGCGCATGCACGCGGAAGCGCAGCTCCAGGTCGAGCACCAGGGGGCCGTACTCCACCAGCAGGTAGGCGTCGCCGGCCTGGCGATAGACCACCCGGGGCCGTTCGCCGGCGGCGGGCAGCTCCGCCAGCACTGGGGTGCTGACCATCTCCGGTTCGGCGACGACCGGGGTGGCCAGGGGCGTGCGGGCCTGGCCCAGCGCCGCATCCACCTCGGCCAGCCGTCGGGCGGCGGTGGCGGCGCTCACCGGCACGAAACGCAGGGTGTCGCCGGGGCGCAGCTGGCCGAGCTTCCACAGGTCGGCCTGGATCACCACCGCCGGGCAGACGAAGCCGCCCAGGCTGGGGCCGTCCGGGCCGAGGATCACCGGCATGTCGCCGGTGAAGTCGATGGCGCCGATGGCGTAGGCGTTGTCGTGGATGTTGGAGGGGTGCAGGCCGGCCTCGCCGCCGTCGGTCCGGGCCCACTGGGGCCGGGGGCCGATCAGGCGCACGCCGGTGCGGCTGGAGTTGTAGTGGATCTCCCAGTCGGTGGCGAAGAAGCGGGCGATGTCCGGATCGGTGAAGAAATCCGGGGCGCCGTGGGGGCCGTAGAGCACGGCCACCTCCCAGTGGTGGGCGTAGCTGGGCGGCTGGAGCGCGACGGGCGCGGGCAGGGTGGTGGTGGGCTGGATCGCCAGCACGTCGCCCAGGCGCAGGCAGCGGCCGGCGTGGCCACCGAACTGGCCCAGGGTGAAGGTGGACTTGCTGCCCAGGTAGTCGGGCACGTCGATGCCGCCGGCCACGGCCAGGTAGCTGCGGCAGCCGGCGTCCTTCACCGCGCCGACCTTCAGCACGGCGCCGGCCTTGACGGCGTGGGCCTGCCAGAAGGCGAGGGGTTCGCCGTCCAGTGTTGCGGCGGTGGGGGCGCCGGTGAGGGCGATGACCGCGTCGCAGTTGAAGCGCAGGGTCGGGCCGGTCATGGTGCATTCCAGGCCGGCGGCGCCTTCCGGGTTGCCCACAAGGCGGTTGGCGGCGCGCAGGGCGAGCTCGTCCATGGGGCCGGAGGGAGGCACGCCCACGTCCCAGTAGCCCACCCGGCCGGGCCAGTCCTGTACCGAGGTCTGCACGCCGGCTTCGAGCACGTCGAAGGTGCTGGGGCGGTAGTCGAAGTGGCTGAGGTAGCGGGTGGTCTGGCGGCCGGCGCGGAACACCTCGCCGTCGAGGATCTGGCGCAGGTAGGCGCGGTTGGTCTCGATGCCGTACACGCGGGTGGTGTCGAGGGCGGCGATGAGCTTGTCGGTGGCGGCCTCGCGGGTGTCGGCGTGGACGATGAGCTTGGCCACCATGGGGTCGTAGTAGGGCGGCACCTCGGAGCCGGTGGTGACGGCGGTCTCGACCCGCACGCCCTCGGGAAAGCGCACCTCGGTGAGCAGCCCGGAGGAGGGCTGGAAGTTCTTGGCCGGGTCTTCGGCGTAGAGGCGCACCTGGATGGAGGCGCCCCGGGGCTGCGGCGCGGTGGCCGGCAGGGTCAGGTCGCCGGAGGCCAGCAGCACCATCCACTCCACCAGGTCGGTGCCGGTGACCTCTTCGGTGACACCGTGCTCCACCTGCAGGCGGGTATTCACTTCCAGGAAGTAGAAGGCGCCGCTGTCGGCGTCCATCACGAACTCCACCGTGCCGGCGGAGCGGTAGGCGATGGATTCCATCAGGCGCACGGCGGTGGCAGCCAGGCTGGCGCGCTGTTCGGTTGAGAGCCCCGGCGCCGGGGTCTCCTCGATGACCTTCTGGTTGCGGCGTTGCACCGAGCAGTCGCGCTCGCCCAGGGCCAGCACCTTGCCGTGGCCGTCGCCAAAGACCTGCACCTCGATGTGGCGGGCGGCGGTGACGTATTTTTCCAGGTAGATGCCGGCCTCCTTGAAGTTGGCGCGGGCCAGGCGGTCCACCGAGGCGTAGGCCTCGTCCAGCTCGGCGTCGCTGCCGATCAGGCGCATGCCGATGCCGCCGCCGCCGGCGGTGCTCTTGAGCATCACCGGGTAGCCGATGCGGGCGGCCTCGCGGCGGGCGTGGGCCACGTCGTCGAGCAGGCCGCTGCCGGGCAGCAGGGGTACCCCGGCCTTTTCGGCCAGCTCGCGGGCGGTGTGCTTGAGGCCGAAGGCCAGCATCTGGGCGCGGGTGGGGCCGATGAACGCGATGCCGGCGGCCTCGCAGGCGTCGGAGAAGTCGGGGTTCTCGGACAGGAAGCCGTAGCCCGGGTGGATGCCCTGGGCACCAGTGGCGCGGGCGGCCTCGAGGATGGTGTCGGCCTTGAGGTAGCTCTCGGCGGCGGGGGCCGGGCCGATGCACACGGCCTCGTCGGCCAGGCTGACATGCAGGGAGTTGGCGTCGGCCTCGGAATAGACGGCGACGGAGGCGATGCCGAGCTTCTTCAGCGTGCGGATCACCCGGCAGGCGATGGCGCCCCGGTTGGCGATGAGGACTTTGCTGAACATGGTGGTGTCTCGCGAAAAGGGCGGCGGGTCGTCCCGCCGGGTCTTTCCTGTCCGCCCGGGTCGTCCCGGGGGCCGGCGCGTGCCGGAAGCGTGCGGTGTTGGATCAGCCCCAGATGAGGAACTGCACCGGTGTCGGGTTGTAGGCGTTGCAGGGGTTGTTGAGTTGCGGGCAGTTGGAGACCAGCACCCACAGGTCCATCTCGGCGCGTAGCTCCACGTACTTGCCGGGGCCTGAGACGCCGTCGTCGAACTTGAGGCCGCCCTCGCCGGTGACCGGCACGTTCATGAAGAAATTGACGTTGGGTACCAGGTCGGCGGTGGTGAGGCCCGAGTCCGAGTGCTGGATGGCCAGCAGGTAGTTGTCGCGGCAGCTGTGCATGTACTTCTTGTGCAGGGCGTAGCGCACGGTGTTGCTCTCGGCGGCGCAGGCGCCGCCCAGGGTGTCGTGGCGGCCGCAGGTGTCGGCGACGAGGGTGAGCATGGGCCGGCCTTCGCTGCTCATCAGCACCGAGCCGGTGGTGAGGTAGATGCCGCCCTGGTGCAGCAGGGTGTCGGTGACGCTGTAGTGCTCGGCGGTGTCGTGGCGGTTGTAGAAGATCACGTCGGCGGCCTGGTTGCCTTCCAGGTCGACGATGCGCAGGGTCTGGCCCTGCTTCACTTCGTGCAGCCAGGGTTCGCCGGCGGGGAGCACCACGTTGGTGAGGGCCTGGGCCGGGTCGAGGGCGCTTTCCTGGATGCGGATGGCGGTGGCGGTCATGGCGGTCTCCTCAGGCAAGGTACTGGAGGTCGGTGTTGTGCAGGGCACGGGCGCACTCCGGGCGGAAGTGGCGGCAGAAGTCGTCCGCGGGCGCCGGGCCCGAGCGCCAGGCGACGACGCCCACGGCGGCCGGGGCGTAGTCGGGGCGTGGATCAAGCGGGTGGGGCGCCGTGGACATGGCGACGATCACGTCCATGTCGAGGCGCAGCTCCACCCGGCTGCCGGCGGGGGCGTGGTTGGGCTGATAGCGGAAGCGGCCTTCCTCGTCCACGCTGACCTTGCTGAAGAAGTTCACCGGCGCCACCAGGTCGCGGCGGCTCAGGCCGTGCTTGCCGATCTCGATGAGCAGCCCGTCGCGGCCCGACCGGTACATGCCGTTGCGGTACTGCTGGTAGGGGTGCTCGCCGTATTTCTCGCGCAGGCGGGGGCCGTCCAGCAACAGGCCCAGGGGGTCGTGCCAGCCCAGGCTGTCGTGGGTGACTGAGGCCATGGCGCAACCCATGTCGCTCATCAGCACATGGCCGCGGCGGTAGTGGGCAGTGTGCTGGGCCTTCAGGGAGTCGGGCATGTTGTAGCGCTCCAGCGGATTGCGGGCGTTGTAGAGCACCAGCGACAGGTTGGCGCCGCCGCCCTGGGTGACCAGGCGCAGGGTGGTGCCCCGGGGCAGCCGCCAGGACCAGTGGCAGCCGCCGGGGATCACGTCGGAGAAGAGGATCTGCTCTTCGGGCAGGTCGGCCGCCAGCTGCTGCCAGCGGGTGTCCACGTCCACGTCTTCGGTGGGGGTGAGGAGGGGGTTCATGGTGCTCATTCCTGTGCGGTGGCAGCGGCGTCGGCGTTGAGCCGGGCAAGCTGCTCGAGGTCGGTCTTCATGCCGGAGGTCTCGCGGATGCGTTCCAGGATTTCGCGCTTGAGGGCGAGGAAGGCGGGCTCAAGCTTCATGTCCTGGTGGCGCTCGGCGGGCAGGGGCACGTCGTAGAGGGTGTCGATGCGGCCGGGGCGGGGGGCCATCAGCACGATGCGCTGGCCCAGGTAGATGGCCTCTTCCACGTCGTGGGTGACGAAGACGATGGTGCTGCCCTCGATACGGTGCACGTGGCGGATGAGGTCGTGCATCACTTCCCGGGTCTGGGCGTCCAGGGCGCCGAAGGGCTCATCCATCAGCAGGATGGGCGGCCGGCTCATCAGCGCCCGGGCAATGGCGACGCGCTGCTGCATGCCCCCCGACAGCTGGCTGGGGTAGGCGTGGGCCACGTGGCTGAGGCCCATCAGGCGGATCAGGGCGTCGGCGCGGCCCGAGGCCTTCTCCACGTCGGCGGAGGTCCGGTCGCGGGTGTGGGCCTTGAGCTGGCGGCAGAAGCGGATGTTGTCGAGCACCGTGAGCCAGGGGTAAAGGCTGTAGTGCTGGAACACCATGGCCCGGTCCACCCCGGGGCCGGTGATGGGCTGGCCATTGACGGTGATGTTGCCGCTGGTGAGGCTCTCCAGCCCGCCGATCATGCGCAGCAGGGTGGATTTGCCGCAGCCCGAGGCGCCCACGAAGGTGACGAACTCGTTGGGGCGGATGTCCAGGTCGGCGCTTTCGAGGGCGGTGATGGCCCGGGGGCCGTGGCCGAACACCTTGTTGGCGTCGTGGATTTCGATGCGGGCGCTCATCAGTGTCTCCCGGCCAGGTAGGGGAAGGCCTTGCGGTGCACCAGGCGGAAGCCCTGGTCGATGACCAGCCCGATCAGGCCGATCATCAGAATGCCGGCGAAGATCTTGTCGGTCTGCAGGAAGCGCTGGGCCTTGAGCACGGCGTAGCCCAGCCCCGAGTTGGCGGCCACCAGTTCGGCCACCACCAGGTAGGTCCAGGCCCAGCCCATGGTCACGCGCAGGGTGTCCAGCAGCGCCGGCTTGGCCGAGGGCACGATGACCTTCTCGATGATCTCGCCCCGGGTGGCGCCCATGGTCTGGGCCGCCTCGATCTGCGCCAGGGGCACCCGGCGCACGTCCTCGGCCACCATCAGCACCATCTGGAAGAAGGTGCCGATGAAGATGATGGCCACCTTGGAACCTTCCTCGATGCCCACCCACAGCATGACCAGTGGAATGAAGGCCACCGCCGGCATGTAGCGGATGAAGTCGGTGAGGGGTTCCAGCAGGGCCTGCACCGAGCGGTAGCTGCCGATGAACAGGCCCAGGGGCAGGGCGATCACCGCCGACAGGGCCCAGCCGGCCACCACCCGCCAGGTGCTGATGGCCACGTCGCCGGCCAGCCCGTCCTCCACGGCCCAGGTCCACATGCGTGACAGCACGTCGGCCGGGCCGGGCAGGAAGACCTTGTCGACGCCGTCCAGGCTGCTCGCCACGCCCCAGCCGAGCAGGGGCGCGACCAGCCCCAGCAGGGCCAGCACCCAGTAGTGGCGTGGGTCGATGGCGGCGCGGATCTGCCACAGGGGGCTCACGCCACCTGTGCTCTTGCTTGCGCTCATGGCTGCCTCACTTGCCCAGGGCTTCGGCCAGCAGGGAGACGTCGATGCCCTTGGCGGCGTCGGGCTTGCCGTCGATCAGTTTCTTGTCGAGCAGGAAGCCGGCGATGGTGGGGGCCACGGCCTGCAGGGACTTGGGGTCGGCGGGGTTGAGGGCGGCCTGGTTGGCGGCGGCATCGAAGAAGCGCGTGCCGGGCAGGAAGACCTTGTATTCCTCCGGCTTCATGCCCACCACCTTGGCCATGATCTTCGCGGCCTCATCCGGGTTGTCGCGGATGAACTTCTCGGTGTCGAACCAGGCCCGGATCATCCCGACCAGATCCTTGCGCTTGCTCTTGATGGCCTTGTCCTGGGCTACGAGCAGATCGGGGATCAGGCCCGGCATGTCCTTGGAGGTGAACAGGGCTTTGCCCTTGCCGCTCTTCTCGATCTGCGCCACCCAAGGGTTCCACACCACGGCGGCATCCACACGGCCGGACATGAAGGCCGCAGCGGCGTCGCCGGCGGAGAGGTTCACCACCTTCACGTCCTTCTGGCTCAGGCCGTTCTTGGCCAGGGCCGTGGCCAGCACGAAGTGGGAGATGCTGAACTCCTCAAGGGCGATGCGCTTGCCCTTTAGGTCGGCGAAGCCCTTGATCGTGCCGCTGACCATGAGTGCGTCGTTGCCCGCCGAGTTGTCATTGACCAGCACGGCCTTGAGGGGCAGGCCCTTGGCCAGGGGGCCCATGGTGTCGGACCAGGTCTGGGCGTTGGCGTCGAGCTGGCCGGAGGACAGGGCGGAGATCGAGTCCGTGTAGTTGGCGAACCACACCAGTTTGACGTCGGCCTTGTGCTTCTTGAAGAAGCCCTTCTGTTCGGCCACATACCAGGCCACCCAGCCCGGCCAGTCGGAGACGCCGACCTTCACTTCGGCCAGGGCTGGTGCGCTGGCGCCGATCAGTGCCAGGCCGAGCCCGAGGGCACCCAGGCCCTTGCGGCAGCAGGAGAGGGCGGCGCCAAAGGGGCTGCCGGGTTGTGCTACGCGGGTGAGATTGCCGAGGAGGTGGGGACGGCGGGCAGGACGGCTTTCAGGGTGGTGCATGACGGGGCTCCCTTGCGAGTCGGATAAATGGGCGAGAGGGCGCTTCATTCAAAGCGAACCTCCCGGGCTTTTATCCCTCCGTGGAGCCAGTCATGCCGATGATCCTCAACCGGCACTTCATGGCCGGCAGCTCTCGGACCAGACATCCCCGCAACGTGAATCACCTTGCACCGAGGACCGGAACCCTAGCCACCCTTCGAAGAAGCGAACGCGAAAAATCTCGATACGCCCCTCTCGAGGGAGTGTTTAGCACGTGGTGTGCCAGCAGCGCCGAGGGCCAGACTATTGTTTTTTGAAACAGAGGCTTGGCCGCAGAAAGGGCTTTTCAGGGCAGCGCAGGGGCAAGCGGGCAGAGGCACGCGAGCGGTGCATGCCCTGGGGATGCTGCATTGGAACGGTGCATGAGCGGGCAGTCCGGCTTGCCTGTCCCTGGCTGGATCATCGGACGGGTGAGGCGATGAGAGCATCCGGGATGCCCCGACGGCGGCGGGAGGGCCCGCAGGGCGAATGGTAGGCGCGACCGTAGGGGCGACTTGTAGGGGCGACTTCAGTCGCCCACCCACGCGCCGATCACCGGCATGCCTTCGATCGAAGTCCGCGGGCGACTGAAGTCGCCCCTACAAGTCTGCCTCAATGAGGCTTCAAGGCTTCGCCTGCCTGCGGATAGAGCCGCTGCAGTACCACGGTAGCGGTGCGGGCGAGCAGGGCTTGAAGCGGCTCCCGGTTCCCGGCCAGGCCTGCTTCTTCCTTTCCGCCCGGCCAGGCCTTCGCCAGTTCGTCCCGCACCTCCGCAACCGCTGCATCCGCGAGCTCCCGCCAGTGTTCCGGCAAGGGTGTCTGGCGCCATTCGCCGCGGCCGCGGCCGTAGTGGGCGACGGCGAGGTAGCGCAGCAGGCTGGCGGTGAACAGGCGCTCCAGGCTGTCGCTGCTCCAGCGCAGGCGGTTGTCGTCGATGCCGCGCAGGCGGTTGGCGGCGTGGGCGGCGCCGGCGCTGCCCACGGCACCGGCGATGGCGCCGATGACTGCGCCGGCGCCGAGGCTCAGGCCGCCGGCGGCCAGGTCGGCGGCGAGGCCGGAGAGGGCTCCGGACATGACGCCACCGAGGAGGGCGGCACTGGATTCGCCGATCTTCTCCCGGGCCGCGAAGTCGCCGGCGAGGCGCTCCTGCACTTCCTGGGCGGCGCGTCCACCGAGGCCGTGGAGCTCGATGAGCTGGTCGGTGCTGCGGCGGATCTCGGCTTCGAGGCGGCCGGCGAGGTTCTCCATGGCCTGTTGCTGAGGTGAGGCGGCGGAGCCGATGCCGACGGCGGCGCCCATGCGCCGAAGGGTGCTGCCGAGGCCGGCCTCGGGCAGGGCTTCGCTGTCGCTGGCGGCCCGGTTGAGGAAGTCGGCCAGGCTGGCCATGGCGGCGTGGAAGGTGTCGAGGCGGCGCTGGCGCCAGGCCGCCGAGAGCTGCGTGAACGCAGGCTGGCTGGCCTCGGGCAGGCAGGGGGCGACCGCGTCGAAGAGGGCGAACTCCTGCACCCAGCAGCGGGCGAAGGCGTCCAGGGGCAGGATCTGGCGGACGAAGGGGTAGGGCGCCAGGTGGCGACGCCACAGGGCCTCGTCAGCGGCATCGGCGGCGCCGGGGCGGGGCTCGCCGAGCTGGTTGAGGAGGACCAGCACGGGCTTGCCGATCCACGCCAGGATCTCCATTTCGGGGGCCACGTAGCCAGCCTCGCCGGGTTTTTCGGAGGCGTTGACCAGATAGAGGACCACGTCGGCCTGCTCGCGCACATTGCGGATGGCCTGCTGGCTGGACCAGAAGGGGCGATCGCGCCAGCGGTCCCACACCTCGGAGAGCAGCCAGCCCACCGGGTTGCCCTGCTGGCGCAGGCGCTTGATGAGCCGCGCGCTGTCGCCGAAGCCCGGGGTGTCCCACAGATTGAGCACGTGGCCGTCGGGCGTGTCGATGAGACGGTGGCACTCGGCCAGGGCGGTGACGTGGGCCTCGTCGCGGATCTCGCCCACGTCGCGGCCCATCAGGCTGCGGGCCAGGGTGGTCTTGCCGGTGTTGGTGTGGGAGACGAGGCTGAGCTGGATCGTGGTGGGCTGAAGGGTCACCGGGAGGCTTCCTTGCGGGCAGAGAGGTCGATGAGGCGGGTGAGGCTGTCGGCCACGCCGGCGGGGGCGGCGTCGAGATCGGCGAAGGCCGCTTCGATGGCGTGCTTTTCGAACAGGCGGGTCCAGGCTCGACGGCGCTCGTCCTGGCGTTCGGGCTGGCCGGCAAACCGGGCCATGAAGCTGCCTTCGTCAACCAGGGCGGCCAGGGACGTGCCGGGAGGCAGGCTGCCGGCCAGGGCGCGGAGGAAGCTGCCGTGGTTCTCGTCCTCGGGGGTGGCAGCCAGGCTGAACAGGGCGATGGCGAGGCTTGCGCCTTTGCCGGGCAGGGCGCTGGCGGGCAGGGCGTCTTCCTCGCCGAAGGCAATGGGCGGGCTCAGGTGCAGGCTGGCGCGGGGCCCGAAGGCGCCGACGACGGCCTCCTTGAGCAGCAGGGCGGTGGCCGGGGAGAGCTCGTAGCTGTAAGGCACCAGGTGCAGATGGGCGCCCTGGCCGGTGTAGCTGCGTTGCAGGCCCTGGTAGTAGCTGTCGGTGATGGGCAGGGGAAAGTGGCGCTCCAGGTGCCGGGCGGCAAAACCGCTGAGCAGGGCCAGCACGGCCCGGGGCAGCACCACCGTCAGGACCAGGGTGGTGGCGAAGAGGTGGATCCACGGCGCGGCGTTCTCGCCGGGGTTGTCCGGGAGGCGCAGGGTGTCGAGGTGGGCGGCGTCGGGGATGGGCAGGCCGGTGAGGGCGGAGGCCGGGCCCAGGAGCAGGCTGAGGGCCTGGTGCACCTGGCTGGCATCGAGGAAGGTGCTCTCCCAGCCGGCCTGGAAGTGCAGCACCAGCCCGCGGGTGTACAGGGCGGCGATGGCGCCCAGGGCGAAGGCCAGGGCGGCCAGGTGCAGCACCCGGCCCACCCGGCGTGCCGTGAGGGGGGCCGACACCCGGGCCCATTCGGCGCGGAAGCGGGTGCCAGGGGTGCTCGACCCGGTGTCGATGATGCCCTCATGCAGGGCGCCACCGAGGCGCGCCACGGCACGCCGCAGGATGCCCTTGGCGGGTGCCTTGCTGCGGAAGGGGTCGGTGAGCCCATGCACCAGGAGGCCCAGATAGACGAGGAGGTTCCAGACGATCAGCCCGAGCAGGGGGAAGGCCAGCAGGTTCACGTAGCGGGTCGGGCCCACGGCGTCCATCAGCACGCCCAGGGCGAAGGCCAGGGCCACCAGCGCCGTGCCCACCCAGGGCCGCCAGTTGCGGCCGTTGGCCAGACGCTTGAAGGCCTTGTCCCGGTCGCCGAGCTTTTCGATGGCGAGCTGCCCGCGGCGCGCCAGGAAGCGGTCGGCGTCGGCGCCTTCGCCCACCACTTCGGCGGCGGCCCGGCTGGCCCAGGCGGCGTCTTCGGCGCGCCACGGGGCGTCGGGCGCAGGGGTGGTTTCCAGGGCGCGGATCAGGGTGACATGACGGGCGGCGGTTTCGTTCATGCGCTTGTCTTCGTGCGGGCGGTAATCCCGCAGTTTACTCCGCCCAAGGTGGGGGCGAGTTCATCCTGCCCTGCGCCGCTTGGCGTCCAGGCTTCACCAGATCATCAAGCTGCATTGCAGCATTTGATCAATTGATGAATTCATAAAATCTTCTGTTTCTGTAAATCTCGAGAAAATATCGTTTTCTCCTTTGTAAATCAGCAGTTTGTGATTACGGGCACGGGCCTTGTATAGGGGGTGAAGACTTCCTCAGACCCGCGAGAAAAAGATGAACGACCCGACAAGCCCGCCCCCCGTGGATGTGAACCGCAAGTACGTGCGGCTGGTGGAGCGGCGCCCCGATGGCCTGGTGGAGTTCGAGTTCTCGATCTCCGACCCGGCGCTGTTCGTCGAGATGCTGCTGCCCGAGGCCGCCTACGAGGAATTCTGCCGGACCAACCGGGTGATCCTGCTGGAAGGCGAGCGCCCGGAAGAAGGCGAGGACGACTTCAACTGGAGCCTCCGCGAGGCCACCCATCAACGTTTCAGGTAGGCGGGCGCCCGGCGCCCCTTGCCCGCTGCACACCACAACAACACAGGAGGAGACACACATGCACATCGACCTGCGCACGGTATCCATCAAGCCCCAGCGCCAGACTTTCGACCACATCGCCCGGCGCATCGGCCCGGACAAGGCGGCGACGCGCTATCAGGAGGGCACGCTGGATGTCCAGGCGACCCACAACTTCCATTACCGCCCCACCTGGGCCCCGGAATACGAGATCTTTGATGCCTCGCGCAGCGCCATCCGCATGGCCGACTGGTACGCCTTCAAGGACCCGCGCCAGTTCTACTACGGCGCCTACACCCTGGCCCGGGCCAAGCAGCAGGAGACCGCCGAGTCCAACTTCGACTTCGTCGAGGGCCGTGGCCTGGCCGAAACCCTGCCGGAAGAACTCCGGGACACCGTGCTCAAGCTGCTGCTGCCCCTGCGCCACGTGGCCTGGGGCGGCAACATGAACGGCGCCTTCATCACCGCCTACGGCTACGGCACGGCCCTGACCCAGCCCTGTCTGTTCCATTCCATGGACCAGCTGGGCATCGCTCAGTACATCACCCGCGTCGGCCTGCTGCTGGGGGATGACGTGGACGTGCTCGACGAAGCCAAGACGAGCTGGATGGAAGGCGAGGCCTGGCAGGGGCTGCGCCGCTACGTGGAAGACAGCTTCGTGCTGAAGGACCCGCTGGAGCTCTTCGTGGCCCAGATGGTGGCCCTGGATGGGCTGCTCTACCCGCTGGTGTACGAAACCATCATCGATGACGTGCTGGCCTCGAAGGGCGGCACCCCCATCGCCATGCTCACCCAGTTCATGACCGACTGGTATGCCGAAACCCGCAAGTGGGTGGACGCCACGGTCAAGACCGCCGCCGCCGAATCCCCCGAGAACAAGGCCCTGCTGGAAAAGTGGATCGCCCACTGGCGCGACCGCGCCGCCTCGGCCCTGATGCCCGTGGCCCAGATCGCCCTCGGTGCCCAGGCCGACGCCCTCACCAGCGAGCTGGTGGGCCAGTTCAACGCCCGCTTGGCCAAGGCCGGCGTCACCCTCTGAGAAGGAAACCCGATGTCCAAGGTATTCATCGCCCTGCAGACCAACGACGACACCCGCTCGATCATCCAGGCCATCCTCGCCGACAACCCCCACGCCATCGCCAACGAGCAGCCGGCCATGGTGAAGATCGACGCGGAGGGTGCCCTGGTGGTGCGCCGCTCGACCATCGAAGAGCTGATCGGCCGCGACTTCGACCTGCAGGAACTGCACATCAACCTGATTTCCCTCACCGGTCACGTGGACGAGACCGACGACGAACTGACCCTGAGCTGGAACACCTGATCGCGCCAAGGAGACACGACAATGGACATGAAAGTCAGCAAGAAGAAGCTGGGCCTCAAGGAGAAGTACCAGCACATGACCCGCGGCCTGGGCTGGGAGACCACCTACCAGTCGATGGACGAGGTCTTCCCTTACGCCAAGTACGAAGGCATCAAGATCCATGACTGGGACAAGTGGGAAGACCCCTTCCGCCTGACCATGGATGCCTACTGGAAGTACCAGGCCGAGAAGGAGCGCAAGCTCTACGCCATCATCGACGCCTACGCCCAGAACAACGGCCATCTGTCGGTGACGGACGCCCGCTACATCAACGCGATCAAGCTCTTCCTCAACGGCATCAGCCCGCTGGAGTACATGGCTCACCGGGGCTTCGCCCATGCCGGCCGGCAGTTCCCGGGCGTCGGTCCGCGGGTGGCCTGCCTGATGCAGTCCCTGGACGAGATCCGCCACGCCCAGACCCAGATCCACTCGCTCTCCAACTACAACAAGTACTACAACGGCTTCCACGAGTACCGGCACATGCTCGAGCGCGTGTGGTATCTGTCGGTGCCGCGCTCCTTCTTCGACGACGCCTACACCGCCGGCCCCTTCGAGTTCATGGTGGCCATCGGCTTCAGCTTCGAGTACGTGCTGACCAACCTGCTGTTCGTGCCCTTTGTGTCGGGTGCGGCCTACAACGGCGACATGGGCACCATGACCTTCGGCTTCTCGGCCCAGTCCGATGAAGCCCGTCACATGACCCTGGGCCTCGAGGTCATCAAGTTCATCCTCGAGCAGGACCCGGACAACCTGCCCATCGTCCAGCAGTGGATCGACAAGTGGACCTGGCGCGGCTACCGGGTGCTGACCCTGGTCGGCATGATGATGGACTACATGCTGCCCAAGCGCATCATGAGCTGGAAGGAAGCCTGGGAGGTCTATTTCGAAGAGAACGGCGGCGCCCTGTTCAAGGATCTGGCCCGCTACGGCATCCGTCCGCCCAAGTGGCTCGACCAGATCGAGCAGGACAAGGACCACATCTCCCACCAGGCCTGGGCGACCTTCTACAACTACGCCGCCGCGTGCAATTTCCACACCTGGATTCCCACCGACGACGAGCTGGACTGGCTGTCCCAGAAGTACCCCAACAGCTTCGACAAGTACTACCGGCCGCGCCTGGAGCACTGGCGCGAGGAGGCCAAGAAGGGCAACCGCTTCTACAACAAGACGCTGCCCATGCTGTGTCAGACCTGCCAGATCCCGATGATCTTCACCGAGCCCGGCGACCCGACCCAGATCTGCTACCGGGAGGTGGACTACAAGGACAACAAGTACCACTTCTGCTCGGACGGCTGTAAGGAGATCTTCGAGCACGAGCCCGAGAAGTACATCCAGGCCTGGCTGCCGGTGCACCAGATCTACCAGGGCAACTGCTTCAACGAGGGGGTTGACCCCACCGCCGAGGGCTTCGACCCCCTGGCCGCGGTGCTCGACTACTACCACCTCAATTTCGGTCGCGACAACCTGGACTTCGACGGCTCGGAAGACCAGAAGAACTTCGAAGCCTGGCGCGGCATGGCCACCAAGAACACCTGATGGGTCGGCGGGCGGCCCCAGGCCGCCCGCCATCAAACAAGAACGAGGAGAGACAACCATGGGCGTTGCTGCCATCAAGGAATACGCGTTCGAGTCCGCCGACCGGCTCGAGAATTTTCACGGCAACCAGCTGCTGTACATCGGCTGGGACAAGCACCTGCTGTTCTGTGCGCCGTTCTGCCTGCCCATGCCGCCAGCCATGCGCTTCGGCGACATCATCGACAAGGTGCTGCCGGGCGTCTTCGGCTATCACCCGGACTTTGCGAAGATCGACTGGAGCAAGGTGATGTGGCTGAAGTCGGGCCAGCCCTGGCAGGCCGACTTCAACAAGACCCTGGCCGAGCTGGGCCTCAAGCACAAGGACGTGCTGCGCTTCCAGACCCCGGGCCTGGACGGGATCAAGGGTTCGGCGAGCTGACATGTCCTACGAACTGACCATCGAGCCCCTGGGCCAGACCATCGAGGTGGAGGAGGGCCAGACCATCCTCGACGCGTCCCTGCGTGCCGGCATCTGGCTGCCCCACGCCTGCTGCCACGGCCTGTGTGCCACCTGCAAGGTGCAGGTGGTGGATGGCGAAGTCGATCACGGCGAGGCCTCCAGCTTTGCCCTGATGGACTTCGAACGCACCGAGGGCAAGACCCTGGCCTGCTGCGCGCGCCTGGAGTCGGACGTGACCATCGAGGCCGAGATCGACGAGGAGCCGGATGCCGAGTCGATCCCGGTACGGGATTTTCCCGGGGTGGTCAGCCGTATCGAGCCCCTCACGCCGACCATCAAGGGCATCTTCATCGAGCTGGACGAGGCCATCCATTTTCAGGCGGGCCAGTACATCAACCTGGAGATTCCGGGGCTGGGCATCACCCGCGCCTTCTCCCTCGCCAATGCGCCGGGGCAGGGGCGGGAGGTGGAGCTCAACGTGCGCATCGTGCCCGGCGGCGTGGGCACCGGCCACCTCCATGAGCGCCTCGCGGTGGGTGACCGGGTGCGCTTTTCCGGCCCCTACGGCCGCTTCTTCGTGCGCAAGTCGGCCGGTGTGCCGCTGCTCTTCATGGCCGGGGGCTCGGGCCTGTCCAGCCCGCGCAGCATGATCCTGGATCTGCTGGGTGAAGGCTGCACGCTGCCCATCACCCTGGTGTATGGCCAGCGCAGCCGGGCCGAGCTGTACTACCACGACGAGTTCCTGGCGCTGGCGGCACGGCATCCCAACTTCCAGTACGTGCCGGCCCTCTCCGACGAGCCGGCGGACTCGGACTGGCAGGGCTTCCGGGGTTATGTGCACGACGCGGCCAAAGCCCACTTCGACAACGACTTCCGGGGTCACAAGGCCTATCTGTGCGGGCCACCCCTGATGATCGACGCGTGCATCTCGACCCTGATGCAGGGGCGGCTGTTCGAGAACGACATCTTCACCGAGAAGTTCTTTTCGGCGGCGGACGCCCAGCAGGTGCGCAGCCCCCTGTTCAAGCGGGTGTAGGGGCTCCGCACCCTGGGTTTTACCAATAGATTTATAAAATCTCGAGAAAAGTTTGACTTATCGAGAAGTCTGATTAAGATACACAGCAGCACTCGCCGCCACGGGCTGCACCCCGGGCGAGGCGAACATCCAAAGACAAAAGAGGAGACAAGAACATGGCAGTTACCGGTGTAATGCGTCCGGGCCACATGCAGCTGCGTGTGCTCGACCTGGACGAAGGGGTCAATCACTACAAGAACGTGCTGGGCCTCATCGAGACCGGCCGCGACGCCCAGGGGCGGGTGTATTTCAAGGCCTGGGACGAGCGCGACCACAACAGCCTGATCCTGCGCGAGGCCGACTCGGCCGGCATGGATTTCTTCGCCTTCAAGGTGGCCGACAAGGCCACCCTCGAAAAGCTCGATGCCGACCTGAAGGCCTACGGCGTCAGCACCGAGCGCATTCCGGCCGGCGAGCTGCTGGAAACCGGTGAGCGCGTGCGCTTCATGATCCCCTCGGGCCACGCCATCGAGCTCTACGCCGAGAAGACCGACGTGGGCAACGGCATGTCCTATGTCAATCCCGATCCCTGGACCCCCGACGCCGAACGCGGCATCGCCCCGGTACGCCTCGACCACGCCCTGGTGTACGGCCCGGACATCGAGAAGGTGCAGAAGCTGTTCGTGGACGTACTGGGCTTCTACCTGGTGGAGCGGGTGCTGATGGAAGACGGCAAGACCGACCTGGCCATCTGGCTGTCCTGCTCCCACAAGGCCCACGACATCGCCCTGGTGCGCCACCCCGAGCCGGGCAAGCTGCACCACGTGTCCTTCCTGTTGGACACCTGGGAGAAGGTGCTGCGCGCCGCCGACATCATGTCCATGAACAAGGTGTCCATCGACATCGGCCCGACCCGCCACGGCGTCACCCGCGGCACCACCATCTACGCCTTCGATCCTTCAGGCAACCGCTTCGAGACCTTCTGCGGCGGCTACCAGCCCTATCCCGACTACGCCCCCATCACCTGGACCTGGGAAGAAGTGGGCACCGGCGTCTTCTACCATGACCGCAAGCTCAACGAGCGCTTCCTGACCGTGGTGTCCTGAGGCGGCTTGGAGGGGCGGGGGCGCGCTCAGTGCCGTGCCCCGCCCAGCATCATCTGACGCAAGGCATCCATCTCGACCGGCCGGCTGAGCAAGAAGCCCTGGGCTTCGTGACAGCCGATGCCTGTCAGGTAGTCCAGCTGGGCCCGGGTTTCCACCCCTTCGGCGATGACCCGGAGTTTGAGGGACTGGCCCATCCGCACGATGGCGTCGGCGATCGCCCGGTCTTCCTCGTCATCGGTGATGTCCTGCACGAAGGAGCGATCCACCTTGAGCTTGCTGACCTGGAAACGCTTCAGGTAGGCCAGGCTCGAATACCCCGTGCCGAAATCGTCGATGGCCACCGAGATGCCCAGGGCGCGCACGCTGGCGATCAGGTCGATGAAGCGTGCCGCATCCTTCATGAGGGTGGACTCGGTGAGCTCCAGCTCGATGCACGAGGGTCGGGCACCGGTGTCGCGCAGCACGGCCGCCAGGGTGCTTCCGAAGTCTTCCTTGTGGATCTGCACCGCCGACACATTGACGGCGATGCGCAGCGGGTGACCGGCGTCGCTGAAGGTCCGTGCCATCCGGCAGGATTCGTGCAGCGCCCATTCGCCCATGGGGACGATCAGGCCGGTTTCCTCCGCGAGCGGAATGAACTGCCCCGGGCTGATCTCCCCCGCGTGGCCGGAGCGCCAGCGCATCAGGGCCTCAACGCCGGTCATGCGGCCGTCGTCGAGGGCAAACTGGGGCTGGTAAACCAGGCGCAGCTCCCCGGCTGACAGGGCGTGGCGCAGGCGGGTGGTGAGGGCCAGGCGGTCGGCCGAGTCCTTGTTCATCCCCACGTCGAAAAAGCTGAAGGCGCCGCGGCCGAGGCCCTTGGCGTGGTACATGGCCATGTCGGCCTTTTTCATCAGGGTGTCGAAGTCGGTGCCGTCCACTGGAGCCACGGCAATGCCCAGGGTGCCGGTGGAGGTGAGCGCCTGGCCACCCAGCTCGAAGGGGGCTTCCAGGGCCCGGCAGATCTTCTCGGCCACCGAGGCAAAGAAGCGCACCGATTCGTCGCCTTCCACCAGGATGATGAACTCGTCTCCGCCAAGGCGGCTGATGGTGTCGCTGCGGCGCAGGCAGTGGGTGAGGCGGCGGGTCACGGCGATGAGCAGCTCGTCACCGATGCCATGGCCGAGGGTGTCGTTGATGCGCTTGAAGTGATCGAGATCGAGGAAGTACAGGGCCAGGGCCCGCTGTCCGCGGCTGACCCGCTGATACATCTGCTCGAAGCGGTCGCGCAGCAGGACCCGGTTGGGCAGGCCGGTGAGGGCGTCGTGGTGGGCCAGGTACTGGATCTTCTCCTCGGCGGCCTTGCGCACGCTGATGTCGCTGAAGGCGGCCACGTAATGGGCCACCCGTCGGTCGGGGTGGCGCACCACGCGGATGGTCAGCCACTTGGGGTAGATCCGGCCGCTCTTGTGGCGGTCGATGATCTCGCCTTCCCAGCGGTCGTCGCGCTCCAGGGTCTCCCACATGGCCCGGTAGAAGTCGGCGTCATGCTGGCCGGAGCGGAGCATGCCCGGGGTCTGGCCGACGGCTTCGGCGGCGGTGTAGCCGGTGATGGTGGTGAAGGCGGTGTTGATGCTCTCGATGCGGTTCTCGGCATCGGTGACCATCAGGGCTTCGTTGCTGTGGTTGAAGACCAACTGGGCGAGTTCGAGCTGGGCCTGCTGTTCCCGCTGGGGGGTGATGTCGGTGAACACCCAGATCGAGCCCGCCAGGGGGGCACTGACCTCCAGGGGGCGCCCCGACAGGCGTATCCATACCGGGCTGCCATCCTTGCGCACCATGCAGGTGTCGCCTTCGCTGTAGCCGCTGCGGGCCAGTTCGCCGTAGATCCGGCCGCCCACGCTGAGATAGTCCTGCCGGCTGGGGTAGAGGATCTCGGTGAGCTGGCCGATCATCTCGGCCGGGGACTCGTAGCCGAAGATCTCCGCCATGCGGGTGTTCACGTCGAGCATCTTGCGGTCGTCCGCCAGGATGATGCCGACGTGGGCGTTGTCGAAGATCGCCCGTTGCTGGCCCAGCAGATGGCGGATGCGCTCCTCGCCCGCCTTGAGGGAGGTGATGTCGCTGGCGCTGATCACGAAGCCGCCGTCGGGCATGGGAAAACGCGCCAGCTCCAGCACCGGCCCGCCAGTCTGGGTCTGCTCGAAGCGGCTGATGCGGGCCAGGGTGCCGAGGCCGGGGGGGCACAGCCGCGTCATGGTGCGGCTGATGGCGCGCAGAGCGTCCAGGGGGCTGCCCGCCTGGGCCAGATCGAGGGGCAGTTCCAACAGTTCGAAGTAGCGCAGGTTCCACGCCACCAGCCGTCGCTCGGCGTCGAAGACGGCGATGCCGTGGTCGATGGTGTCCAGGGTGGACTGGAGCAGGCGCGATTTGTGGGCCAGTTCGCGCTGGCGCAGGCGCGCCTCCTCGGCCTTGAGGTCGGTGACGTCCGAGTAGATGCCGACCAGGCAGCCATCGGCCATGCGGTGTTCGCGGATCTGCAGGGCCTGACCGGTGGGCAGCTGCATTTCGCAGCGCCCATCCTGCCCGCGTCCGGCTTTCAGGGTGGGCAACACGCTTCCGCCGGCGGCCGAGTCGTGGCCGGCGGCTTCGGCCAGCACGTCTCCCAGGGGGCGGTTGCCGGTGTTGCCGGCCAGGCGGTCGAGCTGGCGGAAGGCCTCGTTGCACAGCAGGACGTGATCCTCGGGGTCGAACAGGGCGAAGCCGTCGGAGATGTTCTCCACGGCGGCTTCCAGCTGCAGGCGTGCGGCGGTGGCCCGCGCCGAGACTTCGCCGAGAGCTTCCAGGGCGGCGGTAAGCTCTTCGGTGCGCTGGCGGATCTGGTCCTCCAGCACCGCGGTGGTCTGCAGCAGGCCGTAGTCGCGACCCTGGTCATTGAGGCTGCGCTCCACCTGGTAGGCGAGGGCGTCGATGATCTTGTCCCGGCGCAGCAGCTCTTCCAGCAGGCCCTGGGCGTCGTCAGTGGCACAGCGGATGTCGCCATTGAGGATCATGATGCGGCCGGCCGCCTGCCGAAGGCGATGCCGGTGAAGGTCTGGTTGATGTGCATGCCCCGGTATTGCTCGCCGAAGGTGTTAAAGCCGATCACCCGGCTGGCGGCCATCCGCGCACCCACGGTGTCGACGATTTTGCGGGCACGGCACTCGAGCAGCCGCAGAATGCAGTCGCAGCCGAGGATCAGCTCCACCTCGCCGACCTTTGCCGCGGCCTCGAGCAAGGCAGTGTCCAGGTTGGCCAGGATGTCCTCGCCGCGTGCCATGCGGAACACGATGCCCCGGTCGATGGCGCAGAAGAAGCTCAGGCTGCCGTCCGGATTGACCCGCTGGATGGAGCGCACGAAATCCGCGTTGCCGATGCGCACCACCACCGGGTGGGCGGCAAACACATGCGGGCTCAGGGCGGCCGTGTCCATGCCCAGGGCGCGGGCATACTCGGGCGCCGCCAGGCAGCCGTTGATCTCGGTGACGATGCGCCTCTCCGGAATGGCGCCGGTGACCACCAGGCGGGTCTCGGTGGGGCTGAAATGCTGGGTCTTGAACAGCGTGAAGGGATGTCGGGATGCGGCCACCAGCAGCACCGCAGCGTTGCGCAGCAGGCGCCCGCCGAAGATCACCCGGGTATCGGTGAAGCTCAGCTCGTCCCCGGCCGAGCCGCCGGTGAGGGGAATGCCCCCGAGCCCGTCGTGAAAGGCCCGGGCGACGGACTCCTCCCGCGAGGACAGGCCGTCCACCAGCATGAAGGCGAAGCAGTGTTCGTTGTCGAGGCCCCCCAGGCGGGCCTGCAGGCGGCTGCGCAGCTCCTGGGCGAAGAGCGCCATGCTGCGGGCGTCGGTGTGTTCCAGGTCTTCCAGCAGGCCGATCTCGAAGTCGATCTCGCCGGGGGCGAAGTGGGCGCCGCTGAGGCTGCCCTCCCGGTATCCGCCGGGGCCGATCTCGCCGGCCGTGGTGCAGCCGATCAGGGGCGTATCGCCGAAGGCTGCCCGCAGATTGTCGGCGAGGGCGTCTGGTGCAAAGCGGCTCGATGCAAACACAATCGACAGCCCGCCGTCGCCGGGGCGAAGCCCGGCTGCCAGTTCGCGGGAGGCGTCCGCCGGATCGTCGCTGTCGCTCGAGCCGATGCGGATGCCCGACACCCCGCCGTCACCGGCGTGTGTGTTGGCAATCATTATTGTTCTGTCTCCTCCGGAGCATCGCCGTGTGCAGGCTGGCTAGCTTGCGCATGCGTCAATGCTCCCACCTCCGTCTAACGGAGGCGCGATTCTATAACTTTAGTCTGATATCGGAGGAGGTTCCCGCGAAGCGGCCTCAAGCCACTTCAGCTGATGAAGTCGGCGGGCAGCTGGCGCACGGCTTCGAGGGTGCGCAGGATGTGCTCGGAGAGGATGCGCGTGGCCTCGGCCGCGTTGCGGGCGAGGGCGGCGTCGACGATGGCCTGGTGCTCGGCGTGGACGTCCCGGGGGATGGGCTGCCGGAACAGGGACAGGCGGCGGTAGCGCTCGGATTGGTGATACAGGATGTTCTGGAAGTGGCGGATCCAGCGCGACGGGCAGGCGCCGATGAGCACCTCGTGGAAGGCCCGGTTGCGCAGCTCCCACTCTTCACGGCTGGTCTTGGAGCCGTCGCTGAGCTTCTCCTCGGCCCGGGACAGCAGGTGGAAGGCGGCCACCACGCTGGCCTCCCAGGCATCGTCGCCCAGCTCGATGGATTGCTGCAGGGCCGAAGTCTCCAGCAGCACCCGGGTGCGGGTGATGTCGGCGAAGTCGTCGAGGGAAATGGGCGCCACCCGGAAGCCGCGCTGCCCCTGGGCCACCACCAGCGCATCGGTGACGAGCAGCTGCAGGGCCTCCCGCAGGGTGCCGGCGCCGACTTCGTACTGATCCTTCAGGTGTTCCACCCGCAGCTTGTCGCCCGGGCGGTGCACGCCTTCGATGATGTCCCTGCGCAGCTGGCGATAGGCCGCTTCGGCCAGGGTCTTGGGTTCGTCGCCGTCGGTGACGAGATCGGGGGCATTGGCCAGGTCGTTCATGGTGTGGTTTCCGCTGTTCTTGTTCATGGCCCCGCAGGGCGCAGATGAATGGAGCGAATTCTAGCCTAATGGGCTTATTCCGATCATAGGCAAAAATCTCGAGAAAAAGTATTGACGTCGAGATAAGAAGTAAATATCGTTGCATCCACAAAATCTATAAGTGGATGTGAGACATGAGCGACAAAACGATCTCCCCGGTGACACCGGTAGCCGTGACCCAGCAGGTCATTTCGGCTGCCGCCGTCAGCGTCGCCCTCGAGGCTGCCATTGCCCACGCCGAACGGATCGGTGTGCGCATCAACGTGGCGGTGGCTGACAGCGGCGGCAACCTCGCCGGCTTCCTGCGCATGCCCGGCGCCTTTCTCCAATCCATCGACATCGCCATCGACAAGGCCTACACGGCTGCCGGCTTCGGGTTTTCGACGAAGGACTGGATGCAGCTGATCGGCCACGACGAAGGCATGAAGCTGGGCTTTTCGGCACGTCCCCGTCTGGTGGTGTTCGGTGGTGGTCTGCCGATCCGGGCCGGTGGCGCCCTGATCGGCGGCATCGGCGTGTCCGGTGCCTCTGAAGCCCAGGACGAGGAATGTGCCCGGGCGGCCCTGGCCGCCATCGGCGCGGAATGACACAGGCAGCTCTTCACCGGAAGGAAGAACAACAGATGAAACGGATCAAGAACTTCATCAACGGCGAGTTCATCGAGGCCGCCAGCGGGCGCCTCTTCGACAAGCGCTCGCCCCTCGACAACCAGGTCATCGCCCGGATCAGCGAGGCGGGGCGCCCCGAGGTCGAGTCCGCCGTGGCCGCCGGGCACGCTGCCCTGGCCGGCGAGTGGGGGCGCATCACCGTGGCCGACCGGGTGGACCTGCTGTACGGCGTGGCCAACGAGATCAACCGGCGCTTCGAGGACTTCCTCGCTGCCGAGGTGGCCGACACGGGCAAGCCCATGAGCCTCGCCCGCCACCTGGACATCCCCCGTGGGGCGGCCAACTTCAAGATCTTCGCCGACGTGGTGAAGAACGTGCCCACCGAATTCTTCGAGATGGCCACCCCCGACGGGCGCGGCGCCATCAATTACGCCGTGCGTCGCCCGGTGGGCGTGGTGGGCGTGGTGTGCCCGTGGAACCTGCCTCTGCTGCTGATGACCTGGAAGGTCGGCCCGGCCCTGGCCTGCGGCAACGCCGTGGTGGTCAAGCCCTCCGAGGAAACCCCCCAGACCGCCACCCTGCTGGGTGAGGTGATGAACGCCGTGGGCATCCCCAAGGGCGTGTACAACGTGGTGCACGGCTTCGGGCCGGATTCCGCCGGCGAGTTCCTGACCCGCCACCCGGGCGTCAACGCCATCACCTTCACCGGCGAGACCCGCACCGGCGCCGCCATCATGAAGGCCGCCGCCGATGGCGCCCGGCCGGTGTCCCTGGAGATGGGGGGCAAGAACCCGGCCATCGTCTTTGCTGACGCCGATCTGGACGCCGCCATCGAGGGCACCCTGCGTTCCTGCTTTGCCAACTGTGGCCAGGTGTGCCTGGGCACCGAGCGGGTGTATGTGGAACGGCCCCTGTTCGACGCCTTCGTGGCGCGCCTCAAGCAGGGCGCCGAGAACCTGGTCATCGGCACGCCCGACAAGGCCGACACCGGCCTGGGTCCGCTGATCTCCAAGGAGCACCAGGAGAAGGTGCTGGGCTACTACCGCAAGGCGGTGGAGGAGGGCGCCACCGTGGTGACCGGCGGCGGCGTGCCCGACATGCCCGCCGGCCTCAAGGACGGCGCCTGGGTGCAGCCCACCATCTGGACCGGTCTCGGTGACGACGCGGCGATTGCCCGGGAGGAGATCTTTGGCCCCTGCACCCTGGTGATGCCCTTCGACAGCGAGGAAGAGGTGGTGGCCCGTGCCAACAACACCACCTACGGCCTCGCCGCGTCGGTATGGACCAAGGACGTGACCCGCGCCCACCGCGTCGCCGGCCGCCTGGAAGTGGGCCTGGTGTGGGTGAACTCCTGGTTCCTGCGGGATCTGCGCACCCCCTTCGGTGGCGCCAAGCAGTCAGGTATCGGCCGCGAGGGTGGCGTGCATTCCCTCGAGTTCTACACCGAGCTCAAGAACATCTGCGTGAAGCTGTAATGGACGCCAGCGTCTCCACCCCGGAAATCGGCCGCAGCGTGCTGGCGGCCGGCCGGCACACCAATGTCCATGATCTGGGCAGCGGTGCGCCGGTGCTGCTGATCCACGGCTCCGGGCCGGGCGTCACCGCCTGGGCCAACTGGCGCCTGGTGATGCCCGCCCTGGCCGAATCGCGCCGGGTGATCGCACCGGACATGGCCGGCTTCGGCTACACCGAGCGCCTGCCCGGTGACGACTACACGATGGACAACTGGGTGGCCCACGCCATCGGTGTGCTCGACGCCCTGGGCATCGAGCGGACCGACCTTGTGGGCAACTCCTTTGGCGGCGCGATTGCCCTGGCCCTGGCCATCCGCTACCCGGCGCGGGTGCGGCGCCTGGTGCTGATGGGCAGCGTGGGCGTGCCCTTCGCGATCACCCCGGCGCTGGACGCCGTGTGGGGCTATGAGCCCTCGCTGGAGGCCATGCGCGGCCTGCTCGACCTGTTTGCCTTTGACCGCAGCCTGGTCAATGACGAGCTGGCCCGCCTGCGCTACGAAGCCAGCATCCGCCCGGGTTTCCAGGAGTCTTTTGGCGCCATGTTCCCGGCCCCGCGTCAGCGCTGGGTGGACGCCATGGCCAGCGCCGAGGCCGATATCCGGGCGCTACCCAACCAGACCCTGGTGATCCACGGCCGGGAGGACAAGGTGATCCCCCTGCAGACCTCCCTGACCCTGGCGAGCTGGATTCCCCGTTCCCAGCTGCACGTTTTCGGGCAGTGCGGCCACTGGACGCAGATCGAACACGCCAGCCGCTTTGCCCGCCTGGTGGGCGACTTCCTGGCCGAAGCCGCCGCCGACGAACCCCAACCGCTTTCCTGAGAGACCACCATGGACAAGGCCCTGATCACCCAGCTCGGCGACGAGCTCTACGAAGCCCTCGTCAAACGTGAAACCGTGACGCCCCTGAGCGAGCGCCATCCAGAGATCACCATCGAGGACGCCTACCAGATCCAGCAGCAGATGATCGCCCGCCGGCTGGCCGCCGGAGAGCGGGTCGTCGGCAAGAAGATCGGCGTGACCTCGAAGGTGGTCATGAACATGCTCAATGTGCATCAGCCCGACTTCGGCTGGCTGCTCGACGGCATGGTGTACAACGAGGGTGAGGCCGTCCCCGCCAGTACCCTGATCCAGCCCCGGGCCGAAGGCGAGATCGCCTTTCTGATGAAGAAGGACCTGATGGGCCCCGGCCTCACCGCCGCCGACATTCTGGCCGCCACCGAAGGGGTGATGGCCTGCTTCGAGATCGTGGACAGCCGCATCAAGGACTGGAAGATCAAGATCCAGGACACCGTCGCCGACAACGCCTCGTGTGGCGTGCTGGTGCTGGGCGACCGCATCGTCGATCCGCGCAAGGTGGATCTGGCCACCTGCGGCATGGTGCTGGAAAAGAACGGCGAGATCGTCGGTACCGGCTCGGGGGCCGCCGCCCTGGGGCATCCGTGCAATGCCATGGCCTGGCTGGCCAACACCCTCGGGCGCCTGGGCATCGGCCTCAAGGCCGGCGACATCGTTCTGTCCGGTTCCCTTGCGGCCCTGATCCCCGTCACCGCCGGCGACAGCCTGCGGGTGAGCATCGGCGGCATCGGCGGCTGTTCCGTCCGCTTCAGCTGAGGTCGCCATGGATCTCCAGCTCACCGGCAAGCGCGCCCTCGTCACCGGCTCCACCTCGGGCATCGGCTTTGCCATCGCCTGCGCCCTCGCCGCCGAAGGCGCCCAGGTCACCCTCAACGGCCGCAGCCGCTCCGGCGTGTCGGCGGCAGTGGCCCGGCTGATCGAAGCCGTGCCCGGCGCCCGGGTCGATGGCGTGGCTGCCGACCTGTCTTCGGCTGCGGGCTGCGAGGCCCTCACCGCCACCTGCGCCGACGTGGACATCCTCGTGAACAACCTGGGCATCTTCGACCCCCGGCCTTTCGAGGAGATCCAGGATATCGAGTGGTTCAACTTCTTCGAGACCAACGTGATGAGCGGGGTGCGCCTGTCCCGCCATTACCTGCCGGCCATGAAGACGCGGGACTGGGGGCGCATCGTCTTCATCTCCAGCGAGTCGGGTGTGTGTCCGCCGGCCGAGATGGTCCATTACGGCATGAGCAAGTCGGCCCAGCTGTCGGTGGCCCGGGGCATGGCCGAGACCTGCGTCGGCTCCGGCGTGACCGTCAATTCGGTGCTGCCCGGCCCGACCCGCACCGAGGGCGTCGGCACCTTCTTCGGGCGCCTGGCGGAAGAGCAGGGCGTCTCCCTCGAGCAGGCCGAGCAGGACTTTTTTGCCAACGCCCGGCCCACGTCCCTGATCAAGCGCTTCATCGAACCTGCCGAGGTGGCCAGCCTGGTCGCCTACGTGTGCAGCCCCCTCGCTTCTGCCACCCACGGCGCGGCCCTGCGGGTCGAAGGCGGTGTGGTGCGCAGCATGGTTTAACCCTTCGCGACCTTAAAAGGAACAACAGCGATGACCCAAAAAATCAAATGCGCCCTGATCGGCCCCGGCAACATCGGGACCGACCTCTTGGCCAAACTGCAGCGCAGCCCGGTGCTCGAGCCGGTGTGGATGGTCGGCATCGACCCCGAGTCCGACGGCCTCAAGCGCGCCCGCGAGATGGGCATCAAGACCACCGCCGAGGGCGTGGACGGCCTCCTGCCCCATGTGCTCGCCGACGGCGTGCAGATCGCCTTCGACGCCACCAGCGCCTACGTGCATGCCGAGAACAGCCGCAAGCTCAACGAGCTGGGCGTGCTGATGATCGACCTCACCCCGGCCGCCATCGGCCCCTACTGCGTGCCGCCGGTCAACCTGCTCGAGCACGTCGGTAAAGGGGAAATGAACGTGAACATGGTCACCTGCGGTGGCCAGGCCACCATCCCGATGGTCGCTGCGGTCTCCCGCGTCCAGAAGGTGGTGTATGGCGAGATCGTCGCCACCGTGTCGTCCAAGTCGGCCGGCCCCGGCACCCGCAAGAACATCGACGAATTCACCCGCACCACCGCGGGCGCTGTCGAGCGCGTGGGCGGCGCCGAAAAGGGCAAGGCCATCATCATCATCAACCCGGCCGAACCCCCGCTGATGATGCGCGACACCGTGCACTGCCTGGTCGAAGGCGAGCCCAAGCAGGACGAGATTCGCGAATCCATCGCCGCGATGATCAAGGAAGTCCAGAAGTACGTGCCGGGCTACCGGCTGGTCAATGGCCCGGTGTTCGACGGCAACCGCGTGTCCGTCTTCCTGGAAGTCGAAGGCCTGGGCGACTACCTGCCCAAGTACGCCGGCAACCTGGACATCATGACCGCCGCCGCCGCCCGCACCGCCGAGATGTTTGCCGAAGAGATGATCGCCGGCCGTCTGACCCTGAAACCCGTTGCCGCGTAAGGAGCCGGACATGGATCTCAAAGGCAAGAAGATCACCCACGCGGATGGCGCCCGGCCGTCCGAAGCCAGCCGCGATCCCCTCGGGGGATCGACCGCCACGCGTGGCGGTCGAGGGGCTGTCACATTGCACGACATGACCCTGCGCGACGGGATGCACCCCAAGCGCCACCTCATGTCCCTCGAGCAGATGAAGTCGATCGCCACCGGCCTCGACGAAGCGGGCATCCCGCTGATCGAAGTCACCCACGGCGACGGCCTGGGCGGCAGCTCGGTGAACTACGGTTTCCCGGCCCACACCGACGAGGAATACCTCTCCACCGTGATCCCGCTGATGAAGCAGGCCAAGGTCTCGGCGCTGCTCTTGCCGGGCATCGGCACCGTCGATCACCTGAAGATGGCCCGCGAGCTGGGCGTGAACACCATCCGCGTGGCCACCCACTGCACCGAGGCCGATGTGTCCGAACAGCACATCACCATGGCCCGCAAGCTCGAGATGGACACCGTCGGTTTCCTGATGATGAGCCACATGAACAGCCCCGAAGGGCTGGTCAAGCAGGCCAAGCTGATGGAAGGCTACGGCGCCAACTGCATCTACGTGACCGACTCCGCCGGCCACCTGCTGCCCGACGGCGTGAAGGCGCGCCTCTCCGCCGTGCGTGATGCGCTGAAGCCCGAAACCGAGCTGGGCTTCCACGGCCACCACAACCTGGCGATGGGCGTCGCCAACTCCATCGCCGCGATCGAAGTGGGCGCCACCCGCATCGACGCCGCCGCCGCAGGCCTGGGTGCCGGGGCCGGCAACACCCCGATGGAAGTCTTCATCGCCGTGGCCGACCTGATGGGCATCCACACCGGCGTGGACGTGGCCAGGATCACCGACGTGGCCGAAGACCTGGTGGTGCCGATCATGGACTTCCCGATCCGTATCGACCGGGACGCGCTGACCCTGGGCTACGCCGGGGTGTATGGCTCCTTCCTGCTGTTTGCCAAGCGCGCCAGCGCCAAGTACGGCGTGCCGGCCCGGGACATCCTGGTGGAGCTGGGCCGCCGCGGCATGGTGGGCGGCCAGGAGGACATGATCGAGGATACGGCCATCACCATGGCGCGGGCACGGGGCCTCATGGCCTGATCCCCGGCGGGGCCGCGCTCCGCCTTTCTAACGCAGAACTGACCGACGGCCCGTCCCTTTGCGGAGGGGCCGTCGCAGGAGTCCGCATCATGGATGCCGAAATCTTTGCCTTGCTCGGGCAGGACGGGGTCACCAACGGGGCGATCTACGCCCTCCTGGCCCTCGCCCTGGTCCTGGTGTTTGCGGTCACCCGCATCATCTTCATTCCCCAGGGGGAGTTCCTTGCCTGGGGTGCCCTGACCATGGCCGCCCTGGAGGCCGGCCATTACCCTGGTACCGTGTGGCTGCTGCTGGGGGCCGGGGCGCTGACCTTCGCTGCCGACCTGTTGGGGGGGGCGGCGGCGCGCCGCCAGCTGGGCAGGTCCGCCCTGTGGAACCTGCTGTATCCGGCCGTGCTGGCCGGCCTGCTGTGGGGGCTGCCCCTGCAGGCGCTGCCCCAGGTGGCGAAGGGCCTGCTGGCCCTGCTCATCGTGGTGCCGCTGGGGCCGATGATCTACCGGGTGGCCTTTCAGCCGGTGGCCGAGGCGCCGGTGCTGGTGCTGCTGATCGTGGCCGTGGCCCTGCACCTGCTGATGGTGGGCATCGGCCTGCTGATCTTCGGGCCGGAAGGCTCGCGCACCCTGCCGTTCAGCGAGGCCCAGTTCGAGATTGGCTCCCTGGTGGTGGGCGGACATACGCTGGTGGTGCTGGCCGCTTCGGTGCTGCTGATCGTGGCGCTCTACCTCTACTTTGACCGCAGCCTGGGCGGCAAGGCCCTGCGCGCCACCGCCATCAACCGCAACGGCGCCCGCCTGATGGGTATCTCGCCGGCCCTGGCGGGGCGGCAGACCTTCTTCTTCGCGGCCCTCATCGGCACCCTGTCCGGCCTGCTGGTGGCGCCCCTCACCACCGTGTACTACGACAGCGGTTTCCTGATCGGCCTCAAGGGCTTCGTGGCGGCCATCATCGGCGGCCTCGCCAGCTATCCGCTGGCGGCGGGCGGCGCGGTGCTGGTCGGCCTGCTCGAATCCTTCTCGTCCTTCTGGGCGAGCGCCTTCAAGGACGTGATCGTGTTCACCCTGATCATCCCCGTTCTGATGTGGCGTTCGCTCACGTCCCACCATGTGGAGGAAGAAGAATGAACTCCCGTTCCCTTGCCGTGGAGGCGGGCGCCACCGGGCTGCTGCGCTCACGCCACGTGCTCGCCGTGTTTCTGGTGATGCTGGCCCTGGCGCCCCTGGCGCTGCCCGAGTTCTACGTCACGCTGCTCAACTACGTGGGGCTGTCGGCCCTGGTGGCCCTGGGCCTGGTGCTGCTCACCGGCGTGGGCGGCCTGACCAGCTTCGGGCAGGCGGCCTTTGTGGGCCTCGGCGCCTACACCACCGCGTGGCTCACCACCACGCCGGAGCTGCCGGCCTGGCTGGGCTTCACCGGCGCATCCCCGTGGGCTGCCCTGGTGCTGGGCCTGCTGCTCACCGCCACGGTGGCGGTCATCCTGGGCTCGGTAACCCTGAAGCTGTCGGGCCACTACCTGCCCCTGGGCACCATGGCCTGGGGCATCAGCCTGTACTTCCTGTTTGGCAACATGGAGTTTCTGGGCGGCCACGCCGGCCTGTCCAACCTGCCGCCGATCACCCTGTTCGGTTTTGCCCTGCTCGACAACCGGCACTACTACTACCTGGTGTGGCTGTTCGTGCTGGTGGGTTTGTTCACCACCCGCAACCTGCTGGATTCCCGCGAGGGCCGGGCCATCCGCGCCCTCAAGGGCGGCATCGTGATGGCCGAGGCCATGGGGGTGGATACGTCCCGGGCGCGCATGGTGATCTTCGTGCTGGCGGCCCTGCAGGCCTGCGCGGCGGGCTGGCTGTATGCCCACCTGCAGCGCTTTGTTAACCCCACGCCCTTTGGTCTGCACATCGGCATCGAGTACCTCTTCATGGCGGTGGTGGGCGGGGCAGGGCAGGTGTGGGGGGCGCTGATCGGCGCCGGTGTCATCACCGTGCTCAAGCAGTGGCTGCAGGACATCCTGCCCAAACTCTTCGGTTCCGCCGGGCACTTCGAGGTGATCGTTTTCGGCCTGATGATGATCATCGTGCTGCACCGGGCGCGGGAAGGCCTGTGGCCGCTGCTGGCCCGGCTGGTGCCGGTGCGGGCCGAGCCCAAGCTCATCGACCCGAAGGCCGAACCCCTGCCGAAGAAGGCCCAGCCGCCCCACGGCGAGACCATCCTGGAAGCCCGCGAGGTGACCCGCCGGTTTGGCGGCTTGGTGGCCAACAACGCCATGAGCCTGCATGTGAAGGCGGGCGAGATCCTGGCCCTGATCGGCCCCAACGGCGCTGGCAAGAGCACCATGTTCAACCAGCTCTCCGGGGTGGATACGCCTACCTCCGGCGAGGTGCTGTTCCGCGGCCAGTCGGTGGCGGGGCGCAGCTCGCGGCAGATCGCTGCCCTGGGCATGAGCCGCACCTTCCAGCACGTGCGCCTGCTGCCGCGGATGAGCGTGCTCGAGAACGTGGCCATCGGTGCCCACATGCGCGGCAGCCGTGGTGTGCTGCCCGCTGCCTGGCGCCTCGACCGGGCCGACGAAGCCCGCCTGCTGCGCGAGGCCGCCATCCAGGTCGAGCGCGTTGGCCTGGGCGAGTTCATGCACACCGAGGCTGGCAGCCTGGCCCTGGGCCAGCAGCGCATCCTCGAGATCGCCCGCGCCCTGTGCTCCGACCCCTGCCTGCTGCTCCTTGACGAGCCCGCCGCCGGCCTGCGCCTGAAAGAGAAGCAGGCCCTCTCCGAGCTGCTGCGGCGCCTCAAGTCCGAAGGTATGGCGGTGCTCATCGTCGAGCACGACATGGACTTTGTGATGAACCTGGTGGATCGGGTGGTGGTGATGGAGTTTGGCGAGAAGATCGCCGAGGGCCTGCCGGAAGAAGTCCAGCAGGACCCGGCCGTGCTCGAAGCCTACCTGGGGGGTGTCTGAGATGAGCACAAACAAGAATGTACTGGAGGTGAAGGACCTGTCGGTGGCCTACGGCAAGGTCGAGGCGGTGAGCAAGCTCAGCCTCGCCGTGGGCGAAGGGCAGATCGTCACCGTGATCGGCCCCAACGGCGCCGGCAAGACCACCACCCTGTCGGCCATCATGGGCCTGCTGCCGTCCTCGGGCCAGGTGGCCTTTGACGGCAGCATCGAGCAGGTGCCCGAGGTGGAGCGCATGGTGGTGCGCGGCATGAACCTGGTGCCCGAGAAGCGTGAGCTGTTCGGCTCCATGAGCATCGAGGACAACCTGCTGCTGGGCGCCTTTCAGCGTAACCGCAGCGGCCACAAGGACCACCCGGAGACGATGGAGGAGGTGTTCGCCCTCTTTCCCCGCCTCAAGGAGCGCCGCGCCCAGGCCGCCGGCACCCTGTCGGGGGGCGAGCGGCAGATGCTGGCCGTGGGCCGCGCCCTGATGGCCAAGCCCAAGCTGCTGATGCTCGACGAGCCCAGCCTGGGGCTGGCCCCGCTGATCGTGCGGGAGATCTTCCGCATCATCGCCGAGCTGCGCCGCCGCGGCGTGTCCATCCTGCTGGTCGAGCAGAACGCCCGTGCCGCCCTGCAGGTGGCCGACTATGCCTATGTGCTCGAGAACGGCGGCATCAAGATGCAGGGCGAGGCCACCAGCCTGCGCAACGACCCCCGCGTCATCGAGAGCTACCTGGGCCTGGCCAGCAAGCACCAGGAAATGCTGGCCACCTGACCTAACCGGAGACACCCCCATGCGCGCACTGCAAGTCCTGGCGGACGAACACCAATCCCTGGCGGCCATCCTGCATGCCGTCCGCTTCATGCTTAAGGAGATCGGCGCCGGCCGCCTGGCCCCCGACATCAAGCTGCTGCGCGGCATGGTGGACTACCTGGAGGCCTACCCCGAGCAGCAGCACCACCCCAAGGAAGACCGCCTGCTCTTTGGCCGGCTGGCCGCCCGCACCGATGATGGCCGCGAGCTGCTCGATAAGCTCTTCCGCCAGCACGCCGGCACCGCCGAGCGCATCGCCCTGCTGGAGAAGGCCCTGGACGCCTTCGAGCAGAACCCGGCCGACGTGGCTGGCCTGTCGGCGGCCTTCGACACCTACGCCGAGTTCTACCGCAACCACATGATCCTGGAGGAGCGGGAGATCCTGCCCCTGCTGCGCAAGCACTTCACCCCCGACGACTGGGCCGAGATCGACGCCGAGCTGGCGGCCATGGGCAACAGCATGGGCAGCCTGCCGGGTGAGGACTTCGCCGCCATCTTCTCGAAACTGGTGGCCTCTGCGCCCCCGCCCATCGGCTTCGGCGCCGGCCCCTACCAGGGCTGAGCTTGCCCCCGACCCCCTGCATTGAAAGGATACCCCCCATGAGCACCCCCACCCTGACCGAAGCCGCCACCAGCCGCTTCATCCGCATCCAGGAAGGCGACCTGGACCTGCAGCTGCACTACAACGACATCGGCGAAGGTGCCGAGACCGTGGTCATGCTCCACGGCTCCGGCCCCGGCGCCAGCGGCTGGGCCAACTTCAACCGCAACATCGAGCCCCTGGTGACGGCCGGCTACCGGGTGATCCTGATGGACTGCCCGGGCTGGAGCAAGAGCGACCCCATCGTGTGCACCGGCTCCCGCTCCGACCTCAACGCCCGCGCCCTCAAGGGCCTGCTCGACGGCCTGGGCCTCGACAAGGTGCATATCATCGGCAACTCCATGGGCGGCCACAGCGCCGTGGCCTTTGCGCTCGCCAACCCCGCCCGGGTCGGCAAGCTGGTGCTGATGGGTGGTGGCACCGGCGGCCCCAGCCAATTTGTGCCCATGCCCACCGAAGGCATCAAGCTGCTCCAGGGCCTCTACCGCGAGCCCACCATCGACAACCTCAAGAAGATGATGGCCGTCTTCGTGTTCGACAGCAGCAGCCTTACCGAAGAACTCTTCCAGGCCCGCCTGGACAACATGCTGGCCCGCCGCGACCACCTGGAGAACTTCGTCAAGAGCCTGGCCGCCAACCCCAGGCAGTTCCCCGACTTCGGGCCGCGCCTGGGCGAAGTGACCGCCCCGGCCCTCGTCATCTGGGGCCGCGACGACCGCTTCGTGCCCATGGACGTGGGCTTGCGCCTGATCTGGGGCATGCCCAATGCCGAGCTGCACATCTTCAACCGCTGCGGCCACTGGGCCCAGTGGGAACACGCCGACAAGTTCAACCGCATGGTGCTGGACTTCCTGACGCACTGAGCGTCTTCCCTGCTGTCAAACTGCGGTTCGGCAGCAGGAGAAATTCTTACCCGGCCCGAGGAAGCGCTCTACGTAGCCACCACGAGCTCTCGGCAAACCGAGATGGGGAGGTACAGCATCAAGGGCGAGTCTGGCGAGGCCTTGAACCCATATTTCCGGTAGAACGATGCCGCCTTGTCATGTTTGGCATCGACAACGAGTGCGACCCCCGCACCCTGATTCGATATCTCCACGACGCGCTCAATTGCATTGAGCAGGAGGGTTTCCCCCAGGCGGAACCCCCTTCCTTGCAGATCTTCCCTGATCGCAAGGCGGCCCAATCTGATGACGGGTACTACAGTTGGCAGGCTGCGTTTGAATGGAACGGCCGCTCCATCGGCCTGCGAAATCGTCAGCGCATAGAATCCGAGCACAGCTGCCGGATTCGCCTCATCGACGAGGACGAATGTCCGGGATGTGTGTTTGCTTTGTTGCTGAAGCGCTTGAGTCTCAAGCCACTTGTCCAGATCTACTTCGCCACACCTGAAGTTGGCTCGGTCATGTACCGACGTCAAGAGTTGAACTTGAACCCGCATTTATTACCTTTCCTGCGTGATAGCGCTTGAATGCGTCCGCCAAGGCAGGTGCAGGTGGAGGCGGATTGTCGATCAGATCGAAGAACCATTCGGCAGACGCAGCCGACATTTTGATGACTCTCTCGTTCTCGATGATCTTCTCGGCCTTCTCCACTGCAGCTTGCGTGACGAACTGATTGAGCGTCGAGCCGACCATGGACGCGGCGGTCTCAAGCACCTCGATAACGTTTTGTGGAACACGGGCAGTAATACGCCCCCGGCTAACTGAAGCTGCTTCCAGCAACTTGGTGTTGGCCATCTGCAAACCCCCTAGATATGTAAGTGAAATAAAAATGCGGCGATCCGGGAACTGGCGTGTGATCTCCTTTCTTTGTCGCCTATGAGTAGTGATGGTGCCATATTGGCACCGAGCAATCAAATTTTGGTGTCAATATGGCACCATCTCTTGATCTTCCGCGTAGGGTGAGCATGCCGCTTGACTGAGGCCTGATGTGCTCTCTCGACCCTTCAGCATTCCTTAACCCCCTCCTCGGAACATACGCATTCCTTCGTCCCGCCGCGGCTGGCCTAATGGAGGCCCGTGTACTCCGTCAGCCCCCGCTTCATGAATCCCCCCGGTTACCACCTCGGTCTCCTCTTCGCCGTGCTCGGCGCGGTGGGCTTCTCCTTCAAGGCCATCCTCATCAAGCTGGCCTACCCCTATGGTGTCGACGCGGTCACCCTGCTGGCCTTGCGCATGGGTTTCTCGCTGCCTTTCTTCCTGGCCCTGGGCTGGCACGACCAGCGCACCCGCAAGCCCGACCCCCTGGGCCGGCGCGACATCGGGCTGATGCTGGGCCTGGGCCTCACCGGCTATTACCTGGCCAGCTACCTGGACTTCCTCGGCCTGCAGTACATCTCCGCCGCCCTGGAGCGCCTGATCCTGTTTGCCTACCCGACCCTGGTGGTGGTGCTGTCGGCGGTCTTCCTGGGCAAGCACATCAGCCGCCGGGCCATGGGCTCCATCGTGCTGTGCTATGCCGGCATCGCCCTGGCGGTGGCCCATGACCTGCACGAGGCCGGCGACATGCACGACGTGCTGGTGGGCGGCGGCCTGGTGTTTGCCAGCGCCGTGTCCTACGCGCTGTACCTCATGGGCAACGGCCAGGCCGTGGGCCGCCTGGGGGCTGCCCGGGTCACCGCCTGGGCCAGCACCGCGGCCTGCCTGCTGTGCCTGGCGCACTTTGCCCTCACCCGGCCCCTGGGCCTGCTCGTCCAGCCCGCCCCGGTGCTGCTGCTGGCCGGCGCCATGGCGCTGTTTTCCACCGTGCTGCCGGTGTGGATGGTGTCCGAAGCCATCCGCCGCATGGGCGCCGGGCCCGTGTCCCTCATCGGCACCCTCGGCCCGGTCGTCACGCTCTTCCTGGGCTGGTTGATCCTCGACGAGAGCATCGGTCTGTTCCAGATCCTGGGGGGCTGCCTGGTGGTGGCCGGGGTGCTGCTGGTCGGCAAGAAGGGCTGAGGCCGGGGTTTCCGTTGGGTCGAGTCCATTCGACCAACCCGGCCTAAAATGGCGCACTGCCTTTACCTTGCACCGCCATGCTCCAGATCGACATCACCGACCACATCGCCACGCTCACCCTCAACCGGGAGTCCCGCCGCAACGCCCTGTGTGAGGAGATGGTCCAGGCCTTTGCCACGGCCCTCGAGTCCTTCCGTGCCGTGGGTGTGCGCTGCGTGGTGCTGCGCGCCCCGGCCGGCTGCAAGGTCTGGTCGGCGGGCCACGACATCGACGAGCTGCCCGCCGCCGGTCTCGATCCCCTGGCCTGGCGCGACCCCCTGCGCAAGCTGGTGCGCGAGATCGAGACCTTTCCCGCCCCCATCATCGCCATGATCGAAGGCAGCGTGTGGGGTGGCGCCTGCGAAACCGTGTTTGCCTGCGACCTCATCGTGGCCGCCCGCAGCGCCACCTTTGCGGCCACCCCGGCCCGCCTCAACGTGCCCTACAACGTGGGCGGCCTGCTCACCTTTCTCAACGCCGCCAACCTGCGCCTGGCCAAGGAGATGCTCTTTACCGCCGACCCCATCTCCGCCGAGCGACTGTGCAGCCTGGGCATCATCAACCACGTCACCGATACTGCCGATCTGGAAGAGGCCACCTACGCCATGGCCCGCCGCATCGCCGCCAACGCCCCCCTGTCCATCTCGGTGATGAAGGAGCAGCTGCGCATCCTTGCCGGCGCCCACACCATGTCGCCGGAAGACTTCGAGCGCATCCAGGGCCTGCGCCGGGTGGTGTACAACAGCAAGGACTACGCCGAGGGCGTGCGAGCCTTCAAGGAAAAGCGCAAGCCGGTGTTCCGGGGCGAATAGGCATCCACCCAAGACATAGCAGGAAACCCAATGGCCAGCATCACCCTCTTCACTGGCGGCATCCGTCCGCTGCCCGAAACCGGGCGCCCCACCGGCATGTACAAGACCCGGGTGACGGTGCCCATCGCCCTGGGCCCCGAAGGCTTTGCCGGCGACCAGCAGGCCGACCTGCGCGTCCATGGCGGCCCCGACAAGGCCGTGCATCTCTACCCCGCCCGGCACTACGCACGCCTTGCCGAGCGCTTTCCGGAAGTGGCCGCCCAGCTCGTACCCGGCGCCCTCGGCGAGAACCTCTCCACCCCCGACCTGGACGAAGCGGACGTGCGTATCGGCGAGCTGTGGCAGCTGGGCCGCGCCGTGCTGCAGGTGTGCCAGCCCCGCAACCCGTGCTGGAAGATCGACGAGCGTTTTGGTGCCGACGGCATGGCCGGCTTCATCGCCGAACACCTGCTCACCGGCTGGTACTGGCGCGTGGTGCAACCCGGCCACGTGAGCCCCGGCGACACCCTGGACCGGCTGCACCCCGCGCCGGAAGCCCCGACCCTGCGCGCAGCCCAGCTGCTCTGGCAGGCCCACCGCCCGCCCCTGGACGAACTGGAGCGCCTGGCCGACACCCCCGGGCTGGCCCGCGCCTGGCGGGACAAGATCGTGCAACGGCTTGGCTGGCTCAAGCAATGAGCCAGTCCGTCTTCTGGCGGGATCCGGCGCTGCCCTATGTGGAGCTGCGCCAGGTGGAGGACGGGCGCAGCCTCTGCTACGCCCCCCACAGCCACCTGGAGTGGTCCATGGGCGCCATCACCCGGGGCGAGAGCACCTTTGTGCTGACCGACCGGGAACACCAGGTCGAGGCGGGCGCGCTGGTCTTCATCAACCCCGACCGGATGCACGTCTGCAACCCCATCGAAGGGCGGCCCTGGGCCTATCTCATGCTGTACCTGGACGCGCGCTGGCTGGCCGGGCAGCGCTTCCGGCTGGGCCTGTCGGCATCGCCCGACTGGCAGGATCTGGCTCCCGACGTCCTGCGCGTGCCTGACGTCTTCAATGCCTTTGTCGGCCTTGCGGCAAGGCTGTTCGACCCGGGCCTGCCCGCCGCCGCCAAAGAGGACGCGCTGCTCGCCTTCCTGGCCCTGCTGCTGCCCCGGCTCAGCACCGCCGAGGCGCCAGATGTGCCCGCCAACCTGGAAGCCTTGGCCGACTACCTGGGTGGGGATCATGCCGCCGAAGACATGTCGCTGGAGGCGATGTCCCGCCGGGTCGGGGTGAGCCCCGGCCACCTCATCCGGCGTTTCAAGCAGCACTTCGGGATGACGCCCCACGCCTACGTGATCAACCGCCGGGTGCAGCGCGGCCAGCGGGCCCTGCGCCAGGGGCGGGCGATTGTGGATGCCGCCCTCGACAGCGGCTTTGCAGACCAGCCCCACTTTCAGCGCATGTTCAAGCGCCTCCTGGCCCTTACTCCCCGGCAATACCGCCGGAGCTCAGGGCAACAACAGGAAGACGCAGCTCCCGGCGAGCAGGGCCGCCAGGCCCCGGTTGAGTCGGCGTAAGACCCGCGGCGTGGTGCTCAGGCGCCGGAACGCCGCGCCGGCATACACCCAGCAACTGAGCGACAGCCAGCAGATCGGCGCATAGAGCGCGGCAAACACCGCCAGCTCCTCGGGCCGCGCCGCGTGGGTGTAGGCACCCACGCCCGACGCCGCCGCCAGCCAGGCCTTGGGGTTGAGCCACTGCATCAGCGCACCGGCCACAAAGCCTGGCGGGGCCTCCTGATCCCTGCCGGCCAGCTCACCCGAATCACGGGCCAGCTGCCAGCTCAGGTAAAGCAGAAAGGCCACCGCCGCCCAGCGCATCAGCGCCGCCAGCCCGGGCAGCCGCAGCAAAACCTCGGCCAGCCCCAGCCCCACCGCCACAAACAGGCCGATGAAACCCAGCGTGGCACCGCTCACAAAGCCCAGGCTCGCCCGCAGCCCATGCCGCGTCCCGCTGCCCAGGCACACCATGTTCACCGGCCCCGGCGACAGCGAAGCCGCCAGGGCAAAGGCGGACATCGGAAGAGTGAGGGAGAGATCCATGCGTGAAATCCGGAACGTCGGGGCAGGGCATGGTGGGGCTTGGGGGGAGGCGGGGTATTGAAGGAAATTGCGCTGGGGTTTGGTGGCGATGACCGCCGGGCGATCACCCCAGGCAACGCGCCAGCCAGATCGAATGAAAGCCGCAGGCCGGGTCCTCCGGCACGAAGTCGAGCACCTCGAAGCCCTGCGCGCCGAGCAGGCACCGGTATTCCTCCGGCGCCAGGCTGGCGTGGAATAGCGGCTCCCCCTCGAATGCGCCGATCGCCTCACCGTGGGACGGCCCGCTGGTGAACATCAGCATCGCCCCCGGCGCCGCGTGCGCCGCGAAGACCGGGAACATCGCCCGCTGATCTTCGTGGTTCAGATGAAAGAAACTGTCCCAGGCCAGCACGCCCGCAAACCTCCGCCCCAGGTCGAGCGTCCGCATGTCGCCCTGCACCCACTCCTGGGTGGGCTGCAGGGCACGGGCATGCGCCAGCATCGCCGCCGAGCTGTCCACGCCGGTGATCGCAAAGCCCCGCTGCGCCAGCCACCGCGCCATCGGCTGACCGGTGCCGCAGCCCAGATCCAGGACTTCGCACCCGTCGGGCAGGTCGGCTGCAAAGCGCATCAGCCAGGTTTCTTCGAGTGATGCATGAGGGGAGCGGCGCCGATGCCAGGTGTCGGCGTGGCGGTCGTAGAGCGGGATGATGGTGGTGGAGAGGGGAGGGGGCATTGGGGGGATGGGTACTGCGAATGCATAGTGGCTAAGTGCGCTGGCTCATAGCGTGCGAGGACAGATTCTGTCACCCGCCGACTGGATGTGCAGACCATGTCGCGCCCCTCGCGGGCGCGTGGATTGAAGCACCAGCAGTGGCTATCTGATCGTGGGGGGCTCGCGGTTGCTTCCTGCTCGTCGATGCTTCGCGAGGCTGAGTGTCGGACATGCACCAGGGGCATCCAGTAGGCCTGAACTGGTTGCGGGCAATCACGTCGGCGACGGTCAGGGGGCAGGGTCGAATGCGCTCGGTGCCATGGGGGCGTGGCGGGCCTCGGCCATTACCTCTGCCAGTGCCCCGTCTGCTCCAGCGTTTCCACCCAATCCACCTCCACCGCCCGGCTCACCGGCAGCCGTTGCACCGCATCCGGCCAGGCGTGCGGTGCCGGGCTCTCCGGCAGTTTGATGCCGCCGAAGTGTTCCAGCCCCATGCCCACTTCGTCGTAGCCCAGTAGCTGGCGGGCGCCGGTGGCGCCGGTGTAGCGGCCGTTGTATTCGTAGATGGCGTAGTCGCCTTCGGGGGTGCGCTGGCACTGGATGTTGAGGGGGCCGCGCCAGCCTTCGGTGGCAAAGGCCTGGGCGCAGCGCTGGCCGAGTGTGAGCAGGGCGGGGTCGGGGTTGCGGGCGACGTGTTCGCTGCGGCCTTGGCGCATGGTGTGGCGGGTGGCGAGCAGGCCCTTGAGGCTGCCGTCGGGGGCGATGAAGGCCTGGATCGAGTGCTTGTCGGCTTCGAAGCTGTGGAAGAGGGGGATGCCGTCGCGGGCGATGCCGTCCAGGTAGGCCTGCACCTCGGCGCGGTCGCCCAGGTAACGCTGCACGATGGTGTCGGGGCGGCCGGCCAGGCGGGTGAGCTGGGCTTCGTTCTGCACCAGGAAGACGCCGCGGGAGGCGAAGCCCTGGCGGGGTTTGGCGATGAGGGGGTAGCCGTGGCGGTCGGCAAAGTCGATGAGCCGAGCGGCGTCGGTGTCGGTGGCCAGGGTGGCGGCGTAGGGCAGGCCGTGGCGTGTCGACAGGGCGGCGCTGGCGGCCTTGTCGAGCATGGCCAGGGCGGGGCCGGGGGCGCCACACAAAAAGGGGAGGGCCGGGTTGGGGCGGGCCTGGGCGCGGGCGGCCAGCCAGGCCACGTCGTCGTCGCGGCAGGGGATGACGAGGCGGGGCTGGAGGCGGTGGACGATCTGGTCGAAGCGCTGACCGAAGGCGTCGGGGTCGTCCTTGAGCTTGCCAGTCAGGAAGGCTTCGTCAAAGTCGAACAGGGCGGGTTCGCTGGCGACGCTGTTGAGGGCGGCCAGGTGCAGGCCGGTGCGGCGGCCGGCCAGGGCGGAGAGGATGTTCTGGCCGACCAGGCTGGCGCCTGACAGGAAGAGGATGCAGGGGGCGGGCATGGTGGGGCTCAGGTGGCGGGGACGGCGAGGCTGCGGTACAGGCTCATCAGGGGGCGGATGTCGTCCAGGCCGGCGAAGGACCACAGGGTTTCGAGCCAGATCCGGCCTTGTTCGCGGGGCAGGGCGCGGTCGGCCATGCGCCAGAACTTGGCTTCCAGCTCGTGATCGTCCATGGGGTTGAGCGGGTGACCCTTGGGCGGACCGGAGGCGCGGCCCAGGCGGCGCCCGTCCTTGAGCACCAGCTCGACGCGGGAGGGCCAGCGGGGCAGCTCGCCGGCGTGTTCGGCGGTGAGTTCGGGGTCGTCGATGACGGTGATCTTCTGCATCAGGGGGCGCAGGGCGGGGTCGCTGATGCGCGCGTCGCTGAAGCTGTCCACGGTCACGTCGCCATCCGCCAGGGCCACGGCCACCAGGTAGGCCATGCTGTGGTCGGCCACTTCGCGGGTTTGCGGGTCCCACTTTTCGTCGTGGTCGCCGGCGCCGCCGCCGATGGCGTGCAGGCCGCCCCAGTGCACGGCCACGGTGATCCGGTCGATGTCGTCCAGGGCGGCTTCGCCGCGCAGGGCCTGGGCCAGGGCGATGGGGCCCTGGCCGTTGTAGTCGGCGGGGTAGTACTTGAGGCCGGTGCTCTGCAGGGCCGACAGCCCGTTGCGCGTCTCGCCCAGGGTGGACAGGTCGAGAGGCGGGATGCCCAGCATCTGGTAGAAGGCGGCGAGGCCTTCAAAGGGGCGGTCGGGGCCGGTGAGGCCTTGCTCGGCCAGGCGTGCGGCAAACACGGCGTTCATGGTGCCGTGGGCGGTGGCGCAGCCTTTCCAGTCGGAGATGAGGCCGGTGCGGGTGACGCGCATGGGGATGTTGGGGGTGAGGGCCAGGGCGATGGCGTGGCCCATGCGCTCCCGGTCCAGGCCCAGGATCACGCCGGCGCCCACCACGGCGCCCAGGGTGGCGTAGATCTGGTCCACGTGCTTGTTGCGCAGGAGGTTGCCGTAGAGGCCGCCGCGGCGGATGGCGGCGTAGGTTTCGTAGGCGGCGTGGAGGGCGAGGATGACTTCGGTGCCGCTGGCGCCGCGGGCTTCGCCCAGGGCCAGCACGCCGGACATCATGTCGCTGGGGTGGCCGCCGTTGCCGGTGTCGTTGTAGTCCAGGTAGCGGATCATCACGGTGTTGGCAAAGGTGGCGTACTCGGGCGTGGTGGGCTCGGCCAGGCCGAACACCGAGGCGCCGGCGCGGCTGCTGGCGGTGCTGGCGATGGTGCGCGCCACCCGGGCCGGGCGGGCGCCGAGGGCGCCAAAGGCACAGGCCACCGAGTCGATGAGGTGGCGGGTGACGGCGTCGGCCGATCCGGCGGGCAGGGGGGCGGTCTGCATGGCCACGGCATAGTCGGCGATGTGGCGGCTGGTGTTGTCCATGGGGGGCTCCAGGCGGATGTCAGGGGCGGGCGGCGGCGGTCACGGCGTCGATCACCCGGCTCACCTCGTCGTCGCCCAGGGCGGCGTAAAGGGGAAGGCACAGCACGCTGTCGGCCATGCGGCGGGCCACGGGCAGGTGGTCGGCACCGGGCGCGTCCCGGTACATGTCGAAGTCGCTGATCAGCGGGTAGAAGTAGCGACGGACGATGATGTCCTGGGCCCGCAGTTGCTCATACAGGGCGTCCCGGTTCAGTGCACAGCCGGGTTCCACAAAGATCGGGTAGTAGCCGTGGTTGTGGCGCGCCACGCCGGGCAGGGGGGCCAGCAGGCGCAGGCCGGGCAGGCCGGCAAAGGCGGCGTCGTAGCGGGCGGCCACCCGGGCGCGGGCGTCGATTTCGGCGTCGATGCCGCTCAGGGTGAGGCAGCCAAAGGCGGCCTGCAGCTCGTTCATCTTGGCGTTGATGCCGGTGGCCAGCACCCGCGTCTCACCCTTGAAGCCGAAGTTGCGCAGCAGGTCGATGCGCGCCTTGAGGGCTTCGTCCCGGCACACGATGGCGCCGCCTTCAAAGGTGTGGAAGACCTTGGTGGCGTGAAAGCTCAGGATGGCGGCGTCGCCCTGGGCCAGCAGGCTGCCCTGGTCGAGGTGTACGCCAAAGGCGTGGGCGGCGTCGTAGATGAGGCGCAGGCCATGATGATCGGCCACCGCCTGCAGGCCGGCGGTGTCACAGGGGCGGCCATACACGTGTACCGCCAGGATGGCCCGGGTGCGGGGGGTGATGGCCGCTTCCACGGCGGCGGGGTCGAGGTTGAGGCTGTCCGGGTCGATGTCGGCAAACACCGGCGTGCAGCCGCTCCACATGAGGGCGTGGGTGGTGGCCACGAAGGAGTAGGGCGTGGTGATGACCTCGCCTTCCACGTCCAGGGCCTTGAGGGCCAGCATCAGGGCCAGGGTGCCGTTGCCCAGCAGGCTCACCTGGGGCACGGCCAGGTAGCTGGCCAGGGCGGCTTCGAGCCGGTCGTGGTAAGGCCCGCCGTTGGTGAGCCGCCGGGACGCCCAGATGTCGCGCAGCAGCGGTTCGAAGTCCTCGAAGGCCGGCAGGGCGGGCTGGGTGACGTAAAGCGGTGGGCGGCTCATGGCTCGAGGCGGGGCAGGATGATGGGCTGGGGCGCGTCGCCGGCACACCAGCGCCGCCACATGATGCGAAACGCCAGGGCAACGCTGTCGGCCACCCGGGCGGTGCTCAGGTTGGGGGAGTGCATCAGGCGCTCGCGCAGGCTCTGACGCAGGGCGGCGAGCGTGTCCGGGTGCGCGGCGGCACGCCGGGCGATGGCCACAAATTCGTCCTCGCTTTCGGCCACCCAATCGCTCAGCCCCACCTTGCCCATGATGCCGGCCCCCAGGCGCTGGGCCAGGGTGCGGCCGGCCAGGGTGAGGGTGGGCACGCCCATCCACAGGGCGTGGTTGGAGGTGGTGCCGCCGGCATACGGAAAGGTGTCCAGCAGTACGTCGATCTCGTTGTGCAGGGCCAGGTAGTCGCGGGTGGGCAGGCGGGGGCGCAGGTCCAGGCGTTCGGGGCCGATGCCTTCCGCTGCAAACTGGTCGAGCAGGCGCCTGGCTGACGCGTCGCCGGACACAGCACCCACCAGCAGCCTGGCGTCGGGCAGGGCCTGCAGCACGCGTGACCACAGGGTGATGCATTCCGGGCTGATCTTGTTGAGTCGGTTGAGGCTGCCGAAGGTGAAGCGTCCGCTGGCCAGTGCAGGTGGAGGGCCGACTTCCGGGGCGTCCGGGTCGGTCTTGAAGCTCATGGCGTAGGGCAGATGCACCAGCTTCTCGGTGAATTGATCGTCCAGGCGCCCGGGCGGGGCGGTGAGGGTGTAGACGAAGCGGTAGTCCATGCTGCGCATGCCCGTGGTGCCGGAATAGCCCAGCCAGGTGACCTGAACCGGCGCCGGCCGCAGGGCAAACACCGGCAGGCGGTTGTCGGCGGTGTGACCGGAGAGGTCCACCAGGATGTCGATGCGATCGGCCTGGATTTGTGCGGCCAGGCGGGCGTCGCTCCAGCCCGCGACCTTGTGCCAGCCATGCACGAGCTGGCGCAGGCGGGTGCTCACGGCGTCTTCGTGGGCCCGGTTGGAATAGGCGGTCAGGTTCAGGCCATGTTGCCCCAGCGCGGCGAGCATGGGCTCCATGAAATAGGCGACGGCATGTTCGCGCAGGTCGCCCGACACGAAGCCGATGCGCAGCGGCCGTTCGGGGTCGCGCGTGTTGGCGTGCCTGGGCGGGCGAGCCGGTGCAGACCCTTCCAGGGTTTCTCCAAAGCGGCAGTGGGCGGCAAAGATGTCGTCGGCGCTGGCGCCGGCGTCGTGCATCAGCTGGTACAGGTAGCCGCTGTGGGCGGAGTGGGCCGCGGGGTTGAGGGCGACGGCGCGGGCAAAGTGGTCACGGGCGGCGGGCGAGATGCCGGACATCGAGCAGGCCCGGCCCAGGGCGCTGAGCACCCGCCAGTCCGGGGTTGCGGCGGTGGCCAGGGGCTCCAGTGTGGCAATCGCTTCGGCAAAGCGCCCGCGCAGGTCGTAAAGATTGCCCAGGTTGAGGCTCGCCTCGATCCAGCCGGGTGGGGCGCACAGCGTGGCCGTCCGGTAGCTCTCTTCCGCTTCGTCCCAGCGTCCGAGATCAAGCAGCGCGTTGCCCAGGTTGAGATGGGCGTCGGCCAGGCGGGGGTTGATGGCCAGAGCCTGGCGCGCACAGGCCTCGGCCTTGCCCGGGTCGCCGGCCTGTGCGGCGCACTGGGCCCAGTTCACCCAGGCCGAGACCATCTGCGGATCCAGGCGGGTCGCCTGGGCGAACTGGGCGTCGGCGCCCGCGGTGTCCCCCAGCCGGGTGTAGATCAGCCCCAGGTTGTCGCGGATGGTTGCGTCGTCCGGCGCCAGTCGGGCGGCCTGTTCCAGATGCGGACGGGCGGCCTCGACGCGCTGGCGGGCCAGGAAGGACACGCCGAGCATCTGCCAGCCCGCTGCTGCGGCGGGGTGGCGACGCGTACAGTCGCGCGCCGCCCGCTCCAGTTGGTCGAGCTGGTTGGCAGAGAACAGCGAACTCAGCTTGTTCAGCTTTTGTAAAGGTATTTGTGCACTCATTGCTTGTGAATTTGTAGGCACATGGGTGCAGGATACCGCTCGAAGGACGAAATGTTACAAATTTGCACCTTTCCCGAGTCGCGGCGTCACCCCCGCGGCCCCACCTCCAGCCCGCGAAACGTGGCGCAGCGCGTAAAGGCGGCCAGATCGGCGGGGCACTGCTTCTGCTTGCAGTACTTGGCCACCAGCTTGGCCAGACCCTTGATGTCGCGCCCGGTGGCCGTGGGGAAAAGCGCCACGAGCTGGTCGGTGATGTCCGCTTCCAGCGCCAGTCCGAACTGTTCGGCCATCACCTGCCAGATGCGCCGGCGCCCGGCGTCGTCGGGTGGCGAGTACTTGATGAGGGCGATGCAGCGGGACACGATGGCTTCGTCGATGTCGTCGATGCGGTTGGTGGTGAGGAAGAGCAGGCCGTTGAAGTACTCCAGCACGCGCAGGAAGACGCCCACCACGGCGTTCATGGTGATGTCGTCGTCGCGGCGCTTGATGTAGACGTCGGCCTCGTCGATGAGCATCACGGCGCCCCAGCGCTGGGCGCGGGTGAGCACGTCCTTGAGGATGGTCTCCATGTTGGACACGCTGAGGCCGAGCTGGCCGGAGTGCACCCGGTACAGGGGGCGGCGGATGATCTCGGAGTACACCTCGGCGGTGAGGGTCTTGCCCACGCCCGGTGGGCCGGCGCAGAGCACGGTGGTGCCGCCCGATTTGCCCTCGACGATGTCGTCCATCAGCAGGTCCATCTCGGCGGTGAGGATGTCGATGAGGTCGGTCTGCTCCTCGGGCAGCACCAGCTTGTGGCGCAGGGCGGGCGTGTATTCGTAGGGGCGGATGTCGGCCACGTGCACCCACAGGTAGTGGTGCAGGTCCAGGTGGAACATGAGGATGTGGAAGTGCACCGGCAGCCGGGTGAACAGGCCCTTGGGCAGGGCCTTGCGGGCATCCTCGGCGGCGTCCTCGTCGATGTAGCGGGAGCCCTTGGCGGCCTTGCGCAGGTAGGTGCCGAGGATCTCGCCGGGGGCGTCGAGGGTCAACACCCGTTCGGCCAGGATGCCTTCGTCGTTCACCAGGCGGGCGTCGCCGCCGCTGGAGGAGAGGATCACCACGTCCTTGCGTGACCAGTCGGTGTCCCGGTGGCTGGCGGTGGGGTTCTCGGCGTAGAGGCCGGTGCCCCGGCCGGAGAACTGCTCGCCGTAGCGGGCGCGCCAGTCGAAGTAGCGGGCCTCCATCTCGTCGTAGCTGGCGAGGAGGGCGGCGGTTTCGCGGACCAGGCCCTTCGCGGCGAGGGTCTCGCCCACCGTGCGACCGGCGATGTCGCCGGCCACGATGCGCACGGTGTGCGTGGCCACCTTGCCGCGGGTGTTGGCCTTCATCTCGATGAAGACCTTTCCCACCTCGTCGTTGGACGAGGGGGTGAAGTCCAGCCGGGTGACGACCCAGGCGGTGGGGCGGTCGGGGCTGGCGAGGGAGAACAGCCAACCGCGCTCGGCGTCCTCGGCCAGATAGTGGGCGATGGCGGGAACGAGGCTGTCCAGCTCGTCGGCGGTGAAGCGCGGGCCGCCAGCGCCCAGGGCCTGGCGCAGGGTGGCGATCTGGGCGGCGCGGGGGCGCAAGTGCGGGCCGGCATCGGCAAACAGGCTTTCCAGGCAATGCAGCTCGTCGTGCTGCAGCTGGGCAAAGTCCACTTCCGCCCGGTTGCCGAAGCGCATCTGCTCCTGCAGCCAGGCCAGGCGGGGGTGGGCACGCACCAGCGCGTCGACCAGCGGTCGCTCGATCTGCAGCTTCATCGGTATGGACTCCAGGGGATCTGTGTGTGCTGCGATGCAAGATCCATGCTGGTTGCTGCGGGGATGGCAGGGCCTTGTTATGCAAGGGGTTCTGCCTGCATGGAGGCGCGGCGCGGTGTGTCGGGAATGCGACGTGTCGCAGACTTTCCGGTCGGGGGGACGTGTAAGGGGCGACTTCATGCGACGCTATGGGGCTTGATCCATCGGGGCTGCCTTCCATGCACATCGATCTGCGCGATCTGCGCCTGTTCATCCACATCGCCGAGAGCAAGAGCCTGACCCGCGGGGCGGAGCGCAGCCACCTGTCCCTGCCGGCGGTCAGCGCCCGGGTGAAGGAGCTGGAGAGCCAGGCCGGGGTGCGCCTGCTGTACCGGGCGCCCCGGGGCGTGGCCCTGACCCCGGCGGGGCAGAGCCTGCTGCAGCACGCACGCATCATCCTGGGGCAGATCGAGCACATGAAGGGCGATCTGCAGCGCTTTGGCGAGGGGGTGCAGGGGCATATCCGGGTGTTTGCCAACACCACGGCGGTGACCGAGTTCATGCCCGAGGTGCTGGCCACCTTTCTGGCCGGCCACCCGCAGGTGGACGTGGACCTGCAGGAGCGCCTCACTGCCGAGATCGTGCGTGGTGTGCTCGATGGCACCACCGATCTGGGCATCGTGTCGGGGGCGGTGGATGCGGACGGGCTGGAGAAGCACCACTTCAGCACTGACCGGCTGATCCTCGCCGTGGCGCCGGGGCACCCGCTGGCGGCGAGGGCTTCGGTGTGCTTTGCCGACATGATGGATTACGACTACATCGGCCTCCACGATGGCAGCACCCTGCAGAACTTCGTGAACACCCTGATGCAGAAGGGCCGCCACCGCCTGCACATCCGCGTCCAGGTGAGCAACTTCGAGTCGGTATGCCGGATGGTGGAGGCCGGGGTGGGCATCGGCATCGTGCCTGAATCGGCAGCCCGCCGGCATAGCCGCACCATGAAGATCGTCACCAAGCCCCTCGACGAGAGCTGGGCCCTCCGTGACCGCTATGTGCTGACCCGACGTGGGGATTCGCTGCCCAGTTTCACCCGGGCGCTGATCGACACCATCATTGCCTACCCGGGCCACGCGGAGAGCCGGCGTTAGGCCGGGGACCTGCGCCGTGGCGCTCGCCACGTGCTGGCGTGAGCGCTAAGATCGCGCCCATATCCGGAGCGGAAACATCAAGGCCCGTGCCGCGCACGGGATGGGGAGAGTGGTTTGCCTGTGCATTGGGGACGCCTGTGGGTCTGGCTGTGTCTGGCGCTGTGCTGTGCGGGAGTGCCGGCAGGCGCCACCGAGCCGGTGGTGGTGCAGCTCAACTGGAAGCATCAATTCGAATTCGCAGCCTTTTACGCCGCCGAACGCCAGGGTTACTACCAGGCCCTCGGGCTGGATGTGCGGCTGGTCGAGGGCGGGCCCGGCGTGGATGTGGTGCAGGAGGTGGTCGAGGGGCGTGCCGATTTCGGGGTGGGCACCTCGGCGCTGGTGGTGGACCGGGCCCGGGGCCAGCCGGTGGTGGCCCTGGCCACGATGATGCAGCACTCGCCTCTGGCCCTGCTGGCATCCCGGGCAGCGGGGGTGAAGAGCGTGCTCGATCTGGCTGGCCGGCCGGTGTCGGTGACCCCTCACACCCGCGACGAGATCGAAGCCTTCCTGCGGGTATCGGGCCTGTCCCCGGAGCAGATCCAGCTGGTCGATCAGGCCGACTGGACCCTGGAGCCCCTGGAGGCGGGCAAGGTGGCGGCGGAGGCGGTGTATCTGTCCAACGAGCCCTTCCTGATCCGCGGGCGGGAGCACCAGTTTCTGCTGCTGACACCCCGTTCGGCGGGCATCGACCTGTTCGGCAACATGCTGTTCTCGTCCCGCGCGGCGGTGGCGGCGCGGCCGCAGGTGGCCGCCGCCTTCCGTGAGGCGACCCTGCGCGGCCTGGTGTATGCGCTGGCCAATCCGGAGGTGCTGACCGACCAGATCCTCGCCGACTACAACACCCAGGGCAAATCGCGGGAGCACCTGCTCTTCGAGGCGGCCCAGATCCGTGAGCTGACCCGGCCGGACATCGTCGAGGCGGGCTACATGAGCCCCGGCCGCTGGCGCCACGTGGTGGATGTGTATGTGCGCCAGGGCAAGCTGCCCAAGGACTTCGAGCTGGGGGATTTCCTGTTCGACGCGCAGCCCTCGACCCGGGTGCCGCCCTGGCTGGTGGGGGCCCTGGTGGCGTCGCTGGTAGCCCTGCTGGTGGCGCTGGGGGTGGTGGCCAAGGTGCGCGGGCTCAACCGGGCGCTGCGCGGGGAGATGGGCGAGCGGGAGGCGGCCGAAGAGGCCCTGCAGACCCGCGAGGCCCAGTACCGGGAGCTGGTGGAAAACGCCAACGCCCTGATCCTGCGCCTGTCGCCCGATGGGACGGTGACCTATTTCAACGAATGCGCCGAGCGTTTCTTTGGCTATCCCGCCGCCGAGATCGTCGGGCGCAGCGTGATCGGTACCATCCTGCCGGCGCAGGATGAGCGCAGCGGCCGTGATCTGGGCGTAATGCTGGCCGCCATCCTTTCCGATCCGACCAGCAGTAGCAGCGAACACAACGAAAACGAGAACATCACCCGGGATGGCCGGCGGGTGTTTGTGCGCTGGGCCAACCGGGCGATCCGGCGGCCCGACGGGAGCCTCGCCGGCCTGTTGTGCATTGGTCAGGACGTGACGGCCCGACGGGTGATGGAGCAGGAGCTCGCCGCCCACCGCAGCCTCCTCGAAGAGCAGGTGGCCCTGCGCACCATGGAGCTGGCCCACGCCAAGGAGGCGGCCGAGGCGGCCAGCCGGGCCAAGAGCGCCTTCCTGGCCAATACCAGCCACGAGATCCGCACCCCCCTCAATGCCATCACCGGCATGACGCACCTGCTGCGCCGCTCCGGGGTGAATGAGGACCAGGCACAGCGCCTGGACAAGATCGAGACGGCCGGGCAGCACCTGCTGGAAATCCTCAACGCGGTGCTCGATCTGTCCAAGATCGAGGCCGGCAAATTGAGCCTCGAGCGCACGGGCGTGGTGGTGGATGCGGTGGTACACAACGTGGTCGCCATGCTTCATGACCGGGCCATCGCCAAGGGCCTGGTGCTGGCCGTGGATCTGCAGACGGGGCTGCCGCCCCTGCTGGGCGACCCGACCCGCCTGCAGCAGGCCTTGCTCAACTATGGCAGCAACGCGGTCAAATTCACCGGCGAGGGCGGGCGCGTCCATTTCCGCTCCCGGCTGGTGGAGGAGAACGCCGCGGGCCTGCTGGTGCGCTTCGAGGTGGAGGACACGGGGATCGGCATTGCCCCGGACAAGCTCGGGCAGATCTTCTGGGCCTTCGAACAGGCCGACAGCTCAACCACCCGGGAATACGGCGGCACCGGCCTCGGTCTGGCCATCACCCGCAAGCTGGCGGCGCTGATGGGAGGCGCAGCGGGGGTGTCGAGCGAACCGGGGGTGGGCAGCACCTTCTGGTTCACCGCCCGCCTGGCCCGGGGCGTGTTCCAGCCCGTCACCGGCCTGCTGCCCGACCCGGACGAGGCGGAGGCGCTGCTCGGCGAGCGCTTTGCCGGACAGCGCATCCTGCTGGTGGAGGATGACGAGATCAACCGGGAGATCGCCGTGGAAATGCTGGCCGAGACCGGCCTGCTCATCGACACCGCGGAGGATGGCCTGATTGCGGTGGAGATGGCCGCTGCCACCGATTACGCGCTGATCCTGATGGACATGCAGATGCCGCGCCTGGACGGCCTGCAGGCCACCCTGCAGATCCGTGCCCTGCCGGGGCGGGCCGGCACGCCCATCGTCGCCATGACGGCCAACGCCTTTGCCGAAGACCGGGCACGGTGTTTCCAGGTGGGCATGAACGACTTCATCCCCAAGCCGGTCGAGCCCGACCTGCTGCTGCAGGTCGTGCTCAAATGGCTGGAGCGGCACCTCAGCGGCGTGTAGGCGCGCGCCTCAGCCCACCTGCACGGCGATGCGCCGGGGCTGGGCGTGCTCCACCTTGGGGATGCGCAGGGTGAGCACACCCTGGGCGAACTCGGCGGCAACCCGCTCGGCGTCCAGCTCCTTGGACAGGGTGAACACCCGCCGGTAGCGAGCCAGCCCCACTTCCGAATGGATGGGCTCCAGCCCTTCCGGTGCCGGCAGTGCGATCTCGCCCTCGATGGTCAGGGTGTCGGCTTCCACGTGCAGGTGCAGCCTGTCCTTGGGTACGCCGGGCAGGTCCGCGTAAAGGGTGATGCCGGCGCTGTCCTCGACCACATCCACGGGGGGCTGGAGCGCCTCGGTGGCGCGGGGGGCGGTGTCGGCCTGGGCAGGGCGGCGCAGGGTGGCGTTGTCACTCATGGTCGGGTCTCCTTACTGGACGTGGATGCGGCGGGGCTGGCTGGCGGCCTTGCGTTGCACGCTGACGTGCACCACGCCGTCGGTGTAGAGGGCTTCAACGGCGTTCGGGTCCACGTCGTCGGGCAGGGTCACCACCCGGCGGAAGCGGCCCGAGAAGCGCTCGTCGATGTGCACCGTGGCCGGCGCGTCCTTGGGCGGGAGCACGCTGGCGCGCTCGCCGGCGATGGTCAGCACGCCCTTCTCGAGCTGCACGTCCAGGGTCGTCGGGTCGATGCCGGGCGCAAACGCGTAGATCTCCACCGAGCGCGCCGTGCTGCCCACGTTCATGGCCGGGTAGCCGCCCCGGGCACTGCCGCGGATGCTCGGCGACAGGTCGCCACCCCCCTGCTGCAGACCGCGCTGGATCCGGTCCAGCTCGGCAAACACATCACGGGGAAACAGGGAACGATAGAACATGCGGATTCCTCCTCGTCTGACGCGGGCAGCACACCACGGCCGCCCCTGTCTCCGATATGGGAACCGCCCCTGCAGGTTTCAAGAGCCCGCATGAAGCTGGCTGGAGGGACCGTGGGGCCTGACGCCTACTGCATGAAGGGGTAGTCGGTGTAGCCCTCGGGGCCGGGGGAGTAGAAGGTGGCGGGGTTGGGCTTGTTGAGGCTGGCGCCGGCCTTGATGCGGGCGGGGAGGTCGGGGTTGGCGAGGAAGGCGGTGCCGAAGGCCACGGCGTCGAGCTGGCCGCTCTCGATGGCACTGGCGGCCTCCTGGGGCGTGTAGCCCATGTTGCCGATCAGCACGCCCTTGTAGTGGGCCCGGGCCGGAGTCAGCACGTCGCCCTTCTGCTGGCCGAAGAAGTCGCCGCGCATCACGTGCAGGTAGGCCAGCGGAACGTCGTTGAGGCGCTGGGCCATCCATGTGATCAGCCCCACCGGGTCGCTGTCGCGCATGTCGTTGTAGCTGTTGAGGGGCGACAGGCGCAGGCCGACGCGGCCAGGGCCCCACACCGCCACGCAGGCGTCGAGCACTTCGAGCATCAGGCGGGCGCGGTTCTCGATGGGGCCGCCGTAGGGGCCGCTGCGGGTGTTGCTGCCGTCGCGCAGGAACTCGTCCAGCAGGTAGCCGTTGGCACCATGCACCTCGATGCCGTCGAAGCCGGCGGCCAGGGCGTTTTCGGCGGCGTGGCGGAAGCCGGCGACGATGCCGGGCAGCTCGTCATCGGCGAGGGCGCGGGGGGTGACGTAGGGCTTCTTGCCCTCGGGGGTGTGCACTTCGTCGTTGCGGATGGGCAGGGCGCTGGGGGCGACGGGCTGGGCACCGTCGTTGAGCAGCGGGTGGCAGGCCCGGCCGCCGTGCCATACCTGCAGGAAGATGCGCCCGCCGGCCTTGTGCACCGCGTCGGTCACGTGCTTCCAGCCGGCCACCTGGGCGGCCGAGTGGATGCCGGGCTCGTGCCAGAAGGCGGAGTTGCCCTCGATGGCCATGGTGGCCTCGGCGATGAGCAGGCCGGCGCTGGCGCGCTGGGCGTAGTGGGTGGCGATCAGGTCACCGGGCACGTGGCCCTCCTCGGCCCGGCAGCGGGTCAGGGGGGCCATCAGGATGCGGTTGGGCAGGCTTACGGCGCCGGCCTGCAGGGGCTGGAAGAGGGCGGACATGGGGGCTCCGGAGAAGGGGTCGAAAAGGCTTGGTGTGTGACGGGTGATGATTGTTCCGCAGCGGGGGCGTCAGACGCCGGCCCAGGGCAAGGGTGGTGCGGTGAGGCGGCGGGTGCTGCCCGGCACGGGGCCGAAGCGTGGATCACCGGCTTCCCAGGCGCGCTGGGCGGTGGCGATGGCTTCCCGGCTGTGGCCGACGAAGTTCCAGGCCATCTGGATGGGCGTGGCGAAGGGCTCGCCACCGATCAGCAGCAGGCGGGTGTCGGGAGCGAGGGTCAGGTCGATGCTGTCACGGCCCGGGTCGAGGCAGGCAAAGGCGCTGCCATCGAAGTCCTCGCCGGCCAGGGTCGCGCGGCCCTCCAGGGGCAGGATGCCGTACTCGAAGGCCGGGTCCAGCGGCAGCGTCAGGCGGCTGGCGTCGGTGCTGTGGATGTCCAGCCCGATCAGGGGCGAGTACAGCCGGGCGGGCGACTGGTGCGGGCCGTGCCGGCCGGCCAGCAGGGTGAAGGTGCAGGCGCCCTCGGTCCAGCGCGGCAGGTCGGGGTGGTGGGCAAAGGCGGGGGCGCAGTCGGCGGCCTCGGCCGGCAGGGCGATCCACAGCTGGGCGGCGTGCAGGCGCCCGGCGCCGGGCGGGGAGTCTTCGGTGTGCACGATGCCGTGGCCGGCGGTCATCAGGTTGACCTGCCCGGGGCGGATCAGTTGATCGCTCCCGAGGCTGTCCCGGTGCAGGATTTCGCCCTCGATGAGCCAGGTGAAGGTCTGCAGGGCAATGTGGGGGTGGGCGCCCACGTGCATGCCGTCGCGGCCGGAAAAATCGACCGGGCCGATGTGGTCGAGAAAGCACCAGGCGCCGATCATGCGGCGCTCGCGGGTGGGCAGGGCGCGGCGCACGTGGAGGCCTTCGCCCAGGTCGGCTTCGCGGGGCAGGATGCGTTCGATGGGGGGGGCTCATGGTCATGCTCCCTTCAGCCCAGGTCGGTGTGGATACGGATTTCCCCGGTGAGCAGCTTGTGCATGGGGCAGGCGTTGGCGATCTTGAGAAGCTGGGTGCGTTGTTCTTCGCTCAGTCCGCCTTCCAGGAAGACCCGGCGGACGATGTCGTTGCCACTTTCGGGTTTGCCATCGGGGTTGAGCTGCAGTTCGACGCGGATTCCGGCAAGGGGCCAGTTGCGGCGGGCCGCCACCATTTTCACGGTGATCGCGGTGCAGGTACCGAGGCTGCCGAGGATCAGCCGTTCTGGTGAGGGCCCGACATTGCCGCCCCCGACTTCAAGGGGCTCATCGGCCAGCCAGGTGTGGCCGAGGTCGTCGGAAATCTGCACGAGATAGGGGGTTTCCTGCAGGACGGCGGTGACGGCGGGCGTTCCGGACATGGGGTGTCTCCCTCGAGTTGGGGGCGTGGTGGGGTGTAAAGGCTCCGACCGGGCCGGGGGCAGCAAGTTCGGCCCGGCCTTCAGCCGTCGCGCAGCAGGGGGCGGGTCTGCCAGTTGTAGCGCATGGTGAGCATGCGCACCACGAAGAACAGGGTGATGGTGGCCCAGGCGGCGGGCACGGTGGCCACCCCGAAGGCCAGGGTCAGGGCCAGGAAGACCAGGCTGGCCAGAACCACCACCACGGCAAAGAACTGACCGGGCTGGAGGATGAAGGGAACGTCGCGGACGATCACGTCGCGCAGCACGCCGCCGCCCACCCCGCTCACTGCGCCCACCAGTATCACCCCGGGCAGGGGGATGCCGGCCCCCAGGGCCAGCTGCATGCCCACCACCGCAAAGGCCGGGGTGCCGATGGCGTCGATGGTGCTGACGAGCTTGTCCACCACCGGCAGATCGGCAATGCGCTGGTGGAGCAGGGCGATGAGCAGGGTGGCCAGGGTGATCAGCGGCAGGTAGACCGGATCGGTGAGTACCGGCGGGGTGCGCTGCAGGAACAGCCCGTCGCGCAGGATGCTGCCGCCCACCGAGGTAAGCAGGGCCAGCACGAACAGGCCGACGATATCGCAGCGCTTGCGCAGGGCCACGATGGCCCCCGACAGGGCCCAGCTGAAGGTGGCCAGGTAATCGAAATAGATCGGAACGTGAAACTCGGTGGCCATGGGCGGCGGCTCTGCGCTGGCCTAGCGCCGTTGTCTCAGGTACAGGGCCTCGACTTCGGCGCGGGCCCAGGGGGTTCGGCGCAGAAACTTGAGGCTGGACTTGATGCTCGGCTCGAACTGGAAGCAGCGGATGTTCACCTGGTTGCCCAGGCTGTCCCAGCCGTAGCGCTCCACCAGTTCGGTGAGCATGCTTTCGAGGGTGATGCCGTGGAGGGGATTGTTGGGCTGGTCGGTCATGGGTCACACATTCAGGGTCGGGCGGCGGGAACTTTGATCCTGTTTGCCCACTCTGCCAAGAGCCCGGCTACAATCCGGCCGTCAATCGCGTGAGCCACCCCCTTGCTGCGTCGTGTCCTCGTCCTGCTGCTGATGTTCCTGCTGCCCCTTCAGGCCATGGCGGGCAGCTTTGCGCCTTTGTGCCGGCACACGGCCGACGCGCAGGCGGCTGCAGTGCAGATGGAGGAGGGTGAGCACGCGCACTGCCTTGAGGCCACGGCTGCTGCGGAGGCATCGCCCGAGCAGCCTGACGCTGCGGCCGCAGCAGACGCCCGCTGTGACGATTGCAGCGTGTGCCACCATGTGGCCTTCTCCCTGTTCTCCCTGCCGCTGCTCACCCCCGCAGTGGCCTTCAGCCCGGTGCGCGTGGCACGGGATCTGTTCCCCGGTGCCACCCGCGTTCCGCCCCAGCCCGACCGCCCCCCCAGAGCTTCCGCCGCCTGACGCGGACGGCAGCCTTTCCCGCTTTCCCTGTTGATGCGTGGCCCCCGGGCCGCGCCACCTGCCGTCCGCATGTTCTCCATCGTTTGTCTGCGAGGATTTCATGCGACGCCTGTTCGCCCTTTTTGTAGTGCTGTGCTGCGCCCTGGCGGCGACGGCCCGGCCCGCCGCTGCCAGCCTGAGCGAGCTGCTCGACGCCGCCTGGCAGCGCGACCCCGCGGCCCGGGCCCTGGATGCCCGCCGGGATGAGCTCTCCGCCCTGACCGAGCTGGCCGCCGGCTGGACGCCCGGTCCCGGTGCGGTGGGCATTGCCAACCGCAACGACCGCCCCTTCGACAACCGTGGCCGCCAGGAGTGGGAGCTGGAGTATGCCCAGCCCGTGTGGCTGCCTGGCCAGGCAGCTGCCCGCCGAAACGAGGCCGCCGTCGCCCTGCGTGCCCTGGAGGCCGAACGCCAGGCCCTGCGCCTGGAGCTGGCACGCCGCCTAGTGGACACCCGCCTGGCCTGGCTGCTGGCCCGGGGTCAGGCCAGCCTGGCCGAGCGCCGCGTGACGGTGGCACGCCAGCTTGCCGACGACCTGGCCCGGCAGGTCAAGGCCGGCGAGGCTGCGCGCTTCGATCTGAATCTGGCCGAATCCGAGCGGCTGGCCGCCGAGGCTGCCATGGCCGAGCAGGCCCTGGCCGCGGGTGAGCTGGCTCGCCGCTTCCAGGTGCTCACCGGCAGCCCGCCGCCCCTTACCCTGGCCCCCGCTGCCGCCGAGACCCCGATCACCCCCCACCCCGGGCTGGTGGCCGCCCGGGAGGCCGCCGCCCTGGCCCAGGCACGTCTCGCCACCACCCGGCAGAGCCTGCGCGACAACCCGGAGGTTGGCCTGCGCCTGCGCCGGGAGCGGGACGCCAGCGGCGCCGAGTATGGCGATTCGATCAGCCTGCGTCTGGTCATTCCGCTGGCCTCGGCCCCGCGCACGGCAGCTCGGGAGGCCGCGGCCATTGCCGCCGTGACCGAGCGCGCCGTGGCCGCCGAGCAGCTGCGCAGCCAGCTTGAGCAGGACCGGGCCCAGGCGGCCGACCAGCTCGCCACCGCGGCCCGGCTGGAAGACGCCGCCCGGACCCGGCAGGGCCTGGCCGCCGACAACCTGCGCCTCGCCGACACCGCCTGGCGCCTCGGCGAGCGCCCCCTCGAGGTCCTGCTGCGGGCCCGCGCCGCCGCTTTCGACGCCGATACCGCGGCCCTCCGCGCCCACTACACCCGCGAACAGGCCGAGGCCTGGCGCGACTACCTGAAGGGAAGTGCCGAATGAGCCCCCGCACCCTGATCGCCGCCCTGGCGATGCTGTTCTCCACGCTGCCGACCTGGGCCCATGAGGGCCATGACCACGGCGCCCCCCCGGCGGCCACCGAGGCCGGCTGGTCGCCCCGTGCCACCGCCCGCAGCGATGAATTCGATCTGGTTGCCGCCATGGACGGCGGACAGATGGTGTTATGGCTGGACCGGGGTAGCAACAACGCCCCGGTCGCCGACGCGCAGATCGAGGTGGAAGCCGGCCCCTGGAAGGGCGTGGCCCGGCCGGCCGGCGACGGCAGCTACCGGGTGGACGCCGCGGGCCTGACCCGGCCCGGAAGCCACCCGCTCGTCTTCACCGTGCAGGCCGGCACCGCCCTGGATCTGCTGCCGGCCACCCTGGTGCTGCCGGCGGAGGCCCCGGCCGCCGCACCGGCCCCGGGCAGCGGGGTGTTGCCGATGGCCGCCGCTGCTGTCGCGCTCATCGCCGCCGGGGGTGTGTGGCTGGGTCGCCGGAGGGCCGCAGCATGAAGCGCACCGTGCTGATCCTGGCCCTGCTGTGGCCCCTGACCGGTCTTCCCCACGAAGGCCATCAACACGCCGAAGCGGAGCCGCCCGCCACCGCGCCGGTGGATGCGCCGCGACGCCTGGCCGATGGCCGGTTGCAGGTGGCCAAGGCCTCCCAGCGCCTGTGGCAGCTGCGCACCCAGGTGGCCCGGGAGAGTGAAGTCTCGGCCAGCGTGGAGTTGAGCGGCCGGGTGGTGGCCGACCCCTCCGCCGGCGGGCGCGTGCAGGCGCCTTTTGATGGCATCGTCGAGGCGGACCCGCGGGGCCTGCCCCTGCCCGGGCAGGCGGTGAAGGCCGGTGAGGTGCTGGCCTGGCTGCGCCCCAGCCTGCCGCCCCTGGAGCGCTCGGCACGCCTGGCTGCGCGGGCCGAGGTGGAGGCGCGCCTGGGCATCGCCCGTCAGCGTGCGACGCGGCTGGCTCAGCTGGAAGGCAGCGTGGCCCAGAAGGACATCGACGCGGCCCGGACCGAGGCCGACGGCCTGGCGCGCCAGTTTGCCGCCCTGGGCGCGGCCCTGGATGGGCGCGAGGCCCTGCGTGCGCCGGTGGCGGGCGTCGTCGCGGTGGCGCGGGCCAGCACCGGGCAGCGCGTCGAGGCTGGGGCCGAGTTGTTTGAGGTGCTGCGCCCCGACCGCCTGATGGTCGAGGCCCTGGCCTACGACCCGGCCCTGGTGGCCGGGGTGGAGAGCGCCCGGGGTGAGGCGGGCGGCACCGCCCTGACGCTGAGCTTTGCCGGCGGCGGGCGTAGCCTGCGGGAAGGCACGCTGCCCCTGCTGTTCCGCGTGGAGGCGGCCCCGGCCCTGGCGGTGGGCCAGCCGGTGAAGGTGTTTGCCAAGCTCAAGGGGCCGGCCGGCAAGGCCCTGGTGCTGCCCCGCGAGGCCCTCGGCGGCAGCGGTGAGGAGGTGAGCGTGTGGGTGCACGAGGCGCCGGAGCGCTTCGCCCTGCGGCGGGTCCGGGTGGCGCCGCTGGATGCCGGCCGGGTGCGGGTGGTGAGCGGGCTGGACGCCGGTGAGCGGGTGGTGGTGCAGGGCGCCCACCTGCTGGGGAGCGTGCGGTGAGCACCCCGGCCAACCTCTTCGACCGCCTGGTGGGCTGGAGCCTGGCCAACCGGGTGCTGGTGCTGGCCGGGGCCCTGGCCCTGGTGGTGGCCGGAGTGCTGGGCCTGCGCAGCCTGCCGGTGGATGTCTTCCCCGATCTGGACAAGCCGACCGTGACCCTGATGACCGAGGCTGGCGGGATGGCCCCGGAGGAGGTGGAGCAGCTGGTCAGCTTTCCGCTCGAAACGGCCATGAACGGCATGCCCGGAGTGACCCGGGTGCGCTCGGTGTCGGGCATCGGCCTGTCCATCGTTTATGTGGAGTTCGACTGGGGCAGCAACATCTGGCGTAACCGCCAGAGCGTGGCCGAACGCCTGGCCGCGGTGCGCGAACGCCTGCCCGCCGGCGTGGCGCCACAGATGGGGCCCATCGCCTCGATCATGGGCGAGGTGCTGCTGATCGCCCTGCCCATCGACCCGGCCACCACCAATCCGATGGCGGTGCGCGAGTACGCCGACTGGGTGTTGCGCCCGCGGCTGCTGTCGGTGCCCGGGGTGGCCCAGGTGATCCCGATTGGTGGCGGCGTGAAACAGTGGCGGGTGATGCCCGACCCGGCGCAGATGCGCGCCCTGGGCATCAGCCTGGAGCAGCTGGAGACGGCCGTGGCAGGCTTTGCCGCCAACAGTGCGGGGGGCTTCCTGGAGCGCCAGGGGCAGGAGTGGCTGGTGCGCGGGGTAGGCCGCAGCCGGCGCATCGAAGACCTGGCCAGCCTGCCGGTGGGCAGCCCGCGGGGGGTGGCGGTGCGTCTCTCCCAGGTGGCCGAGGTGGGCTTTGCCCCGGCGGTGGCCCGGGGCAGCGCAGGCTTCGACGGCCAGCCGGCGGTGATCGTGTCGGTGCAGAAGCAGCCCGGCACCGACAGCATCGCCCTGACCCGGGCGGTGGAGGGCGCCCTCGACGAGGTGGCCGCCAACCTGCCGCCGGGCATCGCCAAGCCGCGCTTCCTGTTCCGCCAGGCGGATTTCATCGAGGCGGCCTTGGGCAATGTGGAGGAGGCCCTGCGCGACGGCGCCATCCTGGTGGCCATCGTGCTCTTCGCCTTCCTGATGAACACCCGCAGCACGCTGATCTCCCTGGTGGCGATTCCCCTGTCGCTGCTGGCCTCGGTGCTGGTGTTCCGGGCCCTGGGCCTGTCCATCAACACCATGACCCTGGGGGGGCTGGCGATTGCCATCGGCGAGCTGGTGGATGATGCGGTGGTGGACGTGGAGAACGTGCTGCGCCGGCTCAAGGAGAACCGCCAGCGCCCCGATCCGCAGCCGGTGCTGGGGGTGATTGCCCGGGCCTGCAGCGAGGTGCGCTCCGGGGTAGTGCTGGCGACGCTGACGGTGGTGCTGGTGTTCGTGCCCTTGTTTGCCCTGCCGGGCATGGAGGGGCGCCTGTTCGTGCCCCTGGGGCTGGCCTACATCGTGTCCATCCTGGCCAGCCTGGCGGTGGCGGTGACGGTGACGCCGGTGCTGTGCTTCTTCCTGCTGCCGGGCATGCCCCAGCTCGGGCATGGGGACGGCGCCCTGGTGCGGCGCCTGAAGGACGCCCAGGCACGCCTGCTGGGCTGGGCGATGCCGCGGAGCGGCCGGGTGCTGGTGGCGGCCGTGGCCCTGGTGGTGGCGGTGGGGGCCAGCGTGCCCTTCTTTCCGCGCACCTTCCTGCCGCCCTTCAACGAGGGCACCCTGACCATCAACGTGCTGCTCCAGCCCGGCGTGTCCCTGGCTGAATCGACCCGCATCGGGCAACTGGCCGAAACCCTGGTGCGCGGGGTGCCCGAGGTGCTGCAGGTGGGCCGGCGCACCGGCCGGGCCGAGCTGGACGAGCATGCCGAGGGCGTGCACAGCTCCGAGCTGGAGGTGGATCTGCGCGCCGACGGGCGGCCGCGGGCCGAGGTCATCGCCGACATCCGGGGGCGGCTGGCGCGCCTGCCGGCCAGCGTGTCGGTGGGGCAGCCGATCGCCCACCGCCTCGACCACCTGCTGTCGGGGGTGCGGGCGCAGATTGCGGTGAAGGTGCAGGGCGACGACCTGGACCAGATCCGTGGCCTGGCCGAAGACCTGCGCGGGCGCTTTGCCGCCATCCCGGGCATTGCCGACCTGCAGATCGAGAAGCAGGTGCGCATCCCCCAGCTGCGGGTGGTGCTGGACTACCCGGCCCTGGCGGCCCACGGGGTGGCGCCGGCCGAGGTGCTCGGCGTGGTGGCGCGCCTGGTGGGCGGCGAGCGGGTGGGCGAGGTGGTGGACGGGGCGCGGCGCTTCGACCTGGTGGTCCGCCTGCCCGACGGCGAGCGCGACCCTGCACGGCTGGCGACCATGCCGGTGGCGGTGCCCGGCGGCAGCGTGCCCCTCGGCCAGCTGGCCCGCATCGAAGAGGGCGACGGCCCCAACCAGATCGCCCGTGATAATGGCCGGCGCCGCATCGTGGTGTCGGCCAATGTGGCCGGCAGCCTCTCCGGGGCGGTGGCGCAGATGCGGGCGCTGGTGGCCGACATGCCGCTGCCCGCGGGCGTGTCGGTGCGCATCGAAGGCCAGTTCCAGGCCCAGGAGGACGCCCAGGCGCGGATCGCCTGGCTGGCGGCCCTGTCCCTGGCCCTGGTCTTCCTGGTGCTCTACGGGCGTTACCGTTCGGTGCGCCTGGTGGCCATGGTGATGGTCGGCATCCCCGCCGCCCTGGTGGGGGCGGTGCTGGCCCTGTGGCTGTCCGGCCAGCCCCTGTCGGTGGCGGCCCTGGTGGGTTTTGTCACCCTCACGGGCATCGCCACCCGCAACGGCATCCTCAAGATCAGTCACTACCTGCACCTGTACCACGAGGAGGGCGAGCCTTTCGGCGATGCCCTGATTCTGCGTGGTGCCCGGGAGCGCCTGACCCCGGTGCTGATGACCGCCCTTACCGCGGCCCTGGCCCTGGTGCCCCTGCTGCTGGCGGCCGAGGCGCCGGGCAAGGAGATCCTGCACCCGGTGGCGGTGGTGATCTTCGGCGGGCTGGTCAGCTCGACCCTGCTCGACACCCTGCTCACGCCCCTGCTGTTCCGCCGCTACGGCGCGCCGGCCCTGCTTGCCAACCCTGGGGTGGCCGACGCCGCCCCGTCCCCGAGTTCTATCAAAGGAGTCTTGTCATGAAACGTTTTGCCCTCATCCTCGCCGCCCTGTGCGCGGCCACCCCGGCCCTGGCCCACGACGACGCCACCCTGGACGCCATGCAGGCGCCCCACGGCGGGCAGCTGCGCATGGCCGGTGCCTATCACTTCGAGCTGGTGCTGGCCCGGGATGCCCGTGGCGGCAAGCCGGCGCCGGTCAAGGTGTATCTCTCCGACCACGGTGGCGGCAAGATCGCCCCGGCGGGGGCCAGCGGCAGCGTGGTGCTGCTGGCCCCCGCCGGCAAGGTCACGGTGCCGCTGGCGGCGGCCGGCGACCGGTTGGAAGGCACTGCCGCCTACACCGCCGATCCGGCCACCAAGGCTGTGGTCAGTCTGCGCTTTGCCGACGGCAGGACCGAGACCGCCCGCTTCGAGCCCTTCAAGCCGCGCTGAACGGTGGCGCCTGCGTTGCCAGGGCGGCGCGATGGCTTTACCGTGACGCGCTGGCCGGAGCATCCGGCATCGGAAAGGGAAGAAGGATGGAAGTGCGTGTGGCGTCCACGGACGCAGAGATCGCTGCCTGTTTTGCGGTGATGCAGGCCCTGCGTCCGGATCTGCAGGAGGCGGGTTTTGTTGCCCGGGTGCGTAGCCTGGCCCTGACCGGCTATGGGCTGGCCTACGGGCTTGAGGGTGAGCGTGTGGCGGTGGTGGCGGGTTTTCGCCTGGGTGACAGCCTGGCGCGGGGGCCTTTCCTTTACGTCGATGATCTCGTCACGGCACCGGAGCTGCGCTCGCGCGGCCACGGGGCGGCCATGCTGGCGTGGCTGCGCCGGTTTGCCCGGGACAGGGGTTGCGCCCGGCTGCACCTGGATTCCGGCCTGCAGCGCACCGACGCTCACCGTTTCTATGAGCGCGAGGGCATGCGCAAGTCGGCCTTCCACTTCTTCGCGCTCCTGCCCCCTGCCGACGGGCAGGCTTGAGCCATGAAGACGTCCATCCTGTTTCCCCTGTTCGCCTTGTCCGGGTGGACCCTTCTGATTCTGGTGTTGATCGCCTACCGGCGCATTGGCGCCGGCCTGGCCGGGCGGGTGAAGCCCGCCGATTTCCGCTTCGGCGAATCGGCCTGCGTGCCCCCTGAGGTGTGCCTGCCCAACCGTAACTACATGAACCTCTTGGAGTTGCCGGTGCTGTTCTACTTGGTCGGCCTGATTGGCTTCGTGACCGGCCAGCACTCTGCCATGCAGCTGGGGCTGGCGTGGGCCTACGTGGGGCTGCGGGTGGTGCACAGCCTGATCCACCTGAGCTACAACAACGTCTATCACCGGCTGGCGGCCTTTGCCCTGAGCAACTTCGTGCTGCTGGCGTTGTGGGGGCTGACCTTTCAAGGCGTGGCGGTGGGTTGACCTTCACGTTAACCCGGACAGCCCCTCGCCCCCTTGCGTGCTAAGGTCGCCTGCTCGATTCTGAAAGGAGTGGGCATGTCCCCGAGTTTCCGGGACGGCTTCCGGGAGGGCTTTCGCGCCTTCCTGCCCCTGTCCGTTGGCCTCATCCCCTGGGCCCTGGTCACCGGCCTGACCATGTCTGGCGTCGGTTTCACGCCGCTGCAGGCCATGGGCATGAACGTGATCGTGTTTGCCGGCACGGCCCAGCTCGGCACCCTGCCGCTGATCGCCGCCGGCTCGCCGGTATGGCTGATCGTGATCACCGCTTTCGTGCTCAACCTGCGCTTCATCATCTTCAGCGCGGCCATTGCCCGGGGCTTTCGCGGCGTGCCCGCGGGCGCACGCTGGCTGTCTGGCCACCTGCTCACCGACGGGGCCTTCGCCACCTGCCTGGAGAGGATGCTGTCCCATCCCGACCCGCAGTGGCGCCTGGGCTATTACCTCGGGCCGTCCATCTGGTCGTGGCTGCTGTGGCAGGTGTTTGCCTTCTGTGGGGTGATGGCCGCCGGCTCCATTCCCCGGGGCTGGTCCCTGGAGTTCATGGCCACCATCGCTCTGATCGTGCTGCTGGTGCCCATGGCCCGGGTGCGGCCCATGCTGGTGGCGGCCCTGGTGGGGGGCGGTCTGGCCGTGGCCCTGCGCGGCATGCCCCTGCGGCTGGGGGTGATCGTGGCCATCGTCGCCGGCATTGCGGCGGGCTTTGCCGCTGAAAGCTGGCGTGGAAAGGATCTGCCATGAATTACGACTGGACCCTGTGGGGCCTTTTCATCCTGCTTGGCCTGGCGACGACCCTGCCGCGGGCCAGCTTCATCGTGCTGGGCGAGCGGGCGGCCCTGCCCGAATCCCTGCAGAAGGCGCTGCGCTACGCCCCGGCCGCGGCGCTGGCGGCCATCGTGGCGCCGGACGTCTTTGTGACGGGCGGTGAGCTCACCGTGCTCAGCCCCCGGTTGGCGGCCGCCGTGGCTGCGGTGCTGGCGGCGCTGCTGTTCCGCAATCCCTGGCTGCCTTTCATTGCGGGCATGGGGGTGTTGTGGGGGGTGGAGAGGCTGCTTTTGGCTTGGATGGGGTGAGCCTCTGCTGGTCGGCTTTCCCGCGTTGGACCTAACGTTGGCCGGGTCTCGGCCCGGCGGGCGAACTCCCGGCCAACGATACGTAAATCACCATGACTCGGCCTTGGAAAGCCCAGGCTGAGCTGCAAAGGCCAGGGCGCTAGTCCTGCCGTTTCACCGCCCAGGCCGCCATGGCGACGCCGGCGAGGATCATCGGCAGGGACAGCCATTGGCCCATGGACATGCCGAAGGTGAGCAGGCCGAGGAAGTCGTCGGGTTCGCGGCCGAATTCGGCGATGAAGCGGAAGCAGCCGTAACCGATCAGGAAGGCGGCCGAGATCAGGCCGCGGGGGCGGGGCTTCGCCGAGAACCACCACAGGATCAGGAACAGGCTGACCCCTTCCAGGGCGAACTGGTAGAGCTGCGAGGGGTGGCGGGGCAGGGCATCCACCTGGGGGAAGACCATCGCCCAGGGGCCGTCGGTGACGCGGCCGACGAGTTCGCCGTTGATGAAGTTGCCCAGGCGCCCGGCGGCCAGGCCCAGGGGCACCAGGGGGGCGATGAAGTCGGTGACGGCCAGCCAGGGGCGATGGGTCTTGCGCCCGAACAGCCACATGGCCACCAGCACGCCCAGGAAGCCGCCATGGAAGGCCATGCCGCCCTGCCACACGGCCAGGATCTCGGCTGGGTGGGACAGGTAGTAGGCAGGCTTGTAGAAGAGCACATAGCCCAGCCGTCCGCCCAGGATCACCCCGAGCACGCCGTAGAAGAGCAGGTCGTCGATCTGCTGGGCGTCCCAGCCCAGTTCGGGGCGACGCCGGGCATGCACGCGCCCGAGGACCACGAACAGGACGAAGGCGACCAGGTACATGAGGCCGTACCAGCGCACGGCCAGGGGGCCGAGGGAGATCGCGATGGGGTCAAACTGGGGATGAACGAGCATGCCTGGACTCACTGGAACTGTTTGCGGAATTCCTCGAACTCGTTGGTCAGCCATTCGAGCTGCTGACGCAGGCGGCGGACTTCCTCTTCGAGCTCACCGACGCGGCTGCCGCGGGGGGCGCCGCTTTCACCGCTTTCGAAGGTTTGCTGGGCGGCGGCCTCGCCGCTCATCAGGTGGGTGTAGCGGGCCTCCTTGGTGCCGGGGGCCTTGGGCAGCTGCAGGGCCATGCCCTTGTCGTCGAGGCGCTCCAGCACGCTCTCCACGTCGGCGGTGGTACTGAAGTTGTGCATGCGCTCGCAGCGGGCGCGGATCTCGCCGACGGTCTGGGCGCCGCGCAGCATCAGGATGGTGAGCACGGCCTGCATCGGCGGGGTGAGGGAGTGGCGCAGGCGGATCTGGTGCTCCCACTTGGCGACGCGGGCACCTGCCTGGTGGCGCTGGGTGACCAGGCCACGCTCGACGAGGCGGTCGAGGGTGGCCAGCACGGTGGCTTCGGACAGGCTCATCACCGGCTCGCGCCCGGTGAGCTGGTTGCAGCCGGTGACCAGGGCGTTGACCGACAGGGGGTAGGTGTCGGGGGTGACGAAGGACTTTTCGATGAGGACCGCGAGGACGCGCACCTCGAAGTCGTCCAGGTCGAAACCGGAGCGGGTCTCAGGTGCGGCGGCGGGGACGTCGGGGGTGCTGTCGGTCATGGCGGGCTTCCGGTGTGGTGCGAGGGCGCCATGATAGCCGACGCAGTGCGTCGGCCTGATGGCAGGAGCGGACGCGGGCTCAATTGGCGCCGTGGCATTTCTTGTATTTGCGGCCGCTGCCGCAGGGGCAGGGGTCGTTGCGGCCGACCTTGGCTTCTTCGCGGACGATGGGTTCGCGCAGGGTGCCGAGGGGGATGGGGGGCAGCTCGACCGGCGGCATGTGGTGGATGTGGGGCCACAGGGCGATCTCGGGCATCAGGTCGTCGATCAGGCCGTGGCCGGCTTCGCGCACGCTGGCGAGGGCGGCGGCGGGGCTGCGCTGGATGTCTTCTTCGAGCTGGGTGGCGTCCACGTAGCTGTCGTCGATGAGGCCGGCGGCAAACCACTCGCGGATCAGGGGCAGGTGCTCGGTGGCGCCGAGGTCGGCCAGGTGGGTGGCGACGGGGTCGATCAGGGGAAAGTCGCTGTTGCGCTCGGGGTCGTCCTTGAGGGCCTGGGCCTCGCGGCTGCCGAAGTCGGCGAGGAAGTCCACCACCGGGCTGCGGCTGCAGCGCCCTTCGAGGGCGGCGAGGGTCATGGCCTCGAGGGCGGCGGCGCGGGCCCAGGCGCTGGCGCTGTCGTCGTCGGCGAGGCTGCTCAGGGGGGCCAGGTCGCCGTCGCAGGTGGAGGCGAGGGCGCGGCCGTAGCTGTCATGGACGAGCTGGCCGAAGACGGTGTCCACCCGGCTCTCGTCCAGGTGCCCGAGCTCGGCCAGCGGGCGGTAGGCGCGGCTGTCGCGCCAGCGGGCGAGGAGCAGCATGGCGTACAGGTGCAGCACGTAGCCGTCGGCCTGGGCCGGGGTCGGGTCGATGGCGAGGGCCTCGAGTTCGGCGATCAGCGGGGGGGCGATCTCGGCCCGATGGCTGTCGGCCTGCAGCAGTTCGGCCAGGGGCAGGGGGTTCGTCAGGCGTTCCAGCCGGGGGCGGAGGGCGGACCAGAGTTCGGACATGGGCGTGGGTGAAGTGGGAACGGCGCCCAGTGTACTGGACGCCGCGCCACTGCTGTGCGCCGCTCAGGCGGGAAAGCTGCGGGCGAGTTCTGCGGCGGGGACGGGGCGGCTGAACAGGAAGCCCTGGATGTGGTGGCAGCCCAGCTCCTGCAGCAGGGCGAGCTGGGCGACGTTCTCGACGCCTTCGCCGACCACGTCGAGGCCGAGGCTGCGGGCCAGGGAGGTGATGGCCCGGACGATGGTGGCCGCTTCCCGGCTGCGCTCCATTTCATGGACGAAGCTGCGGTCGATCTTGAGGGTGCGCACCGGAAAGCGCATCAGGTAGGCGAGGGACGAATAGCCGGTGCCGAAGTCGTCCACCGCCACGCGGATGCCCCGGGCGCGCAGGGTTTCGAGCACCGCGGCGGAGGCCTCCGGGTTGTCCATGAGGGCGCTCTCGGTGAGCTCGAGTTCGAGCAGGCGGGGGTCGAAGTCGGTTTCGTCGAGGGCGGCGGTGACATCCTGGAGCAGGCCCACGTCGCGGAACTGGCGGCTCGACAGGTTGAAGGCGAGGCGCAGGCCGGGCTGGCCGGCGCGCTGCAGGCGGCGTGTCTGGCGCAGGGCTTCGCGCAGGGCCCAGCGGGACACCGGGACGATCAGGCCGTTCTCTTCGAGCAGGGGGATGAAGTGGTCCGGCGGCACCGTGCCGTGGATGGGGGAGTGCCAGCGCAGCAGGGCTTCGATGGCGACGGGGCGCTGGGTGTGGGTGTCGATGATGGGTTGGTAGGCGACGGCGAACTCCCCGTTTTCGAGGGCGCCGCGGATGGCGACTTCGAGGGTCAGGGTGCGCATGGCACTGGCGTCCATGGCGGCTTCGAAGAAACGGAAGCTGTTGCGGCCGGCCTCCTTGGCCCGGTACATGGCCAGGTCGGCGCGCATCAGGAGTTCGTCCGGGGTGAGGCCGTCCACGGGGTAGAGGGCCAGGCCGATGCTGACGCTGACGAAGAGGCCCTGGGGCGGCGCGACCAGGAAGCGTGGGGCGAAGGCCTCGAGGACCTTGCGGGCCACCTGCTCGACCATGTCGGGGTGGTCCACGTCTTCCTGGATCAGGATGAACTCGTCGCCCCCCAGGCGGGCCACGGTGTCGGTGGCGCGCAGGCACTGGCGCAGGCGGCTGGCGGCTTCGATGAGCACCCGGTCGCCGATGTTGTGGCCGAGGGTGTCGTTGATGAGCTTGAAGCGGTCCAGGTCCACAAACTGCACGGCCACCGCCTTGCTCTGGCGGTGGGCACGCTGGATGGCCTGGGTGAGGCGGTCGTGGAGCAGGCTGCGGTTGGGCAGGCCGGTGAGGGCGTCGTAGTTGGCCAGGTATTCGAGGCGGCGCTCGGCGGCGATGCGGGCGGTGACGTCCTTGCCGGTGGCGACGAAGTGGCTGATCGTTGCGTCGGAGCCGCGGATGGGGCTGATGGTCTTTTCTTCGTAGTACAGCTCGCCGCTGCTGCGCCGGTTGGTGAACACGCTGCGGAAGGACTCCCCCCGCCCGATGGTGTGCCACAGCTCGCTGTAGAAGGCCGGCGGGTGCATGCCGGAGGCGAGCACGGACGGGCTGCGGCCGACGATCTCGCCGGCGCGGTAGCCGGTGATGCGCTCGAAGCCCGGGTTGACGTATTCGATGATGCCGTCGGCGCGGGTGATCATGATGGCGTCGTCGGTCTGCTCGACGGCCCGGACCAGGATCTGGATGACGGGGTTGGCGTCGCGGTTGAGGTAGGTGGCCTCGGCAACGCTGATGGTCTCGCCGGGGGAAGGCTCGGTTTCCGGCCGGAGGTGGGAACTGGCAGTCATGGTGCCCCGCGTGGAATGTCGGACCGCCCGGGGCGATGGGCGCGGTGGGCGGTCGGCTGCAGTCAGTCTGGGGCGGGGGCGGGGCCCGTTGTACAGTCGCCGCGGCACGCGGCGGTGAAACATGCCTGGTTTACGGTGGCGATGCCTATGTCTTTAGCGCGACGCCCCGACTGGCGATCAGCTCGCGGGCCACTTCGCCGAGCTTGCGTCGGCTGGAGCGGGCCTGGCCACGCAGGAATTCGAAGGCCGCGGTCTGCTCCAGGTCGAGCAGGGCCATGACCATGCCGGTGGCGACGCTGATGTCGCGCTCCTGGTTCAGGGCGTTCTGGAGCTGGTCACGGGTGTCGCGCAGGGCTTCGATGTCGGACCCCCGCGCCAGTGCGGTGGCGATCATCGGCGGCACCTGCTGGGTGTCCACCGGCTTGATGGCGTAGGCCAGTGCGCCTTCGACGATGGCACGCTCGACGCAGGATTCGCGCTGGCAGCTGGTGAGCATGATGAAGGGTAGCCGGAACTGTTCGCGCAGCAGCGGAGCGAGCTCCAGCCGCGCGGAGCAGGGCAGCTTTTCGTCGAGGATGGCGAGCTGGAAGCTGAGCCGGTCGAGCAGGGCGAGGGCTTCTTCGGCGCGGCTGGCGGTGATGACCTCGTAGCCGGCGGCTTCGAGGCTGAGACCGAGGGAGGCGGCGAACTGCTGATCGTCCTCGATCAGAAGGATGCGGGCGCGATGGGCGGTGGTGTCAGGGCTCATGGCGGGGCTCTTGGAATGGCCGGGCCGGATGGGCTGCGGGGGCGTGCAGCGCCTGTCGGGTTCGGGGCGTCCGGCCGGATGAGCGGCTCGGTGGGGGGCAGGCAGACGTGGGGCTGAGTGCCGGTATGCCTGAGTCCGCGGCCCGCTCCTTGAGAGGGCGGCGCTGGGGCCGGATGACCGGGAGATTCAGGCGGGTACCCGCGCCGGTCGGCGGGGTGATGCTTTGCCCTGCGGGCGGGGAGAGTGCTGCCTGAGGAGGTGCCCCCGAACTACGTGATCCCATGTGTTGCCTGCGATGCGGTTTGACATCGTCGGCGCGGGGGCGAGGCGCCAGATGAAATGTTCCGGTATGTGTTTCTATCGGCATTCCCGGGCGGGCGCCCTGGGCCGGGATATCAATTTACTTAAAGTCATGATACCCCATAGTCCGGGCTCGCGGGCACCTGGGGGGAGATGTCCCTTAAGGATCGACGCCCGGACCATGGGAGGCGGTCAGGATATGTTCGTGGGGGGCCAGCAGCCTGGCCAGGTAGCGCCCGGTGTGGCTGGCGGAATTGACGGCCAGGTCTTCCGGAGAACCGGCGCCGACCACCGTGCCGCCGCCATCGCCGCCCTCGGGGCCCATGTCGATGAGCCAGTCGGCGGTCTTGATCACGTCGAGGTTGTGCTCGATGACGACGATGGTGTTGCCGTGGTCGCGCAGGCGGTGGAGCACCGACAGGAGCAGTTCGATGTCGGCGAAGTGCAGGCCGGTGGTGGGTTCGTCGAGGATGTAGAGGGTGCGGCCGGTGTCGCGCTTGGAGAGCTCCAGGGCCAGCTTGACGCGCTGGGCCTCGCCGCCCGACAGGGTGGTGGCGCTCTGGCCGAGGCGGATGTAGCCCAGGCCGACCTGCATCAGGGTCTCGAGCTTGCGGGCGACGATGGGCACGGCGCTGAAGAATTCCAGAGCCTGCTCGACAGTCATCTCGAGCACTTCGTAGATGGTCTTGCCCTTGTAGCGGATCTCCAGGGTTTCGCGGTTGTAGCGCTTGCCGTGGCAGACGTCGCAGGGCACGTACATGTCGGGCAGGAAGTGCATCTCCACCTTGATCATGCCGTCACCCTGGCAGGCCTCGCAGCGCCCGCCCTTGACGTTGAAGCTGAAGCGGCCGGGGCCGTAGCCGCGGGCCTTGGCTTCGGGCACACCGGAGAACAGGTCGCGGATGGGGGTGAGCAGGCCGGTGTAGGTGGCGGGGTTGGAGCGCGGGGTGCGGCCGATGGGGCTCTGGTCGACGTTGATGACCTTGTCGAAGTGGTCCAGCCCCTCGATGCCGGCGCAGGGGGCGGCTTCGATGCTGCTGCCGTTTACGTGGCGGGCCACGTGGGCATACAGGGTGTCGTTGATCAGGGTGCTCTTGCCCGAGCCGGAGACACCTGTCACACAGGTGAGCAGGCCGACGGGGATGTCGATGCTGGCGTCGCGCAGATTGTTGCCGGTGGCGCCGTTGATGCGCAGCACGCGCTCGGGGTCGGGGCGGTGCCGGGTGGCCGGCACTGCGATGCTGCGGGTGCCCGACAGATAAGCGCCGGTGAGGGAGTCGGGGTGGGCCGCCACGTCTTCCGGTTTGCCCTCGGCGATCACCTGGCCGCCGTGCTCGCCGGCACCGGGGCCCATGTCCACCACGTAGTCGGCCATGCGGATGGCGTCCTCGTCGTGCTCGACGACGATAACGGTGTTGCCCATGTCGCGCAGGCGGCGCAGGGTTTCCAGCAGCCGGTCGTTGTCGCGCTGATGCAGGCCGATGGAGGGCTCGTCGAGCACGTACATGACGCCGGTGAGGCCGGAGCCGATCTGGCTGGCCAGGCGGATGCGCTGGGCCTCGCCGCCGGACAGGGTGTCGGCGGAGCGGTCGAGGGAAAGGTAGTCCAGGCCCACATTGATCAGAAACTGCAGGCGCGCGGAGATCTCGGAGACGATCTTGTCGGCCACCTGGGCGCGCTGGCCAGTGAGGCTGAGCCCGTCGAAGAAGCCCTTGCACTGGCCCAGGGGCAGGCGGCTGACCTCGGAAAGGTTGCGCTCGCCGATCAGCACGAAGCGCGCCTCGGTGCGCAGGCGGGTGCCGTGGCAGGCGGGGCAGGGCTGGTTGGCCCGGTACTTGGCCAGCTCCTCGCGCACGGCGATGGAGTCGGTCTCCTTGAAGCGCCGCTCCAGGTTGGGAATGATGCCCTCGAAGGCGTGCTCCTTGAGCACCGCCTTGCCGCCGTCTGACAGGTAGCGGAAGGCGATCTTGTCCTTGCCGGAGCCGTGCAGCACCACTTCCCGGGTGCGCTCCGGCAATTCCTCCCAGGGGGTTTCGATATCGAAACCGTAGTGGCTGGCGAGGCTGGCGAGGAGCTGGAAGTAGAACTGGTTGCGCCGGTCCCAGCCGCGGATGGCGCCGGATGCCAGGGACAGCTCGGGGTGGGCGACGACCCGGGCGGGGTCGAAGAAGTCCACATGGCCGAGGCCGTCGCACTTGGGGCAGGCGCCCATGGGGTTGTTGAAGGAGAACAGGCGCGGTTCGAGTTCGGCCAGGGCGAAGCTGCACACCGGGCAGGCAAACTTGGCCGAGAAAAGGTGCTCGGTGCCGCTGTCCATCTCGACGGCGATGGCCCGCCCCTCGGCATGGGTGAGGGCGGTTTCGAAGGATTCGGCGATGCGGCCGCGCAGGTCCTGGCGTACTTTCAGGCGGTCCACCACCACCTCGATGGTGTGGCGCTTGGCCTTGTCGAGGGCTGGCAGGTTGTCGAGCTCATGGACGACCCCGTCCACCCGCACCCGCACGAAGCCCTGGGCGCGCAGTTCGACAAACAGGTCGGCCTGCTCGCCCTTGCGGCCGCTGACCACCGGCGCGACGATCATCAGCTTGGTCTCTTCGGGCAGGGCCAGCACCGCGTCCACCATCTGGGAGATGCTCTGGGCCTCCAGGGCGTGCTCCGGGTGGTCGGGGCAGTGGGGCGTGCCGGCGCGGGCGTAGAGCAGGCGCAGGTAGTCGTGGATCTCGGTGACGGTGCCCACCGTGGAGCGCGGGTTGTGGCTGGTGGCCTTCTGCTCGATGGAGATGGCCGGCGACAGACCCTCGATCAGATCCACGTCCGGCTTCTCCATCAGCTGCAGGAACTGCCGCGCGTAGGCCGACAGGCTTTCCACATAGCGGCGCTGGCCCTCGGCGTAGAGGGTGTCGAAGGCCAGCGAGCTCTTGCCAGAGCCGGACAGGCCGGTGATCACCGTGAGCTTGTTGCGCGGAATGTCGAGCGCGATGTTCTTCAGGTTGTGGGTGCGGGCACCGCGGATTCGGATGGCGTCCATGCTGCGTTCGGGGTGGGGGCAACCTGTTAATATACGCCTCTTGCCCCTCCCCACGCAGCACGTTTGATGGCTTCTCCCAACAACGACAAGATGAGCCCGGCCGAGCGTCGCGCCGGTATTTCGCTGGCCGCGATCTTTGCCCTGCGCATGCTCGGCTTGTTCCTCATCCTGCCCGTCTTCGCGGTGCACGCCCATGGCATGCCCGGCGGCGACAACGTGGCGATGGTCGGCATGGCCATCGGTGCCTACGGGCTCACCCAGGCTTTCCTGCAGATCCCCTTCGGTGCCGCCTCCGACCGCTTCGGGCGCAAGCCGGTGATCGTCTTCGGGCTGCTGCTGTTCATTATCGGCAGCGCCGTTGCAGCCCTTGCCCAGGACGTCCAAACGGTCATCATCGGCCGGGTGCTGCAGGGCGCCGGGGCCATCTCGGCGGCGGTCACGGCCCTGGCGGCCGACCTCACCCGCGACCAGCACCGCACCAAGGTGATGGCCATGATCGGCTCGTCCATCGGCCTGGTATTTGCGCTGTCGATGGTGGCCGCACCCCTGCTGTACGCCCTGATCGGCATGGACGGCCTGTTCTGGCTGACCGCCGCGCTGGCTGTCGGGGCCGTATTCACCGTGCTCTTCATCGTGCCTGCCGCGCCGCCGGTGCCCCGGGCCACCGGGCGCTTCGCCGAGGTGCTTGCCGATGGCCAGCTGATGCGCCTCAACTTCGGTGTGTTCGCCCTGCATCTCATGCAGACCGCCATGTGGGTGCTGGTGCCGGCCGGCCTGGTGGCCGCCGGCCTGCCGATGGCCGAGCACTGGAAGGTCTATCTGCCCGCCGTACTGCTGTCCTTTGTGGTGATGGTGCCGGCTATCATCATGGCCGAGAAGAAGGGGGCCATGAAGAAGGTCTTCAATTCGGCCATCGCCCTGCTGCTTGTGGTTCAGGCCGGGCTGTACCTGTCGGGTGGCACCGGCTTGTGGCCACTGGCCATCCTGCTGACCCTGTTCTTCATCGCCTTCAACGTGCTTGAGGCCACCCAGCCCTCGTGGATCTCGCGGATCGCGCCGCCCCACGCCAAGGGCACGGCCCTGGGCATCTACAACACATTGCAGTCCATCGGGCTGTTTCTGGGCGGAGCCCTGGGCGGCTGGCTGGCCCAGCATGTGGGCGCCGGCGCGGTGTCCCTGCTGGGCGTCGGTCTGGCCCTGGCGTGGCTGATCCTCGCCTCGGGCATGGTGCCGCCGCCCATGCGGCGTCCGGCTGCCGCCTGAACCGCCCCCACGAATTTTTCAGGAGAGACATATGGCTTCGGTCAACAAGGTGATTCTTATCGGCAACCTGGGCAAGGACCCGGAAACCCGCTACGCCCCCAGTGGTGACGCGATCTGCAACATCACCCTGGCCACTACCGACACCTGGCGCGACAAGGCCAGCGGCGAGAAGCGCGAGGCCACCGAGTGGCACCGGGTGGCGTTCTTCGGCAAGCTCGCCGAGATCGCCGGGCAATACCTCCGCAAGGGCAGTGCAGTGTATGTGGAAGGCTCCCTGCGCACCCGCAAGTGGCAGGACAAGGACGGTCAGGACCGCTACACCACCGAGATCCGCGCCGACGAGATGAAGATGCTCGGCAGCCGTCAGGGCATGGGCGGCTCCGATGCGCCGTCCCGTAACGAAGGTGGCTTCGGTGGCGGCGCTTCCGGTGGCTCCCGGGACAGCGGCGGGCGTGATGGCGGTGGCTACGGTGGCGGCCGTGATTCCGGCTACGGTGGTGGAGCCCCGGCGCCGGCCAGCGCTCCGGCCCCCAAAAAGCCGGCCTCTGGTGGTTTTGGTGATTTTGACGATGATATCCCTTTTTGATGTATTGTCAGGTTTCGTCGGGCATCGTCGGGGGCAAGTCTGCTCCCCGATATCCCTGGCTTAACTGGTAACATCGTCAAATACCGACGTTCTTTATGCCCTATCGAAATGGCCGCCACGCCCGAATCTCCTGAAAAGGAATATTGCAGTACCTCAGAAGCCGCCCAGCGCCTGGGCCTTTCCTTGGGGACCGTCCAGCAAATGGTCGAGAACGGCCAGTTGGAAGGCTGGAAAACTGCCGGGGGTCACAGGCGGATCCGCGTCAGCTCCATCGAGGAGTTCCGGGCCCGTTCCATGTCGGGCAGCGGGCAGAACACGGTGCGCCCTGCGGCTGGTGCCCTGCAGGTGCTGGTGGCCGAGGATGACCGCATCCTCCAGAAGCTCTATGAGCACACCTTCACCAGCTGGACCCTGCCCCTGCAGGTGCGGATGGTGTCCAGCGGCATTGACGGTCTTCTCGAGATCGGCCGTTTTCCCCCGGATCTGCTGATTACCGACCTGCGCATGCCTGGTATCGACGGTTTCGAGGTCATCCGCCGTCTGCGGGCCGACCCGCAGCTGCAGGATCTGGACATCGTGGTGGTGAGCGGGCTGACTGAAGACGAGATTGTCGAGAACGGCGGCTTGCCGAACGATGTGATCTTCTACAGCAAGCCGGTGCCGTTCCGCGAACTCAAGGGTTACGTCCAGGCCAAGATCATGGCCATGCAGCGTCGCGGCCGGGCTGTCTGAGCCTGCCTCGGCAGGCCGCTGATCCGGCTCTCCGCCGGACTTCCGTTCCCGTCTTCCCCCTCTCCTCCCTGTTCCCGGAGCGATTCCTCACGCCTGTCGCCTTGTCGGAGGGGCGTTCGCGAAGGGGCGCGTTTCTGCTCTCCTCACACCTTTTTCCTCCTATGCCGCGCTTCACCGATCTGGATTCCACGGATTTACATAAATTTTCGTGAATTCCCTGGGCATTTTTTCGCAGGTTTGCAGTGGGGATATGAGCTAAATTCAGTAAAAATATCGATTCAGCAATATGTCATGCGGAATCTGAATTTGTTATAGAATTTATCAATAACTGTCAATTTGTGTATTTTGCAGCAGCTGCCTATGTGCGTTGCCGGCAAAGTGCGCCCGCCACTGCGTCTGCGTTGTAGTACGCCCGAGGGCCAGAGTCATGTTGTGTAAGCTCGAGCAGGAATCCCTTTCGAGGGTGGGACGGCAATTTGGTCAGCCCCTTGGAGATGATTACGTGGGAGATCCCGTTTCTGAAGCCGCCATCACGGGAGCGGCCCTGGTTCGGCATCTGGATGATGTCCGTTTTGCCACCCTGAGGGCCTTGCGCCAGTTGCTGCGCGCCCTGGATGCGGAGCGGATTGCCATCGGCCAGCTCAGTCCGGACGGGGAGCACATCCACGAGGAGCTGGTCTGGGTCAGTGGGTTTGGCCGGTGCGGGGAGTCGGAGCGGGTTGTGCCCTGCGCCTCGTTCAGTGATGAGCTGCGCATCTGGCTGGCCTCCCGGGAGGATGCGGTGAGCATCGGTATCGATGCCCGCTCACCGGCCTGGCACGATCTACCCTGTGACCAGCTGCTGTTGGTGCGCAGCAGGGTCGCGGAGAGGGGGCAGCCCTCCCAGGTCCTGGTGGCCCAATTGCGTGGCGGGGTTCGCCTGCCGGAGTCGGCGAGTCATGCCATCTCCATCCTGGTCAAGGAGTACGCCGCCCGGCGGGCTTCCGCGCCGGAAAAATAAGTCGCAGGCTGCGCTCAGGGCGGCGTCCGGTGCACACCGGCGTGGGTTTGCCACTGACGCCAGCGTGTTGCCTCAGGCGTGGCCAGACAGGCCGCCACCTGCCGGCGGGCAGCGGTGAGATGCCCCTGCGCTTCCTCGCTGAGCGCCTCACCCAGTTCGAAACGCTCACCGCGGATGCACAGCACGAAGGCCGGCGGCGTGGTCTGCCGGAGCTTTGCGCAGACTTGCAATACTGCTGCGGGGCTCAGGGCGTGGCTGGAGATCGACGTGTCGGCGGCGGGGGCCGTTTCGTAGAAGGCAAAGGGGGCGGGCGTGCCGGTGCCGGCGTCGATGAACAGGGCCAGCTCATGGCCGCCCAGATCCAGGGCGTGTTCGATCTGCAACTGGAAGTCGGTCACCAGTGTGACGCCGGGCCAGTCCTGTCTTTCCAGCTCCGCCATCAGCAGCGGGCCCAGGGCGTCGTCGCCCCGTGACGGGTTGCCAAGGGCGAAGATCACCACAGACACGGCTTCAGCTTCCCGTCACCGCTCGGTCTGCCAGGCTGCCATCGGCGGCCAGCAACTCCACGGCCAGGGGCATCTTGCCCAGGGCGTGGGTGGCGCAGGAGAGGCAGGGGTCGAAGGCCCGGATGGCCACTTCGATATGGTTGAGCAGCCCCTCGGTGAGCTGGCGACCGTCGAGGTAGCGACGCGCCACCTGGCGCACGGCCTCGTTCATGGCCTGGTTGTTGTGGGTGGTGGACACGATGAGGTTGCAGTAGCTCACCAGGTCGTCCTCGCCCACCCGGTAGTGGTGGATCAGGGTGCCCCGGGGGGCTTCGATGATGCCCACCCCTTCGCGGCCCCGGGTGCCCTCGCTCATCCGCTGGTCCGAGAGCAGGTCCGGGTCGTCGAGCAGGCTGCGGATCACCTCGGCGGCGTGGAGCATCTCGATCATGCGCGCCCAGTGGTAGGCCAGGGGGGCGTGCACCGGCTCGCCCTCGCCGTGGGCGATGAAGGCCTGGCGCTCGATCTCGGCAAGGGGGCTGGGGATGAAATCGCAATTCTGCACCCGGGCCAGGGGCCCCACCTTGTACCAGCCCTTTTCAGGCCCGAGATCCTGCATGAAGGGGAACTTCATGTAGCTCCAGGGCTTCACCTCCTCGACGATGTGTTGCTCGTAGTCGGCGCAGGGGATGGCGTCCCTGACGATGTGGCCGCGGGCGTCGCGCAGGCGCAGGTGGCCGTCATACAGATCCATGGCGCCGTCGGCCCGCACCAGGCTGAACAGGTGGCTGCGGAACAGGCCGAATTCGTCGTACAGGGCGCGCTCGCTTTCATGCAGGCGGCGGGCCAGGTGCACCGCATTGCGGCTCCAGGCAATCATCTGGTCGGCGTCCGCCAGCAGTTCGTCGCGTTCGGCGGCCGTCAGTGACTTGTTGACGCCACCCGGCACCGCGCCGGTGCCGTGCACCCGCTTGCCGGCGGTGATGCGGATCACCTCCTGGCCGAACTTGCGCAGCAGCACCCCCTGCCGTGCCACCTCCGGATGAGTCGCCGCCACGCCGACGATGTTGCGCTGCTGGACAGGCGACTCGAAGCCAAAGAGCAGGTCGGGAGACGACAGGTGGAAGAAGTGCAGGGCGTGGGACTGGAGGATCTGCCCGTAGTGCATCAGGCGGCGGATCTTCTCGGCGGTGGGGGTGATGCGCAGGGCGCCGACCACCGGGTCGAGGGCCTTGGCGGCCGCCAGATGGTGGCTCACCGGGCAGATGCCGCACAGGCGCTGCACCATCACCGGCACCTCCCAGTAGGGCCGGCCCTGGATGAATTTCTCGAAGCCGCGGAATTCGACGATGTGCAGCCGTGCTTCCTTGACGTGGCCGGCCTCGTCGAGCAGCAGGGTGACCTTGCCGTGGCCCTCCACCCGTGACACGGGGTCGATGGCCACCCGGCGTAGGGTTTCGCGGTTGGCTGCGGTTTCCAGTTCGAAGCTCATGGGGCGAACCTCAGTCGTAGTGCAGCAGACCGCCGCTGAGGCGCGGGGTGCGGCCGGCGATCAGGTCGGTGAGGAACTTCCAGATGGCTGGGCCGGAAGGCGGGCAGCCGGGCAGGAAGTAGTCGACCCGCACCACCTCGTGGATGGGTCGCACCTTGTCCAGGGGCAGGGGCAGTTCCGGGTCGTTGGGGATCTGGCCGTTGGCGATGCCGGGGCGAAACTGATAGACCTCGCGCAGGCATTCCGACAGAGGCAGGTGGTTGCGCTGGGCCGGCAGGCCGCCGTTGACGGCACAGGCGCCCAGGGCGATCAGGGTCTTGCAGTTGCGGCGGAAGGCGCGCAGCACGTGCACGTTTTCGGCGTTGCACACGCCACCCTCGATGAGGCCGATGTCGCAGGGCCCCACCTCCTTGATGTCGGTGAGGGGCGAGCGGTCGAACTCCACCAGCTCCACCAGTTCGAAGAGGTGCTCGTCGATGTCGAGAAAGGACATGTGGCAGCCGAAGCAGCCTGCCAGGGAGGTGGTGGCGATGCGCAGCTTGCGCGGCGGCGTGCTCATGACGAGGCCTCCTCGTCCCTGAGCTTCTTCTGGCGGATGCTCTCCCGGTCGTAGTCCCGTTCGCCGATGGGTACGGCAAAGCCGGGGCCCTTGTGCAGGATCACCCCCACCGGGCAGATGTGGGCGGCCAGATCGTCCTTGCTGAAGTCCGTGTCGGCCAGCCGGCCCGATTCCGCATTGACCACCAGATGCTTGTCGATGCCCCGGCCGGTGAGGGCGAACACCGCCTTGCCATCCACGTCGCGGCTGGCGCGCACGCACAGCTCGCAGAAGATGCAGCGGTTGAAGTCCAGCAGCACGTCCGGGTGGGAGGCGTCCACCGGGCGCTCGGGGTAGAAGTGGCGGAAGCGCGGGCTGAGCATTTCGTACTCGTAGCCCAGGGCCTGCAGCTCGCAGTTGCCGCTCTTCTCGCAGGATGGGCAGAAGTGGTTGCCCTCGACGAAGAGCATCTGCAGCAGGCCGCGGCGCTCGCCGTTCATTTCGGGGGTATTGCTCTCCACCTCCCAGCCTTCCCTGGCCGGGGTGGCGCAGGCCGACACATGGCGACCGGCGGCCTTGACGATGCACAGCTTGCAACTCCCGTGGGCGGGAAAATCCTTGTGCCAGCACAGGCTGGGAATGTAGTGGCCGGCCTGGCGGGCGGCTTCGAGGATGCTCTGGCCGTCCTCGAAGGGCACGGGCTGGCCGTCGAGGAGGAACTGCCTGGTCATGGTGTGTCCTCCTCGTGGGTCTGCAGATGTGCGCCCGGGTCATCCCGGGTGGTGAGCTGGCGGGCTTCGGCCAGGGCGGCGTCCAGGTCGAAGGCGGGCTCGAAGTCCAGGGACACCAGGCGGCGCTCGTAGGCGGGGCGGAACTTCTGCAGGGTGTCGATCACCGGGTTGGGGGCGGCGCTGCCCAGGCCGCAGTGGCTGGCGTTCTTGAGCAGGCGGTCGAGCCAGTCGATGTCGGCCAGGTCGGCCTGGGCGCCGTGTCCGTCGGCCAGCTTGTCCATGAAACCCTTGAGCAGCGCGGTGCCGACCCGGCACGGGGTGCAGAAGCCGCAGCTCTCGTGGGCGAAGAAATGCACGAAGCTGCGCGCCACCTCGAAGAGGTCGCGGGTGCCGTCGAAGATCATGAAGGCGCCCGCCGTGGGTACGTCTTCGTAGGCGATGCGGCGCTGGAACTCGTAGGCCGCCAGGCACATGCCGGAGGCGCCACCCACCTGCACGGCCTGGGTGTCGCTGGCGCCGCAGTCCTCCAGCACCCGGGCGATGGACACGCCGAAGGGGTATTCGTAGATGCCGGGTGCGGCGCAGTCGCCGGAGATGGACAGGAGCTTGGTGCCGGCCGACTGGGCGGTGCCAGTGGCGGCAAAGGCCTCGCCGCCGTGGAGGGCGATGAGGCAGGTCTTGGCCAGGGTCTCGACGTTGTTCACCACCGTCGGACGGCCCAGGTAGCCGTGGGTGACCGGGAAGGGCGGACGGATGCGCGGCGTGCCGCGCTTGCCCTCCAGGGACTCGATGAGGGCGGACTCCTCGCCGCACACATAGGCGCCGGCGCCCAGGTGGATGCGGATGTCGAAATCGAAGCCGGTCTGGCCCAGTACGTCGGCCCCCAGCAGCTGCGCAGCGCGGCGGCGGGCGAGCACGGCCTCGAGCTGCGGGCGCAGGTACTGGTATTCACCGCGCAGGTAGAGGAAGCCTTCCGACGCGCCCACGGCCCAGGCGGCCAGGGTCATGCCCTCGAAGACCAGGTCGGCAAAGCTGTTCAGCAGCACCCGGTCCTTGAAGGTGCCGGGTTCGCCCTCGTCGGCGTTGCAGACGATCACCTTGGTGTCGCCGGCGGCGTTGCGGGCGCTGGCCCATTTGACGGCGGTGGCAAAGCCGGCGCCACCCCGGCCGCGCAGGTTGGAGGCCTGCATCTCGGCCAGCCAGCCGTCGCGGCCGCGGGCGATGGCGGCGGCGAGGGCTTCGCCAGGCTTCATGGTGAGGCTGAGGAGGGTATCCCGGCGCCGGATGTTGTCGTCGATGTGAAAGTACTCGGTCGGCCATGCGTCGAGGGGGCGCTGCTGGCGGATCAGTTCGGCGATCTCGTTGATGCGCCGGTGGGTGAGCTGGCTGATGGCGCGGCCATTGACCAGCATGGCGGGCCCCTGGTCGCACAGCCCGGTGCAGGACGTGGTGGCAATGCTGACGAGACCGTCTTCGGAGAGCTTGCCGGGCTCGATCCACAGCTTGCGGCACAGGGCGTCCATCAGCTCGGCGTTGCCCAGCATGCGGTCGGTGATGTTGTCGGAGAACAGAACCCGGTAGCGTCCGGCCGGCCGGGTGTGGAGAAAACTGTAGAAGCCGGCGACCCCTTCCACCCGGGCCCGGGGCAGTTGCAGCGCCCGGGCGATGTCGGTGAGGGTTGGGGCTGGCAGCCAGCCCTCGAGGGCCTGGGCGTCGATGAGGATCTGCAGCAGCTCGGTCGGCTGATGGCCGTGCTGATGCAGGATGGAATCGAGGGCGGCGGGCGGCTGCGTATGCACGGACTTCTCCAGCAGGGACGACGCTGCAAGTATGCGCCGGGCAAGCCCCCCGGGTTTGCGCTGGATCAGAAAAGGCGTTGGCGGCCCTCAGGCCTGCCCGGCGCGGCGCCAGCGGCGCAGCTCGGGAAACACGCGGGGGCTGGCAGCGACCACCAGCACGGTCAGTACGCCGCCGCCGACCACCGCGGCCACGGGCCCCACGGCTGCGGCCAGCAGGCCGGATTCCAACGCGCCGAGCTCGTTCGACGAGCTGATGAAGACCCGGTTCACCGCAGCGACGCGGCCCCGGAGGATGTCTGGCGTGGCCTGCTGGATCACCGTCTGGCGGATCACCACGCTGATGCTGTCGAGGCCGCCGAACAGGGCCAGGGCTACGATGGACAGCATGAAGTGGGTGGAGGCGCCAAAGAGCACGGTCATCAGCCCGAAGCCGCCCACCGCACCCAGGAACAGCCGTCCATCCAGGGCGACACCGAAGCGCGCCATGGCCAGCCCGGCCACGGCGGCGCCCACGGCCGGGGCGGTGCTGAGCATGCCCAGGCCCGCGGGTCCGATCTGCAGGATGTCCTTGGCGTAAACGGGCAGCAGGGCCACCGCGCCGCCAAAGAGCACCGCCAGCAGGTCGATGGACATCACTGCGAGGAGAAGCCGGGTGTGGCGGATATGGGTGAAGCCGGCCAGCATCGCGCCCAGGCGGCCCGTCTCACCTGGCGCCGGAGCCTGCCCACGGGAGCGCTGGCGGATGGCCAGGGTGGCGGCCAGGGAAACAAGGGCGAACACGGTGTTGGCCAGGTGGATGGGCAGGGCCGAGTGAAACAGCGCCAGGCCCACGCCGGCCAGGGCCGGCGCCGCCATGGAGGCCACTTGATGCAGGGAGCTGGCCAGGGCGATGGCCCGGGTCAGCTGGGTCGGTGGAACCAGGGTGGGCATCAGGGCGTCCCGGGCGGGCCGGTTGAGGATCTGGGCGCAGCCGGAGAGGACCAGGGCGCCGTAGGTCCAGGCTACGTCCAGATCCAGCCAGGCGGCGCTGGCCAGGAGCAGGGTGGCGCTGAGGGTGAGGGCCAGGCTGATGACGATCACGCTGCGCCGCTCGAAACGGTCGGCCAGATGGCCTGCCGGCAGGAAGAAGACGAGGATCGGCAGAAACTGGGCGAGACCAACCAGTCCAAGCGCCAGGGAGGTGCCGGTCTGTTCGTACACCGACCAGCCCACGGCCACGCCCTGGCCGAAGTGGACCAGGGCGCCCATGACGCTGATCAGCAGGTAGAGCCGGAAGTCCCGGGGCAGTGTGGTTTGCAAGCGGCGGGTCAGCCTGCCACTGCCCGGCGGATGCGGGCGAGGCCTTCTTCGAGGCGGTCTGGCGGGCAGCCGAAGTTGAGGCGCACGAAGCCCGGCAGGCCGAAGTCCTTGCCGTCGGAGAGGCCCACGCCGGCTTGCTCGAAGTGCCGGGCGGCGTTGTCGATGCCCTTCGCAGCCAGCCAGTCGCGGCAGTCGATCCAGGCCAGGTAGGTGGCCTCCACCGGCGTGGTGGACAGGCCGGGCAGGGCGTTGATGGCCTCGACCACCCGGGCGGCGTTGCTGCGCAGGGTGGCGATGAGGGCCTCACGCCAGGGGCCGCCGTCCCGGTAGGCGACTTCGGTGGCGGTGAGGCCCAGCACATTGACGTGGGGCACGATGCCGGCCATGGCGCGCTTGTAGCGGGCGCGCAGGGCGGCGTCGGGGATGATGGCGAAGGCGCAGTACAGGGCCGGGATGTTCCAGGTCTTGGACGGGGCCATCAGGGTGATGCTGCGGCGGGCGACGCTTTCATCCAGGGCGGCGATGGGGATGTGCGGCGTGGCCGGGTCGAGGACCAGGCCGCAGTGGATCTCGTCGGAGCAGATGACCAGGTCGTGGCGCTCGGCCAGGGCGGCGATGCGGCCCAGCTCGTCCCGGTTGAAGACGCGGCCCACCGGGTTGTGGGGGTTGCACAGCATGAACAGGCGCACCCCGTCGGCCAAGGCGGCTTCCGTGGCGGGCCAGTCCCATTCCCAGCGCTGGTCACGGTTCACCAGGGGCGTGGTGACCAGGCGCTGTCCGAAATTGGCCGGGGCGTGCAGGAAGGGGGGGGACACCGGCGTGGCGGTGAATACGCCGTCGCCGGGCTGGCCGACGGCGCGTACCGCCACGTTGAAGCCGGTGACCACCCCTGGCAGCCACACCAGCCATTCGGGCTGGATGCGCCAGGCGTGGTCCCGGGCGATGCCTTCGACCACTGCCTCGAGCACCGAGGGCCAGGGGTCGGCATAGCCGAACACGCCGTGGTCGATGCGCGCATGGAGGGCCTCCAGCACCGGAGGCGGTGCGGCAAAGTCCATGTCGGCGACCCACATGGGGATCACGTCGCGGCCGGCGTAGCGGCGCCACTTGATGCTGTCGGAGCCGGTGCGTTCCGGGGCGGTGCTGAAGTCGAAGGTCGTCAAGGAGGCTCCCGGCGTTCAGACTTCCAGATGCTGGAAGAGCACGGTGGACAGGTAGCGTTCGCCAAAGGACGGGATGATCACGACGATCAGCTTGCCGGCGTTCTCGGGGCGCTCGGCCACCTGTAGGGCCGCCCACACGGCGGCGCCGGAAGAGATGCCGACCAGCAGACCTTCCTCGGTGGCCAGGCGGCGGGCCACGTCCAGGGCCGCGTCGTTGGGCACCTGCACGACTTCGTCGTAGACACCGGTGTTGAGAACGCCCGGCACGAAGCCCGCGCCGATGCCCTGGATGGGGTGGGGGCCACGCTGGCCGCCGGACAGGATGGGGCTGGCGGCGGGTTCCACGGCCACCACCTTGACCCCGGGCTTGCGCGCCTTGAGCACCTCGCCCACGCCGGTGACGGTGCCGCCGGTGCCCACGCCGGAGACGAAGATGTCCACCTGGCCGTCGGTGTCGGCCCAGATTTCCTCGGCCGTGGTCTTGCGGTGGACGGCCGGGTTGGCAGGGTTCTCGAACTGCTGGGGGATGAAGTAGCGCGGGTCGGCGGCGGCCAGCTCCTCGGCTTTCTTCACGGCGCCGGGCATGCCCTCGGGGCCGGGGGTGAGGATCAGGTCGGCGCCATAGGCCTTGAGCAGCAGCTTGCGCTCGCGGCTCATGGTCTCGGGCATCACGAAGGCACACTTGTAGCCCCGGGCGGCGCACACCATGGCCAGGCCGATGCCGGTGTTGCCGGAGGTGGGCTCGAGGATGATGGTGTCGGGCTTGATCTTGCCGGCGGCTTCGGCGGCGTCGAGCATGGCGGCGGCGATGCGGTCCTTGACGCTGTGGGCCGGATTGAAGAACTCCAGCTTGAGGGCCACGGTGGCGCCGCTGGCTGGCGCGAGGCGGTTGAGCTTTACCAGGGGGGTGTTGCCGATCAGCTCGGCTACGTTGTTGGCGATGCGCATGGTTGGTCTCCGTGTCTGAAAGTCGGTGAATGAACGCTTAATTCATTCTAGAGCTGTATCTGTCCTTGTTTTAGATCAAGAAGAAATATTCAAATAATTCCCCGGGGTGAGGCCGCCGGGCTGTCCGCCCATCGGGCCGTATCGAAGACGAGCGCCTCGCTATCCCGCCGCCATTGCACCTGCTCCTGGCCCACTGCCAGCCACCAGGTCTGGGTGGGCTGTTCGGGAGCCCGGTGGGCGAAGGCGCCCGGTGTTAGGACGGCGGCACACCAGGCCGGGCCCGGAGCGCGCACGGAGGCATACAGGATGGCGCCGATGGCCGCCTCCCGGGCGTGGCGGGCGAGGGCCTGGGTGGCGGTGTAATCCCGGGGGTGCGTCCAGGCGGCCTGGTCCCGGTCCAGGGGCGGCTGGCGCAGGTCGATGGCGCCGGTGGCGATGCGGGTGCGGAAGGCGGTGTGGGCCACCGGGTCGAGTCGCTGCAGGGCGGGTGCATCGCGCAGGAAGCGCCAGCGCCAGTAGCCGAGCTCTGCGCAGGCGGTGGCGACGCTGTCGGCACCGTAGAAGACCCCCGGGTCGGCCGCGCTGCGGAAGCGCGAACCACCCCGCAGGGGGCTGTAGCGGAAAGGCGCGGCCAGCAGGTAGTCGAGGTCTGCGGTGCCAGCGGCGATGGGGGGCTTGCTGCCTTCGAGCAGGTCTTCGAGGAGATCCTGTTCGGCCAGGTCGTCCACCAGCTTCATGGTGGAGGCGACGTGCTGGGCCTCGACCATGCGCCAGACCGGGGCCTGCCAGGGGCGGGCCTCAGACGACAGCGCGGGAGGCGTCCAGGTAGTGAACGACACGCACCAGGCCTTCGGTGTTGCGGATCAGGTCGACGGGGCGGCCGTTGAGCGCCAGGTTGTCGCTGGCCAGCCATTTGCGGGCGGTGGCTTCGTCCCCGACGATGGAGTCGAGGGCCCGGAACAGGCGCACCAGCAGCAGGGCAAAGTCCCACTCCTTGCGTTTCGGGTCGAGGTGATAGTTGCCGGCGCACAGGCGGCTGACGCTGGCCGGGCTGACGCCCAGGACCTGGGCCAGCAGCGTGCGGGACAGGCCAAGCCTTTCGGCGGCGCGGGCCACGGCCTTGCCGAGCACGGCAGCGGCCTCGGGTTTGGGCGGGATGGAGCGGGCGAGGGCGGTCATGATGCCTCCTTTCCTCAGAAATTATAGGTTTGATCTCTTTCTGGAGAAAGGTTTCTTGCTCAGAGCCGGCGGATCTTGTCGAGGAGTGCGGTGGTGGAGCGCTGGTGTTCGAAGGGAATGGAGTGAACGCTCCCGCCCCGGGCCAGGGTCTCGGTAGCGCCGACAATGCGGTCCACCGGCCAGTCGCCGCCCTTGACCAGCACGTCGGGCTGGCAGGCGAGGATGGGGGCAATGGGGGTGTCCTCGTCGAACCAGGTCACCAGGTCGACGCAGCCGAGGGCGGCCATCACCGCCAGGCGGTCCTGCAGGGTGTTGATGGGCCGGTCGTCGCCCTTGCCCTGGCGGCGCACCGAGGCGTCGCTGTTGAGGGCTACCACCATGGCGGCGCCCAGGGCGCGGGCCTGGGCCAGGTAGGTGACGTGACCCCGGTGCAGGATGTCGAAACAGCCGTTGGTGAACACCAGGGGGCGGGGCAGGCTGGCGATGCGCTCCCTGAGTTGGTCAGGTGGGCAGATGCGGGCTTCGAAGGCGGGTGCGGGGTACATGGATAGGTCCGATTGGGGCGCTGAGGCGGAATTATGGGCTACCGGGCGGCCAGGGCGAAGGGGCCCCGTGGCGGCGCTCAGTGCCGGTTGCCGTAGCCGGCAATGCCGATCATCAGCCGGACCAGGCCGTAGGCGGTCCAGTTGATCAGGCGCTGGAGGGTGGAGCCCCGTTGCCAGCGGGCCGGGTGGATCTCCTGGCCGCCGGCGGCGATGGCCTGCTCCAGGCGGCCGCGCAGGGTGGTGGCGAAACCCGGGTGACGCACCAGCAGGTTGGCCTCGCGGGCCAGCAGCAGGCTGAAGGGGTCGATGTTGCTGGAGCCTACGGTGGCCCAGTGGTCGTCGATGACGGCCACCTTGGCGTGGAGATAGCTGCGGTGATATTCGACGATGCGGATGCCGGCGTCGAGGAGCTGGCCATAGAGCGCCCGGGTCGCGCGCTGTTGCAGCGGGTGATCGGCGAGGCCCTGGATGAGCAGGGTGATGCGCACGCCGCGCCGGGCGGCGTCGAGCAGGGCCTGGCGGAAGCGCCGCCCGGGCAGGAAGTAGGCGTTGGCCAGCAGGATGTCGCGGCGGGCGCCGGCGATGCCCAGCAGGTAGGCGTTTTCGATGTCGTGCCGGTGCCGGATGTTGTCGCGGATCACCAGGGCGGCGTCCACGTCACCACAGGGCAGAGGGCAGGCCGGGGGCTTGCCGACGAGGCGCAGGCGCCGCCGGAAGGAGGCCCATGCGACCAGCTCCCAGACCCGCCGCACGGTGGCATGGATGGGGGCGAGGAGCGGCCCTTCGAGGCGCACGGCGTAATCCTGGCGGGGGGCGGCGATCTTGGGGTCTTCAAAGTCGCTGACGATGTTGATGCCGCCGACAAAGGCGATGCGGCCATCCACCACGGCGAGCTTGCGGTGCAGGCGGCGCAGGCGGCGCCGGCGCAGGGACAGGGTGCTGACCTCGCGGCGATAGATCAGCACATGCACGCCCGCTGCGCTCAGCGCGTCCATCATCTCGTCGACAAATTCGCGGCCACCAAAGCCATCCACCAGCAGCCGCACGGTGACACCCCGGCGGGCGGCCCGCTGGAGCGCCTGGGAGACCTCCTGGCCGGTCTCGTCGCTGGCGAAGATGTAGGTCTCGAGATAGATCTCGCTGTGGGCGGCGTCGATGGCGGCGGTCAGGGCCGGAAAGAACTCGGCGCCGTTCTCGAGCAGGGTCAGGGCGTTGCCGGGGTGCCAGGCGATGCTCATGAGCTCAGCGTGGGCGCAAGTGCGCCGTGAGGGCGGCGTGGTCGGAGATCTGGCTCCATGGCGGACCGTAATGGACTTCGGCCTTGTCCACCTGGAAGCCCCGCACATAGATGCGGTCGAGGCGCAGCACCGGCACCGTGCTGGGAAAGCTGCGGGCCGGGCGGCCGCGGATGGACACGAAGGCCTCGGTCACGCCCAGCTGGCCGGTGAGGCAGTCGTCGGCGTGGTTGCGCCAGTCGTTGAAGTCACCGGCGATGATCAGCGGTGCGCCATCGGGGGCGAGGGCGTCCAGGCGCCGGACCAGGGCGGCCATCTGGCGCCGCCGGCTGCCGGCGGTGAGGCCCAGGTGCACGCACACGCAATGCACCGGCCGGTTCACGTTGGCCACGTGGATCTCGCAGTGGAGCAGGCCACGGCTCTCGAAACGGTGGTCCGAGACGTCTTCGTTGGCCTGGGACAGGATGGGGTGACGGCTGAGGATGGCGTTGCCGTGGTGGCCGTGGTCATAGACCGCGTTGCCGCCGTAGGCTGTCTGCTGCCACATGTCGCCGGCCAGGAATTCGTGCTGGGGCTGCTCGGGCCAGTCGGCGTGGCGCCGGGCGTGGCGCAGGTGCATGCCCTGCACCTCCTGCAGGAAGACCACGTCGGCACCCAGCAGGCGCAGGCGGTCACGCAGGTCGTGAATGGACAGGCGCCGGTTGAACTGGGAAAAGCCCTTGTGGATGTTGTAGGTGCAGATGCGCAGGGTGCTCATCGGATCTCCTTCGTATCCATTCTGCCTTCAACGGCGGGGCACTGCATGCCGCATTCCATGAAAAACGGCGCCCGTGGGCGCCGTCTTGAGCCGGGCTTGAAGCGGCTGCCTCAAGAGACGGCCAGCATCCGCTCCAGGGCCAGCTTGGCCAGCCTGGCTTCATGCTCGGGCACGGTGATGTGATTGACCACCTTGCCGTCCGCCAGGTTCTCGAGGGTCCAGGCCAGGTGCTGGGGGTCGATGCGCTGCATGGTCGAGCACATGCATACGGTGGGGGCCATGAACTGGACGATCTTGCCCTCGGGCTTGACCTCTTCCGCCAGGCGATTGACCAGGTTCAGCTCGGTACCCACCAGCCAGCGGGTGCCGGGCGCGGAGCCCTTGATCACGTTGATGATGTACTCGGTGGAGCCCACGTAGTCGGACTGGCGGCACACCTCGAGGGCGCTCTCCGGGTGGGAGATCACCTTGCCGTCCGGGTATTGATTGCGGAACTTGATGATGTGCGCCGGCTGGAACATCTGGTGCACCGAGCAGTGCCCCTTCCACAGCAGGATCTTGGCGTTGCGGATCTGCTCGACGCTGAGGCCGCCGTATTCGAGGTCCGGGTCCCACACCACCATTTCATCCAGGGGGATGCCCTTCTTGAAGCCCGTCCAGCGGCCCAGGTGCTGGTCGGGGAAGAACAGCACCTTCTCGCGCTGGGCGAAGGCCCAGTCGAGGATGGTGGGGGCGTTGGTGGAGGTGCACACGATGCCACCGTGTTCGCCGCAGAAGGCCTTCAGGTCGGCGGCGGAGTTGATGTAGGTGACGGGGGTGATCAGCGCATCCGGGGTCTCGAGGACCTCGGCCAGCTCGCGCCAGCAGCGCTCGACCTTGGCCAGGTTGGCCATGTCGGCCATCGAACAGCCGGCGGCCAGATCGGGGAGGATGGCCTGCTGGTGGGGCTTGGACATGATGTCCGCCACTTCGGCCATGAAGTGCACCCCGCAGAACACGATGAACTCGGCGTCGGTCTCCGAGGCCAGGCGCGACAGCTTGAGGGAGTCGCCGGTCAGGTCGGCGTACTGATAGACGTCGGCGCGCTGGTAGTGGTGGCACAGCAGCACGGCCCGGTCGCCGAGGCGCTCACGGGCAGCGCGGATGCGCGCGTGGGCATCGACGTCGGAAAGGGTGTTGAAACGGTCGAAACTGATGGGAACGGCTTGCATCTGCTTGTCCTGTGGTGTTCAGCCCTGGGTCCACGGCAGGCTGGCATGGCGCCAGCCTCCGACCTTGTTGCGGTGGCCGCTGGCGTCCTTGTCGCCCTCGAAGCCTTCCAGAATATTGTAGGCGTTGGTGTAGCCCGAGTTGGCCGCCAGCGTGGAGGCAGCGTTGGAGCGCGCGCCGCTGCGGCACAGGAACATCACCAGCGCCTCCGGATCGACCTGGCGCTTGAACTGGGCCAGGAAGTGGGGGTTGGGCTCGTTGCCCGGGTAGAGCATCCATTCGATCTCGACGGCGTTCGGGACGCGGCCGACCCAGTCCCATTCGGCGCGGGTGCGCACGTCCACCAGCTTCGAGCCGGGGGCGAGCTGGAGCACCTCCCAGGCTTCCCGGGGGGTGAGGGCGCCTGCATAGGGAAGGCCCAGACTGCGGGCCCGCTCCTGGGCGAGGGCGAGGGTTTCACTGAGTTTTCCCATGGCACGCATCCGATGAGATGAGGGGTTTGCGAGTATACCGCCGCACCCCGGTGCCGCAAGGGATGTGTTCAGGGTGGGATGCGTGCAGGACGTGGGGCGGGTCGCGCCTTGTTGTGTGGCATGGCAGCGGACCGCGATGCCACAAATGCACCATTTCTGGGCGTTTTGTGAAAACAAGGCACCATATTGGTGCCTGTTTTTTGTGGGGCGCCCGGCAGGGGCCTTGTGGCACAATAGGGTGATTTAGTTTTCAGGGTGGCATGCTTTCTGCTTGCCTGGTTGCCTGACTTATTGTTGTAACCACTACATCTTTCCCACTGCGCAGCAGATTCAACCCGTTAGGAGTGAGTTATATGACCCCGCAAGACGTCATGAAGATCGTCCAGGAGAACGAAGTCAAGTTCGTCGACTTCCGCTTCACCGACACCAAGGGTAAGGAACACCACGTCGGTGTGCCCGTCAGCGCCTTCGATGAAGACAAGTTCGAAAGCGGTCATGCCTTTGACGGTTCCTCCATCGCGGGCTGGAAGGGTATCCAGGCCTCCGACATGCTGCTGATGCCGGACCCCAACACCGCCTACATCGACCCGTTCTTCGACGAGACCACCCTGGTCCTGTCCTGTGACGTTATCGACCCGGCCGATGGCAAGGGCTACGATCGTGACCCGCGCTCCATCGCCAACCGTGCCGAGGCTTACCTGAAGTCCTCCGGTATCGGTGACACCGCCTACTTTGGTCCGGAACCCGAATTCTTCATCTTCGACTCCGTCGAGTGGAAGGTGGACATGTCCGGCGCCTACCACAAGATCTTCTCCGAAGAAGGTGCCTGGTCGTCCGACATCAAGTACGAAGGTGGCAACACCGGCTATCGTCCCGCAGTGAAGGGCGGCTACTTCCCCGTTCCCCCGGTTGATTCCTTCAATGACATGCGTGCCGCCATGTGCCTGGCTCTCGAAGCCTGCGGCGTGCCGGTTGAAGTGCATCACCATGAAGTGGCGAACGCCGGCCAGAACGAAATCGGTACCAAGTTCGACACTCTGGTGCGTCGCGCTGACCAGACCCAGATCCTGAAGTACATCGTTCAGAACGTCGCCCACCAGTATGGCAAGACCGCCACCTTCATGCCCAAGCCCATCGTTGGTGACAACGGTTCCGGCATGCACGTGCACCAGTCCATCTGGAAGGACGGCAAGAACCTGTTCGCCGGCAACGGCTACGCTGGTCTGTCCGAGACCGCCCTGTTCTACATCGGCGGCATCATCAAGCACGCCAAGGCCCTGAACGCCATCACCAACCCGCTGACCAACTCCTACAAGCGTCTGGTTCCGCACTACGAAGCTCCGGTGAAGCTGGCTTACTCTGCCAAGAACCGTTCCGCTTCCATCCGGATCCCGTTCGTGAACAGCGAAAAGGCCCGCCGCATCGAGACCCGTTTCCCGGATCCGGGCGCGAACCCCTACCTGTGCTTCGCCGCGCTGATGATGGCCGGCCTCGACGGCATCCAGAACAAGATCCACCCGGGCGACCCCGCCGACAAGAACCTCTACGACCTGCCGCCGGAAGAAGACGCGCTCATCCCGACCGTCTGCTCCAGCCTCGAACAGGCCCTGGAAGCTCTGGACAAGGACCGCGAGTTCCTGACCCGTGGCGGTGTGTTCAGCAATGACTTCATCGACTCCTTCATTGCCCTCAAGCAGGAAGAAGTGAACCGTCTGCGCGTCGAAGTGCACCCGGTCGAGTTCGAGATGTACTACGCCATCTGATCTCCGGATCGGGCCGGTCAGCGTGCTGGCCGGTTGCTGCGTTACTCAAGGACGGGCTCAGGCCCGTCCTTTTGTTTCCGGCCGGCGTTTGTGTTTGGCCGGACCGGCCCCTACACTAGCTCCGCTTCCGGAATAACCTGTGCTGATGATGATCCCGAAAATCTCCCTTTCGCTGGCTGCCCTGCTGTGCTTTTCGCCGGCCTGGGCGGACATCTACAAGTGTGTCGATGAGGCCGGCCACATCACCTATACCAACACCAAGGCGTCCGGGCGGGGGTGCAGCCTGCTGGCGCGTGATCAGGCGGTTTCGTCGGTTCCCGGGCCAGGGCCTTCACGTCCTGCCGCTGTGCCCCAAAGTAGTGCATCATCTGCGGGGGCGGGCTTTCCCAAGGTTGATACCGGCACCCAAAAGGCGCGCGACAGTGATCGGCGCCGCATCCTCGACGAAGAACTGGCCAGCGAACAACGGGCGCTGGATGCGGCCCGGAAGGAGCTGGCAAGCCAGGAGAGTGTCCGTTCCGACGAGCGCAACTACCAGAAGGCCCTTGAGCGCTTGCAGCCTTACAAGGACAAGCTGCAGATCCACGAGCGCAACATCGAAGCCCTGCGCAAGGAGATCGCGAATCTCCGCTGATGGCCGGCATCGCCGCGCCGGGTGGGCATGTCGATGATTGCCTGGGCAAGTGGTCTGCTTCTTGCATTGATCTGCCCATATGCAAAACGACCAGCCCCCCAGCCCCGTCTCTCCTTTCGCCGGCCTTGAGCTGCTGTCCTCTGCCGTGGTGCTGGTGGACGACGAGTTCATCGTTCGCTACCTGAACCCCGGGGCGGAGAACCTGTTTGCGGCAAGCAGCCGCAAGATCGTCGGCTATTCCCTGCGCCGCCTGCTTGGTGAGCCGGTTGGGCTGGCCAATGCACTGAATAATGTCCTGCGGGACAACTGGAGCTACACCGGACACAATCTGACCGTGGCACGCCCCGGAATGGAGACCTTGCAGCTCGACTGCACCGTCACACCGGTCGATTCGGTCAATGCGCGCCTGCTTCTGGAGTTTCGTCCGATGGACGCGCACCTTAAAGTGGCGCGCGAGGAGCAGCTGGCGCACCAACAACAGGCGAGCCGCGAGCTGATCCGCAATCTGGCCCACGAGATCAAGAATCCCCTCGGCGGCATTCGCGGCTCCGCCCAGCTGCTGGAGCGCGAGCTGGACGACCCGCAGCTCCGTGAATACACCCAGGTGATCATCGCCGAGGTGGACCGCCTGCAAGACCTCATGAACCGGCTGCTCACCTCCCACCGGATGATGCAACCGTCCCAGCTCAATCCCCATGACGTGCTGGAGCGGGTCCGGCGCCTGATCCTGGCCGAGTTTCCGTCCGTGGGTGTGCGGCGGGATTACGACACCAGCCTGCCCTACATCACCGGTGACCGGGAGCAGCTGATCCAGGCGATCCTCAACATCGCCCGTAACGCGGCCCAGGCCCTGCACGGTGATGGCGAGATCGTGCTGCGCACCCGGGCGGCCCGTCAGGTCACCCTGGCCAAGCGCCGCTTCAAGCTGGCTTTGCAGCTGCAGGTGATCGACAACGGTCCGGGCATCCCGGACAGCATTCGCGACAAGATTTTCTATCCCCTGGTGTCCGGTCGGGAGAACGGTAGTGGCCTGGGTTTGTCCCTGGCCCAGAGTTTCATCGAGCAGCATCAGGGCGCGATCGAGGTGGAGTCCCGCCCGGGGCGCACCTGTTTCACGATCTTCCTGCCGATCGCCAGGGACCTGGAATCATGAGTGAACGATGATGCACCACAATGGTGCCCGTTCTTTGAACCCCTTTGTTTGCCTGTATCAGACTTGTGCGCGTGAATGACATGAATGCAGTATGGATAGTTGATGATGACCGCTCGATCCGGTGGGTGCTGGAGAAGGCCCTGGCCCGGGAAGAGATCCCGTACAAGAGCTTCGGGTCTGCCGGCGAGGTGCTGGCGGCGCTGGAGAGCTCCTCCCAGGCGCCACGGGTGCTGCTCTCGGACATCCGCATGCCCGGCGAGTCGGGTCTGACCTTGCTGTCCAAGGTCAAGGCGCGCTTTCCGCACATGCCGGTGATCATCATGACGGCCTACTCCGATCTGGACAGTGCGGTTGCCGCCTTCCAGGGAGGGGCTTTCGAGTACCTTCCCAAGCCCTTCGACGTGGATCAGGCGGTCGAGCTGGTGCGCCGCGCCATCGACGAAAGCGCCCATCAGGCGGGTTCGGAAGAAGTGCTCAGCGCCGTGCCCGAGATCCTCGGCCAGGCCCCGGCCATGCAGGAGGTCTTCCGGGCCATCGGCCGCCTGTCCCAGTCCCACGCCACGGTGCTGATCAACGGCGAGTCAGGCTCGGGCAAGGAACTCGTCGCCCGCGCCCTGCATCGCCACAGCCCGCGCAAGGACGCCCCCTTCATTGCCATCAATACCGCTGCCATTCCCCGCGACCTGCTGGAGTCCGAGCTCTTCGGCCACGAGCGTGGCGCCTTCACCGGCGCCCAGACCATGCGCCGGGGGCGTTTCGAGCAGGCCGAAGGCGGCACCCTGTTTCTCGATGAGATTGGCGACATGCCTGCCGAGCTCCAGACCCGTCTGCTGCGGGTGCTGTCGGACAACAACTTCTACCGGGTCGGCGGGCATCAGCCCATCAAGGCCAATGTGCGGGTCATCGCCGCCACCCACCAGAACATGGAAGAGCGCGTCCGTCAGGGCCTGTTCCGGGAGGATCTGTTCCACCGCCTCAACGTGATCCGCCTGCGTCTGCCGCCCCTGCGCGAGCGTCGCGAAGACATTCCGCCCCTGGCCAAGCACTTCATCGCCCTGTCGGCCCAGGAGCTGGGCGTCGAGGCCAAGCGCCTGTCGGAAAGCACCCTCAAATATCTCCAGAGCCTGGATTTTCCCGGCAACGTGCGCCAGCTCGAGAACCTCTGTCACTGGCTCACCGTGATGGCCCCCGGCCAGACGGTGGAGGTGGCCGATCTGCCTCCCGAGCTGAAGGATCAGCCTACCCGGGAGCAGCCCGCCAACTGGGGCGACGCCCTGATGGCCGAAGCTGACCGGTCCCTGGCCCAGAATCCGGGCGAGGTCTTCGACCGCCTGAGCAAGGATTTCGAGCGCATCCTCATCCGGCGCGCCCTGGCGGCCACCGGCGGACGCCGCATCGAGGCAGCCCAGCTGCTCGGGATCGGCCGCAACACCATCACCCGCAAGATCCAGGAGCTGGGCCTTGAGGATCCGGACCCGGTCTGAAACGGCCTTCCTGAGTCGCGGAGCCGGTGTCTTGCACGTGCTCCGCGCCATCAACACGCCGCGCCCACTGCGCAGGGCGCCCGCCATACTCCATAATGACCGGCTTGTTTCCATTAGCCGGGAATCGATTCTTGGACCGTTCCGATTACGAAGCCCTCGATGCGGGGGCGGTGGCGGCTGCGCTGGGTGACCTGGCCGGCGCCTTTTCAGTGGTGCTCCTGGCGGAGTGCGATTCCACCAATACCCGTCTGCTGGCCGATTTGCCGCCCGATGATGGTCGCGTGCATGTGCTCGCTGCCGACGTGCAGACCTCGGGGCGCGGGCGGCGCGGACGGGTGTGGCAGTCGTGGCCCGGGGCCAGTCTGACCTTCTCGGCCCTGTGGCGTTTTGCCCCGGGCTCGCCGGTGCCCGCCGGCCTGTCCCTGGTGGCCGGGCTGGCGGTGGCGCGGGCGCTGGAGGATCTCGGCGTCGAGGGGGTGCAGCTCAAGTGGCCCAACGATGTGCTGGTGCATGGGCGCAAGCTGGCGGGCATCCTCGTCGAGCTCACTCCCGGTCGAGGGCGGACTCCGGCGGCGGTGGTCGGCATCGGCATCAATCTGCATCTGCCTCCCGATGCGGAGGTGGAATACGCCACCGGCGTGACCGATCTGGCCGACAGCCTGGGGTGCGCTCCCGGCCCGAGCGAGCTGCTGGGGCGGGTGCTGGTACAGCTCCATCGCCTCTTCGAGGTGTATGCCGCGGCGGGCTTTTCCGCCCTGCGTGGGGCGTGGCAGCAACGCAATGCCTTTGCCGATCTGCCGGTGAGCATCTCCGGCGAGGCCGAAGCCTTGAGCGGCATCTGTGCCGGCGTGGATGAGGACGGCGCGCTGCTGCTGAACACCGCAGACGGGTTGCGCCGGGTGCTGTCGGGTGAAGTGTCCCTGAGGCTTGCCTGATGGATCTGCTTCTCGACGTAGGCAACACCCGCCTCAAGTGGGGCCTGCATGACGGCAAGGGGTGGTGCGGCCAGGGGGCCGTGCTCCTGAGCGCCCTGGATGGCTTCGCCGACGTACTCGCCGGCCTGGGGCCGGTGGACCGCATGCTCGGAGCCAATGTGGCTGGCGCCACGGTGGGCGGGCGGCTCGGGGCCTTCCTCAAGCAGGCCGGTCTGACAGCCGAGTGGATACGCCCCCTGGACGAAGGTTATGGTGTGCGCAATGCCTATCTCGATCCCTCGCGCCTGGGGGCCGACCGCTGGGCGGCGCTGGTCGGCGCCAGGGCGCTGCATGGCGGGGCTGCGCTGGTGGTCACCTCCGGCACCGCTACCACGGCCGATGTGCTGGACGGTCAGGGGGTCTTCCAAGGCGGCGTGATCTTGCCCGGCCTCGATCTGATGCGCCTCTCCCTGGCCCGCGACACGGCCCAGCTGCCTTTTTCCGACGGACGTTTCGAGCGCACTCCGCGGCGTACCGCCGATGCCATCCAGACCGGTTGCCTGCATGCCCAGCTCGGCGCGATCGAGCGCATGTTCCGTCTGGTGGCCGGCGAGCCGGGCAGCGTCTGTCTGCTCAACGGTGGCGCCGCCGCCGCGCTGGCGCCGCTGCTGGAATGCCCCTTACGGGAGGTGGACAACCTGGTGCTGGAGGGTCTGGCCTGCATGCGCCAGGCCGGATAGGGTGCTGCAGGCCTTCATGGCGCCCTGCCGCGGGCGCCTTTTCCCGTGTCCTCGTATCGGTTAGTCTTGCTGCCATGGCCCCACTACGTGTCGCTGTCATCATCCTGATCTTTGCCAACCTGCTGGCCCTCGCCCTGTGGAAGGGCTGGCTTGGCGGTGCTGCGTCCTATGGCGAGCCCGAGAGGCTCAGCAATCAGCTCAACCCCGAGCGCCTGCGCCTCATGACGGAAGCCCGGCCGCCGGCACCGCCGCCGGTGGTGACGAGATCCGCGCCTGCCGCCGAGCCGGACGACGCTCCGGTCGACGAGAAGGCTGAAAAGCAGGCAGAGAAGAAGGATGACGAGAAGGCGGCAGACAAGGCCCCGGAAAAGGCCGTCGCAGACGCGGTGGCCCCCCAGGCCTGCGTGGTGTTTGCCGGGCTGAGCGTCGATCAGGCACGGGAGCTGACAGCGCGTATCGCCAAGGCCGGAACGGGCTTCAAACTCAGCGAGACGCGCAGCGATGCGCCCTCGTCGTGGTGGGTGAATATCCCGGCCCAGGGCAGCCGCGAGGGCGCCGACAAGAAGGCCGCCGAGCTGCGCCGCCTTGGAGTGGATGACCTGTTCATCATGCAGGACCCGGGCCCCAACCAGTTTGCCGTGTCCCTCGGCCTGTACAAGAGCGAGGCTGCAGCCACCCGGCTGCTGGAGGCGCTCAAGGATAAGGGCGTGCGCAGTGCCCAGATCACCGCCCGGGGGGCGGGCGTCACGCGCATCGAGGTGCGTGGCCCCGGTGACAGCCTGGCGACCCTGGCCAGCGATCTCTCGGAGCGGCTGCGTGGTGCCAGCCGTCTTGAGTGCAGCCCGTGAGCGCCGGGCCTTTCATTGTCGGCCTGACTGGCGGCATCGGTAGTGGCAAGAGCGCGGCAGCCGACCGCTTCGCTGAGCTGGGGGCCGGAATTGTCGATACCGACCGGATTGCCCACGCCCTTACCGCTCCCGGCGGAGCGGCCATGGTCGCCATCCGCGAGGCCTTTGGCGACGGTGTGCTGAGCGGCGACGGCGCCTTGAATCGCCCGGCCATGCGTGCACTGGCCTTCGAAAGTCCGGACGCACGCAAGCGCCTCGAAGCCATTCTCCATCCCATGATCCGTCAGGAGAGCGAGCGCCAGTGCCTGGCGGCCAGCGCGCCCTACGTCATTCTGGCCGTACCCCTGCTGATCGAATCCGGCACCTACCGGGAGCGCGTGCAGCGGCTGTGCGTGGTGGACTGTCCCGAAGCAGTCCAGGTGGCCCGCGTCATGCAGCGGAGCGGTCTCGATGAGCCCCAGGTGCGCGCCATCATGGCCGCCCAGGCCAGCCGGGCGGAGCGGCTGGCCGCGGCGGATGACGTGGTGGACAACGCCGGTTCGCTGGAGGCGCTGCGGACGCAGGTGGCCGGGCTGCACCACCGCTACCTGGCCCTCGCCGCGCCCCCGGGAGGCCTGTGATATGATTCGCCGCGGTCAGACAGACATACACCGATACCCCACCCAGGCCCAGGCGCGCGCGTGATCACCTACGAATATCCGCTCAACGAGAGGATCCGCACGCTTCTACGGCTCGAGCACCTGTTTGAGAAGGTCACACATTTCGTGCGGGCCGAAGGCTCACTTGAGCACCATGTGGCCTTGCTGACCCTGTTCGAGATCCTTGAAGTGGCCGGCCGCGCCGATCTCAAGGTGGACCTGGTCCAGGAGCTCGAACGCCAGCGTCAGATCCTGCTCTCCTTCCGCAACAATCCGCAGATATCCGAAGAGGCCCTGTCCGGTGCCCTCTACGAGATAGAACAGGCGTCCGCTTCCCTGCTCGCCATGGCCGGCAAGACCGGCCAATATCTGCGGGAGAACGAGTGGCTGATGAACATCCGCAGCCGCGCCGCGATTCCCGGTGGTGCCTGCGAGTTCGACCTGCCTTCCTACCACCACTGGCTCAACCGGGAGGTTGAGTCCCGTCGCCGCGATCTCGGCGCCTGGGTGCATCCTCTGCTGCCCATCCGTGACGGGCTGGCCATCGTGCTGCGCCTGCTGCGGGCCAGTGGCCGGCCGGAAGAGCTGATGGCCCTGCGGGGGGCCTTCCAGCAGACCATGGGCGGGCGTACAGCCCAGATGATCCGCATCCGCGTGGCCTCGACGGCCATGTGCGTTCCCGAGACCAGCGCCAACAAATACGCCCTGAACGTGCGCTTCATGAACGCCGAGACGGTGGTCCGGCCGCGCCAGGCGGACATGGACATCGCCTTTGAACTGACTTTCTGCAATCTGTGAGCGATTCTCCCAAGCCCCGCAGTGTCAAGTGCCCCACCTGCGGTACCGCCGTCGTCTGGGGCCCCCAGAGCCCGCAGCGCCCGTTCTGTTCCGAGCGCTGCCGTCTGATTGATCTGGGTGCCTGGGCGACCGACAGCTATCGTGTCGAGGGGGATTCGCCCCTCGATGACGAGTCCGATCCCCTCCGCGATCTGCGTCACTGAGCGGCCTGCCGGCCGCTTCTTCCGTCTTAGCCCAGCCAGAAACTCCGGATGCCCGCTACGCCGTGGGCGCCGTGGGCTTTCGCCGTGTCCAGGTCATCGGGGGTGAGCCCGCCCAGGGCAAATACCGGCAGCGGCAGGGTGTGTGCCCGGGCTGCAAAACCGTCCCAGCCGATTCCGTCGCGTTCCGGGTGGCTGGCGGTGGGCTTGACTGCGCCGAGCAGGGCATAGTCGAGCCCCAGGGCTGCGGCCTGTTCCAGTTCGCTGCGGGTGTGGCAGGAGGCGCCGACCCATTCCAGCTCCGGGCGGGTATCGAGCGCTGCCAGCCGGCGCGCCGGCAGATGCACACCGTCGGCACCGATGCGGACGGCGAGATCCACGTCGTCATTGATCAGGGTGATGGCGCCCGCGGCCCGGGTGCGTGCCAGCACGGCCTGGGCGAAGGCTTCCCTGTCGTTGGCTGGCAGGCCGGGTTCGCGGATCTGGACCAGGCGCAGGCCGCCGGCCAGGGCCTGGTCGAGGCGCGCCAGCTGGGTGTCGATGCCGATCTCGGCGGCCTGGGTGATGGCCATCCGGCGGGGCAGGCGCAGGGCCTTGAGGATGGGGCCGTTGGCCGGCAGCATGGGCTCGACGCTCATGCTCGCGGCGTGCTGCCACGAGAGGGCGGCGTGCACCCGGTCGTGGATCTCGCCCCGCCAGGCCGGCACTTCGAAGAAGTGCAGATTGACGTGGGCGTGCTCGTAGAGGTGCTCCCGGGTCAGCCACGGCCAGGCTTCCAGGACTTCCATGTCGAGCTCCTCGCGAAGTTCGCGGATCAGGGCCTCGCGGGCGGTTTCGCCGGCTTCGACCTTGCCGCCGGGGAATTCCCAGTAGCCCGGGTAGAAGGTGTCGGCGGCCCGCTGCCCGACCAGGAAGCTGCCGTCGGGCCGGGTGATGACGGCGGCGGCCACATGCACGATCTTTCTCATTGTTCGAAGCGTCCAGCGTAGTCCCGGGCAAACTGCCAGGCCACCCGGCCGCTGCGCGAGCCGCGCAGCAGTGCCCATTGCAGAGCCTCGCCGCGGGACGCAGGGATGGCGTCGGCGGGTACGCCGAACTCGCCCAGCCAGTGGTTCACCACCGCCAGGTATTCGTCCTGGCTGAAGGGGTAAAAGGAGATCCACAGACCGAAGCGCTCGGACAGGGAGATCTTCTCTTCAACCGCTTCGGCGGGGTGCACTTCGCCGTCCTTGTGTTTGGTGGCGGCATTTTCGGAGAAATACTCCGGCATCAGGTGGCGGCGGTTGGAGGTGGCGTAGATCAGCACGTTGTCGGGTACCGCCGCCAGGGATCCGTCGAGGACACTCTTCAGCGCCTTGTAGGCGGGTTCGCCGTCTTCGAAGGACAGATCGTCGGTGAACAGGATGAAGCGTTCGGGGCGCCCTTCCAGCAGCTCGACGATGTCGGGAAGGTCGATCAGATCATCCTTGTCCACCTCGATCAGGCGCAGGCCTTCGGCGGCATATTCGGTCAGCAGGGCCTTGACCAGGGAGGACTTGCCGGTGCCCCGGGCGCCGGTAAGAAGCACGTTGTTGGCCCGCTTGCCGTTCAGGAACTGGCGCGTGTTGGCGACGATGCGGGCCTTCTTGTCGTCGATGTCCTGTAGGTCGGCGAGACGGATCTGGTGGGGGTGAAGCACGGCCTGCAGGCCGGCGGCGTTGCCCTTGCGGCGCCAGCGGAAGGCGCTTGAGGCCTGCCAGTCGGGTGCCTGCGGGGCCGCCGGGAGAAAATGTTCAAGGCGCTCGAGCAGTCGTTCGGCGCGGGCCAGGAAGTGGTTGAGGTCAGTCATGGAGGGGCGTCCGTATCCTTGTTCTTGGGGCTGCGCAGGGCCAGGGCGACGATGATGAGCAGCACGGCGACGATGCCGAGTTCAAGGCCGATCAGCCACATGGATGTTCCCTTTCGCAGGCCCGGTCCGGCAAAGCGGTGGTTATACTCGGGCGGGTATCGACAGCAAGCCAGGAGTTTACCCCATCCATGTTTCCCGCCTTTTCCCGTCTGTCCGTTCTTTTTCCGGTGTTTCTTCTGGCGGCCTGCGCCGGTTCCCCCAGGCCGGTGAGCGAGCCGGCCCGTGCGCCGGTGAGCACGCCTGCTCCGGTGCCGTCTGCGCCGACTTTCCCGCCCCCTGCTGGCGCACCCGCAACAGGGGGCGCGCCTGCGCCTCAAGCCCTGGCGCGGCCCCTGCAGGCCGCCGACTGGTCGGATCTGCCGAGCTGGGCGGCCGATCCGGTGGAGGAGGCATGGCCGGCCTTTCTGGTCTCCTGCCGGGCAGTGAGCCGGCAGGCGGTGTGGCGGCCGGTGTGCGATGCGGCCAGAGCCCTGGGTGAGAACCCGGGGGGCACCGCGGCACGGCGTTTCTTCGAGGCACGTCTGAGCCCCTGGCGGGTGCTGAACGCGGACGGCACCCGGGAAGGGCTGGTCACCGGCTATTACGAGCCCCTGATCAAGGGCAGCCGCAGCCGTAGCAAGGCGTACCCGTGGCCGGTGCATGGCGTGCCGGATGATCTGCTGACCATCGACATGGGGGATGTCTTTCCGGACCTGAAGGGGCAGCGGGTGCGCGGGCGGCTGGTCGGCAACCGGGTCGTGCCCTATTACACCCGTGCCGAGGTGGCCCGCCAGGCGGAGCGCTTTGCCGGCAAGACCCTGCTCTACGCCGAGGATGCCGTCGAACTGTTCTTCCTCCAGGTGCAGGGTTCCGGGCGGGTCCAGCTGCCTGACGGGAGCGTGCTGCGGCTGGCCTATGGCGACGCCAACGGTCATCCCTATCAGTCCATCGGGCGCTGGCTGGTGGACAAGGGTGAGATGAAGCTGGAGCAGGCGTCCATGGAGGGCATCAAAAACTGGGCGCGGGCCAACCCCGGGCGTCTGCAGGAGATGCTCAACGCCAATCCGAGCTACATCTTCTTCCGTGAGGTGGCCCAGTCCGGCGGTGGTCCGGTGGGCGCCCTGGGGCAGCCGCTGACCGAAGGGCGCAGCCTGGCGGTGGATCCGCGCAGCATTCCCCTAGGGGCACCGGTGTTTCTGGCCACCACTCAACCCAACAGCCCCCAGCCCCTGCGCCGTCTCATGCTGGCCCAGGATACGGGGAGTGCGATCAAGGGCGGCGTGCGCGGGGATTTCTTCTGGGGCTTTGGCGCCGACGCGGGCGCCCTTGCCGGGCGGATGCGTCAGAAGGGGGAAATGTGGGTCTTATGGCCCAGGGATCAGGTGCCTCGATAGCACGGATGCGTGAAAGCGTAGATTTGTAATAACTTTTGCGTAAATTCTTGGTTCGCTGGCACGGTGGCCCTGGCTATCGTGCGAAGCTCGCGTCCCTGTTCATTGACGCGATCCGATCTGCATGATTACGGAGACCACCGTGCCCCTCACCGAACTGGTTCACTATTTCAACAAGCGCAACCGGCTCGCCCGCAGTGCCGGGGGCGAGGACTGCCTTGCGATTGTGGATGGGCAGGTTCGGGCGCAGTTTCGTGGCAATGTGCTGGGCAGCCTGTTTCAGCCAGTGGTCGAACGGCTCAGCGGGCAGGTGATCGGCCATGAGGCGCATCTCCAGGTGCTGGCCGGGGAGTGGTCGGGCGGGCCGACCCAGGGCGTGTTCCTGGAGGCCGCTGACGATCATGAGCTGGTTTACCTGGACCGGCTGGTGCGCACCTTGCACGCCCTCAATTTCCTGCTGGAGCGGGAGCAGCACGGGGGCTTCCTGGCCCTCAACATCCACCCGCAGCTGCTGCGGGTGGTGCGTGAGCACCATGGACATGTGTTCGAGTCCATCCTGGCGCGCTGTGGCCTGACCTCCGAGCGGATCGTGCTGGAGCTGTCCGATGACGGCTTTGATGGCATCTCGCGCCTGAGGTCTGCGATAGCCGCTTACCAGGCGCGGGGCTACCGGGTGGCCATCGACAATTTTGGCCGCCACACGGCCTGCCTGGATCGGCTGGAAGCGCTTGCGCCCGATATCGTCAAGCTTGATCGCAGCCTGATCGGCCACGCCGGCCATCTGAGCCTGGCCAAGCGGGTGATGACGGAGCTCAGCGGAGAAATCCGGCGTCTGGGTGCCCGGGTGGTGTGCCAGTGCATCGAGAACCCCCTGCAACTGCAGGTGGCGCAGGATGCCGGCGTGGACTGGCTGCAGGGCTATCGCATCGGCCGTCCGGCTGCCCACTGCCTGCCGGTGGTGCGGCCGCGCCAGCCCCGCGAAGCGGCCTGAGCGGCGTGGGGCGGCGGGCCTGTTGGCCCAGGCCGGCCCCGGTTTTCCGAAGTCTTACTTGCCGCCTGCGGCCTGGGTCATGGCCTGCTCGAGCTGGGCCAGGGGCACGGCGCCGGGCAGACGGTTGCCGTCGGCGGTGAAGATGGTCGGGGTGCCGCTGACCTTGATCTTCTGGCCGAGGGCCACGTTCTTGTCGATGGCGCTGGTGTCGCAGCCGGCGGCTGCGGCGGCGGGCGTCTTGCCGGCGGTCATCCAGTCGTTCCAGGCTGCGGCCCGGTCCTTCGCGCACCAGATGTTCTTCGATTTCTCGGTGGAGTCCGGGCTGAGGATGGGGTACAGGAAGGTGTATACCGTTGCGTCCTTGAGGCCCAGCAGATCCTTGGCGAGGCGCTTGCAGTAGCCGCAGTTGGGGTCTTCGAAGCTGGCGATCACCCGTTTGCCGTTGCCCTTCACCTGCTTGATGGCCTGGTCGAGGGGCAGGGTGGCGAAGTCGATCTTCATCAGCTGGGCCATGCGCGCCTGGGTGATGTTCTTACGGGTCTTGGCATCGATCAGGCTGCCGTCGATCAGGAAGCTGACATTGGCGTCGGTGTAGAGCAGTTCGCCCGACTTGAGCACGACTTCGTACAGGCCACCATAGGGGGTCTTCTTGATGCTCTCCACGGCGGGGGCGTTGAGAAAGTTCTCGACGTTTTTCTTGACCGAGTTTTCATCGGCCGCGTGGGCGACGCCCGCTGCGAGGAAAAGGGTGGCGAGCAGCGAACGTACGAAGGGGAATTTCATCCGGGAATCTCCAGGGAAGGGGCAGGTGGGGCTCGGTGTGGTCAGAAACGGCCGGCGATGGCGTATCGGACCAGCGCATTGCGTACGACCGGCAGGCGGTTGGTGAGGTTCAGTCCAAGATTGCGCAGACCCGAAAGGAGCGGGTCGGCGGGCTTGAACAGCCGGTTGAGCCCATGGGTGGTGTACTGGAGCAGGGCGGTTTCTTCGGCGCGGGCGCGGGCGTAGGCGCGCAGGATGGAGAGTTCGCCCGGATCCCGCCAGGGGTCGAGGGCGGCGAGCTGCTCGGCGAGCACGCGGGCATCCTGGTAGCCCAGGTTGATGCCATGACCCGACAGGGGGTGAATGGCGTGGGCAGCGTCGCCAATCAGGGCCAGGCGGGGTTTGACCACGGTTTCGACGCGCATCAGGCGCAGCGGGAAGGCGGCGGCCGGGGTGACGGTTTCGAGGGCGCCCAGGCGGAAATCGCTGGCTTCGCCAACCCGCAGGGCGAGCGCCTCCGGCGACAGGGAGACGAGTTCGTCGGCCAGGGCGTCGGGGGCGGACCAGACCATGGACATGTAGTCCCCGGGCAGGGGCAGATAGGCCAGTACGCCGTCGGGGCGGAACCACTGGAAGGCGGTGTTGCGGTGGGGCTTCTCACAGCGGAAGTTGGCGACCACGCCTTTTTCGTCGTAGGGCGTGTTGCGGGCGCCAATGCCGGCGGCGTCCCGGACCCACGAATCGCGGCCATCCGCCGCGACGATGAGCCTGGATTCCAGGCGGCGGCCGTCGGCCAGGGTCAGGCAGGCGCTGTCCTCTTCGAAGGCGAGGGCGGTCGGGGCGGCGGGGCAGAGCAGGGTGACGTTGTGCTGGCGCTTGACGGTCTCCCACAGCTCCAGCTGCATCTGGCTGGATTCGAGAATCCAGGCGAGTTCGCGCAGGCCGCAGTCGTAAGCCGAAAAATCCAGCCGTCCGCCGGCGTCGCCATGGATCTCCATGTCGTAAACCGGGGCCAGCCGTTGTGGGTCCAGGTGCTGCCAGATGCCGATGGAGGACAGGAAGTCCACATTGGCGGCGCTGATGGCGTAGATGCGGGGGTCCCAGCCAGTGGGCCGGGCCGGGGGGCGGGCTTCCACGATACCGACTTTGAGGCGGCTGCCGCGCAGGGCGGCGGCGAGGGCTGCGCCGGCAAGCCCGGCGCCTACGACGAGTACATCGAATTTCATGGGGAAATCTCCTGCGCCGGGATTGTGCCGGACGGCGCAGGGGAAGTCACCCGCCGCGGGAGCTCAGCGCGGCGGCGGTGGAGGAGGAGGTGGGTAGGGGTAGGCCTGGGGCGGCAGCGGTGTTGCGCGGTAGCGGTAGGTGCTGCCGGGCAGCTGGTTGCCCTTGGCGTACATGCATTGCTGGTAGGCGATGTCGTAGCGGCGCTGGGCCTCGCTGCCGCTGAAGGAGGCTTGGCCGGCGCCGCTGGCGGTACCGGCCACCATGCCGATGGCGGCGCCTGTTGCGGCGCCGTGCTGGCCGCCGGCAAGTGCCCCTGCGGCTGCGCCAATGGCGGTGCCGGCGACGGCGTTGTCGACGAGATTGCGGTTGGCCAGCTCATTGGGTGCCGTGCCGATGGACTGGGCGGCGAAGTTGCGGCACAGGCGGTCGTCGGCAACGAACACGTCGAAGGGCTTGCCGGGGGCGGGCATCACGGCGACCCGGGGGCCGTCGGGCAGGTTGGCACAGCCCGCCAGCAGCGCCAGCAGAGTGAGGGGGAGGGCGTGTTTCATCGCCGGGCTCCCTGCGGGACGGGGCTGCCGGAGGTGGCCGGCGTTGCACGCCAGCCGGACGGGCATTCTTGGACGTAGGGGTAGTAGGCGCCGGCCGCGTCGCAGTAATACCAGGTACCGCTGGCTGCCGGCGCAGGGGCTGGAGTGGCCGGCGGGGTCGAGGGCATCGCGCGCCAGCCTTCGGCGCAGCTCTCCACGTAGGGGTAGTAGGCTTTCGCGCTGTCGCAGTAATACCAGTGCTGTGGCGCCGGGGCAGAAGGGGCGACGACGGGTTCGGGCTGCTCGATGACGACGGTCCGCGGTGGGGTGACGAAGGGGTAGAGCAGCAGGCCGGTGCCGGCAATCCACCATAGACTGTTGAAGTCGTTGCGGTGGCCATGCCAGTGGCCGGATGGATAGCCCCGAAGCGGGCCGCCGTATCGTCCGCCCGCTTCGGCGGGCGCTGCGGTCAGGATGCCGGCCACGGCCAGCGAAAGAAGCGCCGTCGCTGAACGGACAAATGGCGAGTACATGTAGGAACTCCGGAAAGGGTTGCATGCTCATTCCAGCACCGACTTCGCCCGCATATGTGTACCGGCGCTTCACAGACGTAAGCAGATGCAAGCAGGAGGCGGTCTGTAAAATCTGCTTACCAGTCGACCGCATCAGGAATGTGTCCGATTTGGCTGCGTTGTGGCCGCCGGCTGGGGAGAATGTTGAATCCTTTACTGACAGGGCTGTTCGATGGATGTACGCAAGCTGGTTGTCGCCCTCTGCATCGTGACCCTGCTGGCCGTGGGGGTCGTGCTTTTCCTCCAGCAGAAGGCTGCGCAGACGGGGCGTCCGTCCAACAATCCGGCCATTGCCGAGCATGTCGAGGTGCATCACGGCCCGGCGTTGCGGGCCATCGGTGTTCGTAGTCTGGGGGTGGACCGGCGCTCCGATGATGTGGTGGTGGTCTTTGCCGGTGGCGGGCGTCTGGGGCGGCGGGTGGCCGGGCGTCTGCCCGGGCTGGCAGGTGCCGGTGGCTGTGGCGAGCTGGATGTGGGGATATCGGTGGGGGATTCGATCACCGCCTGGGGGAATTCCAGGGCTCCGGAGTTTCGCTCCCGCCTGGACTGCGTGATTGCCGAAGTGGTGGAGCAGGCTGCCGACCTGCGGGGTGGCGATTGATTCCGGGGCGCGACCGGTCGGCAGCGGCTATACTCCCGGCCGGGAAGTTCGCCAGGCAATCGCGGTGCGTTCGCGCATCGAGGAAAGTCCGGGCCCCATAGAGCAGGATGCCGGCTAACGGCCGGGCGCCATAGCCTTCGGGTGAAAGCGACGGAAAGTGCAACAGAGAGCAGACCGCCGATGGCTCCTCACGGAGATCAGGCAAGGGTGAAACGGTGGGGTAAGAGCCCACCGCGGACGTGGTGACACGGACGGCACGGTAAACCCCATCCGGGGCAAGGCCAAATAGGGGGACGTTGACGCTGCTCGCGGAGTCCCCGGGTAGGCTGCTAGAGCGGCGCGGCAACGCGTCGACCAGAGGAATGATTGCCCGGAAGGCCGGTCTCCAAACAGGCCTTCTCGACAGAACCCGGCTTATCGGCGGACTTCCCAACTCCCCCCGGTTCATTCCACTTTTCCCCACCGATCCGCTGTTTTGTTTCGCAATGTTGCGCCGCGAAACGCTTTTTTACCCCCGCATCCCTGAAGGGTGATGGCCTCCTTCATCTTGAGGCTGGTCTGCAGCGATTAATCAAGCACTTTTGCAATGTTTTCTAGGGTCATTGATTTATAAGCGGATTTCTTCAAAAGCCCGCTCCCGTCTTCTAAGTGCTTGTGTCCAAAAGAGATTTACGTTCCGGTCAGCTTGACCGTGTATTTCTTTTGCTCTAAAGTGGGGTGAAGTGGACGAAAGTGGGAGAAAGTGAGTTTTTCCTGCTCGTTCGGGTGAAGAAGTGGGGGAAACATGTTTCAAGGCGCAGCAGCGCTCACTCTCGATGCGAAGGGTCGCCTGGCGATACCGGCGCGGCATCGGGACGCGCTCGCCAAGCTCGCCGAGAACCAGCTCGTCCTCACGGCTCACCCCCATCGCTGTCTCCTGATCTACCCCGCCCCCGCATGGGAGCCGATCCGCAACAAGGTTCTTGCGGGCTCCAGCCTTGAAAACCACTCCGCCCTGCTCAAACGTCTCCTGGTGGGTTTTGCCCGGGAAGAGGAAATGGACTCGGCGGGGCGGGTGCTGATCGCGCCGGAGCTGCGCACTTTTGGTTTGCTGGAGAAGCAGGTGCATCTGGTGGGGCAGGGCGATCACTTCGAGCTGTGGTCGGATGCGGGTTGGCAGAAGCAGCAGGAGCAGATCTTCGCCCTCGGCGCCGATCTCTTGCCGGCAGGCTGGGAAACCCTGCCGCTGTGAGCGCCGCCCCGCACATCACCGTGCTGCTGAATGAGGCAGTGGAGGCACTGTCCATTCGGCCGGACGGTGTTTACGTGGACGGTACGTTTGGCCGCGGCGGTCACAGCCGGGAAATTCTGGCCCGGCTCGGACCGTCGGGGCGCCTGATTGCCTTTGACCGCGATCCGGTAGCCGTGGCCGCCGGGCAGGCGGTGCAGGACCCCCGCTTCGAGTTGGTGCACGCGCCGTTTTCGGACTTTGCCGAGGCGCTGGCGGAGCGGGGTGTGGAGAAGGTGGACGGCGTTCTGCTGGATCTGGGGGTGTCTTCTCCCCAGCTGGATGAAGCCGAGCGGGGCATGAGCTTCAGGTTCGATGCGCCGCTGGATATGCGTATGGATACGACCCGCGGCGTGACCGCGGCGGAGTGGCTGGCGGAAGCGCCGGTTGCAGATATAACCCGCGTGCTGAGGGAATACGGTGAAGAACGGTTTGCTTATGAGATTGCAAAGGCGGTTGTTGCTGCTCGGGCAGGGGGGCATGTTGCAACCACTGGACAGCTTGCCGCGCTCGTGGAAAAAGCGGTCCGCACACGCGAGCCGGGTCAGCACCCTGCGACGCGCACCTTCCAGGCTCTACGGATTTGCGTCAATCAAGAGCTTGAGGAGCTGTCGCTAGTCCTGCCCCAGGTGGTGGCAGCACTGGCGGTCGGAGGCCGTCTGGTGGTGATCAGTTTTCACTCCCTCGAGGATCGCATCGTCAAACGCTTCATGCGTGACGAGTCGCGGCCGCCGCAGCTTCCGGCGCGCCTGCCGGTGCGTGCGGCCGACCTGCCCAAGCCCCGGCTGGGGCTGGTGGGCAAGGCGGTGCGTCCGTCCGATGCCGAGGTGGCGGCCAATGCCCGATCCCGCAGTGCGGTGATGCGGATCGCCGAGCGGACGGAGGCATGACATGGCCCGTCTGACCGGATTTCTCGTGATGCTGGTGGTGGCGAGCAGCCTGGGGGTGGTCGCGTCCCAGCACCAGGCCCGCAAGCTGTACACGGCCGTTGAGCGGGAGCAGCAGCGTTCCCATCAGCTCGAGGTCGAGTGGGGGCAGCTGCAGCTGGAGCAGAGCACCTGGGCTGCCCACGCCCGGATCGAGAAACTCGCTCGCGAAAAGCTCGCGATGCGCCCCCCGCAATCGGGGCAGATCATCGCTATCGAGGAGCGGCCATGAAAAAGGTCAAGAAGGGCGTCACCTTCAATCACAACCCCCTCCTGCGTTCCGAGCTGTCGGCCTGGCGGCCACGCTTCGTGCTGCTGTGCCTGCTCGGTGGTTCCCTGGCCCTGGTGGGGCGGGCGGCCTACCTGCAGGGGGTGCATGACCAGTTCCTGCAGGCCAAGGGCGAGTCGCGCTACGCGCGGGTGCTCGAGGTGCCCGCCACCCGCGGCAAGATCACCGACCGGCAGGGTGACGTGCTGGCGGTGTCGTCGCCCGTCAAATCCGTGTGGGCGATCCCCGAGGATGCCCGCCTCGACCCCTCGCAGACCCGCCAGCTGGCTGGGTTGCTGGAGGTTGGTGTCAATGAACTGAACCAGAAGCTGTCGAGCGAGAAGGACTTCATCTACCTGAAGCGTCAGGTGTCGCCCGAGCTCGCGGATCGCATCGCCGCGCTCAAGCTGCCAGGCATCCACGATCAGCGCGAGTATCGCCGCTTTTACCCCGGTGGCGACGTGATGGCCCACGTGCTGGGCTTTACCGGCGTTGACGACAAGGGCCAGGAGGGCATCGAGCTGGCCTTCGAGTCCCAACTTGCCGGCAAGCCGGGCTCCCGCCGCGTGGTCAAGGACCGGCGCGGCAACGTGGTCGAGGACGTGCAGTCGATCCGCCTGCCCCAGGATGGCCGCGAGGTGGCCCTGTCCATCGACAACAAGATCCAGTACCTGGCCCATGCGGCACTCAAGCAGGCCATGAACGACCACAAGGCCAAGGCCGGTGGCGTGGTGGTGCTGGATGCCAAGACCGGTGAAGTGCTGGCCCTTGCCAACGCACCCACTTACAACCCTAACAACCGGGTCAAGCTGACCGGTGACCAGCTGCGCAACCGGGCCCTGACCGACACCTTCGAGCCCGGCTCGACCATGAAGCCGTTCACCGCCGCGATGGCCTTGGACAAGGGCAAGGTCACCGCTAACACTATCATCAACTGTGCGCCGGGCCGGATGACCATCGGTTCCGCCACCATTTCCGATGCCCACCCCCACGGCGCCCTGTCGGTGGCCCAGGTCATCCAGAAGTCGTCCAACATCGGCGCGGCCAAGATGGCGCTGAGCTTCCCGCCGGAGACCATGTGGAAGATGCTCGACGATCTCGGCTTCGGCTCGCCGCTCAAGCTCGGCTTCCCGGGTGAGGTGGGCGGGCGCCTGCGTCCGGCCAAGGCCTGGCGGCCCATCGAGCAGGCCACCATGTCCTACGGTCATGGCATGTCGGTCAATCTGATGCAGATGGCCAATGCCTACCAGGTGTTTGCCCGCGACGGCGATCTCGTTCCCCTGTCCCTGTCGCGCCTGGATGCGCCGCCGGTGCATGGCACCCGTGTCTTCTCGCCGCAGACCGCGCGGGAAGTGCGGCAGATGCTCGAACTGGTGGTTCAGCAGGGCGGTACCGCACCCCAGGCCAGCGTCCCTGGCTACCGTGTTGGCGGCAAGACGGGCACCGCCATGAAACTGGTGGGCGGTCGCTACGCCCATAAGTACGTGGCCTCCTTTGTGGGGATCGCACCGATCTCCGACCCGCGTCTGATCGTCGCCGTGATGATCGACGAGCCCAGCAATGGCAAGCACTACGGTGGTGATGTGGCCGCTCCGATCTTCTCCCAGGTCACGGCGGGGGCCCTGCGCTCGCTGGGTGTGGCGCCCGACGCGCCCCTCAAGCCGCTGCAGGTGGCCCGTCAGGGCGCATCCCAGCCTGTCGTGCGGGAGGCCATGTGAGCCTCGAGATCACCGAGAAGCAGGTCCGTCGCGTCCTCGACGCGCTGGTCGCGATGGGGGTGGAGCCCCGGCGTCTGTGTGCGGATTCCCGCCAGGTGCTGGCGGGCGATGTCTTCCTGGCCTTTCCGGGGTTGCGCGTCGATGGTCGCCGCTTCATCGAAAGCGCCGTCCATGCCGGCGCTGCGGCGGTGCTGTGGGAGCGGGATGGATACACCTGGGACGGGAGCCTGCCGGTGCCGAATCTGCCGGTGGAGGGCCTTTCGGCCCTGTCCGGTCATCTGGCCAACGAGGTGTACGGGCGTCCGTCCGAAACCTTGTGGACGGTGGGCGTGACCGGCACCAACGGCAAGACCTCGGTGACCCAATGGCTGTCCCGGGCCTTTGCTGCCCTTGGCCGCAAGTGCGGTGTCATCGGCACCCTGGGTATCGGCTTTCCCGGCGCCCTGTCGGCGAGTCTCAACACCACGCCCGACAGCCTCACCGTGCACCAGACCCTGGCCCATTTCCGGGAATCCGGTGCCGATGCCGTGGCCATGGAGGTTTCGTCCATCGGTCTCGATCAGGGGCGCCTCAATGGCCTGCGTTTTGATGTGGCGGTGCACACCAATCTGACCCGCGATCATCTGGACTATCACGGCAGCATGGAGAACTACGGTGTCGCCAAGGCCCGGCTGTTCGACATGCCGGGCCTGCGTTCGGTGGTGCTCAATCTCGATGATCGCTTCGGCATGGAGCAGGCCCGGCGCCTGGCCGGCAAGGGCCTTGAGGTGATCGGCTACACCCTGTTTCCGAGCAATGCCGACGCTGCACCTGTCAATCGCCTGCTGGTGGCCGATCGCCTCACCACCACGGCGGCCGGCATCCGCTTCACGGCCCGGTGTGGCAACGATGCGGCTGACATGTATCCGCATCTGGTCGGGCAGTTCAATGTATCCAACCTGCTGGCGGTCATCGGCACGCTGATGGCGTCGGGTTTCACCCTTGAAGACGCTGCGATGGTGGCCGAAGGCCTCACCCCGCCCCAGGGGCGCATGCAGACCCTGGGAGGGATTGGCGAGCCCCTGGTGGTGGTCGACTACGCCCATTCCCCCGATGCCCTCGAACAGGTGTTGACGGCCGTCCGGGCCACCGTGAAGGCGCGCAATGGCCGGCTCGTCTGCGTGTTCGGCTGTGGTGGCGACCGCGACCCGGGAAAGCGCCCCATGATGGGGGAGCTGGCCAGCCGGCTGGCCGATCAGGTCGTGCTCACCAGTGACAACCCCCGTGCGGAAGACCCGGCCCAGATCCTCCGCGACATCGTCGCCGGTGCGGGCACCGGGGCCGAGGTCGTGCCCGATCGTGCCGAGGCGATCCGTCGCGCCATCCTTGCCGCCGCCGCCGACGACGTGGTCGTGATCGCAGGAAAGGGGCATGAGCCTTACCAGGAGATCAACGGCGTGCGTCACCCCTTTTCCGATGTCGAGCAGACCCGCGCTGCTCTCGAAGCCTGGAATGACGCCCAGGGAGCCCTTTCATGATGGATCTCCAGGAGGCCGCGCTGGCCACCGGTGGCACTGCGGTGGGCGGAAACGTTGCTTTCCGCTCGGTGAGCACCGACTCCCGTGCCATTCAGCCCGAACAGCTGTTCGTTGCCCTGCGCGGCGATCGTTTTGATGGCCACGAGTTCGTCAATGCCGTGGCAGCCCAGGGCGCCGTTGCTGCGATGGTCGATCGTGCCTGGGCGGCAACCCATCCGGTGCCCCTGCCGCTGCTGGTGGTTGAAGATACGCGCCTGGGGCTCGGTCGCCTCGCCGCAGGCTGGCGTCGCCGCTTCGACCTGCCCCTGATCGGTGTCACCGGCAGCAATGGCAAGACCACCGTCAAGGAAATGTGCGCGGCGATCCTGCGCGCCCAGGCCCGCATCGACGGCTTCGACCCCGATCTGGCGGTGCTGGCTACCCGCGGCAACCTGAACAACGATATCGGCCTGCCGCTGATGCTGCTGCGCCTGTCGGGCAATCATCGCTCGGCGGTAATCGAGATGGGAATGAACCATCCCGGCGAGATCGGCTATCTCACCCACCTGGCCAGGCCCACCGTGGCCATCGTCAACAACGCCCAGCGTGCCCATCTTCAGGGCATGGGCAGCGTCAACGAGGTGGCCCGGGAAAAAGGCGCGATCTACGAAGGCCTGTCCTCAGACGGCGTTGCCGTGATCAACCTGGATGATCCGTTTGCCGCGTACTGGAAGTCGGCCAACGCAGGCCGTCGTACGCTCACCTTCGGCCTGTCGCCCGATGCGGACGTCAGTGCCCGGTGTACCACCCATGGTTTTGCCAGCGATGTGGTGCTGAACTCGCCGAAGGGCGTTATCCAGTTCCGGTTGCAGGTGCCGGGCCAGCATAACGTGCGCAACGCATTGGCGGCCGCTGCGGCCTGCCTGGCCGCGGGCACCTCCCTCGCCGCGGTGGCGGACGGGCTGGGCGGCTACGCGGGTACCCCGGGACGCCTGCACCTGCGCAAGGGGCTGGGTGGTGCGGTGGTGATCGACGATTGTTACAACGCCAACCCCGACTCCATGCGCGCGGGCATCGCCGTGTTGGCGGCCACGCCGGGCCGCAAGATCCTGGTCGTCGGCGACATGGGCGAGATTGGTGATCAGAGTTTCCAGTACCACGACGAGATCGGTGGCTACGCCAAGAGCGAAGGTGTCGACTTCCTGTTCGGGCTGGGTGAGATGAGCGAGGTTGCTGCGCGCAACTTCGGAGAAGGCGGACACCACTTCACCCGGCTCGACGATCTCGTCGCCGCAGTGAAGGCGGAAATGAATGCAGATACGGTGGTGCTCGTGAAAGGCTCGCGTTTCATGAAGATGGAACGGGTCGTGGACGCCATCGCGGAGAAGGTTTGATGATTGTGTGTAGCGCAGAGGTGGGTGCGGTTTCTTCCGTAACGCGATCGGAGAAGCACCATGCTGCTTGAACTGGCCCTGTGGCTCGGCAAGGACGCGCGTTTTTTCAACGTGTTCGGCTATATCACCCTGCGCACCATGCTGGCGGCGGGGACGGCGCTGCTCCTGTCGCTGGTCTTCGGGCCGCCGGTGATCCGCTGGCTGGCTGCCAAGAAGATCGGTCAGGCGGTGCGCGACGATGGCCCCAAGTCCCACCTCACCAAGGCCGGTACGCCGACCATGGGCGGTGCGCTGATCCTCATCTCCATCTCGGTCACAACCCTGCTGTGGGGTGATCTGAGCAACAAGTACGTGTGGGTCGTCCTCTTCGTCACCCTCGGCTTCGGTGCCGTGGGCTGGGTGGATGACTGGCGCAAGGTGGTATATCGCGACCCCAAGGGGCTGGCGAGCCGCTGGAAGTATTTCTGGACTTCGGCCATCGCCCTGGCGGCGGCCACCTTTCTTGGCCTGACGGCCACCCTGCCGGCCCAGCTCGAGCTGATCGTGCCCTTCTTCAAGGCAGTGAGCTACCCCCTGGGCGTGCTGGGCTTCATCATCCTGACCTACTTCGTCATCAACGGCACCAGCCACTCGGTCAATCTCACCGACGGCCTCGACGGCCTGGCGATCATGCCCACCGTGATGGTCAGCGCCGCGCTGGCGATCTTTGCCTACGTGGCCGGGCACATGGGCTTTTCCAAGTATCTGGGCGTGCCCTACATCCCGGGTGCGGGTGAGATGGCCGTCATCTGCGGCGCCATCGCCGGTGCCGGTCTGGGGTTCTTGTGGTTCAACGCCTACCCGGCAGAAGTGTTCATGGGTGACGTGGGCGCGCTGGCCCTGGGGGCGGCCATGGGCACCATCGCCGTGATCGTGCGTCAGGAGATCGTGCTCTTCATCATGGGCGGCCTGTTTGTGGCCGAGGCCCTGTCGGTGATGGTGCAGGTGCTCTACTTCAAGTACACCGGGGGCAAGCGCATCTTCCGCATGGCGCCCCTGCATCACCACTATGAGCTGGGTGGCTGGAAGGAGACCCAGGTGGTCGTCCGCTTCTGGATCATCACCATCATGCTGGTGCTGTTCGGCCTGTCCACCCTCAAGCTGCGCTGAACGGACATGGCACACATCGCGCCTCTCACCCTTGTTCTCGGCCTTGGCGAGTCCGGCCTGGCCATGGCCCGCTGGCTTGCCCGTCAGGGCGTGGCCCTGCGGGTGGCCGATTCCCGCGAGACACCGCCGGGCGTCGAGCGCCTGCGTGCCGATGCCCCGGGGGCGGAGTTGATCGTCGGGGCGTTTTCGGATGTGCTGCTGGATGGTGTCGGGCGTATCGCCATCAGTCCCGGTCTCGACCCCCGTCAGCCTCTGGTGAGCACCGCCCGGGCGCGGGGCATTCCGGTGATTGGAGAGATGGATCTGCTGGCCGAGGCGCTGGCACAGCCGGGCCTCAAGTCGCGACCCATCGTCATCGCCATCACCGGCACCAATGGCAAGACCACCACCACCACCCTGCTTGGCGAGATGGTCAAGGCGACGGGCGTCGACGCGGTGGTGGCTGGCAACATCAGCCCCGCCGCCCTGGATGTGCTGATGGCACGCCAGGATACCGGCCAGCCGCCGCCGGCTGCGTGGGTGCTGGAGCTTTCCAGCTTCCAGCTTGAAACGTCTCCCGCCCTGCGGGCTGTCTCCGCGACAGTGCTCAACGTGACCGACGACCACCTGGACCGCTATGCCGGCATGGACGACTACGCCGGCACCAAGGCTGCGGTGTTCCATGGCGAAGGTGTGCAGGTGCTCAACCGGCAGGATGCCCGGGTGGCCGCCATGGCCCTGCCGGGGCGCCGCGTGTTCACTTTTGGTGTTGATGCCCCTGCCGGCCCTGACGACTTCGGCGTGATCGATGCCGAGGGCGGTGACTGGCTGGCGCGGGGAGGCGAAAAGCTCCTGCGCCGCAGCGAACTTCCCCTCGCCGGCAGCCACAACGTGGCCAATGCCCTGGCGGCGCTGGCCCTCGGTGAAGCCGCCGGCCTGCCTCGGGCACCGATGATCGACGCCCTGAAGGCCTTCCGTGGCCTGCCCCACCGGGTCGAAAAGGTGGCCGAGCGCGAGGATGGCGTGAGCTATTACGATGACTCCAAGGGCACCAATGTCGGCGCGACGGTGGCGGCTCTTGAAGGGCTGCGTTGCAACGTGGTGCTGATCGCCGGCGGGGATGGCAAGGGGCAGGATTTCTCCCCCTTGAAGGATGCTTTCGCCCGCTACGCCCGCGCCGTGGTGCTGATCGGGCGCGACGCCGGGGCCATTGCCGCAGCGGTGGATGGCTGTGAGGTGCCCCTTATTCACGCAGCCGACATGGACGCCGCCGTGCTCGAAGCCAACGCCCGGGCCCAGGCCGGCGACGTGGTGCTGCTGTCGCCCGCCTGTGCCAGCCTCGACATGTTCCGCAACTATGCCCATCGCGCCCAGGTCTTCATCGATGCGGTGCGCCGTCTGCCCGGAGTGAGCCCCGCATGAAACTTGCTGCCAGCCTCTCCGGTTTCTTTGCCCGCCATGGTGTTGGTGATACCGCCCCGGTGACAAGCCAGGCCGTCGGGCGTCTGTTGCGTCCCAACGGACAACCGCGGGAGCTCGACCCCGCCCTGATCTGGTCGGCAGCAGCCCTGCTGCTGCTGGGCCTGGTGATGGTCTTCTCCGCATCCATCGCCACCGCCGAAGGCAGCCGCATGTTCGGCCATCAACCGGCGTATTTCCTGATCCGCCACGCGGTTTTCCTGGCCATCGGGGTGATTGCCGGGGTGGTGGTGTTCCAGATCCCCATGCGTGCCTGGCAGGAGATGGCGCCGTGGCTGTTCATCGCCGGGGTCGTGCTGCTGCTGATCGTGCTGATTCCCGGCATCGGGCGGGACGTGAACGGCGCCCGCCGCTGGCTGCCCCTGGGGGTGGTGAATCTGCAGCCCTCCGAGCTGATGAAGCTGTTTGCCGCGCTTTATGCCGCCGATTACACGGCCCGCAAACTGCCGCTGATGGGCAGTTTCAAGCAGGGCTTCATGCCCATGGCCGGGGTGATCCTGTTTGTCGGTTTCCTGCTGCTGAAGGAGCCCGACTTCGGCGCCTTCGTGGTGATCACTGCCATCGCCTTCGGTGTGCTGTTTCTGGGTGGCATCAATGTGCGCCTGTTCGTGTTGCTGGCCATCGTCGCAACGATCGGCTTCGTGCTCCTGATCACCTTCTCCGAGTATCGGCGGCAGCGCATCCTGGGGTTCATGGACCCGTGGCAGGACGCCTATGGCAAGGGCTACCAGCTGTCCCATGCCCTGATCGCCTTCGGGCGGGGGGAATGGTTTGGCGTGGGGCTGGGCGGCAGTATCGAGAAGCTGTTCTACCTGCCCGAGGCTCACACCGATTTTCTGCTTGCGGTGATCGCCGAAGAGCTTGGCTTTGCCGGTGTCTTTCTGGTTGTCGCGCTCTTCGCCGTGCTCATCCAGCGGGCGTTTGCCATCGGCAAGCAGTCCGTGACCCTTGAGCGTACCTATGCGGCCCTGGTGGCCCAGGGCATCGGCATCTGGATCGGCGTGCAGTCCTTCATCAACATGGGCGTCAATATGGGCCTGCTGCCCACCAAGGGCCTGACCCTGCCCCTGATGAGCTTCGGCGGCTCCGGAATCCTGGCCAATTGCGTGGCCCTGGCGATCCTGCTGCGGATCGACTGGGAGAACCGCCAGATCATGCGTGGGGGTAACGCCTGATGCCGACCCTGATGGTCATGGCCGGTGGTACCGGCGGCCATATCTACCCGGGGCTCGCAGTGGCGGACGCCCTGCGCGACCGGGGCTGGAAGGTCGTGTGGATGGGCAACCCCGATGGCATGGAGGCACGCATCGTGCCGGCCAGTGGCTACGAGGTGGCCTGGGTGCGCTTCACCGCGCTGCGGGGCAAGGGCCTGCTGCGCAAGCTGTTGCTGCCGCTCAACTTGTTGCGCGGCTTTGCCCAGGCCCTTGGGCAGATCCGCCGGATCAAGCCCGATGTGGTGCTCGGCATGGGCGGATATGTCACCTTCCCTGGCGGCATGATGGCTGCCCTGCTGGGCAAGCCGGTGGTGGTGCACGAACAGAATTCGGTGGCCGGGCTGGCCAACCGCGTGCTCGCGGGGGTGGCCGACAAGGTGGTCACGGGTTTCCCCGATGTGCTGAAAAAAGGTGAATGGGCCGGCAACCCGGTGCGTGCCGAGATCACCGCGGTGCCCGCTCCGGCCGTCCGTTTTGCAGGGCGTAGCGGCCCTCTTCGGGTGCTCGTCGTCGGCGGCAGCCTGGGCGCTGCAGCCCTCAACGAGGCGATGCCGCGGGCCCTGGCCCTGCTGGCACCGGAGGATCGCCCGCAGGTCACGCATCAGGCGGGCAGCAAGCAGATCGAGGCCCTGAAGGCGGCCTATCAGGCGGCCGGGGTCAGCGGCGAGTTGCTGCCCTTCATCGACGATATGGCCGAGCGCTATGCCGCGGCCGATCTGGTGATCTGTCGTGCCGGTGCCCTGACCGTGGCCGAACTGGCGGCAGTGGGGGTGGCCAGCGTGCTGGTGCCCTTCCCCCACGCGGTTGATGACCACCAGACCGGCAACGCCCGTTTTCTGGCCGATGCCGGCGCTGCCGTGCTGTTGCCCCAGACCGAACTGACACCGCAGCGCCTGGCGGCGCTGCTGCAAGAGATGAACCGCGCGCGCTTGCTGGGCATGGCCGAGAAGGCGCGGGGGCGGGCCAGGCCGGACGCGACGGCACGGGTGGCCGACGTGTGCGCCGGCCTCGCTGCGTGAAGAGTATTCAACAGGACAGAACGTGAAACACAAAGTCAGAAGCATCCATTTCGTGGGCATCGGCGGTGCCGGGATGAGCGGCATTGCCGAAGTGCTGCTCAACCTCGGATACGGCGTCAGTGGCTCCGATCTGGGCGACAACGCCGCCACCCGCCGCCTGAAGGCGCTGGGCGCCCGGGTGATTCAGGGGCACGACGCCGGCAATGTGTCGGATGCCGACGCGGTAGTGACCTCCACCGCCGTCAAGGGGGACAACCCGGAGGTGATCGCCGCCCGGGCCAAGGGCATCCCGGTGGTTCCCCGCGCCCAGATGCTGGCCGAGCTGATGCGCCTCAAGCAGGGCATCGCCATCGCCGGCACCCACGGCAAGACCACCACCACGTCGCTGGTGGCCAGCATCCTGGCCGAGGGCGGGCTCGACCCCACCTTCGTCATCGGCGGCAAGCTCAATGCGGCGGGGGCCAATGCGCGGCTGGGCAAGGGTGATTTTCTGGTGGCCGAGGCGGATGAGTCCGACGCCTCCTTCCTGCTGCTGACCCCGGTGATCTCGGTGGTCACCAACATTGATGCCGATCACATGGAGACCTATGGGCACGACTTTGCACGCCTGAAGCAGTCTTTCGTGGATTTCCTCCAGCACCTGCCCTTTTACGGCGTGGCGGTGCTGTGTGACGACGACAAGCATGTGCGGTCCATCATGCCGCTGGTGTCCAAGCAGATCGTCCGCTACGGCTTCTCCGAGTCCGCCAACGTGCGTGCCGAGAACATCCACGCCGAGGAAGGCCGGATGCGCTTTGATGTGGTGCGCGTCAATGGCACCACCAGCCGCCTGTCGGTCGAGCTCAACCTGCCGGGCCGCCACAACGTGCTCAACGCCCTGGCCGCCATCGCGGTGGCCACCGAGGTCGGCGTGTCGGACGAAGCCATCGTCAAGGCCCTGTCCGAGTTCAAGGGTGTGGGCCGGCGCTTCCAGCGTTACGGCGAGGTGGCGCTGCCGGGCGGCGGATCGGCCACCCTCATCGACGATTACGGTCACCATCCTGTCGAGATGGCCGCGACCATTGCCGCTGCCCGCGGCGCCTTTCCCGACAAGCGCCTGGTGCTGGCCTTCCAGCCCCACCGCTACACCCGCACCCGGGACTGTTTCGAGGACTTCGTGAAGGTCCTGTCCACCGTCGATGCGCTGCTGCTGGGCGAGGTGTATGCCGCCGGCGAGGCCCCGATCGTGGCAGCCGACGGCCGCTCCCTGGCCCGCGCCCTGAGGGTGGCTGGCAAGATCGAGCCGGTGTTCGTGGAGAGCATTGAAGACATGCCGGGGGCCATCCTGTCCTCGGCGCAGGATGGCGACGTGGTGATCACCATGGGTGCCGGCAGTATCGGCGGTGTGCCGGGCAAACTGGTGAGTGGCGAGGTTTGAGGACGTGAGCAGTCAATTCGGAAAAGTGGCGGTGTTGCTGGGCGGAACCTCCGCCGAGCGCGAGATCTCCCTGATGTCGGGCAAGGCCGTGCTGGCCGCCCTGCAGGCTGCGGGCGTGGACGCCCATGCCTTCGATCCGGCCGAGACCGACCTGCACATCCTCAAGGAGCAGGCCTACGACCGCGTCTTCATCGCCCTGCATGGGCGGGGTGGCGAGGATGGCACCGTGCAGGGCGCCCTTGAGCTGATGGGCATTCCCTACACCGGCAGCGGGGTGATGGCCTCGGCGATTGCCATGGACAAGTGGCGTACCAAGCTGGTGTGGCTGGCCTCGGGCCTGCCCACGCCGCGCTTTGCGATCCTCGATGCCGCCACCGACTGGGACGCCGTGGCCGCCGACTTGGGCCTGCCCATCTTCGTCAAGCCGGCCCACGAGGGCTCCAGCATGGGCGCCACCAAGGTCACCGAGGCCGGGCAGCTCAAGGCCGCCTGGGAGCTTGCGGCAAAGTTTGATTCCCTGGTGCTGGCCGAGGAGTTCGTGGCCGGCCAGGAGCTCACCGCTCCCTTCCTTGGCGACAGGGCGCTGCCCTTGGTACGCATCGTGGCGCCCGGTGGCAACTACGACTATCAGAACAAGTACTTCACCGACGACACCCAGTATTTCTGCCCCAGCGGCTTGCCGGAGGCCCTGGAGCAGGACATCCAGGCCGCCATCGTGCGCTGTGCCAAGGTGCTGGGCTGCCGCGGCTGGGGCCGCGCCGACCTGATCCTGCGGGACGATGGCAGCTACACGCTGCTCGAGATCAACACCGCGCCGGGCATGACCAACCACTCCCTGGTGCCCATGTCGGCCCGGGTGGCGGGGCTGTCCTTCGAGGCCCTGTGCCTCGAAATTCTCGCCGGAGCCCGCCTTGGCTGATCTTCGCCCCACCTCCAACGTGCCTCCCGAGGCCAGCGGCAAGGCCGCCGGCGGGAAGCGTGCGCGCCCCGCGCGTCCGGCACGGGAGGTGAGTGGCAACGGGCTGTGGGATCGTCCCCAGCTCCTCAACCTGATCTCCGATGTGCTGCTGGTCTTTGGTGCCGCGGGCCTGGGTTATGCCGCCGTGGCGGCGCTGTCGCGCCTGCCGGTGTACCCCTTGCGGGAGGTCGTGGTGACCACGCCCCTGGCCCAGGTGACCCACGCCCAGCTCGAATATGCGGCCCGCTCGTCCCTGCGCGGCAATTTCTTCACCGTTGATCTGGACGATGTGCGGGGAGCCTTCGAAAAGCTGCCCTGGGTGCGTCGTGCCGATGTGCGCCGGCGCTGGCCAGGAGGCATCGAAGTGCGCCTCGAGGAGCACGTGGCCTCGGCCTACTGGCGGGTGGGGGAGACCGGCGACATGCGCCTGGTGAATCGCTATGGCGAGGTCTTCTCGGCCGCCAGCAATGCGCGGATGCCCGTCTTCAGCGGCCCCGAGGGTTCGTCCGGGGTGCTGCTGGCCAAGTTCGAAGACTTCACCAACAAGCTCGGGCCCCTCGGCAAGCAGCTGGTTGGCGTTTCCCTGTCGGCCCGGGAGGCCTGGCAGCTGAAGATGGAAGACGGTCTGACCATCGAGCTGGGGCACGATCAGGCCAAGGCGCCCATCGATGAGCGTCTGTCGCGCTTCGTGCGCCATTTTCCCAAGGCCAAGGCTCAGCTGAACATGAATGTGGCGGTGGTGGACCTCCGCTACCCCAGTGGTTTTGCCCTGCGGCCGATCACGTCCGCCGCGCCGTCGGGCAAGCAAGAAAGTAAAGGTAAGTGATGAGCAAAGAGTACAAGGAACTGATCGTCGGCCTCGACATCGGCACCTCGAAGATCACCTGTGTGGTGGCCGAACTCAAGCCGGACGGCCGCATGGACGTGATCGGCCTGGGCACCCAGCCCTCCTCCGGTTTGAAAAAGGGGGTGGTGGTCAATATCGAGGCCACCGTCGATGCCATTTCCCGGGTCATCCAGGAAGTGGAGCTGATGGCCGACTGCAAGATCCGCGATGTGTATACGGGGATCGCCGGCAGCCACATCCGCAGCTTCAACTCCAACGGCATGGTGGCGATCAAGGACAAGGAGGTCTCGCCGATCGACGTGGAGCGGGTCATCGAGACTGCCCGGGCCATGCCCCTGCCGGCCGACCAGCAGATCCTGCACATCCTGACCCAGGAATTCATCATCGACGGGCAGGATGGTGTGCGTGAGCCGATCGGCATGAGTGGCGTGCGGCTCGAGGTGAAGGTGCACATCGTCACCGGCGCCGTCTCCGCCGCCCAGAACATCGTCAAGTGTGTGCGGCGCTGCGGGCTGGAGGTGCTGGACCTGGTGCTGCAGCCGCTGGCCTCGAGCTACGCGACCCTCTCCGACGACGAGAAGGAGCTGGGGGTGTGCCTGGTGGACATCGGTGGCGGCACCACCGATCTGGCCGTGTTCACCCAGGGCGCCATCCGCCACACCGCGGTCATTCCCATCGCCGGCGACCAGGTGACCAACGATATCGCCATGGCCCTGCGTACGCCGACTGCCGAGGCAGAGGAAATCAAGATCCGTCATGGCGTGGCCATGCACACCCTGGCCGATGCTTCCGAGATGATCGAGGTGCCGGGGGTGGGTGACCGGCCGCCCCGCAAGCTGTCCCGCCAGGCGCTGGCCGACGTGATCGAGCCGCGGGTCTGTGAACTGTATGAGCTGGTCCAGGCCGAGCTGCGCCGTTCCGGCTACGAAGAGCTGCTGTCGTCGGGCATCGTGCTGGCCGGTGGGGCTGCGGTGATGCAGGGGATGGTCGAGCTCGGTGAAGAAGTGTTTCACATGCCCGTGCGCATCGGTTATCCGAAGTACGACGGTGCGCTGGCCGATGTGGTCTGCGAGCCCCGTTATGCAAATGCAATGGGCCTGGTTATGGAGGGCGCAGCGCAGAAGCGGCGCGGCATCCAGGCGCGTCAGACGCGGAATGTGGGGCAGGTGTTTTCGAGAATGCGTTCCTGGTTCGAACGCAATTTCTGATGGTGGATGCACCCTTCTGAGTGGGGTGTCTTGAATTGAATATTTGTGTGCAGTTGCCCTTTATTTAGTTATAGAATTTCAGGTTAATACTAAATATAGGACTGCTTGCGCACAGGGCAAATAAGCGCAGTTTCTTTTGGAGGCGAGGTTAAATGTTTGAAATTGTTGAAAAGGCGAGCGGCGGCACCAACATCAAGGTGATTGGTGTCGGTGGTGCAGGCGGCAATGCCGTCGATCACATGATCCGCGAGGGTGTGCAGGGGGTGGATTTCATCATTGCCAACACCGATGCCCAGGCCCTGTCCCGCTGCCTGGCCCAGACCAAGGTCCAGCTCGGCAAGACCGGTCTTGGTGCCGGCTCCAAGCCCGAGGCCGGCCGTGCCGCAGCACAGGAATCCCGTGATGCCATCGCGGCCGCCCTCGAAGGCGCCCACATGTGCTTCATCACCGCCGGCATGGGCGGTGGTACCGGCACCGGTGCCGCTCCCGTGGTGGCCGAGATCGCCAAGGAAATGGGCATCCTGACCGTTGCCGTGGTGACCAAGCCCTTCGACTTCGAGAACCGCATCCGTGTGGCCGAGAGCGGTGTGGAAGAGCTCTCCAAGCAGGTGGACTCCCTGATCGTCGTGCTCAACGACAAGCTGCTCGAGGTGTACGGCGACGACGCCGGCTTCGAAGACTGCTTCCGTTCCGCCGACAACGTATTGACCAGCGCGGTCGGCGGCATCGCCGAGATCATCAATGTGCCTGGCCTGGTCAATGTGGACTTCCAGGACGTGCGCACCGCCATGGCCGAGATGGGCCGCGCGATGATGGGCTCGGCCCAGGCTGCCGGTCTTGACCGTGCCCGCATCGCCGCCGAGCAGGCTGCCGTGTCCCCGCTGCTCGAAGGCACCGAGCTGTCCGGCGCCCGCTGCGTGCTGATCAACATCACCGCCAGCCGCAACCTGAAGATGTCGGAAGTCCGTGATGCCGTGAAGACCGTCCAGGCCTTCGCTGCCTCCGAAGCCTTCGTCAAGTACGGCACCGTGTTCGATGAGAGCATGGAAGACCGCATCCGCGTCACCGTGGTGGCCACGGGCCTCGGCGCCGTGCGCGCTGCGCAGATGCCGCGCAAGATCGAGGTAGTGCGTACCGGTACCGACAACATCGGCATGGAAATCGACTACGGCAACCTGGAGCTGCCGGCGGTGATCCGTCGCACTTCCCGGACCACCGTCGAGGCCATGAGCGCCAACGGCATGTCCACCCTGGACATCCCGGCCTTCCTGCGCAAGCAGGCGGACTGACCGCTTCGGGCCGCTCCGGTGGCTCGAAAAAACGCGCAGCGGGAGGTCGCCTCCAACCGCTGCGCGTTTTACGTTTACAGGGCGGATTGCTGCGGTGCAGCACTTTGCTTGTGTTAAGATTCAATGACTTGAATGCGGATCCGGATCATGCTGAAGCAGCGCACCCTCAAAACCGTTGTCACCGCCACCGGCGTCGGGCTCCACAGCGGCGCCAAGGTGACGCTCACCCTGCGGCCGGCTGCGCCGGACACCGGCATCATCTTCCACCGGGTTGATCTCGACCCCGTGGTCGACCTGCCCGCCGACCCCTACGCTGTCTGCGATACCCGCATGTGTTCCGGGCTGCAGCGTGAGGGGGCAAAGGTCAATACCGTCGAACATCTGATGTCGGCCCTGGCCGGGCTGGGCATCGACAACGCCCACATCGACGTGGATGCGGCGGAGATCCCCATCCTCGATGGCAGCGCAGGGCCTTTCGTGTTCCTGATCCAGTCTGCCGGTATCGAAGAGCAGAAAGCCCCCAAGCGCTTCCTGCGGGTGCTCAAGCCTGTCGAGTACGTGGAAGGCGACAAGTGGGTGCGCTTGGAGCCCTACGACGGCTTCAAGCTCAGCTTTTCCATCCTCTTCAACCACCCGGCCATCGACAGCACCGGTACCTCGGTGGTGGTGGACTTTGCCGAGCACTCCTATGTGCGTGAAGTGTCCCGGGCGCGCACCTTCGGTTTCATGCAGGACGTGGAGTTCATGCGCGCCAACGGGCTCGGCCTGGGGGGCAGTCTGGACAACGCCATCGTGATGGACGAGTACCGGGTGCTCAACGCCGATGGCCTGCGCTACGCCGATGAGTTCGTGAAGCACAAGGTGCTGGACGCGATCGGCGACCTGTACCTGGCCGGCCACTCCCTGCTGGCCTCCTACAGCGCCTACAAATCGGGTCACGCCCTCAACAATCAGATCCTGCGGGTGCTTCTCGAAGACAAGACCGCCTGGGACATCGTGACCTTCGAGGAAGAGGCCAGCACGCCGCCGGCGGTGGCCCAGCTCTTCGATCTGGCCAGCGCCTGAGCTGAGTCGTGCTGATCCTGCGACTGATCGCAGTGCTGGTGGCGATCGGCATCGCCGGTTCCCTGCTGGCCTTCGTGTTCACCCGTGATCGCCGCTATCTGGCGTTGGGGTGGCGGCTGTTCCGCTACGCCATCATCGTCGCGCTGGTGTTCTTTGCGCTCCTCATCCTTGAGCGCGTCTTCGTCCCCTTCGTCTAGCCGGCCTGCCTGACGAAGCGCTTCAGGGCCTTGGCCAGCGGTGAATCCGCCGGCAGGCTGGTGGCGAGGTGCTCAAGGCCTGAGCGCGTCGAGTCGCTCACGTGGCGGTGGGGCGGGGGCGCCGCGGCAGGCCGGTATTCCCGCACGGCCACCTTCACCTTGATGTCCCTGAGAATCACGCCCGCCCGGCCAAAGTCTGCCAGCAGGCTGGGTACAGCCTGGCGCAGCTTGACCGCCAGACCGGCACTTTCCACGTGGATGACCAGTTCCTCGCCTTTGAGGTTGGCCACCCTGCAGGCCTCCGCCATGTAACCCGGCAGCAGGGTCTCCAGTTGCTGTTGCAGGCGCAGCAGGCGGCCGGCATGGGCCTGGAGGCGGGCGAGGGCGTCACCGCTGCCCAGAAAATTGTCGATCGAACTGGTGCTCATCAGGGCTTGGAAATCACGAAAGCGCCCCCATCGTAGGGGGAACGTTCAATGCGGACAAGAGTGAGCGGCGCCTTGTCCTGCGTCACGGCCGTGTCCGGGTGACATGATAGAATCCGCCCTTTGCCGCGTTTTTCCTTCGAAATCAAATGATCGCAGGCCTTCTCAAGAAAATTTTCGGCAGCCGCAATGACCGGCTGATTCGCCAGTACTCCCAGACGGTGCGTGCCATCAACGCACTCGAGCCGAAGATTCAGGCCCTGTCCGATGAGGAGCTGCGCGGCAAGACAGACGAATTCCGTGAGCGCATCGCCAAGGGCGAGAGTCTCGACGCCCTCTTGCCCGAGGCCTTCGCCGTGGTTCGCGAAGCCGGCAAGCGGGTGCACGGCATGCGCCATTTCGACATGCAGATGGTGGGCGGCATGGTGCTGCATGCCGGCAAGATCGCCGAAATGCGTACCGGTGAGGGCAAGACCCTGACCGCCACCCTGCCGGTCTATCTGAACGCCCTCTCCGGCAAGGGCGTGCACGTCATCACCGTCAATGATTACCTCGCCAGCCGTGACTCGGACTGGATGGGGCGCATCTACCGCTTCCTCGGGTTGAGCGTGGGCTGCAACCTGTCGCAGATGCCCCACGATGCGAAGAAGGCCGCCTATGAGGCCGACATCACCTACGGTACCAACAACGAGTTCGGCTTCGACTACCTGCGCGACAACATGGTGTACGAGTCAGGCGAGCGGGTGCAGCGCGGCCTCAACTACGCCATCGTCGACGAGGTGGACTCCATCCTGATCGATGAGGCCCGTACGCCCTTGATCATCTCCGGTCAGGCCGAGGATCACACCGAACTGTACGTCAGCATGAACGCCGTTCCGGCCCTGCTGACCCGTCAGGAAGGCGAGGGCGAGAACATCACCGTCCCGGGCGATTACACCGTCGACCTCAAGGCCCATTCCGTCCTGCTCACCGAGCAGGGCCACGAGCACGCCGAGGAGATCCTGACCCGGCTGGGCATGCTGCCGGAGGGCTCCAGCCTCTACGATCCGGGCAACATCCTGCTGATCCACCACCTCTACGCTTCTCTGCGGGCCCATGCGCTGTATCACAAGGACCAGCATTACGTGGTGCAGAACGGCGAAGTGGTGATCGTCGATGAATTCACCGGCCGTCTGATGTCCGGCCGCCGCTGGTCCGAGGGCCTGCATCAGGCGGTCGAGGCCAAGGAGGGCGTGAAGATCCAGGCCGAGAACCAGACCCTGGCCTCGATCACCTTCCAGAACTATTTCCGCATGTACGGCAAGTTGTCCGGCATGACCGGCACGGCGGATACCGAAGCCTACGAGTTCCACCAGATTTACGCGCTTGAAACCGTGGTGGTGCCCACCTCCCGTCCGATGATCCGCAAGGATCAGAACGACAAGGTGTATCGCACCATGAAGGAGAAGCACGATGCCATCGTGGCGGACATCAAGGAGTGCGTGGAGCGCGGCCAGCCCGTGCTGGTGGGTACGACCTCCATCGAAAATTCGGAGCTGCTGTCCGATCTGCTGACCCGTTCCAAGTTGCCGCACAACGTGCTCAACGCCAAGCAGCATGCCCGTGAGGCCGAGATCGTTGCCGAAGCCGGGCGCCCCGGGGTGATCACCATTGCCACCAACATGGCCGGTCGGGGTACCGACATCGTGCTGGGGGGCAACGTGGAGAAGCCCGTCTCCCTGATCCGCGAGGACGAGTCCCTCTCCGACGCCGAGAAGGATGCCCGGATCGCGGCGATGCGCGAGGAGTGGAAAAGGGTTCACGAGCAGGTGCTGCAGGCCGGCGGGCTGAAGATCATCGGCACCGAGCGCCATGAGTCCCGGCGTATCGACAACCAGCTGCGTGGCCGTTCGGGCCGTCAGGGGGATCCGGGCGAAAGCCGCTTCTACCTGTCGCTGGAAGATCCCCTGATGAAGATCTTCGCCGGTGAGCGCCTGAACGCCATCATGGTTCGCCTGAAGATGCCTGAAGGTGAGGCCATCGAGGCCGGCATGGTGACCCGCTCCCTGGAATCCGCCCAGCGCAAGGTCGAGCAGCGCAACTTCGACATCCGCAAGCAACTGCTTGAGTACGACGACGTTTCCAACGACCAGCGCAAGGTCATCTACCAGCAGCGCAACGAGTTGCTGGAGAGCACCGACATCTCTGAAACCGTTGCGGCAATGCGGGAAGGCGTGCTGCATGACCTGTTCCGCATCTACGTGCCGGTCGATTCGGTCGAGGAGCAGTGGGATATCCCTGCCCTCGAGCTGGCCCTCGAATCCGAATATCAGCTCAAGGTGCCGGTTGGCGAGTGGGTGAAGGCCGACTCCGGTCTGACCGACGACGACATCCTGCAGCGTCTGTTGGAGGCCGGGGCTCAGGCCTATGCCGACAAGATCGCGCTCGTGGATGCCAGTGCCTGGCACGGCTTCGAACGCAATGTGATGCTGCAGAGCCTGGACACCCACTGGCGCGAACATCTGTCGGCCCTGGATCATCTGCGTCAGGGCATCCATCTGCGGGGTTATGCCCAGAAGAATCCGAAGCAGGAATACAAGCGCGAGGCTTTCGAGCTCTTCGAGAACCTGCTGCAGATCGTTCGTACCGAGGTCACCCGCTTGCTGATGACCGTCCAGATCCGTTCCGAGGCACAACTGGAGGAGGTCGAGGCACCGGCTGAACTCGAAAACGTCCAGTATCACCACGCCGATTACGACGAAGCCCTGGCCACCGCCAATCCGGATCGCGAAGTTGCCCAGCCGGCCGCCCAGGCTGCGCCGAGGGCCGGTCGCAACGATCCGTGCCCCTGCGGTTCCGGGAAGAAGTACAAGCACTGCCACGGCAAGCTCTCCTGAGTCTTGGGTTTTCAGGCAAAGACGCCGGACTTGTGCCGGCGTTTTTCGTTCACCGGGCGCCTCAAGCAACAATGTCCCCTGCCGTTACCGAGGCAATGAACTCCAGTGAACTTTCTCTCGATCTGGCCGGCTGGATCGCCCGCATCCGCGGACGCGAGATGCCGGTGTTCGGTCGCACGGTGGACGCCCTGCGCGCGCTCATTGCCGATGACAAGGCGTCGGCGTCTGCCCTCGCGAAGGTCATCCTGATGGATGCTCCGATGACAACCAAGGTGCTCAGGCTTGCGAATAGCGCCTTCTTCAATCACTCCCACCAGGGCATCAGTACCGTTTCCCGGGCCATTGTCGTGCTGGGTTTCGATCCGGTTGTCGAACTTGCCCTGTCTGTCTCCCTGATCGACTCCCTGCTCAATCAGGGGATCCGTGAGAGGGTACATGCGGAGATGGCGCGCAGCTTTCATGCGGCGGTCCAGGCCCGCTGGATTGCCCGCAAGCGTGGTGAGGGGGCTGGTGAGGAGGTATTCATCGCTGCATTGCTCGGGCGCGTCGGAGAAATGGCGTTCTGGTGCTTCGGTGGCGAACAGGCGCAGCGGCTCGATCAGTGTCTGGTGCTTTCGGGGGGCAAGGAGGAAGAGGCCCAGCAACGAGTGCTGGGTTTCCCCCTGCGCCAGTTGTCCCACGGTCTGGTGAAGGAGTGGAAGCTGGGACCGCTGGTCTCGGCAGCCATGGAGATGGATCCCCGCGGCCGTGGTCCGGGCCGCTCCATCCTGCTCGCCCATCGCCTGGCCCGGGTTGCGGATGAGGGCTGGGATTCGATCGGCGGGCGGCAAAGCATGCACGAGGTTGCCGATTACCTGGACCAGCCCGTGGCCACTGTCAGGGAGGATATTCTTGCCAATGCCGCAGAGGCCGCCAGGGTCGCGCGTGTCTTTGGCGCCCCCGAGGCCGCCGGGCTGATTCCGCAGGCAGCTCCGCTACCTGAAACGGCTGCTCCACCGGCACCTGTCGATCCCGATGCACGCCTGCAACTGCGCATCCTCCACGACCTGGCGGAGATGAGCCTGGCTCGCGCGAACATCGCCGATGTCCTGCAAATGGTTGTCGAGGGGGTCTATCGTGCCATTGGCTGTCGACGTGTCGTTGTCGCCCTTCTGACGGAGGATCGTCAATCCCTTGTCGGCAGGATTGCCCTGGGTGCCGATGCGGATGCCCTGGCTGCCCGCTTTGTGTTCCCCATGGAGGGGGAGCCGGACGACGTGCTGGATGCGGCGATTGACAGTGGGGAAGCAGCCCTGGTCAACGCGGGGCGCCTGACGCGTCCCGGTGCGGAGCGGCTCGTCCGGGCGGCGGCCTGCAGCGACTGCGGGGTGGTCCCCATCGGCACGGCAAGCCGTCAGATCGGTGTCCTCTATGTGGACTGCGGCGGCAAGCCCCTGGCCGGAGAATGCTGGGATGCGGTCCGGCACTTTGCCTTGCAGGCAAGCCTCGCTGTCGAGCTTGGCGCCACGGAACGGCGGGTCTTCTCCTCCTGCTGATTATGCTGCAGGTGGCGCTGTGTCTGGCGTGGAGGGCCGATGCTGCCTTTTTCCTGGAGAGGCAGATCGGCGGAAGAAGTCAGAATGTGTCGAAAATCTTTACAGAGCGTGTCGCGGGCTTGGCGATCATTTTTTCTGATGTTTAAAAAATCCAATAAAATTAATGTGTTGTGATTCGATTCGGGTTTTGTGGAAAGTGGGCATGGAATCTGCTCTATGTTTTCTGCGCGTTATTGCCGCCTCTAATTCCGGAGAAACACTCATGAAAATGAAACTTCTTGCCGCTGCAAGCGTTCTGGCGATGACCGCCACCGCAGCCGTCGCGGCTCCGTCGATGTACATCAACGTTGGCAGCAACGGCTACGAAATCCCCGTGCTGACCGCCAACGATGGCAACACCACCACCGGCACCTTCACCCAGTTCGGCTTCACCCAGCTGTTCGCTACCTCGGTCTACGACCTGAGCGACGGCTCCGTGGAAGGCGCCTTCTACGACACCAACCTGGCCAGCGATTTTGCCAACCTGGGCATTCCCCGTAGCGGCACCGCCATGGATGGCACCACCGCCGTCAGCCTGACCACCCCGACCATCGCTCAGGTGAACATCGATGCGCTGAGCCCGCTGGTTCCCCCGACCCTTCCTGGCACCGACAGCGAAGGTTTCGGCCTGACCTGGCAGCTGGAAGTCCGTTACAAGTTTGACGGCATCCTGTCTGCTTCCGGCCCGAACTACACCGGCGGCACCTGGGAACTGTACTTCAATGACTTCCTGAACGACGCCAACGACCGTACTGTCGTGTCCGGTCACCTGGTGAGTTCCGTGCTGCAGGTTGCCAACCTGACCCTGAACCTGGAAGTGGATTCCGCTGAAGCCGGCTTCCTGTACATCCAGGACGTTGGTGGTAACTACGTGTCCGCTGGCAAGGGCACCACCTTTGCTCTGGACACCAACGTGGATCCCCCGATCCCCGCCGCCAGCCAACTGCTGTCCTTCGTTGATGGCAAGGGCAACTTGGTTGCTGTGCGTCAGACCGAACTGGACGGCTCCATCCGCCCGACCGTTCCTGAGCCCGCTTCCCTGGCTCTGGTGGGTCTCGGCTTCGCCGGCCTCTTCGCCGCCCGTCGCCGCAAGGCCTAAGTCGGGAGCTTGAGACCCGCAAGGGTCTCGGCTGAAAAAGGGTCACTCGTCAGAGTGGCCCTTTTTTTATAGCCAAAGAATACGCAGACCTTTAAAGTATGTCGGGCAAGTGCCCGGGGTACTCCACAACCCTTCCCTTCTAGGGCACCGTCCAACCCGATACAGCCCGACTGGGTAGCTCAATTGCACGGCATCCTGACTCTCCGCACCGCCGCCCTCAACGTCATTCGCCAGGTCAACCGCAGCAAGGCGGCCCTGACGGCTGTGGCGCTTGGCGTGACCGCCATGATGCTGGCGGCCGGCTTCATCGACTGGAATCTCCGCTTCGGGCGCGAGAACACCATCCATTCCCAGCTGGGGCACATCCAGGTCATGAAGCCCCGATTCCTCGAACTGGGGCGCTCTGATCCGCTGTCCTATGTGCTTCCCAACAGGGAGCAGGACATCAGGAAGATTCTGGACGGGCCGGGGGTGGTGGCCGTTGCACCGCGCCTGCTGATTTCAGGCTTGGCCAGCTCCGGAGAGACAACGTTGTCCTTCATTGGTGAGGGGGTGGATCCCGGCGTCGAGGCCGAGCTCTCCTCTGCGCTCCGGTTCCCCGAGGGGCGCAATCTGCAGCCTGGTGAGGAGAACACGGTGGTGGTCGGTCGAGGGCTGGCCGATAACCTTGGCCTGCGTCTGGGGGGAACCCTGGTGCTGGTTGCCAACACCAAAGGTGGTCGCATCAACGCGGTGGAGGCCAAAACGGTAGGTGTGTTTGAGTCCATCACCAAGGCCTACGACGATATCGCGCTGCGCATTCCCATTGGTCTGGCCCGCCAGCTCTTGCGCGTCGATGGCGAGCATCTGCGCATCGTCGTGCTGGACGATACGGCCCGAACCGCACAGACCCTTGAGTGGATGAAGACCAATCTTGGCACCTCCCAGTACGACGTGGTGCCATGGACCCAGCTCGCCGATTTTTACAACAAGACGGCGTCACTCTTTGCCAAGCAGGTCGGCGTGATCTACATGATCATTGCGGTGATCATCGTGCTGGCGATCTCCAATACCATGACCATGTCGGTCATTCAGCGGATCGGTGAGATCGGTACCATGATGGCCATTGGCGCCCGGCGCAAGGACATCCTGCTGCTGTTCATTGCGGAAGGGGTCGTGCTGGGCGTTGTCGGAACGATCATCGGTGTCTTTGTCGGCAGCCTGCTGGCCATGCTCATCAGTCTGATCGGCATTCCCATGCCTCCGGGGCCGGGCATGACCTGGGGCTACAGCGCAGGAATCCTGCTTACGCCGGGGACGGTGGTCTCGGCTTGCCTCACGGCCATGGCGACCACCGCCCTGGCCAGTCTCTATCCGGCCTGGAAGGCATCGCGGATGGAGATCGTCGAGTCCTTGCGTGCCTTGCAATGACCGGATCCCGCGCATGAAACATCTCCTCAACCTTGGTCTGCGGAATCTGCTCCGCAATCGTATCCGGACGGCCATCACCCTGGGCGCCATCGTTTTCGGGGTGTGCGGGCTGATTGTCTCCGGCGGCTTCGTCAGGGACATCTTCGTGCAGTTGGCGGAGGCTCTCATCCATTCCCAGAGCGGGCATGCCCAGGTGGGGCAGGAGGCCATCTTTGGTGCCGGCTCCCGCTCGCCGGAGCGCTATCTGCTGAAGGACCCCGACACCCTGAGAAAGACGCTGCAGGCCGATCCCGAGGTGAAGGACGTGATGGCCCGGATCACCTTTTCGGGGCTTCTGAACAACGGCAAGACGGATTACGCGATCATCGCCGAGGGGATCGAGCCTGATCGGGAGCTGGCCCTCGGTACCCATCTGCGGGTGCTGTCCGGGCGGATGCTGAAGGATTCGGACCGCTTTGGGGCCATGCTCGGTGAGGGGGTGGCTGCCGCCATGAACCTGGCACCCGGCGATCAGGCGACACTGGTGGTGAGCACTCTGGACGGGGCCACCAACACCCTTGATATCGAGGTGGTGGGGGTCTTCCAGAGCTTTTCCAAGGATTTTGACGCCCGTGCGGTGCGGATTTCCCTTGGGGCGGCCCAGGATCTGCTGCTGACCAAGGGTGTGGGCAAGCTGGTCGTGTCCCTCCGCTCTACCGATGGCACCGATGCGTTCATCGACCGGATGAAGCCCCAGCTTGCCGCGGATCTGCGCATTCTTGACTGGCGGACGCTGAACGACTTCTATCAGAAGACCGTGGATATCTACCAGCAGCAGTTCGGTTTTCTCCAGGCCATGGTCCTGCTGATGGTGTGCCTCAGCGTGATCAATACCCTCAACATGAGCCTGCTCGAGCGTGGCTGGGAGTTTGGCACCATGCGGGCTCTGGGCAACCGGAGCAAGACCATCGTCTCCCTGATCGTGCTGGAGTCTCTGGTGCTCGGGGTGGTGGGGGCCACCCTGGGGTTACTGCTGGGGCTGGCTCTGGCCATGCTGATTTCCGGTGTGGGCATCCCCATGCCGCCGCCACCCAATGCCGAGATCGGCTACGACGCTTACATCCGCATCGTGCCCGCGGTCCTTCTGCAGTCCTGGGTCGTCGGTATTGTTGCGACCCTGCTCGCCTCCCTTTATCCGGCATTCCGCTCTTCGCGGGTGCCGATCATCGATGCCCTGAGAAGCCGCGCCTGAAGGCGCGGCGCCTGCTTTCCCCCGCCCGGAGGGCCTCGCATCCCGAGGGTGCGTCTGAAACACATCCGGGCTTATCATCGTAGCCTTTGCCGACCGGCCTCGTTTCTGGAGTTTTCGTCATGCCCGTTTTGCTTTCCTCCCCCGATGCTGCTGCACTGCTGCCGGTTCCTGGTGTCCGACTCGGGGTGACCGAAGCGGCCATCCGCAAGCTCAACCGCAAGGATCTGACCCTCATCGAGCTCGCACCCGGCGCCCGGGTGGCCGGCGTGTTTACCCAGAACCGCTTCTGCGCCGCCCCGGTCCAGGTGTGCAAGGCACATCTGCCGGAGGGCAAGGTGCGTGCTCTGGTCATCAATACCGGGGTCGCCAATGCGGGCACCGGCGAGCCCGGCCTGGCCACTGCACGGGCCACCTGCGAAGCGGTAGCCGGCCTGTTGGGGATTCAGGCCAGCCAGGTGCTGCCCTTCTCCACTGGGGTCATTCTCGAACCCCTGCCGGTGGACAAATTGATCGCCGGGCTTCCGGCGGCGCGGGATGCCCTCAAGGTCGATGGCTGGTACGAGGCCTGTCACGGCATCATGACCACCGACACGGTGCCCAAGGCGGCGTCCCGCCAGGTGAGCATCGGCGGCAAGACCGTGACGCTGACGGGCATCTCCAAGGGGGCGGGCATGATCAGGCCGAACATGGCGACCATGCTGGGCTTCCTAGCGACCGATGCCGATGTGGCCCAGCCGCTGCTGGATGCCCTGGTCAAGGAGGCGGCGGATCTGTCCTTCAACAGCATCACCGTCGACGGCGACACTTCCACCAACGACAGCTTCATTCTGATGGCGACCGGCCAGGCCGGTAACGCAACCCTCGTCGATGCCCAGTCGGCCGATTACGCCGCTTTCCGGGCCGCCGTCCTGGATCTGTCCATCTGGCTGGCCCAGGCCATCGTCAGGGATGGGGAAGGGGCAACGAAGTTCATTACCCTGCAGATCGAGGGGGGCAAGGATCGGGAGGAGTGTCGCAAGGTGGGCTATGCCGTCGGCCATTCGCCGCTGGTGAAAACAGCCTTCTTTGCTTCCGACCCCAACCTGGGGCGCATTCTGGCTGCCATCGGCTATGCCGGCATCGATGATCTGGATGTGTCCCGTCTGCGTGTCTGGCTGGGGAGCGCCGGTGAAGAGGTGCTGGTGGCCGAGAAGGGCGGACGGGCGGAGTCGTACCGCGAGGATGCAGGCGCCCGCGTCATGCAGGAGGCGGAAATCACCGTGCGCGTCGATCTGGCGCGTGGCGCTGCTGCCGCTACCCTGTGGTCCTGCGATTTTTCCTACGATTACGTGAAGATCAACGCTGACTACCGCTCCTGAGGGCCCCCCGGAAGGGGGCGTAGTCATTGCCAAGGCGCCTCGATGGGCGCCTTTTTTTCGTCATGAGCCAGGGAGGCGGAGGTGTATCCAGTCCATGTCGCAACGGGTGATCAGAGCGGGGGCCCTGCCCGGTTCTTCCTGGCGTGACAGCTGGCAGCGGCTTGGTCTGATGGTGGGGCGGAGCTTGTGGAGCGTGTTGATGAATTCAAGGACGGCATCCTCGTGGGGCAGATCGGCACGCACGTGCAGGGTGTGTGCAAACAGGACGGGGGGCGCATCGGCGGAGGGCGCCGTGGGTTGGAGCGGGTGTTCGGGAGTGATCTCGTAGTCGAGCAGCGGGATCGCCAAGCTCGTCCGGAGGGATTCGAGCTGTTCCATCCAGGCCACCCTGTCTACGGGACTGCTGATGCCGGTGCGCAGAATACTGGCGTGACGGCTCAGGGCTTCCCGGGTCTGGCTGGCGACCTGTTCCGCCTCCTGGAGCCTGTGTTGGGTTTGTGTGAGGCTTTGGGCCGCCATTTGAGCCCTGTTCCGGGCCGTTTGTAGCAGGTGATGACTGCCTGCTGCCAGCCCGATCGCGCTGATGAGCATGAGGGCGCCCAGGAAGATGGGGGTGCGCAGGTGCAGGGCGGGGGTGGTGGAAGGCGTCATGGCGGGGAGACGGGAAGGCTGACACGGACTTCAAGTTGAGGCTCGGTGTCGCCGGGGAGCGATTCTGCGATGCGCATGGGCTCGGATGAGGCCATTTCCGCAGGCTGCCGTAACACCTGGATCTTCGCTCCGGACAGGGTTCCCAGGGCTGCTAGAAGGGTTTGGGCCCGTAAGGCACGCTCCCGGGCTTGCCCGGCGCCGGAGGGGAGATGGAAGCGCATCCGCAAGGTCTGGTTGAGCGGGGCGGGCTCGGCGGGTGGAGGGTTCTGGGGGGCGGCTGTCCACTCCAGCTCCTGCAGCTTGAAACCGGGAGCGGATGCGAGGGCTGCTGTCAGCTGGCGCAATGCGGGCTCGGGCCCGGTGTTGCTGGTGGCAAGGGCGTGGACCCGGTCGAGGGTCTGGTTGAGGCGTTCGAGGGGGAGCGGGGTGGTGGGTGTTGCCGCGATCACGTCTTCAAGACGGGCCTCCTGCAGGGCTGCTTCGCGCAGGCTCGCCTCGGCAAGGCTGCGTTGCTCGCGGGCGGCGAGCAGGTTGAGACTGGTGTAGCTCAGGCAGGCGAGGAAGAGTGCGCCGGCAAGAACGCCGGCGATGCGCCCGATCTGTTGCTGGCGGTGTCCGCTGAGTGCTTCGGCCGGGGCGAACTGGGGGAGTCGGGGTTGGGCGGCAAGTGCCTGAAGCAGGAGGGGCAGGCTGTCGGTGTGGCTGGCGTCGTACTGCAGTTTCAGGGCGAGGGCCGCCTGCTTCAGGTGCATGGGCTGGAGATCGAGCCCTGCGCTGGCGGCCGTGGCCGTGGCGGGGAGAGGGGCTGGGACCTCGTGGGGGCTCAGGAGCAGTACCCGGGTGGATCGGTCGCGGGGCACGACGCGCTGGCTGAGCAGGTAGTCGAAGCTGCGTCGGATCTCGTCGCGCACGAAACCGGGATCAGGGCTGGCATGGGCGCCCTGGCTGGCGGTGAGGCGGCTGAAGCGGAGTTGTCCGTGCTCGAAGCAGGACACCCGCAGGCCTGCGGGCGTGGTGTGTGCGAGGAGAAAGGGCGCTGTGCCTGAATGGAGGGGGGCGGCCAGCGCCTGGGACAGGAAAGAGGCGCTCACCACCTGGGTCAGGATGCACGGCGAGTGCAGGATTCGTTGCAGCCAGGGCTGGATGGCGCCGGGCCGGGTGAGTGCTGCGAAGAGGATCCGCTCGTCCCTTCGGCCGGTGGGCTCCCGGCCGAGGGACAGGTGGCTGCGGAAAGGCGTGTCGCCAAACAGGTGATCCTGGCGGCGGGCCAGCATGGGCCGGCGGTCACGCCCCCTGACAAAGGGCAGGGTTTCGAGGTGATGGGCTTCGTCCGGCAGGTCTGCCAGCAGGCTGATGCGGGTGCCGGCTGCCAGGCCCGCCAGGAAGGCCTCGAAGCGCGGTAACCCGTCGTCCAGGGCGAAGTGCTGATGGAGTTCGACGCCGCTGCGGCCGACGATGAAGGCGGTAAGGCCGGCGGGGTTGAGGTAGAGGATATAGGGAGAGGCCATGCTCACAGCTTCATCCGAGTGATGATGTCGTAGACCGGCATCATGACAGCGCCCATGATGGCGAGGAGCAGCCCCCCCAGCACCAGGGTGAGGGTGGGCTCAATGCTGGCCTGCAGTTTTTCGATGGCCTCCCGTACGTCCCGATCGTAGAAGTAGCTGACGTTGGCGAGGGCCGTGTCGAGGGCGCCGGTGCTTTCGCCCACTCGCAGCATGCGGGTGACCAGGGGCGGGAACAGCTCGACCGTGCGGAAAGCATCCGACACCTTGCTGCCCTGGGTGATTTCACGCCCGACGTGCTGCAGGCCCTGGCGCAGGGCGGTGTTGCCAACCACGTCCTCCGCGGACTGGATGGCGTCGATGACTGTGATGCCCGAGGCGTACATCATGGCGAACAGGCCTGTGAAGCGGGCCATGATGATCTTGCGCCGGACGGCACCGAGCAGGGGCAGGCGGAGGAGGGCGGCATCGAAGCGGAGCCGCAGGCCCGGGCGGATCGAGATAGCGTGACGTACCAGTACTACTCCGACGATGCCTCCGAGCACGAGGAGCCAGCCGTAGTCGATGACAAAGCCGGACAGAGCGATGAGGATGCGTGTCTGCCAAGGCAGGGCTTGCCCGGCGCTCTGGAACAGGCGGGCGAGCTCGGGGACGACGTGGACCAGTGCGACGCCCAGGGCGGCGGTGATCACGAGGGCCACGATGGCCGGGTAGATGGCGATGCGCCGGGCGTAGGCAGCGAGCTCGTCGTCGCGCTTGAGGGTCTCGGTGAGGGCGCCGAGCACTTCGGGCAGCCGACCCGTGTGTTCCCCGGCCCGGACCAGGCTGCAGAACACGCCGTTGAATACGTCCGGGTGGCGCTGCAGGGCCTGGGATAGACCGAGCCCGCCTTCGATGGCCTCGACGACGTCACCGATGACCTGCCTGAAGCGGGCCCGGTGGAGGGAGTCGCGCAGGTCGGTCAGGCTGTCGATGATCGGTACGCCGGCGCGCAGGAACTGCTCGAGGTGAAAGCAGAAGTTGATGAGCTCCCGCCGGCCGATGGGGCGTTGCCGCTGCCAGGTGATCCGCCGGACCGGGTTGGCGTGGAGCAGGTCGAGGCCGAGGCGGCGCAGACGCAGCTCAAGGTCGTCGAGGTTGGCCGCGTCCATGCGGCCGCGCACGGTGTGGCCGCGGGGGTTCATGGCCCGGTAGCTGAAGGTGCTCATGGGAACAGTCGGTCCGTCAGGTCGACGACCCGCGCCAGTTCCTCGAGGGAGGTGTCGCCGGCGATGACACGCCGGGTGCCGTCGTCGGCCAGGCGGGTGAAGCCCCGGGCGGCGGCGGCTTGCTGCAGTTCCCGGGCGGTGGCGCGCCGGGCGATCAGCTCATCCAGGTCGGCGTCCAGGCGCAGCAGTTCCATGATGGCCAGGCGCCCCCGGTAGCCCTGATAGTCGCATTGGGGGCAGCCCACAGGCCGGTACAGGGTGGGGCGTGCGGGCTGGTCGGCGATACCAAGCAGGCGCATTTCGGGGTCGGTTGCCGGGTAGGCCTCGCGGCAGTGGGGGCACAGGCGGCGGACCAGGCGCTGGGCGACGATGCCGATCAGGTTGCCAGCCAGGATGTCGGGCACGATGCCCAGATCGAGCAGGCGTGGGATGGCGCCGATGGCCGAGCTGGTGTGCAGGGTGGAGTAGACCTGGTGGCCGGTCATGGCGGCCTGGAAGGCCATGCGGGCGGTATCTCCGTCGCGGATCTCGCCCACCAGGATCACGTCCGGGTCCTGGCGCAGCATGGCCCGTACGCCATTGGCAAAATCCAGCCGGGCCGCCTCGGAGACGGCTGTCTGGCGGATCTGCGCCATGGGGTACTCCACCGGGTCTTCGAGGGTCATGATGTTGACGCCCTCGGCGTTGATGTGACCGAGGATGGAGTACAGCGTGGTGGTCTTGCCGCTGCCGGTGGGGCCGGTGACGAGGATCAGCCCCTCCGGCCGGGCGATCATCAGTTTGAGCAGGTCCAGCCGGGTGTCACTGAGCCCCAGTTCGTGCAGGCCGACGATGCCTTTCTGGCGGTCCAGCACCCGCAGCACGATGTTCTCGCCATGGATGGTGGGTTGTGTCGAGACGCGGAAGTCCACCGGGCGGCCGCTGACGCTGAGGGAGATCCGGCCATCCTGGGGGGCGCGGGTTTCGGCGATGTTGAGCCCCGCCATGACCTTGATGCGCACGGCCATGGCGGGCCAGTAGGATTTGTGCAGGGCGCGGATCTGGCGCAGCAGGCCATCGATGCGGTAGCGGATGCGCAGGAAGGCGGTTTCCGGTTCGAAGTGCAGGTCGGAAGCCCCCCGTTTGACCGCGTCGGCGAGCAGGGCGTCGATCAGGCGCACGACGGGCTGGGCATAGGTGTCGGCCCGCCCCGTGAGACTGGTGGTGTCGGCCTCTCCGGTTTCGATCTCGTGAAGAATCCCGTCGATGGACAGCTCGTGTCCGTACAGCAGATCGATGGCGCAGGCGATTTCGGAGTCGCCGGCCAGGCGCAGTTCGACCGTGGCGCCACCAGGCAGCAGGCTGCGCAGTTGGTCCTGGGCCACGATGTCGGCCGTGTTGCTGGCGGCGGCGACCAGGTGGCATTGCTGGGCGTCATAGCTGAGGGGGATCAGGCCGAGGCGTCGTGCCGCCTGGCGGGGGACCAGGGCCAGGGCTTCGGCATCGGGCAGCAGGCCGGACAGGTCGGCACTGGCCTGGTCGAGGCTGCGGGCCAGCGCATCGCGCAGCGTGGCCTCGGAGAGAAAGCCCAGGCGCACGAGCTGCCGGCCGATGATCTCCCGGGTCCGGGTCTGTTCGCGCAGGGCGATATGGAGCTGGTCGGTGCTGATCAGGCCCAGGGCGATCAGGGTCTGGCCAAGGGGCTGATGGGCATGGGGGGCACGGTTCATGGTGACGGATCCTGGGCGGTGAGGGTGCGCAGGCGTGAGGCACTTTCGGCCTGGTTGAAGCGTGCGGGACTGCGTGTGGCGAGCGTCAGGGCCTGGCGGTAGTGGTTTGCGGCGGCCCCGGGCTGGCCTGCCCGGTCGAGGGCGACGGCCAGGTTGTAGCTGAGATCGGGGTCGTCGGGCGCGATGCTGCGGGCATGGGAGTAGGTGCGCCCGGCTTCGGCCCAGCGGTGCTGGCGCGCCAGCGTGGTGCCGAGGCCACGCAGGGCGTCAAGGTCGTCTGGCTCGGCCTGAAGGGCCTCCCGGTACAGCATTTCGGCCTGGGAAACCCTGTTGCCGAGATAGGCGGCATGGGCCAGGGACGTGGTGTTGCCGGTGCCTGCGCCAGGCTGCAGGTGGATGGCTGTGTCCGGCTGGGGGGTGGTGGACCGATCTTGGGGTGCGCTCTTGCGAGTCGTGTTCCCGGGAGCCTGGCGGATCGGCGTGTCCGGGCGTTCGGCTGTGTGGGAAGGCGGGAAGGGAGGGGGCTCAGGGGCTGCTTCGGGAGGGCGCGTCACTGCGGCCCGCGCCCTCGGGTGTGGGGGCTCGGGCAGGGCCAGGGGCCGCATCTCGAACCAGATGCCGATGGCCAGTGCGCCAAGGGCCGTGGTGCCGAGGAGGCCGACTGTCAGGGCGTGACGCGGGGGTGGCTCGGTCGGTACTGTTCTGCCAGCGGGCTCGCTTTTTGCCTCTTGGGGGAGCTTGTCTGCGGTGGCGGCAGGGGCCGGTGCGCAAGGTGGCGGAGCGATGAGTGGTTCAAGCTCGAGTCGTGATTCCGGTACCTCGGGTGTGTGAGGCACAGGCCCGTGCGTGCCGTTACCGGTACGGCGCAGGGCATCCATGAGGAGGCTCACGGTTGGGGGCTTTCCGTGGCGGTGCCGGCTCTAGCCTCGGACGGGAAGTTCGGTGCCCCCGGCGACGGTCCCTTACTGAAGAAGCCGGCGTCCGGGAGCCTGTCCCGCAGTGGTGTCAGAGCGCTGACGAGTCGGGTGTCGGTGACGACCACCGGGCGCAGAAAGATGACCAGCTCGGTTTTCTGTATGCCGTTGTCGCGGTTGGTGAAGAGCTCACCGAGCAGCGGGAGTTGCCCGATCAGCGGGACGCGGCCGGTCTTGTAATCGATGCGGTCTTCCATCAGGCCGCCCAGCACCGCGGTTTCGCCGTTCTCGATGCGCAGCACGGATTCGATCTCGCGGGTCCGGATCTGTGGGACCAGATTTGCGATGCTGCTGGGTATGCTCGGGTTCGGGTCGCGGCGAAAATCCGAGATGCTGGAAATGGTGGGGCGGACGTTGAGGATGACTTCGTCGCTGTCGCTGATCTGGGGCGTGACGGTCATCACCAGGCCCACCGAAACCGACTGGGGCGTGGTGGTGACGGTGGTCAGGGCGCCGGCATTGGTGGTCTGGGTGGTGTCGGCCTTGACGCTGAAGTAGACGTACTCCTCGACCACCTTGATGGCTGCGGTCTGGTTGTTGAGTACCGATAGCTTCGGGCTGGACAGGACCTTGACCGTGCCGAAGCTCTCCAGCAGCTTGACGGTGGCGTCAATGCCTTCCTCGCTCTTGTAGGCGACGCTGAAAGGGGTGGTCGCATTGCCGGCCGTGCTGCCAAGCCCGGGACCGCTGATGCCGAAGCGTGTACCGCTGGTCAGGATCCGGCTCCATTCGATGCCCTGCCGGTAGGTGTCCCCCAGGCTGACTTCGACGATGGTGGCTTCTATGAGCACCTGACGTCGGGCGGCAGTTGTTACCCGTTCGATGAACTCGCTTACCTTCTCGTGCTGGCGGGCGGTGGCCCTTACCGTAAGGACCCCCGTCTCGCGGTTGACGATGACCGATGCCGCTTCGCGGAAAGTGGACTTATGCACCGTTGTGGTGGTGTTGTTCTGCATCGAACTGGGGGCGTTGGGAGCGAGGACCTGGGGCTGGGCGCCGGTGCGGCCGCGGGCGCGGGGCTTGTTCGCGGCTGCGGCGCCAAACCCCGTGCCGGGGCCGCTGCTGCTGGCTGTTTCAACGTTCTCGATCACGGTCTCACTGGATCCTTCGGGCAGGATCTTGTCCGTCTCCCGGAGCAGATCCCGTAGGTTTTTCTCGACGGATTCCCACAGCTGGTTGCGGGACGTGTTCTCGATCCGGGTGGCGGAAACATTGCCGCCCGCGGTCAGGGCCCCGGTTCCGGTGCCGGCCCCTCCTGCCATGCTGCTCGTCCCGCTGGTGGCGATCTGCGTGTTGGTCGAGACGGTGCCCGTCATGCTGCGATTGAGGTTGACGTAGTCCAGCCGGTAGCTGCGCAGGAACGGGGAGTCCGGCATCACGGCGAGATTCCTGCCGTTGATCTCGTAGCGCATGTCCACCTGCCGCGCCAGGCGATCCAGGATCTGCGGCAGGGTCTGGTCGATGGCATTGAGGGTGACGGTGCCGCTGAGGCCGGGATGAATGTCGATGTTGATCCGGGCATCCCTGGCCAGGGCGAACAGCAGGTCTTGCACACGTACCGCGGTGACCACTACGGAGTAAGTCTCCAGCCGGGCAGCCGGCTTGGGTGGCGTCAGGGGCAGGACTTCCGGCGGCGGGCTTGAAGCGGGCGGCGCCTGGGGCGACCGGGTGTTGGCGCGGATGTGGCTTGAGGAGGGGAGATCCGGTGGATGGGACGCACAAGCGGCCAGCAGCAGGGGCAGCAACAGGAGGAGGCGGTGAGCTGGCATTGCAGTGGGTTAGGTCTATGTATATGGCATTTATTCTATTGCACTTTTATTGTTTTTGAATAAGTGAGTGAGCCTGGCCTGCGAGGATGCATGTTCTGGGTGCGTTACGGGCTCCGCATGCCCGGAACGGGTGCCCGGCTTCCCGTGTGTAAGTCCTGTGTAAGATTGATCAACTTAAATGCCGGTCGGACCCAGGGCCGGAGCACCAGAAAGCGCCACCATAAGGCGCATGCATCCATGAGGCGTGAGCGGCCGGATTCCCCGCCAGCAAGGTTTCAGAGCTAACAACGTTGCACACTCATAACACGAGGAGAGGTGAAAAAATGACGAGCGAAACCACCCAGAAGTTCTACTATCCGTCTGAAGAGGTGGTGAAGAACGCGGCCGTGTCGGGCATGGATGCGTACAAGGCCTTGTGTGCCGAAGCCGAGAAGGATTACGAAGGCTTCTGGGGCGCCCGTGCCAAAGAGCTTCTCGACTGGCAGACCCCCTTCACCCAGGTCCTGGACGAGAGCAATGCTCCGTTCTTCAAGTGGTTTGCCGACGGCAAGCTGAACGTCTCCTACAACTGCCTTGATCGTCAGGTCAAAAATGGTCTGGGTGACAAAGTCGCCCTGATCTTCGAAGGCGACAAGGGCGACGTCACCAAGGTCACCTACTCCGATCTGCTCGGTCGCGTCAGCAAGTTTGCCAACGCGTTGAAGGCTCAGGGTGTCAAGAAGGGCGATCGCGTCGTCATCTATCTGCCGATGTCCATCGAAGGTGTGGTGGCCATGCAGGCCTGCGCCCGTATCGGCGCCACTCACTCCATCGTGTTCGGCGGCTTCTCCGCCCAGTCCCTGGCTGACCGCATCAATGATGCCGGTGCTGTCCTGCTGATTACCTCCGACGGCCAGAACCGTGGTGGCAAGGCGCTGCCCCTCAAGTCCATCGCCGACGAAGCGCTGGCCAGCGGCTGCCCCACCATCAAGAGCGTGATCGTGGTCAAGCGCACCGGCGCCGAGACCGCCATGGTCGCGGGCCGTGATCTCTGGGCCGACGATCTGGTTGCCCAGCAATCCGACGTCTGCGAACCGGAATGGGTCGAAGCCGAGCATCCCCTGTTCCTGCTCTACACGTCCGGCTCCACCGGCAAGCCGAAGGGCGTGCAGCACTCCACCGGTGGCTACCTGCTGCACGCCATCCTGACCATGAAGTACACCTTCGACATCAAGCCGGATGATGTCTTCTGGTGTACCGCCGACATCGGTTGGGTGACGGGTCACACCTACATCACCTACGGCCCCCTGGCCTGCGGTGCGACCGAAGTCGTCTTCGAAGGCGTGCCCACCTACCCGGACGCCGGCCGCTTTTGGAAGATGATCCAGGATCACAAGGTCACCGTGTTCTACACCGCCCCGACCGCGATCCGTTCGCTGATCAAGTCTGCGGACAACACCCCGGCCGTGCATCCCAAGAACTACGACATGTCCAGCCTGCGCATCCTGGGTTCGGTCGGTGAGCCGATCAATCCGGCGGCCTGGGAGTGGTACTACGAGAACGTCGGCGGCAGCCGCTGCCCGATCGTCGATACCTTCTGGCAGACCGAAACCGGTGGCCACATGATCACCCCGCTGCCCGGCGCGACCCCGCTGATCCCCGGTTCCTGCACGCTGCCCTTCCCGGGCATCCAGGCCGCCGTGGTCGACGAAACCGGCACCGAAGTGCCTTGGGGTCAAGGCGGCATCCTGGTCGTCAAGCGTCCGTGGCCGTCCATGATCCGCACCATCTGGGGCGATCCGGACCGTTTCGTGAAGTCCTACTATCCGGCCGACTTCCAGGGCAAGCTGTACTTGGCGGGCGACGGCGCTATCCGCGACAAGGACACCGGTTACTTCACCATCACCGGGCGTATCGATGACGTGCTGAACGTCTCCGGCCACCGCATGGGTACGATGGAAATCGAATCCGCCCTGGTTGCCCACGAGAAGGTTGCCGAAGCCGCCGTGGTTGGCCGTCCGGATGATCTGACTGGTGAAGCGATCGTGGCCTTCGTGGTGCTCAAGGGTGCCCGCCCCACCGGCGATGAAGCCGCCAAGGTGGTCAAGGAGCTGCAAAACTGGGTGGGTCAGGAAATTGGCCCCATTGCCAAGCCGAAGGACATCCGCTTCGGTGAGAACCTGCCCAAGACCCGTTCCGGCAAGATCATGCGCCGTCTGCTCCGTCAGCTGGCCAAGGGCGAGGAAATCACCCAGGACACCTCGACGCTGGAAAACCCGGCAATCCTGGAACAGCTCAAGTAAGAGACACATGCCCCGACTTTCAGGTCGGGGCGATTTGCAGCCGGCCTTTGCAGGAATGGCCGGAAATAAAAACAGCGCAAATCGAATAAAGAAAAAACAGGGGAGGAACCCGGCGCAGTCAGGCCGGGGGTAGAGGGGGAGAAAAAGGCGCGAAATTCGCGCCTTTTTTTCGTCCTGATTTCTTGCTCATTCGAACGCCTTGTTTTGAATGGTTTTTTTCAGGTTTTCGGATGTTGCAATGCAGTATTTGATTGTCCGCCATCAAGGCGGAAATTTCATTTGTCAGCGTAAGGTCGATGTAAGTGTGTGCCGGTAACTTGCCACTACCCCTAAAGGAGTCCCTTTGGCTCCTGGCAGGTTAATTCGAAGAGGAGGAGAAATATGAAAGACGACCTCGGCGACCGCATCCGGGCAAACCCGAAATACCAGGAGCTGGTCTCGAAACGCAATTCCTATGGCTGGGTCATGACCGCGCTGATGTTGATCGTTTACTACGGTTACATCCTGCTGGTGGCCTTCAACAAGGATTTCCTGGCACAGAAGACTGGTGCCGGTGTCATGTCCGTCGGGATTCCCATCGGCGTGGGTGTGATTCTGTTCACCATCATCATCACCGGTATCTACATTCGTCGTGCCAATACCGAGTTTGACGATCTGAAGGCTCAGGTCATCAAGGAGGCCACCAAGTGATGCGCAATTCCAAACTCTTGCTCGGCCTTGTGGCCATGCTGGCTTCCGGTGTCGCTCTTGCTGCCGGTGCCGACATCGGTCAGGCTGAGAAGCAGGCCACCAACTGGACGGCCATCGTCATGTTCGGCATTTTTGTTGCCGGCACGATGTTCATCACCAAGTGGGCTGCATCCAAGACCAAGTCGGCTGCCGACTTCTATACCGCGGGCGGTGGCATCACCGGCTTCCAGAACGGCCTGGCGATTGCCGGCGACTACATGTCCGCCGCGTCCTTCCTGGGTATTTCCGCTGCGGTGATGGCCAACGGCTACGACGGCCTGATCTTCGCAATCGGCTTCCTCGTGGGCTGGCCCATCATCACCTTCCTGATGGCAGAGCGTCTGCGCAACCTTGGCAAGTTCACCTTCGCCGACGTGGCCGGTTACCGCTTCCAGCAGACCCCGATCCGTGCCTTTGCTGCTTCCGGCACCCTGGTCGTGGTGGCCTTCTACCTCATCGCCCAGATGGTCGGTGCCGGTCAGCTGATCAAGCTGCTCTTCGGTCTCGAGTACTGGATGGCGGTGGTGATCGTGGGCGCGCTGATGATGGTTTACGTGCTCTTCGGCGGCATGACTGCCACCACCTGGGTGCAGATCATCAAGGCCGTGCTGCTGCTGGCCGGTGCTTCCTTCATGGCCTTCATGGTGCTCGTCAAGTTCGGCTTCAGCCCGGAAGCGATGTTCGCCAAGGCTGTCGAGATCAAGAGCGCCCTGGCTGCCAAGGATGCCAAGCTTATCGCCGATGCTGCCACCGCTGCTGCGGCTTCCGGCAAGGATGTGGCGGAAGTGACCGCCGCGATGGCCGCCAAGAAGGGTGACTCCATCATGGGGCCGGGCTCCTTCGTGAAGGACCCGATCTCCGCCATCTCCTTCGGTATGGCGCTGATGTTCGGTACCGCCGGCCTGCCCCACATCCTGATGCGCTTCTTCACCGTGCCGGATGCCAAGGAAGCCCGCAAGTCCGTGGGTTGGGCTACTGTCTGGATCGGCTACTTCTACATCCTGACCTTTGTCATCGGCTTCGGCGCCATCTGCTTCGTGCTGACCGATCCGACCTTCCTGGATGCCAAGGGCACCCTGAAGGGTGGCGGCAACATGGCGGCCATCCACCTGGCCAACGCAGTGGGCGGCAATATCTTCCTCGGCTTCATCTCCGCGGTTGCCTTCGCCACCATTCTGGCCGTGGTTGCTGGTCTGACCCTGTCCGGCGCTTCCGCCGTGTCCCATGACCTGTACGCCACCGTGTTCAAGAACGGCAATGCCGATTCCGCTTCCGAGCTGCGCGTCTCCCGCATCACCACCATCGTTCTGGGTGTGATCGCGGTGGTTCTGGGCATCGCCTTCGAGAAGCAGAACATCGCCTTCATGGTGTCCCTGGCCTTCGCCATCGCCGCGTCCGCCAACTTCCCGGTGCTCTTCATGAGCGTGCTGTGGAAGGACTGCACCACCAAGGGTGCGGTGATCGGTGGCTTCCTCGGCCTGATCAGCGCCGTGGTGATGACTGTGCTGTCGGATTCCGTGTGGGTTGCGACCCTGGGTAATCCGAAGGGCTCCGCTCCGTTCCCCTACACCTCGCCGGCCCTGTTCTCCATGACCATCGGCTTCGTGGGTATCTGGATCTTCTCGCTGCTCGATCGCAGCCCGAACGCCCAGCAGGAGCGTGCCGACTTCGCTGCCCAGCTGATCCGGTCCGAAACCGGTATCGGCGCAGCTGGCGCGTCGGGTCACTAAGCCGTACTCCCGGTTGGGCTCCGGCCCTCCCGGAGGCAAGGATAAAACCCCGGTCTGCCGAGAGGCAGCCGGGGTTTTTCAATGGCTGGCCGGAATGGTCTGCAGGGTGTCGTGCGTCATGCCGCGTTGACGCCAAGGAGCTTGCGGCAGGCTTGCACGAAGCCTGGCCGGCCCTGTGCTAGACTCGAACGGAATTTGTAATGAGAGTTTGCGCCGCTTGCGCCCGGGGTGCCCATGGGAATGCCGGGCACGGACGTTTGCAGCTATCGGTTTGGGGTTTGCCGAAAAAGACGGCGGGGGATGATCCGTCGGGCGGACCAACCCCCGAGGCGGTGTCGCAGCTTGCGCAGCGAACGTGCCCCCAAGACCGAGTAAAAGGAGAACAGCGGGTTGACTGTGCCGTATCCCGCTTACTTCAAACTTACACTTCTGCTTCCCACGAAAACGCCATGCGGATCCTGTTGGCCGAAGACGACCTGATTATTGCCGACGGCCTGTGCCGTGCGCTGAAGAAAGCCGGCTATGCGGTGGACCATGTCCCCAATGGTGCCGATGCCGATGCTGCTCTGCTGGTTCAGACCTTCGACCTCCTCATTCTGGATCTGGGGCTTCCCAAACTGGTCGGTATCGAAGTCCTGCGGCGCCTGCGCTCCCGCAAGTGCGCCATGCCCGTGCTCATCCTCACTGCTCAGGATGGCATCGAGGATCGGGTGCGTGGCCTGGATGCGGGGGCTGACGACTATCTGACCAAGCCCTTTGCGCTGCCCGAACTGGAGGCGCGCGTCCGTGCCCTGACCCGACGCGGAACCGGCCAGGCGAGATGCATCGAATATGCCCGGCTGGCTTATGATCAGGCGGACAGGGTCGTCAAGATTGACGGTCAGGTCGTCGAACTGTCTGCGCGTGAAGTCGGGTTGCTCGAGGTGCTGCTGCTGCGTGCAGGGCGTCTGGTGAGCAAGGAGCAACTGGTCGATCACCTGTGTGGCTGGGGTGAGGAAGTCTCCAACAATGCCATCGAAGTGTATGTGCATCGCCTGCGCAAGAAACTCGAGCAAAGCGGTGTGCAGATCGTGACCGTAAGAGGGCTGGGTTACTGCCTGGAAAAGCCTGATGTGGTCGCCTAGATGGCGTAAGGTGGCAGAAGAGGATGCCACTGATGGCAAGGCCTTCAACTCCCTGTTTGGGGAGATTCTCGACTGGATGCTGGCCCCCCTGCTGTTTCTGTGGCCAATTTCCATCATCGTCACCCACAACGTCGCCAACAGCATCGCCAACCAGCCCTACGACCAGGCCCTGGCGGTTAACGTGCGGGCCATCGCCCGTCTGGTCAAGCTCGAGAACGGGCAGGCCCGGGTGAACTTTCCTGCGCCGGCGCGCCTGATCCTGCGGGCTGACGAGGACGACACCGTGTATTACCAGGTGCTGGGCTTCAAGGGCGAGCTGCTGGCCGGTGACAAGGATATTCCCCCGATCGCCGCGCCGGAGAATGTGGTTCCCGACCTCGTGATGTTTCGCGATGAATCCATTGCAGGTGAAGAAGTGCGGGTGGCCTATCAGTTCGTACAGCCCATGGATAGCGTCCCTTCCAGGCTCGTGCTGCTCCAGGTCGCCGAAACGCGCAACAAGCGCAGCACCCTTGCCTCCCGGGTGGTGACGGGTGTGCTTCTGCCCCAGTTCGCCATCATCCCGATCGCGGTCATCCTGGTCTGGCTCGGCCTGTCCCGCGGCATCGCGCCCCTGAACCAGCTCCAGCGCCTCATCCGTCGCCGCCGCCCTTCCGATTTGTCGCCCATCTCGGTATCGGGGGTTCCGGAGGAGGTCCGGCCGCTGATCATTGCCTTCAACGAGATGATGGCCCGCCTGGAGGAGAATCTTCAGGCTCAGCAACGTTTCATCGCCGATGCGGCGCACCAGATGCGGACCCCGTTGACCGGCCTGCGCATGCAGACAGATCTCGCCCTGATGGAAACCGACCCCGCCCAGGTGCATCGGTCCCTGGTACATATCTCCCAGAGTGCGGAGCGAGCCGGGCATCTGATCAATCAGCTGCTCTCCCTTGCCCGGGCTGAAGCCAGTTACGAGAAAATCTATGCGGTGGAGCGGGTGGATCTGGAGGTGCTGCTGCGGGCAATGCTGAGTGATTTCTTCCCGCGCGCCAGACAGAAGAACATTGATTTTGGCCTGGAAACCACCGGCGAGCCGCTGATGATTGACGGCAACCCGGTTCTGCTTGGCGAACTGGTCAAGAATCTGATCGACAACGCGATCAAGTACACCCCTGGCGGGGGCTGCGTGACGGTTCGTACCATCGCCACGGAGCGCGCCATCCTGGAAGTGGAAGACACGGGTATTGGCGTGCCGGATGTGGACCGGGAGCGGGTTTTCGAGCGTTTCTATCGTGTGCTTGGAAGCACCGAAAGCGGTTCCGGCCTTGGCCTACCCATTGTCCGGGAGATTGCGGAGCTTCATCGCGCCAAGGTCAGCCTCATACCCAATCCCAGCGGCAAGGGTACTATCGCCCAGGTTGTCTTTCCGCGCAGCCGTGCGGGTGAGGACACCTTGACGCCTGAACCCCGTGCCCTCGCAGAACAGTTTCCCCCTGCATGAAGCGTGTCGATCCAGGGCTGCAAGAAATTGCATTTTCCCTTTGACGTGGGGCGATACCTTGCCTATAATGCGTTCCTCGTTGGCCAGTTAGCTCAGTTGGTAGAGCAGCGGATTGAAAATCCGCGTGTCCGTGGTTCGATTCCGCGACTGGCCACCAAGTAATTCAAGTAAAAACGCCGATCCATGTGGTCGGCGTTTTTACGTTCACGTCTTGATTGCCTGCATTTGCCGCTTGCGGCATTGGTCGTCGCTGCTGGTGGGCGCACATCGTGCCGTGCCAGGTATTTCCGCCCTCTATATCGGGGCAGGCTGGTGGAGCGATTGGAGCCCTGCCACCTGTGTGGCTAAACTGTACGCATCGTCAATAGCCCTGCAGGACATGCCCTGGTCCGGGTGTTCGAGCCAGGCGCGGCCCTTGCCAGCGTTCATGAAGCCAACCGTTCCTTTTTCGACCGCTCACCCGGCTTTTCTCCGCTGGCAGCAAGCTTGCGCGTCCGCTCGCCATGCCGACTGCCTGCTCCTCGCAGAGGAGATTGCCGGGCAGTGGGGAAATGATGGACTGGCGCTCCAGTTGCTGGGGGTTTCCCAGATGCTGATGGGGCATTTTCTGAAGGCCGTGCCAATACTCGAGCGGGCCTGCGCGCTGCGGAAGAACGATCCGCTGGTCTGGGATAACTACGGTGCCGCCTTGCAGCATGCGGGTCAGCGGGGCGGTGCGGCTCGCGCATTCCGACGCAGCCTGCAACTGGATCCGCGAGCGGCAGGGGTCTGGTGCAATGCGGCGACCAACGCGGTCCAGGATGGACAGCCGGAGGAGGGGCTGCGCCTGGCGGCACGGGCGCTGTCTCTGGATCCACGTCTGCCGCTCGCGCATGTGGCGCTGGGCACGGCACACGATGCAGCCGGACATCCGGCGGATGCGGAGGTGGCCTACCGCGCCGCCCTGGCTATTGATCCCGCCTGCGTGCCGGCGTTGACCAATCTGGGGCGCGTCTTGCAGGAGCGGGGCGACAATCGGGCTGCCTGCACGGTCCTCGAAAAGGCGGTCGCCTTGTCGCCGGGGTCGGTGGAGGGGAACGCCAATCTTGCTCTGGTTTGCAGCATGATGGGTGAGCTGGGGCGTTCGGCTGAGGCCTATCAGCGGGTGCTCGACAGCAAGCCCGATGCTTTTTTTGCGTGGAGTGGGCTGCTGTATTGCCATGCCCACGATGAGGCGCAGTCGCCGGAGGCCCTGTTCGCCGCCCACCGGGCGTTCGGCGAGGCGCTCGAAGCAAGCAGCTTGGTGGCGGCCGGTCATGAAAACGTGCGCGACCCCGAACGCCGCCTGCGCATCGGGTTCGTTTCTGCGGATCTGTGTGAGCACCCGGTTGCGCGTCTGATCGAGCCGATCTGGCGCACGCTCGACCGCGGAGCCTTTGCCATCCACGCTTACTTCAATCGTCGTGGGGCTGATGAGGTCAGTGTTCGCCTGCGTGGGTATTGCGATGTGTGGCGAGAGGTTGCCGGGATGAGTGATGCCGCCTTGAGCGCGTGCATCCGCTCGGATGCGGTGGATATCCTGGTCGACCTGTCCGGACACACGGCGGGGAATCGCCTTCCCGTTTTTGCCATGAAGCCGGCGCCGGTTCAGGTGGCGTGGATCGGCTATCCCGGAACGACAGGCCTGCGCGCTGTCGATTACCGGCTGGTTGATCCGGTGGTTGCACCGCCGGGGCGACTCGATGCCGGCTTTACCGAGCATCTGGCCTATTTGCCTGCCATGTCGGTGCTGGAGCGGCCGGATGACTTGCCGCCCGTGGCGCCGGCGCCCTTTCTGGCACGGGGCGCCATCACTTTTGGCAGTTTCAACCGTATGAACAAGATTGGCGATGGCTGCCTCCGCATGTGGGCCCGCCTGCTGGATGAGGTACCCGGGGCGCGCCTGCTGGTCGGGGGTGTTTCCGATGGCGACGGGGAGCGGATCGAGGCGCGATGCGTGGCCTGTGGCCTGGATCCGGCCCGGGTCGAGCTGCGGCCGCGGGTGCCGTTGGCGGCCTATCTCGAGCAGCATGCGGAGGTCGACATCCTGCTCGATACCTTTCCGTTCTCGAGTGGTACGACCGCCAATTACGGGCTGTGGATGGGGGTTCCGACGATCACCCTGGCCGGGAACTCCCTTCAGCAGCGCCAGTGTGCCAGCCGCCTGCACCGGGCTGGTCTGGCGGATTTCGTGGCGGAAACGGAGGCGGAGTATCTCCGGATTGCCGTGCGCCGGGCTGGCGATGCTGCGGCACTGGCTGCGCTGCGCCCGACGATCCGGGCGCGCATGCAGGCCGACATGGATGTGCTTCCGGTGGAGATGTCTGCTGCGCTGGGAACGCGTCTGCGCCAGATGTGGGAGCGCTGGTGTGCGGGCGAGCCGCCCTCCGTCCTGCGTTGAGTTGTACCCCTCTGGGTTTATCCGGCCGCACGCAGTCCGAGCCGCTGCCGTAGCCTGGCGGGGCTTTCCAGCGGTCGTTCCAACTCGGCGGCGAGACGCAGCATGCGCTTGATCAAACCGACGTTGCTGGCGGCCTCGCTGCGGCCGCTGTCCATCCACAGATTGTCCTCAAGGCCGATCCGGACCCCATCGGTAAGCAGCAGGCCCAGCGTATTGGCTGTGAGCTGGCTGCGGCCGATACCGGCAAGGGCTGTCACGCTGCCATCCGGCAGATTGGCGAGCAGCGCACCGAGGCTGAGCGGGTCGGCCTGGGCTCCGGCGATGTTGCCGAGCAGCAGGTTGACGTAGGGTGCGCGGGGAATGAGCCCTTCCCGCGAGAGCACCCGGCCGAAGTTCGCCATGCCCAGGTCGAACACTTCCAGCTCGGGCAGGATGCCGCGCGCCTGCATGTGTGCGGCGAGCTGTCGGATGGTGTCCGGCGCATTGATGCTGGCGGACTGAACGAAATTCAGGGAGCTCAGGGTGAGGCTGGCCATGTCCGGCTTTGCGTCGCCGTCGAGATCGAGGACCCGTGCCCGCGACGCAAAGGACGCATCCTTGCGGCCACTGGTCGTGACGCACAGGATGGCTTCACGGCCGCCAGGCAGGGCGCGGATCGATTCGATCAGGCGAGCGTAGGCTTCAGGGTCACCGGTCTGCACGCCTTCCGGGTCGCGGGCGTGGAGGTGCACCATCTGCACACCGAGTTCCAGGCAGCGGGCAACGTCATCGACGATCTCCGCGTGGCTGAGCGGGACATGCGGGTTCATCGCGCGGGTCGGGATGACGCCGGTGCAGGCCAGGTTGAGGATCAGGGGATCACCGCTGCGCATGTCAGCCTCCGGTCACATCGAGGGCGCTGCGGCCCGCTTTTTTGGCCGGATTGCCCACGTAAACACCGTCGGCCTCGGTGTCGCTGACGACGACCGCGCCGGCACCGATGAAGCTGCGTTCGGCAATGGCAAGGCCGTCGCGCAGGACGGCCCCGACACCGATGAAGGATTGCGCACCGATGGAGACATTGCCGCCCAGCGTTACGCCCGCCGCCACGAAGGCGTGGTCGCCGACGACGCAGTGGTGCGAGATATGGGCCGCACTGCGGATGATCGCGTTGTCGCCGATCCGGGCAAAGGGCTGGATGATCGCGTGTTCGTAGATCAGGGTGTTCTCGCCCACTTGAAGATCCGGCCAGACGCTCGCGCGGCTCGAAACGTAGCTTGCGAACCGGTAGCCGCGTGCCTTGCCCTCGAGGTAGCGGTCACGCCGGATGCTGTTGATGGCGTGATAGCCCAGGGGGATGATCAGATGTGCAGCCTCGGGGGGATGGCTTGCCTCGAGGTCCTCGAACGGCAGGACGGGCAGCCCCTCGTGCGTGTCTGCGTTCAGGAATCGTTGATCGACGGTGAAGGCAACGACTTGGTAAGGGCTGTCATGGGTAAGGCAATACCATGCCAGGCTGGCGAACGTGTTGTTGCCGAAGACGACGAGTGGAATGCGGCTCATTGAGGCACGCTCCAGGTGAGTGCCACCAGAATTCTCGAAGTCCAGAGTACAACATGTTGTTTCGCCCGAGGGAAGAGCCCGCAGCCATCATGGGGGCGGGCCCTTGGAGGTTGGCCCTGCTGAACGGCTTGTGGGTGGTGCCCTCGTTTCCCCCTCAGGAAGCGCCTGCCGCTGCCGGCGGTTTCCTTCGGGGGCTGTGGCTCAGAGGATCTGGCCGGCGAAGACTTCCTTGAAATAGGCTTCGAAGTCGAGCAGCCCGGCCGTGCGGGTGGCAAGGGCCTTGCGTTCGTCGGCGACGCGCTCGTTCAGCGGAGTCGTGATGAGTCTGCGGAGGTAGTCGAGGTTCATCTTGTTCTCCTTGTGTCATGGCAGAAAGGGCGCGGTCCGGTTTCCGGCAGAGGGGAGGGTTGTCAGAGACCGGACCTTGCTGTGCGCCTGAGCTAAATGTAGGTTTTGTGTTGCATTGCAGCAAACCACGTTTTCTGATGCTACGATTAAGTTTTACTTGATCGAAAACGTCATGGGCTATCGATTGCCGCCGCTGCCTGCCCTGCGTGCCTTTGAGGCGGCGGCACGCCATCTGAGCTTCAAGCGGGCGGCGGAGGAGTTGTTCGTCACCCCGGCTGCGGTGAGCCTGCAGATCAAGGCGTTGGAGGCTTATGTCGGCGCGCCGCTGTTTCGCCGTCTGCCTCGGGTGCTCGAGCTGTCGGAACACGGGAGGGGCTGGATTGCCTGGCTGCCGCGGTCGAGCTTGTGCGGGATCGGCCTGAGGGGCTATTGACCATCCATGCGCCGCCGTCCTTCGCCCAACGCTGGCTGGTGCCGCGCCTGTCCCGTTTCAACAGCCTGCACCCCGACGTGGAGCTGCGCCTGGCCAGCGATGTGTGCAACATCGACGGCCTGGGACGCAGTGCGGAGGGCTTGCTGACGGATCCACGGGAAGCGGGCAGTGCCGTGGCGGTGCGCTTCGGGCTTGGCGACTATCCGGGCCTCTGTCGTGATGTCTTGCTGGCCCCCGCCTATGTGCTGGTGTGCAGCCCGGCGTTGCTGGCTCGAACGGGGCCATTGGCCACGCCAACAGACTGGGGGCGACAGGTTTTCATCCATGACGAGTCGATCCCCGACGAGGCGATGCGGCCGAGCTGGGCGGAGTGGTTCCGTCTGGCAGGCGTGGCGAACGTGGACGCCAGCCGCGGCCCGCGTTTCTCAAGTGCGGTGCTGGTGCTGGAGGCGGCCATGGGGGGACAGGGTCTGGCCCTTGCCTTGTGGCCGCTGGTTGAGGCGGATGTCCGGTCGGGGCGCCTGGTGATGCCGGTCGCCACGATGCTGCCATCCCGCTATGTGTACAGCCTGGTGGTGCCGGAGGCACTGGCCGGGCGCACGCTGGTAAGAGACTTCCGTGCGTGGCTGCTGGCGGAGGCCGAGGTGCCTGCAGCGCTCACGACGCCATGAGGGGCTGCGTGCCGAAGGCGGGGCCTGCCCCTTTGTTCGATACCGTGGGGTCTTCGTGCGTCTGCCTTGATCCAGCCCCTGCTGTGCGCAAAAGGTCGGGTGATATAATCGCCGGCTGAAAAATTCCGCCCCTGCCTGGCGCCACCCATGCAGCTGTTTGCCCTAGGACTGAACCACCACACCGCGCCGCTTGCCATCCGTGAGCAGGTGGCGTTTCGCCCTGAGCGGCTGGTCCAGGCGCTGGCGGATTTTGTCCAGGCCAAGCCGGTCAAGGAAGCGGCCATCCTGTCCACCTGCAACCGCACCGAGCTGTACTTTGCCACCCAGCAGCCCCGTCATGCGGCCGACTGGTTTGCGGAGTATCACCGGGTGGCCCTGCAGGACTTGTCGCCCTACTTGTATACGTTGCCCCAGCGGGACGCTGTGCGCCACGTTTTCCGGGTGGCCAGCGGGCTCGATTCCATGGTGATCGGTGAGCCCCAGATCCTCGGCCAGATGAAGGACGCCGTGCGTCAGGCGGAAGAGGCCGGCACCCTCGGCGCCACCATGCACAAGCTCTTTCAGCGCACCTTCTCGGTGGCCAAGGAGGTGCGCTCCACCACGGCGATCGGCGCCAACATCGTGTCCATGGCGGCGGCGGCGGTGCATCTTTCCGAGCGGATTTTCGAGCGGGTCAGCGACCAGCGAGTGCTCTTCGTGGGCGCTGGCGAGATGATCGAGCTGTGTGCCGCCCACTTCGGTGGCGAAAAGCCCCGCCGCATCACCATTGCCAACCGTACGCTGGCCCGGGCCGAGGCTGTGGCCCAGCGCTTCGGCGGTGATGTGCTGCGCCTGGACCAGGTGGGCGAAGCCCTGCCGGGTTACGACATCGTTGTCTCCTGCACGGGCAGCCCGCTGCCGGTGATCGGCCTGGGCGTGGTGGAGCGGGCGCTCAAGGCACGCCGCCGCCGCCCCATGGTGATGGTGGATCTGGCCGTGCCGCGGGATATCGAGCCCGAAGTGGCCGAGCTTGACGATGTGTTCCTGTACACCGTCGATGACCTGGCCCAGGTGGTTGATTCGGGTCTTGAATCGCGTCAGGCGGCGGTGGTCGAGGCGGAAGGCATCATTGATGAGCGGGTCGATGGCTTCCTGCACTGGCTTGATAGCCGCGATACCGTTCCGACTATCCGGGCCTTGCGCGAGCATGCCGACCAGCTGCGCCAGGCCGAGCTCGAACGGGCTGTGCGCATGCTCGCCCGGGGCGACGATGCCCACAAGGTTCTGGAGTCCCTCAGCCAGGGGCTCACCAACAAGCTGATGCATGCCCCCACCCGCTTCCTGAGCGACGCGGAAGGCGACCACCGTGGCGATTGCGCCCAGCTGGTCCGGCGTCTCTTCAATCTCTCCAAGGACCACTAGCCCGTCGGGCCAGCGTCCTCATGCCTGCGGCCGCAGGCCGGTATCCCCATGAAACAGCGAATCCGCGACAAGCTGGACAATCTTGCCGACCGTCTCCAGGAGCTCGACCGCCTGCTGGCCACCAGCGAGGCCGCCAGCGACATGGACAACTATCGCAAGCTGACCCGCGAACACGCCGAGATCACGCCGGTTGTGACCCTCTACCAGGCCTTCTGTCAGGCCGTCGCCGATGAAGCCACGGCAAAGGAGCTGATCGGCGATCCGGAGATGAAGGAGCTGGCCGAGCTCGAGCTCGAAGCCGCGCGGGAGGCCCAAGCACGGATCGAGGCCGATCTGCAGACGGCGCTCCTGCCGCGGGACCCGAACGACGAGCGCAATCTCTTCCTTGAAATCCGCGCCGGCACGGGTGGTGACGAGGCGGCGCTCTTTGCGGGCGACCTGCTGCGCATGTACACCCGCTACGCCGAACGCCAGGGCTGGCGGGTGGAGACCATTTCGGCCAGCGATGCCGAACTCGGCGGGTTCAGGGAAGTGATTGTCCGGGTGGCAGGCAACGGTGCCTACTCGCGGCTCAAGTTCGAATCGGGCGGGCACCGGGTGCAGCGCGTACCGGCCACCGAGACCCAGGGGCGCATCCACACTTCGGCTTGCACGGTGGCGGTCATGCCCGAGGCGGATGAGGTCGGGGACGTGGAGCTCAACCCCGCGGACCTGCGCATCGACACCTTCCGGGCGTCCGGCGCCGGTGGCCAGCACATCAACAAGACCGATTCGGCCGTGCGCATCACCCACCTGCCCACCGGTATCGTGGCGGAGTGCCAGGACGGACGCTCCCAGCACCAGAACAAGGCCTCGGCCCTGCGCGTGCTGGCGGCCCGGATCAAGGACATCCAGGTGCGCGAGCAGCAGGCCCGGGAGGCCGCTACCCGCAAGAGCCTGGTGGGCAGCGGTGATCGCTCCGAACGCATCCGTACCTACAACTACCCCCAGGGGCGGCTGACCGACCACCGCATCAACCTGACCCTCTACAAGCTGGATGCGGTCATGCAGGGGGAATTGGACGAAGTGCTGGCGGCCCTGACCGCCGAGCACCAGGCGGAATTGCTGGCGGCGCTGGCGGACGAGGGGCACTGAGGGTGGCATTGGCGAACATCGGTGAGGCCCTGCAGGTGGCACGGGGCCGCATTCCGGCCAGCGAGGCGCGCCTCTTGCTGGGCAAGCTGCTGGGCTGTTCCACCGCCCAGATCGCCGCCTATCCGGAGCGGGGGCTCGCCGAGTCGACGGCGGCCCGTTTTGCCGACCTCCTCGAGCGCCGCGCTGCCGGTGAGCCGGTGGCCTACCTGCTGGGGCTGCGGGAGTTCTTCGGGCGCGATTTCCAGGTGACGCCGGCGGTGCTGATTCCCCGCCCAGAGACCGAGCTCATCGTCGAGCTGGTGCTTGGTCGAGTGGCGGAAGGTGCGGCGCCGAAGCTTCTCGACCTGGGGACCGGTAGCGGCGCACTGGCGGTCACACTGGCCCTCGAGCTGCAACTGGCCCGGGTGATGGCGGTTGATGTTTCGGCTGCGGCCCTCGAGGTGGCAGCGCAGAATGCAGAGACCCTCGGGGCCCGGGTGTGCTTCATCGAGAGCGACTGGTTTGCGGCGGTGGAGGAGACGGGTTTCGATTTCATCGTCAGCAACCCCCCTTACATCGCTGCCGGCGATCCGCATCTGGCGGAGGGGGATGTGCGTTTCGAGCCCGCGGGCGCGCTCGCATCCGGGGTTGCCGGCCTTGACGATCTGGCCCGCATCACGGCGACAGCGCCGGCTTTCCTGGTGCCCGGCGGCTGGTTGATGATGGAGCATGGATACGATCAGGCCGCCGCCGTCCGCGGTTTGCTCCGGGAGGCCGGTTTCGATTCGGTGACTTCGGCTCAGGATCTGGCCGGAATCGAGCGGGTCAGCCTTGGCTGCTGGCCCCGTTCTTGACGCGCCGCTCAAGCAGGCCTAGACTTTTCCGACTGAATTGCTCAACTATTGCGAGACAAAGATGGACGTCCAAAAGATCATTCACGACCAAGTTACCTCCAACCCGGTGGTTCTGTACATGAAGGGCTCCCCGGCCATGCCCCGCTGCGGCTTCTCGGCTAACGCCACGCAGATCCTGCGTGCCTGTGGCGTGACCGAGTTTGTGGCGGTTGACGTGCTGGCCGATGAGGCCATCCGCCAGGGCATCAAGGAATACGCCAGCTGGCCGACCATTCCCCAGCTCTACATCAAGGGCGAGTTTGTCGGCGGGTCGGACATCATGCGCGAGATGTATGAGTCCGGTGAGCTGAAGAAGCTCCTCGACGGCGTGGCCTGAAAGCTCGCACTCCCAAAAAAGGCGGCTCAGGCCGCCTTTTTTTCGTCCATCGGCGGCAACTCTTCCAGCTTGGGGGGAAAAATGGCCTTGTGGGCGAGGTGATAGGCCAGCAGCAGGGGGGGCATGCGCAGCCAGTGGGCCCGGATGTACAGGGCCTTGCGGGCCAGGGGGGTGAGGCGGTCTGCGGTGCTGGGATGCTGGGGGCGCAGCATCCGGCTGTAAAGCAGGTCCAGCAGGCGCTGCCCTGCACTGCCCGTGGTGTCATTGCCCACCTGTTTGCCGATGCGTGCCGGGATCGGGGTGTTCAGCAGACTCTCTGTGTAGCGCAGGGCGAGACCGAGCGGGCCTGAGAGTTGCAGCCGTCCGGCCCGGGCAAGGAGGGCGTCCCAGGCTGTGTCGTCCCGGCCCAGGTGCTGCAGCAGCAGGTCCAGGTCGGTAAGGTCGCGCAGCAGGTTGTCCGGCTCGCCTTCATGGAACAGGTGCGAGGCGCTGTGCAGGATCAGGTCTTCCAGGGCCAGGGTACGGACGCCGGGCAGGTCGGGAATCTCCACGCTGGCTTCGATCAGCAGCCGCGCGTCGGGCTTGAGGCGGGCGGTGGGGGGCAGGATGGTGTGATGCACATCCAGGGTGGTGCCCCGGAAAATGTGGCGCATGGCCGGCAGTTCGTGCATCCAGCGGCGGTAGTAGCGCTGATCGTAGGCGTCGGTCACGCTGCTCTGCCAGCCAGTGAGCATCAGCGCCGATTCGGCCGCGTCGAGGCGTTCGTGGGGAACCAGAATGTCGATGTCGGCAAACAGGCGCCCCTGGGCTGCGGGCAGTTTTCCGGCCACGTAGGCCGCCCCCTTGAGCAGGATCAGGGGGATCTCGTAGGGCGCCAGCGCGTCGCGCAGGAGGCGGGCTTCACGACGGATCGAGTACTGCTGCTGGGTGGCCATGATGGCGCCGGACTGCAGGTGGTTGCGGGGGCGCTGTGGAATGTCTGCTTCCAGCCCGGCGGCGCACAGGCGCTCGTAAAGGCGGCCGAGCAGGTTGGCATGCCGCGTCTGGCGGATGAGCAGATCCCACTGGCTTGGGGAGAGTTGCAGGACGGACTGCGGATCGCGCAGGGCGGCGAGCAGGTGGTTCACGTTTCGTCCCCGGCAAGCTGCTCAAAAACGGCAATGGCGTCGTCCAGCCGGCTGTACTCGAAACTGAAGTTGCGGCACTGATCGACGGTACGGCCGACAGCCTCAAACCCCCGCGCACCAAGGATATGGTAGTTCATGGCGTTATCGGCCAACTGCATGAAGGCGGCACCGTTGCCCATGGGCGTGAGGCGGGCGTCGGAGCCAGCCTGGTAGCGGGGCAGCACCATCCAGGCGGCACGCGTTGGCGTGTCGACGGCCTCGACGCTGGCCTGCGTGGGGGCCATCAGGGCGACGGTGCCCTTGGTGGTGTCGAGCACCGGCTGGGTCAGGAAGGCATCCGGCGCGTAGTTGCGGATGATGTCGATGGAGGCGTTCTTGAGACTGACCGGGCGTGCCAGACCCATCAGCTCGCCGGTGTCCAGGCGGATCAGGGTGAGTTCGTCCGACAGCAGGCGCCAGCCGCGATTGACCAGAGCCGCGCACAGGGTGCTTTTGCCTGAGCCGGGTGGGGCGGGCAGGATGGCTGCCCGGTTGCCACGGGCCACCGACGCGGCGTGGATGACCAGAATGTGCTGGCTGTATGCCGTGATGCACCAGTTCAGCCCCCATTCGAGCATGGGCAGGGATTGATCCCGCGGGAGGGGCGTGAAGGGCTCGATGGAATCGACGATGAAGCGGGCCTGGGGGCGCAGCCAGCGCCGCACGCCGTGACCAGGCTGGATGCCGACGTGGAAATCCACGAATTGGGTGTCGTCGATCAGCGGGTGGTGGGCGTAAAGGCGGGAGAGTTCGCCGGCAATTTCCGGCACGCCGCTCTGCAGCCGGCAGTTGAAGGGGCCGGCGGCCAGTCGAATGCCGTCACCGGCCAGACGTTCGCTGAACTCTGCGGAGGAAAGCTCGCTGACTTTCAATGGGATGTGGCCTGGATTAGGCGGGCGTCGAGCAGGGCGTCGAGGGCAGTCCGGACCTGACTACGGCATTCGGCAGGGTTTGCGTCCGGTTCTTCGTGCAGGACCGCCTGGTTCAATGCGTCTTCGGAGAGCCGTCGTCCCGGGGTCGAGAGCTGGTCGAGGATGAAGCGGGTGATGGGCGCGAGTAGGAGCGTTTCACCCGCGTGGGGGTCGAAACGCACCCAGCCCTCGTCGACACTTTTCCAGAGAATGCTGGGCAGGGCGTCGAAGAGGGCGTCGCAGGCGGCGTAGTGAATGCCGGCAGAGGGCAATGCGCTTGGCCGGATCTCAGGACAGAACGTAGTCCAGGTAGGCTTCGACTTCGGCGGCATCCCAGGAGTCGCCAGCGCTGGCGGGGTAGTTGCCGCCGATCACGCCGAGGTTCCACATGTCCTTGACGGTGGCGGGGGGCAGGAAGCTGCCCGCTTCGGCGCTCAGCAGGGCGGCGACGATCTTGGCGTGGACGTTGGTGTTCCCCTTGGCCAGTGCCTGACCGAAGGTTGTGACGCTGGTGTCGATGGAGGCGTTGAAGTTGGGGGGCGCGAAGGGCCGGTCCTTCTGCTCGACGGTTGCGTTGGTGTTCCAGAAATTCACGCCGTTCAGCTTGGGAGCGCAGGGGGTCGTACCGTTACGGCTGAAGTTGCCGGAAACGGAGAAGCCCGACGGCAGCTTGCAATTGGCGGCCAGCACCGGGGTGCTCTTGAGTGCGAGCAGAACCGGAGCACCAACCAGACCGGTCTGGATGAGTTTGCGGCGCTTGTTCTGGGTAGCGTTGACGCCGGCTTCGGTCGTGCGCTGCTCGGCAGAATTTTCGGGGTGTTCCAGATTCATCCTAAACCTCTTTGGACTTGCGCCGGACACGGCGCGCGTAAACGCAGTATAGGCGGACCAGGCTTTCACTTGTATGACCTATGCCCGCTCTTGGCTGATATTCTTTAAGCAAATCCTGTTCCAAAATGGGATTTTTCCCTTAGGGCAATGATTTTAAAAGAGAATAAAAAAATTGCCGCTGTTCTGCCGCGCCCCGGAAAGGGGGCGTGTCAAAAAAGTCGACACGCATCAGGGGTTTGCTGCGCTAGATGCTGGCGATGCGGCTGTTGGCCAGAGAGAGCCGGGACGACAGGACTTCCAGGAAACCCTTGTAGAAATGCATCTGGCACAGGGCGGAGGCCCGCAGCAGGGCGGGGGCGCGGATGGTGAGAATGCGTGTTTCGGCGGTGGCCTCGACCGAGGCGGTGCGGGCGCCGCGACCCGCGGCAAACAGGGCCATCTCGCCAAAGCAGTCGCCCGCGCTGAGGACGTTGAGCAGGTGCCCCTTCTTGACGATGCGCAGCGACCCTTCGATCACGAAGCAGAAATAGTTGCCCGGTTCGCCTTCCTTCATGACCACCGTGCCGGGCTCGAAGAGCTTCCATTCGGCAAAACGGACGATCTCCCAGATCTCGATGTCGCTGAACTCCCGGAAGAAGCGGAAGGCGCGCAGCCGCTCGAACTTCTCGCTGTCCGGCGGCTCACCCCGATCGGCGGTGAGGCTGCGGTTGCGATAGGCCTGGGCGAGGTCGTGGGAGAACTCCATCCAGGTGCCGTAGCGTTCGGAGATTTCCCGGCGCATGGCGCGGCCGACAATGGCGTTGAGTTCGGCGGGGATCTCCGGGCGGATGCTGACCGGCGGGGGGGCTTCGTGGTGGGCGATCTGGTACGCCATGTTCACGTTGCTGGTGGCATCGAAGGGCAGCCGGCCAGTGAGGAGCTGGTACATCACCACGCCGAGGGAGTAGATGTCGGTGCGGTGATCCACCGGCATCTCGCGCACCTGCTCGGGGGACATGTAGGCAGGCGAGCCGAAGCCTGCCACCTGGGTGGTCTCACTGGCGGTGAACAGTGCGGCGCCGAAGTCGGAGATCTTGATGTCCTGGCCTTCCGGCGTGGTCAGCAGGATGTTGGCGGGTTTGATGTCCCGGTGCGTCACGCCCTGCAGGTAGGCGTGATCGAGGGCCCGGGTGCACTTGAAGATGATCTCGATGAGGCGCTCGAAGGGCTGCAACTGGCCGGCGCGGGTGAAGGCTTCGAGGGTGCCGCCGGGAATGTACTCCATGACCACGTAGGCGTCGTGATCGTCGATCACTGCGTCGTGGATCTGGATGATGTGGGGGTGATGGAGCTTCCCTGCGAGGGCGGCCTCGTTGAGCAGCAGGTGGCGATACAGGGCGCTGCGCTCGCTGCCGCGCAGGGCTTCCGGGTGGAGGCGCTTGATGGCGACTTCCCGCTGGGTGAACGGATCGAAGCCAAGATAGACCTCGCTGGTGGCGCCTTCGCCAATCAGGCGGCTGATCTCGTACTTGCCGATCCGTTCCATGGGGGCGTCCTCAGGCGAGCTGGCCGCGGGCGCGGGCGATGGCGGCCCGGACCTGGGCGGGGGCGGTGCCACCGACGTGGTTGCGGGCAGCGAGGGAGCCCTCGACGGTGAGCACCCCGAAGACGTCTTCGCCCAGACGTTCGATGGCGCCGGGCACGTGGGCCATGGCGGTGCGGAGGTCTTCAAGCGGGATCTGCGGCAGATCGACACCCCGGACATCAGCGGCGCGCACGGCGAGGGCCACGGCTTCGTGGGCGTCGCGGAAGGGCAGGCCCTTCTTGACCAGGTAGTCGGCCAGATCGGTGGCGGTGGCGTAGCCCTGGGTGAGGGCAGCCTTCATGGCCTCGCCCTTGACGCGCACGTTGAAGACTTTCTGGCCGTTCTCGGTGCGGCTGCCCATCATGTCGGCGTAGATGCGCAGGGTGTCGATGGCGGTGTCAGCGGAGTCGAACAGCGGCTCCTTGTCTTCCTGGTTGTCCTTGTTGTAGGCCAGGGGTTGGCCCTTCATCAGGGTGAGCAGGGAGACCAGGTTGCCGTTGGCACGGCCGGTCTTGCCGCGGACGAGTTCGGGCACGTCGGGGTTCTTCTTCTGGGGCATGATCGAGCTGCCGGTGCAGAAGCGGTCGGCCAGGTCGATGAAGCCGACCCGCGGGCTCATCCACAGGATCAGCTCTTCGGACAGGCGCGACAGGTGGGTCATGAGCAGCGACACGGCGGCGCAGAACTCGATGGCGAAGTCGCGATCGGAAACCGCGTCCAGCGAGTTGAAGCACACTTCCTCGAAGCCCAGCAGCTCGGCCACGTATTCCCGGTCGATGGGGAAGGTGGTGCCTGCCAGGGCGGCGGAGCCCAGGGGCAGGCGGTTGACGCGCTTGCGACAGTCGGCAAAGCGCTCGGCGTCGCGGCGGGTCATCTCGTAGTAGGCCATCAGGTGGTGGCCGAAGGTGACGGGCTGGGCCACCTGCAGATGGGTGAAGCCGGGCAGCGGGGTGTCGGCGTGGTGTTCGGCCAGGTCGAGCACGGCCAGCTGGAACTCGCGGATCAGGCCGAGGATGGTGTCGATGGCGTCGCGCAGCCACAGGCGGATGTCGGTGGCGACCTGGTCGTTGCGGCTGCGGCCGGTGTGCAGGCGCTTGCCGGCGTCGCCCACCAGGGCGGTCAGGCGCTTCTCGATGTTGAGATGGACGTCTTCGTCGTCCAGGTTCCAGTTGAACTCGCCGCGCTCGATTTCGCCGACGATCTGGGCCATGCCCCGCTCGATGTCGGCCAGGTCGGTGGCGCCGATGATGCCCTGACGGGCCAGCATCTTCGCGTGGGCCAGGGAGCCGCGGATGTCCTGGGCGGCCATGCGGTTGTCGAAGAACACGCTGGCGGTGTAACGCTTGACCAGGTCGGAAACGGGCTCGGTGAAGCGACCGGACCAGGCCTTGGCGGCGCCGTCCTGGGGTGCGGAGTGATCTGCCATAATTATTGATGCTCTCAGCGATAAGAGGGCCTGCGCCACGGAGAGAAGCCCGTGGATTCAAGGTTTTGGCCCGTTTTTTGACCCATGAGTATAAAGCAAAACCCGCGCCGCGCCGGCCGTGGCCGCTATGAAGGGACCTTGCCGGACTTCCGCAACCTGGGCGTCGTGCTGCGGATCGTGCTGCTGGTCAATGGCCTCGGGCTTGTCGCCACGCTGGTCCGCAACCGGGAGATGGCCTTGCTGGGTGAGGAGGTCCTCGACATGGCGGTGCGCGTCGAATTTCCCCTGATCCTGTCGGTGGCGGCCCTGTTCCTGTTGCGCTCCCCGCTGCAGCGCCTGCCCTATCACGCCGGGCTGTGGGTTGTGGGGGCGGTGGTGATGGGCGTTCAGCTGGGGGTTCAGGGCCTGCTGGAGCCCCTGGGCTACGGTGGCGTGGTGCGCCCGCTGCTGTGGTCGCTGGTGATGACGGGCTGTGTGATGACGTATTTCCACCTGCGGGGGGCTGCCCAGGCGCCCGTGCTGGCGGAAGCTCGCCTGCTGGCGCTGACGGCCCGCATCCGCCCGCACTTCCTGTTCAACAGCCTCAACGGTGTGCTGGGCGTGCTGCGCTCCAATCCGCGCCGTGCGGAGGAGGGGCTGGAGGAGCTCGCCGACCTGTTCCGGGCCCTGATGCAGGACAACCGCGAGCTGGTGCCCCTGGCGGATGAGATCGCCCTGTGCGAGCGCTATCTCAACCTGGAGCGCCTGCGTCTTGGTGACCGGCTGGAGGTGCTGTGGCGGCGGGATGCGGCGGCGGATGCGACCCTGGTGCCGCCGCTGTTCCTTCAGCCCCTGGTCGAGAACGCGGTGTATCACGGCATCGAGCCGGGTGCGGGCCCCGGCACCGTGTCGATTTCCATTGCCCGGCGCGGGCCGGAGGTGATCATCGAGATCGCCAATCCGGTGCTGGATGCCGAACGCCACCATGCTGGCAATCGCATGGCCGTCGATAATATCCGGGAGCGCCTGATGCTGTTCTTCGACCTGGAGGCGGCCCTCGACACCGAGCAGACCCGCGATGCCTACCGGGTGCGCATCCGCCTGCCTTTCCGGAGTGAACGATGAGTGATGACTTGCCCCTGGCCCCCCTGGCCGTGCTCCTGGTCGATGACGAGGCGCCGGCCCGGGAGCGCCTGCGCGATCTGCTGGGGGATCTGGCCGAGCAGCAGCCCACGCGCCTCGTCGGCATGGCGGCCAACGGTGTCGAGGCCCTGGCCCTGCTGGAGGCTCAGCCGGCCGATCTGGTGATCACCGACATCCGCATGCCGGTCATGGATGGCGTCGAGCTGGCGCGCCATCTGGGGCGGCTCGAACCGGCACCGGCGGTGATCTTTTCGACGGCCTACGATGAATATGCGGTGCGCGCCTTCGAGCTGGCGGCGGTGGACTATCTGCTCAAGCCGGTGCGCGCCGCCCGCCTGGCGGAAGCCCTGGCCAAGGCCCGCCGCCTGCGCCCCCAGGCGGACGAAGTGCTGCGCCGCATGGCCCCGGCCACCCGCAGCCATTTCAGCGTCAGCGAGCGCGGGCGCATCCTGCTCGTGCCGGTGTCCGGGGTGCTGTTCCTGAAGGCCGAGCAGAAATACGTGGTGGCGCACACCCGGGAGCGGGAGTACCTCCTGGATGAGTCCCTGGTGCAGCTGGAGGAGGAGTTTCCCCAGCGCTTCCTGCGCATTCATCGCAACTGCCTGATCGCCCGCCCCGCGGTCCGGGGGGTGGCCCGCGCGACCACGGGTGAGGACGGCGAGGCACACTGGGTGATCCTCCTGGAAGGACTGGCCGGGCAGCTGCCCGTCAGCCGGCGTCAGTGGCCAGCGGTGAAGGACGCCCTGGGCCTGTGAGCGGCGGCGGGGAACGTCGGTTTTGACGGGTGTTCCAAGGAGGGCTCCCGTACAATCCGCCCCATGGAAAAACCTGGCCTCACCCCCTCGCTTACCGCCTATCCCCGCCACCGCTCCGTATCGGGGCGGGCGCCCTTTCTGCCCATGTCCCGGGCCGAGATGGACGCCCTGGGCTGGGACGCCTGCGACATCATCATCATCACCGGCGATGCCTACATCGACCACCCCAGTTTCGGCATGGCCCTGATCGGCCGCGCCCTGGAGGCCCAGGGCTTCCGGGTCGGCATCATCAGCCAGCCCGGCTGGCACTCGGCCGAGGCCTTCCGGGCCCTGGGCAAGCCGCGCCTGTTCTACGGCATCACCGCCGGGAACATGGACTCGATGATCAACCGCTACACCGCCGACCGCAAACCCCGCTCCGACGACGCCTACACGCCCGACGCCGAGCCCGACAAGCGGCCGGACCGGGCCGTGGTGGTGTATGCCCAGCGCGCCCGGGAGGCCTACCCGGACGCCAATATCGTGATTGGCTCCATCGAGGCCAGCCTGCGCCGGATTGCCCATTACGACCACTGGTCCGAGAAGGTGCGCCGCTCGGTGCTGCCCGATTCCAAGGCCGATCTGCTGGTGTTCGGCTCGGGAGAGCGGGCGGTCATCGAGCTCGCCCATCGGCTGGCCGCCGGCGAGCCCATCGAGTCCATCCGCGACCTGCGCGGTACCGCCTTCATGGTCAAGCCCGGCTGGCGGCCGGAGGGCTTTGTGGAGGTCGCGTCCACCGACATCGACCGGCCCGGCCCCGTCGAACCGCACAGCGATCCCTACGCTATGGAGCCTGTAGGGGCGACTTCAGTCGCCCAGCCCACCACCCCACCCACCGCCCAACCAATCCGCATCGTCCCCGCCGCCGAGCGTGTCGCCGCGCGCAAGGCCGACCGGGCACGTCAGGTCATCCGCCTGCCCGCCTACGAGGTGGTCAAGGACGACAAGGTGATGTACGCCCACGCCTCGCGCACCTTCCACCTGGAATCCAACCCCGGCAACGCCCGCGCCATGGTCCAGGCCCACGGCGTGGGCCCCGGCTGCCGCGACGTGTGGCTCAATCCGCCGCCCGTGCCGCTCACCACCGAGGAGATGGACTGGGTCTTCGGTCAGCCCTATGCCCGGCAGCCCCACCCGAGCTACGGCGAGGCGCGCATCCCGGCCTGGGACATGATCCGCTTCTCCATCAACATCATGCGTGGCTGCTTTGGCGGCTGCACCTTCTGCTCCATCACCGAGCACGAGGGGCGCATCATCCAGAGCCGCTCGGAGGCCTCCATCCTCAAGGAGATCGAGGAGATCCGCGACAAGACGCCCGGCTTCACCGGCACCATCTCCGACCTGGGCGGCCCCACCGCCAACATGTACCGGATGGCCTGCAAGGACCCGAAGATCGAGGCCTCGTGCCGGCGCCTGTCCTGCGTGTTTCCGGGCATCTGCGAGAACCTCGGCACCGACCACGGCCCCCTGATCCAGCTCTACCGCAAGGCCCGGGCGATCCCGGGGGTCAAGAAAGTGCTCATCGGCTCGGGCCTGCGCTACGACCTGGCGGTGCGCTCGCCCGAATACGTCAAGGAACTGGTCACCCACCACGTGGGCGGGCTGCTCAAGATCGCCCCGGAGCACACCGAGGATGGCCCCCTCGACAAGATGATGAAGCCGGGCATCGGCACTTATGACCGCTTCAAGGAGATGTTCGAGCGATTCTCGAAGGAGGCGGGCAAGAAGCAGCACCTGATCCCCTATTTCATCGCCGCCCACCCGGGCACCACCGATGAGGACATGGTCAACCTGGCCTTGTGGCTGAAGGGCAACAACTTCAGGCTCGACCAGGTGCAGACCTTCATGCCGACCCCCATGGCCATGGCCACCACCATGTACCACACCGGCAAGAACCCGCTGCGCAAGGTGTCGGCCACGTCCGAACAGGTGGATACGCCCAAGTCCGGCCGCCAGCGCCGCCTGCACAAGGCGCTGCTGCGTTACCACGACCCCGAGGGCTGGCCCCTGATCCGCGAGGCCCTGCGGGCCATGGGTCGGGCCGACCTGATCGGCGCCCAGCCCCGGCACCTGGTGCCCCGCGACCAGCCGGTCGTCCTCGACCGCAGCCCGGCCGGCAAGCCGGGAGCCTCGCGCAAGAGCGGCGGCAAGGCCGACAGCCCGGTGGGCGCCCGGCGGGCCCCGCCGCCAGTGCGGCGTGGCAACGGAGGGGTGCGACGCGGGCCTGGAAAGTAAGCCGGGCGGGGCCGCCAACCGACGCCTGAAGCGGACTTGCTCCACGGATGCCGAGGCGGCTTTCCGGTTATTATCAGCGCCCAATGCCGGGCGGGTTTCTTCCGTCTCTCCCGTCGCGACACCTTTCGCAACGCGGCCGGCCCCCGAAATCTGAAATACTGCGGCACGACAATGGGCGGGCGGTAGTGCCTGCCCCCGAACCGTGACCAGGTTGGTGAAAGAGTGGAAAAATTCGTCTATCAATCTAGCCTGGCCGGGCGGATCGCGTCGTTGATCGACGTCGGGTTCGGCACTTTTCGCGGTTTTGTGCGGCTGGTGCTGGGGGAGCTGGCATACGTCGGCGGAAGCCTCCGGCCCTTCGTCCAGATCCAGCCGGAGCGGGTGAATCGCCTGGTTTTCGTGTGTCTTGGCAATATCAACCGGAGTGCCTTTGGCCACGCGGTTGCAGCCGGGCTTGGTGTCCGTGTCGTCTCTATCGGTCTCTCCACCACCACCGGGGCGCCTGCTTTCGAGAAAGCCGTCAGCACGGCGCCCGTCTATGGGGCCGACCTCGCCGGGCATCGCGCCACCGACTTCACCGACTACCGTTATCAGCCCGGCGATCTGCTGCTGGCGATGGAGGTCCGTCATGCCCACGAGCTGGTGCGGCGCGGCATCCCCGCCGAGGCGGTTGCCCTCCTCGGGCATTGGTCGCGCCCTCACCGGATCCACATCCATGATCCGCATCAGCACACCGACCAGTATTTCCGCACCTGCTTCGCGATCATCCATTCGGCGGTGATCAATCTCGTCGATGAACTCCGCCGGGCGGACAGCCCGTGCGTCAAGCCATGAACGTCTATCTGAGCTTCGATATCGAGGTCTGGTGCGGCAGCTGGGACGACCTCGATGGCCGCTTTCCGGCGAGCTTCGAACGTTACGTTTATGGTCGTTCACCGAAGGGTGACTATGCCCTGCCCAAGACCCTCGAAATCCTTGCGAAAAACGGCCTGAAAGGCGTGTTCTTCGTGGAGCCGCTGTTTGCGGCACGCTTCGGTGTCGACAAACTGGCGGTCATCGTCGACCTGATTCGCAGCGGTGGGCACGACATCCAGCTCCATCTCCACCCCGAATGGTCGGATGAGCTGACTCCCCTGCCTTTCCCGGGGGCAAACAGGAAGCGCCAGCACCTTTCCTTCTACACGCTGGACGAGCAGATCACCCTCATCCGCCTGGGGCTGGATCTGATGGCGCAGGTCGGCTGCGACAGGATCACGGCTTTTCGTGCCGGCAGCTTCGCCAGCAACGCGGATACCTACCGGGCACTGCGCACCTGCGGTATCGGCATCGACAGCAGCCTCAACGAGGTGAGTGCGGACAGTGGCCCCGACCTGCGCGGCACCCTCGATTTCACCCGTCCCCAGGCCTTCGAGGGCGTGGGCATCCTGCCGATGACGGTCTTCCGGGATGGCTCCGGGCGCCTGCGGCCGGCCCAGCTGGGGGCCTGCAGCTTCGCCGAGCTGCGCGAGGCCATGGAGTCCGCCTGCGCGGCTGGTACCGAGCACTTCGTCGTGCTGTCCCATAATTTCGAGATGCTGCGGCAGGGCAGCAGCGTGCCCGACGGCATCGTCGCGGGGCGTTTCGAGGCGCTCTGCCAATACCTGGGAACCCATCGGGAGCGCTTCCGGGTGGGGGCCATGGACATCCCGCCCGTGATCCGCCCTGCCGATGCGGGGGCTCGTCTGGCGTCCGTTTCCATGGGGGCAACGCTCAAGCGGCACGCTGAGCAGCTGGCTCGCCGAGTCCTTGGATGAGCCGCGATCTTGATCGCCCTGTCTTCACCCCTCAGGCTGTGGCCGAGCCCGCGCGGCGCCCAAGCGACAGGCCCATCCGGCCTTCGCAAGGGCTGCTGACGGCCTGGCCCGGTCATTGTCCTGGTCATGCATGAACCATGAACCGTTCCTTCTCCGTCTATCTTGACGTGGTCCGCTTCACGGCGGCCTTCCTCGTCTATCTCTACCACTCGAACCAGCGCTTCCTCTCCGAAGCCATGCTGCCCGCCAGCCATTACGGTCACAGCTCGGTGATCGTCTTCTTCGTGCTGTCGGGGTTCGTGATCGCGTTTGTCACGGCAACCAAGGAGTCGGCCTTGCCGGCCTATGCGGCGAGCCGGATCTCCCGGGTGTTCTCCGTCACGGTTCCGGCCATCGTGCTCACCGTGCTCCTTGATGCCATCGGGCGCCAGCTGATGCCGGACATCTACTCGGGCTACCCGTTTGATCAGTTCATTGCGCGCATCGGCGGCAGCTTCCTGCTGCTCAACGAGGTGTGGTTCATCTCCATCACCAGTTTCTCGAATGTCCCGTACTGGTCGATCTGTTTCGAGTTCTGGTACTACGTGACCTTCGCCATGGTGGTCTTCATGCCGAAGCGCATCGGCACCCTCGCCGCGCTGCTAGCCGGCCTGGCGATCGGGCCCAAGTTCATGCTCCTGGCGCCCCTGTGGTGGCTGGGCGTGCTGCTCTACCGCTGGCGTGCCACCGAGGACTGGTCGGGCCCGGTGTCAATGGCGCTGGCCGTGCTGTCCACCGCCGGGATCGTGGCCTTTCACGCCTTCGGTGTCAGTGAGTGGTGCTCCGACTGGCTGATGGGGGTGATCGGCAAGGAGAACCACCGCCAGCTCACCTTCGCCAAGTTCTTTGTCGGCGATTACATCCTCGGCGTGCTGGTCTTCCTCAACTTTGCCAGCATGCGCAACGTGCTGGCGCGCCATGGCCAGTCCCTGCTCCTGATCGAGCGACCGGTGCGGGTGGTGGCCAATTACACCTTCACGCTCTATCTGCTGCACCAGCCCCTGTTCCTGTTCTGGGGGGCGGTCGTCCAGGGCGACCCGGCCGGCCCGGGCTTCTGGCTGACGGTCACGGCGCTGATGCTCGTGACCGTCGGGGTGGTCGGGCATCTCACCGAGAATCGGCGCTACATCCTGCGGGACGCCCTGTTCCGACTGATCTCCCGCTCACCGCTGGCGCGCCCCGTGGGAGCCACCCGCCATGAATGACCTGTCCCGCATGCCGCCCTGCTATGTGCTGGGTATCGAGACGCAGATCGGCCTGAGCCTGATTCGTGAGCTGGGTGAGGCCGGCATCCCGGTGATCGGCATTGCCACCGACGCCGACGCCATCGGCCTGCGATCCCGCCATCTCGCCCACGGCGAGATGCTGCACAAGCCCCGGACCGAAGAAGGTCTGGCGGAGCTGCGGGCCATGGGCAAACGCCATGGGCGCGGCTATCTGTTGACCGTTTCCGAAGCCAATACCAGCTGGCTGATCGACAACCGGGACAGCCTGGGCAACATCACCCCCCTGCTGCCGTCAAAGCAGGCTTTCGAGATCGTGCTGGACAAGGCCCGCACCCTTGAGGCCGCCGAGGCCGTCGGCATCGACGTTCCCCAAAGTGCCAGCCCGACCGATTGGGCGGAGGTTGAAGCCCTGGCCCGGGATTTCCGTTTTCCGGCCGTACTCAAATGGTCGGACCCGAACGCCGTCGCACCGCGCCTGCGCGCCCACGGCATCGAGCTGGTGAAGGCCGAGTACGTCTATACGGCCGAAGAGTTTCTCGCGGTCGCCGAGCGTTACCGGCCCGTCGGAGAGTGGCCGCTGGTCCAGGAGTACTGCGCGGGGATGGGCCTCGGGCAGTTCTTCTTCATGCATCGCGGCAAGGCGGTGCGGCGCTTTCAGCATCTCCGGATTGCCGAGTGGCCGCCGGAGGGGGGTTTCTCCAGTGTCTGTGATGCGGTGCCCCTCGCGCAGTTTGTCGATTTGCAGGAGCAGTCCATCCGCCTGCTGCAGCACATCGGCTGGGAGGGGGTGGCGATGGTCGAGTACCGCTATGACCCGGCCAGCGGTCGCGCGGTGTTGATGGAAGTGAACGGCCGCTTCTGGGGCAGTTTCCCCCTGGCGATGTACTGCGGTGCGGGCTTCGGTCTGCTCTCCTACAGCCTGCAGGGGCAGGAGCGCATGCCCGACCTGCAGCCCCTGCGGGAGAACCTGCGCTGCCGGATGGTTGCAACCGAGGTGAAGCGCCTGAAGCGCATCCTCCTGGAACCCGGGCAGATTCGCGACCGGACCTTCGTAAGGCGTCCTCTCCACGAAATCCTGCGTTTCGCCGGAGACTTCCTGCGCCCCTCGGTGCGCTACTACGTGTGGAACCTGAAGGACATCAAACCCTTCATCCGCGATGTGAGGAACATGCTGGGCGTCTGACAGTCTGGCCGTTGACCGGCCGGCCGGGCTGATGCACCTTCCCCCCACAAACACAAGAATGCGGGGGAGACACCGTGAGCATTCACCAGAAGCCCATCGTCGAGCGCATCGACTGGCTCCATGAAGTGGCGCGCCGCTATTCGGCGGCCTACTGCGATCCCGAGGCGAGCATGGCCCGGGAGCGCCACCGGGCCCGCCATCCCACGGCCATCGCCGTCCTCAAGTGCATGGATGGGCGCATCAACATCCCCATCGCCACCAACACCCCGCCGGGCATCATCCAGCCCTTCCGCAACCTGGGGGGCTTCTTTGACCTGGGCTGGCCGCACCTGGGCGAGGTGCTGGAGCACTATGTGCACGACCGGGTGCGCAGCGGGCAGCGGGTGCTGATGTTCATCACCTACCACTTCTCCCGGGGTGAGCCCCACCGCTGCTGTGCGGGCTTCGACTATCACACCGATGCGGCCATTGCCCATGTGATGGGCGTCAAGACCCAGGTGGAGCACGTCTTCGGGCGGGGGCATGCCACCGTCTATCCGCTGGTGTGTGGTTTCGAGACCGACGAAGATGCCCTGATCCTGCATGGGGCGGGCGGTACCTGTCTGGATGTGTCCGCCCTGGGCGCGGAGGAGGACGAGACAAGCATCCGCGTGCGCCTGCAGCCACTTTTCCCCGACATGCCGGCGGTGATGCTGGCCGATCTGGCCCGCCTGGTGATGGGCAATATCGCCCACGTGGCCGAGGTCCGCCAGACCGACCGGCAGCTCGACATCGAACACCGGGAATGGATGATCTGCATCGGGCGCGGCTTCGACTTTCTGCATGCCCCCAACCTGGCCCTGATCATCGGCCCTTACAGCCCCGATCTGGCTGACCCCATCCGCAAGGCGGGCGGCATCATCGCCGCCAATATGCGCAGCGGGCGCATCCCCGACGACGGCTTTTTGCTGCTGGCCTCGTCACCCTACCAGGAGATCGGCTCCGACCGGGCCCGGGCCGGCCTCAAGGCCCGCTTCATGGCGCACTTTGCGGCGGAGGTGATCCGCCGCGACCTGCCCGAGCTGGCCCCCCGGATGACGGTGCGGGCAGCCGTGCTCAACTGGGCCACCCGGGGGCTGGAGAGCCTGGACTGACGGGCCTCAGCCGCTGTTGCGCAGGCCCGCGGCGATGCCGTTGATGGACAGGTGGATGCCACGCCGCACGCGCTCGTCCTGGTGGCCTTCGCGGTAGCGATGCAGCAGCTCGACCTGCACGTGGTTGAGCGGATCCAGGTAGGGGAAGCGGTTGCGGATGGAGCGCTTGAGCAGGGGGTTGGCGTCCAGCAGTTCGCCCTGGCCGGTAATGGCCAGCAGCATCTCGATGGTGCTGGCGTGTTCCCTGGCGATGCGCGGGAAGATGGCCTCGCGCAGGGCGCCGTCCTTGACCAGCTCGGCGTAGCGGCTGGCGATGGCGATGTCGCTCTTGGCCAGCACCATGTCCATGTTGGAGAGCAGGGTGGCAAAGAAGGACCACTCCTTGTGCATGGCCGAGAGGCGCGCCAGGCCGGCGTCGCCGTGCTTCTTCAGATAGGCGTGGACGGCCGAGCCGAAGCCGTACCAACCCGGCAGCATGATGCGGCACTGGGCCCAGCTGAACACCCACGGGATGGCCCGCAGATCCTCAATGGCGGTGGACTTCTTGCGGGAGGCGGGGCGGCTGCCGATGTTCAGCGCAGCGATCTCGGAGATCACGGTGGATTCCCAGAAGTACTGCTCGAAGCCCTCGGTCTCGTAGACCAGGTTGCGGTAGGCCTTGAAGGCGGCGTCCGACAGCTCGTCCATGGCCTCCAGGTATTCGGGGCGGGGGGCTGGATCGCGGGGGGCGAAGAGCGTGGCTTCCAGGGTGGCGGCGGCCAGCACTTCCAGGTTGCGGCGGCCGACTTCGGGGTTGGCGTATTTGGAGGCGATCACCTCGCCCTGCTCGGTCAGACGAATCTGGCCCTGCACGGCGCCGCCCGGCTGGGCCAGGATGGCCTGGTAGCTGGGGCCGCCGCCGCGGCCGACGGAGCCGCCGCGGCCGTGGAACAGGCGCAGGCGCACCCCATGGTGGGCAAAGGTGTCCACCAGGCCGATCTCGGCCTTGTAGAGCTCCCAGCCCGAGGTCAGGAAGCCGCCGTCCTTGTTGCTGTCGGAGTAGCCGAGCATGACTTCCTGCTCCTTGCTGCGGGACGCCAGCAGGGCCATGTAGGCGGGGATGGAGAACAGCCGGTCCATGACGCCGGCGGCGTTCTGCAGATCGCCGATGGTCTCGAACAGCGGGATGATGTTCACGTCCAGAGCACCTTCCAGGGGGCGCAGCAGGCCGGTCTCCTTGGCCAGCACCGCCACCTCGAGGATGTCGGAGACGTCGTCGGTCTTGGAGATGATGCAGTTGGGCACGGCGGCCTTGCCGTAGCGCAGGTGGGCCGCCCGGGCGGCCCGGAAGATGGCCAGCTCGCCGCGGCTTTCTTCGGAGTAGTCGATCCACGGGGAGGCCAGGGGGCGCGGGGTGGCCAGCTCTTCGAGCAGCATCGCGATGCGCCCGGCTTCGTCCAGGGCCAGGTAGTCGCGGCTCGGGTCGATGGCCTTGATCAGTTCGGCGACGACCCGCTCGTGCACGTCGGAGTTCTGGCGCAGGTCGATGGGGGCCAGGTGGAAGCCGAACACCGACACGGCGCGGCGCAGATGGCGCAGACGCCCCCGGGCCAGGGCGCCCAGGCCGTTGGCGGTGAGGGAGCGGTGCACCACTTCCAGTTCGTCGGCCAGCTCGTCCGGGTTGGGGTAGGGGGCGGCCGGGGCCACTGCGTGGCGCGGCGGCTGGTGGCCGAGGAGCTGGGCGTAGGTGGCGGCCAGGCGCGCGTAAACCCCGGTGAGGGCGCGGCGGTAGGGCTCGTCGCTGCGGTGGGGCGAGCCGTCGGGTGAGGCCTCGGCGAGGCGCAGCAGGGCGTCGGACGCGCTGACCAGGCCTTGGGCCACCGACAGCTGGGAGCCCAGGGTGTGGATCTCGTCCATGTAATAGGTCAGGACCTTCTCGGCCTGGGTGGCCAGGGCCTTCTCGAGGATCTCGGCGGTGACGAAGGGGTTGCCGTCCCGGTCGCCGCCGATCCAGCTGCCCACGCGCATGAAGTTGGGCAGCTCGAGGGCACCCCAGCTGCGGTCATGGCGGGTGAGGCGGTCTTCCAGGCCGGCGTACAGGCGGGGCAGCTCGCGCAGGAAGGTGTAGTCGAAGTAGGACAGGCCGTTGGAAACCTCGTCCATCACCGACAGCTTCTCGGTGCGCAGCATCCGGGTCTGCCACAGGGTCAGCACGGCGCGGCGCAGGGCCTCCTCGTTGGCACCCTGTTCGTCGGGGGTCAGCTGCATGCGGTCGCGCTCGTCGAGCAGGCGGGCGATGACCATCTGACAGTTGAGGATGCTCTTGCGCTGCACCTCGGTGGGGTGGGCCGTGAGCACCGGCACGATGTTGGCCGTGTCGAAGAAGGACACCAGCTCGGGGCTGCCCAGGCCGGCGGCGAAGGCACGCTCCAGGGCGTGGGCCAGGCTGCCCTCCTTGGGGGCCGAGCCGGCGATCTGGTGGGCCCGGGAGCGGCGGATGTGGTGCTGGTCCTCGGCGATGTTGGACAGGTGCGAGAAGTAGCTGAAGGCCCGCACCACGTCGATGGTCTGGTCCCGGGACAGGGAGTCGAGAGTGGCTTCCAGCTCCCGGCGGGCGCCGTGGTCTTCGTGGCGGCGGAAGCGGATGGAGCTCTGGCGGATGGTCTCCACCAGGTCGAACACCGCCTCGCCCTCCTGGGCGCGCACGGTGTCGCCCAGCACGCGGCCGAGCAGGCGGATGTCGTCGCGGAGGGGGAGGTCTTTGTCTTCGCTGGTGTTCTTGTCGCTCATCGTGGCGGATCCTGTCCTGTCGGTTGCTGTCGGCGCGAAAGGCGCATCAGGGCCCCATGCTAGAATCCCGACCCGAATGGCCGCCATAGGTGCCTACCCTGATGCTGCACTGCGGAAGTCCGCAGAGTGCCCCGGTTGGCCCGTGCTTGTCCATATCGCCGCGTCGCCCCGATCATCCTTTCAGCCAGCCGAGCCCGAATACCGTGAGCGCACCTACGCCCGACCGCATCGTCATCGCCACCCGTGAAAGCCGCCTCGCCCTGTGGCAGGCCGAGCACGTCAAGGCCCGCCTCGAAGCCCTCTATCCGTCCTGCTCCGTGGAACTGCTGGGCATGACCACCCGCGGCGACCAGATCCTCGACCGGCCGCTGGCCAAGGTGGGCGGCAAGGGTCTGTTCGTGAAGGAACTGGAAACCGCGCTGCTCGACCGCGCCGCCGACATCGCCGTGCACTCCATGAAGGATGTGCCGATGACCCTGGCGCCCGAGTTCGCGCTGGTGGCCATCGCCGAGCGCGAAGTGCCGCTGGACGCCTTTGTGTCCAACAAGTACGAAAGCCTCGACGACATGCCGCCGGGCGCCGTGGTGGGCACCTCCAGCCTGCGCCGCGAGTCGCAGATCCACGCCCAGTACCCGATGCTGGCGGTGAGCAGCCTGCGCGGCAATCTCGACACCCGCCTGCGCAAGCTCGATGAGGGCCAGTACGACGCGATCATCCTTGCCGCCGCCGGCCTGACCCGCCTGGGCCTGGGCAGCCGCATCCGCTCCACCCTGCCCTCCGGAGTGTCCCTGCCGGCTGCCGGCCAGGGGGCGCTGGGCATCGAAGCCCTGTCCGACCGTCCCGAAGTGGCTGCCTGGGTCGCCCCCCTGGCCGACCCCCGCTCCGCCGCCTGCGTGCTTGCCGAGCGCGCCACCTCCCGGGCTCTGGCCGGCAGCTGTGAAGTGCCCCTGGGGGCCTATGCCGAAGTCCAGGACGGCGAGCTGTGGTTGCGCGGTTTCGTGGCGCTGCCGGACGGCTCGCGCATTGCCCGTGCCGAGCGCCGTGGCCCCATCGACCAGCCGGAAGCCCTGGGTCTGGCCCTGGCCGCCGATCTGCGGGCCGATGGCGCCGACGAGATCCTCGCCAGCTTGTAAGCCGTCACCGGAATGGGTGAGCAGCCCCTCGCCGGGCGTTCCATCGTCATCACCCGCCCTGCCGGGCAGGCCGACAGCCTGTGCGCGGCCCTCGCGGCGCTGGGAGCCGAGCCCCTGCGCTTTCCGCTGCTGACCATCTCGCCGGTGCCCGACCTGGCGTCGATTGAGGCGATGGCGCGGCGCCTGGGGGAGTTCTCCCTGGCCTTCTTCGTCAGTCCCAACGCGGTCAATCTTGGCCTCGATGCCCTGCTGCGGGAGCGCCCATGGCCCGCCGGGCTGGCCGTGTCCACGGTCGGCAAGGGCAGTGAGGCGGCCCTGGCGGCCTGGGGTTTCGGCCGCATCATCGCGCCCGACAGCGGCTTCGACAGCGAATCCGTACTCGCCCTGCCAGCCTTCCAGACCGCGGCGGTGGCGGGGCGGCGGGTGCTGATCCTGCGCGGCGATGGCGGGCGCGACCTGCTTGGCGACACCTTGCGCGCCCGTGGGGCCGAGGTCGAGTACCTGACCTGCTACCACCGTGGCGGCCCCGTCGATGATCCCGCGCCGCTGCTGGCCCGGGCCCGACTGGGCCGTCTCGATGCCCTGACCCTGACCAGCAGCGAAGGTATGGCTTATCTTGAAGCCTTGCCCGGGGTCGAGGCCCTGCGTGGCGTGCCGGTCTTCGCTCCCCATCCGCGTATCGGCGAGCGCGCCAGGGGGGCAGGGTTTGCCCCGGTAATCACCACGGCAGCCGGAGATTCGGGGCTGATCGACGGGCTTGTCGCCCACTTTTCCGCGCCCAACCACAACACCTATCCGGGTTAAACTCACGCCCATGAGCAGCGAAATCCCCAGCCTTCCGCCCCTCGAGGCGGCCCAGCCCGCCGTCCCGGCGCAAGCCGTCCCTTCCACCTGGCTACGTCCCTCCGTCGTCATTGCCGCTCTGGCCCTGGCCCTGTTGGGCTGGCAGTGGATGGAGACCCGTGGGCGGCTCGCGGAATTGCAGGCAGAACTGGCCAAGCGTCTGTCCGATGGTGACTCGGTGGCCCGGGAAGCCCTCACCCTGACCCGGCAGAATCAGGAACACCTGCAGGATCTGCAGAACAAGCTGGGGGTGCTGGACGCCCGCTTCTCCGAAACCCAGGGGCAGCAGGTGGCCCTGGAGGCGATGTACCAGGAGTTCTCACGGACCCGGGACGACCGGGTGCTGTCCGAGGTGGATCAGGCTGTGACCATCGCCGCGCAGCAGCTTCAGCTGGCCGGCAACGTGCATAACGCGCTGGCTGCCCTGCAGACCGCCGACGCCCGCCTGGCCAGCGTCGACCGGCCCCAGTGGCTGTCGGTGCGCAAGGCCCTGGCCGAAGATATCGAAGCCCTCAAGGCTCTGCCCCAGGTGGATTCCGCCGGTGTGGCGCTCAAGCTCGAAACTCTGATGGGCCGCCTCGACGCGCTGCCGCTGGCCTTCGAGGCCCGCCCCAAGGCTCCGCCTCCGCCCCGGGAGAGCGAGCCGGGATGGCTGTCGGCCCTGTGGCTGGAGTTCTGGGGTGAGTTCAGCCAGCTGGTGCGCATCGAGCGCATGGATCGTCCCGATCCGGCCTTGCTGGCCCCCAGCAATGCCGTTTTCCTCCGGGAAAACCTCAAGCTACGCCTCATGAACGCCCGGCTGGCCCTGCTCACCCGCGATGGCAACACCTTCCGCGAGGACATGCGTCTGTCCGCCAGCTGGCTGGAGCGCTATTTCGACCTTCGTAATGCCGGCGTTGCGGCGGCCCGTGACGAGCTGTTGGCCCTGCAGAAATCTCCGGTCGGTGTCGATCTGCCCCCCGTGCTGGCCAGCCAGAACGCCCTGCGCGGCGTGCAGGCCCTCTCCGAGCGCCGGGTTGAGTCCGCCCCGGCCAGTCCGGCGGCCAAGACGGCCCGCCCGGCCAGGAAGAACTGAGGCCGAGCATGCGTGGATTGCTGTGGTTGATCGGCCTGTTTGCCCTGGCTGCCGGACTGGCGGTCGCCGGCCGCTATAACGAGGGTTACGCCCTGCTGGTGTGGCCGCCGTACCGCATCCAGATTTCCATGAACCTGCTGTTCCTGCTCTTCGTGGGCAGTTTTGCAGCGCTTTATGCCCTGTCCCGGCTGGTGGCACGCACCGCTGCCCTGCCGCGCGCGGTGCAGAGCTTCCGCGCCCGCAAGAGCCGGGAGCGTGCCTCCCAGGCCCTCTACGACGCGGCGCGGCTGCGTATCGAGGGGCGCTTCGGGCAAGCCCTCAAACAGGCCAGCCTGGCCTATGAGGCCAAGGAGTCGCCCGGTCTGGCGGCGCTGCTGGCCGCACGGGCAGCCCACTCCCTGCGGGACGAGGCGCGCTACCGGGAGTGGCTGGACAAGGCCGCCCTCCATGACCAGGAGGTCCGTGTCGCGCGCCTGATGACCGAAGCCGAGCTGGCGGTGGAGGGACGCCGTTTCGACGAGGCAGCGGAGCGCATTGGCGATCTGCAGGCGGGGGGGCAGCGCCATATTGCAGCCCTGCGCCTGGCCCTGCGCACGGCCCAGGCCAAGGGCAACTGGGTTGAGGCGGTGCGTCTGGTGCGACAGCTGGTCAAGGTCAAGGCGCTCACCGCCGAGCAGGCCGACCCCGTGAAGCGGCGTGCGCACCAGGAAGGCCTGCGTCAGCGGGCCGGTGATGCCCAGGCCCTGCTGGCCTACTGGCATGATGTTCCGCGGGATGAGCAGCGGGACGCGCGGCTGGTGGGTGAGTTCGCCAGGGCCCTGCTCGCCTCCGGCGAGAGTACCGCGGCCCAGAAGGCCATCGAGTCGCAACTGGCGCTGGGCTGGGATTCGAACCTGGCCGACATCTACGGGCGTTGTGAGGGGGGCGATGTACGCAGCCGTCTGGCCAGCGCCGAAGACTGGCTGAAGCGCCATCCGCGCGACCCGCAGCTCCTGCTCAGCCTCGGCCGCCTGTGCGTGCAGTCCCAGCTGTGGGGCAAGGCCGAGAGCTATCTCGACGCGGCACTGGCCATCGAGCCGGGCTGGGAAGCCCATGTGGAGCTGGCGCGGCTGGCCGAACGCATTGGTCGGACCGATGATGCCAACCGCCATTACCGTGCCGCGGCGGAGCTGTCCCGGCGCTGAGATGCGCGCCCGGCTGTGCCAGGCCCGTCGGGCGAAATGCCCTATGCGTTTTTCGAGCTCGGCAGTCCGTCGCGCCCTGGTAATTTTCGATAGTTTTTGTTAATCCAGACGATTTCATCAATCAATTTGAACGATGGGTCCGACCGGCCTATCATCCAAGGCTCAAAGTCTTCTCAACCTGTGAAGGAAACGCGATGTCCCTGATCAATACCGAAATCAAGCCGTTCAAAGCAACCGCCTTCCACAATGGCAAGTTCGTCCCCGTGACCGACGCCGACCTGAAGGGCAAGTGGTCCGTGTTCTTCTTCTACCCGGCCGACTTCACCTTCGTGTGTCCCACCGAGCTGGGCGACATGGCCGACGTTTACCCGGAATTCCAGAAGCTGGGCGTCGAGGTGTACTCCGTGTCCACCGACACCCACTTCACCCACAAGGCCTGGCACGACGCCTCCGAGACCATCAAGAAGATCACCTACCCGATGCTGGGTGACCCCACCGGTGCCATCACCCGCAACTTCGACGTGATGATCGAGGAAGAGGGCCTGGCCCTGCGCGGTACCTTCGTGGTGAACCCGGAAGGCCAGATCAAGGTCGCCGAGATCCACGACCTGGGCATCGGCCGTGACGCCTCCGAGTTGCTGCGCAAGGTGAAGGCTGCCCAGTACGTGGCCTCCCACCCGGGCGAAGTCTGCCCCGCCAAGTGGCAGGAAGGCGCCGAGACCCTGAAGCCGTCTCTGGACCTCGTCGGCAAGATCTAAGTCCTGCTGGCAGGGCGGCTCCGGCTGCCCTCAAGCAAAAAGCCCGGCCGTCGCAAGACGGGCCGGGCTTTTTGTTTTGTGGGGCAGGGGAGCGATCAGGCCCAGTCGCGGGGGACGAGGAAGTCGGTGTACAGGCGGGCTTCCGGGCTGCCTGCTTCCGGGTGCCAGTCGTAGCGCCACTTCACGATGGGGGGCATGGACATCAGGATGGATTCGGTGCGCCCGCCGGACTGCAGGCCGAACAGGGTGCCCCGGTCGAAGACCAGGTTGAATTCCACGTAGCGGCCACGGCGATAGGCCTGGAAGTCCCGCTCCCGTTCGCCGTAGGGGGTCTCGCGACGGCGCTCGATGATGGGCAGATAGGCGCTGAGGAAGGCATCGCCCACGCTGCGGGTCATGGCAAAGGCGCTGTCGAAGTCCACCTGGCCGTCGGCGCCGTGGTCGTCGAAGAACAGCCCACCCACGCCCCGGGGCTCGTTGCGGTGCTTGAGGAAGAAGTAGCGGTCGCACCAGTCCTTGAGGCGGGTGTATTCGTCCTCGCCCCACGGCAGCACGGCGGCCTTGCAGGTGCTGTGGAAATGGCGCACGTCCTCTTCGAAGGGGTAATAGGGGGTCAGGTCCTTGCCGCCACCGAACCACCACACGTCGGGCTTGCCCGGCGCCGAGGCGATGAAGAAGCGCACGTTCATGTGCACCGTCGGGCAGTAGGGGTTGCGGGGGTGGAGCACCAGGGACACGCCCATGGCCTCGTAGCTGCGCCCGGCCAGTTCGGGGCGGGCGGCGGTGGCGGAGGGGGGGAGGCCCTCGCCCATCACGTGGGAGAAGTTGCAGCCGCCGCGCTCGAAGAAGTTGCCGTCTTCGATCAGACGGGTGAGGCCGCCACCGCCGGCAGGCCGGGTCCAGCTGTCGGTGACGAAGGGCTTGCCGTCAAACTGCTCCAGGGCGGAGACGATGCGGGTCTGCAGGTCGAGGAGGTAGGCTTTGACGGCGTTGCGGTCGGGCATGGCGGGTTCTTTCCGGGGTACAAAAAAAGACGGCTCCATGGGGAGCCGTGGGTTCAGTCCGGTGGCAGCTCAGGCGACGGGCAGCAGGCGCTTGGCGTAGACCTCCCGGTCCATGTCGTGGGCGTCGGCAGTGATCTGCACGATCTGCCCACCCGGGCCGATGAGCCCGCTCATGGCCAGTACCAGGGCTTCGGTGAGGCGTTGCTTGGTGGGCTTGTCGCGGCCCGACAGCATGGCCAGCTCGGCGTGCACGAAGCCGTGGTCGGCACCGCTGCCGACGCGGAAGTGCTGCACCGGAATCAGGCGGACCTTGATGGAATCCGGCGGGTTGAATACGCCGCTCGAAAGGAGGGCGTCACAGGCGGCCTGGGCCAGGCCGGCGCCGTCGAAGCGGCCGGCCATGTTTTCGCTGTATTCGATGCGCAGATGGGGCATGTCAGTAGGTGCCGAGCCGTCTCATGCGCGCTGCCGCCCCCTGGGGGACGGCGAGCGCAGTGAGCGCGGGAGGTGTTTCAAGGTGGTATTCAGCCCTTGCGGCCAACGGCCCGGTAGCCGATGTCACGACGGCACTGCATGCCGTCGAAGTGGATCTGGTCCACCTGCTCGTAGGCCTGCTTCTGGGCGCTCCTGACGTTGTCGCCAAGGGCGGTGACGCACAGCACGCGGCCGCCGCTGGTGACGACCTGGCCGTTCTGTTCGGTGGTGCCTGCATGGAAGACATGCACGTCGGGGTTGGCTTCGGTGGGCAGGCCGTGGATGGCGTCGCCCTTGCGGGGGTTGTCCGGGTAGCCCGCGGCGGCCATCACCACGCCCAGGGCGAAGCGGCGGTCCCATTCGGCCTCAACCTTGTCGAGCTTGCCGGCGATGGCCGCTTCGACCAGGTCCACCAGGTCGGACTTGAGACGCATCATGATGGGCTGGGTTTCCGGGTCGCCCATGCGGCAATTGAACTCCACCACGCGGGGGGCGCCCTTGGCGTCGATCATCAGGCCGGCATACAGGAAGCCGGTGTAGGGCAGGCCCTCGGCCGCCATGCCGACCAGGGTCGGCATGATGATCTCGCGCATGGCGCGGGCATGGACTTCGGGCGTGACCACCGGGGCAGGAGAGTAGGCACCCATGCCGCCGGTGTTGGGGCCCAGGTCGGCGTCCTTGAGGCGCTTGTGATCCTGGGAGGTAGCCAGGGGCAGGGCGTGACGGCCGTCGGCCATCACGATGAAGCTGGCTTCCTCACCTTCCATGAACTCCTCGATCACTACCCGCGGGCCGCGCTCGTCGTACTGCACACCCAGAGTGTTGTGGGTGAGCATGGCGTCGATGGCGGCGTGGGCTTCGTCGAGGGTCATCGCCACGACCACACCCTTGCCGGCGGCGAGGCCGTCGGCCTTGATGACGATGGGGGCGCCTTCGGCGTCCACGTAGGCGTGGGCCGCGGCGGAGTCGGAGAAGGTCTGGTAGCGGGCGGTGGGGATTTTGTGACGCTGCAGGAACTGCTTGGCGAAATCCTTGGAGCTTTCCAGCTGGGCGGCGAGACGGGTGGGCCCGAAGATGGGCAGGCCGGCGGCCCGGAAGGCATCCACCACGCCGGCGGCGAGGGGGGCCTCGGGGCCGACGACGGTCAGGCCGATCTGCTCCTGGCGGACAAAGTCGATCAGCGCCGGAATGGCCGTGATGGCCACGTTCTCAACGCCGGGCTCCCGGGCGGTGCCAGGGTTGCCGGGGGCGACGAAGACTTTATGGACGCGAGCCGAGCGGGACAGTTTCCAGGCCAGCGCGTGTTCGCGACCGCCGGAGCCGATGACGAGGATTTTCATGTGTGAGCCTGGATCAGTGGCGGAAGTGGCGGAAGCCGGTGAGCACCATGGCGATGCCCTGCTCGTCGGCGGCGGCGATCACCTCGGCGTCACGCATGGAGCCGCCGGGCTGGATCACCGCGGTGGCGCCGGCCTGGGCCAGCACGTCGAGACCGTCACGGAAGGGGAAGAAGGCGTCGGAAGCCACCACGCAGCCGGGGATCACCAGGCCGGCGTTCTCGGCCTTGATCTTGGCGATGCGGGCGGAGTCCACGCGGCTCATCTGGCCGGCGCCGACGCCGATGGTCATGCCGTCCTTGCAATAGACGATGGCGTTGGACTTGACGTACTTGGCCACACGCCAGGCGAACAGCAGGTCGCCGAGCTCCTGCTCGGTGGGGGCGCGCTTGGTGACGACCTTCAGGTCGGCAGCCGTGATGGGGGCGAAGTCGGCGCTCTGCACCAGCAGGCCGCCGCCGACGCGCTTGTAGTCGGGCTGCTTGACGGCGCCCAGCGGCACGATCAGCACGCGGACGTTCTGCTTGGCCTTGAGGAGCTCGAGGGCTTCTTCTGTGTAGGCCGGGGCGATCAGCACTTCCAGGAACTGGGCGCTGACGGCTTCGGCGGCAGCGCGATCAACGGTGGTGTTGAAGGCGATGATGCCGCCGAAGGCGGAGGTGGGATCGGTGGAGAAGGCCTTCTTGTAGGCTTCGAGCGGGCTGGCTGCGACGGCCACGCCGCAGGGGTTGGCATGCTTGACGATGACACAGGCGACAGTGTTGGCAACTGAGTCGAAGGCCTTGACGCACTCCCACGCCGCGTCGGAGTCGGCGATGTTGTTGTAGGAGAGCTCCTTGCCCTGCACCTGGGTGTAGGCGGCGATGGCGCCGGCGGGGGCGCTGGACTCGCGGTAGAAGGCGGCGGACTGGTGGGGGTTCTCGCCGTAGCGGAGATCCTGCACCTTGTCGAAGGCCAGCTGGAAGCGCTCGGGGTAGGCCATCTTGCTGCCATCCTCGGCCAGGGCGGTGAGGTGGTTGGAGATGGCCGAGTCGTAGCGTGCGGTGTGGGTGAAGGCCTTGCGGGCCAGGTCGAAGCGGGTCTTGTAGGACAGTGCACCGTTGCCGGCCTTGAGCTCGGCGACGATGGCGGCGTAGTCCTCGGGGTCGGTCACGATACCGACGCCGCCGGCTTCATTGCCGTGGTTCTTGGCCGCGGCACGGACCATGGTGGGGCCGCCGATATCGATGTTCTCGATGGCGTCTTCCAGGCTGCAGTCGGGCTTGGCGACAGTGGCCTGGAAGGGGTAGAGGTTGACCACCACCAGGTCGATGCGGGGAATGCTGTGCTCTTCAAGCTTGGCCAGGTGCTCGGGCAGGTCGCGGCGGGCCAGGATGCCGCCGTGCACCTTGGGGTGCAGGGTCTTGACGCGGCCGTCGAGCATTTCGGGGAAACCGGTGTAGTCGGACACGTCGGTGACCGGCAGGCCTGCGTCGCGCAGGGACTTGGCGGTGCCACCGGTGGACAGCAGGTTCACGCCGAGGGCGGACAGTTCGCGGGCGAATTCGATGACGCCGGTCTTGTCGGAGACGCTGAGCAGGGCTTGGGTGACTTTCATGGGGCTTCTCTGGATGGCCGCGGCAGGGCGCGGCGCTGAATGAGGGGTGACGATTAGAGGAGTGCGTGTTCGGAGAGCTTGCGGCGCAGGGTGTTGCGGTTGATGCCGAGCATCTCTGCGCACAGGGTCTGGTTGCCGCCGGCCTGCCTGAGCACGAACTCGAGCATGGGGCGCTCGACGTTCTTGATCACCATGTCGTACAGGGCATTGGGCTTCTCACCGTCCAGATCCCGGAAATAGGTGTCCAGCGCGCGACAGACGGAGTCGGCGATGTCATTGCTGGTACTGCTCATGCGGCAAGCTCCTGAGGAAATTCTTCGGGGTCTGCATAGACCAGTCGGCTGTCTCTGTCAGCGAGCCGGCCGAAGAACTCGTCAATGGCGGCAATCTGTTCTTGTACTGTCGGCAGGGTGTTCATGGTCTTGCGGAACTGGGCCGAGCCGACCAGGCCCTTGGTGTACCAGCTGATGTGCTTGCGGGCGATCTTCACCCCGGTGTCCTCGCCGTAGAAGGCGTAGAGGTCGGCCAGGTGTTCCTTGCACACCTGCAGGATCTCGGACACCAGGGGCGGGGGCAGCTCTTCGCCGGTCTTCAGGAAGTGTTCGATCTCGCGGAAGATCCACGGGCGGCCCTGGGCGGCGCGGCCCACCATGATGCCGTCGGCACCGGTGTAGTCGAGCACGAACTTGGCCTTCTGGGGCGTGGTGATGTCGCCGTTGGCGATGACCGGGATGCGCACCCGGGTCTTGACGTCGGCGATGGTGTCGTACTCGGCGTCGCCGGTGTACTGGCAGGCGCGGGTGCGGCCATGGATGGCGATCAGCTGGATGCCGGATTCTTCGGCGATACGGGCGATCATCGGGGCGTTCTTGTTGGCCTTGTTCCAGCCGGTGCGGAACTTGAGCGTGACCGGGGTGTTGCCCGCGGCGCCGACGACGGCTTCGAGGATGCGGGACACCAGGGGCTCGTCCTGCATCAGGGCGGAGCCGGCCATCACGTTGCAGACCTTCTTGGCCGGGCAGCCCATGTTGATGTCGATGATCTGGGCGCCCCGGTCGATGTTGTGGCGGGCGGCCTCGGCCATCATGGCCGGATCGGCACCGGCGATCTGTACGGAGATCGGGTCCACTTCGCCATCGTGGTTGGCGCGCCGCTGGGTCTTGGCGCTGCCGTAGAGCAGGGAGTTGGAGGTGACCATCTCGGAGACGGCGACGCCCGCCCCCATCTTCTTGCAAAGCTGGCGGAAAGGACGGTCCGTTACGCCGGCCATGGGCGCGACGAACAGATTGTTTCGCAAGGTGAATCCGGCGAATTGCATCGGGGGAGGCACGACTGGGGAAAAGCAGCGCATTCTACCCCAAGGGCCCTCGGTCTGGCAGGGGCCGACGTACCCCGTGGGTGTGCAGGAATACCGTTCCGGAGGTGAAGCCCTAGGGGACTTCCGAGTAGTGCATGCGCCCCTGGATGCGTGCCGCATGGGCGGCCAGGCGTGGACCGAAGCTGGTTTCGTACTTGCGGGGATTGGGCAGCATCACCGCCATCCGGGCTGCCTGGGCGGGGCTCAGGCGGGCGGCGGAGGTCTTGTAGTAGCGCTGGGCGGCGGCCTCACAGCCGAAGATGCCGTTGCCCCATTCGACTACGTTGAGATACACCTCGAGGATGCGGCGCTTGTCCCACACGGCCTCGATCATCACCGTGATGATGGCCTCCTCGGCCTTGCGGAAGTAGCTGCGGGAGGGCGACAGGAAGAGGTTCTTGGCCAGTTGCTGGCTGATCGTGGAGCCCCCGGCCACGGCCTTGCCCTTCTTCTGGTTCTTCTCGATGGCCTTCTGGATGCCCTCCCAGTCGAAGCCCTCGTGGTCGACGAACTTGTCGTCCTCGGCGGCAATCACCGCACGCTTCAGATGCACGGAGATCTGCTCGTAGGGCACCCAGCGGTAGCGCAGTTCGGCGTCGGGCTTCTTCTGGTTGAGCTCATCGAGGCGCAGGCTCATGAAGCTGGTCTCGGAGGGCGGAACCCACTTCCACCAGACGACGAGCCCAAGCAGCCACAGATGCCAGGCGATGAAGAGCAGGGCGAGGGCCAGCAGCGCCCGTCGGGTCCAGTGCCAGACGGTCTTCATCGCCGTGCGGCTCAGAGGCCGGCGCGCAGCTGCGCCAGCACGGGGGCCGTGTCGGGGCGCACCCCGCGCCACAGCAGGAAGCTCTCGGCGGCCTGCTCCACCAGCATGCCCAGGCCGTCGCAGAGGCGGGCCGCGCCTTGCTCCCGGGCGGCACGCATGAAGGGGGTGTCACCCTTGCCGTACATCATGTCGTAGGCCAGGCTGCCCGGCGCGTAGAGGCCGTCGGGGAGGTCGGGGGCGGCGTCGGAAAGGCTGGCGCTGGTGGCGTTGATGACCACGTCGAAATGCTGCCCGGCGAGCCCGGCAAAGCCGCAGCCCAGGGGCTTGAAGGGGCCGCTACGGGCAAACTCGTCGGCCAGCTCGGCGGCCTTGCTGGCGGTGCGGTTGGCGATCACCAGGCTGGCCGGGGCGGCCTCCAGGAGCGGCAGCACGGTGCCCCGGGCCGCGCCGCCGGCGCCGAGGAGGAGGACCCGCCGGCCGGCGACGGGGCAGCCGTGGTTGACGGTGATGTCCCGCAGGATGCCGGCCCCGTCGGTGTTGTCACCAAGGATGCCGTCCGCGCCGAAGGCCAGGGTGTTCACGGCGCCGGCGGCCTGGGCTCGCGGGGTGTGGCGGTCGGCCAGTTCAAAGGCCTCGAGCTTGAAGGGTACGGTCACGTTGAGCCCGCGGCCACCCTCGGCGCGGAAGGCCGCCACGGTGGCGGCAAAGGCGTCGATGGGGCCGAGCAGGGCGTCGTAGACCAGCGTCTGGCCGGTCTGGGCGGCGAACAGGCTGTGGATGCGGGGCGACTTGCTGTGGGCGATCGGGTTGCCGATGACGGCGTAGCGGTCCATGGTGTGCTCGCTGGAGGGTTACTCGGAGTTTTCCGTCTTGACCATGTCGGCGTTGGTGAACTTCCACGTCCGGGTGATCACGATCTCGTCGGTGTCCTTGCGGATGTTTTCCGGGAAGGCCGGGAAGGGGGAGGCCAGCTGGACGATGCGGACGGCCGCGTCATCGAGGATCTTGTTGCCGGAAGAGCGCTGGATCTCCACGTGGCGCACGGCGCCGTTGGCGCCGATGCTGATGGACAGCAGCAGGCTGCCATACATCTTGCCGCGGGCTGCGGGCGGGTAGTTGAGGGTGCCGACGCGCTCGATCTTCTGGCGCCAGTCTTCCACGTACTGGGCAAAACGGTATTCGCCGGCGCGGGCGCCGATGAACTTCTTGCGCGGCCGGGCGGCGTAATCCACCAGGTCCTTGTCGATCTGGGCCTCGATGCGGGCCACGGCGGCCGAGCTGTCGAGAAGGTCGTAACCCGAGACGGGGCTGGGGCTTTCCGTGGGGCTGACCTGCTGGGCGTCCACCTGCGTCGGTTTGCCCTTGGCGCCGGTCATCACCTGCATCTGCGGGGCCTGCTGCTGCTCACTGCGGCGCTGGGCTTCGACCAGCCCGTCGCCGACCCGGGAGCTCTCCTGGGGGGGCAGGGGCGTGGCCATGCGGCCGGATTTGTCGCCGGTTCCGCCTGCATCCAGGTTGCTCTGGGCCAGTACGTCCACCTTGTCGGGGCGTTGGGCGTGGCGGGAGTTGACCAGCACCACCTGCAGTCCCTTGTCCTGGCGGCTGAGCTTGTCCAGGTCCGGCAGCACGAAATGGATGGACAGGAGGATGGCGTGGAGGGTCAGGGACAGGCCCACCCCCCATTCCAGGGCGTAACGTGCCGTGCTGCCCGCGAAGACCGGCATGGGGGCAGGCTGCGGGGTGGCAGTGGCGGCGGGGGTGTTGCGCCGGTCGGGGAGGCGGCGGAGAGCCTGCAGCATCAGGGGTCAGGCGGGTTGGGCCGGGGGCGTGTCGGTGGTGGAGGCTGGCGCGGGGGCTGCCACTTCATCGTTGGCCGCAGCGAGGTCTGCGGGTATCTCTTCCTCATCCACTTCGATGGGCTCACCGCTGGATGCCGCCAGGGTTTCAAGATAGGTGGCGCGCACGTCCACGTCGATCAGGTCGGTGCTGTCGATGGCCAGGCGGACCCGGGTGCCCGGAGGCAGGGTGGGCATGGACGGCACCTTGAAGACCAGCGGAATTTCCTCCAGACGCACCAGACTCTCCCGCAGTACGCGGGCGTTCATGGCCGGGTGGCCGGCCTGGCGCAGCCAGCGCAGGCACCAGTAGCGCTCCATGCCGCGCTGGAATTCGGCGTAGGCGGCGTAGGTGAGCTCGAAGTCGCGCATGGCGGCGATCAGGTCGGGGGACTTGGGCGGGAACACCGGCGCACTGCCCTGCAGCCAGGCGATGAGCTGCCACTGGTTCACCAGGTCCACGTAACGGCGCAGGGGTGAGCTGGACCAGGCGTAACAGTCAACGCCCAGCCCTTCATGGGGGGCGGCAGCCGTGGTCATGCGCACCTTGCCGCCGGTCTGGGCCCGGTACAGGGCCGGGATGCCGGCCTCGGCCAGGGCTTTGCCCCAGGTGCTGTTGGCGGCAATCATCAGCTCGGCAACCAGCTTGTCGAGGGGCGAGCCGCGGGGGCGTCGGCCGATCTCGATGCGGCCGGGGCCATCGGCGGTGGTGTCGGCCCAGTCCACGCTGAAGTTGTAATCCACCAGGTTCTGGTTGGCGGCGGGCTTGCCCCGGCCGGCCTCCAGGACGGTGGCGAGCTCCCACAGCAGGGTCAGCTCGGCCTTCCAGGGGAAGTCCGGCCCGCCTTCGGTGAGGGTGGTGTCGTTGAACACCGGCTCGATGTCGTGGTGGCGCAGGTTGGCCACCACCGGCACGCGCTCGATGCAGGAGTGGTTGCCGGTGACGATGAGATCGCGGCTCACCTCCAGGTACAGGGACAAGGCCGGGCAGTCGCGGCCCTCACCCAGGGTGAAGCGCCCGACGATGCTGTCCGGCAGCATGGTGATCTTGTTGCCCGGCATATACACCGTGGACAGGCGCTGGCGGGCGATGCCGTCGAGGCCGGATTCCCGGCCGAAGCCGAGGCCGGGCGCCGCGATGTGGATGCCGATGCGCCAGCCGGCGTCGGTGGGCGTTACGGAGAAGGCGTCATCGATCTCGGTGGTGGCCGCGTCGTCGATGGAGAAGGCGCGCACTGCGGCCACGGGCAGATCGCCGGGCTCGACCGGGTCGTCCACCGCGGGGAAATCGGTGCCGGTGGGGAAGTACTCGAACAGGAAGCGATCAAAGTGCAGCTCGTGGGATGACGCCAGGGCGCCACAGTCGAGCAGCAGGCGGGCCGGTGACTGGCCGTTCTCTGCGCAGGCGGCTTCCAGGGCTTTGGTTTCGAGGCGGTTGCGGTCGGGCTTGTAGAGCAGTTGCCGCACCAGGGGCTTGAGCTCCTCGGGCAGGCGGTGGGCGAGGAGCTCGTCACGCATGCGTTCCACGGCGGCAGCCTGGAGACGCTTCTTCTCGAGGCCGGCCAGGGCGGCCTGAAGGATCTCGGCGGGCGCCTTGCGGAACCGGCCGCGACCCTTGCGGTGGAAGTAGATCGGGGCGGCGTGGAGGCGCAGCAGGATGGCCGTGGATTCCACCGGGGTGGGGACGTGGCCGAAGTATTCCTTGGCGAAGTCGGTGAACACGAACTCGTCGTCACCACAGACCTCCCACAGGAACTCGGTATCGAAGCCTTCGGCCTCCGCTTCCGCACGCTCCAGCAGCTCGCCCGCAGACGGCTGGGCGAAGCGCATCAGTACGTCCTTGCTCTTCAGTTTGAGGCGCTTGCCGTAGGGTGTTTCCACCTGCAGGGAGGCGTCGTTGTCGGTCAGGATGGTGCCGGTCTTGAAGGCACCATCCTCTTCGAAGAGCAGATTCATGGGACGGTCGGGCTGGAAAACACCCGATTATAGCCAAGCCGGCCCCCGCCCCGGACGAAAGCGCGGTTTTCCCCGGCTCAGGACTCCGAAACGGGGGCAAAACCCCGGATCAGATCCAGCAGCACGTCCTCGTCGTAGGGCTTGCCCAGGTAGTGGTTGACGCCGATCTCTTCGGCGTAGCGCTTGTGCTTTTCGGCCGTACGCGAGGTGATCATGATGATCGGCACGACCTTCAGCTTCACATCGGCGCGGATGTTGCGCGTCAGGTCGAAGCCGTCCATGCGCGGCATTTCGATGTCGGCGATGATCACGTCGGGGCGGATGGTGAGCAGCTGCTCAAGGGCGTCCACGCCGTCCTTGGCGGTGATCACCCGGTAGCCTTCCCGTTCGAGCAGGCGGCCGGTGATCTTGCGGACGGTGAGGGAGTCATCCACCACCATTACCGTGGGCTGGCTGGGGGCCGTGACCGCCGCTTGCAGGATGGTGCCATCGTCGGCACCCGCCGGGCTGCGGGCCGCCAGGGCGACCGGGTTGAGGATCAGCACGATCTCTCCGTCGCCGAGCACCGTGGCGCCGGAGTAGCCGACCATGCGGGCGTACTGGGGTCCGGCGTTCTTGACCACGACTTCCTGGTTGCCGCGCAGGGCATCCACGTGGAGGGCCACGGTCTCGCTGCCGGCACGCAGCAGGAGCACCCAGTTGAAGCGTTCGATCTGCGGCCGGGATTCGAAATCACCGAGCAGGCGGGGCAGGTAGCGGTAGCCGAAGTGTTCGCCGAGCCAGTCGGTGCCCTGCTCGTCCCGCAGTTTTTCGAGGGCGCCGGCCTTGAGCTCGAGCACCTGGGCCACCATCGACGAGGGAATGGCGAAGGTGCGATTGCCGGAACGCACCAGCAGCGCCTGGGTGACGGCGAGGGTGAGGGGCAGGTGGATGCGGAAGCAGGTGCCCTGGCCGGGCGTGGTCTCGACGCTGATGCGCCCGCCCACGGCGGCCGTCTCGCTCTTCACCACGTCCATGCCCACGCCCCGGCCGGCCAGGCTGGACAGGCTGGCGGTGGTGAAGCCGGGAACGAAGATCAGGTTGGTGAGGCGCTTGTCGTCGGCGTCTTCGTCGAGGGCCAGCAGGCCGGTTTCGATGGCCTGGGCACGGATGCGCTGGAAGTCCAGGCCCGCGCCGTCGTCCCGGAACTCCATGACGACTTCATTGCCCTCGTGGGAGACCCGCAGGTTGATCTGGCCGATCTCGGGCTTGCCCGCGGCGCGGCGTTGCTCCGGCGATTCGATGCCGTGGGCCACGGCATTGCGCACCAGATGGCCGAGGGGGCCCGTCATGGCGTCGAGCACGCTGCGGTCGATTTCAATCTGCCCGCCGATGATGTCCAGGTTGGCCCGGCGGCCGAGCTCCTTGGCGGTCTGGCGCACCAGGCGGTAGAGCCGCTCGGCCAGGCTGTCGAAGGGCACCATGCGCACGTGCATCAGCGACTGCTGCAGCTCCCGCGCCATGCGGGACTGGGCGTGCAGGGCGACTTCGGCGCCATCGAGGTTGCGCAGCAGGTTTTGCTGCACGGTGGTCACGTCGCCCACGCTCTCCGCCATCATCCGGGTGAGTTCCTGGAGGCGGGTGTAGCGGTCCATTTCCAGGGGGTCGAACTCGGTGTGCTGGGTCTCGACCTGGGAGAGTCGTGACTGCATCTGGGTATCGGCCTGGATTTCCACTTCGCGCAGCTGGTTGCGCAGGCGGATGACGTTTTCGGTGAGGTCAAGGAGGGAGCGGCGCAGGGTGCGCAGTTCACCTTCGATACGGGTGCGAGCGATGCTGATTTCGCCGGCCTCGTTGACGAACTGGTCGATGCGGCTGGCTTCCACACGCAGCTGCACCCGGGTGCCCGGGGTGCTTGCGTCACCCGGCTGCGCTGGCGTGATGTCCTCGACGACGGCAGCTGCTTCCCCGCTGGTCATGGCGGCGGGCGTCGGCTGCTGCAGGGTTTCCAGGGCCTGGCGGGCCTGGTCGAGGGAGGCTTCGAGGTCGTCGATGATGCCCTGGTCACCGGGCTCCTGGCTGCGTGCCCGTTCGAGCCGGGTCTCCAGCTCGTGCAGGCTCTGCCCGAGGCTCATGGCGCCCACCATCCGGGCGCTGCCCTTCAGGGTGTGGAGGAGGCGGGCGACACTGCTGGCGTGGCCGGGGTCGGACGGTTCTTCGCGCCAGCTGCGCAGGGCGGTGTCGAGGTTGTCGAGGAGTTCGCTGCCTTCGTCGAGGAAGATCGGCAGCAGTTCGGGGTCGAGCTCGTCACGCAGGGGCGCGCTGACCACCGCCGGTGCTTCGGGGGCGCGCGGAGCGGCCTCGCGGCTGCCTGCGGGGGTGAGGAGTGCTTCGGGCGCGGCGGCCGGATGCAGGGCGATGACCTCGGCCAGGTGGGACACGAGGATGTCGTCGAGCGCTCCGGCAAGCTCGGGCAGGGGCTCGGGCAGCTGGCGGCTGGCCAACTGGATGAGCATGCTCTCCAGGGCCGTGGCGGCGGCGTTGAGCGTTGCCGCCTGCGGGGCGGTGGGTGCCCGGTCGTGGTCGGTGAGGCGCTGCTGGGCCAGTTCTAGGGCCTTGGCGAGCTGCTGGGGGGCAGTGAAGCGGGCGGTGCCGGAAATGCCTGCCAGGGTGTGGGCGGCACGGATGGCGCCGCCGGTGGGGATCAGGCTGGGATTGACCGAAAGCCGGGCCAGCTCGTGTCGCAGGGTGGCCACATGCTGCCGGGCCTCTGCAAGGTAGAGGTCGAAAAGCGGGCGGGACAGGGTGACGTGGCCCAGACGGACCTCGTCCGGATCGGTGTCGGCTTCCTGATCGGCCTCCTCGTCGTCCGGCAGGTCGGCGAGATCCAGCACATCGGTATTGTCATCCGGTGTCTCGTCTCCGGCGGGGCTTTCCCAGGTCTCGGGCGTGGAGTTGGCGCCGGCTTTGCTGATCTCCGGGATGACATCAGGCGCGAAGGGGGCGTCCTGCAGTACCGGTAGGTCGGCAGGCGCCGGCTGTTCGACCGGCTCGGCAAGTTCGATGGACTCCAGGGCCTCGAATGCCTCGAGAACTTCAGGCGTTTCGAGGGCTTCAGGCGCCTCAGGGGCATCGGGGGTGTCGATGAATCCGGGTAGTTCCGCCAATTCCGGCATCCCGGTATCGATCGGAGCCCCGGCTTCTTCAAAGAAGCCCTCCGCGTCGATGGCCTTGTCCAGCGTATCGGCAAGGCTCTCCTCGGTGAGGGGGGCGTCTTCCTCGACGATCTCCAGGGCCTCGATGGGCAGGAGGAAGTCCTCGTCGTCTGCGGCAGGCGATGTGGCGTCGACGGGGCGCTCGGGCAGAGAGGGCGGCTGAACGGGGGGCTCGTCTGCCTCGATGGGGAGCTCGAAGCTCAGATCGAAGGGGGGGCTCGCCAGGTCTTCCTGCAGGAGGAGTTCGTCGATGCTGGTTGCAGCGGATCCGGGGGGGGCGTCCTTGGCTGCGGGGGCCGTATCGGAGCCTGCCGGATCGACGAAGGACAGCTCGGGGAAGTTCAGATCGAAGGATTCCTCGGGTGCGTCCTCGACCATGGCCCTGGGCAGGTTCAGGGTGGTGGCTGCCAGGTCGTACTCGTTGAGCAGGAGCGTGGCCTCGAGGTCGAGCTCCTGGGGCTCGTCGATCAACGGGACGGCAAGGAGGCTGCTTTCGGTCGGCTGGTAGTCGTCAAACTCCGGGGCTTCGATGGTCAGAGCCGTGTCGAGCGGAGCCGGTGCCTCGGGTGTCAGCGGGATCTCGGATGCGGAGTCCTGCGCCGCCGGGACGGATGCTGTGGGCGGGACAGCCGGGCGTTCCGCGTCGCCGTCGCCACGCAGGCGGGCCGATTCTGCGATCAGGGCACTGACGTCACGTTGGGTGCCGGCGCCGGACTGGAGCTGCTCGATCCAGCCCGAAAACTCGGCCAGGGCTTGCCCGATCAGGTTGACGAGTTCTGGTGTGACGGCCTGTTCGATGCGGAGCCAGTGATTCAGGGTCTGCTCGATGCTCCAGGCCGCTTCGCCGAAGTCCTTGAGGCCGACCATCCGGCCACTGCCCTTGAGGGTGTGGAAACTCCGCCGGATGGTGGTGAGGACTTCGGTGTCGTCGGGTGTTTCGTCGAGGAGCACGAGATTGCGGGCGATGGTTGCCCGCACGTCGACCGCTTCCTCGATGAAGATGTCCAGCAGTTCGGCGTCGATCTCGGCGGCGCTGGCGTCGAGCAGGCGGGTGGCTTCGGCGGACAGGGCCGGGGCTTCCGGGGAGCTGGCCAGGGGGACGGCTTCGGCGAACAGTTCGCCGGCATCGAGCATGGTGAGGGCCTGGCGGGCCTGCTTTTCGAGCTCGGTGTTGGCGGTGAGGGAGGCGTCCTGGCGCAGATTCTCGAGATTGAGCTGGAGCTCGGTGCGCAGGCCAAAATCGTCGGGGTTGTCCTTGAGGGCGGCGGCCAGGGCGGCAGCGTCGCGCTTCTGCTGGTCGAGCTCGGTTTCGATGCTGGCGCCGGCGGGGGTCTCGGCAGGTTGGTCCGGGCGCAGGATGCGGTCGAGGTCGGCGGGGCCGTGCTGCAGGGCTTCGATGTAAACGCCGAGGGCCGACAGGCGGTGGGCGATTTCCTCGAAGGCGGGGGTGTCGGCTTCGCTGCCGGCGGTGGTCAGGGCCCCGATGCGGCCGGCCGCGTCCTGCAGCAGGCGTACGGCGCCGTCCTCGTTCATGACCGACAGGGCGCCCTCGATCTGCTTGAGGGGCGCGCGCACGGCATTCAGGATGTCGGTCTGGGTCGGTGCCCGGAAGAAACTGTCGAGGCTCTGCTCGACCTCACCGAGGCTGGCGAGGATCTCGTGGGCGAGTTGGCGATTGATCTGCCAGTCGTCGGATTCGGGCTTGGTGATGGCCAGCGGCGGCAGGTGCTCACCCCGTTGGTGCGCCTTCAGGCGATCGATCAGGGCCTCGATCTGCGGACTGTTGTCCGGTGTGCCCTGCCCGTGGGTGTCGAGCTGGGTATCCACCAGCAGCATCAGCGTCGCCACGTCCATGGACATGGTGTCATTGAACTGCAGCGGATCCTGGCGCAGCCACAGGGCGAGGTCTGTGAGGGAGTCGACGAGCTCGGCGATCCCCGGGTGATTGAGCGCGCGGGCCTGGGCAGCCAGCGGGGCCACGGACTCCTGGAAGCGCGGCAGGCCGATGGCGCCGCCCTTGGAAAATTGGGTCCAGGCGTCACGGGCGTCGGAAAAGCCCTCGCGCAGCTTGCGCAGCAGCGGGGCCTGGGGCGTGTCGCTGATCTGACGCTTGCCGGCCGGGATGAGCCGCTCGAGGGCGTAGGCCTCGCGTACCGCAGTGATGGTCGGTGACTGGGCCGAGCTGCTGGCCACGTGATAGAGCACGTCGCGCATCAGGCGCTCGGCGACCATGCTGGAGCCTTCCATGACCCGGCGCATCTGGGCGTCGATGCGTCCGCACAGCCGCTTGGTGGCGGGGTCGGCGGGGGCTTCGAGCTGCCCCAGTGCATCGAAGAAGGCGGTGGCGGCAAACCAGAAGGCGCGGGAGGTGGGCACGCCTTGCAGGCTCTCGATGCCCGATACGGCTTCACGCATCTCCTGCGGGCCGGCCGGGTCCAGGCCGTTGCGGAACCACTTGAGCAGCCCCCGTTCGAAACGCCCCCGCAGGGCGCGCAGGCGCTTCGGGTCTTCGCTGGTGTCGGCGGGGCCTGAAAAGACCGGGCGCTGGGACAGATCGGGGTAGAAGAGCTCGCCGGGGGTGGGGGCTTCCTGTCCCCGGGCCGCAGCGAGTTCGACGTAGAGGTCGAACAGCCGAAGGGCCTGGTCGGGCTGGCCACGGGTGAGTTCGTCCAGGTAGTTGCCGATGGCGGCGATACAGCGGGAGGCGAGGCGCGCAACTTCCGGGGTGTAGGACACCTGTCCGGCGGCCAGCTCGCCAAGGAGGCGGTCAACGTGCTCCGAGAATTGGGTCAGCCCGTCCAGGCCGACGATGGACAGGGCGCCGTGGGCCTGGTGCAGGTGGGTCTGGGCAAACTTGATCCGGCCCAGGCGGTCGGGGGCACTGCCGGCTTCGGCAAGTGCCGTCTCCGACCGTTCCAGGGCCAGGTCGATCTCGCCTTTGACCCAGGTCAGCGGACCGAGGTCGAGTTCGTGTGCGGAGCTCATCGATGGGTCTTGGTCGGTTTCCGTTCCGTGAGGGATGCGGCGTGGCTCAGACCTTGAAGCCGGAGACCGAGCCCTTCAGTTCGACAGCCAGGTCGGCCAGCTCGCCAATCGAGACGGCCGTCTGCTGGGTGCCGGTGGTGGTGCGGTCGGTGATGGCGAGAATGTTCTTCATCTTCTCGGCCACCTGGGTTGCGGCCTTGGCCTGGACTTCGGTACTGACCGAGATGCGTTCGATGAGCTCGGCGGTCTCTGCCGACACCCGTTCGATCTCGGCGAGTTCCTGGCCGGCGGTTTCGGACAGGTGGGCGCCGTCCACCACGTCGCGGGTGGCGTTTTCCATGGCCGCCACGGCGTCGCCGGTGTCGGTCTGAATGGTCTTCACGATGGCGCCGATCTGCTTGGTGGCCTCGGCCGAGCGTTCGGCCAGGCGCTGCACTTCTTCGGCCACCACCGAGAAGCCCCGGCCGGCCTCACCGGCCGAGGCGGCCTGGATGGCGGCGTTGAGGGCCAGCACGTTGGTCTGCTCGGTAATGTCGGAGATCAGCTCCACGATCTCGCCGATCTCCTGGGACGATTCGCCGAGACGCTTGATGCGCTTGGAGGTTTCCTGGATCTTTTCGCGGATGTCGTTCATGCCCTTGATGGTGTCTTCCACGGCGGCGGCACCCTTCTGGGCGGCTTCCAGGGAACGGCGGGCCACCTGGGCGGACTGCAGGGCGTCTTCGGAGGCGGCGCTCATGGAACTGGCCATGCTCTGGGCCGTCTCGCCGGCGAGGCGCAGCTCCTGGGCCTGGCGCTCGGTGGCGGCGATCAGTTCGTCGGAGGTCTGCTGGGCGGACTCGGTCGCGGAGGTCACGCGGATGGCTGCGTCGTTGATGCGGCGCACCAGCACGGAGAGCTCTTCGATGGTGTAGTTCACCGAGTCGGCGATGGCGCCGGTGATGTCTTCGGTGACGGTGGCGCGCACGGTCAGGTCACCGTCGGCCAGGTCGCCCATTTCGTTCATCAGGCGCAGGATGGCCTGCTGGGTGTTGTTGCGCTCGAACTCGGCGGCTTCCTTGAGGCGTTCGGCCGCAAGGCGGCGGCGGGCGATGTCGTCGTTGTAGGTCTTGGCCATCAGCACCAGACAGACCACGGTGGCCAGGGCGCACAGCACGATGGCCAGGCTGACCCAGGTGAAGAAGCCGGTGTAGGCGCGGGTGTAGCCTTCGGCCAGGGCGGAGGTCTTTTCGAGCAGGGGGCCGGAGTTCTGGAAGATCTGGCTGCCGGCCTGCTTGGCCTGCACCAGGCGCTGGATGCTGCCCAGGATTGCGGTGACGGAGGCGAGGTTGTCCTTGCCGACGTTCTCCAGTTCGGCCAGCTTGCCCTTGGCATCGCTGCCATCGGAGGTCATCTTCTGGAGCTGTTCGATCAGGTCGCGGAAGGTGTTGGTGTCCTTGCCGAGCAGGAAGGCGACTTCCGGGTCGATGGCGTTGGCCACCAGCAGTGCGTTGGCGTTCTTGGCGATGCGCTGGGTCAGCATCACCACCTGGTTGGCCACGGCGATCTCGCGGGCCGAAGCGCCCCCCTGCAGCTTCAGGGCGGCGACCTGCTCGGACAGCTCGAGCAGCTGTGGATTCTTGGTGTTGATGGTGCTCACGGCCTTGCCGAGACTGGCCAGGTTCTTTTCCTGCTCGATCAGGTTGGCGGCGTCCTTGTCGGTCTTCTGCCACAGCTCGGTGACCACGGCGAGTTCGTCTGCGACGGCGCTGCTGCCACCGGGAACGGCGGTGCCGTCCACGTCACCGCCATTGGTGACTGCGCCCAGCAGCGTATTGAACTGCTCGCGGCTGCCCTTGAGCTCGTTGAAGGCGGCGGCGTCGCCCTGCAGGGCCAGCTGGCTGGCCTTGGCGAGCTGCTGGGAGAGGGTGCGCATCTGCCCGGCAGCCGTGACGTAGGCCGTGCCGAAGCTGCTCACACGGATCTGGTAGAGCACGAAGCCGATGGTCAGGGCGGCGAAGATCAGGAAGGGGATGCGAAGTATGCGCAACTGATCCGCGGCACTCTTGCCGGCCAGGAAGGGCAGGGGAGCTGTGGTCTGAGCCACCTCGCCGGATTCAAGGATCGTGTCCACGTTGGTGGATGCTGGTTTGCTGCCGTCGCGCGACAGACCCGGTAACTTGAATGCCATGTTGTTCCTCTTCAGCGGGCGGGGCCCGCTGCTCCTCCCGAATGGATTTTCATGATCATGATTGTTGTGCTGCGTCCAGAAAACGCGAGTTGTTCAGCAGATCGGCCACCTTCAGGCGCGTCCAGGCGGTACCCCGGGCATCCCGGAGCTGGTCACCGATCCAGGGTTGGTCTGCGTCGGGGGACGAGGGCAGGAGCTCGAAATCCTCGAGGGAGCGCAGACCCAGGGCGCGGGTCACGAGCAGGGCACAGTTGAGGTTGTGGCGTACGCCGACCAGCAGTAGGCGGGCGTGCCCGGCCGGCGCAATGGCCTGGTCGCCGTGGAAGGCGGCAAAATCGACCACGCCGAAAAGGTTGCCACGCACACTGGCAAGGCCGCGGAACCAGTGCTCGCTGAGGGGGACGGGGGCCAGCGGAGGAACCGCCAGGATTTCGCCCGCCTCGGTCAGGTCGACCAGCCAGTGACGCTTGCCGGCTTGCACGCCCAGGAAGGCTGAGGCGCGGGTGTCCCGAGCTTCAGCGAGGCGCCGGGCCAGCCCGGCCTGGAATTCGTGGAGACTGATCCGCTTTGCCATGCTCTTCCGCCCTAGCTGAACGCCCGGATCTTCTCGAGCAGCACGGCGTGATCAAGGGGCTTGACCATGTAGTCGAAGGCGCCCTGGCGCATGCCCCAGATCTTGTCGGTCTCGAGCCCCTTGCTGGTGCAGATGATGACCGGGATGTTGCGCGTGACCTCGTCGCGGACGATGGTGCGGGTGGCCTGGTAGCCGTTGGTGCCGGGCATGACCACGTCCATCAGGATCAGGTCGGGCTGCTCCGTCTTGCTCTTGACCACGGCTTCGTCGCCGCTCTCGGCGGTGACGACCTGGTAGCCGCTCTTCACCAGCATTTCCGAGAGGGCGAGGCGTTCGGTCGGGGAGTCGTCGACGACGAGGATTTTCTTGATCGGCATGGAGACGCGTCTCTGGGAGGTCAGTCGTTGGCGGCGGCCTGGCGCGGGGCGCCGGTGTGGCAGGCCACGGAGCGCAGCAGGCTTTCCTTCGTGAAGGGCTTGGTGAGGTATTCGTCCGAACCGGCAAGGCGGCCACGCGCCCGGTCGAACAGGCCGTCCTTGGAGGACAGCATGATGACGGGAGTGGACTTGAGTCGGGCGTTCTTCTTGATCAACGCACAGGTCTGATAGCCGTCGAGGCGCGGCATCATGATGTCGACAAAGATCAGGTCGGGAGCGTGGTCGGCGATCTTGGAGAGGGCGTCGAAGCCGTCCTCCGCCAGCACCACCTGGCATCCGGCCTGGGCGAGAAAGATCTCGGCACTGCGGCGGATGGTGTTGCTGTCATCGATGACCATGACCTTGATTCCGCTGAGATTCACCTTGGTCCTCCGGGGTCCGTGCCGATGTCGTTGCGGACGTGCATTGTTGTGGTGCCTGGGCTGCGGTGTCGACGGCCGGCCTTCAGATCGCGACCATTTCGAAGTCGTCCTTGCGCGCGCCGCATTCGGGGCAGGTCCAGTTGGGGGGGATGTCCTCCCAGCGGGTGCCCGGGGCGATGCCCTCTTCAGGGGAGCCGGTTTCTTCGTCGTAGATATAACCGCAGATCAGACACATCCAGGTCCGGTATTGGGGATTTGCCATGGGGGTGCGTTGCGATGATTTCGGCTAGAATCTTCTGGATCGTGAATGGTAGCGCAGTCGCAGTTAAATTTGTGCGTCCTCGGCTTTCCTAATGACTATAAACCGCAACGATCCCAACCCCCCGCTGGTTCTTGTTTTCGCCGCAGCCGACCCCACTGGTGGCGCCGGCATCCAGGCCGACATTATGACGTTGGCAGGCATGGGTTGCCATGCCCTTACCGTCATCACCGCGCTCACCGTCCAGGATACGGCCGGCGTCGAGGACGTCCTGCCGATCGATGCCGATTTTGTCGCCGAGCAGGCCCGCGCCGTCCTCGAAGACATGCCGGTCCAGGCCTTCAAGCTCGGTGTGCTGGGCAGTGCCGACAACATCGCGGCGATCGCCGAGATCATCGCCGACTATCCGCACATCCCGGTCATCGTCGACCCGGTGGTGGCGTCGGGTCGCGGTGACGAGCTGGCCTCGGATGCGATGCTCGACCTGCTCTGCGAGCTCATCGTGCCCCAGGCGACGGTGATCACCCCGAACACCATGGAGGCCCGCCGGCTGGCCGCCTGCCGTGCGGGGGTACGGGACGATCCCGAAGGCCGCACCCAGTCGGACTGCGCGGCCGTGCTGATGGAAATGGGCTGCGAGTACGTGCTCATCACCGGCTCCCACGCCCAGACACCGCAGGTGGTCAACACCCTGTACGGTAGCGGCGGAGTGGTGCGCGCGGATACCTGGGAGCGCCTCGGCGGCAGCTACCACGGCTCCGGATGCACGCTGGCCTCGGCGGTGGCGGCGGCGCTGGCCCACGGCCTCGACATGCCCCAGGCGGTCTACGAGGCCCAGGATTTCACCTGGCACGCCCTTGCTCACGCCTTCCGGCCCGGAATGGGCCAGCATATTCCCAACCGCTTCTTCTGGGCCCGCCCGCCAACCGAAACGGACACCGACTCATGAAGCTGCGTGGTTTGTATATCGTGACGCCGGACCAGGCTGACACTGAGGCGCTGCTGGCCGCGGTGGCCCGGGTGCTGCCGGCCCGTCCGGCCATCGTCCAGTATCGCAGCAAGCTGACCGATGCCGGCCTGCGCCGCCGGCAGGCTGCCGGGTTGCTGGCCCTGTGCCGGGAGTCCGGTATCCCCCTGGTGATCAACGACGACCTGGCCCTGGCCCTGGAGATCGACGCCGACGGTGCCCACCTGGGCCGGGATGATGGGGATCTGGCCGCCGCCCGGCAGGCCCTGGGCACCGCCCGCATCCTCGGCGCGAGCTGCTACGGGGAGTGGTGGCGGGCCGCCGCCGCCGCCGCTGCGGGGGTGGATTACCTGGCCTTCGGGGCCATGTTCCCCTCGTCCACCAAGCCCCTGGCGCCCCCCGCCCCCCTTGAAATGCTGACCCGCGCCAAGGCCGAGTTCGGTTTGCCGGTGGCGGCCATCGGCGGCATCACCCTCGACAACGCCCCGTTGCTGATTGCTGCGGGTGCCGATCTGCCTGCCGTGATCAGTGACGTGTTTTCAGCGCCCGACCCGGCTGCCCGTGCGGCAGCCTATGTCGGGCTGTTCGATTGACCTCTCAGGAAGCTCCCGCATGACCAGTCGCAACGAAGAACTCTTTGCCCGCGCCCAGCGCACCATCCCCGGCGGCGTCAATTCGCCGGTCCGGGCCTTCCGCTCGGTGGGCGGCACGCCGCGCTTCCTCAAGAAGGCCCTGGGCGCCCGGGTGTGGGATGCGGATGGCAAGGAATATCTGGACTACGTGGGCTCCTGGGGGCCGGCGATCCTCGGCCATGCCGACCCGGTGGTGGTCGAGGCGGTGCGTGAGGCGGCCCTGGAGGGCTTGTCGTTTGGTGCCCCCACCGAGCGCGAGATCGACATGGCCGAGCGCCTGTGCGAGCTGCTGCCCAGCCTGGAAATGGTGCGCCTGGTGTCCAGCGGCACCGAGGCCACCATGAGCGCCATCCGCCTGGCCCGGGGTTTCACCGGCCGTGACGCCATCGTCAAGTTCGAGGGTTGCTACCACGGCCACGCAGACAGCCTGCTGGTCAAGGCCGGCTCCGGCCTGCTCACCTTCGGCAATCCTTCGTCGGCCGGGGTGCCGGAAGATTTCGCCAAGCACACCGTGGTGCTGGACTACAACAACCCGGCTCAGCTCGAGGAAACCTTCAAGGCCCGGGGGGCCGAGATTGCCTGCGTGATCATCGAACCCGTCGCCGGCAACATGAACTTGGTCAAGCCGTCGGCCGAGTTCATGCACCTGCTGCGCCGCCTGTGTACCGAGCATGGCGCCGTGCTGATCTTTGATGAGGTGATGACCGGCTTCCGGGTGGGGCCGCGGGGTGTGCAGGGTCTGTTCGGCATCACCCCCGACCTGACCACCCTGGGCAAGGTGATCGGCGGCGGCATGCCCGTCGGGGCCTTTGGTGGCCGCCGTGACATCATGCAGAAGATCGCCCCCCTCGGCGGCGTCTATCAGGCCGGCACCCTGTCCGGCAGCCCGGTGGCGGTGGCGGCAGGGCTGGCCAGCCTCAACCAGATCGCCCGTCCGGGCTTTTATGAAGTGCTCACCGCCCGTACCGAACGCCTCGTGACGGGCCTCAATGCTGCCGCAGCGAAGCACGGCGTGCGCTTTGTGGCGGATTCGGTGGGGGGCATGTTCGGGCTCTACTTTGCGGCCGGTGTGCCCGCCAGCTACGCCGACGTGATGGCCTCCGACAAGGACAGCTTCAACCGCTTCTTCCACGCCATGCTGGACGCCGGGCATTACTTTGCTCCGTCGGCCTTCGAAGCTGGCTTCGTCTCGGCGGCCCACTCCGAGGCCGACATCGACTCCACCATCGCTGCGGCGGATGCCTGGTTCGCTGCCAACCGGGGCTGATGCAAGGGGGCGGCGGCGGGCCTACATCAGGAAGATCGTCGCCAGCCCCAGAAAGATGAAGAAGCCCCCCGAGTCGGTGACGGCGGTGATGATCACGCTGGAGCCGACCGCCGGGTCCTGCCCCAGGCGGTTGCGGATCATGGGGGCCATGACCCCCACGAAAGCCGCCACCAGCAGGTTGAGGGTCATGGCGGCGGTCATCACCGCGCCGAGCTTGCCGCTGCCGTAGAGTATCCACGACAGCACCCCGAGCAGGCCGCCCCAGACGATGCCGTTGATCAGGGCCACGCCCATCTCCTTTTTCAGGAGGCGGCTGAGGGCGTCGTCCTGGACCTGGCCCATGGCGATGCCGCGCACGATCATGGTGATGGTCTGGTTGCCCGAGTTGCCGCCGATGCCGGCCACGATGGGCATCAGTGCCGCCAGGGCGACCAGCTTTTCGATGGAGCCTTCAAAGGCGCCGATCACCCGGCTGGCGATGAAGGCAGTGACCAGATTGACGGCCAGCCAGGCCCAGCGGTTCTTCACCGAGTCCCACACCGGGGCGAAGATGTCTTCCCCTTCCCGCAGACCGGCCTGATTGAGCAGCTCGTTCTCGGTTTCCTCGCGGATGAAGTCCACCACCGTGGCCACCGTCACCCGGCCGACCAGCTTGCGGTGATAGTCCACCACCGGCGCCGACACCAGGTCGTAGCGCTCGAAGGCCTGGGCGGCGGTTTCGGCTTCGTCCGAGGGCTCGAGGGTCAGGGTGTCGGTGAGCATGATCTCGCTCACCTCGGTTTCCGGGTCGTTGATGAGCAGCCGGTCGATGGGCAGCACGCCGCGCAGGTGCTCGTCCCGATCCACCACGAAGAGCTGGTCAGTGTGGTCGGGGAGGTCGTCGAAGCGGCGCAGGTAGCGCAGCACCACCTCCAGGGTCACGTCCTCGCGCACGGTGACCATCTCGAAATCCATCAGGGCGCCGACGGAGTCTTCGGGGTAGGACATGGCGGCGCGCAGCTGCTCGCGCTCTTCCGGGTCCAGACCCTGGTAAACCGCCTCCATCACCTCCCGGGGCAGGTCGGGGGCCAGGTCGGCGAGCTCGTCGGCGTCGAGCTGCTCGGCCGCGGCCCGCAGCGACGCCGGGTCCATGGACTCGATGAGGGATTCCCGCACCGCGTCGGAGACTTCCAGCAGGATCTCGCCGTCCCGCTCGGCCTTGACCAGATCCCAGACGAACAGGCGTGCGTCGAGGGGCAGGGCTTCGAGGATGTGGGCAACGTCGGCCGAGTGCAGGCTCTCGAGCTTGTGGGTCAGCTCGTGGATGTGCTGCTTGTGTACCAGGCTTTCCACCAGGTCGTGCTTGGGCATGTCCTGGCGATGGACGAGATCTTCCACCAGCTTGTGGCGGGCGAGCAGGTGCTGCACCTCGCGCAGGTGAATGTCGAGGTCGTCGTGTTGCTGGAGATCGTCGGCTTCGGCCATGGTGCTGGTCCCGTGGGCGGCGGGGCGCCGGGCGGCGCGCAGGCTGCGGATTCTACGGCGTTTGCTGCGCCGCGGCGACGGGCATTTTCACGCTGGGGCAGCGAGCCGGGTTCAGGGCCAGGCGCGGGCGCCGAACATCATGCGTTTGGCCACGAAATGGCGGGCGGGCGGCAGCAGGTCGAGGGCGAAGAGGCCCGCCCCGCGGGCATGCCGCAGCGGTGCGGCGGCCGTGCTGAAAAGACGCACCAGGCCGTCGGTGAAGCGGATCGTGCCCTGGCGGTCGAGGCGGCGCTCGCGGGCGTAGGCGGCCAGGTTGCCGGCCGCGCCGGGGTCGCCGCCGGCCCGCAGCAGGATCTGGGCGCAGGCCCATACGTCGCGCAGGGCCAGGTTGTAGCCCTGGCCGGCGACGGGGTGCAGGGTCTGGGCGGCGTTGCCCAGCCATACCGTGCGCTGGCCTGTCGGGTCGGGCCGGTAGCGCAGCAGCAGGGGGTAGCGGGCGCGGGGCCCCACGCTGGCGAAGCGCAGGCGGGTGCCGAAGTGGGCCTGCAGGCGGGCCAGGTAGGCGTCGTCGTCGAGGGCCATCAGGGCGTCGGCCTCGGCCGGGGCGGCGGTGTGGACGATGGCGCAGTCGTTTCCGCAGGGCAGTACGGCCAGGGGGCCCTGGGGGGTGAAGCGCTCCCAGGCGCGGTTGCCATGGCCTTCGGCCGGGGTGACGACGGAGATCACGGCGTGCTGGTCGTAGTCCCGCTCCACCAGGGCGCTGTCGTCGGCCCCCTGGATGCTGCCCTCGGCACAGGCGGCCAGGCGGGCCGACAGGGGCGGGGCGTCGGCAAGGCTGATGATCACGTCGTCGGTGCCGGCGGCCAGGCCGGTGACGGTGGCCTTGTCCACGATCGGAATGCCGGCGGCGGCCAGGGCGTCATCCAGGGCTGCTGCCAGATCACCGGCGCCGGCCACGTAGCCGAGGGCCGGCTGGCCGTATTCGGAAGCCTGCAGCACGGTGCGGCCGAGGCCGCCCTGATGCGATACATGGATGCTCTCGATGGGTGTGGCCGGCAGCTGCGACCAGATGCCCAGGCGCTCCAGGGTCAGGCGGGTGCCGTGGGACAGGGCCAGGATGCGCGGGTCGTGGCGCGCTGCGCCGCGGGGGCGGGCGTCCACCAGTACCAGGTCGAGGCCGGCGTCCTTGAGGGCGAGGGCGAGGGTCATGCCCACCGGGCCGGCGCCGATGATGGCGAGATCGTGGCGTTTCATGCGCTTGGGTTCCGGGCTGGGGGTCAGGCCGCCGCGGCCATCAGGGCTTCGATGTCGGCGACGCTCTTGGGGGTGTCGATGGTGAGGATGTCGCAGCCCGTGTCGGTGACCAGGGCATCGTCCTCGATGCGGATGCCGATGTTCCAGAAGGCCTCGGGCACGCCGTCGGCGGGGCGGATGTAACAGCCGGGTTCGACGGTGAGCACGTTGCCCGGCACCAGCGGCCGCCATTCGCCGGCGAGCTTGTATTCGCCCGCGTCATGCACGTCGAGGCCCAGCCAGTGGCCGGTGCGGTGCATGTAGAACTGGCGGTAGCTGCCGGATTCGAGCACGCCGTCGAGGCTGCCCTGCAGCAGCCCCAGGTCGATGAAGCCCTGGGCCAGCACCCGGGTGGCAGCGTCGTGGGGTTCGTTCCAGCCGGCGCCGGGGCGGGTGGCGGCAATGGCCGCGGCCTGGGCCGCCAGCACCAGTTCGTAGGCGGCTTTCTGGGGGCCGCTGAAGCGGCCGTTCACCGGGAAGGTCCGGGTGATGTCGGAGGCGTAGCCGTCGAGCTCGCAACCGGCGTCGATGAGCAGCAGGTCACCGTCCTTGAGCAGGCCGTCGTTTTCTACGTAATGCAGCACGCAGGCGTTGGCGCCGCCGGCCACGATGGAGCCGTAGGCCGGGGCCTGGCTGCCGTGGCGGCGGAATTCGTGGATCAGCTCGGCCTCGATCTCGTATTCGTGGGCACCGGGGCGGGTGGCCTGCATGGCGCGGCGGTGGGCGCCGCCAGAGATGCGGGCGGCCTGGCGCATGGTGGCCAACTCGCTGGCATCCTTGATCAGGCGCATCTCGTCGATCAGGCTGCGCACGTCGCGGATCTGGGCCGGGGCCACGCAGCCGGTGCGGGCCTGGGCGCGTACCCGGTTGAGGGCGTCGGTGACGCGGGTGTCCCAGGTCGGCTCGTAGCCCATGGAGTGGAAGATGGCGGGCTGGTTGGCCAGCAGGATGCCCAGCTGGGTGTCCAGCTCGGTGATGGGGTGGGCCTCGTCGAAGCCGAAGGTTTCCCGGGCGGCCTCGGGGCCGAAGCGGTAGCCGTCCCAGATCTCCCGTTCCATGTCCTTGCTGCGGCAGAACAGCAGGCTGCGCGGGGTGTCGCCAGCCACTAGCACCAGCACCGCCTCGGGCTCACGGAAGCCGCTGAGGTAGTAGAAGTAGCTGTCGAAGCGGTAGCCGTAGTGGGTGTCGCGGTTGCGTAGTTGCTCCGGCGCGGTGGGGATGATGGCGACGCCGCCGCCTGCGGCCTGCATGGTGGCGAGCAAGCGGGTGCGGCGGGCCTGGAAGGGGGCGATGTCGAGGGGCATGGAGGTGTCCGGTGGCTGTATGGGGGATGGACCGCAGCGGTGCTGGAATGTTGCCCGATCAGGGGGCGCGCAGGCTTGCGTCGAGTTCGTGCAGGCGCTCGGGGGTGCCCACGTCCACCCAGCGGCCGAACAGACGGGCGCCGGTGACCCGGTTGCGGGCCATGGCGGCGCGCAGCAGGGGCGCGAGCTTGGCCGGGGCATCGGGGGAAACGCCGGCAAACAGGGCGGGGTGGTAGGCGCCCAGGCCCGAGAAGGTCAGGCGCTCCCCTTCGTCTTCGCGGACCTGGCCGTCGGGTGTCAGGCCGAAGTCACCGTCCGGGTTGTGGGCCGGGTTGGGCACCAGCAGCAGGTGGGCGCAGCGCACCGGGTTGAGCTCGTCGGCGGCGCGGCGCAGGCCGGCGAAGTCGGCGTCGCAGAAGACGTCGCCATTGACCACCAGGAAGGGTGCGTCGCCCAGCAGGGGCAGGGCGCGGGCGATGCCGCCGGCGGTCTCGAGGGCGCTGCCTTCGGGGGAGTAACGGATGCGCACGCCGAAGCGGGCGCCGTCTCCCAGCGCGTCCTCGATCATCCGGCCCAGGTGGGCGTGGTTGATGACCAGATCGACGATGCCCGCCGCGGCCAGGCGCTCGATGTGCCACACGATCAGCGGCTTGCCGCCGGCCTCCAGCAGGGGCTTGGGGCAGGTGTCGGTGAGGGGGCGCATGCGTTCGCCGCGGCCGGCGGCAAGGATCATCGCTTTCATGGTCGCGGGCTCAGAAGGAGTAGCCGACTTCGGTGATGGTCGGGTCGGTCTGCTCGAGGATGCGCAGCAGCGGCCGCAATTCACCATAGCGCTCGCAGGCCTTGCGCAGGTAGTGCAGCACCAGCGGCATGTCCTTCAGGTAGCCGTCCTTGCCGTCCCGGTGGTAGAGGCGGGCAAAGATGCCCAGCACCTTGATGTGGCGCTGCACGCCCATCCACTCGTAGTCCCGGTGGAACTCGGCGAAGTCCTCGCGTACCGGCAGGCCGAGGGCCCGGGCGGTCTCCCAGTAGCGGGCCAGCAGGTCGAGGGTGAAGTCTTCTTCCCAGTGGATGTATGCGTCCTTCAGCAGGGAGGCCAGGTCGTAGGTCATCGGGCCGTAGACCGCGTCCTGGAAATCGAGCACGCCCGGGTTGGGGGCGGACACCATCAGGTTGCGGCTGTGGTAGTCGCGATGCACATAGACCTTGGGCTCGGCCAGGTTCACGTCGACGATGCGGTCGAAGACCTCGTAGAGCTGGGTGGTCTGCTTGTCGGTGAGGGTCACGCCCTTGTGGCGGCTCACGTACCACACCGGGAACAGCTCCAGCTCGCGCATCAGCAGCTCGCGATCGTACTCGGGCAGCACGCCGGGCTGGCTCCCCGCCTGGATGCTCATCAGCGCGCCAAGGGCTTCGGCGTAGAGGTTGTGGGCGTTGTCCTTGGTCAGGGCATCCAGATAGGTGCTGCTGCCAAGGTCGGAGAGCAGCAGGAAGCCCTGCTCCAGGTTCTGCCGGATGATTTTCGGAACATGCACGCCGGTGGCGCCGAAGAGTTCGGCCACCTTGACGTAGGGGCGGCAGTCTTCGTGGCTCGGGGGCGCGTCCATGACGATCAGGGAAACCGGATCGTCAGCAAATGTAAGCCGGAAGTAGCGCCGGAAGCTGGCGTCGGCGCTGGCCGGGGCGAGTTCGAAGGGGCGGCCGGGAAATTCGGCGGCGATCCAGGACTGGAGTTGTTGGCGTCGTTCCACGGGAGTCTGAGATGCGTTCGTGTAAAATCGCGCAGTTTATCAAACCATGCGGTCGGCTCGCCGGCTGGTTCCTGCCCCGGGATGAAACCTCACACCCAGTTGCGCTTCCTGTCGATTGCCCTGTTCGCCCTGTGGGGGCGCGCCGGCGCGGAAGATCTCCCGCCCTTCGTGGTGTCTCCGGCCCTGCTCGGCAAGCCGGCGGCAGCCCGCCCGGCCCCCCGCGCCGTCAGTGCGCCATCGGCGGCCCCCGCCGCGGCCCGCCCCGCACCGGCGCCGGCCAGGTCGGCTCCCGCCGCGGCTCCGGGGCGCAAGTCCGCCGCTGCGCCGGCCCCCTTGACCAGCCCCGGCTCCACCCGCATCAGCGCCGACCGGGTGACTGGCCACCAGGATGTCGACGCCGTGGCCGAAGGCAGCGCCACGCTGCTGCGTGATGCCACCCGGGTCGATGCCGACCGTCTGCAGTATTTCGAGCTCACCGACGAAGTGGAGGCCACCGGCAATGTGCGGGTGCTCCGCGGGACGGACGAGATGACCGGCCCCCACGCCCGCATCAAGGTGCAGGAGCAGACCGGCGTCTTCGATTCGCCCAGCTATTCCATCAGCCGGCCGGCGCGCGGGCCGCGCCCGGGGCAGGCCCCGCTGCTCCCCGGCCAGGCCCTGCCGGCCAGCCAGCAGCCCATCAGCGGCCACGGCTCGGCCGACTCCCTGGTGCTGGAGGGCGAAAACCAGTTCCGTTTCTCCAACGCCTCCTGGACCAGCTGCAAGCCCGCCCGGCCCGACTGGTACCTGCAGGCCAAGGAGCTCGACCTCGACTATGACTCCGAGGTCGGCGAGGCACGCCATGGCACGCTGTGGTTCAAGGGCCTGCCCGTGGCCTACCTGCCGTGGGCCGACTTCCCCCTCGGCGAGAGCCGCAAGTCCGGTCTGCTGTCGCCCACTTTCGGCACCTCCAACAAGGTCGGTTTCGACCTGACGCTGCCTTACTACTTCAACCTCGCGCCCAACTACGACGACACCCTGACCACCCGCCTGATGGGGCGTCGGGGCCTGCAGTTCCGCAACGAGGCGCGCTACATCAACCCCAACTTCCGCGGCATCACCTACCTGGAATACATGCCCCAGGATCAGGTGGAGGGGCGCAGCCGCTACGTGGGCTCGGTGCGTCACGACCACAATTTCGGTGGCGGCTGGACCAGCAACCTCAACGTCAACGGTGTTTCCGATCCGCGCTACTTCATCGACCTGAGCACGCGCCTGGCCCTGACCTCCCAGGTCAACCTGCTGCGCCAGGGGTCGGTGACCTATGCCGGCGGGGGCTGGTGGTCTGCCACCGGCCTGCTGCAGGGCTTCCAGACCCTGGACGATCCCAAGACCGGTGCCGCGCCGGTGAGCATTCCGTACAAGCGCCTGCCCCAGCTGACGCTCACCGCCAATCGCCCCGAGCTGCCCGGTGGCACCACCTTCCAGCTGGCCAGCGAGTTCGTTGCCTTCAGCCATCCGACCCAGGATGAAGGGCGCCGCCTGACCTTCTACCCCCAGCTGTCCCTGCCCCTGCAGACGGCCGCCTTCCACTTCACGCCGAAGATCGGCGTGCACACCACCCGCTACGAGCTGGATCGCCGCGTCAGCACCGGCGACAACTCCACCACCCGCACCCTGCCCATCCTGTCCGTGGATAGCGGCGTGACCTTCGAGCGGGAGGCCAGCTTCGGCGGGCGGGATTTCGTGCAGACCCTCGAGCCGCGCGTCTATTACCTCTACGTCCCCTACCGGGACCAGTCGAACATCCCCAACTTCGACACCGGCTTCTACGACTTCAACTTCGCGCAGATCTTCGCCGAGAACGTCTACACCGGTGGCGACCGCATCTCCAACGCCAACCAGATCACCACGGCCGTGCAGAGCCGCCTGATCGACCCGACCACCGGTGCCGAGACCGTGCGTGCCGCCCTGGGCCAGCGCTACTACCTGGTGGACCAGCGCGTCACCCTCAACAAGGACACCCCGGCCCGCACCGGCAAGCAGGCCGACCTGCTGGCTGCCTTCGGCATCAATCTGGCGCCCAAGACCACCCTCGACACCGCCTGGCAGTACAACCCCCGGGACAACTGGACCGAACGCTTCAACTTCGGCTTCCGCTTCCAGCCCGGCTACGCCCGCACCGTGGGAGTGAGCTGGCGCTACCGGCGCAACTACTCCACCGACCCGGCCAATCCCAACGGTTTCCGGGACATCGACCTGACCGGGCAATGGCCCCTGTGGGGCAACTGGTATGGTGTGGGCCGCTACAACCGCAACCTGCGTGACCACCGCCTGACCCAGGGCATCGCCGGGGTCGAGTACAACGCCGGCTGCTGGGTGTTCCGCGGCGTGGTGCAGCATCTGACCACTAGTGCCACCGACGTGACCCGCGCCTTCTTCTTCCAGCTCGAATTCAATGGCGCCGGCAGTCTCGGCTCCAGCCCGCTCAACGTCCTGCGCCGCAGCGTGCCGGGCTACAACCGCATCAACGATGGCTCCAACCCCTTCTCCAGCGACGACGACTTCTGAAAGCGCCCTCCGACCCATGAAACTCATCGTCTCCCTGCTTGCCGCCAGCCTGTTCGCCAGTACCACCTTCGCCGCCAATGGGCCGGTCGAAGTGGATCGCATCGTGGCGGTCGTGAACAGCGAAGTCATCACCCTTGCCGACCTGCGCATGCGCGTCGCCCAGGTGACCCGCCAGCTCAGCCGTCAGGGCACGCCCCTGCCCGCTGCCGACGTGCTCGAGAAGCAGGTGCTGGAGCGCCAGATCATCGAGCGCCTGCAACTGCAGCTGGCCGCCGAAACCTCCCTGCGCATCGACGACGTGACCCTCGACCGGGCCGTCGGGCGCATTGCCGACAGCAATCGCCTGTCCATGACCGAGTTTCGCAAGGCCCTCGAGAAGGACGGCCTCTCCTGGGAGCGCTTCCGCGAGGAAGTGCGCAACGAGATGCTTCTCACCCGGGTGCGCGAGCGTGAGGTGGAATCCCGCATCGTGGTATCGGATGCCGAGGTCAGCAACTTCCTGGCCCACCCGGAGAACACCGCGGGGCAGGAGGAATACAACCTCTCCCACATCCTCTTCCGGGCGCCGGAGGGGGCAACCCCCGAACAGCTGGCCCGCCTGCGCGCCAAGGCTGAAGACGTGGCGGCCCGCATCGGGCGCGGCGAACCCTTCGACAAGCTGGCCGCCAGCTACTCCGACGCCCCCGACGCCCTGACCGGCGGCAACCTGGGCTGGCGCAGCGCCGAGCGTCTGCCGGGCCTGTTTGCCGAAGCCGTCGCCAGCCTCAAGCCGGGTGAGACCACCGCCATCCTGCGCAGCGCCGCCGGTTTCCACATCGTCCGCGTGATCGACCGCAAGGGCGGCAGCCAGGCCGGGGTGCCGGCCCAGGTCCAGCAGACCCGTGCCCGCCACATCCTGATCAAGACCAGCGAAGTGCTCACCGACGCAGATGCCCGTCGCCGCCTCACCGACCTGCGCGAGCGGGTCGTCCAGGGGGGCGCCAGCTTTGCCGATCTGGCCCGCATCCACTCCGCCGACCTGTCCGCCTCGAAGGGCGGCGATCTGGGCTGGATCTACCCGGGCGATACCGTGCCCGAGTTCGAACAGGCCATGGACGCCCTCAAGCCCGGCGAGCTCAGCCAGCCCATCCAGTCGCCCTTTGGCTGGCACCTGATCCAGGTCGAAGACCGCCGCGTCCAGGATGTCTCCGACGAGCGCAAGCGCGGCGCCGCCCGCAATGCCCTGCGTGAGCGCAAGTCCGACGAGGCCTACCAGGACTGGCTGCGCCAGCTGCGTGACCGGGCCTACGTGGAATACCGCACCGAAGACCGCTGATCCGGCTGCCGGCGCAGTGGAACGCCTTCCACCGCGCCGGCCCCCGCAGCCGTCCTGTCCCTCTCCTGCCGTTCCCTTCCTGCATTTCCCCCGCCATGTCCTCCCCGCTTCCCGTCCTCGCCATTACCAGCGGTGAGCCCGCCGGCATCGGCCCCGATCTGTGCGCGGCCCTGCCGCGCTTCGAATGCCCTGCGCGCCTGGTCGTCCTGGGTGACCGCAACATGATCGCCGCCCGCATCCACGCGGTCGAACCCTCCGTCGACATCCTCGACTACGCCGCCGGCAACACGCCCCGGCCCGGCAGCCTCGAGGTCCTCCACCTGCCCCTGGCCCGCCCCGTCACACCCGGGCTGCTGGATGCGGCCAATGCCCGCTACGTGCTCGACGTGCTCGACCGGGCCATCGCCGGCTGCAAGTCCGGGGAGTTCGCCGGCATGGTCACCGCGCCGGTGCACAAGGGCATCATCTGTGATGCGGGCGTACCGTTTTCGGGGCATACCGAGTACCTGGCCGAAGCCACCGCCACGCCCCTGGTGGTGATGATGCTGGTGGGCGGGGGCATGCGCGTGGCCCTGGCCACCACCCACCTGCCCCTCAAGGATGTCTCGGCGGCCATCACCCGCCCCTTGCTCACGGACACCCTGCGCATCCTGCACACCGACCTGCGCACCCGCTTCGGCCTTGCCGCGCCGCGCATCCTGGTGGCGGGCCTCAACCCCCACGCGGGGGAGGGCGGCCACATGGGGCGGGAGGAGATTGAGGTGATCACCCCGGTGCTGGAAGCCTTGCGCACCGAGGGCATGGACCTGCGCGGCCCGCTGCCGGCCGACACCCTGTTCGTGCCGCATACCCTGGGCCAGGGCGATGCGGTGCTGGCCATGTTCCACGACCAAGGCCTGCCGGTGCTGAAGCACGCCAGCTTCGGGGGCGGCGTCAATGTCACCCTGGGGCTGCCCATCATCCGCACCTCCGTGGATCACGGCACCGCCCTCGATCTGGCCGGTACCGGCCGGGCCGATCCGGGCAGCCTGTTCGCCGCCGTCGAGCTGGCCATCGGGATGGCGCGGGCATGAACGGACGTCGTCGCCTGCTGCTCGGCAGCGCCGCGGCCCTCGGGCTCTCCGCCTGCGCCGATCTGATCCACAAGCCCGAGCCGGTGGCGCCCCGCGCTGCCCGCAAGCCGCGGGTGGCCCTGGCCCTGGGCGGCGGCGCGGCCCGGGGCTTTGCCCACATCGGCGTCATCAAGGTGCTCGAGACCCACGGCCTGGCGCCGGATCTGGTGGTCGGCACCAGCGCCGGGGCGGTGGTCGGCGCCCTCTATGCCGCCGGGCATGGGCCGTTTGAGTTGCAGAAGCTGGCCATCCAGCTGGATGAGTCCGCCGTCACCGACTGGAGCTTCTTCGACCGGGGCGTGATCAAGGGCGAAGCCCTGGAACGTTTCATCAACAGCAACGTGGGCAACAAGCCCATCGAAGGGCTGAAGCGGCGCTTTGCAGCGGTGGCCACCGACCTGCAGAGCGGCCAGCCCATCGTCTTCCAGCGCGGTAACACCGGCACCGCCGTGCGCGCTTCCTCGTCCATCCCCGGGGTGTTTCCCCCGGTGCCCATCAATGGCCGGGAATACGTCGATGGCGGGCTGGTGGCGCCGATTCCGGTGCGCGAAGCCCGGGGCCTCGGCGCCGACATCATCATCGCTGTGGATATCTCCGGCCGTCCCAGCGGCAAGAAAAACCAGGGCAGCCTCGACGTGTTGCTCGATACCATCGCCATCATGGGCGGCGCCCTGGGGCGCGATGAGCTGGCCGGGGCCGACGTGGTCATCCGACCCGAGCTGAAGGGCCTGCCCGCCACCAACTTCCAGCAGCGCCATGAAGCCATCCTGGAGGGGGAACGGGTCGGTTTTGCCGCCGTCGCCCGGGTCCGGGAGGCGATTGCGGCCTGGGAAAAGAAGAACGCCTGAGGAACAAACGGATGAGCGAACCCCATCTCGCGCGCAAGCGCTTCGGCCAGAACTTCCTGTCCGACCCCAACATCATCCGCAAGATCATCGAGGCCATCCGCCCGGCCGAGGGTGATCGCATGGTCGAGATCGGCCCCGGCCTGGGGGCCATGACCGAGCCCCTGATGGCCCGCCTGCCCCATCTGCACGTGGTCGAGATCGACCGGGATCTGATCGCCCGCCTGAAGGAGGCCCATTCTCCCGACAAGCTGACCATCCATGAAGGCGATGCGCTGAAGTTCGATTTCGGCAGCCTGGTGGCCGACGGCGCACCCCTGCGGGTGGTGGGCAACCTGCCTTACAACATCTCCACCCCCATCCTGTTTCACTTGGCCGACTACGCCGAAAAGGTGAAGGACATGACCTTCATGCTGCAGAAGGAGGTGGTGATGCGCATGGTGGCCGAGCCCGGTACCGAGGAGTACGGGCGCCTGTCGGTGATGCTCCAGTACCGCTTCAACATGGGGCGGGTCTTCGATGTACCGCCGGGGGCCTTCCGCCCTGCGCCCAAGGTGATGTCGAGCATCGTGCGCATGGTGCCGCGCCCGGTGGCCGAGTGCACCGCCACCGACTATGCCCTGCTCGGGCGCATCGTCACGGCCGCCTTCGGCCAGCGCCGCAAGACCCTGCGCAACACCCTGCGGGATTTTCTCGACGAGTCCGATTTTGCTGCCCTCGAACTGGACCCGGGCCTGCGGGGCGAGAAGCTCGGTGTGGACACTTTTGTGCGTATCGCCAATCACGTTGCCGGGCGGGCTTCTCCGGCCGCCTAGGTAGGACGGGGGGTGTGGAGTGAGGCAAAAATGGACGATTTTGATAAAAACAATAAAAATAAGTAAAAATGTTTTTCGCAGCCATTTGCGATGTTGTATTTCACGAATTTAAGGCTTCTTTAAGGTTATAGTGATTTCGCTGCCTGCTTACCCATTCCGGGTTTCGGGTGGCGCGACATCAAAATAAATTCACTTACTCTCAAGAGGTTTCAAAATGGCTATTCGTGAGCTCTCCTCCCAAGAAGTCCAGAACGTTTCCGGCGGCACCTTCGGCCTTCTGTCCGGCCTGCTGTCGTTCAAGCTGAACCTGCTGGGCAGCCTGTTTGGCCGTGGCTCCTGCTACACCCCGGCTCCGGCCCCCACCCCCTGTCAGCCGGCTCCCACCCCGAGCCCCTGCCAGACCTGCCAGCCGGCTCCCAAGCCCTCCTACGGCTGCTGATTCACGCTTGGCGTGAATGCGGGATGACTGCCGCCTGCGGGTGAGCGGTTGACCACGACGGGCCACCCAGGGGTGGCCCGTTGCCATTTGATGATCAAGTCGCCGGGACATTCCTCACGCTGCAGGTGCCGATGCGCCGGAACTGCGGGAATAGTTCAGCGCGTGCCGCCGGGCGGGCATGCGACCCTGCGGCCAGCGACTTTGCCCGGCCTGCCACCGTTTCCTCCGTGAAAGACGACTCCCTGTTCCGCTCCGAGGCCCTCGATGCCCAGCGCACCAACTGGCTCGGGCCGGTGGCGCTGAGCCAGCCCCTCTCCTTCTCCGCCTTCGCTTTGATTGCTGCCGTGGCAGCCCTGGCGCTGATGGCCTTTTTTGCTTTTGGCAGTTACACCAAGCGCACCACCGTGGCCGGTCAGCTGTTGCCGGCAGGGGGGTGGTCCAAGGTCTATCCGGGCCAGTCCGGCGTGGTGGTGGAAAAGCGTGTCAAGGAGGGCCAGGCCGTGCGCGAGGGGGATGTGCTGTATGTGCTGTCCCTGGAGCGCAAGAGCGACGCCGCGCCCGGTGGCCTGGCCAGCATCACCGAGCAGGTCGAGGCGCGCCGCGACAGTCTGCGCAGCGAGCTGGGCAGGACCGAGTCCCTGCAGCAGGAGCAGCGCGCCGCCCTGATCCGCAAGCAGGCCGCCTACGAGGCCGAGTTGCGGGTGATCGAGCAGTCCCTGGAGGGCCAGCGCAGCCGCGTGGCCCTGGCCCAGGACACCCTGCAACGCTACCGGGGCCTGCTGGAGAAGGACTACATCGCCGGCGAGCAGGTGCAGTTGCGTGAGGCCGACCTGATCGACCAGCGTTCCCGCCTCCAGGCTCTGGAGCGTGAGCGCCTCAATGGCCAGCGCGAGCTCACCCTGCTGCGTGGCGAGCTGTCGCGCATGCCCCTGGAACAGTCCCGGCAGATCGCCGAGATCCGCCGCAACATTTCCAGCTCCAACCAGGAGCTCACCGAGAGTGAGCTGCGCCGGCGCATCTACGTGCTGGCGCCCCGTGACGGGGTGGCAACGGCGGTGACGGCCGAGGTCGGCCACACCGTGGATGGCAGCCGCCCGGTGGTGTCCATCGTGCCGCCCGGCGCCCGCCTGCAGGCCTACCTGTTTGCGCCGAGCAAGGCGGTGGGCTTCGTTCGCGAGGGGGAGGCGGTGATGGTGCGTTTCGATGCCTACCCCTACCAGAAGTTCGGCCACACCGCCGGGCGCGTGGCCCAGGTGGCCCGGGTCGCCCTGTCGAGCCAGGATCTGTCGGCCCTCGGCCTGTCCGGGCTGGACAGCACCGGCAGCGGCGAGCCGGTGTACCGCATCACCGTGGACCTGGCCGCCCAGTCCATCATGGCCTACGGCGAGGCACGCCCCCTGCAGGTCGGCATGCAGCTCGAGGCCGACATCATGCAGGAGCGCCGCAAGCTCTACGAATGGGTCCTGGAACCCCTCATCAGCATCACCGGGAAGCTCTGAGCCCATGTCCCTGATCGCCAGCCTGCCCGCCGCCTTCGGGCGCACGCTCCCCGTCATCCTGCAGACCGAGGCCACCGAATGCGGCCTTGCCTGTCTGGGCATGGTGTCCGGCTACCACGGGCGCCGCACCGACCTGGCCCAGCTGCGTCGCCAGTTCTCCATCTCCCAGCACGGCGCCACCCTGGGCCAGCTGATCGGCATTGCCAACGCCCTCGGCCTGGCCAGCCGGCCCCTGCGCCTGGACCTGGAAGATCTCGGGCAACTGCGCACGCCGTGCATCCTGCACTGGAACCTCAACCACTTCGTGGTGCTCAAGAAGGTTGCACGCCGCGGCATCCTCATCCATGACCCGGCCAGCGGTGCCCGCTGGGTGGCCCAGGACGAAATCTCCCGCAGCTTTACCGGCGTGGCGCTGGAGCTGTGGCCGAGTGCCGAGTTCCGGCCGTCGGCGCCACCGCCGGCGATCCGCTTCCGCGACCTGATCGGCCGCGTGGACGGGTTGTTCTCCGCCGCCACCCAGGTGCTCATCCTGGCGGCAGCGCTGGAGGTCTTCGCCCTGGCCAGCCCCTTCTACCTGCAGTGGGTGATCGACCACGTGCTGGTGTCCGCCGACCGGGACCTGCTCACCACCCTGGCCCTGGGTTTCGGCCTGCTGCTGATCGTCCAGCAGCTCTTCTCCGCCCTGCGCTCGTGGATCCTGCTGCACATCGGCACCAACCTCAGCCTGCAGTGGCGCACCAACGTCTTCGCCCACCTGCTGCGTCTGCCGGTGCAGTACTTCGAGAAGCGTCACCTGGGCGACGTCGTGTCGCGCTTCGGGGCGGTGGACGAGATCCAGAGCAAGCTCACCGCGTCCTTCTTCTCGGTGCTCATCGATGGGGTGATGTCGGCCGTGACCCTGGCCATGATGTTCCTCTACAGCCCGGCGCTGGCCTGGATGGCGGTCGCCGCGATGCTCACCTACGCGCTGATCCGCGCGCTGTGGTTCCGCCCCCTGCGTCTCGCCACCGAGCAGGAGATCGTCCATCACGCCAGCCAGCAGTCCCACTTTCTCGAGACCGTGCGGGGCATCAAGGCGGTCAAGCTGTTCCAGCGCCAGAACGAGCGCCGCTCCGGCTGGGTGAGCCTGGTGGCCGAGCAGGTCAATGCCGGGGTGCGCACCCAGCGCCTGTTCATCGCCTTCGAGTCGGTCAACGGCCTGCTGTTCGGCCTGGTGGGCATCGCCATCCTGTGGCTGGGGGCCAAACAGACCCTCGACGGCCTGATGACCGTAGGCGTGCTGATGGCCTTCAAGGCTTACAAGGACCAGTTCGACGGCCGCGTGGCGGGCTTGATCGAAAAGTTCTTCGAGCTGCGCATGCTCCGCCTGCAGGGCGAGCGCCTGGCCGACATCGTGCTGACCCAGCCCGAGCAGGATGCCCCTCCCGGCCCTGGCCGGGACGCCGCCACCCGGGGCACGCCGGCGGTGCGCCTGCAGGGCCTGCGCTTCCGTTACGCCGAGACCGACCCCTGGGTGGTGGATGGCATCGACCTGGAGATCCCGCCCGGCCAGTCGGTGGCTTTCGTTGGCCCCTCGGGCTGCGGCAAGACCACCCTCATCAACCTGATCCTCGGGGTGTTTCCGCCCGTGGAGGGAGACATCCTGATCGGCGAGGCCAGCCTGCGCCGCAGCGGTGGCGAAGCACCCCGGGCGCTGATCGGCACGGTGATGCAGGACGACACCCTGTTCGCCGGCTCCATCGCCGACAACATCTGCTTCTTCGACCCGGCGCCTGACCGGGCCCGCATCGAAGAGTGCGCCCGCCTGGCCCAGATCCACGAGGAGATCGCCGCCATGGCCATGGGCTATCACACCCTGGTGGGGGACATGGGCACGGTGCTCTCCGGCGGGCAGAAGCAGCGCCTGTTCCTGGCCCGGGCCCTTTACAAGCAGCCGCGCATCCTGGTGCTCGACGAAGCCACCAGCCACCTGGATGTGGCCTGCGAGCAGGCCGTGAACCAGGCCATCCAGTCCCTCGACCTGACTCGCATCATCATCGCCCATCGCCCCGAGACCATCCTGAGCGCCGAACGGGTGGTGATGCTGCACGGGGGCAAGGTGGTGGAGGACATGCCGGTGAGCGAGCTGGTCGCGCGCCAGGCTGCGGCGGCCACGGCCCAGACCGCGGAGGCGGGCTGATGCGGCGCCTGCTCGCAGCGGCCGCCCTGCTGGCGGTGTGCGGCCCGGCCGCAGCCTTCGATCCCCTGGGCAGTCGGGCCGACCTGCTTGATCTCACGCCCCCTGGCCAGCTACCCCTGGATGCGGAGCTGGGCGGCGGGGTGCGCTGCCCCGAGCCCTTCGCCGGCGGCGACATCAGCCTGTCGGAGGTGGTGCGCCGGGCCCTGTGCCGGGACCCGCGCACGCGCCAGGCCTGGGCCACCGCCTCCCTGGCCGCAGCGCGTCTGGGGGCGGCCCGCGCCGCCTATCTGCCCACCCTGAACGGCAGCCTGACGCGCAGCCGGATTGGCCAGACCCTGGACCAGGGCGGCAGCACTGCCCGCTCCGACAGCCGCAGCCGGGGCAGCCAGCTGGATCTGGCGTGGAACCTGTTCGACTTCGGCCAGCGTGAGGCCAACGTGGATAGCGCCCGCCAGACCCTGCTGGCCGCAGCCGCCAGCCAGAACCTGAGCATCCAGACCATCTTCCTCGATGCGGCCAATGCCTACTTCGGCCTGCTCAACGCCCAGGGCGAGCTGGCGGTGGCGCAGGAGGTGGAGCGCATCAACCTGCAGAGTTTCCTGGCTGCCGAGGCCAGGCACGCGGCCGGCGTGGGGGATCTGACCTCCAAGCTGCAGACCCAGACCGCCTTTGCCCAGGCCATCCTGGCCCGCGTGCGGGCCGAGGGCAATCTCCGCAACGCCCAGGGGCAACTGGCGGTCAGCATCGGCGAGCCGCCCCTGCGGCCGGTGAAGGTGGATGCCGATGACGCCCATCTGCCCGATACGAGCTTTGTGAAGGGTGTGGACGAACTGCTGGAACTGGCCCAGAAGGCCCATCCGGAGCTGGCCTCGGCTCGCGCCCGGCTGGCGTCGGCGAAGGCCCGCATCGCCGTGGCCGACCGGGCCTACCTGCCCTCGGTGAGCTTCAATGCCGCCCGCTCCACCAACGACCGGCGCTATGACAACGCCACGCCGGCCCTCGACCAGAGCGACCGCAGCGTCAGCGTGCAGCTCAATGTGCCGATCTTCGACGGCTTCTCCCGCCACTACCAGGGGGTGGCGGCCCGTGCCGAGTTCGAGCAGGCCGATGCCGAGCTGCGCGGGGTGGAGCAGAAGGTGGCGCTGGAGGTGTGGCAGGCCTACCAGACCCTGCAGACCCAGACCCAGACTTTGGACAGCACCCAGAAGCTGCTCGGCTATGCCACCAAATCCCTGGAGGTGGCCCAGGGGCGCTACAAGGCCGGGGTCGGCAGCACCCTGGAGCTGCTGGAGGCCCAGCGCGCCATGGCCGATGCCGCCCAGCAGCGCATCAACGCCCTGGCCACCTGGCGCGCCACCCGCCTGCGCCTGGCGGCAAGCCTGGGCAAGCTGGGTTTCTGGAGCGTGGAGGGGAGCTAACCCATAAAACCAAGCCGCCGCGGGGCAGGGCCCGGCGGCGGCTTTGGGGTACTGCGACGGCGAAGCTTACTGGGCGCCGAACTTCACGTTCACACCGGCCAGGAACAGGGTGTCGTTCTGCTTGGCGGGCGACTGGGCCAGGCTGTCGTAGCGGTTCTGGAAGCCCACGGTCAGGTTCATGGTCTTGTTCATGGCCACCGACAGGCCAGCGTCGAAGATGGCGCGGAATTCGCCGGTATCACGCAGGTTGGGATAGACCACCAGGCGCTGCTTGAAGCTGGTGGTGTCGGTCAGCTTGTGGGTGGACTCCTCGCCGAGGATCATTTCCGGCGTGGTGTAGGTGCGACGCAGGTCGTTGTCGATGAGCACGCCGGGGGAGGCATAGCGATCGACCTTGTAGCCCAGACCGCCGAACACATCCCAGGTGGTTTCGGGCGTCTTGATCAGGTGGTAACCGAGGCCGCCGTTGACTCCGGCGCGCAGGTTGAGGTGCTTGAGCTGATCGCGCTCCAGGTCCAACCCACCGAAGGCGAACACGTTGGCGTTCAGATTGTGGTCGTAACGGGTCCCCGCGCGCCACAGGTTGGCGGTGGTGTTGGTGTTGTCGTCCTTGTCCTTGGATTGGGCGAAGAGGGCTTGGCCGTACGCTGACCATTTGTCGGTGGCGGTGATACGCGCGGCATCCAGATTGATGTTCACGGTGCTGTTGCGAGCATTGCCGGAGGAGAACGAAGCGGCTGCGCCACCCACGCCACGCCACTGGCCGTCCGCCTTGATGTCATCGGCAGCAGCCTGGCCGCAGGCCAGCAGGGCGGAGACCGCCAGCAGGGAGAGCTTCTTCATGGAACTTCCTTTCTTGCGCATTGGGCCCTCGCGGGCACGGAAAGCGCAGAGGATAAGAAGTCGGCTGTCACAAAGGTATCTAATATTTCCCATGGCACAACTGTTTGCGCGTGTGGAATTGTGTATCTCGATCGCATGCTCAGGCGCCCCCGCGCCCGTCGTTGCGCTGCTCGCGGCGGCCCGGCAATGAAAAAGGCCCGGCACCTTGCAGGGGCCGGGCCGGGAGGTGTCCGGGAAGGATCGCGGAGATCAGTCCTTCTTCATCGGACAGGTGCTCATGCCGAGCAGGGGATAGACCGGGCAGAAGCCGGTCAGGCCGGTGGCCAGGGGCACCACGCCGATCCACGCCCAGGTGGGGCCGCCCAGCAGGGCTGCCCAGGCCACCAGGGCCACGCCGCCGCCAATCCGCAACACCTTGTCGATACCGCCCACGTTCGCTTTCATGATCGCCTCCTTGGCACATTGGTTCAGGTGGGCGTATTGGAGCATCCGCTGCCAGGGGGCGTCTGTAACCTTGGTTACAGAGCTGGCGGCGGTGTCAGGCGCCGGCCAGGCGGCGCAGGCCGGCGGGGTCGAGGATCTCCACCTGCTCCCGGGACAGGGCTACCAGGCCTTGTTCGGCCAGGCCCTTGAGCAGGCGGCTGACGATCTCGCGCACGCTGCCGAGCTCGTCGGCGAGCTGCTGGTGGGTGATGTGCAGGCGCTGGCCCTTGCCCAGCAGCAGGGCGGCGAGGCGCTGGTCGAGCTTGCGGAAGGCCACCTCCTCGATCAGCTGCATCAGGTCGGCAATGCGCTCGGAGAACAGCTGGAAGACGAAATCGCGAAAGGCCTGCTCACCCAGCAGGGCCTGAAAATCGTCAGTGGGCACCACCAGCAGGGTGGTGTCGGCCTCGGTGACGCCCCGGGCGTTGTAGGGCGCCTGGCCGAGCAGGCAGGCCGAGGAGATGATGCAGGTCTCTCCCGGTGTCACCCGGTACAGGGGCAGTTCGCGGCCGTTGGGGGCGGCCTTGACCACCCGGATGCTGCCGGCGATCACGAAGGGAAAGCCCTGGCAGGCCTGACGTTCGTCGAAGACGGTGGTGCCGGCCGGCACCTGCACGAGCTGGGCCCGGGCCTGCAGGCGCTGGCGCGCCCGGGCGGTCAGCTCGGTCAGGATGGGGTACAGGGCGAGCAGCGCGTCGCCGGCCGGGGCGCTGCTCATGTCAGCTCGACGACGACCGGAGTGTGATCGGAGGGGCGCTCCAGCTTGCGCGGTGCCTTGTCGGTGTAACAGGCCGAACACTTCTCCACCAGCGGGGCCGACAGCAGCAGGTGATCGATGCGCAGGCCGAAGTTGCGGCGGAAGGCGCCCATCCGGTAGTCCCACCAGGAGAAGCTGCGCTCCTCCTGCTCGAAGAGGCGGAAGGCGTCACTCAGGCCAAGGCCGATCAGGGCCTGGAAGGCGGCCCGCTCGGGGGCCGACACGTGGATCTCGTCCTTCCAGTCCGGGTGGGCGTCGCGGTCTTCCGGGGCAACGTTGTAGTCGCCGGCCAGCACCAGCCGGGGCGTGGCCTGCAGCTCGGCCTTGAGCCAGGCAGTGAGGGCCTCGAGCCAGGCCATCTTGTAGGCGAACTTGTCGGACCCGACAGCCTGTCCGTTGGGGAAGTAGCCGCACACGATGCGCACGCCGTCCAGGGTGCCGGCGATGATGCGTTTCTGCTCGTCGGCAAAGCCGGGGATGTCGAGGGTGACGTCTTCCAGCGGCTTGCGGGTGAGGATGGCGACGCCGTTGTAGGTTTTCTGGCCGTTGAACACGGCCTGGTAGCCGGCGGCCTCGATCTCGGCCAGGGGAAAGGCCTTGTTCTCGCACTTGAGCTCCTGCAGGCACAGGGCATCAGGTTGATTGGCCGCCAGCCAGTCGATGACATGGGGCAGGCGGACCTTGAGGGAATTGACGTTCCAGGTGGCAAGTTTCATTGTTTTTATAACCTATTGATATAGTTTGTGTTTTTTAGATGATCCTGCTTATTCTTGGCTCTAGCTACAGATCTAGCTACAAAGTTGAGGCGAGATGGAATGACATGCAGGGACACGACCGTAGCGTCCATCACTTTTGTAGCTAGCCACTGGCTTTGGGTGATTGTCGTGGATTGAGGTCCGCCGTGAGACTTCGCGCAGCGCAAGCGTTCTTGGCTTCGTGCGTTGGCAGATGACCTGGGCTGCCCGTCGGTCAAGGCGCGGGAACGCGATGCGCCAAGGATGGCGTACCCGAACGGGCTGCGTGGATGGGACGAGGGGAGGATATTCATCTGAGCGCTGGCACTGAATGCCGAGCATTTATCCATGATTTTTCATATTGCGCAACAAAGTGCCCTGAAGTGCAAAAGTGCAATGGCTGTTGGTGTCGACGGTTCGTTGATGATCGAGCAGAGTTGACTGAGCGTGGCGCTTCAGTGGTCGCATCAGAGTCGGGCACTTTGCGCTTGGAGACTTGTTCCCCTCGACGCCGCTGCGGTTGCAGATTGATCAGCTGCGGATAAGCTGACATCAGGAGGTAGTCGATATGAGAAAGTGCTTCTTTTTGTTGATCCTGTCGATGGGGCCGGCGGTCGGTCTGCTTGTCTCCATTGCGTCCAACGATAAGTGGGGAGTCGCTGTATTGATGATGGGACTCGGCCTCATGATTTCCGCCCCGCTCGCAGCGGCGCTGACCGGTGTTGGTCGAAGTGGATGTAGGTCGAGACAAGGCTGGGGTAGCGGAGGCTCAGGTGCCTCCGGTTCCTTGTTTAAGGGAGATTCGCCGCTGCGTCGCTGGGATCGTTAGGGTTCCCGTTTCGACTTGATCAGCTTCTCCACGAGTTCTTTGGTGTTGTCGAGTGTCGCTTCCACGTCGCTGTAGACCTGCTTTGTGGACCGTCTTAACAATGACTTCTTGGACTCCAACGTCCCGTCGTCCGTCTTGACGATCTCGGCCTTCCTGTCGAACTCGTTACTTCTTCCGGTGGTGTCTCCGCGAAGCTGGTCCGCTCGTTGTCGAACTTCCTCTCTGACGGGTGAAGGCGGTTGCGTTCTCTGCGGCAGCGGACGGCTTGGGTCAGCTCCATGGCCAGCCGTCGCGCGAAGGTGGGCACGGTGCGCTGCGGAGATGTTGGGAGTGAGCGCGGTGTCCCTCAGTTGCTCTTGATGAAGTTCACGCACTTCGCCGAATGAGGTGGGTAGGCTGCTCCCATCGTGAAGTGTGCGGTTCGGGCGCAGAGATTGCCGAGCCAGTTCCGCCGACATCAAGGCATGGGCCGCAGCGCTGTTGCCACCGTAGGTTTGGGCATAGCGCAGGAACATCTCCATGTTGTGCGGATCCTGGGCGATGTCGATGGAAATGGTCTCGCCTTTCTCATGGGCAACCGAGAGGCGTTCGGCGAAGCTCGTGCGATCAGCAAGAGTAGCGTCTGCGCGCTCGGAGCGCGCTGTCGTCGAGCTGAGCCTTGCCGACATTTCACGGGCTTCTCTGGCATCGCTCGACACTGCCTGGATGACGCTGGAGTCTCTGGACACACGGTCGCCAAACTGCTTGAAGGCAACCAACTGTTCGCCTGTCAAGCTACTGAGTGCCTTCTGCTCTTGGGCAGAAAGACTGGATTGGTAGGTCTTGTCGCCGCTTGCGCGGATCTGACCACCAATGATCTTTCCATCCAGACCCGCATGGGCCGCAGCGCCGAATGCCAGGCGTGCAACCTGGGCTTGGCTGAGCCCGGTACTTTGCGCCACGGTCTGAACGACCTGATCCATTTTGTTCAACGTGTCGCCGAGTTGTTCGAAGCTGCTCGATGTTGAGCCTTGGCTGTTGCGCGTCGAGCGTAACTTGCTCAGCCCTCGCGAGAACACTTCCGACAACGCCGCCGACCTCTCGGTAGTTGCCGTCACGGCTTCGCCGCGTGCGGCATCGACCTGCCGGCCAGCTTGCTGCACATCCTGCTCGGACACCCGCATCGACACGACCCGCGACGCGAACCCCTGGTTGCGCAACAGGCTGACGGCGGTTCGGCCGGTCAGGGCGTTCGACGAGAAGGTGTCGCCGGAGAGGTCATTCTGCCAACTGCCCATGAAAGCCGAGGTGCGGTTCGGGGCCAGGCGCATCTGGTCCATCGACACGTTGCCCAGGCTGGTGTTGCCGAGAGCCGCCGACCCTGTCGACGATCCCAGTACCGCTTGCAGTCCGGAAAGCCCGCCGACCATGGCCGTGCCGAAGTTCTCCATGCGCTTCAATGCTGCCCAGGCGATGACGGGAATGCTGATCGACAAGTAGCCGACCACCGCCTCACCGGAGATCGTGCGCGAGTAGATGCTGGACGCGGTCTGCAGCGTGAGCCCCTTCATGCCCGTCCCGAGATCGGCCGCTGCCGCAATGTCGTAGGCCGCGTAGATCGAGGCCATGTAGTTCAGCACCGCATAAAGGGGAGGCCAGAGCTGAATCCAGATCAGGATCGCCGCGTAGCCTTTGAAGGCCATCAGGGTCTCCCGCCCGCTGGTCAGCAGGAGCAGGAGAACAAAGAGCGGGAAGAGCGCATAGGTCACTGCTTCGATCACGTTGCGGAACACCGGCAGCGCCTGCTCGGCCATCTTGCCGGCATTGATCCAGGCAGCGTTCTGCTGAGCGGTTCCCTGGGCACGTCCCACGGCCAGCACCATGGCCGCCGGGTCGTTCACCTTCTGTCCGACGATCTGGCCGGTATCGGCGATGGCGTTGAGCATCGCATTCTGGCGAATGATGTCCGCCGCAGTGGCGGATGCCGAGGCGATGCTGTTCTTGATGTAAGCCTGCTGGACCTGACCGGCGATCACGCTGGCGGCGGCAGTACTGGGCAAGGTGGGATTCAGCCGGAAGGCGAGTTGCCCCTGGATGCGGCTGATCTGGGCCGGGACGCGGCCACTCAGATTCACGTAGGCGTTGGTGCAGGTGTCGACCGTCGTTCCGGTTGCATTGGTGAGCGGCGTGAAGCGCGCTGGATTGGGGGGCGCCATCAGGGACCAGACATCGTCCGAGGTGGAGAACGTGGCTGGCGAAATCGTTCCGTCGAGAAGATCGTAGGTGGTGCAGTTGTGGATGAAGTTGATCAGGTCGGTGCGGAAGTTCGGATCCTGGAACACGACCCCACCGGTTTCTCGGATCAGCCGGTTACCGAACATCAGCCCATTGCGTTCGTAGCTGAGTTCGCTGGGCAGCGCGCCGGCGCCGGGGATGACCTGGAAGGCGGTCTCGAACAGGCCCGTCAGCGTATGGCCAATGGTGCTGGTGAGGCTGCCGAGCACGGCCGCCCCGAAGGGCACGTTGTCGACGACCTGAACCGGGGCGCTGCCCGTCTTGTCCACGATGCCGACCGTCACCTTGGGAACGATCAGCAGCGAGAAGACCAGCACGACGGTGGCGAGCCACTTCCAGCCCTGGAGCTTCTCGGGTGCAAATGCATAGGCGATGAGGGCGGCAATGAAGCCGCAGAAGGCCACTGCGGAAACGGCGGACGCATAGTCGCCCGAAGCATGGATAGCGGCTGCTGCATTGAAGACCCCGAACAGGCTGGCCGAGTTCTGGTAGGCGTAAATCTCCCACATGGCTGTTCTCCCCGATCAACCGAGACTCAGCGCGCCATGAAGGCAGCTTGCTGCCCGAGCATGTCCATGACGTGCTGGGGCATGCTGGAGCGCAGTTGGCGTTCCAGCTCTTCCAGATGGCCGGAGACGGCCCGCACGGAGCCGACCTTCTGGTAGAGGGTGTTCTTTTCCTGGGCGATCTGGGAAAGCATGGTCAGCGCCCGTTGGCGAATGTCGCGTGCTTGCTCGCGCTGGGTCTGCTGCAGCGTGTAGTCCTTGTCGAGGGCGGCCAGGCCCAAGCGCAGATTGCGCTCCAGGAACACGTAGGCGTAGTCCGCGGCGATCAGGTCGCGGTACTGCCCGATCAAGCTGTCGGCCAGGCCCGAGCCGGGGATGCTCGTGCCGATCGAGAGCATCTTGTAGACCGGCTCCGTGGTCTGGTTGACGAAGCCGACCTCGGCCGAGTTGTTCGGGATCGCGGTGCGGGTAGCGATCTTCTCGGCGATCGAGCGCATCAGCGCTTCGACCTTCGCGGTGAAAGGTGTGTGGTTGTAGCCCGTGTTCACGGTCACCACGTCGCACGAGGAGTAGTCGTTGCAACGCAGCAGGTGCTGGACGACATCGCTGCCGCTGCCCGCTGCCTGGCCGTAGAGCAACTGGCTGATCGAGGTCAGCGTGGGCGCGATGGTCTCGGGATCGCGCCCCGACTCTTCGGGGTAGTAGATCACTGTGCCGACGATGCTCATGATCAGCTCGCGCTCGTTGTCGTCGAGGTAGGTTCCCGTCTTCTGCAAAGCCTTCCAGGTGAGGTTGCCAACGAACGGTGCCTTGTTGCGGATGTTGGCGTCGCCGGAGCTGCGCGCGGAAGCCAGGATGCTGGGCCGGTCGCTGGCGCAGCGGCGCCGCGCTGCGTCGCGGTCGCTTTCCATGCCCAGATCGACCGCCAGATCGGCGCAGGCCTCCTGCGAGCTGTAGCCCACGGATTCGGCCGCGGTGCTGACGATGGCCTTGGCGGTTTCGCAGGAGTTGATGCGGGCGTTGTTGATCCAGGTCTCCAAGCCCTTGGCCCACTTGGTGAGGCCCCCCAGCAAGGGCGACACGGCTTCGAGCGCCAGCTGGAACGCGATCCCGGGCAACGCAGCCGTGATGTTCCTGAGCATGTTCTTGAACTCTTCAGCCGAGATGTGGCTGAAGCTGCCCCCGAAGACGTCGATCCCGCCGCAGCCAGCCTTCGCACTGGGGAACTGGATCGCCGCGAGCTGGTAGACCTTGTTGGGCGAGCGCATCATGAAATTGCCGCCCGTGTAGGTGTTGTAGGCCTGTCCCCTGAAGGCGCCGGGCGCGGTGTAGTTGCCGATGGCCCCCAGGTTGTTGAACATGTTGTTGACCTCGGCGTTGAGATCGCCGGCGCGCAGCGTCGGTGAGGTCGCTACCAGGCTGGCGGCGACGGAAGCCGCCAGCACACGGCGCAGTGGGGTGGTTGTGCTCATGCTCATGGAGTTCTCCTATGGCAGCGCCAGGCGGCGCGTCGCGCTGGGCAACATCGCCACGCCTTCCGGGCTGCTGACGATGGCAATGCGCTCAAGCAACTGGGCCTCGGAAAGAATCCCGAAGCCGATGGGCGTGATCTGGCCGCTGAAGGGCTGAGCGAGAAAGACGGCGGGCACCTGCGACACCTGCAGGGCGGTCGCGATTCCGTTGTCGCGGCGGGCCGATGGGAAGCCCGGCATGGGGCCGCCGTCGATGCTGATGGCGACGACCTGGATGCCGTGTCGGCCCTGGAAGGCTTCCAGCACGGGGGCGAAGGCGTGGCAGTACGGGCAGTCGGAGCGGTAGAAGAAGAACAGGACGTGGTCCTTGCCCAACTGGGCCACCGTGCGCGAGCGGTCGGTGCGCTGCGTCTCCTCGAAGACCTCCAATGCTTTCGCGTTGACCGGGCGGCCTTGCAGCGTCGGGTCGAGTTCCGGGGTGGCCCAGGCCACGCGACGCGCCACGTCGGCGAAGGTGGACGCCTGGTTCACCACCTTCGCTTCGAGTTCCATGTAGCGCCGAACGTTGGCTTCGGTCGGCCGCATGATCGCGACGTTGCGGTATTCCTCCAACGTCTTCTGCAGGCGTTCGAAGTCTTCAAGTTCCGGGGCGCGGGCCGCCTTTGCCTTTTCCGCGGGTTGCGGTGGCGCAGCGGAGGCAGCCGGTGCCGGGGGCGTGGCCGGCTTCTCGTCGGGTGAGGGATCCTCATAGAAATGCCAGCCTCGCCAGGCGTCGCGCCAATAGGTCGCGCTACCGTCATGAGCCGAGGAGACGGCCAGAACTGTCGACATGCCGAATGCGAGGAGCAGGCGAAGCAGGGTGCGGCGTTGCATGGCGGCTCCTATTGCAGCGAGCGGGGCGGCAAGCCGTCCAGGCAGTAGTTGATGCCGACGTCCACCGTCTGGCGGCGCGGCGCGGCGGCGCCGGGAAGCAGCACGCCGTCCTGCCAGAAGCTCACCTTCAAGCGTGCGCAGCCAGGCTGGGCGTACCGCCGTTCGGTCGACACGTCGATGTAGATCGGTGAGGTCGCCTTGAAGCGCTGCGTGATCGCGTCGGCGATCTCGCCGGTGAGCACGCCGTAGGCCTTGCCGTCTGTTGCGCGCAGCGCGGCGAACATCACCGGGCGGGCGTCGGGGGCCGGTGTGCGGACCGGCGCGTCGGCATGAACGAGAAGCGGCAGGCACAGCGCGCCGAGCGCCAGGAAGGTGGAGGTTTTCATTGGCAGCGCCCCTGTCCGTAGTAGCAGTTGGTGGATCGGGTGGCGTTGCCCGACTGGAGCGCGCCCACGTTGGGAAGGGTGGGCACGATGGAGGCGTAGAACTCGGTGAGGTCCATCGCCGAAAAGTCGAGGGCCTGCAGCTGGTCAATCGTGAAGCCCGAGCAGTCCGGGTTCTCCCCACTGCCCCAGCCCTTGCCGATCTGCATGCGTCCCTGCTCGTTGACGATTCGCGCGAGCACGCTGTTGAAGCAGCACTTGCCCGTCGTGTGCTCGATGCACGAGACGCAGCTCCCGAAAATGCGGATGCACGAGGAGCAATAGGTGCCCACGGTGTGGCACAGCCGTGCGCCTTCCTGCATGGCGATGCGGCCCTCGCTTTCGTTGCAGGACATCATCGACATCACGATGTAGATGACCACGGCGATGGCGAGCGACCACGGATCGAAGGCGACCACCAGGCTGTCTCCGGCGTAAAGCACCGAAGAGCCCGCAGGCAGCGCCGCGCCATTCACGGCGAAGGTGACGCCGTAGGTCGTGAACGTGCCGGAGAAGCCACCGCTCATCAGCAGTGCCTGCATACCCTGGTAAAGGAACTGGCGGTTCTCCGAGTTCATGAGCACGTCGAAGACCAGGCGCGAGCCGACGCCGAACATGCTTTGGTTGCTCATGCCGGAGCCGGCGGAATCGGACTGGCAGCAGTTCTTCAGCAGGCGGTCGCGGCACGAGCCGGCCTCGCCGGAGAAGACGCGCAGGTTGTCGGGGTCGAGATAGACGCCCGCCTCGCGCGCCGCTTCCATGAACGACATGGAACGCGCGAAATCCGCGTCGTTGGTGTAGGTCGTGTTGAAGCAGGAGCTGCCCAGGCAGAACACGTTCGCAGGGCAGTTCGACACCGAGGTCGTGGTCTGCGCCGGGGCCGGGCAGGTGTAGGTGTCCTGGTAGACCTCGCAGGCGCCGGTCTCGGCGTTGGTCTGCTTGCAGGTGCTCGCGGCCGGCGTGCACCCGCTGCTGGCGAGCGCCGCGCATTCGTTCGTTTCCGCGCCCGAGCTGCAGCTCAGCGTGCGCTCGTAGGACCAGCAGGCGCGCGTCACGGTGCGGCCGTCGATGATCTTGCTGCCCGGGCCATCGACACAGCGATCGGCCGTGGCGACGCTGCAGCGGCCGCCGGCCGGCAGGGTGGCGCTGCGATCCACCCAGGTGTCCGTCTCATGCTGATCCATGGTCGGCTGACGGAAGGACAGAGGCAGCGTCCATCCCGCGGCGCCGGTCAGCGTGGCCGATCCTCCCGGCATCGCGCAGCGCATGCCGACGTCGAGGTAGACCGCCGAGCCGCCGGCCGTGCAGCCGTTGTCCGGATCCGGCTGGCTGATGACGAAGCACTCGTCGGCGCCGCCCAGTGTGCCGCCCCCATCGCCGAGCGACAAGGTGTTCCCCGGCACGCTGCCGGCGGGGCACGCATAGACGGGCGTGCCGTACTGGAAGGTGTAGGCGCAGTTGCCGTCGATGCACCCGGAGCCAGGCATCATCACGACCTGGAAGGGGCTCCAGCAGTAGCCCTGCCAGTGCGGCGACAGGTTCGTGACGAACGCGGCCTGCGATGAGGGCGTGGTTGGCAGGTCGAGCACCTGCCAGCCAATGCATGCGCCCTGGCCGCCCGCGGCGTAGAAGCGGAAGTGCTGCAGGCCATCGGCGCGGATGCGGCACTGCGCTTCGGCCACCATGTAGTCGGCGCCGTTGCGATTGGCCTGTGCATGCGCGAACCAGGCGCCATCGCTGCAGCTCGGTGTCAGTTCGACCTCGACCGTCAGATCGCGGCGGGTCGAGTAGTTGCCGATGCCGGTGTAGCGCTGGCAGATCTTGGAGGTGGTGCCCGCCAGCGTCGTGAGATCCGAGGTCGTGCACCCGGAGTAGTAGCTGGCGAGGCTGCCCAGCACGCTGTTGGGATTGGCGGCGATGCTCCGTGCGGCGGCCACCGAAGGGTCGTAGGCCGAGACCGGCGTCCTCGGCGTGTTCGCAGAGGTCATGGCGCCGGTTTGCGCCTGGCAACTGGGGTCGTTGGGCGTGGCGGCGCACGCTGCCAGGCGGCTGTTCGCTGCACCGGAGAGGCTGGGCTGGCCGTAGTAGGCGGACTCAGGCGGCGTGGTCGTGTAGCCGGGCACGACGCTGGTGGCGCTGGTCGAATTGACTGAGGGGCGCGCGGCGGCGTTGGCGGCCTGGCCGGCTGCAGTGCCTTCTGCACTGGACTGGGCGAGCGCGGAGGTCTGCGTCGAGACGAAGCAGAACAGGGTGAACCAGATGATGAGGCGGCGCATGGCAATCCTCCCTATCGCTTCAGGCGGGCGAGAAACACGCCGGCCTCGCGTTGGAAGGCCGGCGCCGCGCGACGCATGTGTTCGAGCGCGTAGTCCAGGGTCACGTCGCCCGCCGTGCTGACGAAGTCGGTCGGCGGCGGGCAGGTGCCGCTGGCGCAGGCCTGTGGCTGTTCGCCGTTGCGGGCGAGGACGAAGGCAGGCACGCGCTTGATCGCGTAGCGGTCGAAGGCCTGCGGATCGATCTGGACCGAGACCTGCCGGGGGCCGATGAGCTTTTGCACCCTGGCCACCGTGTCGCGTAGCGAGCCGCCAGCCAGACCGCGCAGGACGATGGCGGCGCGGGCCTGCGCTGCTTGATCGACGAGGCGTGTCAGCGTCGCTTCGGGCATGCCCAGGCTGGCGAAGACGAGCAGACCGGGGCCTGAGCCGATCCCTTCGGCCGGTGGCGGGTCCGCGGCGTAGCCGCCCGCGATCGCCGACAGATCGGGCAGCGCTTGCGTCAGCGGCTTGGACAAGGCGTCGATGCGTGGCGCGGCGTTCGGCGTCGGAAGCGGCGGCAGAGTCGCGTGTTGCCGCTGTGCGCGGCGGACGTCTTCCTCGGTGACGGTGGGCGTGTCGCGGCGTGCGCGTTCGATGTCCGCTTCGGTGACCGTCGGTGTGGGCTGGGCCTTTGCGGCCGCGACCCACACGAACGCCGCCAGAAGTGCGGCCATGGGGGTGCCCAATCCGGAAAGCCGGCGGACCATGAGAAGTTCAGTAGCCCACACAGCAGTTCCTTTTGCGAAACAGCATGAAAGCGAAGTCTTCGCCGCGAACCGGGTATTCCTTGCCCGCTCCCCAAGTGATCGTGGTGCGCCCGAAGGGCTGGCAGCAGCGGCCGCCTTCCTTGTCCGTGTTCGGGATCGGGTAGGTGAGCTGGGTCTTGTAGGCGGTCTTGTCCATGACCGGCAGGAAGTAGGGACCGCACAGCCCAGGCGTGCCATGCCAGCCCCAGGCGATCAGCTCGCGGTGCATCTTGGCGGTCAGGCGCTGGGCCAGCAGCGCGGCGGTGCGCACGCCACCCAGGTGGTAGGGCACATGGCCATCCAGCGGATAGATGCCCCCTTGGCATCCGGCGCACCAGAACATCTCGCGGATGCCGAAACCCACGGTGGCCGCCACGCAGTCTGCAGCGCAGGCCGCCACGGCAACCGGATTGGCGAACAACACGGCGTCCGGGTTGAGGATCAGCGTGAGTTCATCGTCCGCCCAGAGCGGATCGACCTCGGTCATGTAGGCGAGATCGAAGGAGCCTTTCTCCAGGCAGGGGAAGTCGGTGACGACCTCCAGCCAGTACATCACCGGGTTGATGTAGAAGTGCGCCTGGTAGAAGCTGCCGCCGTCGCCATCGCCTTCGGGGCGTGTGAAGCGAGCGGCTTCGGGTGCAGGCAATCCCGGGTCGAGGTCGACGCCGCCGAGAGAGACCAGGCAGAAAGGCTTCCTGACCGCTTCGACGTGCCGCGCCGGCTCCCAGAATCCGATCGACAAACCGATGGTCGGATTGACGCCGCAACTGCACAGCGGGCTCGAAGGATTGGGAATGTCCTCCTGGCTGCCGATGTTGCCGAGCGTCACGCTGCCGATGGACAGGGGCAGGATGCACGACCAGCAGATGTCCGTGATGGGGTTCGGAAAGCGGCCGACGCAGGTGGCCGCGCCGGCGGCCTGGGTCGGCAGCGCGGCGAGTGCCCCAAGGAGCGCGAGAAGAAGGCGAAGCCACGTCATCGTGTCACCTCCAACTCGTCGATGCGCAGTCGCTTGCCTTCCTGCGAGACCAGCGCGGGCACCTGCCGGATGCCCAGGCGCCTGGTCAGCATGCCGAGCTGGTCGTAATAGACCGGCAACTGCCAGGCCTGCATCAGGTCGAGGTAGGAGCCGCCCGTCAGGATCGGTTTCACGTGGCCGTCGTACTGGACGATCAGTCGGCGGGCCTGGGCGACCTGGCGCGGATCGCGGGCATCGAAGAACAGCAGGCGCCGAGGCAGCGAGACGATGTCCAGCGGATTGGCGCGGGTGCCTGCCGCGAACATCAAGCGGCCCTGGCTGTCCTGCACGTTGCGCTCGAGCGTGTAGGTCGGGTCGTAATAGAAGCTGCGCTTGGCCTGCGTCGTGGACAGGCCCGCGACTGGCTCGGGATGGCGCACGGCGTCGATGCCGCGATGGCGGGCTTCCTCCTGCAGCCGGCGCAACTCGCCGCTGGCCTCTTTTTGGCGCAGCCGTTGCTCGATGAACTTGAGCAGGTGCGGCTCGGCAATGTCGTACGTGGGGCCGATCACGCCGGCGTCGAACGCGCGTGCGGACGACATGGCCAGGAGCAGCGCAGCCCCCGCTGCGCGGGCCGAGAAGCGCACAGTGATGCGTCTCATCGCACACCTCCGGCCGGGCAGCGGATCTGGCGCACGAGCTGGGTGCGCGCGGCCAGGTCTTGCTGTTGGGTCGCGCGGATCAAGCCCATCAGCACCGGATCGCCGCCTTCGCGGGCCAGGGCGTGGCGCAGCTCGGCGGTGCTCAAGGTGCGGCCGCATTGCAGGCGGTAGGCGCCGAGATAGACCTTGGCGCCCTCGGCGGCGGCCGGCGCGATCTGCTGCAGCAGCGCCAGGAAGTCGGCCATGGGCATGTCGCCCTCGGCGGTGATGGCGCCGCGGGCCGGGCTGGTCTGGGCGTGAGCGCTCGAGAAAGCCAGCAGCGCGATGAGCGCCGAGAGCACGGCGATCGCCACGAGCAGCGCGAAGCGGATCAGTCGAGTGGTGCGGGAGCGGTGGACCATGGCTGCTCCCGTCAATAGAGCGGATCGACCACGCCGATCACCTGTTCGGTCTTCACGAGGCCGGACTGGCGGTAGCGGGAATCGAACGAATCGAGGCTCAGGCCCTGCACGTAGAACCACCCCGGGGGAATGACGCCGGCGGCGATGGGTTCCAGCGGCCGCCGGTCGAAGGCATGGGTCTTGGCGATGCCGACCGGCTCGCCGTTGATCCGCACTTCGCGTCCGACCACGGTGATCGTGTCGCCCGGCAGGCCGCGCACGATCTTGAAGAAGGGCTGGCCGGCGAGGCCCGGGTAGTCGCGTGCGCCGTCACCGGCGAACGCGAAGACGACGAAGTCGCCACGGCGCAGGGCGTGCTGACCGGGATGCAGGAGCGCGACCTTGTAGGGCAGGCTCGGCGTCCAGTTGAACAGCAACGGCACCCGGGGCGTCGCGTCGAAGAACAGGCGCAGATAGGCCAGCGCCCAGATGGCGAAGACCGGCAGGTAGAGGTACCAGCGCCGGCGCATGTGGCGCAGGAAATCCGCTGCGGCATCGCGCAGCCGAGCCATGCCACGCGGGCGTGGCGCGGGCTGATGCAGGTCGAGCTGATGCAGGTCGGGCTGATGCAGGTCGGGCTGATGCAGTTCGGGAAGGGGCAGGATGGTCATGGCGTCTCCACCTTCTGGCGCAGGCGCGCCGTGAGATCGACCGTGTAAGGGGAGGGGCCGGCGACGGAGGTCTTGAGGACCACCAGGCAGCCGCACTCGGCGGGCAGGCTTTCCAGTGCCACGGGCAGCCGCTGGGCGAAGGTGCGGGCCATCTGCAGCGTGGCCTGGCGTTCTTCTTCCGAGCGGGCGGTCGTGAGGCGGCGTGTGAACTCGTCTTCCCGGGCGCGGTACACCTCGGCGAGATCGACGACGCCGATGGTTCGTGCGGGTCGGATCACCTGGCGGTCGTAGGCGAGCAGTGCGCCAGCCACGACGATCAGGCTGATCAGCGCATTGGCGATGAAGAGGGTGCGCGCGGGCACTGGACGCCCCGCGTGTCGCTGCGCGACATCCTCTCCAGGAGCAGCAGAGCCCCTTTCTTCGGGCGGTTGGGCGGACGTGCTCATAGGGCGTGCCCCCGCTGGCGCAGCAACGTGGCGATCGCCTCGTCGATGGAATAGCCCTGGGCGCGCAGTTCGTCGATCGGCGCGTTGTCCTCGAGCTTGTTCGAGAAGAGCAGGTGGGTTGCCGGGTCGAGGATGTTGCGCGCCACGCCCTCGCCCACGGGCGACGAGATGTAGAGCTCCGAGAAAGCACCGGCTTCCGTGCGCAGCGAGTTCAGAAGCCGCTTCTTCGGCTCGTCCATCGTGAGCCGGCCCTTGCGGTCCAGCATCTCGATGGACTCGGGCTTTTGCCGCAACAGGAAGACCCAATCGGAGCAGTTGAACGCCGCTTCCATCTGCGCCGAGCCGTAGTAGTCGTCGGCCGATTGCGTCGCAGTGCCCAGCGCTCCGCCGTACTTGCGAGCGCGGCGCGCGGCTTCCTCGACCACGGCGGCCTTCACCGGATCGTCGGCGCCGATGTCGCCCAATTGCTGCTTCAACTCGTCAATAAAAAGTACCTTCCTGCGATTGCGCGTCAGGTACATCTCGCCGGTGATTTGATGCAGCAGCAGGATGTTCACGACCGCGTGCAGGTCGGGGCGGCGCTTCAACTCCTCGTTCTCAATGACAATGAAATCGTTGCTGAAATCGACGTTGGCGCGGCCCTCGAAGAAGCGTTCGTACTGCCCCCCTTTTGCATAGGGGTTGAGCATGATCGCGAGATCCTTGATGCGCTGGTCGTTGATCGCGCCGAGTTCTTCGAGCGTGCCGGTGCGAAAGGCATCGCGCAGGCCGGTGATGGTCAGATCCTGGCCGTACTGGCGCCACAGCTTGAGCACCATCGCAGAGATCGCCTTGTACTGGACCTCCTCCAGCGAGTGCTGCATCGAGGCCATCTTCGAGATGCCCGGCACGAGCATGTCGATGTCCTCGTTGATGTCCTGGACGATGGAGAAGGGGTTGAGGCAGATGTCCACATCGGGCTTGAACTCGATGTAGGTGCCGCGCGCCTTGCGGCAGAGCTTCTCGAAGGAGCGACCGAGGTCGAGCATCCAGACCTTGGCCCCGATGGCGCGGTAGGACCACGCCATTTCGTTCATCAGGACCGACTTGCCCGAACCGGGGGCGCCGATGATGGCGAAGTTGTAGTTGCCCAGGTCGTTGTCGAACAGGTCCAGCGTCATCAACTGCCCGCGCCGGCCGCCGAAGACCAGCGCGGGTGTGCGCGTGCCGCGCCACTCGGCGATCAGCGGCGCAAGGTGGATGGCGTTGGCCATCGTCTTGCGCGTGACCCGGCGCATCTTGGCCAGATCCTTGTGGAAGCGCTCGGTCAGGGTCATCGGCAGGCTGGCGAGCAGCGCCTGCCGGTGCATGTACGCATCGGCGTTCAAGGTGAAACCGCGGCCGCGCCAGATCGCGTTGGCCGCTTCATGGGCCGCGGCAGCCTTCTCCGGCCTGGAGAAGATGGCGAGCTGGTGGTACATGCTGACCAGGTTCCCGCCGGTGTCGATCGCATCGGCAGCGGCCGTCCAGTCGTCGAGCTTCTTCTTGACGTCCGGCATGACGTCGGCCATCTTCGATTTGGCGTTCTGGGTTGCGCGGACATGGTTCGCCGTCACGACCTGCTTGGTCGCGTTTGGGTCGAGGACGTGAACGCCCAGCGTGAGCAGGAACGGTGCGCTGTACTGCAGCGCCGGCTGCATCAGGTCGCCGATCAGCGAGCCCATCTGCCACAACGCAAAGCGCTCGGGGAAGGACTTGATCGAATAGAAGCGCGCTTCGAGGACTTCGGGACTGGATTCCTTCCAGAAGTTGATGCCGCTCGGGTGTGGATCCTGGATGGTGTCGAAATCAACGATCTGGTCGCGCAACTCGCGCCCGTCGTCGTAGTTGAGGTCGGGTGCGTCGGTGCTGGACAGCCGATCCGGGTTGGTGAAGATCGCGCACCAGTTGATCAGGTCGGCCGCGTCGCACACGCGATTGGGCAGCGAGGCCGAGCGCAGCGTGGAGGCCATCGAGTCGCGCAGCGCCAACAACTCGTCACGCTTGCTCAGGTTCTCCGGGTCGCTCGGCAGCGTCACCGAGAGCATCAGGCGGAAGTCGCGGATCGTGTAGTGAAAGCCGGCGGTGAGCGACTTCTGGGCGCCGGCCAGCAGGTGGCCGACCCGCTGGCGGGCAAGCGCCCGGAACAGGTTCTCGTTGCGCGCCGGGCGGCCCCAGTGCTGGGCCTTGTCGAGCTGATCCTCGTCTTCGACGCGCAGGTTGGCGTAGCGGCGAAGCTGCGGCCGGATGTGCGGCGACGCAAACAGATGGACCTGCACGCCCGTGCCCGCGGGGCAGTTGGCATAAAGCGAGACGAGCACTTCGGCCATGCGGTCATCGGCGCCCGACTGCGGCATCAGCTCCAACATGAAGCCCATGCCATCGCGATTGGCGAAGATGCACTCGGCGTCGAGGTAGCCCATGTAGGGCAGCCAGGCAGCGAACTGCTCAGCCGGGCTGTCGGGCGAGACGCCCAGCCCGAAAGGCAGTTGCAGAGGGCGCCATCCGGCGTGATGGCTTTTCATCGCGGCACCTCCGGGGTGTTGTCTGTTCCCAGTCCGGGCAGCAAGGCCGAGGGCCGCGCGATGGCGGGCACTGCGTCGCTGCGGGCTGCGTTGTCGTTTGTGGTCGGGGCGCTGCTCGCCGCCGGCGGCGGGCGCAAGGGGGTGTAGGCCTCGCGGATGCGCTGTTGCACGTGGTCGATCAGCCAGCGGCCCTGGTCGATCTGGACGTAGACGTGGGCCTGGTCGTACAGGTCGCCGTCGATGTCTTCCCAGGGCTTCACCCACAGGCGCAGGTAGCGGGCCTGCGCGCGCAGCGCCGAACCTTGTTCCTGAGACGAAGATCCACCGGCAGCCGGCAGGCCGTCGCGTGGCACCGCGGGCGCCGGCACCTGACGTTCAACCGGAGTGGCGCTGCGGGCGGTCTGGCGCTTGCGCAGGCTCGGCAGGTTGTTTGCCACCGCGTTGGCGTAGGTGCCTGAAACCGAATCGCAGGTCACGCCGTCCGGTGCCTTGCAGGCGTACTTGGAGTCGCCACCCAGCCCCGACATGGACATGCAGCCGCTCAGGGCGAGCACGGCGACGAGCGGGAGCAGGCGAGCGCCGATCTGTAGACGCGAGTTCATGGCCGGCCCCCCGTCGTTGCCGTTGTCGTGGCGAGGCGTGCCTCGATCGCGGCGCGGTCGATGAAGCCTTCGGTGCGCTCGCCGTTGGCCCAGATCAGCGTCGGCGTGCCCTGCATGCCGAAGCCGCGGGCGAGCGCGAGGTTGCGCGCGATCGGGTGCGCGCAGGGCGCGCCGGTGTGCTGCAGGCTGGCATCGCCCTTGGCCATCCAGTCGCGCCAGGCGGTCTCGCGGTTTGCGGCGCACCAGATGGCGATCGGACGGGCTTCGCCCAGGTAGGGGACGAGGAAGGTGTAGATCGTGACGTTGTCGATGCCGGCGAGCTCCGCTTCGAGCTGCTTGCAGTACGGGCAGGCCGGATCGCTGACGACGGCGAGCTTGCGGGCGCCGGTGCCGCGCACGGTACGGATGGCGTCCTGCAGCGGCAGGCGGTCGAAGGCGATCGGTTGCGGTGCCGCAGCGGCGGCATTGGCCGGATCCGACTGAGCACGCTGCGCGAGCTTCGGCCCGGTCAGGTCGCGCATCGTTTGCGTGTCGAACAGCCGGCCGAAGACTAAGTAGCGCGGCTCGCTCGCGAACACGTAGGCGACGTTGCCGTCCATCCATACCTCGTACAGGCCCTTGACCGGCGCCGGTGCGATGTCGGTGAATCGTGTGCCCGGGTGGGCCTTCTCAAGCGCGCTGCGCAGGCGGGCGCTCTCGTCCGGTGCGGCCTGGGCCTGCGTCGCAAGGCCTGGGGCGACCAGCAGTGCGAGCAGCGCGCCGGTGACAACGAGGCGCCTGGGCGTGGTTGGGGATACGGGTTGGGATTGGCGCGTGGACGGCGCTGCGTGCCCGCCCTCAGTAGTCGGGATCATGAGCGACCTCCAGGTAGCGATTGGCGGGGGATGTGTTGGCGCGGCTGGTGGTCGCCGTCGTCATCGGCGTGTCGATACGCACGCCCTTGGTGATCACCACGTCGACTTCACGCGCGGCGTCCACCTCGATGACCGGGAAGGTGTTCTCGGCCAACTTGATGTAGTACTGGGCGAGGCGGTCCAGCGCTTTGCCGACGCCGGTACCAAGCCCGGCGCGGTAGGCTTCGGCGCCGGAGGCGCTGGCCACGGTGCCGAGGGCCGAGGTGCTGTACTCGGTGGATGAGGTGGCCAGGCCCTGGCCGATGCCGCTGACCACGCCGGCGAGCAGTGCGTTGGCGAGCATCTGGCCTTGCTTGGTCACCAACCTGCCGCGCAGGCCGACCTTGCCGTCCTCGCCGTAGACCGTGCCCTGGATGCGCACCTCGAGCGCGGCGCCGTCGGCACGCACGCAGGACAGGGATTCGGTGCGCAGGTAGGCGCGTTCGCTGCTGATGTCGCCGTAGCCGGCGGCGATCACGAAGCACTCGCGGTACTCGCCGCGCATGCGGTTGGGCAGGATCGAGTTGTCGGAAAGGCGAATGAGGACCGGGTGCGGATTGCTCTGCGATTGTCCGCCGGTGGGTGCATCCAGTCCGCCGAGCAGCGTGCCTCGGGTCAAGCTGACCGGCAGGAAGGTCGAGACTGTGCGGGCCTCGTTCGCCTTGGCGGTATCGGCAGTGCCAGCGGTCGCCTGGGGGCCGGTGGGCGCAGGTTGACCGTTGTCCGTGGCACGTTCGCGCGGCGCGATGGAGACGCGGGAAATGCGAGGCGCTTCCGGTACGGTGGGTCGCGCGGGCGAGGTGCCCGGGTCCGGTGTTCCCGGCGGCATCGTCGTCGGCGACGGTTGCGGGCTCGGCTGCGGCGCGGGTTGGGGTGCGCTTTGTGGGGCAGGGGTTGGCGCTTGGGGCGTGGGCGTCGCCGCGGCCTGGTTCGCCGAGGTGAGCTTCTGCTCCAGCTCCGAGAAGCGCTGCATGGTGCGCTGTTCGAAGGCCGAGCGTTCCTTGTTGAGGCGGCTCTGCTCATCGCGCTCCGACTCGTACTGCGCCAGCCGGCGGCCCGCGGTGCCGACCCACTGATCGACCGGGTTGACCTGGGTTCCCGGCGGCATGACGCCGATGTTGGTGACGCTGCCAGGCTGATCCTGCCGCTTGGCGTCGGTCGCATGGGGCGGGGACGAGGTGAGCGAGAGGATCAGCCACAGCAGGCCGACGCCACCGACGAGGATCAGGCCGAGCAACCCGTACTGGCGCTGGCGCGGCGAGAGCCTGTCAACCACGCCGCGCAGCGCGTTGCCGGCGCGTTCGCGCACCGGAGGGATGTGCCCGCTCATGGCTGCACCTCCCGGCGGATCACGAAGACCAGCGTGCGTTCGCCCGGCCGCAGGTTGTGGTGCTCGATGGCAACGCCGACGACGCTGCCGGCCTCATCGTCCTCGCGGTCGAACTCCTGCTCAGTCAGCACCATGGGCGCCTCGCTCACGTTCTGGAGCACATAGCGCTCGCCGACCAGGCCGCGGCCGCGGTAGGTGCGCTCCAGCGTGAAGCGCGCTTCGCGCCACAGCGTGATGGGCTGGCCGATGTCCTCGACCTGGATGTCGGTGGGTGCGCGCTCGGAGGCCATCGCCACGAGCAGCGCTTTGAGGCTGCGCACGTGGCTCGCGGCGCTGCCCGGCGCGGGGCGCGGCGCGCTGGCGTCGGCGCGCCGCTGCAGCGCCGCCTTGTCCCGGATGACGATGGTGTCGGCCGGCGTGTCGGCGCGGCGTAGCAGCAGCGTGTAGGTGCCGCGGGCCGACGAGACGAAAAGGTTGATCGGCTTCTTGCCGTCGCCGACCGGGCGGACGTAGATCTCGCCCTTGTCGCGGTCGCACTCGATGACGATCTCGCCGGCCGGGTTGATCGCCGGTGTGATCGGCGAGGCGGCTTGGGGGCCTGTGCCTGCCGAGGGCGCCATGCCGGCGGGCAGGGCCGTCGTCGCCTGCGCCGCTGTGCAGCCGCTGCTGTAGATGTTGCCGAAGACGTCCGTGATGGGCGCGCCTTCGATGCGGATGCGGGTCGGCTCCTGGATCGACAGGATGGCCTCGATGGACGCGCCGTCGCGGGTGTCGATCACCTGCAGCGCGTTCGCGCTGCCCAGTCCGAAGGCAAGGGCGAGGGCCACCGCGACGCGGAGCGCCCCGGTGCGGGGGTCAGTGGGTCGCATACGGGATCTCCTTGAAGGTCTTTAGGTGCATGCGCGCGCCACCGAAGCTGAACTCGACCAGGTAGGCCTTCGGTTCGTTGGCGGTCTCGACGCCGTTGACGAGGGTGCGCAGGCGTCCGCGGATGACGACGCTCTGGCCGTTGCTGTCGGGCACGAGCTGCTCGAGCGCGAGCGCGGTGGTGGCGTTGATGCGCTTCAGGCGCTCGGCCTCGACTTCCTGGCGCGACTTGAGCTCGTTGTGCTGCGACGGCTCGATGTAGGTCAGCAGGACGTCCTTCTTCCAGTCGATCGTTGCCGGCGTGACGTCGAGGACCAGCCAGGCGATGAAGGTGCCCATCTGTTCCAGATAGGTGCCGCTGGCTTTCTCGTCGGTGACCCAGAAGGACTTATTGAGGGTGGGCGGCACGATCACCGTGCGCTCACTCCCCAGCACGTTGAGGAGGGCGATCAGCGTCAGAATCTGGCCGATAGCGAGGGCGCCGACCGCCAGGCCCAGGCCGCGGTTGCGGCGCTGGAGTTCCTTGCGGTCGGCATTGAGCCGTTCGAAGTCCATGGCGTCCTCCCGGCTCAGCCGACCATGCGGCGGATGTGGGAGGGTGGGGTGGCCGCGAGCGCCGTCATCGGCGTGCTCGGCAGGTTCCACCACAGCCAGTGCACGGCGAAGGCCGGGTGCTTGTCCGCCTTCAGCTTCGAGACCCAGCGCGACACCGCGATGCCCACCGCCATGCTGATGGCGAAGGACAGCTTGGTGCCGGAGACGTAGCCGATGAAGAAGGCGAACAAGACGGGCGCCGCGACATCGACGTCCCAGAAGCCGATCTTCCAGGCGTCGTCGAGACGACGCGGGATGTAGGTGTCGGTGCGCATGCCGGACTCCCTGGACCCGAGCCCGGCTTAGATGACCGCGCCCATGATCGCGCCGGCGATCACGAGGCCCACGGCACCGAAGATGGCCAGCCCGACGTAGAACAAGACGGGACCGAAGTTGCGCAGCGCAGCCAGCGAGATCAGCGCGACGACGAAACCGACGAAGCCGACCAGAGCCTTGATGCCGGGCCCGAGGGCCGAGATCTGCGTCAGCGCTGACGTGAGGGGGCCGGTGATGCCGGTGAAACCCACCAGGTCGAGGGCATAACTCGGGAAAGCCGCGAACAGCCCGAGCAGGCTGAGCGCAAGCAGCGTGAGGAAGGCGAGGGGACGGCGCACGTCCAGGCGGGACGGCGCAAGCGTTGCAGTGCTCATGGAAGACCTCCGTTGAAATGAGCGTCGAGAGACGGGGCGCGGACGGGTCGGAGCGGGTCGATGAGCGGGTTGCGAACGCGGGTCGAAGCGGGGGAAAAACGGGTGAGATGCGGGTGGGGATGCAGGTCGTGACGAGGGCCGTGCCAGCCGCTCAAGGCGGGGACGCAGCAGGCTCCGCGACGACCTCGACGCGCCGGTTGCGGGCGCGCCCGGCTGCCGTGTCGTTGGCAGCGGCGAAGCAGCACTTGCCCTGCGCCTGCACCGTGATGTCCGGCGCCAGCGCCGGGCGTGCGCGCAGAAGGTGATCGCGCACCGCTTCGGCACGCGCCTGAGCCAGCGCGTCGTTGACGGCGCCAGGGCCGATGTCGTCGGTGCGGCCGGCGATCGTGACGCGCGAATCGCCTGGCAGCGCGTCGATCACCCTCTGCATGACGGCCTGGGCGGTCGCGCCGAGCTGCGCGCTGCCGAAGGCGAACGGCACGCTCCAGCTCATTCGTTCCGCGGTGACAGGAGAGCCGATGCTGGTGCGGGGTGCTTCAGGGGCGGGTTCCACGGGCCTGACCGCCAGCGATGAAGGCGAAACCTCTGGGGCTGCTGCCGACGGCACTTCGGGGGCCGGGGCGGCGCCGATGGTCTTGGGTGTGCGCAGGGGGCATTGCGGTGGAACGCACTGAACGAAGTCGGCCTGCGCGCCGTAGCCGATCTGCGCAAGCTGGGGGGCGGACGCAAGCGCGGTGGGGGCATGTGTCGCCCGTGCAACCGGATTCGCGCATGAGGACAGCATGAGCGAGGTGGCCATGATCGGAAGCGACCAGAGCATGGAGACGGTGGCTTGACGGATCGTCATGGCGCCACCCGCACGGCTAGCAAGGGAATCGTCGGGCGTGCTGCTGGGCTTGCTTCATCCCGGCGAGGTGTGAGCGACCGGCGTGTTGCCGGCCTGTTGCCAGGCAACTGGCGGTACACCTTCCACGCGTAGCGCGCTCTGGCCTGCGTGCAGGCTTCTCCCTTCAGTTCGGTGCAGGCGGCGTTGTAGGCGCCGACGCTGTCCCAACTGAGACCTTTGCGAGCGAAGAGATCGGCCAGCAACCGTGCGCCGACATCGAGGTTCGTGCAGGGCTCGAACAGACGAGTTTCCGTGATGCCCTCGCGGGCCAACTGGGGCAGATGCCGGCTGTTGATCTGCATGAGGCCGATGTCGACCGACCGCGTGCGTTGGAAGTGCGAACGGTTGACCGCCTTGGGATCCAGGCTCGACTCGACTTTCGCGACTGCATAGAGAAGATCTGCCGGAATGCCATGGCGTTGGGCGATGTCATTCCAGCAAGCGTGCGCGCTGGCGGACACGCCGCACAGCAGGCAAACGGCAACGAGCAGTTGGCGGGGCATGAATCACCTCTCGACAGCCAGACCACCTTCCGCGATGGCGGAAGGACCAGGGAGTGGTAGGACCGGAAGGCCGGTCGGGGTAGGCAGCGGGTCGGCCTGCGTCGGGCAGGCGGGGTGATTCAGGCGGGTGGGGTATGCGGGTAAGTGCGCAGGTGAGCGAGCGGGTTGGGTCGCGACGTGGCGTCAGCCGCTCGCTTGCTGCAAACGGGGCTTGGCGCGTTCAGCCATGTTCATGCGGGCGTACTTGAGCACCAACGCGCCAGTGGGGTCGGCCTCGCTGCACAGCGCCACCGCGGCGGTGGTCAACTGGTCGAGCTGGAACTTGGGGTTGGGATGTTGATTGGCGGGCGAGCGTTGCACGTCTTGCAGCTGCTCGTATTGGGGGCGCCACATGGCTTCGCGGCGCCGTGCCGTGGCGGGGTCGCGCAGCACGAGCTGGGTGCCGAGATAGGTGAACAGCGCGCGATAGCCTTCCGGGGGCGTCAGCACGGCCGTGACGCACGCACTGATCAGGTCGGGAAAGCGAAAGGTCGGCGCCTGGTTCAAGGGACTCTTGAGCACGCCGTACAGCCACGTGTGTTCCTCGATCCACAGGCGTGTCTCGACAGTCTCCGGTGTGCCCGAAGACGATTGACCGGCTTGCGCCTCGCTGGATTGGGTGTTCGTGACCGGTTGCATGCTGGTGACCTCTCGATGTGGCATGGGGAGAAGCGTACCGATGCAGTTCCCTCGGGTCTCGGTCGAATTCGGGGGCTTTGACTGCGAATTCGTCACTGGACCTAATCTTGCGGCCCGGTGTGCTTGCGGCTGACGAGCGTCCAAGCATGATTGTCATTGCCTGCCAGACTTGGCAAGCTTGTCTCTCATGATTCTGAAATAGCTCAAACAGGGGAATTGCTGTTGAACATGGAGCATTGCTTGCTCAGTCAAGCTCGAATTGAGGACGAGAACCTCCCCGTGGCCGTGCTTCAGGCGGACGCGTGGCCCCTATGGCGCCGATGGCTGCGCTGGCCTACGCCACTGTCCAGGTTTCGGGGGGAGCGATGGCGGAAGTTGGTTGAGGGCGTTCGTCGGCTGGAAGGGGAAATGGACCTGGTGTTCCCGCTGCGCCGCAGGGCAGGAATCTTCAAGGGATCCACCGTGATGTGGGACCACCTTGCGCAGACTTCACCCTCCATCGACAAATCAACGTACGGAGGGTGGTGCTTCAAGGGAGTGCAGGGCAACCAGTCGCGTGTGACCAATCCGTGTGGCGCACTTGCCGAGACGATCCGGGTTCCCGATTTCGATTTCGACATCACCGAAGTTGAAGGGATATGCAACAGCCAATCGGAAGATCGGTCTTTCGATAGCGTTCAGGACTTCGGGCGCGACTATGCGGCGTATCTGAAAGTGTCGGCCGATGAAGCTGGCTTCGCGGTCATGACCCGGCATAGGGAGGTGCGTCTGATCCATTCGCCTGGCTCGGACACCCTCATGCTCCAGGCCTGGGATGGTCGGCTGTTCGTCTGTAACGGCGGGGGCAGCCATCACTTGGCGGGTGCAGCCTACATCGCTCGCGAGATCGGCCGGGCCATGCCGTTGCGAGCGCAGCTCTCGCTGGATTGTCTGAATGCACCGGCATGGCGCTGGCTGTTGGAGCAGTTCTTCGTCTTGCAGGTGCCACGCAACCATCGTGTCCTGGCTGACGTGGCGATGCTGGCCGGTGCCGCCTACCTGATCGAACTACCTGTTTGGGTCAGCCAATCGTCGCTGCTGCTGATTCCTAGCCAGGCTCGGGTGAGCAGAGACATCGTCGATATTCACCTGACGGCCGGGGTGAGGGAGGTCGCTGAAGACATCGCGGAGTTGCTCCGCTTGCAGGCGGAGACGGTGGTGGCCTTGGGACAGCGGTTTCCAGCTTTGCGCCCACAGCTCGACCGGATATTGCGCTGATGTCGGGTTTCGATTTGAGTTCGTAGTCCGAGGGACGCATTCCGGGTGTCGGGGCAAGAGCAGCCGATGTTGCGCGCGGGATTGCTCGACTGCACCGCACTCAACCTTGCCGGTGGAAGTTCGCGATGACGCGGCTCAGAAAGAGCGTGCCGACGACCGGCACGAGCGCCAACAGGGGCGGCGCGATGGTGAGCGGTACGAGGAAGGCCACGACGCTGCCACAGGCGAGCAGCACGAACGCGCTGGCATGCAGCGCAAACCATTCCGGGTCATGCGGTTTGAATTCCTTGGAGCGCAGGATGCGGACGATCAGGCCGTCGATCACCAGTGCCAGGATCACGAACGCCTGTACGGGCAGCCATTCGACCAGCGCGGCCAGGCGAAAGGTGGCGAGCAACAGGAGGGCGTCGATCGAGCGGAAATAGGCGTTGCCGAAGAAGCGTTGGTTTACGCGCTCCATTTCCTGGGTGACGGCTTCGGCCATGCGGTCGGTGTGTGGCGCCTGCGTGGCGTTCGGCACTGGACTGGCGCCGCTCAGAGCCTGGTTCATCGCCAGGGTGCGTTCCAGGATGCCTTCGGCCCGGGCCTCGCCCCAGAACGCCGTATTGAGCCCGTGTTCGTTGCGGATCTGGGCCATGAACCGCTCGGGCGGATTCGCGGCCGGCAGGTACAGCACGAAGATGAGCAGCAGGGTCAGCGCCGCGATCGAGATGACGCGGATCATGCCGCCAGCCGCTGGAGCGGCTCCGGGAAGGGCGTTTCCGTGTCGAGGATCGGAAAGCGGCCCTTGATGATGCGCCCGCCCGAGACCGAGGCGAAGTACTGCAGGTTGGGCAGCTTGCCGAGCACGTCGGCCGGGATCATTTCCTCGAAGGTTTCGCTGATCTGCGCTGAGTAGTTGGCCGAGAAGTCACCGAGGTGCGCGTCGGCGCCGTGACCCATACCGACGCGCAGGGAATGGATGGCCGTCTTGCCGAAGGTCTCGACGACGAAGTCCTGCGTCGGCCGGTCCTTCGAGCGCAGGGCGATGAGGTTGTTGAGGTTGCCGAGCGCCATGCGGGCAGCGTCTTCGCTGCCCAGACGCTTGGCCAGGTCGGCCAGCGTCTGCATGGCGCAGGTGGTGAAGATGCCACCCTCGGCCCCCTTGTTCAGGATCTCGATCAAGGGCTGGTTGATGACATTCGATACCTCGTCGACGAACAGCGAGATACGGCGGTAGCCGCCCAGGTTGTAGCGCATGCCGGCGCGTGCGGCGAGGTCGGCCAGCGCGAGGGCGCCGATGGCGGAGGCGACCGACGGATCAGGAAGAGAGTCCAGGCACATGTAGAGCACATGGCCGCCGCGCTCCAGCTTCTCGAAGTTCATGATCGGCCGCTTGTCGGCGGGGTCGAACGGATCCGGGCTCAGGCTGCGGCCCAGATCGCCCGAGGTCAGCATCGACAGGATCGGCAGGAGGTTCGCCGTGATCTTTTGGTAGTGCTCCCTGTTGTGCCTGAACACGCGCACCTGCGAGTCGATCACCTTGTTGCGCTGGCTCTGCGGCACGTGGTGCTCATAGAAGGCCACGAAGGCCATCAGGTCGGCGCTGGCCGCTTCGGACGGTCGCTTGATGTTGCCCTTGTGGGCCTCGTTGAGCAGACGCTTCATCTCCGGGTGCTCGCGCCAGCCGTCCCGGAACTCGGTCTCGTAGAAGCGGCGCAGCGACTGCTCCAGCACGGGCTCGATGCCCCCTTCGATGTAGCGGGTCAGCTTGGCCAGGCTCGGGCGCTCTTCGAGATCCACGAGGCCTTGGACGACGACGTTGACCGCATCCCAGGAGAAGGCGCCAAAAGCACCCGCGGTGTCCGGTGGCAGGATGGACTGCACACGTGACGCCAGCTCGGTGGGTTTTTGCCAATTGAAGGCAAAGTCCAATCGCACACCCGCTTCCGGAAAAGCCGGATGGAACTCCATGAAGGTGTCCGCATCGCGGTAGCGCTCGCAGGCCCGGATGGCCGCGCGTTTCAGGCGTCGGCTGTTCTTCGGATCGATGACGATGACGACATCGCCGCGACGGATGGCCTGGGTGACCAGGTTCGACAGCGCGACGCCCTTGCCGGCCTGGGTGGTCCCGACCAACAGGGTGCCCCCCTCGAAGTTCTGCAAAGGCCGGTACAGCGCGCGCTCGCGCGGCTCGACGCCATGGATGTACGGCAGGCCGATCTCGGCGTCCGGCTGGGGCGTGACCTTGTACCCGAGGAGATTGAGCAGGGCTGGCGATGCTGTGTAGCGGCGGTAATCGATCTTGGCGAGTTCGTACAGGCGCTGCGAATGCTGGGGCAGCCAATCGAAACCGAAGCCGAGGAAGACCTGCCCGGGATCCCCGGTCAGCTTCTCCTGCTCGACCGGGCCGATGACCTGCATCGCCCGTCCGGTGAGCGCCGCGCGCAACACCATGATGTGCGCCGCTTGTGCCGCTCGCCACACCGCCATGGCGAGGCAGGTGAGCGCCAGGGGCATGGCCACTTGCGTTGGCACGTGCGAAAGCGCCGATGCAATGACCGTTGCCACCAGTGCCACGAGCCAGGCTGAGCTTGCGTAGGCCTCATAGGCGCGGCGCCAGGGCATTTCATAGGCACGCGCCAGCATGTCACTGCGCTCCGCTTGCCGCAGCTTGCGGCATGCCCTGCACGTGCCGAGCCGCGAGCAGGATGCCGACGACTTCCTGGCCCTGGAACGAGCGGGTCAGGGGTGAGGCCGTGACGAGCATTCCCGCCTCGTTCATCGCACGTATGGCTGCGGGGGGCGTCAGCTTGCGCGTGGCCAGCGACGCGAGCGGAATGAACAGACCGTCTTGCGCCGGCAATGCGGCCCACCATCCTTCCTCTGCGCCGCCGAGCGTGGCGACGATGTCCTGCAGCGCATCGCGGACGGTCAAGGGCAGGCGCAATGGGGCGAGCAGCTTGGGGGATTCGGGGGGCGCGGCCGGTGCGGGGGGATCCGAGGGCGTCGGGTCGCTGGTTGCTGGGGAGGTGCCCTGGTCGGACGGAGCCGAGAGCGGCACGGCGCTGAGCGGCAGTTGTTCTGGCGGCGGTTCGGCGGCTTGTGTCTCTGCCGTGTCGGAGGGGGCCGTGCGGATGCGGCGTCGGGCCGCCGTTGGGGAAACCTGCGGGGAGCTTGCGGTCGAGGCGGGCGATGCCGATGGCCCGGCGGGAGGCGGCGGCGTCAGCAGTGACAGCGACAAGGCCTCGGGCAGCTTGTCCAACTCGGCGTACAGGATGCCGGGTGCGCTGAGTTTGACGGCTTCGAGTGCCGTCTTGCCGGTCGGCGGATGAATGAGCCAGGTTGCCTTGCCGCCCTCTTGCGCCGAGAGCACCCCGGCGGTCAGCAGCACTTCGAGGATGGTTTCCGGGGCCTTCGGGATGCCAGGCAACTGGTCGGCCTCCAGGAGCTTGCGGACGTCGTCCGCGGCACTGGGCCAGATGATGAACATCCCGTCGTTGCCGTACCAGACCCGCGACTTGTCCGCGTTCGGTGTCCAGCTCGCATTGGCCACGACGAGGCGGCGCAGTGCATCGACGAGGTAGCGTTCGAGATGGGAACCGAGCTGAGGCTTGCCGTAGCGCTGTGCGCTGGCGAGCAGGAAACGGTCGATGACGAGGGCCAGTGCGCGCCGGACAAGCGTCTCCAGGACGTTGTGATCGCGGTAGATCGGGAGGCCGGCGATTGTGGCGAGCAGGTGCGGCACGATCTGCGTGTTGCCGTTGGCGAGGTCTTGCAGCACGTCGGCGGCGACGACGTGGGGGAGTGCGAACAGACCCAGAGGGCGGCTTTCGAGTGCGTTGGGCCGCCATTTGAGGAAATAGCGTGTGACCTGATGGGCCTTGAGCCAGTCGGTCAGAGGGCCGAGGTAGGGCGACCATTCGTTGCCCGCCTCATCCGTGACAATGAGGTGGCTGAGCGGGCGATGCAGCTCGCAGCACAAGCCGGCGATGAAGGTGGCCTGACGCCAGCGCGGTTCCAGGTTGCGCCGCTCGGTGATGGTGGCGCGTCCTGAGAAGATGTGGGCATCGGTGCCTTGGAGCGCATAGAACGCGGTTTCCAGACCGATGCGTAGCAAGCCGCCGGGCTCGTGGAAGTAGTTGTCAGCGGTGCAGGGCAACAGATGAACGAAGGCTGCATAGCGCTGCAACAGCGGCCGTACCGACTGCTCGAAGCTGGCACGATCCATCCCGAAGCACAGCTTGATTCGGTCGATCAATTCCCGATGCGCGTCGAGCAGCGCATCGACCTCGAACACGGGAATGCCGGGATCGACGGAGGGGTAGCGGAATTCTGCGAGGCTCGCTCCGTATCCGGAGAGCGGGCTGGTCGAATCGGCGGACATCGGGTTGGGCTCGAACGCGACATGGGATGGCCCATCGTGCGGCGCGCGGCCTCAACTGCCCACTGGGAAATGACGCCAGATCAGGCCGAATTCGCGTTTGGCTGCTCGCCGCGGGGCTCGAACCAGAGCGAGCGGATCCACAGCATCTGAGCGACGCGTGGCGTGGGCCGCACGGGATAGCTCGCCTGGATGCGCGGATCCTTTGTGTAGCGCTTGAGCAGCTTGCAGAAGGGGCATTCGTGGTTGCTCATCGGAGCGAGGCTGAGGCTGGTCAGGTATTCGCTTTGGCATTCGGGGCAGGTGAACACCGAGAAGCTGCGGCCCGTGACGAACCAGCGGCCCGTGGTGTGGGCGACGAGATCGAAGGCGCGATCGAAGGTGATGCGCGGCGCCGTCTTGCAAGCGGCGGCATAGTGGCGGTAGGCGCCGATGAGGGCGTTGGGGGGATCGATGCCGCGTGCGGCCAGGCGCCTGAAGAGCACCACGACGATGGAGGCTTCGGTGCGGCACAGAAGATTGGCGGTGTGGTACCACTCGCGAGAGTCCGGGTGGCGCCCGCGGCGGGGGCCGCTCAAGGGGTGGCGGAAGAGGTGCTGCAACTGGCTGGGCGAGAGGCCCGTCAGCAACTGCATGGTGCGGATCCGGGCGCCGAGTTCTGCGCATTCGGTTGCCAGAGCGAGCGCGCGAATGTGCCGCTGTGCGTGGAGCAGATTGCGCTCGTGGTTCATTCGGACAACGGCTCGCCACAGGGATGGAGCGAAGCAGGCGACATGGGCGACATGGCCTCACTCGGGCGCACCGGGCGGCTCGGTTGGGGCGGGTGTGCCAATAGCATCGCGTTGGCCAGCTGCGGCGGCCAGGAGAGCACCTGAATCAGGTCGGTGCGTGGCGGGAACAGGCACTCGTCACCCAAATGGGCCACGAGCACCAGGATCTCCTGGTAAGCCAGCGTGGCGAGGAACTCAGCCTGGTCTGCGTCGAGTCCGAATCGGCTGCAAGCGATCGCGTGATCGCGCTTCACGCATTCGGCGATCAAGAGGAGCATGTTCAAATTCGCGATCTGAACATGCGAGAGTTCGAGTCGACCCATCGCATTCTCCACGCAGTCTTTGAAAAGACACGCAGTCGAATGCCAATTTCATCGTCAGGTGGATGACCCGCCAAGCGAATGCGTCGTTGGAGTCCAGACTATTCGGCGGGTATACAGACGGTCAACGGCCGCCCGTTGGCAGCGATCCGCAAAACACGTTGCAGCCGGGGCTTGCGTATAGACACCGGCTTCTCATCGCGAAATTGAAACCGAAACGAAAATGCTTGGTTTGAATTTCCGGAACTGGCAGTAAAGAAGCATGATCGAATTGCCGGCATTTTCAAATGAGGGGAATCAATTGAATGTCTGGTATGAGAGACACTCCGCCCAAGTTGAAAGGTCTCGGTGGCGGCGTGTGGAGTAGCTGCACGGGTTTTTGGTCAATACAAAGACCAGGTAGCAGCCTGTAGGATCCAGGGCGATCATGGCTGATCGGATCGAGATCGAGGAAAGATTGCGCCATCGCCATGTCTACGCGTAGATGCGGGCCTCGTCGGGGTAGTGTCGTATTCCCATGTTTTTTGCTCCTGGAATGCTTAGGCAGGGCGTGAGAGAGGTCATTCCTCCCACGCCCTGCACCGTCTATCGGATCAAGCCGCTTCAGCCAGATCTTTCCATTCGCGGCCGGACAGTTCGATGAGCTTGCCGCCCAGCGCCTCGAATTCCGTGGCCCGGTCGTAGTCCTCGACGTCCTGGCTGTATCGCGTCACCGCATTGACCAGGCCGTAGCCGGACAGATCGCCGCCTCGGATGAGGTGGTTGAGTACACCGTCGCCTTCCTCCTCGCTCAGCGTGTAGCGCTGGCGCAGCACCTCGACCGTCTTCACGGGGCTGGCCTTGAGCTCGATGCCCATCGTCTTCTGCATTTTCATCGCGATCTGCCTGAAGGTGTCTTCGGACAGCGCGGAGCGGACGACGTCGCGGACCTGCAGGAAGAAGGCCTTGTCGTCGGCCTGGCGCGTGTCCTCCTGGAAGATCGTCACGCCGTCGTCGTTGCCCAGGGCTCGACCAAGGTGGGTTTTGCGGATCGACTGATCCGCGGCGATCATGCCGTTGCTGCACACCAGCCGGTAGACCAGGGGCTGCACGGCCAGCGTGCCGAGGCCGACTTCGGAGTTGGTGACCACGATGCCGGCCTGCACCACGTCGCCCACCCGCATCTCGTATTGCAAACGGGGCAGGACGAACTTGATGTACATCCGCGTCTCGGTCAGTTCGACCGATTCGAAGGTGCCGTCCTGGAACTGACCCAGGATGGGTAGGACGCTTTGGGCGAGGTCGACGTTGTCGAGGCAGCGGTAGCGGTTCGACAGCACGGCACGAACCCGGCCGTCGAGCGTACGCAGCATGGGGCGAGCTTCTTCTTGCTGCAGCCACGTGTTGACGTTGCGGTCGAGCAGTTCCGGTTGCTCCGTGCGCATTCGCTCGAAGTACGCGAGCGGAATCTTCAGCTTGTCGGCGAGTTGCCGGCGGGCCAGCGGCGTGACTTCGAAGGGACGCGGCGTTTCGGGCGCATCGATCTCCAGCACGGTGTCGCCGTCTTCGCGCGTCGTGTGGTGCACGAGCGGGGAGGGGACCACATAGTCCTTCTTGCCGGCGAGCTGACGATCCAGTTCCTGGGCAAGCGCGGTGAGGGTACGTCCACTTTTCATGGAAATCTCCAAATGAAAGGCGGGGACGGCCGACCCCGGGCGGGGAGCGCGTCCCCGCTGGGGTTGATGAAGGCCGGCCGGATGGCTGGCCCGATGACGGCGCGAACAGGTCGCGCATGGGCTTCAAGGCTGCCTTCGTCACGCCAGGGGCGTGGCTGGTATGGCAACTACCGTGGGAGCAGGGCTCCCGGGGAAAAACCTTTTCGCTGGCATCCAGGCGAATGCCACTGAAAAGGCGGGTGCAGCGCGTGGCTGCACCCTCAATGCCGTTATGCGGCTTGCCGGAGCTTGGCTTTCACCCGCACGGCAGGCCGTGGCGGGGACTCCCGCGCTGGGGCTTGCTGCAACCGGGCTTGCCAGCGGCGAAACCAGATGTCGGACCAGTCGGCGTCGGGGCACTTCGGGATGAACACCTGGACTTCACGCCGGACACCTTCTTTTTGCTCTCGTCTGGCGCGCCGCGCGAGTGAAAAAGCGAAGTGTTGACCCGTGAAATCGCCATCAGCATCGTTGTCGCCGTAGATCCAGAGCTTGGTCACGCTGTCGGGAATCACGAGTTGCTCGAAATTGCCCGCGCCGAGCAGCGCCCAGGTGGGTTTGCTCGTTGCAAGGTGCAACGCCAGCCCCTTCTCGATGCCCTCGGTGACCACCAACTCGTCGGTCGCTTCGAACAGCTTGACAGGCAAGCCAGCGATACCGGAGCCGAGCACCTTCTTGGTGTCGTCGGTGCCGAGTTTGCGGCCGTTCGGCAGGTAGATTCGATTCACTGCTCGGATCTCTCCATCGGGACCATCGACCCGCGCCACCATCGCGGCATATTCGGCGACCTTGCGCGACTTGCCGTGTTCGTCCTTGCGGTAGTAGGCAAGCTTCGGGTGGAAGCGCAGCACCGAGGGGTATTCGGGGAAGGACAATCCGCGCGACGTCAGGTAGCGGTCGACCTCATCGCCGTTGCTGATGGGCTGCGACTCATTCCATATCTGCCGCACGAGCTTTCGCATGTACTCATCGGACGGCTCGCTGCTGCGAGGTGCCTGAGGCCTTGGATTCAGGCCGAGGTATCGCTCCACCGCGGCCAGGACGTCATGAAAGTTCATGCCGGTCACCTGTTGCGCAAGCTGGAAACCGCCGCCGGCGCCGCAGCTTCGGCAGTGATAGTTGCCTTCGCGGAACTTGTCTGTGAATTGGAAGCGATCCTCGCCGCCGCAGAAAGGGCAGGGCATGTTGGCGCGCTTCTTGATCATCTGGGGTTCCAGTCCCAGGTGCAGCAGGATCTCCGGCCAGCGGCCATGGGCACGGGCCTTCGCGTCGTCGATGCGACGCTGATACTCTTCGTTGGTCATGGCGATCTCCATGAAGAAACGCCCAGGCGCAAGGTCGGATCGCGAAGGCGACCGGACTCGGATGCGGGACTGGGCAAGACGCACGTCAGCGCCTTGGAGGGCGGACGTGCGGGCTGGGTACGTGGCCGAATGGCCAGCGTTGAAGGCAGGGGAGGTGCATCTGCACGCTCCCCTGAAAAATCAGCGCCACGGGCAGGGGTGAATCACCCCCGCCGCAACGCCCGATTCACGCGATCAGTTCGACCGCGTGCTCATCTGCGTCCTGCTCGATGCGGACCTGGAAGGTCTGACCGTGCAGGCACGGATAGCGGTTCGACTGCAGATCTTTGAGCAGCGAGCGCATCGCCTCGACCGGATTGGTCATGCGCAGGCGACGGATCAGATGTTCGAGCGCATCCATGTCGGCATTCATGTCCGATTCGTAGGATCTGTCGTTGCCGTCGACATAGGACGCGCACTGTCGGACCACGAGGCCGGAGTGCTCGCCATTCGGGATGTAGAAACGGCCATCGTGGTACAGCCCTTCGTCGGTCAGGGTGACCGAATCTTCGCCGATGCGCACGGAAACCTCATCGCACAGGATGACCTCGGCGGAGATCCACTCGGTCTCGATGGAGGTGTCGACGCGCCGATTGGTCGCCGTCACCTCGACCGTTTGCTCGTTCAAGTCAACGAGGTAGGGGTGAATCCAGTGTCCGTCGTCCAACTGGCTGCTGCCCAGCACGACATAGCCATTGGCCCGTGCCAGCATCCATTTCGCGCTGTTCGTGCCGTCCATCCAGTCGAGCTTGACCAGCTTCACCTGTCCTTGCTCGATCTGAGCGCGGCGTAGGTGGGCAGGCGGTTGCCCCAGGTAGCAGCCATAAGGCGAGTTCGACTGCATGGGGTAGCCCTCGATGCGTTCGCAGACCTGGCGCGGTAGTACCGAGGCATCGTTGAGCAGATCCAGGTGCCGGTGAAACCGCATGACGTCAAAGAAGTCCTCGACGAACTCCGCGGATGCCAGCTGCGCCTTGCGATGCAGGAGGGCGTCGCGCCACGCCATCCGGACTTGTTCCCGGATCTTCACCTCCTGGACGTCCGCGTCGATCAGCGTATCCCGGTCGGGCAGACGAGCCAGAAACTCCTGCGAATTCAGATGAACCACGTTCGGCGCTTCGTCGTAGTGGACGTAGTTGGGCAGCGTCATCACGCGAAAGCCCTGCAGATAGGCCACGATGCCCGTGGCGTGCCGACCGCTGTGTGTGCCGATCAGGTGGATGTCTCCGATCGGTGTCGCCAGCGGGCGCAACTCGGTCAGCGCATGCATGCGGGGAATCGGCCTGCCGTTGAACTCGATGGGCACGGCGAATCCCTTGCACAGCTCCTCGATGCGGGACGCCAGGTCCGGCAAGTCCACGCCGTGGAGTTCGATGCGCGTCCCTGCGATCCGATTGTCGCCGACTGCTTCCACCGCGATCGGCGCTTTCGACAAGGCGCTCTCGGTTTCGAAGTCGATGCGCTTGCCGCGCGAAGTGACGATGCAGCGCGCCGATGCGTACAGGCAACGCGAGAAGCCCGCGCCGAAGGGATGTTCCTCGGCCTGCACGGCTTCATTCCAACCCGATTCGTTGAACGTCAGCAACTTGCTGAAGTCATCGATGCCGTGGCCGTCGTCGATGACCCGAAGGGTCTGGGAGGCGGGATCGTGGCTGACCTCGATCAGCGTCGCGCCAGCGCGGCGCCCGTTCTGAAGCAACTCGGTGATCAGCGTGAACCGGTCACTGAACGCGTAGCGCTGGTTGCGCAGCGTTCCTTCTTCGTTGATGCGGACATGGACGTGTTCCATGGCTTGCTCCTGTGAGTGCAAGCGGATCCGCTCCCCTCGCGGGAGCAGGCCCGCCAAGGGTTGAATGAAGAATGGTCAGTGCTTGGTGTGCACCGGTGCCGTGTAGAGCTGACCGGCCATCAGGGCCTCGACGACGCTGTGTGTCGCAAAGTCACCTGGCAGCAGATGCTGGGTATCGAGAACCGCGCCGTCGGCATCCAGTCGTTCGACTTCGATGATCGCGGGGTGCCAGCGCACCCGGTACGCCAAGTGGTCGGCGCCGGAGATCACGAAGACGCGGCCGGCGTTGCCGGTGAGGACTTCGCTTTCCTTGACGAGGAACTCGATCTCGGTCAGACCACGCACGCGCTGCAGCGAGCTGAAGGTGGCGTGGTTCTGGCGGTGAATGTGCAATTGCATGATTGCCTCTCCTAAAAAGATGTCATCTCGCAGCCGAGATCCGGGGCTGTTGCTGCCAGCGCGTTGCGGTCTGCCGGCGGCGCGTCCGTGCGCGTCGGGTGGACGTCATGGACGCAGGCCAGCCGTTCGACGCTTCTGCTGCGCATGTACTCTTCGTGACGCAAGGCGTCGTCGTAGTCCATGCGGCCGGCGATGCCGTAGCAGGCCAGGATGGCCAGCAGTGCACGGATGTCTTTCAACGTCGTCATGACGTCTCCTTCGATACGAAATGAGGGCCGCAAAGGCCCTCGAAGAAGGGTTGCAAGGGTCGCTTTCACACGAAGAGGTCGCCTTGCACGGTCTTGCGTTTGATCTGCTCGTTGAGCCACTGCGGGTTCTTGCTCAGCCGCGTGGAGGCCCACTGCAGGTTGTGCGAGAGGGCTTCGCTGACCCAAGGTGGGAAGCGGTTCAGCGATTCGCGCATCCAGCGCCGGACGTTGAACAGCAGCAGGTCGCGGAAGGCTTCCAGATCGACCAGGCCGCAGTAGGCGTAGGTCGACAGCGGACTGCAGCCGACGACGCGTACGCAACTGGCAAAGGAAAAAGGCTTGTCGTCCTTGTCCGGATCGGTGAAGACCCAGCGCAGGGTGTCGAGCTTTTCTTCGAGCGGCGTGGCGGGGTCTGCCAATCCGTTCAACTCGTCGAGCAGCAGGCAATGGAGAAAGACGACGTCTTCTTCCGTCCACTCGATGGGCTCGTCGCCGCTGGTATCGAGTTGGTGTTCCACCGCCTGTGGGTTGTTCGCTGCGTACGCCACATAGGGAAAATGGCGGGGCGGCAGCGGTGTGTCGCCGGTGCGGACAGTGACCGGCTGAAGGTTTGTGCGCGGCATCGTGGCCTCCTGAAGAAATAGGGGGCACGACGCACCCAGGGGGGCGAATGCCCCACGGGGTTGGAAAAGGCCGATGCCCAAAGGACATCGGCCGGTGAAGAGAATGGCTGGCTTGGGGCGGACGATCCGCCGGATGACGGTGTGCCAGCTACCGCTGAGAAAACTGCTTTCGGCACGGGAGCGAAGAGCTCCCGCCTCGAAAGCATGTTTCGGTGCGGGACTCGGCCGCCAACGGGAAAGCGATGGCGGCGGGGATCACGGCGTGATCCACGGTGGACTCAAGGGCTCGCCAGGGTGGTGCGCAGGGCCAGCTACTGCATGCGTCGAAGATTGCCGCGCGGACTTCGGTCGGTCAATCCTTCCGGCGGCGAAGTCCACCAGGTGATGGCAAATTCGGGCGGTTTGGACGGGATATTCGGGTGGAGTTGAACCTGCCAGGCGAGGACGATCTGCGTCAAGTCGACAGCAGAGAGGTATCCCCATGGCAACTACATTCTCCGGCACGCAGATCGTCAAGACCGACGAAGGCGCGGTGAACGCACGCATCCTGGCGCGCGAGGCGAAGGTGGATTTCCGGCGCGTCGAAGCCGCCAGCATCAAGGTGGTCACGCGTCTGACCAGCGCCGAAGGTAAGCGCCTGTTCGTGCGCTTCTTCAGCACTTTGCAGCTCAACGCCCACTTCATTTCCGTGCTGGCGCGCACGCGCCTGGATTCGGACGACGTGGCCAAGGTCGAGGCGGCCATCAAGGCGCGTATCGACACGGTGGCCGAAGCGCTCAACAAGGCCATCGACGGTGCGGAAGCGCTGTTCCAGGCCAACGGCATCACGAGTTCGGCCACCTACGACACGCAGGCCCTGGAAATCGAGGTCGGGATCATCTCCTCGACCGGCCGGCGCTACCTGGACCTGATCGGCAAGCTCGACCAGTTGATGCCCTTGTTGCAGACGCTGGAGATCCACGAGGTCATCACCACCCAGGCGCTCGACATCCAGCGAGCAACGCTCAAGCGCCAGGTTCGTGACGTGGCGAACTCGGCGCGCAGCCTGGCAACGGGGCTGCGCCGTCGCATGAACGCGCTGGCTGCGGCCGCTGCCGGTGGCGCATCGGCTTCCCCTGGGGCTGTGCGCGCGAGGCTTGAAGGGGATGATGAGGGTGACGCGGATGCGGCTGACGATCTCGCCGAACGGGGCACCGTTGAAACGCTCACCGCCGTGGCGGACGAGCCTCTCGATCAACGGGTTGAGTCCTTGGTGCTCGAGACGCCCACTCCCGAGGCGCAGAGCGGTCCCGAGGTCGATGACTGAGCCCGGTGGAGGCCGCTGCTTGGGCGGCTTGTGTGCCCTGCGCCACCCATCTCTCGCGCCAACAGGGCGTTTGGGTGTGGTGTCGTGCCGTAGCGTGGCAAGGGGTGTTGCGTGGCTGTCGTGACGTGCGTTACCGTACCGGAACCAGTCATGCCTTCCCGCGCCGCAAGCGGGCAGGGCCTGGTTCTTCGCGGCGTGACCGTCACGCCCGGACGTAGCGGACGTCACCCGCCCTGCTGAAAGAGACTCGCCGATCCAGCGCGAGATCGTTCATTTCTCCTGTTCTTCGAAGCGGGCCGCTAGGCCAGCCATGAGTGTATTTCGCCCTTTTGCCGTCGCCCGGGAAGCCGACGGCATGTCCTGTGTTTGCTTCCCTAGCGATCGTATCGAACCTGGCCTAGCACGATCGCGACAGAGGGGGTCATGAACCTCGGCATCCATGAGGAACCGAACATGCCCACCGCAATCCCGTCCTGGCAGGCGTCAAGGCCTGCACGCGTCTCCCAGGACGCACCGCCCGTCCTGCCGCAAACCGGCTTCCTGCGTGAAGCGCGCTTGCTGCAATTCCTTCCCTTCTCGCACTCGACCTTGTGGCGCAAGGTCAGGGCGAAGACCTTCCCCGCACCCGTCAAGATATCCGGGCGCATCACCGCCTGGCGCGCGGAGGACATCCGTGCATGGATCGAAGCGCAAGGAGGCGATGGCGCGGCAGACGGGTGATCGGCACACCCGGTCGGTCACCCGTCTGGATTCGACTTCAGTCTGGTGGCCGATGGCCTATCGGCTGAAGGTGTGCTACTGGTTTGGGTCTGCGGCGGCGCTGCGATCAAAACGGCGATTCCACGCGCGGTAGGTCAGCCAAGCTGCAACCAGGCCGAAGGCGCCGGAGATGATCTGATCCCAGTCCAGCGTGTAGACCGGGCGATCGAGCTGGTCTTCCCAGAACTCATAACCGAAATGCCAAGTGGCGGTGAGCGCCAGCCCGATCCAGAAGGTCAAGGGCATGCCGCCTATGCCGAAGAAGGCAAAGGGCAGAAACAGTCCGAGTAGGAAGTGCGCGACGAAGTAGTGGTGCGTGAAGTACAGGCCCACGGTGGCCTGGAGCGCGCCTGTCAGCAGGCAGCCTGCAGCGAAGAAGATCCACGCGAAACGCTGCGAGGCTTTCTCGCGGGGCGTGAGTTTGCTCATGATGGGCTACCCCACAGGCTGGGCAGGCGGCTGCACCTCGGTTCCGCTTTCCAGGATCTTCAGGAACTCCGTATAGGCATAGACACGACCACGCTGTTTGCCGGTGATCTCACCCACGATTTGGAGCTTCTCCAGCGTCTCGAAGGCCTTGTTGACGGTAGGCGCACTGAGGCCGGCCTTCTGCTGGACTTGTGCGGCATTGAGAAACGGGTGCGTTTGCAGCAGTTCATGCACGCGGAGCATGGAGTTGGTCTGTTCGCCACAGGTTGCAATGCGTTCCCTGTCTGTCTGGAACAGGGCCACGATGCGCATGGCACTCTCATAGGCGTTGTTGGCGGTCTCTGCCACGCCGGTGAGGAAGAACTCTGTCCAGGTTTCCCAGTCCCCGCGCAGCCGAACGTCCTGCAGCAAGCGGTAGTACTGCTCCCGATGGGTCTTGAGGTACAGGCTCAGGTACAGCAACGGTTCGTGAAGGATCTTCTTCTCGACCAGGAAAAGGGCGATCATCAGACGGCCCAGACGCCCATTGCCATCCAGGAATGGGTGGATGGATTCGAACTGCACATGCAGCATGCCTGCCTTGATGAGCGGCGGGATGATGGCGGAATCGTCATGGAGAAAGCGTTCGAGGTCTCCCAGGCACTTTTCCATTTCGCCAACCGGCGGTGGCACATAGTGGGCATTGCCCGGCCGGGTGCCCCCGAGCCAGTTCTGGGAGCGGCGGAATTCGCCAGGACTCTTGTTTTGCCCGCGCCCCTTCTGAAGAAGACGAGCGTGCATGTCCCGCAGCAGGCGCAGGCACAGTGGCAATCCCTTCGGGTCACGCAGGACATCCAGTCCGTACATCATCGCGTCCACGTAGTTGGACACCTCGGTGATGTCGTCGAGCGGCTTGCCGGCCAGCGCCGCGTTCTCGAACTGGAGCAGATCGTCCAGGGTGGACTGGGTACCTTCGATCTGCGAGGACAGGACCGCCTCCTTGCGGACGTACATGTAGAGGAACAGCGCCTTGTCCGGGAGCAGCATGGCCACGCCATCGAGCCGGCCGATCGCCCGGTCGGCCTCGCTCAACCGCTGGAGCAACTGCGCAGAGAGTGCCAGTGGTGGTTCAGGAGGCAGGGCGGGCGGAACGTAGGCGTTGACGGTTTCGTCGAAGGCCACGGTCGACACGTAGTGCCCGATTCTGGGATTCGTCGGCAGGGTGTCTTGCGAGGTGTCGCTGGTGGGCATGGCGCGTAAGTTAAGGCGGCTTAAATAGCGGTTGTTGCTAATAAAAAACTGTGCCAGAAATTTTACTAATGCTGTGAGAATGCCGCAAGCGCCGGTCACTGTGCTGGACACGTAGCGAGCTCAACTGCTTGAGGTGGCGCTGAGAGATGAGCGTCCCTCGGGTATCCCGTGCCTGATCCAGCGGGCTGGCTACGGACAATCCCCTAGTCTTGCGACCGGGGGATTCCGTCCTGCAGCGACGAGCGCTGCGTCGGCTTCGTCCTTTGTCCTTGGCCTCTGGTGGCGGAGGCTGTCTCATGTGTTCCGGGCGTATGCCCCCGAAATCCTGGACATGACCGTATCGAAGTCGAAATCAGCGTGGAACAGCGGTTCGAATCGACCTTGTTCGCCTTCGAAGACGAACTCCGCGCAGTAGCAGTCCTGCTCGTGCTCGCCGCAGTACTGGCACTCGGGGTTGCAGCGGACGATCATCTGATCAATGGCATCGGCCGGATCGTCCGAGGCCATCAACTCGTCGTCGGCAGACCAGCGGCTGATCTGGAACTCGCCGCGGGCGAATTCCAGAACCTCCTCGGTGGTCTCGAACGCCCAGTTCAGCAAGGCTTGGCAAGCAGGAAGCAGCACGACACGGACGTAGTCAAAGCGGTAGCCTTCCAGCAGGCACAGCACGCGCCCTTCTTCTTCGTAGAGGCTCTGAAAGGAAATCGGGCCGTAGCGCTGCTCGAGCGCACGGTACCGCTCCGGGTCGAGCCGGATGTGCTTGAGCGCGTTGTTGATGGCATCGATGAGCTCGAACTTCCGATTGCTGAGGCGTGCGCCGTCCACGCAGAACAGTTCATCGAAACGCCGGACGAACTCGCTCCTGCGGTCATCGAGGCCGGCTGTCTTGCGAATCGCCAGGATGTAGTCGACGGCATGGGCGAGGAACAGGTTGGCGCCGAAGATCCGATGCAGCTGGACGCTCCGCGCAGCGATATCGGCCCGCAGTTCCGCCATCGCGGGCTCGAGGATCGCGTGGAGATACTGCCGGTAGTCCGCGCAGGCTTGTTCGAGTGCTTCGGGTGAGGGGGGCATGGACGCATCCTTCCTTTGGAACATTGCACGAGCCGGGTGGGTGGGTCTACTGATCTGCGAGCACCACGACGGGATCCAGTTCGAAGCCTGGATAGTTGAATGCGCCGGCCAGCGTGTCGCAGTCGGCGGGCGTTGCGCCTTGTTGCCGTAGCGCCGCATGCCAGCGCGCCGTCACCACCTGCTGAATCTGGTTGACGATGTCTGTTGCCTGCGCCAGGGAGAGCTTGAACTGCGCATGTTGCGAGAGCAGATTGGCGCGGTTCGCGTAGCGGTTGAAGCTTCCGCAGGTCATGGCGAGGTCCCGCTTTTCGGCGCTGGTGAGCGGGTTGGGCGTCAGGTCGTACGCCGGTGACAGCTCCCACTTGTCCGTGGTCGCGATCAAGGCGTGGTTACGAGGGTGGTCATCGGTGTTCGAGATGAGGGCGTTGAACACCATGCGCCGAAAGATCTCTTCAAGGTCTTGAGCCGATCGTGCGCTGCGCCGCCGCAGTTCGTCGGCCAGCAGCAGGTAGGACCACTTGGCCCGATCGCCATGCGAGTCCTCCGCGTCCAGCGCGGTCAGGCCGCTGACCATGCGATGTCGAAGGTAGCCGTCAGCGGTCAGCGTGCGGTCGAAGCGCTGCACGAGCAGCACGTCCTTGCCGGCGACCGTCTCGATGCGGTGCCTGGCAACGCGCAGGCCGCACTCCTGCGCCAGCGCAAGCATCGCGCCTTCGACACGCGCGTTGTTCCACTTGTCGCTCCTGTCCGGGAATTTGGCGAGCCACAAGCCTTCGGCATCCTCGACCACGTTCTTTGGCCGGGCGCCGCCCATGGAGGTGCCGGGCTGCAGAAGCTCGCGCATCTGTTCCGGCACGCCCGGCCGGCCAGCCGCCTCGTCTTCCATGAACTGTTCGGCCGCGGCGAGCAGGGCTTCCAGCTGGATGACCTGGTTGAACTTGCGGATCGGGGCGGGAGGCAGCTTGTTGCGACCGAAGGACAGGGCGCCCGCGCGGTCTTCGGGAGAGTGCAGCAAGTAGTCGACCTCGGTGAGGTCGGTTCGTCCGGTGTGCTTCTCGATGATGCGACGGCCCCAGGCATCGGGAGATGCGTCGCGCAGGGCGCCGAAGATGCCTTTGAGCTTGACCGTCTGCGTACGCCTGGGCGCCAGGGGCAATTCGTAGGGCTCCAGCGGCACCGCGTCGGTGCGTTGCAGATAGGCCGGGTTGTAGACGAACGAGCCCGTCGGCACCCCTTGCGGGAAAGCCAGTTCGTAGAACCCCGCCGTCACGACCTCCATAGACTGCGGCAACTGGAGGTAGACGTAGGCGCGCTGGTCAGAACTCGCCATCGAGGTTTTCCTTGCGGTGGCGGACCCGTTGCGGCAGGCGCGTGATCTCCAGTTGCTTGCCTTCTTCGTCTCGTTCGGGGTCGGCAAATGCCTGAATCTCGGATTCCAGGCCCATCGCCCACAGCATGGCCAGGTAGGCCCCCAGGCCGGTTTGCAAGTTGCCGGCTTCCACGGCACGCGCGGTGTCGTAGCTGATGCCCGCCTTGGACGCCAACTCGCGCAGGGTCAGCCGGCGGCGCTTGCGGGCCATCGTCAGCCGCTCGCCGATGCGTTGGGCGCCATCCTTCACCGCGAAAGGCGCGGTCTGACTCAGTTGAAGAGGGCGAGGCATGTTGAAATCAATCTAGATTAATATTGGGTTGGTTTCAGCATACTTCTCGATGGTCTTGGCGTCAACCTCAGGTTGGCTTAAAGACTTCTAATGCATTCTAGAAACGGTTTCAGTCGTCTTTTCTGGCGGAGCGAAAAAGGCCCCCCCAGCCTTGCGACCGGGGGGAGTCCATCATGCAGCGACGAGTGCTGCGCCAGCATCGGCGTCAGCAGCCTGGCTGCCGGCCTCGTCCTTCGTGAGGTCGAGTTGCTCGATCAGTTCGGCCTGCCGCGCTTGTAGCGTCTGCAGGCGAAGCGCATGCTCGAACGGCCGGCCGAGTTCGACCTGCAGGTCGACCAGGCGCTTGCGGCGTGTTTGCAGCAGGGTGCCGGCCTTGTCGGCCGAATCCTTGACGGTGTCGAGCGTGGCGAGCATTCCCGCCACGAGGGCCGGCCCCATTTGGTAGGGCGCTGCCTCGTAGACGGCGTTGCCCGTCAGGTGGTACACCGGCGTGTGTTCGCCGTTGATGCAGACGATGCTGAGGTCGAACCCGCCGAAGCGGCCGACGACGCGAGCCACGTGCAGCCGACCACGGGTGGCTTCCTCCTTCACTGCCAGCACCCTCGCTCGCAACGCCTCTCCAACCGCATCCGGGCCGACGAGACGCTGTTTGCCGATCTCCACCGCGATGTTGCCCATGGCTTGGGGTTCCATCCGAGACAGGTCGGCCTCGTGAGCCGCCAGTTTCTTCTCCAGCGATGCAATCAACAGCGGCAGATCGGCCACCTCGCGCTCATTGGCATAGCGCTGGTTGCGCCACACCCAGTGGAGCGTCGAGAGCTTGGCCACCTCCGCGTCCACGCCCGCCTTCTCGATGACGAGCGGGTTGCCCGACGCCAGGGCTTTCACCTCGGCGTAGGACAGCGTGGCGAGCGCCACGTCCTCGACCGAGCGGATAGCCCGATCACCGCGCATGACCTGCGCGATAAAGCGTGCTTTGGTCTCCAGGGTCTGCCACGAATACGCGTCGAAGGATCCTTCGGTCACGTAGCGGAAGATGTCTACCTCCTCGTTCATGTTGCCTTGCCGCAGGATGCGGCCCTCTCGCTGTTCCACGTCGCACGGGCGCCATGGCGCATCGAGGTCGTGTTGGGCGACCAGGCGGTCCTGCACGTTGGTGCCGATGCCCATCTTCTGGGTCGAGCCGATCAGCACGCGGATGCGGCCTTCCCGCACTGCCTTGAAGAGCTTCGCCTTTTGGGCGTCGGTGTCTGCGTCATGGATGAACGCGATCTCTTCTTCGGGAATGCCGGCGGCAATGAGCCGCATGCGCAGATCCTCGTAGACGCTGAAGGCTTTGCCGCCCTTGGGAGACGACATGTCGCAGAAGATCAACTGCGCACCACGCGTTGGCGTCGTGCGCTGCCAGATGGCATACACTTCACGCACGCACGCGGCCACCTTGCCTTCCGTGTCGAACCGCGCCGAGGGCGCGATCAGCCGGAAGTCCAGCGCTGCCTTGCGGCCGTCGTTGGTGACCGCCAGCATGTTGTCCTCGTCGGGCTTTACATGACCGCTGCGGATTGCCGCGGCACGTTCGACCAGGGTCTGCACGAAAGCCTTCAACTGCGGGCTCGGCGGGCAGGCCATGGTGCGGGCCTTTCCACCGCGCAGCTTGGGCACCGGCAGCTTCAACATCTCGGCGGTCTGGATGTCCGCCACCTCCCCGAAAATCGACATCAGCTCGGGCACGTTGATGAAGCGCGCGAAGCGCGTGTGCATCCGGTAGCCGCTGCCGTCCGGGGCGATCTCCAACCCCGTGACCGCTTCCCCGAAGGTAGCGGCCCAGGCATCGAACTGCTGCAGGCCCAACTCGGCGAGCCGCCTGGGTTGCAGGTAGCGCTGCATGGTGTGGATCTCGGCCATGGTGTTGGCCACGGGCGTCGCGGTTGCGAACACCACCCCACGCTGGCGGTTGCCGTGCAACTGCATCGTGTAGCGCGTCTTCAGGTACAGATCGAAGGCACGCTCGGAACTCGCCATCGGCAGACCCGCCACCCGCATCTTGGAGAAACGGAACAGGTTCTTGTGCAAATGGGCTTCGTCCACGAACAGCCAGTCGATGCCCAGTTGCTCCCAGGTCAGCAGGTCGTCTTTGCGTTCCTGCGCCGACAACTTTTCCAGGCGCGCGGCCCAGCTCTTCTTCATCTTCTCCAGTTGCTTGACGATCCGGTTGGATCGGTCTTCACTCTTGGCCGCACGCACGGCCAGTTCTATGTCATGGATGACCTCCTTGATGAACCCCTCGGAAAACTCGGGGGATGTCTTGATACGCTCGAAACTCGAATGGGTGATGACCACCGCATCCCAATCGCCGGTGGCGATGCGCGAGACGAGCTCCCGACGGCGGTCACCTTCCAGGTCTTCCTTCGTGGCCATCAGTACTGAGGCCTGGGGATAGAGCCGGACGAATTCCGCCGTGTAGCTTTGAAGCATGTGGTTCGGAACCACATGGCAGGGCTTGGACGCGAAGCCCAGCCTGCGCAGCTCCATGCTGGCGATGACGCACACCGCTGTCTTGCCGGCGCCCACCGTGTGGAACAACCCGGTGTTGCCGGACTGCACGATGCGCCACACCGCGTTCGGCTGCTGCGGGTGCAGCTTGAAGCACTGCGAGAAGCCCGGCAGCAGCAGGTGCGAACCGTCGTAGGTTCTCGGCCGGGTGGCGTTGAACAGGCGGTTGTAGAGCGCGCACAGCCGCTCGCGCCGGCCCATGTCTTCGAAGGCCCAGGCGGCGAAGCGATCCTTCAGCAGGCCGAGCTTCTCCCGGGCGGCCAAGGTTTCCGTAGGGTTGACCACGTAGGCGTCCTTCTCGGGCGCATAGTCCTTGACTGTCGGCGTCTGTACGTTGAGCGCGCACAGGACGAGCTCCACTGCGTTCATGCGCGAGGTGCCGTATTCCTGGGTCGCCTTGACGCTTTGCCGCACCGACCATTCCGAGTACTGAACCCACCAGGCGCCTGCTTCGGCCGAATAGGTGACCTTGCAGTCCTTGAGTTCCAGACCCTCTTGCAGGAAGGTCTCGATGTCAGCCGCCGGAATCCAGACGGCGCCGAGGCGAACCTCGATCGACGCCGGCGGCAGGTCCTCCGGCTGTACGCGCTCCAAGGCCTCGGCATTGCGCCGGTAGGCCTCGCCACCCATCCTGGCCTGCTCGAGCTTGACCTTGACGTTGCCGGACAGGTATTCGTCGGCCGTCTTCCATTCGTCGTCGGATGGGTCGTGGAAGATGTGCCCGGCTTCGGCCAACGCGGTTGTCACCGCGTCTGCCGGAGCGCGCAGCAGTTCTCCCATGTACCCAGGATCGACGCGACCGCGCCACTGCATCGACGCAGCCAGCGCCGCCGTCGGCTCGTCGGCCGAGGTCGGCGCCGTGATGCGCTTCAACGTCCGCTGGGTGAACAGGGCCGCCTTGCGGGCGGAATCCGTTTCCTCGTCGTAGTGCTCGAGCGAAAGCAGCAGCGGATAGTCCGGGTCGCGCCGGAACGCGAGCGCATTGGCCCGCGTCGACAGGCAGCCGTACTTCGCCACATAGCGGTCGTAGGTGCCGTTGAGCATGGACCGCAAGGGCCGCAGCTTGTCGTCTCCGTCTTCGGCCAACTGGGTGTCCAGCAGGGCCCGGGCATGGTCGCGGATCGCGCACATGCCGGTGATCCGTGCCCGCTGGGTGGCGTTGAACTGCTCGTGGACATCGACGAGCGAGCCGCCGTCCACCCGGTGGATCCAGCCGTTGCGGATGCGGAAGGTTCCTGGCCTTGCACCAGGTTCCGCGGGGACGGGCGCGTGCACGATCCGTGCAGCCGCCTTGGCGGCGCGATAGGAGCCCTCGGGCAACATCGCGATCCGCTCGGACAGGCCTGCCGCGAAGTCGCCCTCGAAAACCGCCGTCGGCACTTCCTCGTAGCCGTTGCTTTCCATGCGCAGGCGGCCGATCACCCACTCGGGATGCCGGGCATACCAGGCATTGACCGGCATGTAGGGCCGCGGGCGGCTCGGGTCGATCAAGGCTTCGGGTGCCTGGGTACGTTCGATCCAGTCGCCTTCGAGCACTTCCGAGCCTTCCCGCTTCTTCAGGATCAGGATGTCGGTCTGGACTTCCGTGCCCGCCAGTTCGGCAAATGCGCCCATGGGCAGGCGGATCGCACCCAGCAGGTGAGCCTGCGAGGCGAGATGCCGGCGCACGGCCGTACTGGAGGACTCCAGCGTGTGGCTGCTGGTGATCAGGACCACCAGGCCGCCAGGGCGAACCAGATCCAGTGAACGGGCGATGAAGTAGTTGTGGATGCTGAAGCCCGCGTAGGGCCGGTTGCTCGTGTCCGGCACCTTGTAGTTGCCGAAAGGGACGTTGCCGATGACCAGGTCGAACCAGCCATCCGGGAAAGACTGCTTCTCGAACGGCCCCACATGCACCGCGACCCCGGCCGGCGCGTACAGCGCCTGCAGCATCCGGCCCGACAGACGGTCGATTTCCACTGCGGTGACCTGCGACTTCGCCATCAGCGTTTCCGGCATGACACCGATGAAGTGGCCGATGCCGGCGGCGGGTTCGAGGACGCGCCCACCCGCAAAACCCAGGCGCTGAACCGCTGCCCACAGGCCGGCAACCACGTCCAGCGACGTGTAGTGGCTGTTGTTGACGGAGGCCCGCGCCGACTCGTAGTCGGCTTCGCCCAGAAGGGCCTGCAAGTGCTGGGCGCGAGCGTTCCAGGCTGGTTCCTTGCCGGCAGGATTGAACGCCGCCGGGAGGCTGCCCCAGCCGGTGTAGCGCACCATGGCGCGGCGCTCGTCCTTGTCCGGCGGGCGGCGCTCGGTTTCGATGCGGGTCAGCATCTCGATCGCGCGCAAGTTGGCGTCGAACTTGGCCGCGGCGCTCCCCAGGCCTTCCAGATCGGCGGGGCGCAATGGCGGGACGGTCTCACGAGCAGTGCTGCTCGCTTCAGCGACGGCGAGCCGCCAGTTCCGCCCATGAAGGACATGGACTTCGGCGGCTTCATCGCGGCTGGCGTTGGTGACCGGCCCCGGAATCGATGTCGCCTGGGTTTCCGCAGCCGGCACATTCGAGGCGCCGACCCGCCTGTTGGATGGCGTGGCGTCGGGCTCGAAACCCGGAAGCCAATAGGACGCTGAGATATCTGTGGCTTTTTTGGCCATCTTGAGGACTCCTGATAAACAAGGAGTCCCCCGTCCCGTCATGAGGAGTGGAGCTCCTCGATGAGGGTTGAAGAAGTGGACCGATGCAGCGCGGCCTCGAAGGAAGTCCCGTGTCGGGATGGAAGTCCTGAAGGGGATGCAACGAGCGATGTCCGCGCGCCGAGCGGCGCGAGCAGCATGTTTCTGCCAGCCCCCGCGTGCGCGGCGGGGTGGCAGGTTCGTGTCGCAAGGCGGGTATCGACCGCGACGCCGATCGGTGTCGGAATGTCCCGTAGGACAAGCGTCGGGCCGCGATGGCCCATGAGCCCGGTCAGTGTCTCGCGCTTTGATCCGCGTGTCCCGATGGCAGCAGAAACGCTTCTCTCAAAGCCCCCGAACGGCGGTCGGATGGGGATGGTGGTGTTACCCGTCAGCCTGCCAGCCGGGAAGGCAAACCGATTTGAATCGCGGCGATCACTGCCGAGTGGGTGGCGAGGAGGGGGTTCTGAAGGTTTGGTTCAGGCGGTAACGCCTTTGTCCCACCACGAAGGATCCCTCGAACGGGGGTGCAACTGGTGGAGCGTGCATGGGCGACGCGGATCGACGCAGGTTGGGCTGGCGGGCCCAGGCATCGACGGGACTGTTGGCCGGTCCGGAGCTGATGTCGAGTTCTCCCTTCTTTGGGGTGAATTTCGGCTGTCTCGCCAGGGCGTGCAACGAGAGCATCGGAAGCAGGTTAATCCGTATGCCACGCGCCTGAAATGCACAGTGAGTCGACCCGCCTGTCCATCGCCATTCTGAGGGCAGTTCTTGCCGGGGAGACCTATGACACCGTCGCCGCAGACTACCACCTGACCCGCACTGCCATCGAACATCGGGTCAAGCGCCTTGCCAGGTTGTTGCAGCGACAGGTCGGAATCGACGGGTTCAATCCGGAGGCCACGGGTTACGTCCACAAGTTGCGCGCCCACAAGGATGACGTCGAGGCTGCCCTTGTCCGCTTCGAGGCGGGTGAGCTGCGCCCGCCGGCGCAACCGCAAATCCTTACCGACAAGGATGTATGGACGGTCATCCGCCGCGCGGGCCTGCGCAGCCCGATGCCTTTGCGGGACATGGCGCTCATCCACATCGTGCTGGCAACGGGTGCGCGACCGCTGGAGGTTGCCCGCCTTGAGATTGGTGACTACCTGAATCCGGATGGCTCGGTTCGCAGTTGCTCCGAGATGCGGACGGAGGTGTCGGTCAACCGGAAGCCGCGTCCGCTGTTTTTTCGGAGTTCGGCGGCCATCAAGGCCATCGATGCCTATTTGGACCATCGGCTTGTCCAGCAGGGCAGGGCGCCGCAGGCGGGCGAGACCTACCGGGGGTTCGACGCCTCTGCCCGGCTTTTCCTGAACGATGCCGGCCTGCCCTACGTCGTGCACTGCCTTGATGCCGAAGGCCGTCCCCGCTTTTTGTGCCGGCAGATGCTCGACACCTATCGCAAGATCTTCAAGCGCGTCAACATGCAAGGTCTGTCGGCCGTGGCCTTGAGACGCACGGTGGCGCTGCGCCTGGATGCCCGCGGAGCGGACGAAGAGCAGATCGGGCTCATCCTGGGCATCACCGAGAAACAGGCTGTCCGCGAGCTGTTGCCGCCTCGCCCCGATACGGTCGAGCTGATGACCGACTTGTATCCGGACGCGGACATCCCTGCGACTCCCTTCTCCCGCACCAAACTGTCGGATCGAGTGACGAGCTGAAGCGAATTGCCCTTGATGGGGACGCAGTCGCACCGTTGGCTCACAACGGCCCGGCAACGGGCCCATTGCACCATGTTCATCACCATGGCCGAAGCGCAGACCGGTGGTTCCAAGCGCCAGTTTGTACTTCGGGTTCAGTGTGACGGTGCGCAAGTTCCATCGCTTGGCCTTGAGTCAAGCACTGGATGCGGTCGGAACGGTTGACTTCTTGCGCCATGTGAATAAGAATTATTCGCAGTTATGATGTGCAAGTAAAACAACGATTCACCTGAATAGAGAGGCGCTGCAATGCCGATGGACTCGCCGGGAGCGGCGCTTAAGGAGGTCTTCGTTGCGCACAGAGCGCAACTCCGCCGCATCGCCCAGAAGATCGTGGGCACCCCAGAGATTGCGGACGAGGTGACGCAGGACGCCTACTTGAAGCTTGTCGAAGGTGCGTGTGCGCGCAATGTGGACAAGCCTTACTGCTACTGCTGCCAAGTGGTCCGCAATCTGGCTCTCGACCACTGCCGTCGCCAGGCTGTCGAGTCGACGTACCGCATCCACACTGAGGACGGGGAGCTTCCACAGGTCGCGGGCGGTTGTGTCCCGGAGCGTTGTCTGCATGAGCGGCAAGTTCTCGATGCCATTGACAGGGTTCTCGGAACCCTGGCGCCGAGGACGCGGCACGCATTCGAACTCTACCGGCTGGGCGGGCTGACGCAGCGCGAAATTGCGCAGCAACTGGGATGCTCTGCCACACTTGTGAACTTCATGCTCAGGGACGCAACACAAGCCATCGCCTCGTGCCGCGATTTGCTGGACGATGCATAACGCTGCCAAGCCCCGTTGCGTGGGGCGTCGGATAAAAGGGGTAGGGCGCACAGGCGTCCCGTGGGTTTTGCGTCTTGGTCACATAGCTGTCATCATTCAATGACCTGTGCTATTTGATAGCGCCATCAGCCACCCAGTGTTCAAAAGGCAGCCAATGGGCGAAGAAGTGAATCCGAAGCAGGATCCGGTTTGGGATTTCGCCTGGTCCTGGGTGATGCGCCAGCATGAGCACCAAGGCTTGGATGCAGCCGCCGAGGTCGAGCTGGCACACTGGCTTGCTGCCGACCCTGCCCATCGTCAAGCCTACGACAAGGCCGGTCGCTTGTGGCTGATGGCAGGTCTGGTTCCTCCTGCCAACGATATCGACATCCCCGGCTGTACGAAACCCGACGGCGAGCGCTAGAAGTCGGGTTTTTCCTGCTCTCAGTCGAGCGTCGGGTCCATTGCACCCGACCAGTGACGTTCATCGCTTCCGGAATCAACGAGATCACTGATTGACGTCGCGATTTGCGTCGGCGGTGCTTCTTTGCGCATTCTTTGTCCCTGTGCTTTTCGCGTGTGTCGCCAAGGGGAGGCGCTGCGCGCCTTGCGACGATCGGCTCCCTCGTTTCCGGTTCGCCATGGGCCGGCGTGAGATGTTCTGCGACTAAACAAATCGACGGCTGTCTCGTCTTTGAAGGCAGTGACCAGCGTGTCGGCAAACGGGCCGGCAAAGCGTGAGGTCGCTTTCTCTTCACTGCACGAGGATGCCCATGTCGACCAGTTGCTTTGACCGTGAGGACGAGACTTTCATCGTTCTTGTCAACCACGAAGAACAGTACTCCATCTGGCCCCACTGGAAGGCCGTACCCGGCGGCTGGAAAGCCGTTGAAGGGGTCAAGGGTGACAAGAAGACCGTCCTCGAATACGTCGAAAAGACGTGGACGGACATGCGTCCGCTGTCGCTGCGTAAATGGATGGACGAGCAGGCCGAGAAAGCTGCCCAGTCTGCTGCTGCGACTGCCTGATGACTGGTTCCATGAGGTCGCCGTTCATCGATCTGCTGACCCTGCCGTGTGCGGGCGCGAGCGCCACCATGTACCTGCGGTGGCGCCGTCTGCTGCCGGAGTGGATCCGCGTGGTGCCGGTGGAACTGCCGGGGCGGGGCGGTCGCCTGGGCGAGCCTTTCGTCGAGGACTTCGGGCGGCTCGTGGCGCAGATCTGTGATGAGCAGGCGGCGGCGATGCAAGGTCGCTATGCCCTGTTCGGTCATAGCATGGGTGCCTTGTTAGCCTACGGAATGGCGCAGCACCAGCGGGCCCTGGGCAAGCCCCTGCCCCGGGCGATGTTCGTGTCTGGCAGTCCTGCGCCCTCGCGCCGCGATCCGGACCGGTTTGCCGGCAAGGGCGACGATGCGGCCCTGATCGCCGACCTGCGCAAGCAGGGCGGTACGCCCGAGGAGGTGCTGGCCAGCGACGAACTGTTGCGCCTCACGCTCGACACCCTGGGCGCGGACTACCGTGTCTGCGAGAGCTTCCGATACCAGGCGGGCGAGCCACTCTCCGTGCCGATGCACGCCCTTGCAGGGCGGCAAGACGACATTGCCGCTGAGCGTGTCGAGGCCTGGCGGCGCGAGGCCGGCAGCATGTTCACGCTTGATTGGTTCGATGGCGGGCATTTCTTCATTCGTCAGCACGAGCAGCGGGTGGTTGCTGCGGTGGTGCGGGAGTTGACGCATCAGTTTGCGGGGGTGTGCCATGCAGCCGCGGCGTCTGCCTGATTCGCTGCCGCCCGGCATCGACGTGTTCCAGCTTGCGCTCGATCTGGCGGCGCCGTTGTCAGACGCCGACTGGGGCTTGTTGAGCGAAGAAGAGGGCGTGCGCGCACTGCGCTTCCACAGGCATGACGACAAGGTCCGCTTCGTGGCCACGCGTGTGGCTCTGCGGCGACTGCTGGGTGCGCGTCTGCGTTGCCGCCCGCAGACCTTGAGGTTCGTGACCAACCCATATGGCAAGCCACGCCTGGAGGCGGCTTGCTCGTCCAATCCGCCCGTCTTCTTCAACGTGTCCCATGCAGGCAGCTTCGCCTTGATCGCCCTGTCCGAGCGCGCGCCTGTGGGTGTCGACATCGAGCGTCGCGATCCGCGCTGCGATGTGATCGGCTTGTCGGCCCAGGCGCTGTCGGTGTTTGAGCGCCGACTGTCGGACGATCGGCACATCGACTTCTTCGAGTGCTGGACGGCCAAGGAAGCGGTGTTGAAGGCTCTGGGCCTCGGTGTTGCGGAGCATCTGCAGCAACTCTCGGTGTTGAAGCTCGGACCTGCCGAGGGGGCTTCCTATGACATACGCCACGAAGGGATGGACTGGCCTCGCGTGAGCGCCCTTCGCCTTGATTCGCCGCCCGGCTATGCCGCCACCCTGGCGTGGCAACCGGACGGCAAGGGAGAAATGAAGTGGTGAATGAGTCGATATTCCGGGTTGAACGAAGGGCGCAGCTTGAATCCGGGTCTCTACCGCTGATCAACCAGTGGTGCTTTGTGTTCAGCGACGGGGTCGGATCCCGCCCTCATATGGGCGAATCCTGAGCGCATTTACGAGTGAGGGAAACCTGATGACGACACAGTCCGTGTCGCAAGAGAACGCATTTGTTCATCCTGCGAATTTTGTTGAACGCCTGCAGCAACTCGTCGCCAATCGGCCCGAGGACATTGCACTGACCGTCGTGGCAGAACGCGACGACCATCTCGTCGAAACGGCCTTGAGCTATCGTGTTTTCGGGCAGCGCGTGCAAGCGCTCGCCGCCGTGCTGCAGGGCCGCTTCGAGAAGGGCGACCGGGTACTGATTCTGCTCGACAACGATGAGCACTATGCGGTCAGTATGTTTGCGTGCTTCCACGCAGGGGTGATCGCGGTGCCGGTGTTTCCGCCGGAGTCGACGCGCCCTCAGCACCTCGCTCGACTCGCAGGTATTGCCGCCGATGCGCAGGCGCGGGGCATTCTGACCTTGAGTTCACTCCAAGCCTTGGTGGGTGCTGCTGCCGGCCAGTTTGGTGTATCGGCGGCGGTGGCTGTGGATGAAGTCGATCCGGCCGCTGCAGGCAATTGGCAGTCATATCAACCTGCCAGCGAGGACGTCGCCTTCCTGCAGTACACGTCCGGCTCCACCTCAGCCCCCAAGGGGGTGATGGTGACGCACGGCAATCTGATGGCCAACGAACGGGCGATCCGTGAGGGGCTCTCGATTGGCGCCGATGACAAATTCGGCGTGTGGTCGCCCCTGTTCCATGATATGGGCCTGATCGGTGGACTGCTGCAGCCCTTCTACAGCGGCATTCCCTGTGTGCTGTCTTCGCCGCGCTTTTTCCTGGAGCGTCCGGTGCGTTGGCTGGAGATGATTTCGCGTCATAAGGTAACGATCAGCGGTGGCCCGGACTTTGCATACCGCCTGTGCCTGGATCGGGTCAAGGAGGCACAGACCGAGGGGTTGGATCTGTCGAGTTGGCGCGTGGCCTACACCGGCGCCGAGCCGGTGCGGCAAGACACGATGGACGCGTTCATCGAGCGATATGCCCCAGTGGGATTCAGCGCCGGAGCGGTATACCCCTGCTATGGCCTGGCCGAGGCCACGCTTTTCATCACCGGAGGGCGTCGGGGCAGCGGCATGGTGGTGAGTCGCTTCGATACCGAGGCGCTCGCGAGGCGGCAGGTGGCAGTCGATGGCGACGGTGCCGCCTTGGTCGGCTGCGGCAGCGTTCCTTCGGATCATGAAGTTCGGATCGTCGACCCGCAGACCGGAGAAGTCGCTCCTGGGTGCGCCATTGGCGAGATCTGGGCTACGGGGCCCAGCATGGCGGCGGGCTACTGGAACAAGCCCTGCGAAACCGCGGAAGCGTTCGTCGAGCGCGACGGGCTCCGCTGGCTGCGTACCGGCGACCTGGGCTTCATGCACGAGGGTCAGATTTTCGTGGCCGGGCGGCTCAAGGACATGATCATCGTGCGTGGGCACAACATCTACCCGCACGACATCGAGCGCGTGGTCGAGGCCGAGGTGGAAGCGGTGCGCAAGGGCAGGGTGGCGGCCTTCGCGGTGGATTTGGATGGGCAGGAGGGGATCGGCGTCGCAGCCGAGGTATCGCGCGGTTTGCAGAAACTCGTGCCTCCGCAGGTGTTGGTTGATGCTCTGAGCTTGGCAGTGAGCGAGCAGTGCGGCGAGGCGCCGAAGGCGGTCGTACTCCTCAACCCCGGAGCGCTGCCCAAAACGTCCAGCGGCAAGCTGCAGCGCGCTGCCTGCCGCAGAGGTTGGGCGGAGCGTTCGCTCGATGCCTATGCGCTTTTTGAGAGCGGACGTTTCGTGACGGGCGAAGGCCGGACCGGTGGTGATCCGGCCACTGGCGATGACGCCGTTCAGGATGAGACGGCGCAGATGCTGGCTGGCATGTGGCGCCAAGTACTTGGCCACGAGTCGACGCGGACATACGCCAACGACGCGCACTTCTTCACCCTCGGTGGCAACTCGCTGGCTGCAGTGCAACTGGCTGTGCGCATCTCGCAGAAATGGGGAATCGACTTCCCGATCAGGCAGATTTTTGAGTTGCCGCGCCTTGGGCGGCAGGCCGATGGCATTCGGGCTTGTCAGAAGGCCGGTGTCCGGACGTCGGTGGCCGGAATTCCTGTTCTGCCTCCTGAGCGTCGCGCCGAGCCTTTGCCTTTGTCCTCGGCCCAGCAGCGGCAGTGGTTCCTGTGGCGGCTCGATCCGCAAAGTACCGCCTACCACGTTCAGGGCGCGTTGCGCATTGCGGGCGTGTTGGATGCTGAAGCAATGCGCATGGCCGTCGATGGTTTGGCCAAGCGCCACGAGTCCCTGCGCACCGTGTTCCGGGCACGGCCGGATGGTGAGGTCGAGCAGATCGTTCGGGGAAATGGGGGCTTGGCTCTTCAGTTGTTCGACCTTCGCAGCACGGCGGACGAGGAGCGCGAAGCTCACGCCTCAGAAACACTGCGAGCGCTCCAGGTGCAGCCCTTCGATCTGACGGTCGGTCCCTTGGTTCGTGCGGCGCTCGTGCGGCTGGAAGATCAGGTCCACATTCTGGTGCTGGTGATGCACCACATCATCTCCGATGGCGCTTCGATGCAGGTTCTCGTGGATGAGTTGGCTGCGTTGTATGCGGCTCGACACGCAGGTGATGAGGCGTTGCCACCTCCCGCGATTCAGTATGCGGACTACGCGGCTTGGCAGCACGACCATCCCAACCAGGAGGCGCGAGCGCGTCAACTGGCGTACTGGGTGAAACAGCTCGGCGTGCCGCTGGGCGAAGCGCAGCCGGTTCTCGCCTTGTCTGTCGATCATCCACGTCAGGCGGTTGCCCGGTACCGGGCTGGGCGACACGGCTTTGACCTCTCCGAGGGGCTGTCGGTCGGGTTGCGCGCGCAGGCGGAAGCCCATGGCGCCACGCTCTTCATGCTGTTGCTGGCGGCTTTCCAGGCGCTGCTATATCGCTACACCGGGCAGCACGACATCCGTGTTGGCACGCCGGTGGCCAATCGCTCGCGTGCCGAGCTTCAGCGTGTGGTCGGCTTCTTCGTCAACACGCTGGTGCTGCGCAATAGCGTCGAGGGGCAGATGAGCCTTGCCCAGATGCTGGCGCAGGCCAGGGAGGCCGCGCTTGATGCTCAAGCGCATCAGGAACTGCCATTCGAGCAGCTCGTGGAGGCGTTGCGGCCGGAGCGCAATCTGAGCGCAACTCCGCTCTTCGACGTGATGTTCAACCACTTACAGAGGGATCTTTCCCCATTGCAGCGGCCATTAGGCTGGTCGGTGTCCGAAGTGTCCATTGGGAATCAGCATGCGCAGTTTGAACTGACAGTTGACACGGTCGAAGACGCCGACGGCCAGGTGCGTGTGAGCTTCACCTACGCCGAGGAGTTGTTCGAGGCGAGCACGATCGAGCGGATGGCGGGGCACTACGTGGCGCTGCTGCAAGCATTGGCTGATCGGCCACAGGAAGCGGTGGGGGATGTGGAGTTGCTCACTGACGCTGAGCGTCAGCAACTCAAGGGCTGGGGCGAGAACCTGCAGCGTTACCCGGGTGCTGATCCGGTGCACCGGCTGATTGAGCAGCAGGCCCAGGCCCATCCTGAAGCGGTGGCACTGCTCTTTGGTGACGAGGTACTGAGCTACGGCGAGTTGAACACGCGAGCCAACCGGTTGGCGCACCGGCTGATCAAGCTGGGTGTGAAGCCTGAAGTGAAGGTGGGCATTGCGGTGGAGCGCTCCCTCGAGATGGTGGTGGGGCTGTTGGGGATACTGAAGGCGGGCGGAGCGTATGTGCCGCTGGATCCGGAGTACCCGGCGGACCGGCTGGCCTACATGGTCGGGGACAGTGGGATTGGGCTGCTGCTGACGCAGCGTGCGGTGAAGGAGCGCCTTCCGGTGGCCGAAGGGCTGGTGGTGCTGGAGCTCGACGGGCTGGATCTGGCGAAGGAGCCCATGCACAACCCTGATGTGGCGGTGCATGGGGAGAACCTGGCGTATGTGATCTACACCTCGGGATCGACGGGCAGGCCCAAGGGGGCTCAGCTTTGCCATCGCAACGTTACCCGGCTGCTCAGCGGCACCGATGCATG
>NZ_JAKLLN010000200.1:0-302 GCF_023150065.1 Zoogloea sp.
TTCGGCCAGATGGGCGGCGCCCTCGATGTGGCCACGCTGGTAGCTCGCCAGGTCGCGCACGTCGAACACGGTGACGCCCGGTTCGCTGCGGATCAGCGCCACGGCAGCGGCGCCGGGGATGCATTCATAGCTCATGGGTTACCTCTAGCAATGAGAACAATCGAGGCGACCTGTAGGGGCGACTTCAGTCGCCCATCCGCGCGTTGATGAATTTGCGGTGCAGGCATCTGTGGGCGGCTGAAGCCGTCCCTACGGGTCGATGTTTCGTGTGGCGCTCAGGCCGCCGCGGTGGTCTTCTCCAG
>NZ_JAKLLN010000200.1:312-559 GCF_023150065.1 Zoogloea sp.
GTTTCACCTGCGCCAGCCAGGTGTCGATGCGTTCGTCAGTGAACATGCCCTGGGTGCGCTGGTCGATGACGAGGCCGACGAAGCGTCCATCCACCACCGCCGCGGAGTGGGCGAAGGTGTAGCCGTCGGTCGGCCAGTCGCCGACGATCTCGGCGCCCCAGCCCTTGAACACCGTGTAGAGCGCGAACAGCGAGCTGCAGAAGCGCTCGGAGTAGCGCTCCTGCGCGCCCAGGCCGAAGAAGGCGAC
>NZ_JAKLLN010000201.1 GCF_023150065.1 Zoogloea sp.
GAGACCGGCGCGCACATGCAGCGGGTCGGAGCCTTCGCGGCGATGATCGCGGAGGCCATGGGCTGCCCGCCCGAATACTGCGAGATCCTCTACAAGGCCGCCCAGATGCACGATATCGGCAAGATCGGCATCCACGAGAGCGTCCTGCGCAAGTCGGGGCCGCTGACCTCCGACGAGTGGCGCCTGATGCGCGAGCACCCGCGGATCGGCGCCAGCATCCTGGCCGGCTCCGAGGCGCCGGTGCTGCAGCTGGCGGCCGAAGTGTCGATGGCGCACCACGAGCATTTCAGCGGTGCCGGCTATCCCCAGGGCCTCGTTGGTGAGCTGATCCCGCTGTCGGGGCGCATCGTGGCCCTGGCCGATTTCTTCGATACGCTCTCGATCGACCGCTGCTACCGCAAGGCGCACCACGACGCGCAGATCCTCGAGATGATCCGCGAGCGGCGCGGCCAGCAGTTCGACCCGCGGGTGGTGGATGCCTTCTTCTCGATCGTGGATCGCCTGTTCCAGGCCCGGGAAGCCATCAATGCCGCCGAGGAGGTCGCCGACATGACCGAGT
>NZ_JAKLLN010000202.1 GCF_023150065.1 Zoogloea sp.
TGCCTGGGCCTGGGGGCGCGGCGCGCGCTGGCCCGATGCCCGCCAGTGGACCAGTGCGTCGGTACTGGGCCTGCTGATGCTGGGCGGCGGCTACGGGCTGACCGCGGTGGCCGCCGCCGAGGTCGCCTCCGGGCTGGTGGTGAGCTTCATCGCGGTGGTGCCGGCCATGGTGTCGCTGGCACAGCTGCCCTACGGCGTACGGCCCGGGCGCGCCGAGTGGGCGGGCATTGCGCTGGGTCTGGCCGGCATCGTCGCGCTGTCGGCCGGGCAGGGTTGGAGCGCGTCGACGCTCGGCCTGCTGGCGATCACCGGGGCTTGCGTCACCTGGTCGGTGGGCACGGTGTGGGCCAAGCACGGCCTGCCCGGTGGCCGCGCGCTGGCGCTGGCACCGGGGGCGATGGGCTATGCCAGCCAGATGCTGGCCGGTGGCGCCATGCTGGTGGCGGCCTCGGCGCTGGCGGGTGAAGCACCGCACTGGCCCACGCCGGCCAGCGTGGACGTGCGCGCCCTGGCCTGCTGGGCCTACCTGGTCGTGGCCGGTTCGCTCATGGGCTTCA
>NZ_JAKLLN010000203.1 GCF_023150065.1 Zoogloea sp.
TTCGAGCCGCCCAGCCTCGATCTTGGAGAAGTCGAGGATGTCGTTGAGGGTGTCGAGGAGCGCCCGCCCGGAGATGCGGATCTTGCTGGCGTAGTCGCGCTGGCGCGGCGGCAGGCGGCTGCGCAGCAGGAGGTCGGCCATGCCGATCACCGCGTTGAGCGGGGTGCGGATCTCGTGGCTCATGTTGGCCAGGAACAGCGACTTGGCCTGGGTGGCGGCCTCGGCGCGGGCGCGGGCCTCCTGCAGCTCGCGGCCGATGTTCTCGCGATCGTCGATGTCCCGCTCGATGGCGTCGGCCATGCTGTTGAAGGTGGTACGCAGGGTCTGGATCTCCTGCACCTCGTCCTCGCCGGTGAGGCGCACGTCGTACTGGCCGCGGGCCAGCTGGTCGGTGACGGCGCACATATCCTCGATGGGGCGCAGCACCTTCTGGCGCACGCTGCGCACCCCGCGCAGGGCCAGCAGCACGGTGGCGGTCATGCCGATGATGGCGGCGACGATCCAGTTGCGCAGCCGGTGGCGGGCCTCGGTGACCTGGTTGCCGGTGCGCCGGTC
>NZ_JAKLLN010000204.1 GCF_023150065.1 Zoogloea sp.
TGGCCGACCTCGACGGTTTCAAACCCATCAACGACAAGCTCGGGCACAAGGCCGGCGACGACGTGCTGCAGGACATCGCCGCCAACCTCAAGGCCACCATCCGGGCCGGCGACACCGTGGCCCGCTGGGGCGGCGACGAGTTCGTGCTGCTCGTCACCGGCATCACCGACATCGAGCAGATCGACGAGACCATGCGACGGGTGCTCGCCGCCGTCGCCCGCAGCAACACCCACAGCGGCGGCCTGCCGGTATCGGCGAGCATCGGCGTGAGCATCTTCCCGACCGACGCCCAGACCCCTCAGACCCTCTTCAAGAACGCCGACGCGGCCATGTACGAGGCCAAGAAACTCGGCGGCAACTGCCACGTGCTCCACGCACAGGAGCCCGTCCCCGCCTGATCCGCCAGCGCCGGCACGCTTCCGGCCGCCATGGGCCGCATCCTGCAAGGCCTTTTCGGATTCCGCGGCAATCCATCTGAGTTCTTGTGGGTGCGTATCGCCGGACCCGCCCGCTAATGCGGGGGAACGTGCAGGAGATCGGCGCAGACTTCTTCGT
>NZ_JAKLLN010000205.1 GCF_023150065.1 Zoogloea sp.
ACCCGGCCCAGTGCCTGGTTCGCCTGGATGCGGCAGGCACGCCGCTGCTGGCGCGGATCACCCGGCTGTCGAAGGATCAGCTCGGCCTCGCCGAGGGCATGGACGTGGTGGCGCAGATCAAGTCGGTGGCGCTGGTGGGCTGACGGCCCGGAGGTTCAGAACGGCTGGGCGATGTCGTTAATCCGCCGTCGGCGCCGCAGGTCGCCTAACCGGATCCACGCTGTTTCAAATGAAAGACCAGTCAGTCGAGGTGGTCGCCGCTCCCCGCCGGGTTCCCCGCTTCGTGCGCGAGCGGGCGTGGTGGCTGGCGCTGCTCGTGATCTGGGGGGCGGTGGTTGGTTCGTCGCTGGAGATCCAGATTGCGCGGATCCGGGAGCAGTCGATCCAGGTGGGCATCGAGGGCGCTCGAAACATGTTCCGGATGGTCATGCTGACCCGCAACTGGAACGCCTCCCATGGTGGAATCTACGTGCCGGTGACGCCCGACACGCCACCCAATCCGTGGCTGGAGCACCCCCTCCGTGACGTGACGACCACCGACGGCCAGAAGCT
>NZ_JAKLLN010000206.1 GCF_023150065.1 Zoogloea sp.
TGGCCTTGAGGAACTTGGTGGCCTGGGTTTCGGGGGCGTGTTCGGTCTTGCTCATGAGTTTTCGCTAACGGGAGTGAGCCACTTGAGTAGCGTGGCGTAGAAATGCCCGGGCTCGAAGGGTTTGGTCATGAAATCGTTCATGCCCGCTTCGAGGCAGCGCAGGCGATCTTCGGCGAAGGCGTTGGCGGTCATGGCGACGATGGGCACGCCGGCGCCGTTCGGCAGTTGCCGGATGCGGCGCGTCGCTTCCAGGCCATCCATGTTCGGCATCTGCATGTCCATCAGGATCAGCGCGTAGTCCCGCTTGGCGGCGAGCTCCAGGGCGGCGGCGCCGTCTTCGGCCGGATCGACCTGCAGGCCGACATCCTGCAGCAGCATTTCGGCGATTTCCCGGTTGATCGACTCATCCTCGGCGAGCAGGATGCGCGCTCCGGAAAACGCCCGTCGCAGGCAGGCTTCCGGCGATTCCGGCGGGTTGCCGGGAACGGGTTGTCCGTCTGCCGCGTCCTTGCCGAGCCGGGCGGTGATCCAGAAGGTGCTGCCGACGCCCG
>NZ_JAKLLN010000207.1 GCF_023150065.1 Zoogloea sp.
CCAGCAGGCCGATGCCGTGCTCGGTGGCGAGCAGCAGGCTGCCTTCCTCGTCGAACCATGCGCCTGAAACCGTGCTCACCGGCTTGCCGGTGTGGGTTTCGAGACTGTCTGGCGCCGCGAGGTGCAGGATCGTCGGGGTGTAATCCAGATCCACAAAAACCTGCTGCGGCCCGTTCTGGAAGAACCAGCGGCCGTCGGCGGTGGCTTCGAAGTTGCGATTGATGAAGCCGCGCAGGCCCGGATGGCGGATCGGGCCTTCGGGCACGAGCCACTCGCCACGGCGCGACAGCCGCAGCCAGCCCGTGCATGACGGCACGTTGGGCCACTTGGCGAGGGCCTGCCGGACGGCTTCATCCATGGTGATGCGCCGCCGCTGTTACCAGAGCTTCCACCAGGCCTGGGGCTCGGCTTCCGTGCCCTTGCCGGCGTAGTAGCGGCTGTTCGGGAAGTTCTGGCGCATCACGCGCTCGGCGTCCTTGCGCAGCTCGGGCATGTTGAGGGCGTCGTAGCTCTGCACCAGCAGGAACAGCGCCTCTTCAACGGCCGGC
>NZ_JAKLLN010000208.1 GCF_023150065.1 Zoogloea sp.
GTGCCCGGCTTCGTGGTCGGCTGAGCCAACAAACACTCCGGCGCTTTCCGGCTGGCGGCTGGCCCGCCGGCGTGGCAGACTGCCCGCCGCCCCGGGCCAGTCCGGCTCCGGGGCACCCACTCCGGAGGCTCCGATGGAAAGACACCCCTGGTGGCGCGGGCGACGCGGCGAATGGTATGTCGGCCTGCAGCTGTGTCTGTTCGCGCTGGTGGTCTTCGGGCCGACCGGTGCGGCGCCCTGGCCGGCCGCGCTGGTGGCTGTCGCCGGGCCGGCGGGCATCGTGTTGATCGTCGTCGGCGGGCTGGTCGCGGCAGCGGCGGCGCTTCACCTGGGGCCCCACCTCACGCCCCTGCCCCACCCCAAGGACAGCTGCGAGCTGGTCGACAGCGGCCTCTACGCCTGGGTGCGCCACCCGATCTACTGCGGCATCATCGTCGCCGCCTTCGGCTGGGCGCTCCACGTGCAGGGCCTCCTCACCCTGCTGTGGGCGGCGCTGCTGCTGCTGTTCTTCGACATCAAGTCGCGCCGCGAGGAGGCCTGGCTGGCGG
>NZ_JAKLLN010000209.1 GCF_023150065.1 Zoogloea sp.
TCGGCGCTGCGCATCTCGGCCGTGGCGGCGTCGCCCTGGCGGTTGGCCCGGGCGGCGACCGCCGGGCAGCTGGCGGCGACATTGAGAAAACCGGCCCCGGCGTCGCGCAGCAGCGGCGCGGCCTCGCGCCAGCGCTTAGCCCGGGCGGCCTGGCGGCCCAGTTCGAGGTTGGCCTCGGCCTCCTGCATCAGCAGCGGGCAATCCGGCCCGACCCCGCTGGCGTCACCGGCAGAGGCCGCCGGCATCGCACCGGCATCCGGCGCCGCCTGCTGGGCCTGGGCGCTGCCGGCCAGGGCGGACAAGGCAAGGGCCAGCCCACCGGCCAGCCCCGAAACACGCAAACTCTTCATCACGTCAATCCTGCCCCGTTTCGAGGGGCATCCTCAGCATTGCATCAATCAAGCCGCCGGAGCCTGCGACTCCGGCAGGCGCGGACGGCACGGCTTCATCGCTTTCCGACAGCATCGCCAGGCCCGCGCCCTCGTCGGAGGCGCTGGGCAGGTCGGTCAGCTTGAGGGCGAAGGCCTCGAGGGAGGCGCCCTTGAGCA
>NZ_JAKLLN010000020.1 GCF_023150065.1 Zoogloea sp.
GGGACTGCAATTTTTTTCGGGCACGCAGCTCCAGCATCGCTTCCCCGTAGGCCTCCTGCAGTTGCTTGATCTGCTTCTCGTACTGCTCACGGATGTCCAGCGGGTTGGCACGCAGCGCGTTCTCCATGCCCCGCTTCGCCTCATCGATCCAGGTCTCGATCTCTGACGGGGGCAGATCATAAGAACGGCTGGCCTCTGCCACCGTCGTCTTCCCCTGCAGGATTTCCATCACCAACGCGCTCTTGCGCTTGGCTGTCCAGCGTTTGATTTCGTCTTCCATGGCCGTGCTCATGTGTCATTCCTTTCAAGGTTAACACCTGAGCAGGATTTCACTGGGTCAATACACGGGCACGCGTTTCTCGCAGCCTCTGGCGGGCTTCGGCCTTCAGCTCCCGCGCGTCTTGCTCGATGCCGTAGAGCGCAGCGATGCGCTCCAGCGCCTCGCCGGCGATCTGGCTTTGCCCGTGCTCCTGGAGCTCGAAGAACTTGCGCCGCGCGTGGGCCATGCAGCCGGCTTCGGTCACGCCTTTGGCGATCAAGGCCTTGTAGCCCGAGTAGTCGTCGCAGACGAGGGTGCCACGCCAGTCGCCCAGGAAGTCCTGGGCGTGTTTGCCGGCGCGGCTCTCGGCAAAGTCGTAGATCACCGCTCGGACCGGATCGTGGGCGCCGATGCTGTAGGACCACAGGTAGGCCCGGTGGGTCTTGCCGGCCCCGGGGTCGAGCATCGCCACTGGCGTCTCGTCGGCATGCAGTACCGGGAAGGCGAGGAGTTCTACCTTCAGGGCATCGACCAGGGGCTGAAGCTGGACACCCATCTGGCAGACCCACTTGCCGCGGATGTGGCGCTCGACGCTGAAGATGCCCGGGGTGTAGTCGAGCTTCTCGGCGACGTCCTCGCCGATGCGTTTCATCTGGCAACCGCAGGCGCAGAGGGTGGAGTCCGGTTCGTGATGGATCTCGGTGCGAGGCAGTTCGGGCGGCAGGGGTTTGCGCTTGGCCTGGCCCTTGGCGGATGCGGGTTTGCCGGAGAGCTGTTCAAGCTCCTCGGTTATCGCAGCCAGGTCGGCCTCGACCGTTTCCTCGAACAGCTGGGCCTGCTCTGCCGACAGGCGCTCGGTCTTGACCCCGAAGCGCCAGCGCTTGTGCAGTGCCAGCTCATGGGTGAGCTGGTTGATCTTGCTTTGGCGCCAGGTAAGCTCCCGATCCTGCGCGATGAGCAGCTGGCGCAGGGCGTTGGCGTCGAGTTCGTGGAGGTTGGTAGGGAGAGCCATGCGCAGATCATGCCGCCACAGCATCGCCCCGGCCATCGGGGCATCCCCCGATGGTGGACCTTTAAATCATCCGGATCACACCGTCATCCCGCAGCTGTTGCCAGGGAAGCCCCAGCACCAGCGCGTCGAACTGGGCCTGGGAGAGCGTGAGCGAACCGTTCCCCGCCGCCCAGTGAAAGCGCCCCTGGTGGAGGCGCCGGCAGGCGAGCCAAATCCCCTGGCCGTCGTGGATCAGCACCTTCATCCGGGTGCCGCGCCGGTTGGCGAAGAGGTAGGCATGATGGGGGCGCGCCTCGCCGAAGACCTGTACCACTTGGGCAAGGAGCGTGTCCATGCCGGCGCGCATGTCGAGCGGCGCCACCGACAGCCACAAGGCTTCGACCCGGATCACCCGAGCCACTCGCGCAGCCAAGCACCACAGGCTGCGGCCGAGGACGCGGGCCACTCGACCGTGACCACTGCAGCACCTTTGCGCAGTTCCAGCCGGATGGGGGGATCAACGTGGGGGGAAAGCTGCACCGGGACAAAGCCGCCCATCGGCTCGGAGGCCGCCACACGTAAGGGCAGGCAAGACAACGCCGGCGGCTCGATGCCCCGCTCGCGCATCCAGCGCCGCAGCTGGTTGGCATTGATCCCGTTCACCAGGGCCACCCCGGCGACCGACGCGCCGGGCTCCCCGCAGGCTTCGATCAGGGACTGTTTGAATGCCTCGGAGTGGGTGCGACGGGTACGGCGGGGCTTCGTGACGTTCATGAAAGTGTCCACTTCTATGCGTAGTGGACACTATGCTTAGCGAGCTAAGCCGATGGGGGAAGATGGGTTTGCCGGGGGCTTACCCACCTTCGGCGGCTTCAATGAGCACAGAGAGAACCTCGGCGCTGCCGGGGTTTTTACTTTCTTGGGCTTTCGCACTGAACCGCCACGACCCTAGGGGTTGATATCTGCCAGGGTATGCTTGTGGGGGCCACTTGGGACGAGATTCGGTGAGGCGCTTACATAGGTCGGGTGGGGCGAGTTTCAGCTCGAGCCGCCTTCGGCGTTCACTGCCGCGAAGACCTCACGGGCGGCGTTCAGGCCGTTGAGTGCCGCCGGAAACCCGGCATAGACCGCCATCTGCATGATCACCTCGACGATCTCTTCCCGCGTGACGCCGACGTTCAGTGCGCCGTGCAGGTGAACCTTGAGTTGCGGCGCGGCGTTACCCATGGCCGTGAGCGCCGCCACCACGGCGATCTCGCGACTGCGCAGATCGAGCTCGGGGCGGGAGTAGATGTCGCCAAAGGGGAACTCGATGAGATAGCGGGCGAAGTCAGGCGCGATGTCAGCCAGGCTGGCGATGACGCGCTCACCCGCCTGGCCGTCGATTTCGCGCAGCTTTTCCAGGCCGCGGTGGTAGCGGGGATTGGTGTCGGGGGTCATGAGAATTTTCCTTCCGTGGTTCAGGCGCGTAGCGAAGGGGTGTCTCCAGATCCCGGTAGTGCTCGATCTTGGCGTGCAGCGCCTGGGCGGCCTGCTGCATGGCGTCGATCGAAGCGAGCACCTGCGCGAGGTGCTGTTCCAGCATCTCGCGCCGCGCGGGCGCGGTACCTTCCCCTTCGCTGCGAAGTTGGGCGAAAGCCTGCATCTGCCCGATGGGCATCCGGGTTTCGCGCAGGCGCAGCAGGAATCCGATCCAGTCCAGGTCCGAGGCCGAGTAGCGGCGCTGGCCGCCGGGCGCGCGGGCGACGGGCACGATCAGCCCGGCACGCTCGTAGTAGCGCAGGGTGTGTGCCGTCAGGCCGGTGCGTTCGGCAACTTCGGTAATGGTCAGGAGGGATGCCATGGGAAGGATTTTCAAAGTTCGAGTGCGCTCGAAGTCAAGCCCTTCCACTTGGCGATGTCAACCGCTACCCACCGACTTGGGCGCCTGCCCGAAGTGCCGGGAGAAGGCCGCGCTGAAGCTGGCCGGGTGGCCCTTCTCGTCGTCTGCCGCGCAGGTGGTGGTGGTTGCCGGTTTGGGGGTTGAGCCCTGGGGCGCTGGGCACGACGCTGGCCGGTCCCCGTCCCCGACGCTAGGGCTGCGCGACCCCCAGTTCTTCGATGCTTGCCGGCCCCTGGCGGGGTTCGGCGGAGATGGCCTGGAGAAAGGCGAACAGGGCTTTTCTTTCGCGGGCGTTGAGGCCGAGGGGGCGGACTTCCGGCGAGGTGACGGGAAGATCGGGCTGGTATTTGGCCGGGCCGGTGGGGCGGAACTGGACCATTCCCGCGTCGTACATGGCGATGACGCCCTGGTTCTCGGTCAGGGGGAAGCGGCCGTTGTGCATGTAGTTGCCGGTGTGCATGACGTCGCGCAGGCTGGGGGTGCGGAAGCGGCCCTTGTCTTCGGGCCGGCCGGTGACCTCGAATCGTCCCAGGTCTTCCAGCTCGCGGCCATGGAAATGCAGGCCGTTGCTGTGGAAGCGGTTGTCGGAGAACAGCGGGGTGTTGTGGCAGTTGATGCAGCGGGCCTTGGTGCGGAACAGGTGGAGGCCCCACAGGGCGTTGTCGGAGAGGGCCTGGGGCTGGCCCTTGAGGAAGCGGTCGAAATCGCTGTCGCGGCTGATGAGGGTGCGTTCGAAAGTGGCGATGGTCTGGGCGATGCGCTCGATGCTCACCGCGCGGCTGCCAAAGGCCGCCTCGAACAAGGGGCGGTAGTCGGCCCGGGCGGCAACCCGGGCGACCGCCTCGGCGGGCGTGGAGTGCATCTCAAGGGGGTTGGCGATGGGGCCGCTGACCTGCTCTTCGAGGCTGGCGGCGCGGCCGTCCCAGAACAGGTCCTCCACGTAGGCCGTGTTGAGGATGCTCATGGAGTTGCGTGTGCCGAGCTGGCCGATGTGCCCGGGGGATACGCTGCGCCGGTCGGTCCAGCCAGTGGCCGGGTCGTGGCAGTGGCTGCAGGCGATCTGCTGGTTGCGGGAGAGGATGGGGTCGAAGAACAGGCGCTGGCCGAGGGCCACCTTGGCGGCGGAATAAGGGTTGCCGGCGGGGAAGGGGACAGGCGGTAGCAGGCCCAGGTCGGCGAAGCCCGCCTTGACGCTGTCGTCCACCGTGGGGGCGGGCCAGTGGGGCTGATGGGCAGCACCGGGGACGTAACGGGCGTAGGCGCTGCGCAGGCGGGCCAGTTCGGCGGCGGGCAGATCCTGCTCCGGCGCGGGCCGCGGCCGGGCCAGGCTGGGGCGGCTCAGGGAGGCGTGGAGCAGCAGGCCGGGGGGCTGGCCGGTGTCGGGGCAGTGCTGGAAGCAGTAAGGGGCGAGGCTGCCGTCCGTGTGCCGGGCCCATACCGGGGTGTCCGGGCGCAGGCCGGGAAAGGCCGCCTGCAGTTCGGTGGTGGAACCCGGCGTGGTGCTGCGGAACAGGGCATGGATTTCGTCAGGGGTGGGCAGGCGCCAGTTGCCGAGGCCACAGGGCGCGGCCTGGCGGAGGCGGTGCTCGGCCGCGTCGAGCTGGCCCCGGGTGAGCGGGCCGGCCAGGTGCCACAGGCTCTCGACGGTGAGCGGGGTGGGGCCCTGGGTGTCGTCAACGCAGGCGGCGGCCTCTCCGGGTGCGGCGGCGATGCCTTTGCCGATGAGCGGGACGAAGCGCCGGGCCGGCGGGATGTGGGGCAGGGGCGGGTCGTCCAGGCGCGGGCCGCGGACCAGACGGAGGTGGGCGTGGTCGCCCCGGGCCAGGCTGATGCCGGGCTGGATGTAGTGCCCTGCATCGAAGGCCACCGCGAGGACGCCGTCCACCCGGCGCAGTGTGCGTGTCCAGTAGAAGCCGGCGCGCCGGTCTGGGAAGGCCTTGGCGTCGACGGCCGGATCAGTCGCCGCGGCAGCCCCGGTGCGCAGGGTTTCCAGCTCCCTGGCGCTGGGCAGTCGCCAGTCGGTGTGGCCGCACAGCGCGCTGCGGTTGACCGCGGCGACGTAGTCGGTGGCCCGGCAGCTGGCGGTATGGCCGCCACAGTCGGGTGGATGGATCGGTGCCGCGGCGGGCTCGGGCAGGTAGCGGTGGTCGGCGGCCCGCGGGCCAGCCGGCGTTTTGCGTTCCCAGCTCAGGCCGCTGGCGGTGTCGATGACGCAGGCGGCCGAGGCTGCATCGGCGGGCGCTCCGCCGGCATCCTTGAAGCTGTAGCGGGAGGGGCCGACCGGCAGGGTGCAGGAGGCGGCCAGGGGCAGGAAGGCGAGGGCGAGAAGGTGCCGGTTCATGGGGCGTTCAGGGTTGGGCGGGCAGCATGGCGGCCCGGTGGATCTTGAGCCGTGGGGCGAGGCTGCGGATGCGCTGGTTGACTGCGGCCGCGTCGAGCTGCGCCAGGGCCGCGGTGGTCCGTTCGGGGCGGAGCAGGTCGCCGTCCTGGCGGTAGCTGCGCAGCATGGCGGCCATGCGTGATTCGTCGGAGGCCTGCTGCGCGGGTTCGGCGGATTCGCGCTGACGCCGGAAACGTTCGATGGCGTCTGCATCGAGGCCGTGGGCAAGCAGGTCGTCGAAGGTTTGCAGGGTGTGCCGGACGAGTTCGTCCTCCCGCTCCGGCGAGCAGGTGAAGCGGATGCTGCCGAGGAAGTGCTTGTCCACGGCATCGATCTGGTTGCTGACGCTCACGCTGTAAGTGCCGCCCAGGTTCTCGCGCAGCTCGGTGCGCAGCCGGGTGCTCAGTTCGCGCATCAGGGCCTGCAGGGCCAGTTCGTTTTCCGGGGAGGCATCGTCGGCGGGGCCCTGGATCGACAGCAGGACTTCGGTGCGCTGGGCCGTGCCGCCGTGCAGGCGCAGATCGGCCGGCGGGCTGCGGCGGCGCAGGGGCCGGGCCGCAGGGGCGGCATCCTCGTGCGCCGGGAGGCTGGCCAGGTAGCGCTCGACGAAGGGGCGCAGGGCCGTCGGCTGGCCGGGCGTGAGGAGGATCACCGTGCTTTCGGCGGGTGGCAGCAGTGCCCGCACGATGTCCCGGGCACGGGCGCTGTCGGCCAGCCACAGGATGTTCTCGGAGTCCAGTGGGGTGCTGCGGGGGTCGTCCAGCAGGCTTCGGCGGACGGCTTCCTGGAGTTGCCAGGAGGGGTTGCCGGCAAGCTCCTTCAGACCCGCCCGGATGCGGGCCATCTGGGCCGGGCTGGCGACGGGGCGGGGCCGGGTGAGCTGCAGGTGGAGCAGCTGGAAGGCGTCTTCCAGGTGGGTGTCGGGGCTGGTGATGATGATCTGGCTGCCCAGGTCGGCGGCGCTGCTGCGGATGCCGATTCCGCGCTGGGCCTTCCAGCGGGAGAAGGGTTCGGCATCCATGTTGACGGTGCGCCGGTCGAGCCAGGACAGGGCCTGGCCGGCGAGGGGGTGGTTGCCGTCGGACAGGTGCAGCAGCCCGCGCGGGCTGTGCAGGCCGATGGTGAGGGTATTGCCCCTGCGGGTGCTGGGCACCACCAGGGCTTTGAGGCCGTTGGAGAGGGTCCAGGCCTCGCCGCCGGGAATGCCGTCGAGGGGGGCGATGGTGGTGATGCTGCCGGCCTTGGGTGGGTCCGTCAGGCGGACCAGGCGGACGTCCTCCTGCTTGCGGGCAGGGGCCGCGGCGGCCGGGCGGACGGATTCCTCCAGGCGGGCAAAGTGCGCCGCATCCAGCGGCGGGGTGTCGAAGTCCTTGCCTTCCCAGATCACCAGCTGCTCGGCGCTGGCCCGCATGTCCAGCCACGCGGCGTTCAGTTCGCCAGGCTCGAGCATGAGCAGGCGGTCGGCCAGCAGGGCGTGGTGCTGGCGGGGCGACAGCAGGGGCTCGCCGTTGCTGCGGGCCGCTTCGAGGCGCCCGATGAGGGTGCGGGAGTCCATCAGCGTGGTGCCGCTGGCGAGCTGCTTGAGGCCGGTGACGAAGAGGTCGCGCTGGGGGCGCAGTTCATCCAGGGAGAAGCCGTTGCGGTCCAGGTCGCCAAGCTCGGCGAGGAGCTGGCGGGCGCCGTCCTCGGCGCTGTGCCCGGCGGCCAGGGGCAGACGGGCCTGGAGCATGCGGCTGCCGTCGGGCAGGGGGGCGAGCTGCAGGCTCAGGCTGGCCCGGTGGCCTTGCTGGCGGGTGGCGCTGCGCTGGCTGGCCAGCCGCAGGGCCAGGTTTTCGACGGTATGGGTCCACAGGGCTTCCTGGCTGTTCAGGACCAGCCGGGGCTGGCGCTGGGCCAGGGAGACCGCCCGGGTGCTGCGCTCCGGGTCGGCCAGGGCGAGGTGGCGGATGCCGTCGGTCACCGGTCGCAGCCGCGGCGGGCGCTCCGGGAAGGGGCGGGCGGGGAGGCCGCCCAGGGTGCGCTCGATGAGCCCCTGGAGGTGCCGGGGGTCGAAGTCGCCGACAGCGAGAACGTGCATGTTGCCAGGGGCGTACCAGCGTTCGTAGAAGGCCTTGAGGCGGGGGGCCTCGGCGGCCTGTACCTGTTCCATCACCCCGATCGGGTTGCGCTCGGGGTAGTGGCTGCCGGGCAGAATGGCACTGATGAGGCGGGGCGACAGGCGCTGGCCGGGGCCCTGGCGGGCCCGCCATTCGGCTTCGATCACGCCCCGCTCGCGGATCACCTCGTCGGGGCTGAAGCTGGCGTGGGCGGCCCATTCCCGGAAGATCTCCAGGGCTTCGGCGAGCCGCGCCGGCTCGCTGTCGGGCAGGGTCAGCATGTAACGGGTCTGGTGATGACCGGTGAGGGCATTGGAGTCGCGGCCAAAGCGCAGGCCGAGGGCTTCAAGGCGCGTGACAAGGCTATTGCCGGGGTAGCGCGCGGTGCCGTTGAAGAGCATGTGCTCGACGAAGTGGGCGTAGCCACGCTCATCGTCGGCTTCATCCATGGCACCCACGTCAACCGTCAGCCACAGGTGGATCTGGCCCTTGGGGTGGGCGTTGGGCAGCAGGCTCCAGCCCAGGCCGTTGCCAAGCCGCCCACTGCGGAGCTCCGGGTGGGTCGGCAGGGGGGTATCGGCCAGGGCGGGGAGGGCGGCGGCCAGCAGGCAGCCCAGCAGCAGCGCGAGCGGCCGCCGGGCGGAGGGGCGAAAAGAAAGCAGGGGCATCAGAAGCGGTAGCCGAGTTCCAGCCAGAACTGCCGGCCGGCCTCGTAGATGGTCGAGGTGGAGGTGGTGTCCAGGGTGTTCGTGCGGTTGAGCAGGTTGTTGATGGTGAAGGTGACGAAGGCTTCCTGGCCGGCGGTGGTGGGGATGCTCCAGTTGATGCGGGTGTCCCAGGTCAGGGCCGGGCCGAAGCTGACCTGGTCGTAGCTGTTCACCTGGGTGCCCTGGTAGTCGGCCTTGCCGTTGAGGGCCATCTTCTTGAAGCCGGTGCGATAGCGCAGGAAGTTGCCGATCTGCAGCCGGGCCTGGGGGATGTAGGTGTTGAAGAGCAGCCGCAGGGTCTGGGGCCGGGCGTAGTTGTCGGCGGGGCGGTCGGCCCAGCGGATGAACTTGCCGTCGTAGCGCACCATGCGCTCCAGGTCGCCGCTGCCGAGGTCGCTGAGGGTGTCGGCGTAGCTGGCATGGGAGGTCTCGACCCGGGTCCAGTCCAGGGCGCCCATCACCGTGGTGGTGGTGCCGAAGGCCTGGATGGGCTTGCGGCTCTCGTAGGCCAGGGACCATACGCTGCTGTCGGACTTGCCCACGTTGTCCCACCAGTAGTTGCCGGCCGAGCGCAGGTGGAGGACGACTTCATCGCGGCTCTTGCGCCCGACCCGCTTCAGGGTCCATAGGCCATCGGCCCATTTCTGGCGGACGCCCAGTACGGTTTCATCGCTGTAGGGCACGTCCAGGTCGCCGATGTGGTACATGGCGGCGGTACTGGAGGGGGTGGGGGTGCCCCACATGCCGAGCACGCCGCCCACGAGGTTGCGGTCCTGGGTGGCCATCTGCAGGGACAGGCGTTCGCGGAAGGTGTGGAACTGCATGAAGTTACGACCGTAGTAGCGGTTGTAGCCGCCTTCCAGCACGGTCTGGCCGTTGCCCAGGGCGTCGAGGAAGAGGGCACTGCGCGGCGCCAGGCTGCCCTTGGGCGACAGGTTGCTGTCGTCGTAGCGCAGGCCCAGGCGGGCGGTCAGGCGATCGTAGCGGATCTCGTCCTGGATGAAGGCGCCCTGGCTGGATTCGTTTACTTCGAACTTGCCCGCCTGGTAGATGATGCGCCGCTTGAGGAACTGGCCCTTGCCGGTCGAGGTGGGCGCGAGGGAGCAGGTGGCGCTGTCGATGGTGCCGTCGGCCTGCATGCAGGTGGTGGTGGCTGTGGCGACGGTGTATTGCTCGTACTGGGTGCTGCGCTCGTAAAAGGACTCCTTGCGCTCCAGCTCGATACCGGCCTGCAGGCGGTGCTCCATGCCCAGCAGGGTGAGGGGCTTGAGGTCGGCCCGGCCGGTGTAGTTGAGGGTGTCCTGCTGCTGGTTGATGTCGCCGTAGCCGCCTTCGCCGCTGCTGCTGCCCGGCACGCCCCAGTTCTTGTCGGCGGCGGAGTAGCTCCACTGCTTCCAGGTGCTGGCGTCGCCATCCCGGGAGCTCTTCATGCTGCTCCAGGTGAGGCGCTGGGTCAGCTTCACGTCGTCGAAGCGCTTGACCAGGCCGGCGTTCACGCCGACCCCGCCGGACTCCAGGTGGAAGAAGCTGTTCCGGGCGTTGCTGATGAAGTAGTCGTTGTCGGACGGCGCATAGCTGATCGAGAGGTCCAGGTCGGTGTCCCGGTCGAGCTTGGCGAAGCCCTTCAGGAAGAGGTTGTCGATCTGGCGGTGCTGGACCTTGCGCGTGCTGTCCCCGGCCATGCCGGCGTTCCCGGTGTAGCCGGCGAGGGGGATTTCCGCGCTGCGGCGGACGAAGCTGCCGATGAAGCCGAAGCTGTCATTCACCTTGGATTCGATGGCGGCCCGGTAGGTCATCTTGTCGAAGCGGGGCTGCTCGGTCATATCGGCGGAGCGTTCGTAGTCCTGCCTGTCGGCCGGGGCGACCTTGGCCTGCATCCATTCGGAACGGGTCATCTCCACCGACACGCGGCCGCCGAGGCTGCGTTTGGGCGCGCAGGTCTCGGCGCTGACCACGCCGCCGCTGAAGCGGCCGTAGGCGGCCGGCACGTTGGCGTCGCGCACGGTCACGTCGCAGATCAGGCTGGAGTCGATGGCGAAGCCCTGGCTGGCTGAGGGCGGGCTGTTGTTGCTGTTCACGCCGCTGAGGCTGGCGCTGGTGCTGGCCGGGTTGATGTCGTTGTTGATCGGCATGCCGTCCAGCTGGTAGAGGTTAGCGTAGAACTTGGCGCCGTTGATGCTGATGTCGGCGGGGGCGATCTCGCCCTGGGAGCCCGAGCGCTGCTGCTGTTCGCTGAACTGCACGCCGGGGTGCAGCTTGAGCAGGCTGGTGATGTCGCCGTTGCCGGAGGGCATGGCGCGCAGGGTGGCTTCATCCACGCTGAACACGCCGACCGACGGATCCCGCTCCCCCTTTACCCGCACCGGCGCCAGAGTGGCGTCGTCGCTGGCCGGGGTGCCGGGCGGCGGCAGGGCGGCCGTTTGCGGCACGGCTTCCACCAGCACCGCGTTGCCGCTTACCGGGCGGTGCCGCAGGCCGCTGCCGGCGAGCAGCTGGTCGAGGGCTTCCAGCGGGGTGAGGCGGCCCTGAACGGCCGGGGCCGTCTTGCCGGCAACCACGCCGGGGGCGTGGGAGATCTGCAGCCCGGTCTGCTGGCCGAGCACGACCAGGGCCGCACCGAGGGGCTGGGCGGGGATGAGGACGCTGACTTCCTGGGCGTGGGCAGCAGGGCAGGCAAGGCCGAGCAGCGCCGCGGCGAGCAGGGCGGGAGCGGTGGGGCGAAGTGCGTTGGTTTTCATCGGGGCAGTCGAATGGTTGTTGTTCGATGCCTGTAAGACGCTGCGGACAGGGGGCTACCTCACCCCCTTGCGCAAATATTTTTCAGCGCACCACCCGAATGCCCGGCAGCCGCATCACGCGGCGCTCGGCGGCGGCGGCGAGCAGGGCCAGGGCGGTGTCCGGGTCCTTGCTGCTGACGGTGCCGGAAACCCGCTGCCGGCGGGCGTCGGCCGAGGGCACCAGGATGATCAGGTGGGTGTGGCGGCCGAGTAAGGCGAGGGCATCGGCCAGGGGCGTGTCCTGGAACACCAGGGTGCCATCGGTCCAGCCCTCCTCCTGGGGCAGGGCGCGGGGTTCGACGTGGATGCCGGTGACGTCGAGGCGTACCCGCTCGCCGGCTCCCAGCGTGGCCGGGGGGGTATCGGCCGGACACTCGCTGCAGGTGGCCCGCACCCGGCTTTCGAAGACGCTCAAGGTGGTGCTGCCGGTTTCCTGGCTGACATCAAAACGTGTGCCCAGGGCTTCTGCATTTCCGTCCTGGGTCTTGACGGTGAAGGGACGAGGCGGGGTCTGGCGGGCCACCTGGAAGTGGGCCCGCCCGGCCAGTAGTTCGATGTGCCGGCCGGCGGCATCCATGTGCACCCGGATGGCGCTGTCGGCGTCGAGGGTGGCGATGGAACCATCGGCCAGGGTGATCCGGCGGATTTCGGCCTTGTCGGTGGCGTAGTCGGCCTGGCGTAGGGGGAGGAGGGCCTCCCGGGCGGGGGGGAACAGCACCACCAGGCCGCTGGCCAGCAGGATCGCCGCCGCCGCTGCCCGCGGCCGGCCGCGGCACAGGCGACGCCTGAGGGTGCCGGAGTCCACGTGGCCCATCTGGGCCCAGATCCGCTGCAGGCGCTCGAAGGCGCTGCGGTGCCTGGGGTCGGCGGACTGCCAGGCCTGGAAAGCGGCTTCCTCATCGGCGCTGAGGGGGCCGCGTCCGTGGCGGATGACCCAGCGGCCGGCTTCCTCCAGGAGCGGGTCCGGGTTCGCAGGGCTGGACATTCAGCCAGCCAGTACGGTCTGGCAGGCCAGCAGGACGCGCATCATGTGCTTTTCCACGGCGCTGACCGAGATCCCCAGCAGGCGGGCGGTTTCGGCATAGCTGAGGCCGTCGAGCTTGTGCGCTACAAAAACCTCGATGCTGCGGGTGGGTTGAGCAAGGAGGACCTGCTCAAGACGTCGAATGGTATCGGCCGCCGCGACTGTGTCGAAGGTGTCCGGCGCGGCGGCATCCCCGTGCAGTGCGCCATATTGCTCGAGGGCGGCCTCTTCCCGGCGCCGCTGACGGTGCCAGTCCATGGCGATGTTGGCCGCCACCCTGAACACGTAGGCCTTGAAATTGGCCGGCGGCAGGCTTGGTCGGGCGGTATTCAGACGAAGCCAGGTGTCCTGGGCGCAGTCCCGCGCGGTCTCCCGGGAACCCGTGCGCAGGGACAGGAAATCCACGATTTCCGAGTAATGCGCGACCAGGGTTTGGGGGAGACAGGCAGGCATTGGTTTGGGCTGGAAGGCCTCTATTGATAATAATTATCATTATATTTTTAGGCTCCAGTCTTCGCAAGAGGCAACTACTGGCGTGTGTGTCCGCCATCGTGGCGCCGGGAGGCGATATTGCCCACGGTGACCAGATCGTTGCCGTATCCTCGCCGAGCATCGGCGAAGCCATATGGGTGCCGGTCGTTCAAGGGAGCAAGGATGGTGATGCTTAGTGGTGCACTGCTGGTTGTTCTGCCGACCTGGTGGGCGATGTCGGTCAGGCTCGCGGGCCTGGGGCAGGGGCGTTTGGCCTGTCAGCTCAAGGGGTTGGCCTTTGCACTGTTCCAGCTGGCGGTGATGGTCGGCCTGATTTACCTGGATGCCTGGTGGGCGGTGCTGATTTACGTGTTTCTGATGCTGGCCACCGGCAACATGGTGCTTGAGGCGGTGGCGCTGCGCCACCCGGACAGTGCCCTGGGAGCCTGGTGGCTGCGTCAGAAAACGGCGGCGGGACGTCGCGCCGGCTGAATCTGCCCGTTCTGGGCGCTGGGCCTGGCTCCAGGTCCTCAAGCTTTGCCGTTTGGGTTCGCTAATCCTGCATGGTGCTCATGAACAGGTAAGCGAGATGGCAAGCGACTCACGTTTTCAGAATCTGCGGGCTTTGCTGGTGGAGCCTTCCGCCGTGCAGGCCCGGATCATCCGCGCCGAGTGCGACGAGATCGGGCTGCATCAGGTGGAGATTGTCGGCACGGTAGCCGATGCCCTTGATGCCATGCTGCGCAGCGCGCCGGATCTGACCTTGTCGGCGCTGTATCTGCCCGACGGCACTGGCACCGAGTTGGTTAAGGCGATGCGTGCCGAAGGCCGGCTGGCCGAGGTGCCGTTTCTGCTGATTTCCAGTGAAACCCGGCCCCAGGCCCTTGAGCCGGTGCGTCAGTCCGGCGCCTGCGGCATACTCCCTAAGCCTTTCACTGCCGCCCAGCTATCCCGGGCGATCAGCCGTACCCTGGATTTGCTCGGCACCAGTAGCGCACTGGAGAACGAGTTCGATCTGGAGTCGATCCGGGTGCTACTGGTGGATGACAGCCCCAATGCCCGGCGCTTCATCCGCCGGGTGCTGGAGAACCTGGGGCTGCGCAACTTCATCGAGGCCAGCAATGGCCGGGAGGCGGCAACGCTGCTGGCCGACACGATGGTGGATCTGATCGTGACCGACTACAACATGCCGGAGATGGACGGCCGGGAGTTTGTGGAGTACGTGCGCACCCGCAGCTGGCAGCAGGAGGTGCCCATCCTGATGGTCACCAGCGAATCCAGCGAAAGCCGTCTGGCGGCGGTGCAGGAAGCGGGCGTGTCGGGCATCTGTGACAAGCCCTTCGAGCCGGCGCTGCTGCAGCAACTGCTGGCCGGCATGCTGGGCCCTACCGACGCTGCGTAAGCGCCACCGTGGCCCGGCCTGAGCCCGGGCTCAGGCCTTCACCGCCTCCAGCAGCTCCTTCACTGCCGTCACCCGCATCTTCAGATCCGGGGTGGCGAGCTTGCGCACCAGCTTGTCGGGGCCGGACATCTTCACGCTGCGGTCCTTCTGGATGAGCATGATCACCTTCACCGGGTCGATGGGGGCGTTCTGGCCGAACTGGATGCTGATCTGGCTCTCGGACGCGTCCATCTTGGCCACGCCGTAGGGCTTGACCAGCATGCGCAGGCGGTGGGTTTCGAGCAGGGTGCGGGTCTGGGCCGGCATTTCGCCGAAGCGGTCGATGAGCTCTTCCTGCAGAGCCTGAAGATCGTCCTCGCTCTCGCAGTTGGCCAGGCGTTTGTAGAGGGTCAGGCGCTCCTGCACGTCGCTGCAGTAGTCGTTGGGGAGCAGGGCGGGAGCGTGGAGGTTGATCTCGGAGACGACCTCCAGGGGCTGGCTGAGGTCGGGCTCCTTGCCTTGCTGCAGGTCGCGCACGGCGCGCTTGAGCATCTCGGTGTAGAGGCTCACCCCCACCTGCTGGATCTCGCCGGACTGGTTCTCGCCGAGCACCTCGCCGGCGCCGCGGATCTCCAGATCCTGCATGGCCAGGTAGAAGCCGGAGCCCAGCTCTTCCATCATGGTGATGGCCTCAAGGCGCTTCTGGGCCTGGGCGGTGGGTTTGGCATGGGCGTCGGTGAGCAGGTAGGCGTAGGCCTGGTGGTGCGACCGGCCGACGCGGCCGCGCAGCTGGTGGAGCTGGGCGAGGCCGAAGCGATCCGCCCGGTTGATGATGATGGTGTTGGCCGTGGGGATGTTGATGCCGGTCTCAATGATGGTCGTGCACAGCAGCAGGTTGGCCTTTTGAGTGGTGAAGTCGCGCATCACCCGCTCCAGTTCCCGCTCGGGCAGCTGGCCGTGGCCGATGACGATGCGTGCTTCGGGCAGCAGCTCCTCCAGGGATTCGCGCACGTTCTCGATGGTCTCGACCTCGTTGTGCAGGAAGTACACCTGCCCGCCGCGCTTGAACTCGCGGATCACCGCCTCGCGGATGATGCCCTTGCTGTGGCGCTGCACGAAGGTCTTGATGGCCAGGCGCTTCTGCGGCGCGGTGGCGATCACCGAGAACTCGCGCAGGCCTTCCAGGGCCAGGCCGAGGGTGCGCGGGATGGGGGTGGCGGTGAGGGTGAGGATGTCCACCTCGCTGCGCAAGGCTTTAAGGGCTTCCTTCTGGCGCACGCCAAAGCGGTGCTCCTCGTCGATGATGACCAGGCCCAGGCGCTTGAAGGTGACGTCCTTCTGCAGCAGCCGGTGGGTGCCGATGAGGATGTCCACCTTGCCCTCGCCGAGCTGCTGGATGGCCTCGGCCTGCTCCTTGGCGCTCTTGAAGCGGGACAGCTCGGCCACCTTGATGGGCCAGTCGGCAAAGCGGTCGGCGAAGGTTTGATAGTGCTGTTCGGCCAGCAGGGTGGTGGGGCACAGCACCACCACCTGCTTGCCGTCGGCCACGGCGATGAAGGCGGCGCGCAGGGCTACTTCGGTCTTGCCGAAGCCCACGTCGCCGCACACCAGGCGGTCCATGGGCTTGCCGGACTTCATGTCGGCCACCACGGCGTCGATGGCGGCCATCTGGTCGGGGGTTTCCTCAAAGCCAAAGCCGTCGGCGAAGGCTTCCAGGTCGTGCTGCTTGAAGTCGAACTGGTGGCCCTTGCGGGCGGCGCGCTGGGCATACAGGGCCAGCAGCTCGGCGGCGGTGTCGCGCACCTGCTGGGCGGCCTTCTTCTTGGCCTTCTCCCACTGGCCGGAGCCCAGGGTGTGCAGATGCACGGCCTCCGGGTCGGCGCCGGCGTAGCGGGTGATGACGTGGAGCTGGGAGACGGGCACGTAGAGCTTGTCGCCGTTGGCGTACTCCAGGTGCAGGAACTCGGTGTCACCCTCGCCCAGGTCCATGTGCACCAGGCCCATGTAGCGGCCGATGCCGTGGCTGGAGTGCACCACCGGGTCGCCCGTCTTGAGCTCCGACAGATCGCGCAGCCAGCCTTCCATGGTGGCGGCCTTGCGGCTGTCGCGGCGGGTGCGGGTACGGGCGGTGGCGGCGTAGAGCTCGGACTCGGTGACCACGGCGAAGCCGGCCTCGGGCAGCACGAAGCCGGCAGCCAGGGGGCCGCTACCCAGGGCCAGGCGCGCATCACCGGCCAGGAAGGCGCCGAAATCGGCGTTGGCGGCGGGTTTCAGGGCGTACTCGGCGAAGTATTCGGCGATGGTCTGCTGGCGCCCGGCCGATTCTGCCAGCACCAGCACCCTGCCGGAAAACCCGCTGCAGAAGGCCTTGAAACGGTGCAGCGGATCGCTGGCCTTGCGTTCGACGGCGATGTCGGGAAGGGGCTCGACCGGGCCGCCCAGGGGCGAGACGGGCAGGCTCAGGCGGATGCGCTCCTTGAGGGCGACGAAGAAGGCTTCCTCCGAGAGGAAGAGCTGCTCCGGCGGCAGGATGGGCCGGGTCTTGTCGCCACCCAGAAGCTGGTGGCGGCTGCGGGCATCCTTCCAGAAGGCTTCGATGGCACCCGGAACGTCGCGGTGCAGCAGGATCGGGGCGCTGTCGGGGAGGTAGTCGAAGAGGGTGGCCGTCTCGTCGAAGAACAGGGGCAGGTAGTACTCGATGCCCGCCGGGGCGATGCCGTTGGAGACATCCTTGTACACCATGCAGCGGGAAGGGTCGCCCTCGAAGGTCTCCCGGAAACGGCCGCGGAAGCGGGTGCGCCCGGCTTCGTCCATGGGGAATTCCCGCGCCGGCAGCAGGCGCACTTCCTTTACCGGAAAGACGGTGCGCTGGGTGTCGGGGTCGAAGGTCTTGATGCTCTCCACTTCTTCGTCGAAGAGGTCGATGCGGTAGGGCAGGGCGGCGCCCATGGGGTAGAGATCCACCAGCCCGCCACGCACGCTGTATTCGCCCGGCGACATGACCTGGGTGACGTGGGCATAGCCGGCCACGGTCATCTGCATGCGCAGGCGGTCCACGTCGAGCTTTTCGCCCTGCTTGAGGAAGAAGGTGTAGGCCGCCAGGAAAGCCGGCGGGGCCAGCCGGTAGAGCGCCGTGGAGGCGGGCACCAGGGCGATGTCGGCCTCACCACGGCTGATGGCGTAGAGCGATGAAAGCCGCTCGGAGATCAGGTCCTGGTGGGGCGAGAAGCTGTCGTAGGGCAGAGTCTCCCAGTCAGGCAGCAGGTGGGTGCGCAGGCCGGGGGCCAGCCAGGCGATCTCGTCGGAGAGGCGTTGGGCGTCGATGGGGTTGGCGGTGACCACCACCAGCATGCGCTTTCCGCCGGCCAGCCGGGCAATCGCCAGGGCGTCGCCTGACCCGGCGACGGGTGGCAGGTCGAGGCGCTGGCCGGGCTTGGCCTGGGCGAAGGCGTCAAGGGCGGGAAGAAGGGCTTGAAAGGGGCTGGAGGCGGTCATGCGCGGGCGTGCTGCGGGAGAAACAAGGGGCGGATTATAGGCGTCCGGCTCAGGCCCGGGCGACCTGGAAGGTGTCCACGACGCGGCCACTTTCGACGCCTACCGGGCTCCAGGTGGATTCGACCACGTGGGTCCAGCCGTAGCGGTCGCGGCGGATCACGGTGGAGCAGCGGGTGCCGTAGCCCGGTGCCCGGATGAAGGCGCTGGAAAGCATCCGCTCCCAGGCCAGGCTCACCCCGGTGCGGGGCAGTTCGGCATCGGCCGCGGGGCGGTCATCACGCAGGAGTTCGGCCAGGGGGGTGTCGTCGGGCAGGGCACGCAGGGCACGGGCGAGGCGTGACTTGCCCGCCAGTACCTTCGGCCATGGCGTGTCGAGGAGGTGGTTGGACAGGGCGTATAGGCCGGGCTCGAGATGCCGGGCGCTGCCGGTTTCGCTTTCGTAGATGCCGAGGCTGTCCCCGTCGCTGAGCAGCAGGTTGAAGCCGTTGTAGCGCGGGCCTTCCGCCGTCAGGCGGGCCAGGGCGGCATCGGTGGACTCGGTGCCCGCCAGAAAATCGGCTACCAGGGCGCCCCGCGAGGGGGCATCCGGACGCTGGCGGGCCGGGTCGCGGAAATTGGTGAGGCCGGCAAAGCGGCCATTGCGGCTCAGGCCGAGCCAGGTGCCGCCCGCCTCCAGATCACGGCCGGCGAAGACGCCCGGCCGATCTGCCCACCAGCCGGCTTCTGCCGTGGCGCGGGCGAAGAACTCGTCCCGGTTGGCAGCCACGACCAGCGGGTAATCCGGATGGGCGCGCCAAGCGAGCAGGATCAGGCACATGCGACGAAGCGTTCGGTGTGGCGACGTCCACCGTCTTCAAGAAAGCGCATCAGGCCGTGGCGCTCAATGGCCTGCTCCAGTGCGGCGTCGAAGGCGGGGGCATCCAGCACGTTCTCGTAGATCTCCATCCAGGTCCAGGGGTCGTCGGCCTTGCGCAGGAAGCGTCCTGCGATGCCTGTCGATGCCTGGATTTCGGCCTGGAGGTTATACAAGCCCCGGGCCAGATCGGCCTCCATGCCGATCCGGACCGGGTAGTAGATGAAGTAGTGGGAGGGGCTCAAGGTTGGGTGTGCTCAGGCGAGGGCGTAGGGCAGGGGGAGAAAGCTCACCGCAGGGCCGCCGGTGCTGCCGAGATGCACTTCGGTGGATTCGGCGCTGGATGTCTGCAGGACCACGAGAGCATCGAAACCGCCGGCCGGCGCGGGCGCCGCGATGACCACCTTGCCGGCCGACTGCTCACCGAACTCGGGGGAGAACACGTCGGTGCCGGCAACCGGCAGTTCGGTGGCATCCGTATGCACGCGGAACATGCGCTTCTTGAGCTTGCCCAGATAATGGGTGCGGGCCACGATCTCCTGGCCGGGGTAGCAGCCCTTGTTGAAGCTGACACCGCCGATCAGATCGAAGTTGAGCATCTGGGCGACAAACTCTTCCTGCACCGGCAGGGTGACGGTGGGCAGGCCCTGGCTGATGTCCAGCCAGTGCCAGGCTGCCGTGCCGGCCGGCGCAGCGCCTGCAGCCACGAACTTGCCCCACAGGGCCACGGCTTCGGAGATCGGTGCCGAGATCAGGAAGCGGGCGCCATCCAGGCGCACCACCGTTGCCACGCCGGAGGCCGTTGCCCGGGGGGCGCCCGGAATGTGCAGCCCGGCAGCCTCAAGGGCGGCGCCGGCCTGGGGGCCGGCAAGGCCGATCAGGACGCTGTCGCCGCTGTCGTCCATCAGGCGGACCTTGGAGCGCAGCACGTACATGGACAGCTTCTTGAGCATGGCCGCGTGGATGTCGGCGGACAGCGTCAGCAGGTAATCGCCTGCCTCGCGCCACAGCACGATGCTGGCCAGCATGCGCCCCTTGGGGCTGTTGAAGCTGGTCAGCTGGGCCTCGTTGGAGCCGAGCTTCTTCACGTCGTTGGAGAACAGGTTGTGCAGGAAGACGCTGGCGTCTTCACCGGTGGCGCGGATCGCACCGAGGTGCACGAGAGGAACCAGCACGGTTCCCTGGGCCGCGAGCGTCACATCCTGCCGCTCGTCGTCATTGAACTTGACGGAGTTGTCCAAAAACTTCGCGCCGTTGGCGCCGAGATGGGATTGCCAAGTTGCATTCATCAGTCGTGTCCTGTCGCAAAAACGAGTCTTGAAGCGGTTTGCGCTATTATAGGGCGTTGCCGCGCGGGGGCTGGCCAATCAATTGAAGCAAGAATCAAGCCCCTGGTTTTTGCCGGATCTTCCTCCTTTCTTCACCTCTTTCGTTCCTCCCGAAAGCGCCAAGTTCCCCGATGAAGCGCCTGTTTTTTCGTGTTTTTGTTGTTGCGCTGATGGGCGTCCTTGCTGCAGTCGCCGGCCTTGTGTGGTTTGCCCTCAGTCCGGTGGGTTTGCGACAAAGTCCGCTGGATTTCACCATCGAGCCTGGCTCCGGCATGCGTCAGGTGGCGCGCCAGCTCACGGAAGCCGGTATCGACACCTGGCCCCCGGCACTGGTGTTCCTCGCAAGGGTGACGCGCCAGGCCAACGGGATCAAGGCCGGAAGCTATGAGGTCGAGGCCGGGGTCACACCGCTGGCCTTGCTCAACATGCTGACCCGTGGTGATGTCAGTCAGGCCGAGCTGGCCCTCATCGAGGGCTGGAACTTCCGTCAGTTCCGTGCGGCCCTGGATCGCCACCCGGATCTGCGCCATGACAGCGCAGGCCTGTCCGATGGCGAGCTGCTGGCGCGCATCGGCGCCGACGCATCCCACCCTGAAGGTCAGTTCTTTCCCGACACCTATCTGTTCTCCCGCCGCAGCAGTGATCTGGAGGTGTTGCGGCGCGCCCACCGCCAGCAGCAGAAGATCCTGCAGCGGGAGTGGGACAAGCGCGCCGAGGGGCTGCCTTACCCGACGCCTTACGAAGCCTTGATCATGGCGTCCATTGTCGAAAAGGAAACCGGCCAGGCCGCCGACCGGCCAATGGTGGCCTCGGTTTTCGTCAACCGCCTGCGCAGCGGCATGCTGTTGCAGACCGACCCCACCGTGATCTATGGCCTCGGCCCGGCCTTCGATGGCAACCTGCGCAAGCGTGACCTTCAAACCGATACGCCCTACAACACCTATACCCGGCCCGGATTGCCGCCCACCCCGATCTCCATGCCCGGCGTCGCCGCCCTCAGGGCAGCGCTCAATCCGCCCAGTACCGACTATCTCTACTTCGTGGCCCGGGGAGACGGCTCCAGCGCCTTCTCCCGGACCCTGACCGAACACAACCGGGCCGTCGCCCGCTACATCCGGAAACAAGCACCGTGAAATCCCGCTTCATCACCTTTGAAGGCATCGATGGTGCCGGCAAGAGCAGCCAGATTGCGGCCGCCGTCGCCCTGATCCAGTCCCGAGGCATTCCCGTGGTGCAAACCCGGGAGCCGGGCGGTACGCCTCTCGGGGAAAAGCTCCGTGAGCTCCTGCTCCACGAACCGATGCACCTCGAGACCGAAGCCCTGCTGATGTTCGCTGCCCGTCGCGAACATCTGGCTGCGCGCATCGAACCGGCCTTGTCGTCCGGCGCGTGGGTGGTCTCCGACCGTTTCACCGATGCCACCTACGCTTACCAGGTGGGCGGGCGCGGGCTGGATGAAAAACGCTTTGCCACCCTGGAAAACTGGGTGCATCCTCATCTGCAGCCCGATCTGACACTGATTTTCGACCTCGATCCCCAGGTGGCGGCAAGCCGTCTGGCGGGTACGGGCAACGCCCCTGATCGTTTTGAACGGGAGCAGGCCGATTTCTTTGAGCGGGTGCGCAATGCCTACCTGCGCCGGGCTGCGGCAGACCCGGCGAGAGTCAAGGTGATCGATGCTGGGCAGCGCCCGGAAGAGATTCGCAAAGAACTTGAACAAATTATTCTAGAAAACTGTTTTCAATGATCTTTGAATGGCAATCCGGCTTGTGGGCCCGGGTGCTCGACAGCGCTGGCCGCATGCCCCATGCCCTGCTTTTTGCCGGTCCGGCAGGCGGGGGCAAGCGCATTTTTGCCGAGGCCCTGGCTGCCCGTATCCTGTGCCTGCGTCCTGGTGCGGATGGGCATGCCTGTGGGCAATGCGAGGATTGCCAGTGGCGTCTGGCCGGGAATCATCCGGACCTGCTCCGGGTGATTCCCGAAGCCGATCAGGAAGATCGGGCCGATGCCTCCACCGAGAAACCCGAAGGGGGCAAAGCCGCCAGCCGGCAGATCGTGATCGACCAGATCCGCGCTCTTCAACAGGCCCTGACCACGGGCGGGCACCGGGGCAGTCAGCGAGTGGTGATCGTCGACCCGGCCGACGCAATGAATATCTTTACGGCCAACGCACTTCTTAAACTGCTTGAAGAACCAACGACAAGCACCCTGTTTTTATTGATTTCCTCTGCGCAAAAACGTCTGCTGCCGACCATCCGCAGCCGTTGCCAGACCTGGGCCTTTCCGCGCCCTCCGGCCGAGCAGGCGGCCCGCTGGCTCGCCGGGCGCAGGCTTCCGGATGCCCCCGCATTGCTGGCCTTCTGCGGTGGTATGCCCCTGGCTGCTGCCGCGCTGGCTGAAGGCGGCGGTGCCGCCGCCCGGCGACGTTTCGCCGACGAGATCTCGACACTGCAGGGCAAGGCCGCCCTGCGTCTTGCCGGCGAGTGGGAGAGTTGGCTGAAGGGCAAGGATGCCCTGGCCAGCGGGTTCGACATGCCGACCCTGGTGAGCTGGATGCAGCGCTGGGTAGCCGACCTGGTCAGCCTGAGGCTGGGCGGGCCGGTGCGTTTCTTCCCCGATCGGGAGGACGTGCTGAGAAGCCTGGCCGGGCGCCTGTCCGTGGATGCCGCCCTTGGCTGCTACAATGAAATCACTCAGTCGCGCCGGGTCTCGCAGCACCCTCTCAATGCCCGGCTTTTCTTGGAAGACATGCTCTTGCGGTACGCCCGAAGCCTTCAGGCTGCCGCACCGGCGGTGCGTAAATGAATGATCCTGTAAGACGATCGACGATGGCGCGCCCCAGCGTCCTGTCCCTGAACATCAGTTCAAAATCAGCGCTTTATGCTGCGTATATGCCGTTCATCAAGAACGGCGGGCTGTTTATTCCCACCGCCCGGATCTACAAGCTCGGTGACGAGATCTTCATGATCCTGCAGATCATGGACGACCCCACCAAGCACCCCGTTGCCGGAACCGTTGCGTGGATCACCCCCGCGGGTGCCCAGGGCAACAAGACCCAGGGCATCGGAGTCCAGTTCGGCGGAGACGAAGCAGGGCAGGTGCTGCGCAACCAGATCGAGCAGATTCTTGCCGGCCACCTGGGTTCGTCCCGTCCAACCCACACCATCTGATTCACCGGCACCAATCAATGCTCGTCGATTCCCATTGCCATCTCGATTTTCCGGACCTGATTGAAAACGAAACCGCCGTTCTCGAGCGGATGGCCGAAAACGGGGTAACCCACGCCCTGTGCGTCAGCGTCAAGCTGGAAACCCTGCCCGCCGTCATCGGCCTGGCCGAACGTCACACCAACCTGTTTGCATCGGTGGGAGTGCATCCGGACAACGCCGATTGTGACGAGCCCGACGAGGCAAGGCTCCTTGAACTTGCGGCCCATCCCAAAGTGGTTGCCATTGGTGAAACCGGGCTGGATTATTACTGGCACAAGGACTCCCCCGAATGGCAGCGTGACCGGTTCCGGACGCATATCCGTGCTGCGCGGCGCTGTGCCAAGCCGTTGATCATCCACACCCGGGAGTCCGCTGCCGACACCATCCGCCTGATGCGTGAAGAGCGTGCCGGTGAGCCTGGTGGGGTGATGCACTGCTTTACCGAAACTCGCGAAGTGGCAGAGCAGGCACTGGATCTGGGTTTCTACATCTCTTTCTCGGGTATCGTCAGCTTCAAGAATGCCGAGGCCTTGCGTGACGTTGCACGCTTCGTGCCCGCCGATCGCCTGCTTGTGGAGACCGACTCCCCCTATCTCGCACCCATGCCTTTCCGCGGAAAAACCAATCAGCCTGCCTATGTCCGACACGTGGCCCAGGCGATTGCCGACGCACGGGGAGAAAGCCTGGCCACCGTGGCCGAGGCCACGACCTGCAATTTCTTTCGACTGTTCAAGGACGCACGCCCCTCATGAAGCCCGTTGCGCAGATCTTTCGCCCCCGCACCCAAACACTTCTCGCCTTGCTGCTGGGCCTGCAGCTCTCCCTGCCTGTAGTGGCCGCGTCCCTGGACGACCTCCTGAATGCCGCCAAGATGGGTGATGCCAAGGCGGTCGCGCAGCTGGTGTCTCAGGGGATGGACAGCAACTCCACCGACCAGAACGGCAATACCCTGCTCATTCTGGCTGCCCGCGAAGACCAACCCAGGGTGGTGGAAGCGCTCGTCAAACAGCGGGGCATCAAGCTCAACGCCCGCAATGCCGCTGGCGACAGCGCCCTGATGCTGGCCAGCCTGAAGGGGCATGCCGAGGTGGTTCAGCTGCTCCTGGCGGCAGGGGCCGAATTTGATCACGACGGCTGGAATCCGCTGCTTTATGCGGCCTTCGAGGGGCGACTGCCGGTGGTGGAGCAGTTGCTGGCCAAGGGAGCAAACCCCAATGTGAAGGCTCCCAACCGCACGACGCCGCTGATGTTTGCCGCGCGAAACGGCCATGAGGAGGTTGTGCTGCGTCTGCTCAAGGCCGGTGTGGATCTGGACTGGAAAAACGACCAGAACGAATCGGCAGAGAGCTGGGCCATCAAGAACCGCAACACGGACATTGCCGGGCTGATCCAGGCTGAACGCAAGGCCCGTGCCGCGGGGGCAGGCAAGTAGGCCTTGCCCAGCACCGGGTAAAGCGGATCAGTAGTGACGCCCGTGGCCGAAGCGCCACGGCAGGGAAGGGGCAATGCGCCGGAACAGGGCGACCCCGACGAGGGCCAGGATGGCGGGAACCAGTGCCTGGCCGCCCTGGCCGCCGGCCAGCAGTACGCCGACAATGAGACCAACCAGCATCAGGGTGCGGCAGATGAGGCTTTCCATGATTGACTCCTTTTCAGAACGATTCGAGCCCGAGCGGGGCTGAAATGCATCACGACCAGGACTCGCCTTTGATTGTTGCCTGGCTCACCCTTCGATAACTGTAATTATATACAGCACTCGACGTATGGCAAGCCCTGTCGGGTGAAAAATGCTGCCTGACGGGTAAACTCACGCCCATGAAGGCGAAGAACCCCGACACCAGCGCTCCTCCCACCCCGCAAGGGCCTGTCCCTGTCCGCCCCCTGGACGAGCTGACGATCCCCCCTGAACTGGACGGGAAGAGCGGCGTTAACAGGGCCGACCCGGCCCGCCTGCAGATCACGGCGAACACGGACGCCGACGCGATCCGTTGTTTCCTGACCGAGTACGACCGTTCGCCCGGCACCTATCGCATCTACCAGCGGGAGTGCGAGCGCCTGCTGCTCTGGTCCCTGATCGACTGCGGCAAACCCTTGTCCAGCCTCAATCGCCAGGATTTCGAGGGCTATCTGAATTTTCTGGCGGATCCCCAGCCAGCCGCCTTGTGGTGCGGCCCCAAGGCGGAGCGCATCACCGAGCGCTGGCGTCCCTTTGTGGGCCCGCTCAGTGAGAGTGCGGTGCTCACGGCCATGGCGGCCATCAATTCGCTGATGAGCTACCTGGTGGATGCCGGCTATCTGCTCGGCAATCCCCTTGGGCTGATCCGTCAGCGCCGGCGCAAGATGTCCGCCGAGGTAAGCGGCCCCCTGCGCGCCGTGGCCAGCACGGAAGAGGTCGACAAGATCGAGCGCTTCCTGGATACGCAGATGTGGCAGGCGGTGACCGACGCCATCGAAGCCATGCCGAAGGATGCCGAGCGAGGGCGTGACGAATACGAGCGGGCGCGCTTCATCGCGGCAACCCTCTACATGCTGGCGCCGCGTGCCGGTGAACTGGAGAGCCACCGCATGAACAGCTTTCGGGAAGAGCGTGGCCTGTGGTGGTGGTACGTGGTGGGGAAGGGGGGCAAGAAGGCCAAGGTGCCGGTGGCCGACGACATGCTCCAGGCCTTGATCCGCTATCGCAAGTATCTGGGCCTGACGGCCGTGCCGCGCCGGGATGATGAGACGCCGCTGCTGGTATCCGTCAAGAATGGAAGCCCGATCACGGCCCGCCGGCTCAATCAGATTCTGAAGAAGATTTTCAACGCCGCGGCTGACCTGCTGCCGGACGATGCCGAGCACAAGAAGGAGAAGCTGCGTGCCGCTTCCGCCCACTGGGGGCGCCACACAGGCATCACTGCCAAGCTGGACAGCGGCATCGACGAACGTTTCGTGCAGAAGGATGCCCGCCACACCGACGCCCGGACAACCCAGCGTTACATCCACGAAGAGGAAGAGCGCTGGCACGAAGAGGCCCAGAAGCAGCGCCTGCGCTGGACGGAAAAAAAGGCGGACTGAACATGCGGTAAGCCGTCGCCCCAAGATGGGGATCGTAAAATTCAATCCGTGCCAAACAATACGGATTACGACCGTACACGTATGCTATGGTTTCCAGGACACACTTTTGTGCAAACCTGGCAAACGAGGGCTTGATTGATGGCACGCAGCAGCAGCGTCACCTTCGAGGCAGTCGAGCAGATCTGTTTTCAGCTGCTTTCCCTGGGCGAGAACCCGTCCTTCAACCTGGTCTATGCGGAGCTTGGCAACAAGGGCTCCAGCGAGATCGTCCAGCGTTACATCGATCAGTGGCGACGGGACACCGGCACGGCATTCTTTCGGCAACGCAGCGTGCCGGGCATGCCTGACGAGCTGGTGTCGTCCACCGACGGACTGATGGCGAAAGTGTGGTCGCTGGCCCTGCAGCATGCGGATCAGGTCTTCGCCAGCCAGCGCCAGCTCCTCGAGCAGGAGCAGGAGGCCGTGCTGGGGCGCCTCCAGGCCGCGCTTGACCGAAACGCGCAGCTTGAGTCAGAGGCCACCCAGGCGGCAGCCCAGGTTGAAGCCCTGAATCTTGGTGTCCAGACCCGGGAAACCAGTATTGCTGACCTGCGCAATCAGGCCCTGGAGTTCCTGCGCCAGAGGGAAGGCCTTGAAAACCGGGTCAGGCAGCTCGAAGAGGCCGCCGAGGCCCGGGAGCAGAAGTTCACTGCCGAATCCGAGCGTCTGAGCCGCCTGCTTCAGAACGACCGGGATCGCTACAACGCATCCCTGAAGGAGGAGCAGGACCGCAGCGCCCTGGACCGGGAGCTGCTGATGAAGCAGATTGATCAGGCGCGCCAGGAGAAGCTCGCCGAAATCACCACCATGCGCCAGCAGCTTGCCAACCGCGAGGATCGGGAAGCCCGACAGCGGGAGCAGACCGAAGAAGCCAAGGCGGGCCTGCGGGAGGCGGTATCCCGTGCCCGCCAGATCGAGACCTCCCTGGCGGCAGCCGAGGGGCGGATCGAACGTCTGCAGGTCCAGCTCAAGACGGCCAGCGAGGCCGCCCACGGCAAGGAGTCTGCCGTTGCCGCAGCAGAAGCGAGAGCCCGTGCGGTGGAGGAGGTTCGACTGGCTGAAACCGTAAGGGCCCAGCGGGCCGAAGCGGCGCTGGCTGAAGCCCTGGCTGAACTGGGGATGCTCAAGAAGAAGAACTGAAGCAGGCAGGAAAGAGGAAGAGACCGCAATCAGGTCAGGATTTTATTTTTTATTCAAATAGAAGAGGGGCTTTTCTGGTGTATTTATTTAACTTCTGAAAACAGTAATTTTCAGAAGTTAATGTTTGTCGTTGTTTTATTGAGCAAATATTGATTATTTTTAATAAATTTAAAGGCTTAAAGATCATATTTCATGCTCTTTAGAAGCACTTCCGTGCCGAGTTTGAAGTATGGCCATGCCGCCTTGGCGACGCTGCCTCCAGTAGCCTGAAAGCACCTGCTCTGCCTGATCGGCCCTGCCCTTCAGAATGAACTGCCGGAGTTCTTCCTGCAGAGCTTTCGACGGCTGCATGTCCGGGGATTCAAGGAGAGGACCGCATGCCAGCTTGAGACGGGTCACTGCGTCATCGATCTGATTGGCCAGATAGGGGTTTCCCGATGCCTGGCAAAGCCCGGGCCAGAACTGGCATCCCTCGTCGGGCGGTCGCCGGGCATCCGCAGCCTGGCGCATGGCAAAGCCCTCGAGCAGCTCCAGCACATCGAAGAGCTGCGAGACATCCTGACGGGTGGGAGAGGCAACATGGAAGCCCCTTGAATTGAACTCCACCAATCCGTTCCTGAGCAGGAGGGAAAGCGCTTCCCGGACAGCGCTGCGGCTCACGCCATACGAGGTGGCCAGGCGGTACTCGTCCAGGGTCTCTCCGGGCATGAGTTCATGCGCGCACATCCGCTCGCACAGGGAATCGGAAAGGACCTCGAACAACGGACGCGGGCGCACAGACATGCTTTGTTTCTCCTGACTCAGGATCGTGGCTACTCAATCAAAGGGTCCTTGGCATCGACCAGTTCGTCCGATGCATCAAAAACACGGGGTGGGCTTGCGTCGGGATCGGTGTTAATCGACGTTTTCATCGTCATCGGGAGCACCGATCACTACGCTCATCTCGCAATATACGCAGCAGAAAATTTGAAGCCACCCCTGAAAGAGCCGAGTTTTGCAAACACCAGAATGCGGGATAGCAAATCTTGCGAATGTGCCGGGTTGGTTTTCTGGCGCAGGAACCGGACCGTTGGCAAGGAGAGCCGGATGCTCAGCAGCGGCTGGCGCGAAGGCACTTCGCTGCGGCCACCATGTTGGTCAGCGCCGGCGTCACCTCAGCCCACTGCCGGGTCTTCAGGCCGCAGTCGGGATTGACCCACAAGCGTTCGGCGGGGATACGTTCGATGGCCTTCTTCATCAGGCCGACAATGTCTTCCTGGGTCGGGATGTTGGGCGAATGGATGTCGTACACACCGGGGCCAATCTCGTTGGGATACTTGAAGTCGTCGAAGGCATCGAGCAACTCCATGTCGGAGCGGGACGTCTCGATAGTGATCACATCGGCGTCCATGTCCGCAATGGCGGTGATGATGTCGTTGAACTCCGAGTAGCACATGTGGGTGTGGATCTGGGTTTCGTCGCGAACGCCATTGGCGGTGATGCGGAAGCTCTCCACGGTCCAGTCCAGGTAGTCCTGCCACCGGGATTTGCGCAGTGGCAGCCCTTCACGCAATGCGGCCTCGTCAATCTGGATCACCCGGATCCCTGCCCGCTCCAGGTCCAGCACTTCCTGGCGGATGGCGAGCGCAAGTTGCCTGCATGATGCAGAGCGCAGCTGGTCGTCCCGCACGAAGGACCAGTTGAGGATGGTCACCGGGCCGGTGAGCATGCCCTTCATCGGCTTGCGGGTGAGGGACTGGGCGTAGGTGATCCAATCGACCGTCATCGGGCGCGGTCGGCTGATGTCACCGAACAGGATGGGCGGCTTCACGCAGCGGGAACCGTAGGACTGCACCCAACCGAACTGACTGAAAACATAGCCGTCGAGTTGCTCGCCGAAGTATTCGACCATGTCGTTGCGTTCGGCCTCGCCGTGCACAAGCACATCCAGGCCAAGGGCCTCCTGCTCACGCACACTGCGCGCGATTTCGCTGCGCATAGCGGCCTTGTAGCCTGCCAGATCGAGACGGCCGGCCTTGAAGTCGCTACGTGCTTGGCGGATCTCCGCCGTCTGCGGAAAGGAGCCAATGGTGGTGGTGGGGAACGCGGGCAGCTTGAGCCATTCAGCCTGCTTGGGTGCCCGGTTGGTATAGCGGCTTTCCCGCATGCCCATATGGGCATCGATGCGCGCGACAGCGGCCTGGACAGCAGGGTTGGTAACCCGCGGGGAACTACGCCGGGCGAGCAGCGCGGCCTGGTTGGAGGTGAGCGCCTCCCGGACGGCTTCACGGCCATCCCGCAGGGCAGTGCCCAGCACTTTGAGCTCATCGAGCTTTTGCAGGGCAAAGGCCAGCCAGGACTTCACTTCGGCATCCAGCCTCTCCTCACTGCCCAGGTCCACCGGCACGTGCAGCAAGGAGCACGAAGGCGCGATCCACAGGCGCTCGCCCAGGCGTTGGGCAATAGGCTCCAACCAGTCGAGCACGGCCGTGAGGTCGGTCTTCCAGATGTTGCGGCCATTGATCACCCCCAGTGACAGCACCTTGCTGGAAGGCAACAGGTTGAGGATGGGGCCGACATCCTCGCGGCCGTTGATCGCATCGATATGCAGGCCCGCTACCGGCAGGTTGGCCGCGAGGTACTGGTTTTCAAGAAGCTGGCCGAAGTAGGTGGCCAGCAGGAGCTTGATGCGGCCACTCTTGAGTTCGTGATAGGCCGCGTTGAAGGCATGCCGCCAGTCGGCATCGAGCTCGGTGACCAGCAGCGGTTCGTCGATCTGCACCCACTCCACGCCCTGCTCCGCCAGGCTGTCCAGCAGCTGGGCATAGACCGGGAGCAGGCGTGGGAGCAGGGCCAGCTTGTCGGAATCATCCTTGGCCTTGCCGATGGCAAGGTAAGTCACGGGGCCGATGATGACAGGCTTGGCGTTTACCCCCCGGGCCCGGGCCTCGGCAAGTTGCTCGAGGAGGCGCGATGCATCGAGCCGGAAACGGGTCTCCGCGGTGAACTCCGGGACGATGTAGTGATAGTTGGTATCGAACCACTTGGTCATCTCACCGGCTGCCACACCGCTGCAGCAGCGCGCTTGATCGTCGGTGCCCGGGGCCGAACGGCCGCGTGCGACGCGGAAGTAGTTGTCGAGCACATCCCCCTGGAAGCTCAGCACCCGATCAGGGAGGTTGCCGAGGGTGAAGCTCATGTCGAGGATCTGGTCGTAGAAGGAGAAGTCGCCCACGGGCACCAGATCGATGCCGGTCTGGTCGGCCCAGTGGCGCTGGCGCAACGCTGTCCCGAGAGCGTTCAGATCGTCCCGTGAGGATTCGCCTTTCCAGTAAGACTCCAGCGCAAACTTCAGTTCGCGCCGGGCGCCGATGCGGGGAAAGCCGAGATTGTGGATGGTGGTCATGTGCAACTCCCTATAGCGGTTGAGCACCAGATGGTAGGGATTGCAAACGATGACGTAAAATGGTCTTATTTCACATATCAATGAACTAAATTCATAAAATGCTTGAGCGAATCCATCTTGCCATCGTGCTCGAAGTGGAAAAGCGGGGTTCGCTGACCGCCGCTGCCGAGGTGCTGTGCGTCACCCAATCGGCCCTCAGCCACAGCATGAAGAAGCTCGAGCAGCATTTGGGGACGGATATCTGGCTACGGGAAGGGCGCAGCCTGCGTCTGACCCAGGCGGGGCAATACCTGCTGGCCGTCGCCAACCGGGTGCTGCCGCAGCTCTCCTTGGCGGAACAGCACCTGCGCCAGTTCGCCCAAGGGGAACGCGGCACCCTGCGCATCGGAATGGAATGCCATCCTTGCTACCAGTGGCTGCTCAAGGTGGTTTCGCCCTATCTGGCGGCATGGCCGGACGTGGATGTGGATGTAAAGCAGAAATTCCAGTTCGGGGGCATCGGCGCCCTGTTCGGTTACGAGATCGATGTGCTGGTCACACCAGACCCCCTCTTCAAACCGGGGCTGCAGTTCGAGCCGGTGTTCGACTACGAGCAGGTGCTGGTGGTGGCCCGGGGCCACCCCCTGGCACGGGCGCCTTACATCACGCCCGACCAGATGGCGCAGGAGACCCTGATCACCTACCCCGTCGCCCCCGACCGGCTGGACATCTACACCCGGTTCCTCCAGCCCGCCGGTATCGCGCCCAGGCGCCACAAGACCATAGAAACCACCGACATCATGTTGCAGATGGTTGCCAGCCAGCGGGGTGTCGCCGCCCTGCCCCGCTGGCTGGTGCTGGAATACGCGGGCAAGGTCGATGTCGTTCCAGTGCGCCTGGGCCTGGAGGGCGTTGCCAAACAGATCTTCCTCGGTGTCCGGGAGGCCGATCTGGGGACGGACTATCTCCAGGCCTTTATCGAGCAGGCCCGTCAGCGGGTGGCACCTGCCGTCACACCCTGAACCCCGCCAGGCCTCAGGGTGCCTGCATCACCCGCTTCGCCACTTCGAGTCGTCGCCACACAAAGTAATCGGCGAGTGCCTGTCTGGATGATTGGCCCGGGCGATCATGGCCGGGGCCTCTCCCCTCCCCCTTCTGCGCCTGCTTGGCATCGATATCCGCCATCAGGAAGCTCGGGCCGAGGGCGAGATAGAGCTTGTCCGTGACACGCTGCAACAGATCCTGAACGAAGGGATTGGCGTCCCAGTCGTGATGGAAAACCTCAAGATGCTCCGTGATCTTGAGCAGCTCTGCCAGTTCGAATGCCGTGAATTCCGTGACCGTGCAGTGCTTGGTTTTTCGATGGGCAACGGTGACAAGGCCATCCCTGGTCAGTACCTTGATGGCTTCCCTGACCGGCGTTCGGCTGACTTCGAGCTCGCGCGCCAACAAAGTCTCATCGATAGCAGAACCAGGAGGCAGCTCGTGATTCAAAATCCGGGTGCGCAGCGCATCGGCAATGCTCTCAAAGAGCGCTTTCGGGCGAGGAATGGAGTCGGTCATTGGGGCGCACATGCTCGTTCCCTGTGACAAGCAGCGCCTCTTTCCGGATGCTTGGAGTGTTCCGGAAAGAGGCAAAGAAAAAAGCCGGCCGAACCTTAGTCCTGGAGAGACTAACTCGGGAGAGAATAAATGGGTTCGGCGGCAAAACCGTTGATCAATCGTCAGCCGTAGCGCTTTTCGAGTGCGTCCCAGCCTGGTTTGCCCACCAGGCGTTGGCGCTCGGCAAAGGGTGTCACCAGTCCACCGGACTCCAGGATCTCCTTGTCGTCACGCAGCACGCCCAGGGCTTTCTGCATGCCCATCACCGCGCCCTGCAAGGCAGCGTTGGCGTAGAGCACGATGCCGAAGCCCAGCTTCCCGAGTTCTTCCGCATTGAAGATGGGCGTCTTGCCGCCAATGACCATGTTCATCAACTGCGGGGTAGCGAGGCGCTGCGGGAGGGCCCGGATCTCTTCGGCAGTGGTGACCGCCTCGACAAACAGGATGTCGGCGCCGGCCTCGGCAAACTGCTGGGCGCGCTCCACCGCGGCTTCGAAGCCATGGACGGCGGCGGCGTCGGTACGTGCCATGACCAGAAAATCCGGATCGCGGCGCGCATCCACGGCAGCCTTGATCTTGCTCACCGCCTCTTCGGTGGAGATCACGTCCTTGCCGGCAAAGTGCCCGCAACGCTTGGGCGCCACCTGGTCTTCGAGCTGGATGCAGTCGGCGCCGGCGCGCTCCAGGGTGCGCACCGTGTGATACACGTTGAGGGCATTGCCAAAGCCCGTGTCCGCGTCCACCAGCAGCGGCACATCGACGGCATCGCGGATGCGTGCCGTGTGGTCGGCGATCTCTGCCAAGCCCATGAAGCCCTGGTCAGGCATGCCGAACCACATGTTGGTCACACCGGCGCCGGTGATGTAGATGGCTTCGAAGCCCAGGTCGGCGATGACGCGCGCCGAGAGGGCATTGAAGGCGCCCGGGACGATGACGCCGCGCTTGGCGGCCACCAGTTCTTTGAGTTTCTTGCGGGAAGACATGTGGAAATCCTTGCTCAGAATGCGTCGCCGGGCACGCGGACCCAGCCTTCCATCAGAATCCGCGCACTACGGCTCATGATGGCTTTGGTTACTGTCCATGTGCCGTCCACCAGACGGGCTTCGGCACCCACGCGCAGGGTGCCGGAGGGGTGGCCGAAGCGCACTGCGGTGCGCTCGCCCCCGCCGGCCGCCAGATTGACCAGCGTGCCGGGGATGGCTGCCGCCGTGCCGATGGCGACCGCAGCGGTGCCCATCATGGCGTGGTGCAGCTTGCCCATCGACAAGGCGCGCACCAGCAGGTCCACCTCGTCGGTCTTGATCGGCCTGCCCGACGACGAGACATAGTCCCGAGGGGGCGCGACGAAGGCGATCTTGGGGGTGTGCTGGCGGGTGACGGCCTCTTCGGGGGTCTTGATCAGGCCCATGCGCAGGGCACCGGCCACGCGGATCGCCTCGAAACGGGCCAGGGCGGCCGGGTCGCCATTGATGGCTTCGCGCAGCTCGGTGCCGGTGTAGCCGATCTCGGCGGCATTGACGAACACGGTCGGAATGCCGGCCGAGATCATCGTCGCCTTGAAGCTGCCGACGCCCGGCACTTCCAGGTCATCCACCGCATTACCAGTGGGAAACAGGGCTCCGCCCTCCTCCCCTTCATCCGACGGTTCGATGAACTCCAGCACAATCTCGGCAGCCGGAAAGCTCACCCCGTCGAGCTCGAAATCGCCAGTCTCCTGGACTTGGCCAGCCTTCACCGGCACGTGGGCGATGATAGTCTTGCCGATGTTGGCTTGCCAGATCCTCACCACGCAGATGCCGTCGTGGGGGACGCGCGCCGGATCCATCAGCCCGGCGTGGAGGGCGAAGGCGCCAGCGGCGGTGGACAGGTTGCCGCAGTTGCCGCTCCAGTCCACAAAGTCCTTGTCGATGGAGATCTGCCCATAGAGGTAGTCCACATCGTGATCCGGCCGGGTGCTGCGGGACAGGATCACGCACTTGCTGGTGCTCGATGTCGCCCCGCCCATGCCGTCGATATGGGTGGCGTAGGGGTCAGGGCTGCCGATCACGCGCTGGAACAATCGGTCACGGGCCTTGCCCGGCACGCGACAGGATTCCGGCAGGTCGTCCAGCCGGAAGAACACCCCCTTGCTGGTGCCGCCGCGCATGTAGGTGGCAGGAATGCGGATCTGGGGAACAGCGCTCATCAGGCGGTTTCCTTTTCAGTGGCCAGAAAGTCCTGGGCGAATCGCTGCAGGACGCCGCCGGCTTCGTAGATCGAGACTTCTTCGGCCGTGTCCAACCGGCAGGTGACGGGCAGCTCGATGCGCTGCCCGTTCCGGCGGTGGATCACCAGGGTCAGGTCGGTGCGCGGCTGGCGCACGCCGACCACATCATAGGTTTCGGTGCCATCCAGGCCCAGCGTGAGGCGGGTGGTGCCGGGCTTGAACTCCAGGGGCAGCACCCCCATGCCTACCAGATTGGTTCGGTGGATGCGCTCGAAGCCTTCCGCCACGATGGCCTCCACCCCGGCCAGGCGCACCCCCTTGGCCGCCCAGTCCCGGGACGAGCCCTGGCCATAGTCGGCACCGGCGATGATGATCAGGGGCTGCAGGCGCAGCATGTAGGTTTCGATGGCCTCCCACATGCGCATCACCTGCCCCTCCGGTTCGACCCGCGCCAATGAGCCCGCGCGGACGCTGCCATCGGCGTTGCGCACCATCTCGTTCCTGAGGGTCGGGTTGGCAAAGGTGGCACGCTGGGCAGTCATGTGATCGCCCCGGTGGGTGGCGTAGGAGTTGAAGTCTTCCTCCGGCAGACCCATCTTTGCCAGGTATTCGCCAGCCGCCGAATCCGGAAGGATGGCGTTGGAGGGCGACAGATGGTCGGTGGTGATGTTGTCCGGCAGAATGGCCAGGGGCCGCATTCCCTGCAGGGTCCGCTCGGCGGCCAGCATGCCCTCCCAATAGGGCGGGCGGCGGATGTAGGTGGACCGTGGGCGCCAGGCGTAGAGGGGGCTGATGGCGGAGCCCTCATCCCGGCGGGGGGCGAACATCGGTTCGTAGATCTGGCGGAACTGCTCCGGCTTGACGGCACGGGCGACGATGGCGTCGATCTCCTCGTCGGATGGCCACAGGTCCTTCAGTCGGATCTCCCTGCCGTCCATCACGGCCAGCACGTCCTGCTCGATGTCGAAGCGCATCGTGCCGGCAATGGCGTAGGCCACCACCAGGGGGGGCGAGGCCAGGAAGGCTTGCTTGGCGTAGGGGTGGATGCGCCCGTCGAAATTGCGGTTGCCCGACAGCACGGCGGTGGCGTAGAGGTCGCGCTCGATGATCTCCTGCTGGATCGCTGGGTCGAGGGCCCCGGACATGCCGTTGCAGGTGGTGCAGGCATAGCCGACGATGCCGAAGCCGAGCCTCTCGAGTTCGGAGAGCAGCCCAGCCTCTTCCAGATAGAGTCTGGCCACCCTGGAGCCTGGCGCAAACGAGGTCTTGACCCAGGGCTTGCGGACGAGGCCCAGAGCGTTGGCGTTACGGGCCAGCAAGCCGGCGGCCACCACGTTGCGCGGGTTGGACGTGTTGGTGCAGCTGGTGATGGCGGCGATGATCACCGCGCCGTCGGGCAGCAGGCCCTCATATTCTTCCGCCCGAGCCATTTCCAGCTTGACCGGGCCGGCGATGCCACGCTTCGTCAGTGCCGAAGTCGGCAGGCGTTTGTGGGGGTTGGACGGGCCGGCCATGTTACGGACCACCGTCGTCAGGTCGAACTCCAGCACCCGTTCGTACTTCGCGGTCTTCAGCGCTTCGGCCCACAGGCCGGTGGCCTTCGCGTACTGCTCGACCAGCGCGACCTGCTCCGGGCTGCGGCCGGTGAGCTTCAGGTAGTCGATGGTCTGCGCATCGATGTAGAACATGGCGGCGGTGGCGCCGTACTCCGGGCACATGTTGGAGATGGTGGCCCGGTCGCCGATGGACAGGCTGTCCGCTCCTTCCCCGAAGAACTCCACCCACGCACCGACGACCCTCTCCTGGCGCAGAAACTCGGTGAGCGCCAGCACGATGTCGGTGGCGGTGATGCCGGGCTGACGGGTACCCGTCAGCCTGACGCCGACGATATCGGGCAGGCGCATCATCGACGCCCGGCCCAGCATCACCGTCTCGGCTTCGAGGCCCCCCACGCCGATGGCGATCACGCCCAGGGCGTCCACATGGGGCGTATGGCTGTCGGTGCCCACGCAGGTATCGGGAAAGGCGACGCCGTCCCGGACCTGGATCACCGGCGACATTCTCTCCAGGTTGATCTGGTGCATGATCCCGTTGCCCGCCGGGATCACATCCACATTCTCGAAGGCGCGCCTGGTCCACTCGATGAAATGGAAGCGGTCCTCATTGCGACGGTCTTCCACGGCCCGGTTCCTGGCGAAGGCCTCCGGATCGAAGCCGCCGTATTCCACCGCCAGGGAGTGATCGACGATGAGCTGGGTCGGCACCACCGGATTGACCTTGGCCGGATCGCCGCCCTGGTCGGCAATGGCGTCGCGCAGGCCGGCCAGATCCACCAGCGCGGTCTGGCCGAGGATGTCATGGCAGACCACCCGGGCCGGGTACCAGGGGAAGTCCAGGTCACGCCGGCCCTCGATGATCTGCTCAAGTGCATCGGTGAGCATGGCCGGGTCGCAGCGGCGGACCAGTTGTTCCGCCAGCACGCGGGCAACATAAGGCAGCCCGTCGTAGGCCCCCGGGCGGATGGCGTCGATGGCGGCGCGGGTGTCGAAGTAGTCCAGCCGGGTGCCGGGCAGGGATTTGCGGTAAGCAGCGTTCATGATGACCTGGCCCTTACTGGCGCTGCTCGATGGGCACGAAGACCCGGTCTTCCGGCCCGACATAGTTCGCGCTCGGGCGGATGATCTTGTTGTCGATGCGCTGCTCGATGATGTGTGCCGCCCAGCCGGAGGTACGGGCGATCACGAAGAGCGGGGTGAACATGGCCGTCGGGACGCCCATCATGTGGTAGCTCACGGCGCTGAACCAGTCCAGGTTGGGGAACATCTGCTTGACCTCCCCCATCACGGCTTCCAGGCGGGCAGCGATGTCGTACATCTTGGTGGAACCTGCGTCCACCGACAGTTCAGCCGCGACCCCCTTGATCACCTCGTTACGGGGGTCGGACACGGTATAGACCGGGTGGCCAAAGCCGATCACGACCTCCTTGGCCTCTACGCGGCGACGGATGTCGGCCTCGGCTTCATCCGGGCTGTCGTAGCGCTTCTGGATCTCGAAGGCCACCTCGTTGGCGCCCCCGTGCTTGGGGCCCCGCAGCGCGCCGATGGCGCCGGTGATGGCCGAGTAGATGTCCGACCCCGTGCCGGCGATGACCCGGCCGGTGAAGGTGGAGGCGTTGAATTCGTGCTCGGCGTAGAGGATCAGGGAAGTGTGCATGGAACGCTCCCACAGGGCCGAGGGCTTCTGCCCGTGCAGCAGGTGCAGAAAATGCGCGCCGATGGAGTCGTCATCCGTCTCCACATCAATGCGTTTGCCGTTGGTGGCCCAGTGGTACCAGTAGAGCAGCATGGACCCCAGGGAGGCCATCAGGCGATCGGCGATGTCCCGTGTGCCCGGAATGTTGTGGTCGTCCTTCTCCGGCAAGGCGCAGCCCAGCGCCGACACCCCGGTGCGCATCACGTCCATCGGATGGGCGGAGGCCGGCAGGCACTCCAGGGCTTCCTTGACGTTGGTCGGCAGTCCGCGCATGGCCTTGAGCTTGGCCTTGTAGGCCTTCAGTTCCGCCCGGGTCGGCAGCTTGCCATGCACCAGCAGGTGGGCCACCTCTTCAAACTGGCAGCGCTCGGCGATATCCATGATGTCGTAACCCCGGTAGTGCAGATCATTGCCGCTCTTGCCCACGGTGCACAGGGCGGTGTTGCCAGCGGTGATGCCCGAGAGGGCTACCGACTTCTTGGGCTTGAATGAGGACTCTTGTGGTGTGTTCATTCCTGTCTCCTATGCAATTCCGCTAGGGCTTGCGCTTGTCTTGAGGAGTTCGCAATATACGCACCCTGATCGCAGTCACGAGCACTGAAAAGGCGAAGCGTTGCGAATGCCATTCTGCGAAATTGCGAATATTGTGAAGATGTCATTCATTCAAACTCAAGAGAGGAGCATCCGATGAAGAAAACCTTCATGGGCATCCGTCTGCGACGCTTTCGCGAAGAGCGGGGCCTGACCCAGGTTGCCCTGGCCAGGGCCCTCGAGCTCTCCCCCAGCTACCTCAACCAGCTCGAGCAGAACCAGCGCCCCCTCAGCGTGCCGGTGCTGCTCAAGCTCAACGCCGTGTTCGGCGTCGATGTCCAGCAGTTCTCCGAGGACGACGAAGCCCGTCTCATCGCAGACCTGCGTGAAGTCTTCCTGTCGGCTCCCGGCGAGACCCCGGTGTCCACCGCCGAGATCCGCGAGCTGGCGGCCAACATGCCCGCCGTGGCGCGCACGCTGATCGCCCTGGATCGGGGCCTGCGGGACCAGCGTGAGCGCACCGAGGCCCTGTCCATCCGGCTCGGCGATGATCGCAGCGGCACGTTTCGCCCGGCCCCCATGCCCTACGAGGAGGTGCGGGATTTCTTCTACGCCCGACACAACCACATCGACGAACTCGACCGCCTGGCCGAGTCGATCTTTGAATCCTGTGGTGACGACAGGGATCTGGTCGCCGCCCTCACCCAGCGCCTGGAGTCCGGGCACGGGGTGCGGGTCGCCATCGACAAGGACGACGGTGGCGCCCAGCGCAGCTATGACAGCGCCGCCCGGGTGCTGCGCCTGTCCTCGCGCCTCCAGTGGGGGCAGCAGGCCTTCCAGCTCGCCACCCAGATCGCGTTTCTGGAGGCCCGCAGCCTCATCGACGGATTGGCGAGCGAAAGCAGCTTTGCCCTGGAAGAATCCCGCGCTCTCGCCCGCATAGGTCTCGCCAGCTATTTTGCCGGTGCGCTGGTGCTGCCCTACAGCCGCTTCCTGGAGGCCGCCGAGGCGCTCCGCTACGACATCGGCCTGCTGGAAAGGCAGTTTGGCGTGGGCTTCGAGACGGTCTGCCACCGCCTGTCCACCCTCCAGCGCCCTGCTGCCCGCGGTGTGCCCTTCTTCTTCATCCGGGTGGACCGGGCCGGCAACATCTCCAAGCGGCAATCCGCCACCGACTTCCACTTTTCGCGCATCGGCGGCACCTGCCCCCTGTGGAACGTGTACGAGGCCTTCACGTCACCCGGGCGCATCTTCACCCAGATTGCCGCCATGCCCGACGGCCGCCGTTACCTGTGGATCGCTCGCACCACATCCCGGGAAGCCGGTGCCTATGGCGCTCCGGAGAAGACCTTCTCCATTGGCCTGGGCTGCGACCTGCGCCACGCGGAGCGGCTGATCTACTCCCGCGGGCTGGACCTCACCACCCCCGAGGCCGCCACGCCCATCGGCGCCGGGTGCAAGGTGTGCGAGCGGGATCACTGCTCGCAGCGGGCCTTCCCGGCCATCGGGCGAAGCCTGTCCATCGACGCAGACCACCGCTACTTCGAGCCCTATCGCCAGGACTGAGAGCGCCCCACCCTACCCTACTCCCAGGCCAGGGCTCCTCCCGTCTGGTACTCGGTGACCCGCGTTTCGAAGAAGTTCTTCTCCTTGCGCAGGTTGGCCTGTTCGTCGAGCCAGGGCAGGACGTTCTCCGCACCGGGGAAGGGTTCGGCGAGGCCGACCTGGCGGGCCCGGCGGTTGGCCATGAAGCGGAACTGGCGGGTGTGCAGGTCGGCGTTGTAGCCGAGGATGGGGTCACGCAGGATGTAGGCGGCGTAGGCGGACTCGGCGGCTTCTGCTTCGTCCCACAGGGCTTTCAGGGCGGACGGGTCGAGGCTCAGGTTCTCTTCCTTGAGCAGTTCGCGCACCACCCGGATGCCGAAGGCGCAGTGCAGCACCTCGTCGCGCATGATGTACTGCAGCTGTTCGGCGGCGCCCTTCATCAGGCCACGGCGCTGCAGGGCAAAGATGGGGGTGAAGCCGTTGTAGAACCAGCAGCCCTCGAAGATCGCCGCGAAGAAGAAGTAGGACAGGGCGAATTCGTGCAGGTTGTCCCGGTCGGCCAGGTCGAAGTCGGGGCGCATGACCCGTTCCAGGCGCCGGTTGGCCAGGGCGATCTTGCCGTGGATGGCGGGCACCACCCGGTAGCGGTTGTAGATCTCCTGCTGGTCGAGGCCGATGCTCTCGATGCAGTGCTGGTAGGTCCAGGTGTGCAGGGCTTCTTCATACACCTGGCGGGCCTGGTAGATCTGCAGCTCGGGGGCGCTCATCTTCTCCATCACGGCCAGGCCGATGTTGCGCATGGCCAGGATGTCGGAGGTGGTGAGGTAGGCCAGCACGTTCTCGAAGACGTGGCGCTCGGCGCCGTTGAGCTTGTGGTGGTAGTCGTGCACGTCCTGGGCCATGGAGATCTCCAGGGGCGTCCAGTGGTTGCGGTTGGCCTTCAGGAAGAACTCCCAGGCCCAGGGGTACTTGAACGGGGCCAGCTGGTTGATGTCGGTCTTGCCGCCGACGATGCGCTTGTCGGCGGCATTCACCGGGGCCAGGGAATGGGCGGGGGATGGGTTGTCGTCAGTGCGGCCCGGGAGCGCCGCAGGGCCTGGGGCCGCGGGCTCGCCGGACAAGGGGGCAATAGCGGCTGGGGTGGCTGGGGCGGCGGTTTCCCAGTCGTCGAAACGGAAGGCACTCATGTTCTTGGGTCCAGGTCACTCGCCATAGGTGGCGATCTTCTCTTTCAGTTCATGCAGTCCGGCGAGGAAGTCGGGGCCGGGATGCGTGAAGTGCTCGGCAGCCAGGGGCAGGATGGGAATGCCCGGTTTGGCGACGGCGGGATTGCAGGAGGTGGCGCGGCGGTCCTGCAGCGCCAGGATGAGCTCGGGCTCCCTGGCGGTGATCCATGCGGCCACGTCGCCATCCGGGGCGCCGGGCTTGAAGTTGCGGATGCTGTCGTGGTCGGCGACCACCTGGAAACCGGCGGCAGAGATCAGTTCATGCAGGGTTGTGCCCTTGCCGTAGGAATACGGCGCCGGACCGCAGGCCGACAGGATCAGCACCCGCCGCCCGCGGCTGTCCATCTTGGCTGCTACACGCCAGTCGGTATCGAAGGCGGCAAGCCGGCGGTCGATGTCGCTCACGCCGACGGCCCGGCCGACATCCCGCATCATCTCCTCCATCCCGGCCATGCCGCGAAACCCGCCGACGCGTATCGATGTTGCGCCGGGCGGGGTAGCCTTGCGCGCCACGTCGTCGCCCGTCCATTCCGAGAAGATGAGCAGATCCGGCTCCAGGTCGGCGATGGCCGGGGCGTCCGGGTCGATCACGCCGCCGGTATGGGGCAGCGGCATGGAATCGTAGCGGCTGACACCGACGATGCAGCGTGCCAGGCCCAGCCAGTCGAGGACACGGCTTATATAGGGGGACTGGCTGATGATGCGCGGGCATTCGGCAGCCTGGAGCAGGCCTGGCGAGCACAGCACGCACAGGAGCAACAGGCGAAGGTGCCGGGCCGCCTCCCCGGGCCATGCCGACAGGCTGTTCATGCGGGTGCGGGCGTGCGGTGCCGGTGTCATTGGCAGGCCTCGCAGTCCGGATTGTCGATGCTGCAGAAGCGGGGCTCCTCCCCTCCCCCGCTTTCGCCGCCACCGGTCTTTTCCATCTGGCTGGCGCCCAGGGTGCGCAGGTAATAGGTGGTCTTGAGCCCGCGGATCCAGGCCAGCTTGTAGAGCTCGTCGAGCTTCTTGCCGGACGGCAGGGCCAGGTAGAGGTTGAGGGACTGGGCCTGGTCGATCCACTTCTGGCGCCGGGCGGCGGCCTCGATCAGCCAGCGGGGGTCGATCTCGAAGGCGGTGGCGTAGCGGGCCTTGAGTTCGTCGGGCACCCGCTCGATGCGCGCCAGGGAGCCGTCGAAGTACTTCAGGTCGGAGACCATCACCGGGTCCCACAGGCCGAGGGCCTTCAGGTCGCGCACCAGGGCCTCATTGACCACAGTGAACTCGCCCGACAGGTTCGATTTGACGTAGAGGTTCTGGTACGCCGGCTCGATGCTGGCCGACACGCCGATGATGTTGGAGATGGTGGCGGTGGGAGCAATGGCCACGCAGTTGGAGTTGCGCATGCCATGGCGGGCAATGTGGGCCTTCAGGGCCTGCCAGTCGAGGCGGACGTCCGGGTTGGTGTCCAGATAGCCGCCCCGGGTGGCGCCCAGGATGGTCAGGGACTCATGGGGCAGCACGCCCTTGTCCCACAGGCTGCCGCGGAAGCTGGAGTAAGCTCCCCGCTCCCGCGCCAGTTCGGCCGATGCCCAATAGGCCTGGAAGCACACGGCCTCCATGCTGGCGTCGGCAAACTCCACTGCCGCAGGTGAGGCGTAGGGAATGCCCAGCCGGTACAGGCAGTCGGCAAAGCCCATGATCCCGAGCCCGACCGGGCGGTGACGCAGGTTGGCGTTGCGGGCCTTGGGGGTGGCGTAGAAGTTGATGTCCACCACGTTGTCGAGCATGCGCATGGCGGTCTGCACCGTCCGCGCCAGCTTGGCCTGGTCGAGCTGGCCGTCCTTGAGATGGGCGAGCAGGTTCACTGAGCCCAGGTTGCACACGGCGGTCTCGGCATCGGAGGTGTTGAGGGTGATCTCGGTGCACAGGTTGGAGCTGTGAACCACGCCCACGTGCTGCTGGGGCGAACGCAGATTGCACGGGTCCTTGAAGGTGATCCAGGGATGCCCGGTCTCGAACAGCATGGTCAGCATCTTGCGCCACAGCTGGACGGCGGGCAGCTTCTTGAAGAGGCGGATTTCGCCGGCCTCGGCACGGGCTTCGTAGGCAAGGTAGGCGGTTTCGAAGGTCTGCCCGTACTTGTCGTGCAGGTCGGGCACGTCCGACGGTGAGAAGAGCGTCCACTCCGCGTTCTCGTGGACCCGCTTCATGAAGAGGTCGGGAATCCAGTTGGCGGTGTTCATGTCGTGGGTGCGGCGGCGCTCGTCGCCGGTGTTCTTGCGCAGCTCCAGGAACTCCTCGATGTCCAGGTGCCAGGATTCCAGGTAGGCACATACCGCCCCCTTGCGCTTGCCGCCCTGATTGACCGCCACCGCGGTGTCATTGACCACCTTGAGGAAGGGAATCACTCCCTGGCTCTGACCATTGGTGCCCTTGATGCGGCTCCCCAGAGCGCGCACCGGCGTCCAGTCGTTGCCCAGCCCGCCGGCGTACTTCTGCAGCAGGGCGTTCTCCTTGATGGACTGGTAGATGCCCTCCAGGTCGTCGGCTACCGTGGTGAGGTAGCAGGAGGACAGCTGGGAATGCAGGGTGCCGCTGTTGAACAGGGTCGGCGTGGAGCACATGAAATCGAAGCTCGAAATCAGGTCGTAGAACTCGATGGCCCGGGCCTCCCGGTCGATCTCGCCGAGGGCCAGCCCCATGGCCACACGCATGAAGAAGATCTGCGGCAGCTCGATGCGCTGGCCGTCGATGTGCAGAAAGTAGCGGTCATAGAGGGTCTGAAGGCCCAAGTAACCAAAAAGCCGATCCCGCTCGGGCCGGATCGCGGCGGCGAGCCGGTCCAGATCGAATTCAGCAAGGCGCGGGTCGAGCAGCTCCGCTTCGATTCCTCTTCGGATGAAGCGGGGGAGATAGTCCGTGCAGGCGGCGCCCATCTGTTCGGTTGGCACCGGACGACCCAGCACCTCCTGCATCAGCCTCGCCAGCAGCAGGCGCGCGGTGGCGTAGTCGTAACCCGGGTCCGTCTCGATAAGACTGCGGGCCGACAGGATCAGGGCCTGGGTGACCTCCTCGATCGCGACTCCGTCATACAGATTGCGCAGGGCGTGCTCGAGGATCAGATCTGCCGATACGCTCTCCTCCAGCCCGATGCAGGCGGCGACGCACACCGCTCTCAGCTCGGCGACATCGAGGGGGAGCCTGGCTCCGTCCACCCTCACGTGCAGCGCGGAGGTGGTGACAGCCGCGACAACACGGGCGGCCCGCTCTTCGGCACGGCGCTCCCGGTAGAGGACGTAGGCACGGGCCACGTCATGCTCGCCGGAGCGCATCAGGGCCAGTTCCACCTGGTCCTGGATGTCCTCGATGTGCACGGTGCCCCCGTCGGGCAGGCGACGGGTCAAGGAGCGCACCACCACGTCGGTAAGACGTGCCACCACTTCCCGCACCCGGGAAGAGCCGGCACTCTGGCTCCCCTCCACGGCGAGGAAAGCCTTGGTCATCGCCACGGCAATCTTCTCCGGATCAAAAGCGACGACGGCGGCGTTGCGACGGATAACCTGGAAGGCCACGAGCGAAGGCTCGGTGCCTGCATTGAGGGCTAGGACGTTCGAGGACAAAGGGACTCTCCGGTTCGGAGGGCGGAGAATCCAGCGCAGAGGGGCAACGCGAAGCCGCGTCGGCACGGAAATGGCACCGTGCCCAGCAACGACCTGCTGCATTCGGAAAAACTCGACATGCTCACACCTTTCGCCAGGGACACCCCGCCCCATTGTTGCAAAGAAGGTTGTGGCAGGTCTCCTGGCTCTCGGGTCAGCATGCACCACCGGCCTTCCCGGACACATACCGACGTCCAGTGGCAAAGTGGGAGGGGTGCACTCTCCGATGACAGTTGCGGGGGCAGCTCCGGGTTTCAGGTTTGAACCTGGCACCGGATTCCCTTTTAATCCCCTTGGTGATGGGAACCAACAACGCCCGCAGTATGCATACGAGAGCGATGCCTCGTCAACAAGGACACTACAGGTAGTCGTTTTTCAGGAATTTTTACCATATGTGCCATTCATCTGTGCTCTGAGGGGGTCTCCTTGCCGCTCCTTCTGCCTCCGCGCTGCCCCGGGCCCTGATTGGAATCCCTCAGATCTTTAAAATCATTATTTGCTAATATTCAGGGTTCGCGGCCACTCGGCCGCCTCATGTTCATACGCAAGGATCCTCATGAAAACCGCCCACGATCTGGTCATGGCCGCCAAAGCCCTCATCCGCGAAGTGTCCCTTGATGACGCCGAGCAAGCCATTCGCGACGCCGATGTGTTGCTGGATGTAAGAGAGGCGGATGAATTCGCAGCAGGCCATCTGCCTGGCGCCCTTCATGTTTCCCGGGGGATGCTCGAGTTCAAGCTGGCCGGAACCCCCGAGCTGAGCAGTCGTGACCTGAAAGTTGTGCTGTATTGCAAGACTGGGGGTCGCGCGGCACTCGCAGCCAAAGCCTTGCAGGACATGGGCTATGTCCATGTCCAGTCCCTTGCAGGGGGAGCCGATGCCTGGGCCGCCGCGGGCCACCCCCTCGTCCGGCCGAGTCTTCCGGCCTTTGACTGATTGATTTAAGCGGGTTCCGGGGCGGCGCTGCAGTTTTTGCAAACTGCCCGGCACCTTTGAAGAACGTCCACACCATTTAGCTGTCGACGGAGGCTATGGAAGCATGTAGTTTCAGGCCGCTAGGCTATCAACGAACGTTGTGGAGTAATTGAGTGAAGAAAAGGCTGATCTGGGCCCTGGTGGCAACCGCGTTTGCTGCACCCGCCGCCTCGCTGGAGGCGCCAGCGACGCCCCCCCGTCTTGTGCCAACCGTCGAACATGCCCAGACGGCTTACCTGAGCTCACAGCTGCTGGGGCGCTATCACTACAAGACCCAGCCCCTTGATGACGCCATGTCGGAGAAGATCTTCGACCGCTACCTCAAGGCTCTCGATCCGGAGCGGCTGTTCTTCACCCAGGCCGACATCGACAGTTTCTCGGACGCCCGTACGCGCCTTGATGATGCGATCCTGCGTGGCAACCTGAGCATCCCCTTTGCCATCTTCCAGCGTTACGAGCAGCGCACCGTCGAGCGTCTGACCCACGCCCGCGACGTGCTCAAGCAGGGTTTCGAGTTCGACACCAAGGAGAGTTATCCCTACCTCCGCGAAAAGGCGCCGTGGCCGAAGGACGATGCCGAAGTCCGCGATCTGTGGCGCAAGCGCGTCAAGAACGACTGGCTGCGCCTCAAGATGGCCGGCAAGGACGACAAGGCGATCCGCGAGACCCTCGAGAAGCGTTACGACAATTATCTGGCCCGGGCGGCGCGCAACAAGAGCGACGACGTCTTCCAGATCTTCATGAACGCCTACGCCATGTCCATCGAGCCCCACACCAATTACCTGGGGCGTAGTGCTTCCGACGACTTCGACATCTCCATGCGCCTGTCCCTGGTCGGGATCGGTGCCGTGCTACAGGAGCGGGATGAGTACATCACCATCCGCGAGCTGGTTCCTGGCGGCCCTGCGGCCAAGTCGGGAAAGCTCGCTGTCGGTGATCGCATCGTCGGTGTCGGGCAGGCCGAAGGGACGATCAGCGACGTGGTCGGCGCACGGGTGGATGAGGTGGTCAAGCTGATCCGCGGGACCAAGGACACGCGGGTCGTGCTGGACATCCTGCCGGCCGAGGCGGGCCCGGATGGCAAGCACAAGCAGGTCGCCCTGGTACGTGACAAGATCAAGCTCGAGGAGCAGGCCGCCCGCAAGTCCGTCATCCGGGTCGGCGAGGGCCCTGCCCTGCGCAAGATCGGTGTGATCACCCTCCCCGCCTTCTATGAAGACTTTGAAGGCCGACGCCGGGGTGACAAGGATTTCCGCAGCGCCAGTCGCGACGTCGTGCGCCTGATCGACGAGTTGAAGAAGGAGAAGGTTGACGGGCTGCTGGTCGACCTGCGCAACAACGGCGGTGGTTCCCTGCGGGAGGCCGTCGAGCTGACCGGGCTTTTCATCGACAAGGGACCGGTGGTGCAGCAGCGCCGTCCGGACGGCAAGATCGGCGTCGAGAGTGATGAAAACGCCGGTGTGGCCTGGGCCGGGCCGATGGCGATCATGATCAACAGGGGGTCTGCATCGGCATCGGAGATCTTTGCGGCCGCCCTGCAGGACTACGGCCGTGCGCCCATCATCGGCGAGCAGAGCTTTGGCAAGGGCACGGTGCAGACCCTCATCAATCTTGACGACGTCGCCAAGAACGACAAGCCGAAGTTTGGGGATCTGAAGATGACGGTGGCCCAGTTCTTCCGGGTCAACGGGGGCACCACCCAGCTCAAGGGCGTGATGCCCGACATCCGTTTTCCGTCCATCGCCGATCCGGATTCCCAGGGGGAGTCCAGCTACGACAACGCCCTGCCCTGGACCCAGATCGATGCCGCCAGCTATCGCCCGGTGGGCACGCTGAAAGACCTCGTCCCTGCCCTGCAAAGCCGGCACCAGGCCCGCATTGCCAAGGACAAGAGCTTTCAGGCGCTGCTGGACGATGTGGCCGAGTTCAAACGGCTGCGCGAGAACCGCTCAATCTCGCTGAACGAAGCCGAGCGGCGCAAGGAAAAGGACGTGCGCGAGGCACGCCTCAAGGCCAGGGAGAAGATCGACGGCAAGGACAAGCTGACCGCCTTGCGAGACGATGGCCTGCAGGTGGGCGAGCGCAGTCTGGCGGCAGATCTGGCCGCCGAGAAGGCCCGCAAGGAGGTCAAGGATGTGCTGCTGGATGAGGCGGCGCGTATCGTGGCCGATGAAGCCGAACTGCTGGGCACCCGCCCGCAACTGGCCTTGAGGGAAAAGCAGAAAGGCTTGCTGCAGCCAGCGGAAGCCGTACGCTAAGAAGCCTTCCGGACGGCAGTGTGCGGGCGGGATGCCTCGGTGTCCTGCCCGTCGTCCATAAGGCGGCGATAACGCGAGACACCCTGCAGCGTGGTCGGGACGAGTTCCTGGATCACTGACAACACCTGGTTGCGCCACTCCCGCGCCGGGCCCGAGTGGGAAAAGTGCAAGGCCTCCCAGCGTGCCCACGGTACGTCGGGCATGTCCGCCTTGTCGGCATCGGGCAGCGCGAGAACGCTCTCACGCATCACCTCCAGCGACGCCATCATCTCCTCGCGCAAGGCCGGTTGTGCGAACACGGTTTCCCCGTCACGGCTGGCAACGCAGCGTCCGATGGCCTCCGCCGCATCCTGAAGATTGCCCAGCAGGGCGCCCCGCAAGACCTGGGCGCTGTGGTGCGGCCGCCGGGCGGGTGCTGTATCTGGACGGGAGATGCGATGCGACATGGGGTGGTTTTCCGGTGATGGGCCCCGGCCGGAGCCGGGAAAATCCGTGACGAGTTACTCTCGTCTTACGGGGGCCGCATTCTATCCCCTTCATATGACAGGGAAAAGTTGATGCTGTAAGCCCATGTGACAAGCGCCACGGGGGCCAGCCAAGGACCAACCGGCAGTGGCCCAAAAAACAATGGCGACCCCGAGGGATCGCCATTCCTGAAGCGTGCCCGACAAAGCGCCGGACACATTCCGCAGGGCGGGTTCAGCTGTTCACCGCATCCTTCAGCTTGGAGCCGGCGGAGAACTTGGGCTGCTTGGAGGCCGCGATCTGGATCTCGGCGCCCGTCTGCGGGTTACGACCGACGCGGGCAGCACGTTCGCCGACGGCGAAGGTGCCGAAACCAACGAGAGTCACGCTTTCGCCCTTGGCGAGGGCTTCGGTGATGATTTCCATCACGCCGTCAACGGCACGGCCGGCGTCGGCCTTGGTCAAACCACTCTTGCCTGCCAGCGCATCGATCAGTTCAGTCTTGTTCATAGCTCGTAATGGGTAGGTGATAAAAATGGGTGGATACAGGAGCTGAGGCAGGTGACGCTTTGCGCCTCAAGCGCGCTACAACACCCGCGGGCAGTAGCTTACCTTGCTCTTTTCCGCCTGTGGCGCGAATCTCAAGGTTTTCCGGGGTTTTCCGCCGTGTTCCGGCACAAAAGGCATGAATCGGCAGCCCCCATCAGCCGTTCGCCAGCTCCCGCAGACGCTCCAGGGCCTCTTCGATACGCTCCACCGCAATCACCTGCATTCCGGCGATGTCCTGCTTCGGTGCGTTGGCGCGGGGCACCAGGGCCACGGTGAAGCCCAGCTTGGCAGACTCCTTGAGACGCTCCTGACCCCGGGGCGCCGGACGGATTTCGCCTGCCAGGCCGACCTCGCCGAAAACCACCAGTTGCCGTGGCAAGGGGCGATTGGTGAGGGACGAAACGATGGCCAGCAGCACCGCCAGATCGGCTGCCGGCTCGGCGATCTTGACGCCGCCGACAGCATTGACGAACACATCCTGATCAAAGCACACGACGCCCGCGTGCCGGTGCAGCACGGCCAGCAGCATGGCCAGGCGGTTCTGTTCGAGCCCCACCGAGAGCCGCCGCGGGCTCGGGCTGTGGGCGCTATCCACCAGAGCCTGGATCTCGACGAGCAGCGGCCGGGTACCCTCCTGGGTGACCAGCACGCAGGAGCCGGCCACCTGCTGCCCGTGCTGGGACAGGAAGATGGCCGAGGGGTTGGAGACGCCCTTCAGCCCCTTCTCGGTCATGGCGAACACGCCCAGCTCGTTCACCGCTCCGAAACGGTTCTTGAAGGCCCGCACCAGCCGGAAGCTGGAGTGGGTGTCGCCTTCGAAGTAGAGCACGGTGTCGACGATGTGCTCGAGCACCCGTGGTCCGGCCAGGGCGCCATCCTTGGTCACATGGCCGACCATGATCAGCGTGGTGCCGCTCTGCTTGGCGAAACGTGTGAGCTGGGCGGCACACTCCCGCACCTGGGCCACCGACCCAGGGGCTGAGCCGAGGCTTTCGGAGTAGATGGTCTGGATGGAGTCCACGACCGCCACGTCGGGTTTGAGATCCCGCAGGGTGCCGAGGATGCGTTCCAGGTTGATCTCGGGCAGGAGTTGCAGACTGCCCGCCTCCAGTTGCAGGCGCCCTGCCCTCAGCGCCACCTGCTCGGCGGACTCTTCGCCGCTCACGTACAGGGCTTTGAGGTGCCCTGAGAGCAGGGACAACGCCTGCAGCAGCAGGGTGGACTTGCCGATCCCCGGATCACCGCCGATCAGCACGACGCCCCCCGGCACCAGCCCACCACCCAGCACCCGGTCGAACTCGTCGATGCCGGTAGGCACCCGGGGCGATTCCCGCGGGCTGATTTCAGCCAGGGTCTGCAGGCGGCCAGAGTCGCCAGCCAGGGCGCTGAAGCGCTTGGCGACGGGGGCCTCGGGCTCGACCACCGACTCCACCAGGGTGTTCCAGGCCTTGCAGTGGGGGCACTGCCCCTGCCAGCGGGGTGACTTGCCCCCGCACTCTGAGCAGACGTGCTCGGTCTTCGCCTTGGCCATCTGCCCTAGCCTTCCAGTACGCGCACCGGAACCCGGGCTGCCAGGGCACAGAAGAGCTCGTAGCTGATGGTGCCGGCGGCGCTGGCCACCTCGTCGGCAGCCAGGCCGTCGCCCCACAAGGTTACGGGCGAGCCGATGCCGGCTTCTTCCAGATGGGTGAGGTCGCAGGCCAGCATGTCCATGGACACGCGTCCGAGGGTTCGGGTGCGCCGCCCGCCCACCAGGATGGGTGTGCCGGTGGGCGCATGGCGGGGGTAACCGTCGGCATAGCCGCAGGCCACCACACCGATGCGCATCGGCCCGGTGGCCTCGAAGGTGCCACCGTAGCCGACCCGCTCGCCAGCGCTCAGGCCTTGGACGCCGATGATCTCGCTGTTCAGGGTCATCACCGGCTTCAGCCCTAGGGCTTCGGCGCTATGCAGGTCGGGCATGGGTGAGGCGCCGTAGAGCATGATGCCCGGCCGCACGTACTGCCCGGCGGCCTCGGGGAAGCGCAGCAAGGCCGCCGAATTGGCCAGGCTCACGGGCAGATCGAGCCCGCTGGTGCAGGCCTTGAAGCGCGCCATCTGCGGGGCGATGCCGGCCTCGTCATCGGCCCGGGCAAAGTGCGTCATCAGGGTGATGTTGCGGACGCAGTCCAGGGCGCGGAGGCGTGCCAGCGTGGCGCCAAGGGCTTCGCCGGTAAAGCCGAGGCGGTTCATCCCCGAGTTGATCTTGAGCATCACATCGATGGGGCCGGCAAGTGCTGCCCGCTCCAGCATGGTCAGCTGCGCTTCGCTGTGAATGGTGGGCGTCAGGCCCAGCGCCACGATGTCGGCCAGATCGGCAGGTTCAAAAAAGCCTTCAAGCAGCACGATGGGCTGGGTCAACCCCGCGTCCCGCAGGGCCCGGGCCTCGGCCAGATCGAGCAGCGCAAAGCCATCGGCGACCGGGCCCAGGGCCCGGATGGCGTTGTTCAGGCCATGCCCGTAGGCGTTGGCCTTGACCACCGCGTAGGCCCTGGCCTGACCGGCCTTGGCACGGGCGATAAGGTAGTTGTGACGCAAGGCTTCCAGATCGATGGAAGCGCGGATCGGACGGGGCATGGTTTCAGGCTTTTTCAGTGGCGCACATGCGGCCGATTTCCTCGGTGACGAAATCGGCGAAGGTATTGACCAGACGGGAGCGGAACTTGTCCTTGAGCAGGATGACTTCCAGCGGGGTATACAGCCGTGGCGACAGGGGCACGCCCACCAGCCGGCCCGCCGTGACCGCACTGCGGATGGCCGCGCTTGAAGCAATGGCGATGCCGAAGCCTTGGGCGGCCATGTGCTTCACGGTGGACAGGCTGCCCAGCTCGGCCGCCACGTTGAGATCTTCCAGGGGAATGCCCGCTGCCGTGAAGAACTGGTCCACCAGCTCGCGGATGGCATTGCCGGGCTCCCGGTGCAGCAGCGGATAGGCTACCAGTTGCTCTGCCCGCACCGATTTGGCGCTGGCGAGGGGGTGGTCGGGGGCAACGATCAGCTGCAACTCGTCACGGCCCGCGCTGCGCCTGTCCAGGGTGGGCTGCTCGGTGATGATCTCGATCAGGCCCACGTCGAGGTTGCGATCCATCACCCGGCTCTCGATGAGCTGGGAGTTGCCGACCGAGACCCGGGGCACCACGCGCGGGTAGCGCCGCTTGAAGCCTTCGAGCAGATAGGGCAACCAGTAGCCGGCAATGGTGGTGCTGGTGCCCAGATGCAGGATGCCGGAGAGCTCGTCGGTGAGTTCGGAGACCCGGGACTCGAGTTCTTCGGTGAGACCGAGGATGCGCTCGGCGTAGGCCATGACCAGCTCACCGGCGGAGGTGAGGGTGACCCGCCCGTGGCCCCGGTCGAAGAGCCGGGTGTTGAACTGCTCTTCCAGCTGCTTGATCTGGAAAGTCACGGCGGGCTGGGTCATGAACAAGGCTTCGGCAGCCCGGGTGAAGGACCCGTGCCGTGCCACCGCGTGGAAAACCTGGAGACGTCGATCGGCCATGGTTCATAAATCCGGTTTATGAGTACCCCATTGAATCACAACATTGATCCGTCCGCCAGAACCGACATGACCTTCGTGGTATAAAGCGCGGTCCGTCAAATTCACCGAGCCTCCATCTCCCTGCGATGCCCTTCGGTTTCTACATGATCATGGCGGCGCAGTTCTTTTCTGCGCTGGCCGACAATGCCCTGTTGATCGCCTCCATCTATGTGCTCAGGGAGATGCAGGCCCCCCAGGAATATGAACCGCTGCTGAAGCTGTTCTTCACCCTGTCGTATGTGCTGCTGGCGGCTTTTGTCGGGGCTTTCGCCGACTCCATGCCCAAGTGGCGGGTCATGCTGATCAGCAACACCATCAAGATCGGGGGCTGTTCGCTGATGTTCTTCGGCGTGCATCCCCTCGCCGCCTACGCCATCGTCGGCCTGGGGGCGGCGGCTTACTCGCCGGCGAAGTACGGCATCCTCACCGAATACCTGCCCCACCGCCTGCTGGTGGTGGCGAACGGCTGGATCGAGGGGCTCACGGTGGGCGCCATCATCCTGGGGACGCTGGTCGGCGGCATGCTCATCAAGCCGTCCTTCTCCCAGGCCCTGTTGGGGCTTGATTTCCCCCTGATCGACACGGGTATCGATACGGTGCCCGAAATGGCCCTGTGCGTGATCGGTCTGCTCTACCTGCTGGCTGCGCTCTTCAACCTCAAGGTGCCGGATACCGGGGTGGACCACAAGGTTCTCAAGAAGAACCCGATCTACCTGATCCACGACTTCAATCATTGCCTCCGGCTGCTGTGGCGGGACAAGCTCGGCCAGATCTCCCTGGCCACCACCACCCTCTTCTGGGGGGCTGGCGCGACCCTGCAGTTCATCGTGATCAAGTGGGCCGAGCAGGCCCTGCACCTGGATCTGTCCAAGGCTTCAATGCTGCAGGGCGTGGTGGCGGTAGGCGTGGCGATCGGTGCGGTGATGGCGGCGCGCCTGGTGTCCATGCGCTCGTCCGTCAAGGTGATTCCCCTGGGGATCGCCATGGGCGTGATCGTCAATGTGATGATCTTCGTCACCGACATGAACCTCGCGATGGCACTGATGGTGCTGATCGGTGGCCTGTCCGGCTTCTTCGTGGTGCCCATGAATGCGCTGCTGCAGCACCGGGGCCATATCCTGATGGGGGCGGGTCACTCTATCGCCGTACAGAACTTCAACGAGAACCTGTCCATCCTGATCATGACCGGGCTCTACGCCATCCTGATCAGCTCTGGCGTGTCCATCAACACGGTGGTGGTGGCCTTCGGGCTGTTCGTGGCGGGCACCATGTACATGGTCAAGCGCCGCCATGATGCCAACCAGCGCGAATTCGATTCGGTCGGCGAACTGGACGACGTGCGCCACTGAGGCGCGGCCCTGGCCCCCCTCGGGCTTATTCGCTGCCGTCGAGCAGTCGGTGGGCCTCGGCGTGGCGATACATGTCCAGGGCGGTGGCCAGCCCGGTTTTCTGGCGGATGCCGGTCTGGTAGTTGGCCACGGTCTTGGCGCTGAGAAACAGCCGGCTGGCGATTTCCTCTACCGTGCGTCCTGCGGCGAGCAGCCTGAAAATCTCGAACTCGCGGGGTGACAGGGTGAGATGCCCGGCCTGCCCGCCCTCCCCTGCCAGTGCGTCGGCAATGTCCGCCGACAGGGCCCGCTCACCCCGCGCCACCTGGCGCACGGCGTCGATGAGGGCGTCGGGTTCGCTGCTCTTGGTCAGATAGCCGTCGGCCCCTGCTTTCAGGGCCTGGGCAACCATGGCCGGGTTGTCATGCATGGAGAAGATCAGCACCTTGAGCGCCGGCCGGCGTGCCTTGACCCGGGCCAGGGTTTCCAGGCCGCCGCGTCCGGGCATCGACAGATCGAGCACCAGCACATCGGCTTCGTGGCCAGAAAACCACTGGCAGGTCGAGTCGCTGTCGCTGAAGTCGGCCACCACCTGCATGTCGTCCTCGAGTTCGAGCAGGCGCCGGTAGCCGGTGCGGACCACCGCGTGATCGTCAGCCAGCACCACCCTCAGCACGTCGGGTAGAGCCTCCTGCGCGACGTTCATGACAGCTCGCCACGGGGCAGCCGCACCGACAGGCTAAGGCCAGGGCGGGCGGCCCCGGCAGTACGGGGCGCGATGTCGAGCTGACCACCCCGGGCCCAGACCCGCTCGCGGATACCGGCGAGGCCGTTGCCGTGGCTCATGGCGGCGTCCGGTGAGGCCATGCCCACACCGTCGTCCGAGATCTGCCAGCGCAGCATGGCGGGGTCGTCGGGGTCGATGCAGACCGAAATGTCCACCGCGGTGGCGTTGGCGTGGCGGGAAATGTTGGCGAGGGCTTCCTGGGTCATCCGATACACGATCAGGCTGGTTTCACGGGGCAGGTACAGGGTGCCCGGCGTCACGCTGAGGTGGAAGCGGGTGCCCTGCCCGGCCGAATCCTGCCAGCTTTTGACCAGCTCGTGGAGCAGTGGCTGCAGGTCGACGCTGGTGTGCCCCGACTGGCTGCCGGCGTCGGGCTGCAGATGGCGCAGCAGGCTGCGGATTTCCCGATGGATTGCCGCCGTCTGGGCTTCCATGTCACGCACTGCGGCGTGCAGGCGGGGGGCCTCGGTGGTCTGCCGCAGCAGATAGGCGATGTTGGCGCGCAGGGCGGTGAGCCCCTGGCCCAGGTGTTCGTGCAGCTCGATGGCCAGGCTCGCCCTTTCGTCCTCCTGGAGCGTCTGCATCTGCAGGGACAGGTGCTTCTGGCGGGCTTCGGCGGCGGCCAGGGCTTCGGCCAGGTGGTTGAGCGCACCGGCAATGTGGTCCAGCTCGCGCACCGGCAGGCGTGGCAGGCGGGCGCTGAAGTCCTGCTTGCGAAAGGCAGCGATGGCCCCGACGATGCCCCGCAGGGGGCCGAAGGCATAGCGCACCGCGGCGTAGAGTCCGGCCAGCATGGCCAGCCCGAAGGCCAGGAACAGCCCGGCCATGCCGATGATGTCGGAAACCGCCTCCTCCTGCTCGCTGGTCGGATTGGCAATCAGGGTGGCCTGGAAGCGGCTGCCGTCGCTGCGTTGCAGGAGCAGCCGCGTGCGCCCCGCCATGGCATCGGACGCGGTGGGCGGCGCGGGGATCAGGATCTGCCCTGCCCCGTCCTCGAGCTGGAAGTCCAGGTGGCGAAGGCTGCCCGAGCGGCTGATGCTGCGCAGCTTGGCCACCTGGCTGTCGAGGGCCTCCGGCGCGATGTTCTGCAGTGCCGAGAGTTCGCCGACCAGGTGGGCGAGTTGGTCTGCCCCCTGGCTTTCCCGGCGGATGTCACTCTGGGCGCGCAGGGTGGCCAGCGCCAGGGCCACTCCGAAACAGGCGAGGAAGATCCAGGCGGAGCGCCGCATCAACAGGCTGGTCATGTCCATGCGCGGTCACCCCCGATGGAAAGCGGGCTCCCGCAGGAGCCCAAGCTGATGAACAAGCGTCAGAGACTGTAGCGCACGCCGATCCAGGCCGTCCGGGGGGCTCCCGGCGCGTAGAAGGTGGAGCCCACTTGCGGGTACTCGCCTCCCACCTCGCCAAAGGGCCGGGCCACCACGCCACCGGCCGCCGAGAAGGCCGTGGAGCCGAGCTGGGCACCGGTGCTGTACTCCCGGTCGAACAGGTTGTTGATCTGCCCGAAGACCTGGAGCTGGCGATTCACCCGGTAGCGGGCACTCAGGTTCATCACCGCGTAGCCGGCGGAGCGCCCGGAGCCGAGGTAATAGGTGCCGTCGGGCTGGTGCTGGTTGTTCTCGTTGCCGCGGGCGTAGGAGCCCGACACGCCGATCAGGTCGGCGCCCATGGAAAACGCCTGGGTGAAGCGATAGTCGGCGGATGCCTTGAGCAGGTGCCGGGGAATCAGCGGAATGCGGTTGCCCTTCTTGATGTCGATGGTGCCTTCAAGGCCCGGACCTTCCTCGTTGGTGCTGTTGCCGGCGCCACCGACTTCCTCGGATGAGCGATAGGTGGCGTCGAGGAAGGTGTAATTGACGGCCAGGCTGAGGGCGCCGATGGCGGTGCTCGCACCCGCCTCAACGCCCTGGCGGCGGGTCTTGCCGAAGTTCTTGAAGTAGCCGTAGCCGAGCTGGTCATCCGCAACGAACAGGATGTCGTCGTGGCTGGTGGCGCGGAAGACGCCCAGGTTCCAGCGGCTGGATGCGTCGAACTGCCCGCGCAGGCCCAGATCCCAGGTCTTGGTGACCACCTGCTTGAGGGGTGGGTCGCCGGCCATGGCGTTGGGCAGCTTGCAGGGGTTTTCCGGGTTGGCGCAGCCCAGTTCGATGGCGGTGGGGGTGCGGCTGCCTTCGTTGTAGCCGGCGTAGGCATTCCAGCTGCGCGACGGGGTGAAGGTGACGCCGACGGCCGGGTTGAAGCGGTTGAAGCTGTGGTTGCCGTCCAGGGAGTCGGAGCCGCCGCCGGGGTTCAGGTTGTCGCGATTCTTGACCGTAGTGCGGTTGTAGCGCCCGGACATGGTGGCGTGCCAGTAGTCGTTGAGCGACAGGGTGTCGGTGGCAAACACGCTGACCGTGCGGGTGCGGCCATTGAGGCTGACACGGGAGTCCAGTGCGGTTTCGCCGGCACCGGCGTTCTGGCTGCCGTCGGCCCAGGCGTCGACCGGCGTCACGCTGCGGTCGGCGTTGATGTAGCCGTACTGGCCGGACTGCTGGAAGTGCAGGTTGCTTTGATCGTAGCCTGCACCGACGATGAACAGGTTCTTGCGGCCGGCCAGTTCCCCCGCCACCGACGCCTGGCCCGACATACCGAAGTTTTCCTGGTCGGTACGGGAGCGGTTGATCAGACCGGTGCACTTCTCGTTGGGCTCGTCGGCCAGCAGGGCGTTGGCGAGACAACGCCAGTAGGGAAAGGGCGTGTTCGCGGCATTGGCACCGCTGGTCGGAAAGCCGCTGTAGCCGGCGGCCGTCAGGGCGTTGCGTTCGCTCAGGCTGGGCTGGTAAACGGAGTTTTCCAGGGCGTTCTCGTTGATGTCGCCGTTGTAGGTGGAGCTGGTGATCTTGCGATAGTAGATGTTGCCCGACAGCAGGGTCTGGTCGTTGAGGCTGTGCTTGCCGGTCAGGTTGAGGAACATCGACCGGTTCTTGGTGATGTCGGGCTGGGTGTAGATGCTGCTGTAGTCCTGCTCCAGCAGGCGCTTCTCCTGCAGGCCGTTGCCGTTCATCTTGTTGTCGGCGTAGGCCACGCTCAGGTCGAGGTCGGTGCGGGCGTCCTGCCAGCCGAACTTGCCGAACACCTGGCGCACGTCAGACGGTGAATTGGTGCGCCAGCCGTTCTCGTGGAACTGGTTGGCGGTGACGAACCATTCCAGCCCCTGGTCGTTGAAGCCACCGTGTTCAAACTCCACCGCCCGCCGCCCGTAAGAGCCGGCGCTGGCCTGCACCGACGTGCCGGCGTGGGTGCGCCCTTCCTTGGTCTGGATGGCCAGAGCCCCGCCCAGGGTGTTGAGCCCGAACAAGGGGTTGGAGCCCGGCATCATGTTCATGGATGCAATCGCCGAGCGGGGGATCAGATCCCAGCTCACCACGTCACCGAAGGGCTGGTTGATGCGCACCCCGTCAAAGTACACCGACAGGCCCTGGGGCGTGCCGAGCAGCGGCGAGGCGGTGTAGCCCCGGTAGTTCACATCAGCCTGGAAGGGGTTGCCCTGCGTCTCGTTGATATGCACGCCGTTCAGGCGGCGGTTCATGAAGGCGGAGATGTCCAGCGCCATGCTGTCGTCGATCTCCCGGGCGCTGAAGGACTGAACCGGTGCCGCAATGTGGCTGACCGGCTGCTCGAGACCCGGCAGAGGTGTCTGGCCGATCACCGTGACGGTGGGGGCCACGCTCTGCACGCTGTCGGCTGCGTTGGCGCTGGTGGCAAAGGCGGCAGCCAGTGCCAGCACCAGGGGACGCACGCGGGGATGGGACGAGGGGGAAGGATGGCGTTGCATGAAGGGCAGTCTCCATATTCTTTTTGGTGGAACGCAGACTACCGGCACCTTCCCCCTTCGACCATGGGAGAAATTCCCGACCTTGCTCCCCTACCCCGCCAGTACCGTGCCTCGGTGCCTGGTGGCGCCGTTGCAGAGCCCGGCAAATTCCGTTGACGCGTCGCAGCACAGTCAATAAAATGCGAATTGTTCGCATTTGTATTCGCGCGGTGCCGGCCCGGCCGCGCAGCGGTGCCACTCTCAGCCAGCCAGCCACTTGCCAGCCAGCGCATGTTGCAAGCCAGCCAGGAACACACCTTCACTGGATGGAGATCGACATGAATCTTGCCCTCACTGCGCAGGGCCCCGCCGGGGTGGATCTGCCTGCACCCTTTCTGGTTCAGCAGCGGGCCGGCGCGGCCGCCGGGGGCACACGCCGCACCGCTGTCGGTGTCGGCGTCGCAACCCTGCTCCATGCGGGAATGCTGGCGGCCATCGTGCACACCATATCCCAGGGCAGCCCGCCGGTGGTCATTCCCCCGCAGCCCCTGATGACGGTCAGCCTGGTGACGCCCGAGCCCCAGAAGCCGGCCCCGACACCCCGTCAGGAGCCGGTAAAGGCACCCGAGAAGAAGCTCAAGCCGACCGTCCAGCCCAAGGCCCCCGCTCCGCAGGTTCGCCAGAACACGCCGCCAGTGCTCACTTCGGCGGCCACCACGACCAATCCGGTGGAAGCCACAGCGCCGGCTGCACCCCCAGCGCCGGTTGCCGCGCCGGCGCCCAGCCCGGCCCGCGAGGCCCCGGTGGCCGTGGTCGCCCCGCGTTTCGACGCAGCCTACCTCTCCAACCCCATCCCGGAATATCCCCGCCTGTCGCGGCGCATGGGTGAGGAAGGCCGGGTGATGCTGCGGGTGCACGTCGGTGCCGATGGCAAGCCCCTCGAGGTGACCATCGCCAAGAGCAGCGGCTTCGCCCGCCTCGACGAGGTTGCCCGCGACACGGTGCTGCGCAGCTGGCGCTTCGTCCCGGCCCGCCAGGGCGATCAGGCGGTGGCCGGCACTGTCCGCGTCCCCATTGATTTCTCGCTGAATTCCTGACCCGTTTTCCCTTCTCCCTTCTCCCTTCTCACCTTCCCATCAGGCTCATCCCCGCAAAGGAACTCTCATGAACGAAAACACTTTCAGCATCGGCCAGATCTGGGCCCAGGGGGATGGCGTCTCCCACGCGGTGGCGATCATTCTGGTCGTCATGTCCCTCGCCTCCTGGTCGGTCATCCTGGTCAAGGCCTGGGGGCTGATGCAGCTGCGTCGCATGAGCGCCGGGGCAAAGAAGTTCTGGCACACCACCAGTTTTGACGAAGGCATGGCTGCCCTCGAACCCCAGCAGGCCGACAACCCCTTCCGGGATCTGGCCAGCCGCAGCACCGAGGCCGTCACCCACCACGTCAATCACCAGAACGAACTGCACGGCGTGCTCAACCTCAACGACTGGGTCACCAGCACCATGCGCCAGTCCATCGACGACACCACCAGCCGCATGCAGTCCGGCCTGTCCATCCTCGCCTCGGTCGGTTCGACGGCGCCCTTCATCGGTCTCTTCGGAACGGTCTGGGGCATCTACCACGCCCTCATCGGTATTGGCGCCGCTGGTCAGGCCACCCTCGACAAGGTCGCCGGCCCGGTGGGTGAATCCCTGGTGATGACTGCGGGCGGCCTGGCCGTGGCGATCCCGGCGGTGCTGGGTTACAACGCCCTGGTGCGTGGCAACAAGGAGATCCTGGCCCGCCTCAAGCACTTCGCCCATGATCTGCACGCCTACCTGGTGACCGGCGGCAAGGTTCGCAAGAACCCGGCCAGCGTCCATCCCCTGCCGGCCCGGAAGGAAGCGCAATGAGCTTCCAGAGCAGCGACTTCGACGACGACGGAGATGTGATGTCGGAGATCAACATGACGCCCCTGGTGGACGTCATGCTGGTTCTGCTGATCATCTTCATCATCACCGTGCCGGTGATAAATCATGCGGTCAAGCTGGACCTGCCCAAGGCCAGCAGCCAGAAGGAAGAGATCAAACCGGAGAAGATCAACCTTTCCATCAATGCCGATGGTGGCCTGAGCTGGAACGGTGAGAGCGTGGCCCTCGACGCCCTGGATGCCCGCCTGGGCACCACGGCCGCCCTGCAGCCCCAGCCCGAGCTGCACCTCCGGGTGGACAAGCACGCCGAGTACGACCATGTGGCCCAACTGCTGTCGGCGGCGAGCCGGCATGGCCTGGGCAAGGTGGCCTTCGTGACGGAACCGGCAAAGAACTGAAGCCCGGGTCAGGTGACCGTCAATGGCCGGAGGACGCATCAGCAACGATGCATCCTCCGGCCATTTTCATTGCGCCCGTGGTCAGTGTTCGGCGCCCACCGAACGCTCTCCGGCCCACAGGGACACCCGGTTGCGGCCGTTCTGCTTGGATTGGTAGAGGGCGTTGTCGGCCTGGTCGATCAGTTCGGCCGGGTCTTTTGCGCCGAGGCGGATGGAGGCGACACCGAAGCTGGAAGTGATGCGGATGCCCGGAATGTCGCGCACCGCCGCGCCGGCGTGCTGCTCGATGGCCAGCCGCAGCCGCTCGGCCACGTCCAGCGCCTGCTCGGGGGTGGAGCCGGGCAGCATGATGCAGAACTCCTCGCCGCCGTAGCGGCACAGCATGTCCACCTCGCGCAGCTCGGAGCCCAGGCACTTGGCCACCGACTTGATCACCTGGTCGCCCACCGCATGGCCGTAGCGGTCGTTGAATGACTTGAAGTGGTCGATGTCGCTCATGATGCAGCACACCTCCTCTCCGTTCTCTTTCAGCTGGGCGTAGAGCGGGTCGGCGCTGCCGAAGAAGGCACGGCGGTTGAGGCAGCCGGTCATCGGGTCGCGGGTGGCCAGACGATGGAGCTCCTCGTTCTGGCGCCGGATCTCTTCCCGGGAGCTCTCCAGGTCGGTCAGGGTGACAAGCAACTGGTCGTTGATGCGATGAAGCATCGTGACATCGGAAAAGCTCACCAGGCACCCCCGCAGCCGGCCGTGACCATCGAGAACCGGCGAGCAGCCGACGATGGTGCGAACTGGCTCCTCTTCACCGGGGCGGGCGATCTCCAGGGTTTCGTCGCTGATATTGGTTCGGGAGGCCATGGCCCGGGACCAGGGGAATTCACCCGGTGCCACATGAAAGCCCCCCACCAGCCATTCCATTTCAACCACGGGCTTGCCGGTGATCTCTTCCTGAGCCTGGGGGTGAAGATTGCGAAATGCCCGATTGGCCAGCACCACCCTGCTCTGCTTGTCCAGGATCAGCACACCCTCGGCCAGGGTGTCGAAGGCTGTACGCACCCGGTCGGGAATGGCGGTGGACGGATCGAGGTACTCCAGCACCCGCCGCATGTAGAGATAGAAGGCCAGAAAGGTCCCCAGGCCTATCGTGCCCAGGGCCACCAGGGGGGGATAGCTGAGCCATCCGGCCAGGGTTTCGGGCAGCACAGGACGGAAGCTCAGCTCGACCTCGCCCCAGGGCTTGCCGTCGGAGAGGACGGGTACGCGGACCTGGGTCAGGGTGGATGAGCCGTCCTCCGGCGGTTGCCAGTAGCGCTCGTGCTCCCCGGCGCGGGCAACGATGCCGCCACCGTGCTGTCGCACCGCGAGGGAACGCAGCTCCTTGTTGCGGCTCAGCACCTCCCCGAGGGTCTGCTGCAGGGTCGGGACATCTCCCGCCTGCAGCAATGCGGCCGACTGCACGGCCAGACCTTCGCTGATCTGCTGGCGGATCTCCCGGGCCAGATCCGCCCGGTCGGGGATCAGGCCAAAGACCATGTCGACCACCATCAGCATGGACAGCACCAGGGCCACGAGGCCCAGGGCAATCCGGGAGATGGGGTTGAGGGTGGGAAACGGAATCTTCATCGAGCCAGCCCTTCTCTCTCCTGGTCGAACAAGTCGGCCACGCCGATCTCGTCCCGGGTCATCTCGTCGTCCATCTGGCGGCCCCAGTCCCGTTCATCCTCGTCTTCGGGGCCCAGCACCGGCAAGGGGTCGAAGGTGCGCCAGGCCGGTGCCACCATGAGCAGGCCGGCCACCAGCCCACCAGCCCGGGTCGCCCACCACACGGCCCCCACCGACAGGACGATGCCGGAGAGCTCCACCGCCCGCAGCGCCATCTGGACGTCGGCGTAGGGCTCGGCAAGGGGCGCCTGCTTGGTGCGATCCGTATCGATGCGGGAGCTGGCGGAGGTGCCGCCGCTTGCCGGGTCCTGGCCACTGAGCATGAATTCCATCAAGGCGCCGTCCGGGCTGGCACCCAGGGTGAGGGTGATCTGGGCCTGAGTGAAGCGCACCAGGGATGCCAGGGGGTAGCGACGGTTGGGGCCCGCGCCGTCCGCCGCATCATTGCGCTGCAGCCCGTTGCCGCCCTCCCCGTCTGCCGGATTGTCCATCAGGGTCAGGGGCGTACCGCCAGGGCCGGGTGAGGCCGGCTTGGGCAGTGTCGTTGCAGAGGGTGCCGGCGTTTTGGGCGTGTTGAGCACGGGGCCGGGCACGGGCGCCGCGGCGGGCAACTCCCCGGTGTCAATCGAGCCGGCGGGTGTGAAGCCCACGGTGACAGCCATTTCATTGCCGGTCGTCTGCCCGTCGCTGACCTGCAGCACCACCACCGGCTTGTCGGCAAAGGCGTTGTGGCGGAAGACGACATGGCCGGCCAGCAGGTCGGCCTGGGAGAAGGCGGAGGCCAGCTGGCCGGGGGCCGAACTCAGCTCGAAGTGTCCGTTCTCCGTGCGGACGACGGTATAACGCAGATCGCCTTGGGCAGAGTCCACGTCCGTGGCCTGGATGGCATCGCCTCCCAGGGTCACGTTGCCGCCCGAACTGACCTGAAAGGTGGCCTTCACCAGGCTTGGCGCATCATTGACAGGGGTGACGGTGAGTTTGACCCGTACCGCTTCCCCGGTCTCCTGGCCATTCGTCGGGCGGTAGCTGAAGCTGTCGGTGCCGTTCCAGTCGGCATTGGGGGTGTAGCGGAAGCTGCCATCGGCGGTCAGTTCCAGTCGCCCGTTGGCCGGCCCCTCCACCAGCTCGGCGCTCAGGCGCATGCCGTCGGGGTCGGTGTCGTTGGCCAATACCCCGCCCTGCGCAATCTGGAGGCTGTTGTCTTCGTCCAGGGTGTAGGCGTCTTCCACGCCCACCGGGGTGTCGCTGACCGGTGTGACGTTGATGCTCAGGGTGTGGGTTCCGGCTTCGGTATCCACGCCTCCGTTTGCCGTCCCGCCGTCGTCCCGCACCCGGAAGCCCAGGGATGCGAAGGCCGTTCCGTTTTCGTCGGCCGGCGGGGTGTATCGCAGTTGCCCGGATGCGATGTCGGTCGCTGCGATCCACTGGCCCGCAGCGACCGCCTGACCATTCAGGCTGAGCACACCACGGGAAGGCAGGCCCACGATCTGCACGGCGGCCAGGCGGTTGGTGTTGTTGTCGCCCGGGTCGGAGAAGCCGAAGTCGCTGGTGCTGAAGGTGTGGCTGTCGTCCTCGTCCAGAACAATGCTGCCATTGCTGCCCTGGGGGGCCTCGTTGAGCGCCGTGACCTGGATAGTCAGGCTCTGCGTGGTGTTCAGTGTGCCGTCCGATACCTGGACGATCACGTCGTAGACGTTGTTCCTGCCCGCATCCGCCGGCCGCTCGAAGTCGGGCGGCGTTACGAAGCGCAGCACACCGCTGGCCCCGTCGATCACGAACCGGGCAGCATCTGCACCACCGACGATGCTGAAGCTCAAGGTCTGTGCCGGCTGGTCGGCGTCGGTGGCCGTTACGGTCATCACGGCGGTGGTGTTCTCGGCGACGTTGGCCGTGTTGCTGCTGGTGATCAGTGGGGGGCTGTCGTTGGACGAATACACCGTTACGGAGATGGCCTGGGTGTCGGTGCTGCCCTGGTCGTCGGCGACCTGCACGATCACGTCATAGATGTTGTCGCCACCGGCGTCGGTGGGCGCCTCGAAGTCGGGGGCCGTGATGAAGCTGAGCGCGCCGGTGCTGGCGTCGATCTGGAAGTGGGCGGCGTCGGCACCGCCGACGATGCTGTAGGTGAGCGTCTGCGCGGGCTGGTCGGCGTCCGTGGCGGTGACGGTCATCACCGCCGTGGTGTTCTCGGCGACATTGGCGGTATTGCTGCTGGTGATGACCGGGGCGCTGTCGTTGGCGGAGGTCACCGTGACGGCGATGGCCTGGGTATCGGTGCTGCCCTGGTCGTCGGCGACCTGCACGATCAGGTTGTAGATGTTGTCGCTGCCGCTATCCGTAGGCGCCTCGAAATCAGGCGCAGTGATGAAGCTGAGTACGCCGGTGCTGGCGTCGATCTGGAAGTGGGCGGCGTCGGAGCCGCCGACGATGCTGTAAGTCAGGGTTTGCGCGGGCTGGTCGGCGTCGGTTGCGGTGACGGTCATCACGACCGTGCTGTTCTCGGCCACGCTGGCGGTGTTGCTGCTGGTGATGACGGGCGCGCTGTCATTGACCGACGTGACTGTTACGGCGATGGCCTGGGTGTCTGTGCTGCCCTGGCCGTCGGCGACCTGCACGATCACGTTGTAGACGTTATTGCCGCCGCTATCCGTGGGGGCTTCAAAGTCGGGAGCGCTCAGGAAACTGAGGGCGCCGGTCGCGCTGTCGATCTGGAAATGGGCGGCGTCGGCACCGCCGACGATGCTGTAGCTCAGCGTCTGGGCGGGCTGGTCGGCGTCGGTCGCCGTCACGGTGATCACGGCCGTGGTGTTTTCGACCACGCTGACAGCGTTGCTGCTGGTGATGACGGGCGCGCTGTCATTGACCGAGGTCACCGTCACGGCGATGGCCTGGGTGTCGGTTCCGCCTTGACCGTCGGCAACCTGCACAATCACGTCGTAGACGTTGTTGCCACCGGCGTCGGTGGGTGCCTCGAAGTCGGGGGCCGTGAGGAAGCTGAGGACGCCGGTCGTGCTGTTGATCTGGAAGTGGGCGGCGTCGGCACCGCCGATGATGCTGTAGCTCAGGGCCTGGGCAGGCTGGTCGGCATCCGTCGCCGTCACGGTCATGACGACGGTGGTGTTTTCGGCCACGTTGGCGGTGCTGCTGCTGGTAATGACGGGGGCACTGTCGTTGACCGGAGTGACCGTCACGGCGATGGTCTGGGTGTCGGTTCCTCCCTGACCGTCGGCAACCTGGACGATCAGGTCGTAGACGTTGTTGCCGCCGCTATCCGTGGGCGCTTCGAAATCAGGCGCGGTCAGGAAGCTGAGCACGCCTGTGCTGGCATTGATCTGGAAGTGGGAGGCGTCGGCACCGCCGACGATGCTGTAGCTCAAGGTCTGGGCCGGCTGGTCGGCGTCGGTGGCGGTAACGGTCGTTACGGCCGTGGTGTTCTCGGCGACGCTGATCGATGCTGTCGCGCCGCCGCCATCGCTGCTGATCTCGGGGGCGTTGTCGTTGGACGGAGTAATGGTGACGGAGAGGCTCTGGGTGCTGGTGAGGCCGGCGCCGTCGGCAACCTGCACGGTGACTTCATAGGTGTTGTCGGCGTTGGCGTCGCCCGGCGCCTCGAAATCGGGTGGTGTGTCAAAACTCAGCACGCCGCTTGCCGCGTCGATACTGAAGAGCGCGCCATCGACGCCGCCGACGATGGCGTAGCTGAGGGTCTGGGCGGGCTGATCGGCGTCGGTGGCGGTCACCGTGGTGACCACGAGTGTGTTCTCAGCAAGGTTGATGGCGGCGCTTGCCCCACCGCCATTGCTGGTGATCTGCGGTGCATTGTCGTTGGCCGGGGTGACACTGACCGACAGCGCCTGGGTGTCCACGCCACCACTGCCATCCGATACCTGGACGATCACCTCATAGACATTGTTGCCATCCGCATCCGTCGGGGCTTCGAAGTCGGGCGCGCTGACAAAACGCAGCACGCCGGTGTTGCTGTCGATGGTGAATTTTCCGCTGTCGTTGCCCCCCGCGATGCTGAACACCGCCACGGGCCCGTCGGGGTCCGAGACCGTCACGGTGGTGACGAAGCTCGCATTCTCCTCGACGCTCTGGGCCGCCGTTGCGCCGCCACCATCGGAGGTGATCAGCGGCGCATCATTGGCCGGGATGGGGGTGACCGTTCCGCTGGCGATGGCGCTGCTGCCGCCGTCGCCGTCCTCCACGTAGGCCAGCAGGTTGCGCACGGTGCCCGAGGGCGCATCGGAGACGTTCTGGTAGGTGATGTTGCGTGCCACGGACTGGACCGCAGCCTGGGTGGCGCTGGCGTTGAAGCTCACGACGAAGGGCACGGCGCCGTTCTGCCCGCCGCTCCAGCTGCCGATCTGCACGCCGCCGAAACTCACCGTATTGCCGCTCACTCCGACCTGCCCGGCGCCGGAGCCCTCGTTGCGGAGGGCGATGCGGTCTTCGGTCTGCCCGCCGGACGAGAAATAAACCACCAGCCGGCCTCCGTCGAAGTCGGCGGAATCGGGGTCGGTCACGCTTGCCGTCGGGGCAAGGATGACTGCGCCAGCGTTCTCGGCGTAATCCAGGTTGCCGGACAGGAAGCTGAAGGCCGGATCGTCGTTGACGTTGGTGACGCTCACGCTGATGGCCTGGCTGTCGGTGCCCCCGAGGCCATCGCTGGCGCGCACGATCACCTCGTAGAGGTTGTCGCCGTTGGCGTCGGCCGGGGTTTCGAAATCGGGTGCCGCCGCAAACTCCAGCAGACCGGAGCTGGCGTTGATCGTGAAGTGGGCGGCGTCGCTGCCACCGACGATGCTGTAGGTGATCGTCTGGGCAGCCCCGTCCGGATCGACGGCCGTTACCGTCGTCACCACTGTCGTACCTTCGGCCACGGAGACTGCCGCGCTGCTTCCGCCGCCATCACTGGTGATCACCGGGGGGTTGGTGGGGATGCTGGCGGAGAACTCGGAGGTCTCGATGAAGTTGCTCGACGCGTCCAGGCGGGTGGCGGTGGATGAAATCCAGTACTGGCTGCCCGCCGGCAGGGCGCCCGCATAGGTCGGGCTGAAGCTAGCGTTGCCGCTGGCGTCGGTGAGAACGTCGACGAAGCCGATGTAGCTGCGCCCCTCTCCGTAGCCGGAGGCGTGGGGGCCGGGGTTGGCAAAGAACTCGATGCGGAAACGCGTGTTGGCCAGACTGTTGAGGGTGCCGGACAGGGCGATGTCGCTGCCAGTGAGCAACGCCGACAGCAGCTCCGGCGTGTTCTGCAGGTTGTTGGCGCCCACGTCTGCGTCGCCCGGATCATTGGCGGTGACCCCGTCGCCCTCCAGGTCGATGCCCAGGGCACCGCTGCCATAGATCGAATTGCCGATGATGACGACGCCGGTGGCCCCATCGGACAGGCTCACCCCCGGAAGCAGTGCTCCGGTGTTGGCGATGACGTTGCCTTCGCCCGGGTTGGCGCCCCCGATCATGACGTTGGAGGCCTGGGAGACATGGATGCCCTGTTTGGCGTTGCCGTTGGCACTCACACCATCGGCGGCTACGCCAATCCAGTTGCCGCGCACCACGGTTCCGGTGGTGGTGAAGCCGTAGATTCCGATGCCTTGCATGGCGTTGCCGGAGATGATGTTGCGACCGCCCGGCGTGGCATCACCGATGACGGTATTGGTCGCCCCACCCCACACCTGGATGCCCTCCTCTCCGTTGGCAACGATGGTGTTGCCGTAGATGAAGTTGCCGTCGCTCGCCGTTTCCACCAGCACGCCGTCACCGGCGTTACCCGAGATCAGGTTGCCTCCGCCGGCGCTCAGGCTGCCGATGGTGTTGCCCGCTACGCCCTCCAGCTCCACGCCGCGCCCGGCATTGCCGATGTTGGCGGTGCCGGCCGCGTTGGTGCCGATGTAGTTTCCCGAGACGGTGTTGAAGTCGGTGTAGGTGCTGTAGATCCGCACACCCGAGCCGGCGTTGCCGGAAATGACGTTGCGCTCGGCCGGGGTGGTGCCACCGATGAGGTTGTTGCGCGCCGAGGCGGTTACCGACACCCCGTCACCGCCGTTGCCCAGGTTGAGGGTGCCGGTGCGGTCAAGGCCGATGTAGTTGCCCTGGACGACGTTATTGGTAGCGGTTGCGCCGCTCAGCACCAGGCCCCCGCCGGTGTTGCCGGAGATGATGTTGCGATCCGCCGCCGAGGTGCCGCCGACGAGGTTGTTGCCCGATTCCGAGATGAACAGGCCGATGCCGTTGCCTGCCGCGGTCCCGCCGCTCAGGTCGGTACCGAGGTAGTTGCCGGCGATGGTGATGGTGGAAACCTGGTTGACGTGGATGCCGTAGAGGCTGAAGTTGCCGATGGCCAGCCCGCGCACACTGCTGCCACTGCTGCCCGCGCTGAATTCCAGGCCCGCCGCCCCGGCGCCGACCGAAGCGCCGTCGAGCATGACCAGGGGCGTGCCGGCGTAGCCCGTCTGGGAGGTGCCTTCGATATGGATGACGGAATTGATGGCCGGCAGCACAGTACTCAGGTGAATGATCTGCGGCCCTGTGTCGATGGCGAAGGTGATGGTGTCGGTGCCTGCCGAATTGTTGGCGGCGAGGATGGCCTCACGCAGGGAGATCTTGCCGTCGCCCCCCTTGTCGGCGAGCAGCGCGGTGATGCTGGAGGTGTCGCCATCGGCGAGGTCGGCGGCGGTGGTGACGACCAGCTCATTGACCACGTCGTTGATGGTGACCGTGAGGGCCTGGGTGTCCGTCAGGCTGCCGTCGCTGGCCTGGACGATGACCTGGTAGACGTTATCTGCATCGGCGTCGAGGGGCGTCTCGTAGTCGGCGGCCGAGATGAACTGCAGGACGCCGGTGGTCGGGTTGATGGCAAAGAGGGCTGCGTCGGCCCCGCCGGCGATGCTGTAGCTCAGGGTGCTGGACGGGATGTCGGCGTCGGTGGCTGTCACCGTGGTCACTGCGGTGCTGTTCTCCGTCATGGAGATCGACGCGCTGCTCCCGCCGCCATTGCTGGTGATCACCGGTGCGTTGTCATTGACCCCGGTGATGGTGATGGCAAAGCTGGCTGCCGAGACGCTGCCGGCACCGTCATCCACGGTGAACGAGAAGCTGTCAGCGGTGTTTTCGCCGCCACCGTGGGTGTAGGTGAGCAGGTTGTTGTCCACGTCCGCCTGGGTGAATGTCCCCCCTGCCCCCAGCGCCACGCCGTTGCGGTACAGCGTGCCCACCGTGGGGGCACTGCCCAGGGTGTAGACCAGCTGGGCGGCGGTGTTGTCCACATCGGTGGTGCGCAGCATGGTGCTGGTGACGAGATTGCCCACCGAACCTTCGGCAAAGGTGGCGCCGGTATTGGTGACGAGGGTCTGCTCGTCATTGACGGCGCTCACGGTCAGGGCGGCGGTATCGGTGGCGCTCGAAAAGGCGGTGGCGCCGCCATTGGTACTGGTGTCGGCCAGCCCTCCGTTACTGCCGCTGGTCCTGTCCCAGGCCCGGAAGCTGAGGGCGTTGGCGATGCTGCCGTTGAAATTGCTGCTCGGGGCAAAGTACACCCGGGTTTGGGTATCGGCGGCGAGCAGGCGTGCGCTGGCCGTCGAGGGTGTGCCGAGGGCGTTCCAGGTGCTGCCGCCATTGATCGTGTAATACCAGGTGCCGGAGGCGGCATTGGCGCCGACCAGCGCCAGGCCGGTACTGGCTCCGGCATCGGGGTCCGAAACGTTGTCCCAGCCACCACCGCCGGCTGCATCCACGAGGGCGGATACCAGAGTGCCGACGGCCCCCACCGGCGCGCCGGCGTCTTCGGCGACCGGTGTCAGGGTGACCGCCGGCGTGGCATTGAGGACCGGCGCCTCATTGACGTTGCTGACGGTGACGGCAATGGCCTGGGTGCTGGAGAGGGAGCCGTCCGAAACCCGGACGATCAGGTCGTAGATGTTGTTGGCGTCGAAGTCGCCTGGCGCTTCAAAGTTGGGGGCCGTGACGAAACTGAGTACGCCGCTGCTGCTGCCGATCGAGAAGCGCGCGGCATCGTTGCCGCCGGAGATGCTGTAAGTCAGTGTCTGGATGGGCAGATCGGCATCGCTGGCGGTGACGGTGGTGACCGCGGTGGTGTTCTCCGCAATGCTGATGTTTGCCGTTGCACCGCCGCCGTTGCTGGTGATGACCGGGGTGTTGTCATTGAGCGGGGTGACGGTGACCGAAATTGCCTGGGTGTCGGTGTTGATGCCATCCGACACCTGCACGGTCACGTCATAGACGTTGTTGGCGCCGGCGTCGGTGGGCGATTCATAGTTGGGGGCGGCCACGAAACTGAGCTGCCCGGTGCTGCTGTTGAGGGCAAAGCGGGCCGAGTCCGCACCACCGATGATGGTGTAGGTGAGCGTGGGGGCGGGCAGATCGGCGTCGGTGGCGGTCACCGTGGTGACCGCGAGGGTGTTCTCGGCCAGGCTGATGGCCGCCGTTGCGCCGCCTCCGTCACTGGTGATCACCGGTGTGTTGTCATTCACCGGCGTCACCGTGACGGCGATGGCCTGGGTGTCGCTCAGGAAGCCGTCACTGACCTGGACGATCACGTCGTAGACGTTGTTGGTACCCGTATCGGTGGGCACCTCATAGTTGGGGGCGGTGACGAAGCGCAGGACGCCGGTGCTGGCGTTGATGCTGAACTTGCCCGAGTCTGCCCCGCCGACGATGCTGTAGCTCAGTTCTGCGGCGGAGCTGTCCACGTCGCTTGCGGTCACCGTGGTCACTGCCGTGGTGTTCTCGGCAACGTTGATGCTGGCGGTCGCACCACCGCCGTTGCTGGTGATGGTGGGTGCGACCGGCGCGGTGTACGAAATGATCAGGTAGGGCCGCAGGCTGACCGTGGCGTACTCCGACGAGGCAAAGGTCCAGTTGTCGGCACCGGGGCTGGCCGAGGCCAGCAGCCAGCCCTGGTTGGCGCCATTGTCGGCCCACACCTGCACCGAGCTGGCCAGCCCGTTGATGGTGTTCCAGCCGGACACGCCGGCGCTGAAGGTGTTCAGGGGCGAACTGGCGGCCTCGGTGCCGTTCATCTGCACACCTGAGGTCAGGCTGTCCCAGGTCGAGGCCTCCGACCACGCCCCGAGCATGGTGTACAGGGACACGGTGTCGGCAGCGTCCCGGTTGATGACGTAGAAAGACAGGGAGGCTGAATTGATGGTGGCGCCGAAGGGGATCTGCCCTGCCCCGTTGCCAAACATGCTGTCGAAGCGCAGCAGGCCCTGATTGACCGGTGAGCCGTCGTCCACGATCACCGTGGTGGCGTTGCCGAAGCTGCTGCCGGTGGCCCCGTCGCTGACATAGGTGTCGACGGTGCCGGTATAGCCGGCCACATCCTGCTGGAAGCGTACCGCCCCCACCTGAATGGCAATGCTGTCGCTGTCGCTGAGGACTCCGCCGTTGCCGGTGTTGCCCAGGTCGCTGGTGGCGATGCTCAGGCTGGCGGCGCCGTTGTAGCCGGCGGTGGGGGCATACACCAGGCCGTCCAGGGCCGCGTTGATGTCGGCCAGGCTGCCGGTGAAGGTCATCGCGCTGTCCGCCGTGCCGTCGCCGGCGGTGAAGCCCAGGCCGGTGATGCGGCTCAGGCTGAGCGTGCCGTTGTTGACGCTCAGGCTGACCTGCAGGTTGCTGCTGCCCGCATCGACGTCGCTGACCGAGATGAGGTTGCCGTTGGCCGACGAGAAAGCCAGGGACGTGCTGATCGGGGTGCTCTGGGGGCCCGGCAAGGTGTGGATGGGCGCGTCGTTCTGGGCCACGACGGCGATGGTGATGGTGGCCGGATCGCTGGTCCAGCCGGTGCCGTCGGAGAGCGTCAGGCGCAGGGTGCGGCTCAGGGTGGAGGGGGCTTCACTGGTGTCCCGGTAGGTCACCGCCCTTACCAGGGCCTGGGTGGCGGCCACGCTGGCGTTGGCATTGAGGGTCACTGTGAGCGGCGTACTGCCGTTGCCGAACACGCCGCTGAAGGTGCCGATGATGCCCCCTCCGTAGGTGACGTTGGCGCCGGACACACCGATCTGCCCCGCACCGACCCCGTCGTTGCGGATACCCAGCTCATCCGTCGCCGTGCCGTTGGCGGTCAGCTGAACGATGAGCTGGCCACCATTGAAGACGGTGGTGTTGGGGTCCGTCACCGTGGCCCCGGCATCGGACAGGCCGGCGGCGTTCTCCACGTAGGTGGCGCTGCCGGTGGACAGGGTCAGCACCGGCGGAAAGCCGTAGGTGTAGTGCTGCATGAAGACGCCGTCACCATCGCCGCTGCCGTTGCCCTGCCAGGCGATCACCATTCGGCCGTTCTGGTTGGAGATGATGCTTGGCGAATACTGGTCGCCCGTGGTGGTGGTGTTGACCCGCGTTTCGGCGGTGACGGGGTTGCCCGATGCGTCATAGAGACGCATGTATACCCCCTCCAGGTTGCCGTCCTGGGCCGTGCTTTGCCAGGTGACCGCAAAGCTGCCACCACCGGTCATGGTTACCACCGGGTTCTGCTGGGCGTTGGCTGTGGTGGTGTTGATGCGGAACTCCCCCCCCTGGGCGACGCCGCTGCTGTCGTAACGCTGGCCGTAGATCCCCTGGAGGCTGCCATCCTGGGCGTTGCTTTCCCAGGTGATGACGAAGTTGCCACTGCTGTCCATGGCAACGGTGGGAAGGTTCTGGTTGTCCGCCGTAGTGGTGTTGACGTGGAACTCGCCGCCCTGGGCCACGCCGCTGGCGTTGTAGCGCTGGGCGTAGATGCCGTCGGTGGCGCCTTCCTGACCATAGCTTTGCCAGGCAATGACGAAATTGCCCGCCGAGTCCATGGCGATGCTGGGCTCCATCTGGTCGAAATTGAGGGTCGTGTTAACCACGAACTCGGCCCCCTGGGCCACACCGCTGGCGTTGTAGCGGGTGGCCAGCACCCCCCAACTGCTGTTGCCCGACGCCCATGCCTGGTAGGTGACCACGAAGTTGCCGTTGGCGTCCATGGCCACCGCGGGTTCGCGCTGGTCGTCGGTGGTCAGGGTGTTGACGCGGAACTCGCTTCCCTGGGCCACGCCGCTGGCGTTGTAGCGCTGGGCGTAGATGCCGTAGTTGCTGCCGTCCTGCCCCATGCTCTCCCACACCACGACAAAATTGCCGTTGGCCGCCATGGCCACCTGGGGGTTGCGCTGGTTGTCGAAGGTGTAGGTATTGACCCGGAAGGCGTTGCTCAGCGCCGTTCCGTTCACGTCGTAGCGCCGGGCGTAGATGCCCTGGCCGCTGCTGTCGGCACCGGATCCGTCGATCCACACCACGACGTAATTGCCGCTGCTGTCCATGCCCAGCGTCTTGCTCGACCAGTGATTGCCCTGGCTGCCGCCGGTATTCTGATTGACCAGGGTTTCACCACCCTGGGTGACGACGCCGAGCACGCCGCCCCATTCGGCCTGCAGGCTGGCGGAGGCGAAGGGCTGGGCTTCGATGCCGCCGGTCTGGCGTTCGAGGTCCCAGTCACCACCGAGCTGCGCGCTCCCGGTGGTGTCGATACTGGCGGCCACGTCGGCGCCGGTCAGCTGGCTCAAGGTGGTGACCAGGGCTTCGCCGTCGCTCCCGGCAGCCACATCACAGCCGTAGAGCAGCAGGTCCCCGCCAGCGACGATGGCATCCCCCCAGCCGGCAATCTCCTCGGCCCGGCGCAGCAGCACGTCCATGTCCAGCCGGCTCGCGCCGAGCTCGATCAGGCCCTCGCTGCCATGCCCCACCAGGTGCACCGCGGCCACATCGTGATGCCCGGCCAGCGCATCGGAGATCCTGGCAATGCCGTCCTCGTCCTGGTCGATCAGGATGATTTCCAGATCCCGACCCGCCTGGCGCTGGGCTTCCAGGTCATCCAGCAGGAGTTGCAGATCCGGGGTCCGGGTATCCACGAACACCAGTTCGACACCGCCGCCATCTACCGTCGCGCCGTCACTGTTCTGTTCGAAGCCCACCAGGGCCGAGGCAAGCGCAGGGGACGGAAGCGGGTCCGCAGAATAGAGAATGCGCTGCTCGAAGGTCTCGATCAGCGCCCGGCGTCGGTGATGGCTGTCCATGGCATCAGGGGCGCGGCTTTGGTCGTACCGGACTGAGCGTCGCCTCCAGGCGCAGGCCGCCCTGCAGGCGGCGTTCGGCTGCGGGTGCGGGCTGGGCCGGCTCGGCAAACGTGATCCGGCAGCGCAGACCGGCCGGCAGCCGGTTGTTGGGATTGGGCAGGTGCAGGCGCACCCGGAAGGTGTTGCTGGCCGCATCCACCACCTTGTCCACCAAGGTCACGGCCGCCTCCTGGGGGGGCGTGTTGGGCAGATCCGGTGCGACGCTGGCCAGATCCCCGGTCTGGATGGTGCCGAAGCGTGCGGCCGGAACAATCACCTCGACCCGCAGCGGGTCGATGCGGGCGATCTTGAAGATCGGCTTTTCCTCGACGCGCTCGCCCTGGGCGAGGTAACGCTCAACCACCACGCCATCGAAGGGACTGCGGATGCTGCGCAGCCCGACCTGGGCCTGGGCGACGCCCAGTTCGCGCCCCCACACCCGCTGCTGCTCCCGGGCCTGCTGGTATTTCTGCTCGTTGACCTGCAACTCCGTGCGGGCCTGGTCGAGGGCCTGCTGGGCGAGGAAGTTGCGCGCCACCAGATCTTCGGCACGCTTCAGCTTCTGGCGGGCAAAGTCCCGGTTCGCCTCGGCGGAATTGAGATCCGCCTCGGCCATGGCGCGGGTCCGGGCCACCTCGGCGGTGGCGCGTTCCACGTCGCTGCGCAGCATGGCCAGCACCTGGCCCTTGCGCACGACATCGCCCCGATCGACGCGCAGGCCCTCCAGCACCCCGATGACCGGGCTGCCCAGATCGGCCACCCGGTCCGGTTCGATCAGACATCCGAGGGCCGGCGCCGGGGAGCTCGACGGCGCGGCGACAGCCAGCCCCGTGCAGCTCCATATCACCCAGGCCGCAAACCATCTGTTCATAGCTTCATTCTCCGGGACCGCCGAACGAGAGCCCTCGCTCCCATTGACGATCCGCCTCCAAAAGCGCTCGGCGAGCCCGCCTTTCCCGGCGGCTCTGCCTCCATTGGTTCAGGCCCAGCAGCGCATCAAGCAGCCACGGCCCCAGTCCGATCCGTCCGTCCTTCCCCTGCCCCGCCCAGCGAGTCAGGGCCAGCAGCCCGGACACTTCGCCGACCCGCGGCGTGTCCAGGCTGATCCAGCGCTCCGCACTCCCCGGGTCGCCCTGGCGGGCGCTGCGCCCCTCGAGCTGGCGATCAATACGCCGGGATGCGGTGAACTGGCAGTTCAGCACATGCAAACCCCCTGCGGCTGCCACACCGGCAGCCAGGGGAATATCCGTTCCGCGCCCTGCCATATTGGTCGCCACAGTGACCTGCCCGGGCTCACCGGAGAGCGCCACAATGGCCGCTTCGCGCGCGTCATGGCGGGCATTCAGCAGGCTGTGGGGGATGCCCGCTACCGTCAGGCAGGCAGACAGGCTCTCGGACTCCGCAACCGACGCCGTCCCGATCAGAACCGGGCGACCTGCGGCATGACATTCGGAAACCCTCTCGGTGACGGCACCCCACAAGGTACGACGCGTGTCATATATACGGCAGGCAAGGGACTTCCTTGAGTTCGGCCGCCGCGATGGAACGCACACCACATCCAGCCCGTAGATTTCCCGCAGCTCTCCCCGCACCTCGTGCAGGGTGCCGCTCATGCCGCCGAGGCGGTGGTAGCGGGGGAAAAAGCGTTGATAAGTGATCTGGGCCAGGGTTTCGGTATCCGGCGTGGGTCGGCAGCCTTCCTTCAGCTCCACAAAGGTGTGCAACCCCCGGGACCACACCCGGCCCGGTGCAGCGCGGCCACTCACGTCGTCCACGATCTCCACCTGCCCGTCCCGGACCAGATAGTGCACGTCCCGGAGGTAGACATGCCGGGCGGCCAGGGCGGTGCATACCACCTCCTCGCGCAGGCGACGGGAGCGCCAGCGCCCGCCCAGCGCAGCGCACAGCGCCGCCAGCCGGGCGCTCCCGGCGGATGTCAGGTTGACGCGCATGGCCGCCGGGACGGGGGTGAAATCCTGCCCGGCCACGAGCTCGCCGGCCAGGGCCCAGGCCTGCCAGGTGAGCGCCCGGGCAGCGCCACCGCGTACCTGGCGGGAGAGGATCAAGGGGGTCATGGCCTCGTCGATCAGCAGGCTGTCCGCCTCATCGATCAGGGCCATGCACAAGCCCCTCAGCAGGGCTTCGCCGCGGTGCTGGGATGCGTTGCGGCGTTGCAGGTCGGCCCGCACGAAGCCCCGCCGCTGCCCGTCCCGCAGGTAATCGAAAACCACTTCCCGGGCGGTCACGTAGCAGATCGGTGCGGCATAGGCGGCGCGGCGCTCGGCCTCGCTCATCGGGCTGGTGACAAAACCGGCGTGCAGGCCGAGGCAGGTGTACAGGGGGGCAAGCAGGGTGGCGTCGCGTTCCACCAGGTAGTCGTTTGCCGTGAGCACGTGCACGGGCGTTCCGGCCAGGGCCCCGACGCTGGCCGCCAGGGCCGCCGCCAGGGTCTTGCCTTCGCCCGTCGCCATCTCGGCCAGGCGGTTGTCGAGCATGATCAGCGCGGCGTGGATCTGGGTATCGTAAGCCTGCAGGCCGAGCCCCCGGCGGGCCGCCTCGGCCGCCGCGGCCAGGGCTTCAACCGTGCGTCGGGGTGTCAGGCCGTCACGGCCGATGTGGGCCCGCAGGCTGCGCAAGCGGGTGGTGTAGGCATTGTCATCGAGGCCCTGCCAGTCATCCATGGCCCGGCGCACCGCGGATACCTGGCGCGGGTAGGGAGCCCGGGCCCAGGGCCAGCGGATCGGCGGCGGCTCCCGCCGTTCCGGATAGGTACCCCAGACCAGCCCGGGCAGAGGCATGCGTGAGCTCAGGTGGATGTTCATGAACTGGGGTGGAACTGTCGCAGGAAGAGCTGCCTGAGGCGCCGACCCCACTGCATCGCGAGGGGGGCCGAGCCGTGTTCGAAGCGCACCCAGGCCCTGCCCCCTGCCCGCTCGAGCACGGTATCGTCGACACCGATATCGAAGATGAAGACCGGTGCAACGGCCTGCTGATGATCCTTGTCAGCGGGATCCACGGCGATGTCCCCGCCGGCGTGTTCACCAAGCGCCGCGCTGGGCAGCTTCTCCGTGGCAGCCGGTACCGCCCGCAACAGGTGCCCGGCGCGGGGCTCACCCGGCGCCTCGGCCAGTTGCACCGAGACGGCTCGGGTTTCACCGCGGACCAGTGCGGCCTCGTCCTGTTCCACGGCCACCCGCACCGTCGCTGCCTCCCCCGTGAGGATGTGGCCGAGCAAGGCGCCGCGGGGCACGAACGCGCCTTGCACGTCCGCCTGCCGGGGCATCACCAGGCGCCCGGAGACACCAGCGCGCAGCACCAGCAGGCTTTGCAGCTCTTCGACACGGTGCAGCTGGGCGCGCAGGCGTGCCACCTCCTCTTCGACATTGCGTGCCTTGACCGGGTCCCGCAGCATGGCCTGGTAGAGGTCCACGTCGAGGGCTTCGAGCTGGCTGCGCAGCTTGAGCGCCTCGGCCACCAGGCGGCTGTCGGACATGCGCACCAGAACCTGCCCGGCCACCACCTGTTCGCCATGGGCGGCATCCAGATGCTCGATGAAGCCATCGGTGCCAGTGCGGAGCTGTGCCTGTTCGGGCACCCACACCACGCCACGGCCTACCGTGGAAAATGGCAGCGGCACCAGACAGAACAGGGCCAGGGCGCCGACGCTCAGGGCCATCGCCCCCGTCAGGGCACGCTGGCGCACCGGTGTCGGCAATGCCATGGCGAGCAGACGGCGCCAGAAGCGGTAGACCGGCCACACCAGCAGCGCAAAGGCGAGGCCGGCACCGGCGATCAGTCCAAGGGGCATTGACCAGCTGCCGATCCAGGCCACGATCGCGATCGACAGGCCGAGCCGATAGATGGCCGAAGCCGGCGCGTAGAGGTAGAGCCAGAAGCGCTCCCCCCTCCCCGGCTCCGGCGAGGCGAACTCGGCCAGGCCCAGGCGCCGGTTGAAGATCACATAACGCCACCAGGCCTGGCTGCGGGGAGCCAGATTGGGCAGATCGAGCACATCGCAGAGCACGTAATAGCCGTCGAAGCGCAGCAGCGGATTGCCGTTGAAGGCCAGGGTGGATATGCCGCAGATGAAGGCCACCACCAGGGCCAGATCCCGCACCGCGCCGGACTCGACGAGCACCCACAGAATGACGGCCAGGGCCGCGATGACCAGCTCCACCAGGATCCCCACCCCGCTGACCATCAGGCGCTGACTGGCGTAACGGAAGGCTGAAGCCGCGGAGGCATCGACGAAGGGTGCCGGCATCAGCAGCAGCAGGCTCACGCCCATCTGGTGGACTTCGCCGCCCAGGCGCCGGATGGCCAGGCCGTGCCCGAGCTCGTGGACGGCCTTGATGAAGGGGTAGGCCAGCCAGGCCATCAGCAGGAAGCGTGGTGTGCCCATCCAGGTGCGCACCTGCAGGGACAGCTCCGAAAAGTTCATCGCTGCCGTGGTCACGCCCATCAGGATCAGCAGCATCCAGAAGATCAGCACCGGCCACGAAAACAAGAGGCGCAGCCAAGGATCGAAGCGCTGCAACAAGGAGGTGGGGTCACCGAGCCGGACCCGGAAAGACAGGGGGTTGATCGCCAGACGACGCTGCTGGCGCTGGAGCTGCTCTTCCCGGTGGAAGATGGCTTCCACATCCGGGGTCAGCTCGCACTGGATCAGGCCCCGCTGATTGAGCTGGACCAGCAGACGCACGATCTCGTCCTGGGTCAGGGCCGAGTCGGGGGCATGGGCCAGCAGGGCCTCGCTGATCTGATCGGCCGTATGCAGCCCGTCGCAGCGCCCGACAAAGGCGTAGGCAGCGGCATTCATGCGATGAAAGCGCCCGCTGACCGGATCGGCCAGAACGTGCCAGACCTCGTTGCGATAGATCTGGCGTGTCACCCGCACCTGGGCCCGCAGCCGGGGGTGAAGGCCGGCGACCCGGTACCACTGGCTGCTGAAGACGCTGCCGCTCATGCTAGCTGCCCCACAGGCCCCAGGCTTTGAGGCGCAACCAGTCGGTCAGGCGGTGGGTCCACGCCCACAGCAGCGGCGCTTCTCCCACCGAGATGCGGGCCACGCCGCGCAGGCCCGGGCGCAGGCTGTCGGGCTGCTCGTCCAGGGCGGCCTCCACCTCGAAGACGTTTTTTCCCTCTACCGGGCTGGCCAGCGGGGTGATCCGGCTTATCCGCAGGGGCAAGGTATCCCAGGGCAGGGCCGACAGCGCCAGGCTGCCTTGCTGGGCCACCCGGATCCGGGAGATGTCCCGCTCATCCACTTCAACGATGACCCGAAAGCGATCCTTCGGGGCGATGGTCAGCAACACATCACCCCGCTGGACCGGTGCCCCGAGGGACTGGCTCAGGTCGCCGCGGATCACGATTCCGTCAAACGGGGCTTCCAGGCGGATGCGGCCGAGCTGCTCGTCCACCAGGGCCAGCTGTGCCCGTGCTTCATCGGCACGGGCCTGGCTGATGACCAGCTGCGTCCGGTCGGCCCGGGCCATGGCGGCGGCGTAACTGTTCTCGTGCTGGGCGAGCTCGCTGCGCCACTTGTTGCGTTCGAGCTGCAGATCCTGTTCGGCCAGCTCGGCGAGAACCTGGCCGGCCTTGACCTGATCCCCCGGCCTGACGTGGTTCTGGCGGATGAAGCCATCGGCTGGCGCCACCAGCACCCGCTGGATGGCGCCCTCCACGCGGGCATTTCCGCCTACCCGGTACTCCATGGGCACGGCCACCAGAACGCCCAGCACCAGCACCAGCCCGGCGAGGCCAAGTCGCAGGCGTCCGTTGCCGGGGGCGCTCAGGTCTGCCCGGATGCGTTGCGCACGGTCACGCAGGCGCTTGCGCCACGGCCGCTCGCTGCGCCGCATGAAATGCAGCACGGGCCCCAGCAGGGCGACGGCATGCTCCCAGTCGGCAAGTTGTTCGGGCGGTACAGGCCTGGGCTCGCGGAACTGGAGCTGCACCGCCCCCACCAGCTGCTGCTTTACCGCCAGTGGCAGCGTGCAAACCATCCCCCCGTCCCGGCGCAGAAGCTCCTCATGGGCCAGCACGATCTGTGGCACATGGTCAGCGGGGGGCGGCAGCATGACAGTGGCGGCCTGTTCAATGGACTCATCCATCGCTGCGCCGATCACCCGCAGCATTTCGGTTCCGTTCGCGCCGATGGTACCGTGGGACAAGGCCACCACCCGGCTGAAGTGGTCCTCGACAAAACCCACCGAAACGCGCTCGCAGCCCAGACGGGTCGCGAGTTCGGAGGCAAAGGCTGTCGCAGACTCTCCCAGGCGGTCGTGGGACACCATCGCCGCCTGCAGGGCAAGCACGTCGAGCTTGATCGGTCCGGCTGCAGCAAGGGAGGGCGGCGCGTTCAGAGCTTCAGTCCTGAAAGAATGTCGTCCTCGTATTGACGACGCATTCCCGGGAAACTTTAAGTCTGAAGGCATGGCACCGTGTCATACGACACATTTGCCGATAGGGTTGTCCGGAGGCGGATGAAGCGATGAGGGATGAACGCAAAAAAGAAGGGGACCGTGTTTCCACAGTCCCCTTCTTTTGTGTCTGGCGCGCCCGGCAGGATTCGAACCCACGACCCCTTGGTTCGTAGCCAAGTACTCTATCCAACTGAGCTACGGGCGCACTTGAGAGACCGAGATTATACACACGCTCGGAGAAATTGGAAGCCTTTCGATGCATTTAGTTGTTTTTATCGCTGACCCCGTATTTTTGCCCCCGGACGCGGGGCACATTACGGGGGTCAGACCACCCGCCAGATGATCAATGCACTTGGCCGGTGTTGTCCCTTGCCAGCAGGGCAAACGCGCCCTCCCCCGCTCCACCGATCAGGACTTCCTCCATGCGTGCTTATATATGTAATGCTTTTGGCTCCCTCGAAACCCACGGCCCGGGTGATCTGCCCGAGCCCCGGCCAGCCGACGACGAGGTGATCATCGACGTGGCGGCCGCAGGTGTTAACTACTACGACACCCTCATCGTGCAGGGCCGATACCAGATCCGTCCGACCCTTCCCTTCTCTCCGGGGGGTGAGTTCGCGGGCACCATCGCGGCCCTGGGCGCCGGGGTGAGTGGCTTGCATGCAGGGCAGCGGGTGCTCGCCTTCAACTCCTTCGGTGGTTATGCCGAAAAGGCCCGTGCCCGGGCAAGCCAGGTTTTCCCCCTGCCCGATGCGGTCTCCTTCGACCAGGCGGCGGCAGCCCTGGTGGCCTACGCCACGGCCTGGTTCGCCCTTTACGACCGGGGGCGCATGAAGGCCGGCGAGACGGTGCTGGTGCTGGGGGCAGCTGGCGGCGTCGGACTCGCTGCCGTGCAGATCGCCAGGGCCGCGGGCTGCACGGTGATCGCCGCGGCCAGCACCGCCGACAAGCTCGCCCTGTGTCAGCAGGCTGGGGCTGCGGTCGGCATCAACTACCGCGAAGCCGACTTGAAGGAAGCCGTAAAGGCCGCCACGGCGGGCCGGGGGGCTGACGTGGTGATCGACGTGGTGGGCGGCGCCTTTACCGAGGCCGCGGTGCGGGCCACGGCCTGGCGTGGCCGGGTGCTGGTGATCGGTTTTGCTGCCGGTGACATTCCCCGGGTGCCTGCCAACCTGCTCCTGCTCAAGGGGTGCGAGCTGTCCGGCGTGTTCTGGGACGAGTTTCTGCGTCGCGAGCCGGATGCCTGCCGTGCCCAGGTTGCCGCGATTCTGGCGGGCATTGCCGATGGCACCCTCGTTCCACCCATCCACGGCCGCTACACTATCGAACAGGCGGGTGAAGCACTCAGGGTGCTTGCTGAACGCCGGGTGACGGGCAAACTCCTGATCACCCCCGCCGGGTAAGCCGCCCCCGGCCCCTCTCTAACTGCAGATCGGGAAATCCACCCGCCTTTCGGCGAAGGGGGTGTCGGAATCGGGAGTGCTGCCGCCCAGCGGATAGAAGAAACAGTAGGCTGCCCGCCCGGAGCGCTTGGCCTGATACATGGCCGTGTCGGCATGGCGCAGCAGGGTATCGGGGCAGCCATCGTCCATCGGAAAAAGGGTGACCCCGACACTGGCCGAAAGCCCTGCCGGCTCCTGCGCCAGGGGCGCCGCCGCAAGGCTGTCGAGGATGCGATCAAGCACCGCCTGGATGTCGGCAACGGTACCAGGCTCCGCAAAGAGCATGACGAACTCGTCCCCACCAAGGCGCGCTACCGTGTCGCCACTGCGAACCTCACGGTTCAAGCGCCTGGCCACCTCTACAAGCACGCTGTCACCGACGTGATGGCCAAGACGGTCGTTGATTCTCTTGAACCCATCGACGTCCAGATAGCACACCGCCACTTGTCGCCCGTGCCGCTGGGCGGCTGCACACATCTGACCCAGGCGGTCCATCAGCAGCATGCGATTGGGCAGGCCGGTCAGTGAGTCGAAGTAGGCCAGCTTCTCGAGGCGACGCTGACGCTCTTTCAGAGCTTCGATATCGGAGAATACGCAGATGTAATGGGTCAGTTGCCCGATGCGGTTGCGGACAGCGCCGACAGTCAGAAAATCGGTCGCCAGGGAACCGTCCTTGCGGCGCGTCACCAACTCCCCACGCCAGATCCCGGCGTTTCGCAGGGACTGCCACAGGCAGGCATGGAAATCGGCCGCGTAGGCACCGGACTTCAGGAATTCGGGCGTGCGGCCCCGCACTTCGGCAGGAAGATAGCCCGTGGCCCGGCAGAAGGCTGCATTGGCCTCGAGGATCATGCCGCGCGGGCTGACGATCAGCATGCCATTGCAGGCATCGGAGAACAGATGCCTGGCGCGCAGGGATGCATGCGCTGGTGACCACGCCGGCGCCATGAGGTGTGACTCTCCGGGCCACCGGGGCATGGATGCCTGTTTGCGCATTCAGGCTCCACCCTCCGGGCCGGGGAAACGCTCGGGATAGAGGATCTCAGCCTCGCTGATCAGGGAGGGGCCGATCACGCACACGAGCCGTTCGGCGAGCTCGGCAGACGCCCGGCACAGCCCGGTTTCGACCGCGGAAATGTGCGCCTGGCTCACGCCGGCCGCCAGGGCGAGTGTCGACTGGGTTATTCCTATCCTTCTACGGGCGCGACGCAGGGGTGTCATTGATGACTTGTGCTTATCCTTTATGCGTATGCAAATATAGGCTTGAGCCATGGGAAGGTCAATAGGTCAAACTTATTTCCTGTTTATAGGTTTTACCTATATTTTTGACCCATGAAAATCGGAAACAGAATCCGGGAGTCGAGGGAAGAAAAGACGCTCAGCCAGAGCGAGCTGGCGCGCAGGCTAGGGGTTTCGCAGCCCACGGTGTCCGACTGGGAAAATGGCAAGACCGAACCCTCTGTGGACAATCTGCGCACGCTGGCCGTGGAACTGGACGTGTGGTTCGAATGGATCGTCACCGGGCGGGGCCCCCGCAATTTCACACCGGAAGTCCAGGAAAGCCAGCGTGAATACCGGGTCGAGCGAGAATTGCCCGAGGATGAGCGCCATCTTCAGGCCGTTTATCGCCGACTGTCGCCGGCCCGCCGGGAAGCCCTCCTCGCGTTTCTGAAACAGTGGTCATGAGTCCGTGCTCCACGGGGGGCTACGGCCCTTCGGTTTCGTTGTTTGCCGTCAGGCTCTCTCCATGATCGCCCGCAAGTACCTCTATCTCATCGCCCTCGCCCGGGAGAAGCACTTCGGCCGTGCCGCTGAGGCCTGCCATGTCTCGGCGTCGACCCTGTCGGCGGCTATCCGCGATATCGAGTCGGAGCTGGGTGTCACCATCGTGGAGCGGGGCCAGCAGTTTTCAGGGCTGACGTCGGAGGGAGAGCGGGTGCTCGAGTGCGCGCGCCAGATGGCCGCCCGCGCCGAGGGCTTGCGCCAGGAACTCGCCCAGATGCAGGACGGACTCACCGGGCGTCTGCGCCTGGGGGTGATCCCCACCGGCCTCACCGCCGTGGCTACGCTGACGGCGGCGTTTTCCCGCCGGCACCCGCTGGTGGATGTGGAAGTGCTGTCCATGAGCACCCAGCAGATCCTGGCCGGGCTGCGCGGCTTCGAACTGGACGGCGGCATCGCCTATCTGGAATCCAGGAGTCCGGAGCTGGAGGCACAGCCCCTGTGGTGCGAGAACCACGTCTTGCTGACGCCCCAGAGCGGCCCGTTCGAGGGGCGTGACTGCGTCACCTGGCAGGAGGCGGCGCAGATTCCCCTCGGCTTGCTCACCCCCAACATGCACAACCGTCAGACCATCGATGCGGTCTTTGCCAGCCTGGGCCAGAAGCCCCGGCCGACCCTGGAGACCGACTCCATCATCAGCATCCTGGCCCATGTCAGCGCCGGCCACTGGTCGAGCATCGTCCCCCGGGCGGTGCTGGATCTGATCGGCGTTCCCGCCGGCACCCGGGTGTTCGATCTGCGCGAACCGGTCGTCGAATGGGCCACCGGCCTGCTCGTGCTCAAACGGCAGCCTCGCTCACCCATGGTCGATGCCCTGATGAATGAAGCACGGGCCCTTGGGCATGGCATGCACGACAGCACCCGTATCGTGTGAGGCTTCCCTGGCTCATCCCGGGTACCTGCCCTATTCTGGAGCAGGTGCAAATGGCAAATCAGCCAAACATGGCAAAACCATGGACTGACGCACTGTGTTGGTGCAAAATTACGGCCTTATACCTCTTTGTTAGTAGATCCGGTTCCGCAGGCTGTCGGCCAAAGCTGGAATCCGGCGCTAAGCCGCACTCCCTCTTGCATTCAGTGATCAAGCTCCAGTGGTGAAGGAACCCGGCCTCCAGGCGATCGGGGTTCCTGCGAAGACGTCCAGACAATGGCTGCGTTTCGCGCTTCCCCTGATCGTCCTTTCCCTACTGATCGGCATGATCGGCAGCGTGGGCTACCGCTACCTGAGCGAGGAGATCCGCCGCGAGACCCACCGTACCCTGGCGGTCATCGCCGAGCAGAAGCGGCAGCAGATCGAAGTGGCACTCGGCGCCACCCGCATTGACGCCGGCCTCTACTTCTCCCGGCATTCCCAGCTTGAAATGCTCTACGGCCAATGGCTGGACGGCGGTCGCCGCAATGCCGCGATCCTGGAGCGCATGCAGTTCCTCATGGCCGAGCTGGTACGGGTACGGGGCTGGAGCGGGCTGGCGGTGCTGGATGGGGACGGCAAGCCGTCCCTGATCGTCGGCGAGGCCGATTTTCGGAACCATGCCGGGCAGGTCCGCAGCATCCTGCAGCAACCGCGCATCGAACTCGTTGACCTGCACCGGGACAGCCATGGCCAGGTGATCTACGGCATCCTCGCGCCCATCGGCGGCGCCGGGGGCACACCGCGGGGCGTGGTCTATCTCACCTGGCGGGCAGACAAGGCGCTGTACCCACTCGTCGAATCCTGGCCGGTCCCCACCCGTACGGCCGAGACCTACCTGGTCCGGCGGGATGGCGAGGGGGTGCGCTTCCTCACGCCCCTGCGTCACCGCCACGACGCAGCCCTGACGCTGACCCGGCCCCTGGATGCCCCCGACCTGCCCGCTGCCCGGGCGGTAAAGGGTGAACACGGGATCCTCGAGGGTGGTCGTGACTATCGTGCCGTACCCGTGCTCGCCTACGCCGCCGCGGTGGCCGGGACCCCCTGGCTGATGCTTGCCGAAATCGACGAAACCGAGGCCTACGCCGGTATCCGTACCATGGCCTGGGCCACCGCGCTGGTGGTGGGCTTCGGCCTGCTGCTGGTGTATTCGGCGAGCTACCTGCTGTGGCGTCGCAACCGGGAGCGCCAGGAGTTTGCGGCCTTGCAGGCCCAGCGGGCCGCCGAGGCCCGCTTCCGGGTCATCTTCGAGCAGGCCCCCCTGGGGGTGGCCCTGCTCGACTCGCGCAGCGGCTGCATCACCGAGACCAACTCACGTTACGCCGAGATCGTCGGTCGCCGGCCGGAGGCTCTCGCCGGCCTCGATCCGGTACGCCTGACCCATCAGGACGACATCAACGAGACGCTCGAGCAGATCGCCCGCATGGGGCGCAAGGAGATCAGCGGCTACCGCCTGAACAAGCGCTATCTGCGTCCGGACGGCTCGGTGGTGTGGGCCAGCGTCACCTGCGCCCCGGTGCAGGTGGACACCGAAGAGGCCCCCCGCTACCTGGCCATTGTCGAGGACATCACCGCCCGGCGCATGATGGAAGAGCGCCTGCGCATCAGCGAGGAGCGCCACCGTCTGCTCGCCGACAATGCCATCGACGTGATCCTGACCATGGACCTGGAGGGGCGCTACTCCTACGTCAGCCCCTCCGTCGAAAAGCTGCGCGGCTACACCACCGACGAGGTCATGGAGCAATCCATGGAAGACGCCCTCACCCCGGAATCCCTCGTCATCGCCCGGGCCTACTTTGCCCGGCTGCACGCCAACCTGGCCGAGGGGCTGCCGCCGGAGCCCTTCCGGGGCGAGCTGGAACACCGCTGCAAGGATGGCTCCACGGTGTGGACCGACGTCACCGCCAGCCCGTTGCTGGGCACTGACGGGCACTTCGTGGAGATCCTCGGGGTGATCCGCGACATCAGCGAGCGCAAGCGCTACGAGCACGAGCTGCGCCAGGTCTACGACGCCGCCGAGGCCGCCAACTCGGCCAAGAGCGAGTTCCTGGCCCACATGAGCCACGAGATCCGCACCCCCATGAACGCGGTGCTCGGCCTGGCCCAGGTGCTCGAACGCGAACCCCTCGCCGACAACCAGCGTGACATGGTCGAGCGCATCCGCAGCGCCGGCCAGTCCCTGCTCGCCATCCTCAACGACATCCTCGACCTCTCCAAGATCGAGGCCGGCCAGCTGCGCATCGAATCGCGCCCCTTCGACCTGCCCGCCCTGCTCGCCAATCTGGACAGCCTGATGGGCCAGGTGGCCCGCAGCAAGGGCCTGTCCCTGCGCCTTGAAGCCCCCTCAAACCGCCTCGGCCCCTTGCTCGGTGACGGGCTGCGCCTGGAGCAGGTGCTGTTCAACCTCACCGGCAACGCCATCAAGTTCACCGAGCAGGGCGAGGTGGCGGTGCACGTCAATACCCTGGAGAGCAGCGCCACGGAACTGCGGCTGCGCTTTGAGGTACGCGACACCGGCATCGGCATCGCCCCCGATGCCCTGGCCCGCCTGTTTGCCCCCTTTGCCCAGGCCGACGCCGGCATCAGCCGCCGCTTCGGCGGCACCGGGCTGGGCCTGTCCATCTGCAAGCGCCTGGTCGAGCTGATGGGCGGGGCCATCGGTGCCGAAAGCCAGATCGGTCAGGGCAGCAGCTTCTGGTTCGAGCTCCCCTTCGCCCGGGGCAGTGAAAGCGAAGCAGGCAGCACCCTGGCGGCCGCTGCGCCGCGGGCGCCAGCCGGCCCGCGCCTGGTGGGCGCCCATCTGCTGGTGGTGGACGACAGCGCCATGAACCGGGATCTGGTGGAGCGCGCCCTGCACCTGGAAGGCGCCACCGCCACCCTGGCCGCCGATGGCCTGCAGGCCGTGCAGCTGCTTCAGACCAGGCCGGAGCGCTTCGACGCGGTGCTGATGGACGTGCAGATGCCGGTCATGGATGGCCTCGCCGCCACCCGCATGATCCGCGGCCAGCTCGGCATGATCGAACTGCCCATCATCGCCTTTACTGCCGGTGTGCGCGACGACCAGCAAGCCGCTGCCCGGGCCGCCGGTGCCGACGACGTGCTGGCCAAGCCCATGGACCTCGAACAGATGGCCGTGCTGCTGTCGAAATGGATCCAGCCCCGCCAGGCCGTCTCCCTGCCCCCGGCCCGGGTCGAGCCCGCCGCCGTCGAGGCATTTCCGGAGATCGCCGGCATCGACAGCGAAAGGGCCAGCCAGCGCCTGAGCCGTGACCGGGACATGTTCATCGGTCTGCTCGAACTCTTCGTGCATGACAACACCGAGGCGGTCGCCCAGACCCGTGAGGCCTTGGCCGCGGATGACCGGGAAGCCGCCGCGCGACGCATGCACACCCTGGGCAGCAACGCCGGCTTCCTCTGCGCGCTCGACCTGATGGCCGCTGCCCGAGCCCTTGAGCAGGCCATCGACCAGGGCGAGACCGCGCTGGATGAACGCCTTGATGCCCTCGAGCGTGACATCGCCGATCTGGTGGAAGCCAGCGCGCCCTGGCGCTGAGTGGCGGGCACCTTCGCTCCAGCCGAACACATCTTCGATATTTCCTGATTCCCCCGCCCGGAGCAGGGGCATACCATCCTTGATGAATCCGCAGCGCGCCCAGCCTGCTGCCCTGATCAAGGAATGCCATGCCCCAGGCCGACATCACATCCCCTTCCCTGAGCGAGACCGCACGCGAGGCGATCCAGCGCGCACTCGATGCCCACGCCTCCCGCCCCGGTGCGCTGTTGCCCATCCTCCATGCCATCCAGGATGCGATCGGCTGGGTGCCGGCACAGGCGGTGCCCCTGATCGCCACCGCTCTCAACCAGAGCCGGGCCGAGATCCATGGGGTGATCAGCTTCTACCATCACTTCCGCAGCACGCCCCCGGGGCACACGGTGGTCCAGGTGTGCCGCGCCGAGTCCTGCCAGGCCCGGGGAGGCGCAGCGCTGGAGGCACACGCGAAGCGCAGCCTGGGCATCGACTGGCATGAAACCACCGCCGACGGTGCGATCAGCCTGGAGCCGGTGTATTGCCTGGGCAATTGCGCCTGTTCGCCGTCCATCCGCGTCGGCGACGAGATCCTCGGGCGGGTCAGCTGCGAGGGCTTCGACGCCCTCGTCGACGGGCTGAGGGCCGGGCCAGCCCGCCCGGCCGATGCGCCGCAGGCCACCAGCACGCTAGGCGGCATCCGCATCTTTGTGCCCCTGGATTCCGGCGCCCTCGCCGTGGGTGCCGATGAGGTCGCCCAGGTCATCGCGCACGAGGCCACCGCCCGCGGCATCGAGGTGGAGCTGATCCGCAATGGCTCCCGCGGGCTTTACTGGCTGGAGCCGCTGGTGGAGGTCGAGACCCCTGCCGGGCGCCTGGCCTACGGCCCGGTGACGGTTGCCGACGTTCCTGCCCTCTTCGATGCCGGCTTTCACACCGGCGGCATGCACCGCCTGGGGCACGGCCTCACCGAGCACATTCCCTTCCTTGCGGGGCAGGAGCGGCTCACCTTCCGCCGGGTTGGCATCACCGCCCCCCTGTCCCTGGACGACTATCTGGCCCACGGCGGCTTCGAGGGGCTCAGGCAGGCCGTGACGATGGACGGCGCGGCCATCGTCAAGGAAGTCACCGATTCCGGGCTGCGCGGTCGCGGCGGCGCGGCCTTCCCCACCGGCATCAAGTGGAACACCGTGCTCCACGCCGCCGGCCCCACCAAATACGTGGTGTGCAACGCCGACGAGGGCGACTCGGGCACCTTCTCGGACCGCATGCTGATGGAAGGCGACCCCTACTGCCTGATCGAGGGCATGGCCATCGCTGGCCTGGCGGTCGGTGCCGCCCAAGGCTACATCTACCTGCGCTCCGAATACCCCCACGCCTTCCACACCCTGCAGCAGGCCATCGCGCTGGCCCGCGAGGCAGGCTGGCTGGGGCAGGACGTGGCGGGCTCCGGCCGGGCCTTCGAGCTGGATGTGCGCCTGGGCGCCGGCGCCTACGTGTGCGGTGAAGAGACCGCCATGCTCGAGAGCCTGGAGGGCAAGCGCGGCGTGGTGCGTTTCAAGCCGCCGCTGCCGGCCATCCAGGGCCTGTTCGGCAAGCCCACCGTGATCAACAACGTGATGAGCCTGGCCGCCGTGCCGCTGATCCTGGCCCGGGGTGCAGCGTTCTACCGGGACTACGGCATGGGCCGCTCCCACGGCACCCTGCCCTTCCAGCTGGCGGGCAACCTGCGCCACCCGGGGTTGGTGGAGAAGGCCTTCGGCATCACCTTGCGCGAGCTGCTGCTCGATTACGGCGGCAGCTCGGCCAGCGGGCGGCCGATCCGCGCCGTGCAGGTGGGCGGCCCGTTGGGCGCCTTCGTGCCGGAGTCGCAGTTTGATGTGCCCCTGGACTACGAGACCTACGCCGCCATGGGCGCCATGATCGGCCACGGCGGGCTGGTGGCCTTTGACGACAGCGCCGACATGGCGCAGCTGGCCCGTTACGCCATGGAGTTCTGCGCCACCGAATCCTGCGGCAAGTGCACGCCCTGCCGCATCGGCTCCACCCGGGGCGTCGAGGTGATCGACCGGATCATCGCCGGCGAGGCCCGGGACGCCAACGTGGCCCTGCTGGATTCCCTCTGCGACACCATGCTCCACGGCTCCCTGTGCGCCCTGGGCGGCATGGCCCCGTATCCGGTCAAATCCGCCCTGACCCATTTCCCGCAGGATTTCGGCATCGTGCCGGTCACTGCCGAGTAAGGAAGCCCCCATGTCCCTGCCCCGCGAAACCGACTTCGGCACCCCGGCCTGCGACGGCGAGCCGTCCGTCAGCCTGCTCATCGACGGCCAGCCCGTGTGCGTGCCTGCCGGCACCAGCATCATGCGCGCCGCCGGCCAGAGCGGCTGCGCCATCCCCAAGCTGTGTGCCACCGACAGTCTGGAGCCTTTCGGCTCCTGCCGCCTGTGTCTGGTGGAGGTGGAAGGCCGCAAGGGCTATCCGGCCTCCTGCACTACGCCGGTGGAGGCCGGCATGGTGGTACGCACCCAGACGCCGAAGCTCGCCGACCTGCGCCGCAACGTGATGGAGCTGTACATCTCCGATCATCCCCTGGACTGCCTCACCTGCCCCACCAACGGCAACTGCGAGCTGCAGGACATGGCCGGCGTGGTCGGCCTGCGCGAGGTGCGCTACGGTTTCAAGGGCGACAACCACTTCACCGACGCCTGCAAGGACGAGTCCAACCCTTACTTCAGCTACGACCCGGCCAAGTGCATCGTCTGCAACCGCTGCGTGCGCGCCTGCGAGGAGACCCAGGGCACCTTCGCCCTCACCATTTCCGGTCGGGGCTTCGATTCCCGCGTGTCGCCGGGGCAGAGCGAATCCTTCATGGATTCGGAGTGCGTGTCCTGCGGCGCCTGCGTCAATGCCTGCCCCACCGCCACCCTCACCGAAAAATCGGTGATCCAGCTCGGCCAGGCCGAGTGCAGCGTCACCACCACCTGCGCCTATTGCGGGGTGGGCTGCTCCTTCAAGGCCGAGGTCAAGGGCAACCAGGTGGTGCGCATGGTGCCGGCCAAGGATGGCGGCGCCAACGCCGGCCATGCCTGCGTTAAGGGCCGCTTCGCCTGGGGCTACGCCACCCACGCCGACCGCATCACCACCCCGATGATCCGCCCCAGCGTGGACGCACCGTGGCAAAAGGTGAGCTGGGACGAAGCCCTCACCTATGCCGCCGGCGAGTTCAAGCGCATCCAGGCCAAGTATGGCCGTGGCGCGGTGGGCGGCATCACCTCGAGCCGCTGCACCAACGAAGAGACCTACCTGGTGCAGAAGCTGGTGCGCACCGCCTTCGGCAACAACAACGTGGACACCTGCGCCCGGGTCTGCCACTCGCCCACCGGCTACGGGCTCAAGCAGACCCTGGGGGAATCGGCCGGCACTCAGGACTTCGCCTCCGTGCTCCAGGCCGACGTGGTGGTGGTGATGGGGGCCAACCCCACCGACGGCCACCCGGTGTTCGGTTCCCTGCTCAAGAAGCGCATCCGCCAGGGGGCAAAGCTCATCGTCATCGACCCCCGCGCCATCGACCTGGTGCGCTCGCCCCACGTGGCCGCGGCCCATCACCTCAAGCTGCTGCCCGGCACCAACGTGGCGATGGTCAATGCCCTCGCCCACACCATCGTCACCGAGGGGCTGGTGGCTGACGCCTACGTGGCCGAACGCTGCGAAGGCCCGGCCTTCGAGGCCTGGCGCGAATTCGTGTCCCGCCCCGACAACTCGCCGGAAGCCGCCGAAGGCATCACCGGCGTGCCAGCGGCCGAGATCCGCGCCGCCGCGCGTCTGTATGCCAGCGCCGGCAACGGCGCCATCTACTACGGTCTGGGCGTCACCGAGCACAGCCAGGGTTCCACCACCGTGATGGGCATCGCCAACCTGGCCATGGTCACCGGCAACGTGGGCCGCCCCGGTGTGGGCGTAAACCCCCTGCGCGGCCAGAACAACGTGCAGGGCAGCTGCGACATGGGCTCCTTCCCCCACGAGCTGCCCGGCTACCGCCATGTGTCCGACGCCACCACCCGGGCCCTGTTCGAGGACGCCTGGAAGGTACGCATCGACCCCGAGCCCGGTCTGCGCATCCCCAACATGTTCGAGGCGGCGCTGGACGGCAGCTTCAAGGGCATCTACATCCAGGGCGAGGACATCGTCCAGTCCGACCCCAATACCCAGCACGTGGAAGCCGCCATGGCGCAGATGGAATGCGTGGTGGTGCAGGATCTCTTCCTCAACGAGACCGCCAAGTGGGCCCACGTATTCCTGCCCGGCTCCAGCTTCCTGGAGAAGGACGGCACCTTCACCAACGCCGAGCGGCGCATCTCCCGGGTGCGCAAGGTGATGCCGCCGCTGGCCGGCAAGGCCGACTGGGAAGCCACCCTGGCCCTTGCGGATGCCCTCGGCTACCCGATGCATTACAGCCACCCGTCCGAGATCATGGCCGAGATCGCCCGCCTCACGCCCAGCTTCCACGGCGTCACCTACGACTTGCTGGAGTCGAAGGGCAGCATCCAGTGGCCGTGCAACGAGGCCGCGCCGGAGGGCACGCCCACCATGCACGTGGGGGGCTTCATCCGTGGCAAGGGGCGCTTCATGCTCACGCCTTTTGTTCCCACCACCGAAAAGGTCACCCGCCGCTTCCCCCTGATCCTCACCACCGGGCGCATCCTCAGCCAGTACAACGTGGGCGCCCAGACCCGCCGCACCGCCAACGTGGCCTGGCACGACGAAGACCGCCTGGAGATCCACCCGGTGGACGCCGAAGACCGGGGCATCCGCGAAGGCGACTGGGTCGGCATTGCCAGCCGGGCCGGCGAGACGGTGCTGCGTGCCACCGTGACCGAACGGGTCCAGCCCGGCGTGGTGTACACCACCTTCCACTTCCCGGAATCCGGTGCCAACGTGATCACCACCGACAACTCCGACTGGGCCACCAACTGCCCCGAGTACAAGGTGACGGCGGTGCAGGTCACCCTGTGCGCCCAGCCTTCGGAGTGGCAGCAGCGCTTTGCCACCCGCCGCGAGCAGCAGCAGGGCTTTCTCAAACCCGCCACCACCGACGCAGGCTGACACTGCCATGAACTCCGACTACGTGCTGCGCATGGCCAACCAGATCGGCGACGCCCTGGGCATCAATCCCGACCAGGACCAGGCCGTTCGCGACCTGGCCGACCACCTCAAGCGCTTCTGGGAGCCGCGCATGCGTGGCGCCCTGCTGACCCTCGCCGATACACCCGATGGGGCCGCGCGCCTTTCGCCCCTTGTCCACCGGGCGCTGACGAGCCTGCGGCCCTCACCTTGAGGGCGGCGGCCCTCCGGGCTGGTCCACCGCGCGGTACCCGTCCTATACTTGCCGGCCGGGCCGCCGTAAGGTGTCCTGTGACCTGCCCGAATCCGCCAATGCCCCCTCCGGAAGACTCCCCCGCCACCGCCGAGATCCCCGCGTCGCCCGGCCTGTCGACCCTGCAGCGTGTCCTGCTCACGGCTGCGGGGCTGATTGCCCTGTTCCTCGGCCTGCTTGGAATCATCCTGCCCGGTTTGCCAACGACGCCTTTCGTTCTCCTCTCCGCCGCCTGCCTGGCCCGCTCCTCGCCGCGTCTGCACAACAAGCTCATCAGCAACCGGCATCTCGGCCCCCTGGTACGCGACTGGGAGGCCAATCGCTCCTTGCCCCTGAAGGTCAAGTGGATCTCCACCACCCTCATGGGTGGCATGGTGATCCTGTCGGCCTGGCAGTTTTCCGGGCGGCCGCTGCTGCAGATCCTGGTGCTGGCTCTGGGCGTGATCGGCGCCATCGTGGTGTGGCGCATCCCCACCCGCCGCCGGAGCCCGGGTTGAGGAGGCATGATGTGGTGAGGCCGTGACGATTTTCACGGTGAGGAGGGTGTTGGATGAAATAAATGCTGCATTGCACAATTTTTTCATCTATCATTTGAATCGTCTCCTCCACCCTCCTCCTTTGGTGTGGATTTCAACCCGAGCGCCTCGCGGCCCTCGGGTTTTTTTCTGTCTTTCTCCGGCAGCACCTGCCGAAGCCCGGGCTCTTCCGCCCGCGCCCCGCACCCGGTTCAGAAATCCCCCCGGCATCCGTTAAACCTCCGGACTGCCTTCTGCCTACGCGTTCCTCCGCCACCGCCCTGCCCCGACCTTCGAGACCTCAGGCCCCTGCGCTCCGGGGGCAATTCCGCCATGAGCTTCTTCTTCACAGTGCTTGACGACAGCCTGCGCCCCCGCGGCAGCCGCGACCCCCTGGGGGCCGAGCTGCTGTGGTCCCGCGTGGGGCGCAGACTGGTGGGCAACCTCACCACCGTCACCGCCCATCTGGACAACTTCATCCTCACCCTGGTGGGCTTTCATCTCTGTGGGGACGCCAGAAACGGACAGACCGACTGGGCCTCCTTCGAGCGTTTCGAACAGCTGACCGCCCGGGCCCGTGTGGCGAAGAAGCTGCCCGGCGTGATCGGCGTGCGGCGGATCCTGCGCAGCCAGGGCTTTCCGGTCCCCCTGGGTAGCGGGCCCGACGCCCGCATCCTTGATGATCAGCGCCAGGCAGGCCTCTGGGGCCTTTACTCGTCGGCCCTGGAGGCGTCGCTGCTCACCGACGCCATGCGCCGCCCCACCGAGCGGGGGGCCGGGATTGCCCGGCAGTTCCTGGCTGCGGCGCCGGACGAGGTGTGGCAGCTGGCTCTGGACAAGCAGGTCAGGCAGCTCGGTGACGATGACCTGAGCCGCGCCGCCGACTGGGTTTCCGCCCTCCTGGGTGACTCCGCGAGCCGCGAGACCCTGGCCAACTGCCTGCTCTCGGGGGGTGAAAGGCCTGAGCCGTGGCAGGGAGAAGTCTTTTCCCAGGGGCGCCGTTTCATGGCCGGCAAGCGCACCCCACCGCCGGCCCGGGATTTCCTGCTGTGGCTCACCGGGCAGTCCGACGCACTCCGCGACTATGCCGCCCGGGTCTTGCAGTTCGATGAAGCCCTGGTGCTGGCCAGCCTGTGCTTCGACTGGCTGCTGGGCTGCCATGGCCGGACGGTAGCGCAGATTGAAGAGGGCATGGGCGGGCTCGCCAGCTGGCCGTTCAACACTCCCGTCATCCCTGATTTCAGTGCCGAAATCGACGACGCGGAATGGCGCCGCCGCAGCACTGGCCTGGCTGCATTCTGCACCGCCATGGCCGCCGGCCAGTGGTACGAAGCCACCGAGCATCTGTTCGCCCACCATGCCTCCATCGCAAAGGCGCGGGGTGGCTCGCCCTGGTGTTACTGGGAGGCGGGGCAGATCAAGGTGGTGATGAGCACGACACCCGGCACCCTGCCGGTAGCCGCGGAGTTTTCCGGCGAGGCCTTCGCCGGGTGGATGGCAAAACGCAGCAACGGCTTCTTCCTGGATGCCTTCCTGGCCATCCTGCACCAGACGCAACCTCCAGCCCCGGTGGAGCGCAATCCATGAGCCAGAACACCCAATGGAACATGCTCAAGGATGCCCTGCGGAGTGCCATCGAGGCCCTGCCCGGCCACCGTGTCACCCACGCCCTGTTCACCACCTACGCCTTCGAGCCGGAGTTTTTCGAAACTGCCATCCTGCCCCTGCTGCTGCCGGACGGCGGCGCGGGCCTGTCCCTGCATTCGGTGGTGCGCCGGCTGCAGCTCGAATCCCTGCTGCGGGAGTCACCCATCACCATCGACGTGTATTTCGATGCCCGGGTGGTCGTGCCCGGCTGCCCCTTCCTGCCCTACGGCATGCTGCCGGTCCGGCTTGCCCACGAATTCCACGGCAAGCTCATCCTGCTGCGCCTTGAAGATGAGCATGGCAAGGCCTGTTGCGTGCTCGGCACCGGCTCGGCCAACCTCACCAAGGCAGGCTGGTGGGAGAACCTCGAAGCCTGGCATTTCACCGGCGCTTTCGACCCCGCCCGGCCTCCGGCGGGCCTGCTGCCAGGAATCCGGACCTTGCTCGGCTTTCTTGCCGAGCGTGCCCGGCCGGGTGCGGCGACGGACTTCTTCACCGACAGCTTTTCCACGGCACGCCCCCGACGTCATGCCGCGGGCGAACCGCTTCTCGGCGTATTCACCCCGGGCGGCGACACCTTTCTGGACTGGATCAGCGAGCACGCGGACGAGGCCGAGACACGCCTCGAGGTGATCTCGCCCTACTTCGCCGAGAGCGGCCATGCCGCGCTGGTCAGCGATCTGCTGGACGCCACGGGTAGCCCGGGTATCGACCTGTGGTTGCCGGAAGACCCGTGGCAGGCCGGTGGGCCGGCCGTGCTGATGGACGAAGCCGCCTATGTGGACCTGAGCGAGGTGGACAGCCTGCGCTGGTGCCGGATGGCCGATGCCCGGCTTGCCGAGGCACGCCGCAAGGAGCAAACGCCGCGCTTCCTCCACGCCAAGCTGATCCGCAAGCCGGGCAGCTTCTGTTTCATGGGCTCGGTGAATTTCAGCAACAAGGCCTTCCGCCACAACTTCGAGACGGGCTTCCTGTTTCCGGATGCAGGTGGTGCCTGGCTGGCGCCCCGGCAGCCCGCAGCGCTGCGCTTCCTCAAGCCGGCCGAACAGGCCATGCAAGCGGACGTGGATGAATCCTTGCCGGCCCTGTGGGCGAGCTTCAACTGGCAGACCCTGGTGCTGGAGGTCGACTTCTTCCCCAACACCTCGGACCCGGCCCATCGAAACGCCAGCCTGCGCATCATTGACGCCCAGGGCGCAGACAGCGGGCTGTGCATCAAGCTGCCGGGCAGCCTGTTGCTCGAACGGGAGGGAAGCCTCCATCGCGATCTGCAGACCAACCCGTGGATCCGCCTCGCCTTTCCTGGTAGGCCACCGCTGCGTACCACCCTGGCCTGGGTGCAGCAGGAGGCCCTGGAATACCGCCCACCGCCTGTGACGCTGCAGCCCGACGCGTGGCGCATCCTGGAGATGTGGCGCAGCCTGGCCGAGGGTGAGGCGGGCTCCGGGCCGATGGACCCGGGCGCCCTCGAAGTGCTGCTCAAGCGCCGCAGCAAGCGGGGCGAAGCATCCCTGGAGGGCGAGCCCGGGCAGGATCTGTTTGAAGAGATGGCGGTTGCCCACGGCAGCTTCTACCTGCTGCGCCGACGCCTGCAGGCCGAACAGAAGAAGGGCAACCTGGCCCGCTGCGAGTACTACCTGTCCGCACCGCGGCCGGACGCCCTCACCAGTCTGCTTGCCCACATCGAGCAGCCAGGGGACGAGTACCCCGTGGAGCCCATTGCCGCCTGGGTGATGCTCCAGTGGAGCATCCAGATCTGCCAGGACCACGCGGAGCTGGACAGCGCGAAGGCCCTCGGCAGGCGGGCCGAGGACGCACTGGCCGCCCTGCTCGCCCGAGAACCCCTCTCGGCGCTGGAGCCACGCTTTCTCGACTGGGTGGGTCGCATGTTCCTGTGCCCGCCCGGCGAGGAGCGCCGCCTTGCCCGACACTTCCTGAGCGGTGAGACACCCCAGCCATGACATCCCCGATCTTCCCCGGGCAGCAGCCCTGGTCTCGCGAGGCCGCCGCCACCCTGCTGGACATGTCCGGTCAGCTACCCGGCTTCGCCGCCATCGGCGCCCGCCAGCTGGACGCTGCCGTCGCCCTGCACCGCATGCTGATCACCGGGGGCGTGGCCTATCTGGCCGACGAGGTGGGCATGGGCAAGACCTACGTGGCCCTGGCCGTGGTGGCCCTCTTCCGCCATCTGCAGCCCGGCTTCAGGGTGCTCTACCTGGCCCCGTCGCAGAACGTGCTGCAGAAGTGGCATGGTCGCGAACTGCCGGCCTTCATCCGCAACAATGTGCGGGCCCCCGACATGCGCGTGCGCGGCCCGGCCGGCCTGTCACCGGCGGCCAGCACAGCCTGTCTGCGGGCCGATGACTGGCTGGAGGCCGCCGTCACCGACCCCTCCGCGCTGGATGTCTTCCTGCCCCTCTCGGCCCTCAGCTTTCCGCTCTCCGGGGACGACGCCAAATGGTACGCGCGGGTCAAGGACATGGCGAAGCGGGCCGGCGTGAGCGTGGATCTGCGGGGTGCAAGGGAGAAGTCCACCTACAAGGACAAGGCGGCCGGTGTCATCAACCGGGCCATCCCGCGTTACGACCTGGTCATCATCGATGAGGCTCACCTCCTCAAGGGCGGAGCGGGCAAGTCCGCATCCGACCGGGCGCGCTTCCTGGCCCGTGCGCTGGGTGCAGTCGGTCACGGCCGTGGCGAAAGGCGCTTCGGTGCCGCCCTGCTGCTGTCCGGCACGCCCTTCGACCGGGACCTGCTCCAGCTGGCCCGCCAGTTCGAGCTTTTTGCCATTCCCGGGTTGCCGGTTGCGCCTCACAAGGACATCGTAGCCCTTGCCGCGCGGCGGAACGCGGGGGGCAGCTGGAGCGAAATCCAGGCCGGCCTCAAGCCCTACATGATCCGCCGGGTGCAGAAGCTGGACGTGGGCGACACCACCCTGAGCCGCAACCAGTACCGTACCGAACTCCGCGCCGGGGCCGGCATCAGCCTGGCCGGGGACACCCGCCCTGAGGCCCTGCGTCAGCGCCTGTTCACCGCCGTGGTGCAGAAGCGCCTCATCGAGCACCTGGACAGCGAAAACGCCGGCCGCTTCCCGATGGCCATGTTCTCGTCCTGGGAGGCCTACGCCCCGCCCGGCCCCCCGCCCCAAGGCCGGGCTGCGGCGGGCCCGCTGGCCGGCAAGGCAGACGATGGGGACGGAGAGACGCAGCCCCCGGCCGGCAATGATGTGCTTGATATCTTCAGGGATACCAACACGCCCCAGGATGCCCGGGCCGTGGATGGCAACCTGATGGAGAACCTCGTCGGGTCCTATCGGGACGTTTTCGGCACGGCACCACCGCACCCCAAGCTCGAAGCAGAGTCCCGCCGCCTGGGCCGGGAGGCCTTTGCGGAGGGCAACAAGCAGCTGGTCTTCGTGCGCCGCCTGAAGAGCATCTATGACCTTTACACCCGGCTCAACGAGACCTACAACAGCTGGCTTGGCGCCTACCTGGAAGCGGAAGGCATGCCTGGCTGCCCCGGGCCCTTGCTGGACGCCTGCCGCCGCGCCGCCGGCAACGAGCGCCCGCCAGGCCACGCTGCGGCAGCCGCGCCCCTCATCAATGGCGAAGATGAGGGTGACCCGCCCGCCCAGGTGGACACCCTGTTCAGCTGGTTTTTCTCGGGCACCCTCGACGCGGCGGGCAAGGCTTTTGCCGACAGCCACGGCCTGCCGGCTCCGGCGGGCCTGCGTGAGCGCCTGCGCGATCCGGAACGTATCGAGTCGATCATCGGTGAGCTCGACTGGCGGGGTTTTGCCACCGAGCACGCCCCCGGCCTGCCCGACATCCCGCTGCCGGCCCTGGCCGAGCGGGCCTCGCAGCTGCCAGGGCCGGCGGGGGTTCTCTGGCGCCATCGCCGCCTGCAACTCGCCTGGGTGCAATTGCTCGCTGAAGGCATGTCGCCTGAGGCAGCGCGGCCTTTCCGCCTCCTCGAAGCCCATCTGAAGGCGCTGCTCACCGGCCCGAGCCCAATCCGCGAGCGAATCGACAGCAGCACCGCTGCCAGCCTGCTGAGCCTGCCCACCATCGGCCTGGGCTTGTGGCGCAAGGGGCTGCAGGCCGTCGCCCTGCCCGACTGGCTCGCGCTGTGGCAGGCCCTCACGGGCATGACGACCGATGGCGACGAGCAGGCGCTGGACGCCCGCCTGCGTGCCCTGGACCTGCAACGTGAGGTGCTGTTTGCCGTGTTGCGCCTCGATCACCCCTTCATCGACCTCTACCTGGGGTGGCTGGGCGCCCAGCGGGACGATGCCCGGGCCACCGCCCAGGCCCTGGTCGATCGTATTGCGGCCGTGTGCGAACGGCCTGACGCCGGGGCCCGCTTTGGCACCGCCAGCATCCTGCGCAACCTGGCAGAGGCGTGGGAGCAGATTGCCAAGACCAACTTCGCGGAGTTCCTGAAAGGCAGCAATCGGCTGGAGCGGACCCGCTGGCGACAGGCGATCCAGCCCTATTTCGCGCGTCTCCCGGTGGAAACGGCCAGCGGCCAGAACACCGACTCCCGCGCCGCCATCGCCCGGCGTTTCCGCATGCCGGGCTACCCCATGGTGCTGGTCGCCACCAGCGTGCTGCAGGAGGGCGAAGACCTGCACGTGTGCTGCGACCGGGTGACCCACTTCGGCATCTCCGGCAGCCCCATCGGCATCGAACAGAAAAACGGCCGGGTTGACCGCATCGGCTCCCGGGCCCAGCGGCGCCTGCTGGATGGCAAGGGAGTGGCCGAGGCCGGCATCCGCGTGCGCTTTCCACACCTGTCGGAAAGCCTGGAGTGGTATCAGATCCGTGATCTTTCCCAGAGCATCAACGACTATCTGCACTCCATGCACGAGGTCGGGGCCAGCCAGGCCCTGGAGGACATCAGCCTGGCCAGCACCATGGCCAATCGCAACCCCATCCCACCGCTGCTGGCCCAACACCTGAGCTCCCCTTTCGAGCCCGAGCTGGCCTCCTGCGAAGGGGCTGTCACGGTTGAGGAAGTGAAGGCCCGTGTCGACGAGGCGCGTCACATCATCGAGCATGCCAACGCCTTGCTGGCCGAGGTGGCCCGGGAGGCCGGCTTCCACTCCGACCCCGGCCGTGCCGACTGTTTCGTCCATGCACGGCACGATGCCCTGCTGTCGCTCCAGCCCGCCCACATGACCGGGGAGCTGACCATCCAGGCCTCCCGCACCCTCGACGAGAATGATGGATGCGACTGGCTTCTCGGCGGCCGGGTGGTCAAGGACCCACCGGCGCCGGAGGTCCTGCGCGTCCTGGGTGCCGACCCCCGCCGCAAGCACGCCCTGCACCGCGTCGACGGGGGAGTGAGCCTGCGTGTCCATGCGGCCTGCTTCGCCCGTGGCGCCGCCGAACTCCAGCGCAGCGAAATCGAAGACCTGCTCGAACGCATCGACATCGCCCTGCCCCAGCCGCCCACCCCGTCCACTCCGGCACCCGATGCCCTGACCCGCATCATCCAGGCGTTGATGGCGGCGGACGACAAGGGCGAATTCCAGTGGCGCCCCGGGAAGACCGCTGGCCGTCACTGGCTGCGCAGCCGCGGGCAACGGATCACTCTCGAGCTGCGGGCGCGCTGGGTCGTGGCCAGCCGCGTCGTCGAGGCCGCCCCCAACCCGGACCCGGCCAATCTTCTGCTTCGCACCCTGCTGCGCAATGCCAGCCCGTCGGGGCCGGATTTCTTCTACACCGCCCGGGGTGAAATCAAGGCCCGCATGATCCACCCGGTTGCCGATCTGGGCGTGCCGGAACTCACCTGCATCCTGCGGGAGCTGCTGGCTCTTCCGGCGCAGGCCGTGCAATGAGAAGGCCGGGCCTGGCCCGGCCTGCATGCGGCATGGGTCACTTCAGGCCGATGGCCTGAGTCAGCTGCTCGGCAGTCCTGGCGTAGTCGATACGGCTCACCTTTCCGTCGTCCACGCGCAGTATGGTTGCAGCCCCTTTCTGGCGCGGCAGATCAGCCAGCTGGGCGCTGTCCCGCCCCAGCCCGACGGCAAAGGGCATCTCCCGCAGCGCCGGCAGGGCAAACATCCGTGTGACGAGGGCAGGCATTGCGCTGATATCGGCGAAATAGACGGCCTGGAGGCCATCCAGCACTCCTGCAGGCTGGGCAAGCAGGACCTCATTGATCAGATCGCTGGCGGCCTTGTCGGCTGCAAACAGCACAATCCGGGTGCCCGCGCGGGTCGTCACCACCTTACCGTGCTGATCCTCGAGGGCAAGCGACGGCAGGCTGGCGCCGGGAATCACCGGCGCGGCGGCGGCCACCAGTGGAATGACCAGGGCGACGAGCCCGGCAAAAAGACGCGACCTTGCTGCTCCCTCGAACTTCATGTTTCTTCCTCTCCCGCAAATCGGATCCGTAAACAACCGCGCCGGTTGCGCAGCGTGCTGGCCTGGCAGGAGACAGCGGCGAAGCCCCTGTGTTCCCGCCGGGATGGAGCCCTTGACCCGCATAGTTTGAGCCGATCCCAAGCATCACTTGAACTAATGATCACTCATGTATTCTGTTTCTACGGTTGGAACGCCTGCTGAACCAGGCGTGCCGGACATGGGGCCGTGACTGGCCGGATTCCCATGCGAAGAATCACGAGACCCGGGGCAATACCCGGGGCCGGATTCCGCCGGCGCGGCAGCCAACTCAAACACGCCAGAACGACAGGAGACGGAGATGAACGGAAACACGACCAAGACCGGCCAATGCCCGGTGATGCACGGCAGCATGACCGCGACCGGCAAATCCAACACCGACTGGTGGCCCAATACCCTCAATCTGGACATCCTCCACCAGCACGACAGCAAGACCAACCCGCTGGACGCCGGTTTCAACTACCGGGAAGCGGTGAAGACACTCGATGTGGACACGCTCAAGAAGGACTTGCGCGCCCTCATGACCGACAGCCAGGACTGGTGGCCGGCCGACTGGGGCCACTATGGTGGCCTGATGATCCGTATGGCCTGGCATGCCGCCGGCTCCTACCGGGTGGCCGACGGCCGCGGCGGTGCCGGCACCGGCAACCAGCGCTTCGCCCCTCTCAACTCCTGGCCCGACAACGCCAACCTGGACAAGGCCCGGCGCCTCCTCTGGCCGATCAAGCGCAAGTACGGCAACAAGCTCAGCTGGGCCGACCTGATCGTGCTCGCCGGCAACATGGCCTATGAGTCCATGGGCCTCAAGACCTTCGGCTTCGGCTTTGGCCGCGAGGACATCTGGCATCCCGAGAAGGACATCTACTGGGGCTCGGAGAAGGAATGGCTTGCCCCCACCGACAATCCCGACAGCCGCTACTCGGGCCAGCGTGACCTCGAGAACCCCCTCGCCGCCGTGATGATGGGCCTCATCTATGTGAACCCCGAGGGCGTCGATGGCAAGCCCGACCCGCTGCGCACCGCCCAGGACATACGCGTCACCTTCGCCCGCATGGCCATGAACGACGAGGAAACGGTGGCACTCACCGCCGGCGGCCACACGGTGGGCAAGGCCCACGGCAATGGCAGCGCGGCCAATCTTGGCCCCGCCCCCGAAGCCGCCGACGTGGACGAGCAGGGTCTCGGCTGGAACAACCACAGCACCCGCGGCGTGGGCCGCGACACCGTGACCAGCGGCATCGAAGGCGCCTGGACCACCCACCCCACCCAGTGGGACAACGGCTACTTCGACATGCTCCTCAATCACGAGTGGGCGCTTGCAAAGAGCCCGGCCGGTGCCTGGCAGTGGGAACCGGTGGATATCAAGGAATCCGACAAGCCGGCCGACGTGGAGGACCCGTCGATCCGCTACAACCCCATCATGACCGACGCCGACATGGCCATGAAGATGGACCCGGAGTACCGCAAGATCTCCGAGCGCTTCCACCAGGATCCGGCCTATTTTTCTGAGGTGTTCGCCCGCGCCTGGTTCAAGCTCACCCACCGGGACATGGGGCCCAAGGCCCGCTACATCGGCCCCGATGTGCCCCAGGAGGATCTTCTCTGGCAGGACCCGGTGCCCGCCGGCCGAACCGACTACGACGTGGCCGCCGTCAAGACGAAGATCGCCGCGAGCGGCCTTGGCGTGAGCGATCTGGTCAGCACCGCGTGGGACAGCGCCCGCACCTTCCGGGGTTCGGACATGCGTGGCGGCGCCAATGGTGCGCGCATCCGTCTCGCCCCCCAGAAAGACTGGGAAGGCAATGAGCCCGCGCGTCTCGCCCGGGTGCTGGCGATCTACGAGAAGATCGCCGCCGACACCGGTGCCAGCGTGGCCGACGTGATCGTGCTCGGCGGCAACGTCGGTGTCGAACAGGCGGCGAAGGCGGCGGGTGTGGATATCACCGTACCCTTTGCGCCGGGCCGGGGCGACGCCACCCAGGCCATGACCGAGGTGGAATCCTTCGAGGTGCTCGAGCCCGTGCATGACGGTTTCCGCAACTGGCTCAAGAAGGACTACAAGGTCAGCGCCGAGGAGCTCCTCCTCGACCGTACGCAGCTCATGGGCCTCACCGCTCCCGAGATGACCGCCCTGGTGGGCGGCATGCGGGTGCTCGGCACCAACCACGGGGGCACGGCCCATGGGGTGTTCACCGACCGGGTCGGCGCCCTGAGCAACGACTTCTTCGTTGCCCTCACCGACATGGCCTACACCTGGAAGCCGGCGGGCCGAAACCTCTACCACATCGTCGAGCGCAAGACCGGCACCACAAAATGGACGGCCACCCGCGTCGATCTGGTGTTCGGTTCCAACTCCGTGCTCCGGGCCTACGCCGAGGTGTACGCCCAGGACGACGGCAAGGAGAAGTTTGTGCGTGACTTCGTGGCGGCCTGGACCAAGGTCATGAACGCCGACCGCTTCGATCTGAACTGATCCCGGCCATCCGGCAACAGCCCCCGGTCATGTACCTGCATGGCCCGGGGCTTTTTCATGGGCCCGGATGGAATCAAGCAGCCCCTCTCCCACAATGACCAACCCACGCCACTCGCCTCGAACTGACCCGGACAGGCGCCACGCCGGCCTGTTGCTGTCCGTCGGCCTCGCCCTGGGTGTCTCCGCCAATGCGCTGGCGGCCGACCGCTGCGACCAGCTGCCCAGCCCGTCGGTCAGCCTCAAGCGCCATGAAGAGCCGGTCTCCCTGGACATCCGAACCAGCTACCGCACCCTCACCCTGATCGGCCCACGCAACCTGCCGGCGGGCAAGCAGGTCCTGGGGCTCACCCGTGGCACCGCCAGCGTACGTTTCGAGTCGCGCATCAGTGCCTACACCGACCCGGCCGGCCGCTGGGAATGCGCCAGCCCCCAGCTCACCGTGACCTATGGCTTCAGCCCGATGACGGTTTATGTGGCCAGGGAATTTCCCCAGGGTAGCTGTGCCTACAAGGAGATCCACGAACACGAGCTGCGCCATGTTCGCGCCTACCAGGCGCATCTGCTGCGGATTGAACAGGAGCTTGCCGACACCCTGAAGCGCCGCTTTGTCACCGACGGCCCCTGGCGCGGCCCCGTCGGCCAGACCCGCACGCGCCTCCAGCAGGAGCTTGAAGAGCGCTGGGGGCCCTATATCCGGCGGGAGATGAACAAGGTGGATGCGGCCCAGGCCCTGATCGACACACCCGAGGAGTACGCCCGGGTAGCCGAGAGCTGCGGTGGCGAGGTGAAGCGCCTGACCCGGTGACGGCCACACGCCCGAGGCTCAGTGCCGCACCGGCCAGTACCAGCTCGGTACGCCCTTGCGACCACCCCCGACACCCTGCCGGTAGCGGCTGCGCAGGTGGCCGTCTACCACCGAGATCCACGGCGCCAGCTGCATGTCGGCCAGCTCCAGGTCCACGAACAGCTCGGGCAGCCGATACGCGAACCAGCGATAGGCAGCCAGCAGGCGGACGGTGGTCTCGGCCTCTTCGAGGGAGGCGCGGCGCGGCGAGTCGGGGAGAAAGTCCAGCCGGATGGACTTGCCCTGGTTGGCCGCATAGGCCCAGCTCCGCCAAACGCCATCGATGGTCTCGTTCTGGGCGGCCATGGGCGCCATGGAAAACACATGCTTGAGGTGCAGTGACAGCTTCTTCATCCGGTCCAGCTGGCTTGCCCGGGCGAGCTGCTCTTCCGGCACATGGGGCCGGAAGAAGCCGTCGCCGCAATCGGCGTGGAGCTGGAACAATGACAGCAGGGCCTCGAGACGGGTGTCGCCGGACATGGCCGCCAGCTGTTCCAGGTAAGCGCTGCCCGGTGTGATCTGAAAGCCCATGGCCTCCAGCGGGGGCTGCGGGGCCTTCATCAACGAGGTGACGACCTTGTGCTCGGCGGGGGTCAGGCCGGCCACCAGCCCCTCTTCTTCCTGGTGCCCGAAGCGCCCGGCCCGGCCACCGATCTGCTGCAGCAGCGACGGGGACAGGGTGTCGCGGGTGGTGCCGTCGTATTTCTGCACGGCAGTGAACACGACCCGCTGGATGGGGAGGTTCAGGCCCATCCCGATGGCGTCGGTGGCGACGAGGATGTCGGCGTCACCCCCGGCAAAGCGGTGTGCCTCGCGCTCGCGCACCTCGGGCGACAGGGCGCCGTAGATGCAGGCCACGGATTTGCCCAGAGCCAGCAGATCATCACGCAGATTGAGAGCGTCGCGCCGGGAGAAAACGATGAACGCGTCCCCCGGCCGGGCCCGGCGCAGGGCCGCTGCCGCATCATTGGCCAGGAGCTGGCCGACGGACAGCGGGTGCTTGCGCGTCTTGCGCCGGATCTCCAGGGGCAGGCCCAGACGCGCCGCCAGGGCCACAATGGCGGGTTCGGCCGACAGGGCGCCGACCAGCCACACCTCGCGGGCATTGGCGCCAACGACAGCCTGGGTCCACGCCCAGCCCCGGTCCGGGTCGCTGAGCATCTGGATCTCGTCGATGACCGCAACGTCGATCTCGGTGCCCGGGTCGAGCATCTCGATGGTGGAAGCGGTCACCCGGCTGCCTTCAACGATGCGACGCTCTTCGCCGGTGATGAGGGATGCGCTGACACCGAACTCCTCGTTGAGGCGGGTGAAGGCTTCCAGCGCCAGCAGGCGCAGCGGTCCCAGGTACACGCCGGACGAGGCCGTGACCAGGCGCTCGAAGGCGTCGTGGGTCTTGCCCGAGTTGGTGGGCCCGAGCACGGCAATCAACTTGCGGGCCCGGCGCCGCACCGGAAAGGTGTCGGGATAGTCGGAGAGCTTGAGGCTGCGCCCGATCTGCTCGGCCAGATCCCGGTGGCGCTGCTTGGCACGCAGATCATTGAGGGACTGGGCCAGCCCCTTGCCGACGCTGCCCAGGTCCAGATCACCACATGACCAGAACTCCCGAAGCTTGCGCAGGTTGGGCTCCAGCCCCTCGGTTTTGCAGGCTTCGAGGTAGGTGATGATCTCGGTGATGGCCGTTTCCAGGGCCTGCTCGAGCCGGGCGCCCTGCTCCTGCAGCATGCGCTGCTCGAGGGCGTCGCGAACCTCGCCGGTCCGACGCCGCCAGTGCGCTTCCTGACCCAGACACGAATCCGCGATGTAGCCAAAGATGCGGAACTCCTCGCCGAGGATCGCGACCCGCCGGCCCGCCGCCAGCCATACCCGATGGCCACTGATGGTCCGGGCAAAACGCAGGGCCTGCCGGGATGAGCTTTGTTGATCGTTCATGAGGATCCTGTGTGATGCACGCCCGGTGGTGGTGCCACAAGCGCGCCCAGCCTGTGCGGATGGGCCTGAAAAAACGCCGCGGGCGATGATCGACGACGGGGAATTTCTGCCCCAGAATCGGGATAGGGGCGGTCAGATAATCTGACCGTTCCCCTCCCACACCACCCGGCATGCGGGTCCGCACCGGGCGGT
>NZ_JAKLLN010000210.1 GCF_023150065.1 Zoogloea sp.
GGCGGGCAGATCGGCGCCGACAGCGTGCCCGGCCACGGCAGCCGCTTCTGGGCCGTCCTGCCGCTGGCCGCCGGCCGGGCCCCGGATGGCGGCCAGCCCGATCCGCACGCCCCGCAGCTCCCCCAGGGCTCAGACACCGGCACGCAGCTCGCCGGCTGCCACATCCTGCTGGCCGAAGACAACCTCCTCAACCAGGAGATCGCCAGGGAACTGCTGGAGCGCGCCGGCATTGTGGTGGCCATCGCCCAAAACGGCCAAGAGGCCTTCGAGATGGCGGCGCAGGCCGATTTCGACCTGATCCTGATGGACCTCAGCATGCCCGTGATGGGTGGCCTCGACGCCGCCATCGCCATCCGCACCCTGCCCGGCTACGCCACCCGCCCCATCCTGGCGCTCACCGCCAACGCCTTTGCCGAAGACCGCCAGCGCTGCCTCGAGGCCGGCATGAACGACCACCTCGCCAAGCCCGTCACCCCGGCCGCCCTCTACCAGGCCCTGGCCCGCTGGCTGCCGGCGCAAGACACCACGGCCCCGAGCGCGGCGCAGG
>NZ_JAKLLN010000211.1 GCF_023150065.1 Zoogloea sp.
GATGGCCGGGCAGCCCACCGCGCTGGCCTCGATCGGGTTCTGGCCGCCCAGCCGGGCCCATGAGCCGCCGATGATCGCCACGTCGGCGGCGCCGTAGTAGGCGTACATCTCGCCCATCGAATCGCCCAGCCAGACCCGGGTGTCGGCCATCACCGGCACGCCCTTCGAGCGCTTCTGCAGCTTGAGGCCGGCGCGCTTGGCCAGCCTGGCGACCTCGTCGAAGCGGTCGGGGTGGCGGGGCACCAGCACCAGCAGCACCTCGGGCGGGCACGTCCGGGCGAAGGCCTCGAGCAGCGGGCCTTCCTCGCCCTCGCGGGTGCTCGCGGCGAGGAGGATCTCGCGCTGCGGCCCGAAGCGGTTGCGGAAGTCGGCGGCCAGCGCCTGCATGGCCGGCGGCGGGGCGATGTCGAACTTGATGTTGCCGGTGATCATCACGTAGCGGGCGCCCAGGTAGGTCATGCGCTGGCCGTCGGCCTCGGTTTGCGCGCCGATCGCCGAGAGGTGGGCGAAGGCCTCGCGGGCGAGGCCGCCGATGCGGCCGTATCC
>NZ_JAKLLN010000212.1 GCF_023150065.1 Zoogloea sp.
TCGCAGACCATCCTGCCGCTGGCGATGGGGCACGAAACCTCGATCCGCTACGCGATCCGGCCCACCTACTGGGATGGCATCGACCTGGTGAGTGCGGCGCCGGTGCTGTTCGGGGCCGAGTTCGCCCTGCCCGCGCGGCAGACCCAGGAGCCGGGGTTCGAGTTCTGGCGCGTGCTGGACCTGGGCATCGACGATGTGCGCGGCGAGTACGACGTCATCGTCATCGACACCCCCCCTGCCCTGTCTTACACCACGATCAATGCCTTCATGGCGTCGGACGGCATCATCATGCCGCTGCCGCCCAACGCGCTGGATTTCGCCTCGGCCTCGCAGTTCTGGAGTCTGTTTGCAGACCTGGCCAACGAGCTGCTCACCAAGCGCGGCCTGGACAAGACCTTCGATTTCATTCACGTGCTGCTGGCCCGGGTGGATGCGGCCGACGCGGCGAGCACGGTGATCCGTCAGTGGATCGGGCAGACCTATGCCGAGAAGGTGCTGCCGGTGGAGATCCCGAAGACCGCGGTGACGGGGGTGGCGAGTGCCGAG
>NZ_JAKLLN010000213.1:0-270 GCF_023150065.1 Zoogloea sp.
GCGCTCGAGGGCGAGTTCCAGCGCCGAATCGACGCGGCCGATGGGCAGCACGCACACCGGGCAGCCGGGCCCGTGGATGAGGCGGATGTTGGGCGGCAGCAGCTCGCCGATGCCATAGCGCGAGATGGCGTGGGTGTGGCCGCCGCAGAACTCCATGATGTGATAGCGCCGCGCCGGATCGGCCTCGCGGGCAATGGCGGCGGCGATCACGCGCGCCGTGCGGCCGTCGCGGAACTCGTCGATGTACTTCACGGCCCGGCCTCCGCGGGC
>NZ_JAKLLN010000213.1:280-545 GCF_023150065.1 Zoogloea sp.
GGATGGCGTAGCCCACGTGCAAGATGACGAAGTCGCCGGGCTGCACGTCGTCGACCAGGGCCAGCGAGATGGTCTTGCGCACGCCGCCGACATCGACCAGCGCATCGTCGCCCGCCAGTCGCTCGACCACGCGTACCGGTATGGCCAGGCACATCGCTCGTCACTCCTCGATCACGGTGTTCATCGCCACCCAGGCCTGACCCAGGCTCAGGCCGCCGTCGTTGGGCGGCAGCTCGCTGGCCTGCAGCAGATCCAGGCCGGCGCG
>NZ_JAKLLN010000214.1 GCF_023150065.1 Zoogloea sp.
CTTCGCCGCCGACATCGGCCTCGTGCTCGGTCAGACCGCGACGGCCGAGAAGTCCAATGAGATCACGGCGATTCCCGAACTGCTGGCGACGCTGGCGCTCGAGGGCTGTGTCGTCACCCTTGACGCGATGGGCACCCAGACCGGTATTGCGAAGGCGATTCGTAAAGGCGGCGCCGACTACGTGTTGTGCGTGAAAGACAACCATCCCAAGCTCGTCGAATCCCTCTTGCTCGCCCAGGCCGGCGTGGGGGGCGCACTGAGGGCAAGTTCCGCAACGGAGAGCCGCGAGGACGGCCACGGTCGAACGGAAGTGCGACGTTGCTGGGCGTTCGACGCGGTCGATCGCCTCCACAAGGCCGACCAGTGGCCTGATCTGAAGAGCTTCGCGATCATCGAGCGCGAGCGGCGCGTCGGCGCAAAGATCAGCTGTGAGCGGCGCTACTACATCAGCTCCTTGCCTGCGGACGCCGTACGGATTGCGCATGCGGTGCGCCGCCACGGGGAAATCGAAAACCGCCTTCATTGGTGCCTCGACGTCCAGTTC
>NZ_JAKLLN010000215.1 GCF_023150065.1 Zoogloea sp.
GCGCAGGCGCAGGGCGCCTTCGAGGGCCTGAGCCGCGCCGGCCGGATCGCCCGCAGTGTAGGCCGCATTGGCGCGGGCGAAGTGGGCTTCGGGCTGGTCGAGGTAGGGCTGGGTGAGGTCATTCACCAGCCGGCGGATCAGCGCCTTGTCGGGGATGCGGGCGAGGCCGCGGTTAAGCCCAAGCAGCGCAGGACCGACCTTGTCGCCCAGCCGGGCCAGCGCCGACGCGAGATGGGTTTCGAGCTCCTCGATGCGGGCGCTGCTGGCGGCGGCGCCGGAGGCCAGCTGCTGGGCCTGCAGCGACGTGGGATCGAGCTCCAGCCACAGGCGGGAGGCGTCGCTGGCAAGATCGGTCTGGCGGGCAAACACGGCCATCTCGGCGGCACGCCGGGCGATGCGGGCGTCGTTGTCGTGGGCCTGCTTGCCGCCCCAGCCGTTGAACTGGATCAGGGACACGGCCAGGGCGCCGTCCGCGCCCTTGACGAAGGTCGGGCCGCTGTCGCGACACCACAGGTCGTCGGTGGGGATGTCCCAGACCTCGACC
>NZ_JAKLLN010000216.1 GCF_023150065.1 Zoogloea sp.
GTTTCACGGGCGTCGTAGTAGTTCATTGTGTCTCCGCGTCCTTCTGGTTTTTTTCGTCCGTCCGGTTACAGGACGGTTTTTCCTGTTCTCAACCTACCGTTGGCGGTGTTGCGCCACACCAAAAATCCGTTGCTGCGGCCCGGCCACGTCGGGTTACGCTGCGCTAACCCGACCTACGCGGCTGCGGACTTGTAGGGGCGACTTCAGTCGCCCGCGGGCGGTCAGTCATGCTCTCGCGCAGCTTGGTGCGCGGATGGGCGACTGAAGTCGCCCCTACAGTCCAAGCCTGCCCACCCAACGACCTCTACCCCAATAAGCGCTTTGTCCTGACACCAACAACGCCGTACCCCATCCAGCCAAGGCTCGGTGCTTCCCCTGAGCCCGTCTGAGGCGCCGAGCCGCGCACCGGCGGGCGGGGCCTTCCGGCGCAGCTGTCTGAGTGAGCCCGCAGGGCGAGTCCGCGACACCGGCCGCCTGACGGGAGCAGCGCAGGGGGCGGAAGCGGGGTTTCGCGGAGCACTGCTCCGCGCCGCTGGAGCCGG
>NZ_JAKLLN010000217.1 GCF_023150065.1 Zoogloea sp.
CATGCATGGCGCCGAACTGGAAGAGCTGCTGCGCAATGCCGACACCGCCCTGCACAGCGCGCAGGAGGACGGCGGCCGCACCCAGCGCGTCTACGACCCCCGCATGCAGCAGCGCGCCCGCGAGCGCCTGAAGACCGGGAGCGAAATAACCGTCGTCGTTGGAGAGCAGGATGCGCATGGGATAGTCGGGGTCAGGTCTGGCTCGGTGGGGAGGCAGGCTCGCGAAACGCAGGCCCTGCACGGGCATGGCCCGGGTGGACGGGAGCGATCGGGAGACCTTGAACAGTCGTCGAGTTTAGCAGAGTCGGCTTTGCAGCCGCTAGGCGCAATGCCGGGGGCGCAACCAGGGCTTGCCCCGCCGCGCCCTGGCCGCATGCTGCGACGTGCAAACAATCATCATTCGCCCTGCAAAACGGCGCGACGGGCAGCCGCCTCAGGCAGGACTCAAAAAATTTCCGGCTTGCGGTAATTTTCGGCCGGGCCGGGCGTCTACCCCTTCAGACTCAACCTAGCGTTCAAGGGAAAACCCATGCTGATCCGCC
>NZ_JAKLLN010000218.1 GCF_023150065.1 Zoogloea sp.
GAGGCCAGCCCGCGGTGCTCGGGGAAATGGTCCAGCGCCAGCAGCGTGAGGCAGGGCAGCCCGATCGCCATGCCGAAGGTGTGCAGCATGATCGGCAGCACCGACTGGGGCAGGCCGGGCGAGAGCAGGGCGGACACCGCCACGTTGCAGGCCGCCGCCGCGAGCATCGTCGCTACGGAGACGCCCACCGTGCGCACCGGCGACAGGCGGCCGGCAAGCCGCGCCGACACCGCCGAGCCGGCCATCATCGCCAGCACCGTGGGGATGAAGAACCAGCCGAAGCCGGTCTCCGCAAGGCCGAGGTGCTGGATCAGGAACACCGGCGCCGACAGCACGTAAATGAAATAGGCGTTGAAGCCGAAGCCGCCGGTCAGGGTCAGCAGCAGGAAGCCCGGCGTCGAGAACACCTGGCCGTAGCGCCGTGCCAGGAGCACCGGGTGCAGCGGCTGGCGGGCTGCCGGCGGCAGCGTCTCGCGGAGCTGCCGGGCGGTGACCATGGCCAGGCCCAGCCCGAGCAGAGCCAGGAAGACGAACACGGCC
>NZ_JAKLLN010000219.1 GCF_023150065.1 Zoogloea sp.
CGTTGAAGCACCGCGCCGGGTTCAGAGCCCCATGCGCCGCGCGGCCTCGGGGCCGAAGTCGCGCTCGGTGAACTTGCCCTGGTTGAGCTTGTAGGCGCCGGGCTGCTCGTTCACCAGGTTGAAGGCGAGGTAGGTGCCGGCGTTGAGGTCGTGGTAGAGGCCCACCCCGGCCTGCCAGGTGTTCATCTCGTAGGCGTAGAAGTAGTTCACCACCGAGGTGCGCCACAGCTCGCCGCGGCTGTCGTAGTTGTCGGCCATCAGCATGAACCAGGTGTCCTCGTCCACGTAGAGCGTCCGCTTGCTGTAGAGGTGGCGGTAGCCGTCCTTGAGGGTGCCTTCCACCACCCACACCCGGTGCAGCTCGTAGCGCAGGGCGTCCGGGTTGAGGTGGCCCGGGCGGATCAGGTCGGCGTACTTGAGCTTGTCGGAGTGCAGCCGGTAGGCGTTGTACGGCACATACAGCTCCTTCTTGCCGACGATCTTCCAGTTGAAGCGCTCCGGCGAGCCGTTGAAGAGGCGCACCTCGTCCACCGCGAT
>NZ_JAKLLN010000021.1 GCF_023150065.1 Zoogloea sp.
TTCGTCTTCCATGGCCGTGCTCATGTGTCATTCCTTTCAAGGTTAACACCTGAGCAGGATTTCACTGGGTCAATACAGTTCCTAGCAAGTCAACTTTCGTTCACTTTCGATCTCGTGAAGAAAGGCAACAAGATAACGCCGGGTTATCTGGCAGTGTTGCTCGCCCAGAAAGGCCTGAGCATTGCCGACCTCGCCGCCGGGAATCGGTTTGACTGCGCAATAACCGCTTTGCTCTTGGGTACGTCGCTCACAAAGGCGATTGCCCTAACAACATTCACTGGACCGGCGCATCTCGCCATTACCGCCGCCGAGCTTCTTTCTGAGTGCTACAGGATGGACAAGACATGCGGGATATCAGATACAGCCTATAAGGAAGTTGAAAAGGTTTCGTTGCCTGCTTATATGTGGCTTGAGCAAGGCATTGTCGAATGGATGTCGCGCGGAGGAACGTAGCCAGATGCCCAATCCCTCGTTGCAACGGACGGCCTTCTGCCGCCGCTGAACTCCACCGTTAGGCCTTAATCAGTGATCAAAACAGTATCTGAAATGCTCCTGGCCTTTATGAAGGCGGAGAGCAAAGCGTTAGCTGACTACGACCTCAAGCATGCCCCATCGATCGGGAATATGTATGAAGGGTTGTCTTCGAAAATTCTGGATAGCGCAGTTCCGCCTGGCCTAGACCTTAGGGTAGTAGACGGCTTTATTGTCGACGCACAAGGCAACATGTCCGGGCAAATTGATTGCATGCTTGTGACGGGTGAGGGAGAGCAGATTCCATACACAAAGTCCTATAAGTGGCCGATTTGGGATGTCCTTGCGGTAATCGAAGTTAAGAAGAATCTATATGGGGCTGAACTCGCAGATTCGTTTCACCACCTTCGTCAGGTAGCGGAATCATTCAGCAACTGGTTATTTACGGAAGGCGGCGAGAAGCGCTCATTTTCTCTTGCGCCGGCGATGCGTGCCTTTTCCACAATCACAGGAGTTCACGCACCACGGTACGCGGATCGCGAGTCTCTTCCAGAGCCGCTGCAGCTTATCTATCACACGTTGGTTAGTGAACAGATCACGCCTATCTTGATTGTTTTTGGATACAACGGGTATAAATCGGAGACTGGCCTTCGGGAAGGGCTATATGGTTTTTTGAAGGACCGAGATTCCGGCAAGGGATATGGCGTGCCGTCTTTTCCTCATCAGATCACGTGCAACGGAAACTCATTAGTGAAACTCACAGGACAGCCCTACATGGCTCCGATGGAAGGCGATTATTGGACGTTTTACGGGTCAACGAAATCAAACCCGCTCTGGGTAATGATTGAGTTGATTTGGACGAAAATTGCGAACCGTTTTTGCATCGGCATGCCTTGGGGGGAGGATTTAGACGTTGAGGTAATACATCGCTTGATTGAAGCCAAAGCGGTCGTTGAAAACGGCCAGGGAGGCTGGATGCTGAACTATACGTCGATGAGCGGTGAAGATGATGTATCTATTCATCAGGAAGCATGGACGCCAGTATTTGTTTCAGATACCCAATTCGTAATCTTCAATCAACTATGCAACAAAGAGGGTGTAGACATTACCGAACCTGCTTTCGTTGAGTACATCTCCAAGAAAGAGAAGAGTGTAGAAGCCTTTGTTGCCGATTTGCAAAAAACGGGCTTGGTATCACTTGACGGCACCACTTTGAGACTTACGACTGCGGAACTTATGTGCGGTATATTTCCGGAAGGTGGGTTTGCCGTGGGCGAGAACAACACTGGGCGCATGACCAGATACATGCACAGGAAAATGCATGAAAAACAGGCCTAATCCATCATTCAACACGGACTGGCGCGATAAAGCCGCGCTAGCCGGTAAATTCGGACGCTGAACGACAGCTTTCGTCAAAGCTCAGCGGCTGCCTTGGGTCGAAAGCTGTCCTCGAGCGAGAGGCATACTGCATCTGCTACCGCAGAGACCCTGCCTTTGGCACCCCTTAAAGAATACAAATCCGTCAGATCTACGCAACTTTTCACAGGATCACGCATGACAGAACTTATCGAGATTCTAAAGTCCTGGCCGGCAGTTTCGGCAGCTACCGTGGCAGCAATAGCGTCTCTGATAAAGCTGACCAAATCGATTTTCTATTTCAATGACGAACAATTACAGAAGCGCAAAATAAAGAAAATAACCTTCCTCGCAAAGGAGTGCGAGAAGAACCAAACATTAAACCAACTGGTCGAGATCGCGAGAGACGAAGAGGTCTTTCGGAACATGTTTGGGAGAACAGGGTCGCCACAGTTTCTTCATGCGCTTAAGCGCGCTTACGATACAGGAAGGTTCTCGTTGTCTGAGCTTCGACTTTCCTCCTCATACCTTAATGTTAAGGATGAAACCCTTGTCGTAGACTTAGGATGGGGAGCGCATGCACTGCTCTGGTTTTCGATTGGTGCCATGATCCTCATGGGGCTGTACATTGGAGTTTTACTATTCACTATATTCGGGACTCCCTCCGGAAATTCCTACATAGCAGCCCTCATGCTAATGGTTTTTTACTTTCTTTTTGCTTGGTTCATGGGAGGCGATGCACGAGCCGTACTGATTGCAAAGAGAGTCCGAAAAAATCTAGACGGAATCGAAACTTCTCCCTAACCCAATGAATAAGTTGTTTTCCAGTCACGATCTTCCGCAACAGATCACGATCTGTCGTATGCAATACGCGCATGAAGCGAGCGGCATCTTTACCTCAGACTTTTCTCAAAAAAATCTCACTGCTGAAGCAGCTTCACTTTTAGCCCACAAACACATTCGCACGCGGAGAGCTGCTTGACCACACAAAAGGACATCAATCAACCTTTTATTTTTAAAACCTGAGGTTTTGCCACAGCAATTAATCAGAGAAAAATATGAATTTGATTAGACTGACTCAAGCATTACTTTTCTTTGCTGCTTCCACGGCCTGCCAAGCCCAGATACGTGACCCCTCGCTACCAGATGAGTTTTACACGGGCTCGGTAGTTCTTGAATACAGCTTGTTTGGCAAGGGCGCCTCTGGGGCAAAGGATCTCAAGCAACTCCACGATCAAGGCGAGTGGACTTCCCTCGCACGAAAGGTAATTGAACAGAAATCACTCGGATACGACGTCTACTACTATTACTTGGCCGTCTCGGCAAAGAAGCTTGGCTTTGAAAGCGCAGCAAAGGCGTTCGGAGATCGAGCCTTGTCCAGCGCCGACAAGTGCAAAAGCGTTGTATTCCTTAACGTTTGCCAAGGAGTCGATGTCAAGCGAAGCATCAATGCGCTTTTTGGTCTTAATAGGAAGCTCGTTGAACTCCCTGTACCTGCAGTCCTTGAGCAACTCTCGCAGTCGCTTAGATCCCCGATCGGCATAGGCGAAATGAAGCTGGGCGACCGAATGGAGCAAGTGCTCAATCAGGACCAATCAAGAAGTGTACGGGTTATCGCCTCAACCAACAGAGGGGAGAAATTCGATGAGGATCTTGAGGTATCAGGTGCTGAGTTTGTAAGTGCGACCGTATCAACACCGCTAAGCAGCAAGCCACTTCCAGCCCAACTGGAGTTCAATGATGGCCGCCTCATCGGTCTTGAACTTACTCTGGGTGATGGGGAGCTTGGAAGCAGTCGCCTTCAGAGTGTCAAAAATCAGATTGAGGGGCGGTTTGGAGCACCGGCAAAGGTGCTTGAGGAAATGACAACAGTTCGCTGTGTTTTTGGAAATGCAAACTCATACGTGCTGAATAGTGGCAATAATTTATATACTTGGAACCATCCAATGAAGGATGGCTGGTTCGTTGTAGCTGAGTTAAGTGATTCAGCTACAGGTATATGCCCAGACAAGAGCACCTCGTCAAGAACAGAGGCGAGAACTGCCACTTATCGCGTCAGCCTCAAAAAGCTCTCTGCAAACCCTACAAAGCCATCTCTCTTTTGACGGCTTAGCTGAGCACTGAAGCCCAAAATGTGGTCGCCAATATTCAATTTAAGTCGGATCTAATTAGCCCACTACAGCCGGCCACTTCCCCTTACACCACCCTAACCTGCCACCTCCACCACTCCGCCGACACCATCCGCCCAAACGCGCCCACCATGTTTTCAATCCGCGCATTGAACCCTTCATCTGCCTTCCCGTCCGCCAAAAATGCCAGCGGCTCACTCCAGACGGCGCGGAAGCCCGGGCAGACCTTGTCGTCCATCACCAGGGCTTCGTAGCGCAGGCTCACTTCGCCCCAGGGGGCGTGGGCGAAGATGGGGGTGAGGGCGCCGCTGTCGAGGGCGCGGATGTAGTAGTCCATGTCCCGGTCGTCGGCCATGGGCATGGCGTCGGGGCTGGGGTCGGAGTCGGGGTCGACATCGGCTTCATCGATGGGCCGCTCTTCGTCTCGCGGCACGGCGTTGGACGGGCCCAGGGCCACCACCACGCCGGCGTCGCGGTACAGGGCCTTGAGGCGGGCGGCGAGGGCTTCGCTGGGGCCGTCGGTTTCCAGGGCGCGCATCAGGGCGCGTTGTTCGATCTCGAATTGTTCGTACTTGTCCATGGTGCAAGAGGGTGAACTGGGGCAAAGAGGCGGAAGGATAACGGAGTCGGGGTGGAGCGCGATAAGCGCCGTCTCGAACCGTCTGGTGATCACATCAGATCTGATGCAAAATATCATCAACTAGATCACATCAGAGGATAACGTCATGAGAACAACAGTCACGATTGAGGATGCGCTTTACGAACGTGCTCTGGAAGTCGCCGATCCGGCCATGGACCGGGCAGATCTGTTTCGGGAGGCCATCAAGACTTTCGTCCGGGTCCAGTCTGCTAAGCGTCTGGCGGCCCTGGGCGGGTCCGCTCCAGAAATGCCTGACGTACCCCGCAACCGGGACGTCGCGCAGCAATGACCGGTGTGCTGGTTGATACCTCGGTCTGGGTCGATCACCTCAGGCAGGGCAATCCGGATCTGATCGCCCTGCTGCACCAGGACTCAGTAATGATGCATCCACTGGTTCTGGGGGAGATCGCATGCGGTACGCCCCCCGCCCGTACCGCAACCCTGTCTGATCTGGGACAGTTGCAACACGCACGGCAGGCCACGGTGCAAGAGGTTCTCGACTTTGTCGGCCGGGAGCGCCTGTTTGGGCAGGGCTGCGGATTCATCGACATGTGCTTGCTGGCATCCGCGCTGCTGACGCCGGGTACCCGGCTATGGACCCTGGACAAGCGTCTGGCAGCCATTGCCGAACGATTCGAGGTGAGCTTCAACCCCCAAAGGCACTGAAGACCTGCAATGAATGAGGTTTTCACAAAGAATCTATCGCTGGCCGGCGATGCCGTGTGCCCCCGTCCCCACCCCGCCTTGATTTGCCCCATCCCGTGTGCTTGACTGCCTCACAGGGGCTCTCTTCCTGTGCGCTGGTGCACATCTTCTCTTCATGCCCGACACCCGGCAGCGCCGTGCTGGCGCGGGTTTTGGCGTCTTCCCGGCACGTCGGGTGACAACACCCATTTTGGGAAACATGCCGTCCGTGTTTGTCCTTGAAGTTTCATGAAAGTAGTGTTGAATGCATAAATAGCCCGTCCAGCCGGCGGTCGTCCGGGCGTGGATTTCGCGTTCGTCGAGGCCGCTGTCACCAAGGGAGATGCCATGTTCATTGCCGGAGCCAGCGCTACCCTGCGACGCCTGCTGGAAGATCAGCTGGTGGCTTCCGGGGGGCTGGACGGCTACACGGTGTCGCTGTTTTCCACCCGCGATTTCACCCCCAACCTCAACAGCCAGGTGGCGCTGTTTCTGTACCGGGTGGAGGTGGACGAGGCCCGGCGCACGGTAGATCTGCCGCGCCTGGCGCCCAATGCGCCGCGGCGGCAGGCGCTGGGGCTGGAGCTTCACTACCTGCTTACGGTGTGGGGGCTGCGGGATGCAGAGGGTGAGCAGGTGATGCTGGCCCGCTGCATGGACATCCTGGATCGCCATGCGGTGATCACCGGCCCGCTGCTCGACCCACGCTACCAGTGGGAGCCCGAGGACGGCCTGCGGGTGTCGATGAACCACCTGAGCACCGAAGACATGCTGCGCCTGTGGGACAGCCTGGAGCCGCCCTACCAGCTGTCGGTGCCCTACGTGGTGCGCACGGCACGGCTGGCCGCCCGGGAGCGGGCTGACCCGGCGATTGCCGATTCCCGCACGCTGGTCTTCACGCCCCAGGTGCCCTGATGCTCGCCCCCGCCGACACGCCCCTGGCCTGGGCCGCCCGCCACTCTCCCGACAGGATCAGCGCGGTTGGCGTGCTGGCGGTGCGTGTCCGGCGCTATCTCACCACCAACGCCGACCCGAGCCTGGCAGCCCTGCCCGGCTTGCGGGTGCGGGTGGCCGGGCGTCCTGAGCGTCCCATTTGGCACGAATCCACCGGCCTTTACGGCTTTCTGAACATCCCCTCGGGCGAAGCCCGCATCGAGATCGACGACCCCGCCGGCCGCTACCAGCCCCAGGCCATCACCGCCACGGTGCCTGATCGCTCCGCGCTCAAGGCCGCCCTCGAAGCCGCCGAGGCGCCCCCCGTGGTGCCGCCGCCCGCCTATCCGGCCGTCGATCTGCGCCCCGCGCTGGCCATGGGCCTGCCACCCGGCACCACGGCGATCTGGGGCGTGCTGCGGGACGGCAACCGTGCGGTACCCGGTGCCCTGCTGGGCCTGGCCACGGTGCGCAGCGGCGCGGCCGATGCAGTCAGCACCCTGAGCGGGCCGGACGGCAGCTTTCTGCTGGTGCTGCCCTTCGAGGTGATCGACCGCAGCACCACCCCGCCCACGCGCAGCTTCAATCGCAGCCTCACGGTGTTCGCCCCGCGCCCGGCGCTGGCCGCGGCCCTGGCGGCGCAGGGTTTTATGGCCGGGCAGCCGGCCAATGTCTTCGGGCTCTCGGCGGCCGAGCGCAATGCGCTGTTCCTGCCGCGGGGCTTTCAACTGCGTGAGGCTGGCGGCGCCCTGCACCCGCAGGTCGGCGGCCAGAATCCGCCCGTTTCGGTTTCGGTCGGCAGAAAAGTCCGGCTGGATATCGAGTTGTTACCCTAGCCATGATGGAGGCTCGACATGCCTGAATACCTCGCTCCGGGAGTTTACGTCGAAGAAACCAGCTTCCGCGCCAAGTCCATCGAGGGCGTGGCGACCTCCACCGCCGGCTTCGTCGGCCAGACCCGCTTTGGCCCCACCACCGGTCTGCCGGCACTGGTTACCGGCTTCGAGGAATACCAGCGCCTGTTTGGCGATGGCGATGACCTGCTGCTGGGCGGCGTGCCCACCCCCAACCAGCTGGCCCACGCGGTGCGCCTGTTCTTCGAGAACGGCGGCAAGCGGGTGTATGTGTCGCGCATCTTCGTGCCCACCGGGGGCAGCTCGGTGGCGGCCAGCCGCTCGGTCAGCCCGGCCATCTCGGTGCTCGGGGTCAATCGCTTCCTGCGGGCACGCTTCGCCGGCCGGGCCGGCAACGTGGTGGTACGGGTAGCAGCCACGCGCAGCGGCAACCTGCTCACCGGCACGGCGGGCAACCGCCGGGTGATGGGCCTGCGCCTGGGTGACGTGGTCGAGGCCGGCGCCCTCAAGGACAGCCGGGTCGACGCCGCCGGTGCCAACGCCGTCACCGCGGCCAACATCTACAGCGTCAGCTTCGACGCGGCCGGCAACCCGCTGCTCACCAATGCCGGCGGCAACCTCGACCTCAACGCGGCCGCCCTGGCCGCGGTGCAGAAGGTCACCCTCGACTTCAGCATCGGCCCCAACCTGGACGGCTCCACCGGCACCCGCAGCGAACAAATCCAGCGCCTCTCGCCCCACCCCGACTCCGACCTCTTCGTGGGCCGCATCCTGCGCCACGAAGACCCGGACGCCGGCATCGAGCCGCCCGCCGACCGCAGCCAGCGCATCTACTTCGATGCCGTGGCCGCCCTGCCCACGGTAGCCGCCCAGCGCACCACCTTCGCACGCGACCTGCTCACCAGCCTGGTGGCCGCCTCGCCCCTCACCCTGGGCAACGGCAGCGACGGCATCGCCCCCGACAGCGCCGCCTTCACCGGCGGTGGCAGCGGCCACGACGCCACCGGCCTGGCCGCCCTGGGCGAGATCGAGGACATCGCCATCGTCGCCGCGCCAGGCTCCGCTGCCCTGCCCCCGCCCATCGACCAGGCCGTGCGCGACGCCCTCGTCAGCCACTGCGAAAACCTCCGCTACCGCTTCGCCATCCTTGCCGGCCCGCGGGAGGCCGACCAGGCCGCCATCCGCCAGGTGCGCGGCCAGCACGACTCCAAGTACGCCGCCATCTACTACCCCTGGCTTGTCGCCACCATGCCCGGCAGCGCCCGGGAGACGGTGCTCTACTCCCCCGAAGGCGCCATGGCCGGCATCTACGCCCGCAGCGACATCGAGCGCGGCGTGCACAAGGCACCCGCCAACGAGACGGTGCGCGGGGTGCTGCGCTTCTCGCGCAATGTGAACAAGGGCGAGCAGGACGTGCTCAACCCCGAAGGCGTCAACTGCCTGCGCTTCTTCGAGGGCCGCGGCTACCGGGTGTGGGGCGCCCGCACCATCAGCTCCGACCCCGAATGGATCTACATCAACGTGCGCCGGCTGTTCATCTACCTGGAGCACTCCATCGACCGCAGCACCCAGTGGGCGGTGTTCGAGCCCAACAACGAAGAGCTGTGGCTCAAGATCCGCCTCACCATCGAGGGCTTCCTGTACGACGTGTGGCGCACCGGCGCCCTGCTCGGCTCGCGCCCCGAAGACGCCTACTTCGTGCGCTGCGACCGGACCACCATGAGCCAGTCCGATCTCGACAACGGCCGCCTGGTGTGCCTGATCGGCGTGGCGCCCACCAAGCCGGCCGAGTTCGTGATCTTCCGCATCGGCCAGTGGACCGCCGACGCTTCCATCATCTGAGCGCCCGCCCTCCCGGCGATAACTGCATCCTCAAAGGAGACCGGCAATGGCCACCCTGCGTGAAGACCCCTACGGCCCGTTCAACTTCAAGGTCACCATCAACCCCGCCAGCGGCGGCGAGTTTCGCGGCGGCTTCTCGGATGTGTCGGGCCTGTCCACCGAGATCACCCACGCCGACTACCGGGAAGGCACCGACGCCTTCAACCGCCCGCGCAAGGTGCCGCTGATGTACAAGGCCGGCGACGTGACCCTCAAGCGCGGCATGATCGCCTCCCTCGACTTGTGGAACTGGGTCAACCAGGTACGCCGCGGCAACATGGAAGCCCGGGCCACCGTGGTGATCGAGCTGATGAGCGAAGACCGGGCCAGCACCGTGGCCCAGTGGAAGCTCATCAACGCCCGCCCCTCCAAGTGGACAGGCCCTACCCTGGCCGCCAAGGGCGCCTCCGACGTGGCCATGGAAGAGCTCACCCTGGTCTGCGAAGACCTCGAGTTCGAGTGATTCCACGCCTGAACTGAGGCCCATCCCATGAGCGTCGCGCTGCTCGGCAGCCTGTGGCGTCCCGGTCTGCCCCCCGGCATCTACGAGGAGAAGCCCGCCGTGGCCTCCCGTCCGCGGGTGCGCCTGGATGTGGCCGCGCTGATCGGGCTGGCCGAACGCGGGCCGGTGAACACCCCGGTGGTCATCGACGACGCCCGCCAGTTCGAGGCCGTCTTCGGCCATGCCGTGCCGGGGCTCAAGCTGCCCCTGGCGGTGCGCCTGTTCTTCGCCAACGGCGGCCGGCGCTGTGTGGTGGTGCGCTGTGTCGACCATGTGAACATCCGCACCACGCGCCTGCTGCTGCCCGGGCTAAAGGCCGTGCGCGGCAACTCCCGCAAGCAGGTGCGCCTGGCCGCCCGCAACCCGGGCAGCTGGGGCAACCGCCTGCAGCTACGCTGCCAGCTCATCCAGCGCCCCATCGCCCTGGGGCTGGACCCGGTCACCAAAGCCCTGCGCATCCCCCCCGACCGCCCCGCCGTGGGCGCCACCCTGCGCCTCACCCGCCGCGCCGCAGGCCCGGGCAGCACACCGCGCAGCCGTTTCTTCCGGGTAGACCTGGACGCCGCCCGCCAGCCCATCCTGGTGCCCACGCCCACCACCCCCTACCTCGACCCCGAGCTGCTCGCCGCCGCGGTCGAGCTCACCCTGCGCCTCGACATCTTCCTCGACGGCAGGCTGGTCGAGAGCTGGGACGACACCGCCCTGCACCCCAGCCACCCGCGCTTTCTGCCGCGCCTGCTGGGCCGCCGCGCCGCCGCCGAAGCCCTGCTGCCCCCGCGCACCGACACCGCCAACCCCGAAGACCCGGCCTACGAGGCCGACCGCCGCTGGGGCAGCGCCGACGACCCGTGGGGCTCCGACTTCCTGCGCCCCAGCCTGCAACTGGCCGATGCCTGGCTGCTGCCCGGCCGCGAACTCTTCGCCGCACCCGCCGGCCTGCTGCTGTCCGCGGCCGACATGCCGCCCTCCCGCCACGGCCGGGACGCCAGCGCCAGCACCGGGCGCAACCACTTCTTCGAGGGCACCAGCATGGCCCTGGCCGACGCCATCGAGGACGCCGACCACCGCTTCGTCGCCTTCAACGCCCGCCCGCCGGCCCTGGACGCCCTGGGTGTGTGGGACCAGCTCCAGCCCTTCGAGCCGGTCGCCCTGGTCTGCATGCCCGATCTGCTCCACCCCACGCCCCCCGACGCCCTCACCGTGCCCCCGGCCCTGCCCGACGAGCTGTGCTTCGGCGCCCAGTGCAGCCGCGGCCAGGCCGAGCGCACCGCCAACGCCCTCGACTGGCCACGCCTGGGCTTTGAGGCCGGCGAGCTGCAGGACTACCAGCGCCGCCTGGTGGCCGACTGCGAGGCCCGCGCCACCCGCATCGCCCTGCTCGACCTGCCCCCCGGTCTGCGCGCCGGTGACGTAGTGGCCTGGCGCCACGGCGTGGCCAGCCCCCGCGCCGCCCTGTACACCCCGTGGCTGCGGGTGGATGCCGACGGCAGCGCCGCCACCGTGCCCCCCTCGGCCGCCGCCTGCGGCATCACCGCCCAGGTCGAAAACGACACCGGTGTGTGGGCCGCCCCGGCCAACCGCCCGGTGCTCGGCAGCTTCGCCCGGGCCGACGACGCCGGCCTGCCCGAGCCCGGCTTCCTGTTCGAGGAGCGTATCGACGAGATCCGCCGCACCGAGCGCGGACTGATGCTTCTCGGCGCCCGCAGCACCGCCACCGAGCGGGACTGGACCCACCTGTCGGTGCGCCGCCTGATCGACTGGCTCAAGGCCCAGCTCGCCGCCGACCTGGCCTGGGCCCCCTTCGAGCCCAATGACGCGGTGCTGTGGTCGGCCATGGCCAGCACCGCCCGCCGCCGCCTCAAGGCCCTGTTCAACGCCGGCGCCCTGGCCGGCCGCAGCGACACCGACAGCTACTTCGTGCGCTGCGACGCCCGCACCCACACCCCGGGCGATCTGGACGCCGGCCGGGCCATCATGGAGGTGGGCGTGGCCCCCGCCGTACCGGCCGAGTTCATCGTCTTCCGCCTCGTCCGCAGCGGCGCGGACGACCCGCGCATCGAGGTGCAGTGATGCCCGACCCGGCCCTGCTCTCCAACTTCAACTTCGCCGTGCATATCGAGCTGTCCGGCCTGGGCGGTGACGAGGGGCTGGCCCTGGGCAACCGCCGGGGCGCCTTCTCGGAGGTGCAGGGCCTGGAGATCACCCTGGAGCCGGTGAGCATCCGCGAAGGCGGCTACAACCGGGGCGCCCGCCAACTGGTCGGCAAGACCACCAGCCCGCCGCTGATCCTCAAGCGCGGCCTGTCCCTCGACCCGGCCTTCTGGACGTGGGTGCAGCGCTGCATCGACGGCACGTTTCCGCTGCCCTACGTGTCCGGCACCCTCCGCGTGCTGCAGGCCGACGGCAGCGCCCCTGACGCCGGCGTGTGGCACTTCGAAAACGCCATCGTCACCAAGGTGAAGTCCGCTGACCTCAACGCCGGCAACGCCCGCGAAGTGCCCCTCGAAGAGCTCCATATCGTCCATGAAGGACTGAGCAGGGAGCTGACATGACTACCGCCCAGTTCCGTCGCGCCAGCCTCGTGCCCTTCGATGCGGGGGGCAAGAACACCGAGGAAGGCCGCGCCATCCCCCTCGACTTCAACCCCGAAACCCTGACCCTCAAGGTCTCCGGCGGCGAGCAGAAGGACAAGGGCCGCAAGGGCCGCCAGCAGGTGCAGAACGTCGGCTCCTCCAAGGCCACCCTGTCCTTCGAGTGCGTATTCGACTCCACCCGCCCGCGGGACAGCGATACCGGCGAAGGCGGTGGCGGCGAGGAGATGCTCGACGTGCGCGTGCGCACCAAGCCCATCGCCGACCTGGTGCAGACCTACGGCAGCGGCAAGGAGCAGGCGCCGCGGCGGGTGCAGTTCCGCTGGGGCACGCTGCTCTTCAATGGCGTCATCTCGTCCCACCAGGAAGTGTTTGAATACTTCAGCCCCAGCGGCGTGCCCCTGCGCTCCAAGCTGCAGCTGACCCTCACCGAGCAGGAGTTCCGCTACGAGGTGAACGCCAGCGACGCCGCCCAGCGCCGCCAGGCTGTGGAGCAGGCCGCCAGCGACGCCCGCAGCCAGGCCAGCGCGGCCGGTGCCGGCAGCCTGCTGGGGGGCGGGGCCAACGGCGGCGCGGGCTTCGACCTCTCCGCAGGCTTCGAGCTGTCCGCCAGCCTCGACGTGAATCTGGACATGAGCCTGTCGGCCCAGGTGGGCTTGTCCGCCAGCCTGGGCGCCTCGGCCGACATCGGCATGGCGGTGGGCGCAGGCATCCACCTGGACGCCTCGGCGGCCATCGACCTGTTTGGCCCGGCCGCCCTCGGCAGCGCCCCCGGCGACCTGGGGCGCAGCGGGCTGACGGTGCCCAGGCCCTCCCCCGGCCTCGCCGCGGCCGGCGTGCCCCCCAACCCCTGGGCGCCCGACGGCCCGGCCCCCGGCAGCAAGGCCGCCGGGCTCGCCGCCGCGGTGAGCAGCCAGCGCGCCGCCGGTGCCATCGCCCCGGCGCCGGGCGCGGCCACCCCAGCCGCCGCCCCGCTGCCCGTGCGCGGCAGCCCACCCCTGGCCCTGCGGCGCAGCCCGCCCGCCGGTAGCCCCCTGTTTGCCAGCCGCAGCACGCCCATCGAAAGAGCCGCCGGCGAACGCCGCCCCCGCTGGGAGAGCCTGCCCAACGCCACTGCCACCCCGGCGGCCGCGGCCCACGCACACCCCGCCGGGCACACACACTGCAGTTGCGGCGGCTGCGGCTGCCGGCGCTGCTGCGGAGGCTGACCATGCCCGTCTCCATCGGCGAAGTCTCCACCACCATCGAAACCCTGCCGGGCAGCAGCCCTGCGGAGCCGGGCAGCAGCGCCGCGGCCGACGACGCTCCCTTCGAAGTGCGCATGGAAGACCTCCGCGCCCTCGTCCGCGCCCTGGTGGCCGAAGAGCTCGAACGCCAGCTGCGCCACCGGAGCGACTGTCCATGAGCGCAGAAGCCCCCTTCCTCGCCAGCGGCCGCCCCCAGATCAAGGTGGACGGGCGGCGTGCCGAGCGCCTCGAGGCCGACCTGATCCGCCTCGAAGCCCGCGCCGATGCGGCCGGCGTCGCCTCGCTGGAAGCAGTCTTCCTCAACTGGGGCAGCCGTGAGCCCGGCCAGCCGGTGGACTACGTGCATTTCGACACCGCCGACGTCGACTTCGGCAAGCGCCTGGCCATCGCCTTCAGCACCACGGGCGACGAACTGACCGTGTTCGAAGGCCTCATCACCGGCATCGGCGCCGCCTACCCCGAGCTGCGCCCGCCCGAACTGACCCTGCTGGCCGAAGACGCCCTCGCCGGCCTGCGCTACCGCCGCCGCACCCGCCTCTCCGAAAACCAGAGCGACGGCGACATCGCCGGCCAGATCCTCTCCGACGCCGGCCTCAGCCCCGACGCCGGGCGCAGCGGCGCCAGCCACGTGGCCCTGCTGCAGGTGAACGAAGATGAACTCACGGCCCTGCGCAGCCGCAGCGGCGACGCCCTGATCGCCCTGCGCGAAGGCACCGTGCACATCAACGAGGCCTCGGCCCTCACCGACACCCCGATCCGCCTGACGCGGGAGAACGAGCTGATCCGCTTCACCGTGCTGGCCGACCTGGCCCACCAGCGCGGCGAGGTGCGCGTGCATGGCTACGACGTGGCCGCCAAGGAGGCCATCCACGAAAGCGCCGGCGCCGACGCCATCCGCCCCGAAGCCGGCCCCGGCCGCCTAGGCCCCGAGATCGTCACCCGGGTGTTTGCCAACGCCGCCGACGACCTCCACCTGGAAGCCCCCGCCACCGCCGCCGAAGCCCGCAGCGCCGCCGAGGCCGCCCTGCGCCGCCGCGCCCGCCGCTTCCTGCGCGGGCTCGGGGTGACCCGCGGCACGCCCCAGCTGCACGTGGGCTCGAAGATCGAGCTGGTTGATCTGGGCCCCTGGTTTGCCGGCACCTACCTGGTCACCGCCGTCACCCACCGCTTCGACCAGGTGGAGGGCTACCGCACCGAATTCGAGGCCCAGCGGCCCAACCTGGGAGAGTCCACATGATTCCCGGCGCCAGCTCCGCACCGGCCGGTGAGCGCCCGCGCCTCTACGGCGTTTACCCCGCCATCGTCACCGACGTGCAGGACCCGGACAGCCAGGGCCGTGTGCAGATCCGCCTGCCCTTCGTCGGGGAGAGCGACGGCGGCAGCGCCCTGGCCTGGGCCCGCCTGGCCACCCTGATGGCCGGCGCCGACCGGGGCACCTGGTTCATCCCCGAGGTGGACGACGAGGTGCTGGTGGCCTTCACCGCCGGCGACCCACGCCGCCCGGTGGTCATCGGCGCCCTGTGGAACGGCGTGGATGCGCCGCCCGAGAGCATGGACAGCGCCAACAACCTTCGCTCCATCACCTCCCGCAGCGGCCACACCCTCACCTTCGACGACACCGCCGGCGCCGAGAAAGTGGAGCTCAAGACAAACGGCGGCCACACCTTCACCCTCGACGACGCAGCCGGCGGCACCGTCACCCTGACCCACTCCAACGGCGCCCAGGTGAAGATCGACGTGGCCGGCAACATTGAGATCACCGCCAACGTGCGCGTCACCGTGCAGGCCCCGGCCGGGCTGGAAGTCACGGCGGCCATGGTCACCGTCAATGCCGCCATGTCCACCTTCTCGGGGGTGGTGAAGGCCGACGCGGTGATCACCAACAGCGTGGTCTCCCCCAGCTACACACCGGGCGTGGGGAACATATGGTGACGACGGCCCCGGGCAGGCGCCTCCTCGTTCCAGCCGACCGCGCGCCCTCGCGGGAGCGGCTGCTGCCCACCGCGCCCTTCTTCCTGCGCGACCTTGCCCAGGTGCCCACCGAGGCGCCGCCGCGCCTGCTGTCCTTCGAGAGCGACAGCTTCATGGACGACTTTCTGGCGGTGGCCGCCGGCAAGCGCCCCACCCTGCCCCGGCTGCTGCCCTGGCGCGACTGGTCCGAGCCCCCGGCCGGGCTGGTGGACGCCCACGGCCAGGCCCGCTATGCCACGGCCAGCCTGGCCCGGCGCGTGCCCGCCAGCATCGATATCGAAGCCAGCAGTGGCCCGGCCATGGACGCCGACGGCATCCCCCACGGCCTCGTCGCCGCCGACAAGGCCACCACGCCGCCGTGGCTGCGCAAGCTCTATCTGCCCCTGCACGAACGCTTCAACCTCATCAGCTTCGACGTGGTCTGCGCCGCCGCCGGCTGGCCGCGGGTGGCCCGCAAACGCGTCAAGGGCAGCGGCGCGGTGATCCGCCGCCTCATCCCCGGCACGGCCAGCAGCCCGGAACGCTGGGAAGACTGGATCGCCGTGGATGAACGGCACGGCGCCTGGCTGCCCCTGCTGCCCACCGACCTGCGCACCGGCGCCCCCGCTGCGGCTCCCGTGGACCCGGCACGCCTGCCCGCCCCCAGCGCCGCCCTGGAGCTTCGCCTGCGCAGCCTGCTGAGCCTGGGCGCCGCCGATCCGCTGCCGCCCCTGGGCCTCCTCAGCGCGCCCCTCTCGCTGCTGCCGCCGGATGCCGGCCCGGCTGCCGAACACTGCACCCTCTACGGCTACCTGCCGGTGTTCAGCGCCGCCCGGGAAGTCCCCACCCAGTTGCAGGCCGGCGACACCCCGGCCGCCATCGCCACGGCCCTCAGCCAGCGCACCCTGGCCCGCCTCGACACCCTGTTCCAGGGCGCCACCGACCTGCGCAACGCCGCCCTGCCGCACCTGCGCAGCCTGCTCGACGCCACCGTGTTGCCGGCGCGGCCCTCGGCCGCCGCCGCAGCCACCGCCAACACCTTTATCGGCAGCCTGGGTGCCGCCGCCCCACCCGGGCTGGGCCAGGTGGGCAACACCCTCGCCCGAAGCATCGACCTGGCCCTGCTAGAAGCCCTGGCCCGCCTGTGGCAGACCGTCACCGCCCCCGCCACCGACGACGCCGACATCGCCGGCAACGTACGCAATGCCGATGCCCTGTGGGCCGCCAGCAACGCCGCAAGTGCCGCTACCGCCGCCGGCCTCTTCAACACCCTGCCCGACGCCGACCCCAACACCCCCGTCAACGAAACCGTGGTCTGGCTCACCGGCGGCGCCAACAGCGGCGCCTGGGACACCCTGCTGCGCCTGCGCCTGCACCAGCTCATGGACGCCTGGCTCGCCGGCACGGCCCTGCCGCCGCCCGCCCAGGGCAATGCCAGCCTGGTGGGCAGCGGCCACCTGGCCGTGGTGGTGGTGATGGCCCTGCTGCGCCTGCGCGGCTGCCGCCTCACCCTGGCCGCACGCCTCAACCAGGCCCTCTACAACGATCCCCTGGCTGCCGACCTCAAGGCCGTCGCCGCAGACGGCAAGCGCCAGCTGGGCCTGGCCGCCCTGGCCGAGCTGGCCGAAACCCTGCTCGCCCAGGAAGCCGCCCGGGGCGACATCCAGGCCACCCCGCCGTGGCCGCCGGTGACCCTGCCGGCCCAGTGGGTCCTCGATGCCCACGCCCACGGCGAGGCCATCGCCAAGATCTACACTCGCTTCGACGACGGCCTGGCCGCCGCCGGCAATGCCGCCGTGGATCAGCTCGCGGCGCGCATCGAGGCCATCGAGACCGAACTCGACACCGCCGTGGCCGGCCTGCGCCCCGGGCTGTCCATCGGCGCGGCCCAGCTCGGCCTCAACGAGCAGCCCCCCTGCGGCCTGCTGGTGCTGCCCGGCATCCGCGTGGCCGGCACCGTGCTGGCCGGCTTCCGCACCGCCGCCGCGGCCCGCTACACCGCCGAACCCGAACGCCTGGCCCTGCCCGAGGCCCGCAGCGGCGACGCCCTGCCGCGCCTGCGCTTCGACGCCGAGCACCTCTACGCTGCCTGGGCCTGGGTGCGCGTTGCCGGCCACAGCCCCTGCGAGCCCGAGCGCATCCTGTGGACCCGCCGCAGCGAGCCTTTCTCCATCGCCGACCCCACCGACCTCCTCGGCGCCCGCCCGGCCAGCATCCAGATGCCCGACATCCCCAAGCTGCTGCGCGACATCCCGCGCATCGCCCGGGCCCGGGCCAAGCCCTTCGCCGGCATGGCGGCGCCCCCCGGTTCGGGGGTCATCACCGGCGCCGAGATGGCCGACACGCGCCGGGATTTCGGCATCGGCATGATCTGCAACTTCGGCATCCCGGTGCTGACCATCTGCGCGCTGATCCTCTTCAAGATCATCTTCACCGTGCTGATCACGCTGCCCTCGTTCAGCTGGATGCTGTTCCTGAAGTTCTGCCTGCCATTTCCGAAGAGGGGACCATGAGCACCGCGCCGGGCCGCCCCCAGCAAGCTCGCACCGCAGTGCGTAGCACGGAGGTACTCCAATGAGCACAGACAAGCTCGGCCAGGGATTGCGCTTTCCGCTCGTCACCGGCGATGGCTTCGGCTGGGTCTCCGGTGCGGCGGCGGTGGAGCAGTCCATCCGCACCATCCTCCTCACCGAACCCGGCGAACGCATTGCCCGCCCCAACTTTGGCGTGGGCCTGCGGCGCTTCCTGTTTGCCCCCAACAGCCTCGAGCTGCGCACCCGCATCCGGGCCGCCGTTGCCGAGGCCCTGGCCCGGGACGAAGCCCGCATCCGCGTCGAATCCGTCGCCGTGAACACCGACCCGCGGGAAGCCACCGTGCTGCGCATCGCCATCCGCTACGAGATCCTCGGCGAACCCGGCGCGCAGAACCTGGTGTTCCCCTTCTACCTGAACGGGGGTGCCTGACATGGCCATCCAACCGCCCCGCCTCGACGACCGCGCCTTCGACGACCTGCGCGCCGAGCTGATCCGCCGCATCCCGACCCACGCCCCCGAATGGACCGACCACAACGCCTCCGACCCGGGCATCGCCCTGGTCGAGCTGTTTGCCGCCCTGGGCGACAACGTCCTCTACCGCCTCAACCGGGTGCCCGAGGTGGCACGCCTGGAATTTTTGCGCCTGCTGGCCATCCCGCCACGCCCGGCGCGGGCCGCCCAGGCCATGGTGCGCCTGGAGGCCCGCCGGGGCATCGCCCCGGTGCCGGTGGATTTCACCCTCGGCAGCCCGACCCTGGAATTCACTGCCGGCGACCTGCACTTCCAGGCCCTCGACGAGATCACCGTGCTGCCCCTGGAGCTCAGCGCCTGGGTCAAGCAGCCCTACACCGGCCCGCTGCTCGCCGGCGGCATCGAGAACGTCAGCAGCCTGCTCATCGACCACCTTGAAGTGGCCAGCGCACCGCCCCTCGCCCAGTACCGCCCCGTGCCCCTGGACCCGCCCAAGGGTGGCCGCCTGCCCGCGCCCATCTCCACCGGCGCCAGCCTGGACGGCCGCATCTGGCTGTGCCTGGCGGCCCCCGAAACCGCCATGGCCGACGCCCTCAAGGCCAGCGGCAACGATGCCGCTGCCGCCCGCAAGGCCCTGCGCGCCCAGCTTGGCGGGCAGGTGATCAACCTGGGCGTGCGCAGTGACGACGCCCTGTGCGGCAGCACCGACCACCACCGCTGCCCGGATGCCGGCACCGACCCCGCCCGCTGGCCCCTGCGCTGGGAGATCTCCACTGGCGGCTTCACCGGCACCACCCGGCACGTGGACCTGGTGCGCTACCAGCGCCTCGCCGTCATTGCCGACAACACCGACAGCCTGGGCCGCCGGGGCACCGTCCGCCTGCGCCTGCCCGATGCCACCGGCAGCGCCGAGCCCTTCGGCGACTGGACCACCGCCAGCTTCGCCCTGGCCGACCCCGACCTGCTGGGCATCGGCGAGCTGCCCCCGCGCATCGACAACGCCAAGCTGGCCGAGCGGGTACTGGGCTGGATCCGCGTCAGCCGCACGGACGCCACCCACCCGCCCATCCGCCTGCGCTGGATCGACGCCAACGTGGTGCGCGTCGAGCAGGCCATCACCACCGCCGCCGAGCTGCTGGGCTATGGCGACGGGCGCACCGGCCAGCGCCATGCACTCTCGCGCACCCCGGTCATCCCCGGCAGCCAGCAGGTGCAGGTTTTCGGGCCCCTCGGCTGGGAGAACTGGCAGGTCGTGGACACCCTGGCCCTGGCCGGCCCCGACGACCCCTTCTACACCCTCGACCCCGCCGACGGCAGTGTCACTTTCGGCGACGGCATCCATGGCCGCATCCCCCTGCCCGGCGAGGCCATCCGCTGCCTCACCTACAAGCACGGCGGCGGCGTGCGCGGCAACGTGGGCGCCGAGCGCATCAACAAGGTGTTCCGCGCAGCGCCGGCCTCCGCCCTGGCCCTGAAGGCCGCCAACCCCCTGCCGGCCGAGTTCGGCGCCGACGCCGAGACCCTGCCCGAAGCCAGCGCCCGCATCCCCGAGGTGCTGCGCCACAACGACCGGGCGGTGGCCCGCGACGACTTCGCCAACCTGGCCCTGGAAACGCCCGGCGTACAGGTGGGCCGCGCCCACGTGCTGCCCCGCCACAAGCCCCACGAGCGGGTGGATGGCGTGCCCGGCGTGGTCACCCTGATCGTGCTGCCCGCCTACGACCCCCTGCAGCCCGACCAGCCCGGCCCCGACAAGGAGATGCTGCGCCGGGTGTGCGCCTGGCTGGAGCCCCGCCGCCTGGTGACCACCGAGCTCTACGTCACCCCGCCCCAGTACGTGCGCCTGTCCTGCTCGGTGGCCGTCGAACCCGACGCCGGCGCCGGCGAGGAGACCTTGCGCCGCCACATCGAACTGGCCCTGCGCCAGCACCTCGCCCCGCTGCCGCCCTACGGCCCCGACGGCCAGGGCTGGCCCTTCGGCCGCGACGTGCGCGACCGGGACATCGAAGCCGCCACCCTGCGGGTGCAGGGCGTGCGCCTGGTGAATGAAGTGCTGGTGGTGGGCGAGAAGATCAGCCGCAGCGGCGTGCGCAGCCCGGTGGAAGAGAGCGTCACCCTGCTGCCCTGGCAGCTGCCCGTGCTGCTGGAGGTGAAGGTCAGCATCGGCGCCAACGCCAGCGCCGAAGAACTCCCGCCCCTGGACAAGCCAGCCGACGCCACGCCGCCCTCCAGCATGCCGGTACCGGTGGGCAAGGAGGAATGCTGATGAGCGGCCCGCGCTTCGCCCACCTCACCGGCCGCCCCATGTGGGAGCACTGCGACCACCTGGACACACGTATCGAGGGCAGCCCGCCCGCCGTGGTCCTGGCCACCGCAGCCGCCAGCGACGGCACCTCACCTGCCCCGGTACTCAGCCCCGCCGACTACGCCGCCTGGGAGGCCCGCCTCGGCAGCGCCGTGACCCTGCCTTGCGCGCCGGACCAGTGCACGGCGGCGCAGGTGCTGCTTGCGGCCCCCGCCAAGCCCCTCTGCGTGCTCACCCCCGAAGGTTGGCTGCCCCTGCCCACCCCGGCAGCGGCGCCCGCCGCGCCAACGCCCGGCCTGGAGTTTGCCCCCCTCACCCCCGCCCCGGCCCCCACCGCGCCCGACGCGATCGCCCTCGACCCGGCCGGCCGCTGCTGGCTGCTGGACCGGGCCGGACGCCGCCTGATCCTGCTGGCCCCCGATCTGCAGGTGCTCGCCGTCGAGCCCCTGCCGCCGGGCATCGACCCGGGCGGCTTTGCCTGCAGCGCCTTCGGCCTGGTGGTCGCCGACCGGACGGAACCGCGGCTGCTGGTGCAGCCCTGGGGCGGCGCCTGGCACGGCTACCAGGCCCCGGCCAGCGCCGGCCGGCGCATCGTATCCCTCACCGCCAACCCGGCCTGGCCCGAGGCCGTGGCACTGGTCGAAGGCGGCCCCGACCGCTGGCAGCTGTTCCGCGTCGGGCCGGGCGGCGCCGTGCTGCACACCCTGCCCATGGCCACGGCCCCGCTGCCGCTCATCCTCACCGCCGCCGACCGGCTGCTGGTGGGCGAGCTTGCCCACCGCCCGGGCGACCCGCAGCCCACCCTGTTCCGCGAATACACCCTGCGCCCCGACGGCGTGGAGGCCGAGCGCGGCTTTGCCGTGCGCAGCTTCGACGGCCGCGCCCTGTGGCTGGAAGCAGACCCGCAACAGGGCTGCGACAGCCTGCGGGTGATGGCCAGCACCGCCGCCGGCGCCCGCTCCCTCTACCCCCGCGAGGCCGACCTGACCGGTAGCGGTGTGGTGGAAACCTGGGCGCTGGACTCGGGGATCTTCGGTTGCCAGTGGCACCGCCTGTTCATCGACCTGTGCCTGCCGGCCGACTGCAGCGTGCACATCGAAGCCCGCAGCGCCGACGACCTGCCGCCCTTCGAGATCCGCCACCGCGCCCGCCTCCCCGCCGACCGGGTGGGCGACACCCGCCCGGCGCCCATCGACGACCCGTGGCCGCCCCTTTGCCCAATCGTGGACGACACCGCCGAAGGCTGGGTGCCCCTGGGCGTGGCCGACCCGCGCCCGGCCCGGGCCGACGTGGCCTTTGCCGGCAGCGTCGGCGAACGCCCCTCGGAAGACCCGCTGGCCAGCGCCCGCCAGCCCGCCGCGGCCCTGCCGGCCGGCATGCGCACCCTCGAATACCTGCTCACCGCGCCCCCCGGCCGCTACCTGTGGCTGCGCCTGCGCCTTGCCGGCACCCGGCGCCAGGGGCCCAGCCTGTTCGCCCTGCGCGCCACCTTCCCGCGCCCGTCCCTGCTCGACTACCTGCCCGCTTACTGGCGCTCCGATCCCGCCGGCGCCGACGCCACCGAGCGTGCCCTGGCCCTCTTCGAAGGCTGGATGACCGAGATGGACCAGCGCATCGACGTGCTGCCCCAGCTCATCGACCCGCGCCTGGCCCCCGCCGAGGCCCTGCCCTGGCTGGGCAGCTTCCTGGCCCTGAGCTTCGACACCCGGGTGCGCGAGGGGGTGCGCCGCGAGCTGTTGCTGCACATGGCCGAGCTGTACCGGGCCCGCGGCACCGTGCCCGGCCTGGCGCGGCTGCTGTCCATCCTGGCCGAAGCCCCGGTGCAGATCATCGAGGGCTTCCGCCTGCGCCGCCCCACCGCCGCCTTCGTGGGCAGCGCCCTGCTCGGCCCGGCCCTGGAACTCGGCGGCAGCGAGAGCACCCTCGACGCCGCCGGCCTGGAAGACTGGGAGCAGGAACTCGCCGGCGCCCACGCCGCTCTGCTGCTGCGCCGCGCCGCCCAGGACAAGCCCTGCCCGGCCCGCGACCCGGACGACCCCCTGCCCGACGACGCCCTGCTGGCCTTCTACCGCCGCCACGCCCACCGCTTCACGGTGATCGTGCCGCGGACGCACTGCAGCACCCTGGCCGCCGTGCTCGAGCTGGCCATCGAAACCACCAAGCCGGCCCACACCCTGCATCGCTTGTGCTGGCTGGACGCCGGCTTCCGCGTCGGCAGCGCCAGCCTGGTGGGCATCTCCCATCTGGGGCCGGTGGACCGGGCCGAGCCGGCCGTGCTCGGCAGCGCCGTGCTGTCCACCTTCAGCACCCTCCACCGTGGCCGTCGTGAAGACCGCTACCCGTATTTCAAACCCATGAACCCATGGGAGGCATCGCCATGAGCACCCCCACCTCCGCCGAGATCTTCACTCCCCTCGACGATCCCGATCCGGCCACCCCGGGCGATCCCTTCACCCGCCTGCGCTACAGCTACGGCCAGCTCCTCGGGGCCGAAGACTTCAGCGCCGAGCAGCGCTACTTCCTGCTCCGCAGCCGCCTGCACAACGCCGCCCTGCACGGCTACGGCACGGTGTGGGGGCTCAAGGTGGGCAGCCAGGAAAACGAAACCGCCCTGACCCTCACCTGCGACAGCGGCCTCGCCATCGACCCCCTGGGCCGCGAGGTGTATGTGCCCCAAAAGGTCTGCCTGGACATCACCGGCCTGGCCGCCACGCGCTTCTGGGCCGATCTGACGGCACCACCGCCGGCCCCGGGCGCCGAGGCCGCAGCCGACAACCCGCAGCGCCGCGTCTACGTGGTGCTGCGCTACCGGGCCTGCCTGAGCGAGCCGGTACCGGCCATCACCCAGCCCTGCTCCGGGCAGGACGCCGGCCTGGCCCCGTCCCGGGTGCTGGATGGCTACCGCCTGTGCCTGGAGGCTGCGCCGCCCGACCTCACCGGCCTGCCGATCCGCGACATCACCACCCGGGCCAACCCGCCGGCCGACGCCCGCGCCCGCCTCCTCGAACACCTCCTCGACCCCGACACGCCGCCCCCCGCCCGCCTGTGGAGCGGCACCGACGACGCCCCGCTGCTCCTCGCCGTGCTCGACCTGGAACCGGTGGGCGAGCCCGCCGAGCGCGTCAAGCTGGTCGGCAGCATCGACAACAGCGTGCGCGCCCTGCTGCCGGCGGTGCAGGCGGTGGCCGACCTGGCCCTGGGCATCCACCTGGAAGCCGCCGGCACCGCAGCACGCTTCCAGGCCGGCAGCCTGCAGAGCCGGGCGGGCGAAGGGGCCGACGCGGCACGCAGCTTCATCGACTTCAGCACCACCCGCCCCGTGATGGTCGCCAGCCTGGCCACCGGCTCGGTCCGGGTACTGCGCTTCGACGAGGCCAACAAGCAGTGGCAGCCGGTAAGCGTTGCCAGCCAGACGCCCTCGGCGGCCGGCCTCGCGCTGGTCATCGACGAGGTGCTGCCCGTCGGGGCACCGATCCAGGTGTGCCTGCTGGGCACCGGCGCCGAGGCCATCCTTGACGAGGGCGGCCAGCCCCTGGCCGGCGCCGTGGGCGAAGTCGTGCCCCCGGGCGTCGGCCGCGACGCCTGCCTGTTCACCGTCCACCCCACCACCGCCTGAGCCGGAGGCCGACATGAGCACGAACAAGTGGAAGAACATGGACGCCGGCCTGCTGACGATGATCGCCAAGGTCGCCCGCAACGAAGCTCTCAGCGCGGCCGACGAGGTGTCCATTGCCGATTTTCTGAAGGGCTATGCGGGGGCCGGCGCCGAGCCCGGCTTTGCCGGCGGCCCCAGCGGCGACGTGCGCGGCAGCAACAACCTGCTGCGCACCAACTGGTTCAACGGCCGCTACCTCACCGCCGAGGCCTTGTCGCGCCAGGACGTGTATTTCGACACCCGCGCCCGCCTCGCAGCCCACGCCCAGATGCCCGGCATCGCCTGGGGCCTGGGCCTCTCCGCCGACGGCCTCAACAACACCCCCATCGACACCGAGGGGCGCTTTGGCGGCCTGCCCTCCAGCCGCACGATCACCCTGCGCCGGGGCCTCGCCTTCGACCACATCGGCCGCCCCATCCTGGTGTCCACGCCCTTCAGCTTCAGCATCGACCAGCTCATCGGCGCCTATCGCAAGACACCCCAGAAGGTGGTGGGCGGCGGAGTGGATTTCATGCCCTGCGTGTGCCTGGTGAATGACCCGGCCGGCCCCACCGGCGGCAGCGCGGCCCTGCCCTCCGGCCCCTTCCTGCTGATCATCCAGCCCGGCGAAACGGAGGAAGGTGGCGCCAAGGTAATGGGCGAGATCTGCGGCGGCGCGGCCTCGGCCAACTGCCGCGCCGACACCTGGCGGGGCGGCTTCGGGCTGTCCCTGGTGCGCTTTCCGGTGGAGCTGCCCTTCCGCCAGGATCTGCAGTCCGCCTGGGATCTGCGCGGCACCCTGTCGGCCTACTTCTTCGACGTCTTCGAGCACCCCCTGTGGAAACGCTGGGACCCGGACTTTGCCACCGCCGGCCCCTTCTGCGCCGACACCGGCCCCGGCCGCCACGACGCCGCCGCCATCGCCCTGGCCATGGTTTACCTGGGCGAGGACGGCAGCGTGCTGTTCATGGACCAGTGGATTCCCCGCCGCACCATCTGCGACACCCCGGCCGAGGACTGGCACCGCACCCGCTTCGGCGCCCCGCCCCGGGCCGCCGCCTGGGCGCGCATCCACCAGTTCCAGTGCATGCTCTCCGAGAGCCTGCTCAAGCGGGCCTCCAACGCCGACAACGGCAACCTCTTCCTGCGCGGCTTCCGGCACATTCCGCCCATCGGCTTCCTGCCCGTCAAGCCCGGCCCCGCCAACGCCGAGCGGCCCATGGGCATCCCCCTTTTCGACAGGCTGCTGGGTGCCACCCAGGGCGCCCAGTGGCTGGTCTCGCCCCTGGTGCGCAATGCCCTCGGGCAGGCGGAGGACTACTTCCAGGGCACCCGGGTGATCACCTACGGGGTGGTCGCCCTGCACGACGACGACATCCTCGAAGACCTGGCCAACGTCTTCGACAAGGACCCGATCCAGCTCAGCCTGCGCCCGCCCCGCAGCAACCCCGACCCTGCCACCGGCGCTGCCGGCACCGGCACCTTCAAGCCGTCCCTGTACCAGGCGGGCACGGTGCAGACCGCCAACACGGCCGCCCTGCCCGGCATCCTGGGCGTGCTGGCCAACCTCTTCGACGTGCTGGGCATGGACGAGCTGGTGAATCGGCGCACCGAGATCGTCAAGCTGGTGGTGCCCCTGCAGGGGCTCACCCGGCAGCACCCGCTGGTCGGCCGCCTGCAGGAAGACGCCCTCAACCAGGCCCAGTCCTGGGGCGTGAACCCCCTGCTCACCGCAGCCAACCCCCTGGGCCAGCTGGGCACCCTCAACGACACGGCCGAAGCCCTGGCCGGCCTGGTGGCGCGCCTCGGGCTGGACATGCTGCCGCGGCATTTCGTGGTGTATGTCAAACAGCGCCTGGTGCTGCTCGACCTGCTGTTCTACCTGCTGGAGATCCTCCAGTTCCTGCTCAACTTCATGCGCGAGATCCAGAGCCTGGGCAGCACCGCTAACACCGGCAGCACCGGCAACGCCCAGGCCAGCGTGTCCACCGAGCAGGTGCGCACCCAGTACCTGCGCCAGCCGGCCGAGAAGCGCGCCATGGTGGAAGCCATCATGGCCGAGCCCGACGTGCAGGCCAGCATTGTGCGGGCGGCCGATCTGAGCGGCTCCGGCATCGCCGTGACCACCCGCAACCAGGCCTTCCTGGACAAGGTGCAGAGCACCGAAGCGTCCCTCGCCAACACCATCGCCGACCCCGCCGAGCGCAAGCGCGTCGCCCTGGGCCAGGTGGCCGACAGCTACGCCACCGAATACCCGGACTACCAGCTCGTCCAGGTGCTCGCCGCCGTGCAGCCCCAGCACACGCTCAACGTGGTGAGCCAGCTGTCGGTGAGCCGCAGCGCCGAGCTCAAGCGCACCCTCGCCGACGACCTGGTTCAGGACGGCCCCGCCGTGCTCAAGTCCGACGAGGCCCGGCCCCTCTACACCGACCTCAAGTCCAGCCTCGAAAACCGCAAGGTGGCCGACTATGTGGAAGCCAGCGACAGCCCGCTGACGGTGAAGGAAGTGCTGGCCCGCTCTCCCGAAGACGCCGAGAAGCTGCTCGGCGCCGAGGGCTACACCGAGTTCCGCAAGCGCTACCAGGCCGACCGGGCGGCCGCCATCGTCGGCGCCGAGGCCCTCGCCAAGGGCGTGCCGGACGAACTGGCGGTGAAGGTGGAGGCCGGCATCCAGGCCGGCAAGCCGGCCGAGAGCGTGGTCGAGACGCTGAAGGCCGAAACCGCCGCCAACAGCGCCAGCCGCCCGGCCCTCGACCAGACCGCCACCCTGCTGCGCATCACCGGCGGCCAGGCCGGCTTCCTCAAACTGGTGAAGCGCACCTGACGCCACCGCCATGAACGACGTCGTCGACATCGGCCAGCTGTCCACCCGCATCCGCAGCGCGGACGCGGAGCACGCCCAGGCGCTTGCCGGGCAGGTGCGCCAGCTGGCCGACCGGCACCTGGCCCGGGCCATGGAGGGCACAGGCAGCCGCGCCCTGGCCCGCGCCCACCTGCCCGCCGGCGCCGTGGTTGCGGTGCAGCGCCTCGACCTGCAGCTCAAGGTGGCCGCCGACGTACCCGTCCATGAACTCGCCGCCGGCTGGGCCGCCGCCTTCGAGGCCGGCCTGGTCCGCCTGCTGGCCACCATACCGCCCGGTGACGTGGACGACGATGCCCCCGCCGTGTGGTTTGCCGACCCCTGGGCCGCCGAGCAGCGTCACCTGGAACGCCGCCTCGCCGGCATGGCCGACGCCTGGTGGGCCCCGGATCTGGCCGGGGACGACGACACCTCCGCCGCATCCAACGCGCTGGCCCCCCTCGACGCCTTCTCCATCCTGCAGCGCTGGCTGCGCCGCGACCCGGCCCGCACGGTGAGCACCCTGGCCGGCATGGCCCGCGCCGACGCCCGCGCAAGCACCCTGCTCACCCCTGGCGAGGCCGCCAGCTTCACCCGCATGCTGCTCCAGCAGCTTGCCGCCCCGGATGCCGCTGGCCCGCAAGGCACCGCCGCCGCCCCCGACGGACCGGGCAGCCGGGAGCCCCGGACAACCCTCCAGAGTGCCCCCTCGGCGGCGGACATGCTTCCAGCCCACCTCCAGGCGGCCTTCGCACGCCTCGGCCGGCATCACCAGCGCCTTGTCACCCACGCGGCCAGCAGCAAGGCCGTCGCCCCCTGGCTCGTCGCCCTGCTGCTGGCCGAAGCCCCCTCCCTCAGCAAGCTGCCGGCGGCAATGCTGGCGGGCCTGCTGGAACGTGTCACCACCGCGCGCCCCGACCCCGCGCCGGTGGCCCCCTCCGCAGCGCCCCCAGCGGCGGCCAGTCAATCCACCACCGGGCCTGCCGAAGCGCTCCCCAACGCCACTGCCCAACATGCAGTGAACGCAGGCGGGCTCCTGCTCCTGCTGCGCCCGCTGGTGCGCCTGGGCCTGTTGCCTGCCCCCGAACACCTGGGCACCGCCCTCGGCGACCTGGCCCTGTGCGCCCTGCGCCGGGCCTTCGCCCCCCTGCCGCCCGGCGAACGGGCCGTGGCTGAAGAGCGGGAGCGCCCGCTGCTCAGCGTGTTTGCCCCGGAATGCGACTGGCGCACGCCCATCGCCCTGATCCCCCTGCACGATCCGGCCGCCGCCCACGCACTGCTCGATGCCCTGGTCGCCGCCATCCCCGCCGACATTGCCGCCGCTCCGGGGGCCCTGCGCCAGGTCTTCGGGCCGCTGCCCCCGGCCTTCCCGACCCAGGCCGACACCCACCTGGCGCGCCTGCTGCTGCGCCCCGGCCTGCTCGGCGTCACTCCTTGGGATGCCGAGCTGAGCTGGCCCCTCGCCAGCATCGACCTGGCCCTGCGCCGCGCCGGCTGGGACCAGGACCCGGGCTGGCTGCCCTGGCTCGGGCGCAGCGTTCGCCTGCGCTTCGGAGACCCGTCATGACCGGCCCCCGCGGCAGCGCCCTGCTCGACCTGTGGCTGGCCCTGGCCGCCGGTCGCCTGCTGCTGCGCCGACCCGATGACCCGGGCCTGCTGCGCCTGGCCGCCCCCCATCTGGCCACCGGCACGCCCCAGCTCCTGGCCGAAGCCATCGCCAGCGGCGCCGACACCCTGTTCTCCGCCCTCGAAGCCCGGCCCGATGCCGAACCCCTGGCCCGCATCGCCGGTGGCTGCCGGCTGTCCGGCTTCGACCTGGACCTGCTCGCCCTGGCCGTGCTGCCCTGCTTCGACGAAGACGCCGCCGGCACCCTCACCGCCCTCACCGGCGGGCCGCGGCGGGTGCCCGTGGGGCTGGCCCTCAAGCTGCTGTTCGGGGATGTGGCCGACCCGCTGGCAGTGCGCAGCGCCCTGCGCGCCTCGCCCCTGTGGCACACCGGCCTGATCCGCCCGGACGAAGCCCGGCGGCCCCTGCTGGAACGCCGCCTCGACCCCACCGAAACCCTGCTCGCCGGCCTCGACGGCCTGGCCCCGGCCGAGGTGGGCACCGGCTGGCAGGTACGTCAGCTCGTGCCCCCGGCCCGCCCGGCGGCCAGCATCCGCCGCGCCGCCGGCCTGATCGCCGACATACCGGGCGTGTGCCTGCACCTCTCGGGCCAGGCGGAACGCGCCGAGGAGGTGCTGGCCGTGGCCGCCGCGCCGGCGCCCGCCCTGGTGCTCGACGCCCCTGACGACAGCACGCCCGCGCCCTGGGCCGAGGCCCACCTGCTGCATCTCGCCACCGGCGCCCGGGTGGCCCTGCGCACCGGCGCCGGGCAGCTCGGCGCCTCGGGTGCAGTACCGCCGGCCATGGTCATCGCCCCGCCCAGCTTTTCCCTGCACGGCCCCGGGGCTCACCTGCGCCGCCTCGAAGTGGGCAGCAGCGACCCCCTCGAACTGGCCGACGCCTGGCAGCAGACCCTGGGCTGCAGCCAGGCCGACGCCGACGAGCTGGCCGGCCGCAACTGGATAGACGACGACACCCCGGCCCTGGTCGCCGCGGCCCTGCCCGCCGACGCCGGCCTGCCCGAAGTCCTCGACGAGCTGTCACGCCTGACCCCGCCCCGCGCCCTGCGCCTGGCCACCCGGTCGACACCGGCGGTGGAGTGGGCACGGCTGGTCTTGCCGCCCCAGACCCGCGACCGCCTCGAGGACCTGATCCGCAGGGTGCGCCGGCGCGTCAGCGTGCAGCTGCGCTGGGGCATGAGCACCGGCCGGCGCGGCCGCTCGGTGATCGGCCTGCTGTACGGCGAATCCGGCACCGGCAAGACCCTCGCCGCCGAAGCCGTGGCCACCCGCCTGCACCTGCCCATGCTGTCGGTGGACCTCTCCCTGGTGGTGTCCAAGTACATCGGCGAGACCGAGAAGAACCTCTCCGACCTCTTCGCCGCCGCCGAGGGTTACGCCGCCCTGCTCTTCTTCGACGAGGCCGACGCCCTCTTCGGCAAGCGCACCAACGTGCAGGACGCCCACGACCGCTACGCCAACATCGAGGTGAATTACCTGCTGCAGCGCCTCGAATCCTTCGAGGGCTGCGCCCTGCTCGCCACCAACCTGATGCAGGGCGTCGACGACGCCTTCATGCGGCGCTTCGACCAGGTGGTGCACTTCCCCCGCCCGGGGGTGGCCGAGCGCAATGCCATCTGGCGCGGGCAGCTCCCCGCCAGCCACCTGGCCCCGCAGATTTCGATCGAGCAGCTGGCCGAGCGCTTCGAGCTCACCGGCGGCGAGATCCGCAATGCTGCCCTGTCGGCAGCCTTCAAGGCCGCCGACGGCGGTACGGTGGTCACGGACGGCCTGATCGATGCCGCCGTGGCCGAAGAGTTCAGCAAACAGGGCCGGCCGTTCCCGCGCCGGCAGGGAGCCTCTCCATGACCGACATCGCCACCATCCTGAGCCAGGCCAGGACCAAGCTCACCACCTGGCAGGCCGAAGCCGCCAGCGCCGCCGCCAGCGGCGCCTCGCAAACCCAGTCTGCCGACGCCGCCTGGGACGCCGTGGCCGCCATTGAGGCCGCCACCAACCACGCCGAAGGCCTGCGCACCCAGGTGCTGGCCCGCAACGACACCCTGGCCGCCGCCCTGGCCGCCCGCAGCGCCGCTCTCGCCGAAGCCGAGCTGGCCCGCAGCGACGGCGGCACCCCGCCCCTGGCCGACGCCACCGCCACCGCCCTGCGCGGCGCCGTAGCCACCGCCGCCGGCGTCACCCCGGCCACCAAGCTCGACGGCGCGGACTACAAGACCGCCGTCAGCACCGTGGACACCGCCATCGCCGCCCTCGACGACACCGCCCTCAACGACCTCGCCGCCGCCCTGCTGACCCTCGAAACCAAGCTGCAGGACTACGAAGACGCCGAAGCCCTGGCCGAAGCCGCCCTCACCGCCGCCGAGACCGCGCCGGCCATCATCGCCAACGACCTGCACCGGGCGCTGGTGCAGCGCGAAGCCGCCACCACCCTGGCCAGTGCCGGCAACAAGCCCGCCGCCGTGCTCGCCTACGTGGACTACCAGGCCGCCCGCAGCCGCCTCACCGCGGCCACCGCCGCCGCCGTGGCCACCAAGCTGCAGACCGACTGGAACACCGCCCGCGACGCCCAGCTCTCTGCCGCCGCCGACCTCCTCTCCGCCCAGCTCGCCGTCATCCAGGGCCAGCTGGCCCTGGCCCGCAAACGGGCCGAGATGACGGCCAAGCTCGCCACCCGCGATGTGGTCGCCAGCGCCGCCGTGGACGCCGTGCTCAACCCGCCCGCCCCGCCGGGGCCGTAGCCGGGGCTGCCACACCCGAGGCCCGAGTGCCCACGCCATGAGCCGCAGCCCGCCCCTCGCTGATCCCAGGCCAACGCGATGCGCCAGCAAGGCACCAGCGCCGGAAGCAAGCCACTCGGTCGAGTCAGCCCCCGCAGCGGAGGCCACCGGGCTCTCCACCCACATCGACCAGCGGGCTGGGGGTGTCGGCACGGCCCCACCCCCGGCCACTCCATCAGCACCCCGGGGTGGGAATCAGGCCGATTACCTGCAGCGCCGGCTCGGATCACCTCCCGGGTCCGGCCCGGCGCTCCCCCAGCGCAATATGCTCGAACGACTGTTCGGGGAGCCTCTCGGCACGCTCGACCTGGCCTTCGGCGTTGCCGCCCCGGGCGGGCAGCGCAATGCCCATGCGGCGGCCCGGGGCAGCCGTGTCGAGTTTGCCGATCAAGCCCCACCCGTCGATCTCCTGGCCCATGAACTGGCCCACACGGTGCAGGCCCGGCGTGGCGCCGGAGGGGCCGGTGACAGTCGCGACAGCCTGGAGGCGGAAGCCCGTCTGGCGGCGCGCAGCGTTTCCGGCGGCACCCCGGTGCGACTCAGGGGCCGTGCCGCCGACGCCTGGCTCTATGACACGCCGGCCTCCCCACAGGGAGCGGACGCCCTGCGCGCCGCCTTGAATCCGCCGGGCGACCAGGGCTTTTCCAGCACCCGCGTGCTCTCCATCCTGCGGGAGAACGCCGCCCCCGCCGACATGGCCCGCCTGCGCGCTGCGTACGGCGCCAACTTCTTTCGCGATCTCAAGCGCCGCCTCACCGACACGACCTGGGGCGAAGCCCGCGCCTACCTGGGCGCCCAGCTCACCCTGGCCGAGAACATCCAGACCCGCACCGGCATCCTGATCGACGATCAGGCCGGGGTCTTCGAGACCCTGGAGCGCTGGCCGGACGACGACGCATTGCGCATGATCGAGGACGCCCAGGGCATCGCTGCCCCTGCCCCTGCCGCTGCCTCCGGTGTTGCGCCAGCTATCGCGGCGCCAGCGCCCACCGCCCGGGCAAGCTGGGCCGAGGTGCAGGATGCCTTGAGCCACGCCCTCGATGCCGACGGCCAGTACCGGGCCACGCAGATCCTGCTGGGAAAGGCAGAGCGCGCCCGCGCCAACCAGCCCCCGCCGCCACCGGGCACCCCCGCCCGGGAAGACGCCGTGTCGAAGCAACGGGTGGCCTATGCCCTTGCCCGCATCGTCTCGGCCGAAGCCGCCGGGCGTGCCCGCGATGCCTTCCTGGCCATCGCCGATCTGAACGCAGCCCAGCGGGCCGCCCTGCGCCCACGCCTGGACGGTGGCAGCTGGCCGCGGCTGGGTGCCGCGATGGACAGGGTGCGGGCGATTGCCGGCGAGCCCGACGATGCCGCGGCCCTGGCGCAGGCCTTGCGCGGCGCCGGCGACGGAAGCGGCGAGATCTCTCCGGCGATGCTTGAGCACGCGGCCGGGCGGGCCGGTGCCATGATCGCCAATGCACGGGCCCGGCTCGCCGCCCTGCCGCCGACCTCCAGCGAAGAACGCAACCGCATCACCGCCGAACTGGAAAGCCTGGAACGGCGCTTCCACGAAGGGACGCTGGTGCAGTCCCTGTACTTCGCCTCCCATGAAACCGGTAGCGCAACCCTTAAGGCCCTGGGCACACCCGAAGAGCAGGCGGCCCAGTTCACCATCAACAAGGTGGGCAACTTCGACGAACTCCTCGCCTTCATCCGCAAGGTGCCGGCTGCACGGCGCCTCGCCATCACCGAGTCACCGTGGTACCAGCCCAAGCTGACCCAGGTGATGGGCATCAACCCGGACACGGCGCGGATGAACCTGCTGCTGGCCGCGCTTTACGAAGGCAACCCGCAACTCGCCAATACGGATTTTCTGCGCCAACAGCAGGCCATGCTGGACGCCTACGACATCGAACGGGCGTGGAACCCGGATGACCCGGTGCCGGTGTGGATCACCCTGTCCCGCAAGAGCCCGGCCCGCCTCCAGGCCCTGGTGGAGCTGATGCGGTTTCAGCCCGACGCGGAGAAGAAGACCGCCCCGCCACTGTATGCCCTGCTCCAGCGCCTGGAAGCCGGCATCACGCGGGAACGCATCCTGGCCCGGCGCCTGCGGCGGGGGCTCGCCGGTGACGGCGCAACGCTGCTCCGGGAAGACGCCATCAAGGTTCGCGGCAGCATAGCCACAGCGCAGATCGACAACCCCCGGGCCTTCATCGAACTCGTCATCAACACGCCGGCAGCCCAGGCCGAGCTGCGCCGCGGCATGGTGATCCGGCGCCGGCTGACAGAGAACCCGAGCCTGCCTGTGTCCGACGAAGATCGTGATCTTGCCGCCATGTACGATGCAGCCCGCCAGGCCGCGGCGCAGATCGGCGACAAGGACGCCGCCCTGCGTGAGGCCTTCGAGAACGTGGCCTTCGGCGAGCCGGACCTGCGCAGCGCCCACGCCGGCCAGGACCCCGCCGTGGAAGCCGACTTCATGCACTACCGGCTGGAAGAGCGCCTCGCTGCCGTGCGCACCCGGGGTTCCCGGGCCACTACCGACAGCCTGAGCTGGGCCGGGCCGACGGTGGACGAGAATGCCGCGCGCTTCCGCGTTTATTACGACCAGGTGCGCCTGCGCGGCATCGGCCGCCCCGAGCTGGCCCAGCTGGCGGATTTTTACTACCGGACGATGGCGGCGCTGGATGCCTTTGCACCCGCCAACCGGGCCTTCGCCGCCACCGCGGCACAGCTTGTGGCGGCGGTGGCGGCCACCGTGGTGGTCTCCGCCGCCAGCGGGGGCAGCCTCGGGCCGGTAGCCGTCGGCGCCCTCGCGGCCTTCATCGGCGGCGCCAGCGCGGGGCTTACCGGCGCCGCCATCCGCGGCAACTCCACCTCCGGCGAAATGCTCACCGATGTGGCCACCGGGGCGGTGGAAGGAGCGGTCTCGGTGGTGGGCTCGGCCCTGGCGGCAAAGGCGGTCCACGGCGCCACCGCCGGCCGAGCTGCCGGACAGGCTGCGCGCATGGCGGGTGGCACCGCCGTGCGGACGGCAACCGGGGGCACCGGCGCGGCGGTGGCCGAAGCCGTCATCGACGGGGCGATTGGTGGCGCGGCCGGCGAACTCTTCCAGACCGCCATCGACGAGGCCACCTGGGACCGCGGCGTGGCCTCGGCGCTGGCCGCCCTGCTCGCCGCACTGGCGAGGGGTGCGGGCATGGGAGCCGGTGCCGGCCTGGTTGGCGGCCTGGCGTCGGCGGGCCTTGGCGCGGCGTGGCGGCGCATGGCGGGCAAGCACGGCCAACAGGCGGTGAGCGAAGTCATGAGCGCCTTCGACCACATTGCCATCGGCAAAGCCGATCAGCTGGCCGGCCTGTCCGAACCCCAGCTGGAGGCCCTCTTCCACGCCCGCCGGCTGGCCCTGGCCGGCGACGACGAGACCGCCATCGCCCTGCTCCGGCAGATGGACGTGGTGCCGGAAGGCAAGGCCGGAGAACTGCTCGACGCCTTCCGGGCACGACGCAAGCTGGTAGAGAAGGCCGCCGCCGAGATGGGCATCTCCATCGACGACCCGGCCCTGGCCGAGCGCCTGCGCCTGGGCAACGTGATGGTCACCACCGACCTGGCCCCGGGCGCCGCCCAGGTGCGCTACGCCGTGGGCCTGGACGGCGTGAAGAAGCTGGAACTGTGGGTGGGCCGCGGCACCCGGCTGGGCGACGTCACCATCCACCAGGCCACGGCCGACGCCCTGCGCCGCTGGGGCGAAGACACCGCCAACCTGCGCGGCATGCTCGAGCGGGTGCGGGCCTGGGCGCGGGGCGGCACCCTCTCCAACGAAGAAGAAGTCATCCTCGAACTGCAGAAGCACGCCCACATGATCGAGGCGCGGGAGCAGGCCCTGTCGGGGCTGACCCCCGGCACCGACACCGCCCGCCGCCTCGACGGCGAGATCGCCACCCTGCGCAGCGATGCCGAAGCGCTGCAGGCGCGCCTGGGCGGCTTTGGCGTTCCGGAAGGCGTCATCGCGGGCTTTGGTGATAGGAACCCTTACGAAAGCAAGTCCCAAGGGGATCTGGAACGACTGCTCGACAACTCCGGCAGCTTCCAGCGGCAGCAACACTCGACCAGCGGCAATGCGATCAGCGAACCCGGCTTCAGGCAGGGCCAGTCCATCGACCGGGGGCGCCGGGGCGCTTACTTTTCGCGTCAGCTGGGCAACTCGACCTTTCCGGATATCTACGGCCGCGACTTGGCCGCCGGCGCCAACGTATCCATGGAGATCAAGACCCCGGGCCCCTTCGACACGGTGTCCACCTACTTCACCCAGCGCCACATCAGCCAGCACATCCTGGCCCAGCATGGCGGACGGCTGGAGCACCTGCCCTCTGGCTCCCTGCAATACCTCGTGGTGGATCTCCGCTTCTGCCGGCAGCCAATACCGGAAGCCCTCGACCAGCTCTCCCGGGCCCTGAGCGCCTATCCCCAGGGTGATGCCCGGAGACTCTGGTCCGGCGTGCGCTTCATGACCGGCCCCCTCGACGGCACGCCGCCGACACTCTCCAGCGTGATGCAAATACCATGAACCGCTATTTCATGCGCACGGCCATGCCCCCCATCACCCGCGACCGCCCCGCCGAACAACGCGCGGAGCGCATCGCCCGCGGTGAGCGCCCGGCCCGCAACAGCCGCTTGGCCCGAGATGCCGCCCCATCCGCCCTCGGCCTGGGCGCCGGCCAACCCCTGCCTGCCACCGAGCGCCGCTATTTCGAGAGCCGCCTCGGCGCCGACCTGGCCGGGGTGCGCGTCCATCCGGACACCGAAGCCGCCACCCAACTGCGCGCCAACGCCTTTGCCGCCGGCCGCGACATCGGCTTTGCGCCGGGGCGCTGGCAACCCGGCACGGTGGAGGGCCGGCGCCTGCTGGGCCACGAGCTGGCCCATGTGCTCGAACAGGGCAGCAACCGGCAGCCCGCCGTGCAGCTGGACGAGGCCGCCAAGCCCGAGGACGCCGACAAGGCCACCGAAGCCCTGACCGAGGGCGTGAAGACCGTCGTGGAACAGGCCAAGGAGAACGAAGGGGTGAAGAGCGCCCTCCTCGACCCGGCCAAGAACTACGCCCTGCGCCAGTGGAACCCCCTGGGCACCGCCGAGAAGGTGGGCGTGGCCGGCTTCGGGGCCGGCACCTACGGCCTCGCCCTGGGCGCCGGGCTGGCCGACCCCGCGGGGCGCAAGCTGCTGTCGGACGTAAACCTGGTGGCGCCCCTGGGGCTGATTCCCTATTCGACGCTCACCGGCTTCAGCTACGTGCTGCCCGCCACCCCGGGCAGCCCCACCCTGTTCAAGGCCAGCTTCTCCGGCGATGACCTGCTCGGCCTGGCCCACCAGAAGGTCTCATGGATGCCACCCATGACCCTGAGCCTTGACCTGGGCTGGAGCGTCGACCCGTCCGGCGCGGTGAGCCTGAGCACCGCCAGCGCGGTTTGGGGCGTGATGCCCGGTGTGTCGCTGAAGCTGGGCAGCGGCGCGGTGCCCGAGTGGAAACCCATGGTCACCGGCCCGGACGGCCGGAGCGCCACCATCATGAAGTCGGTGCCCGACCCTGCGGGCAGCACCCCGACACCCACGGGCGCCGGGGTGTTCGTCACCGTGGATCTGCTCAAGGCGCCCTTTGTGCCGGCGCCGGTGCGGGCGGCCCTGGGCGGTGACACGAAAGGAAAGTGAGGCCATGGACACCCGCAGCCTTTCCCTCCCGGCCACGTTCCACCCCGCACCATGCCCGTCAAGGCCGATCACATTGCCGCCGACAAGCCGGTAAAGCTTGGCGCCACCCACGACCCGGCGGAGGCCAGTGCTGACCGGCTGGCCGAGACGCTGATCGCGCCCACCGCCCAGCCCCTTGCCTGCAGTGCCTGCGCGGCGGGCGACGCGCCCTGCCCGGCCTGCGCCGGCGGAGCAGCCACCCTGCGCCGCAAGGCGCTGGCCGATGCCCCCGCCGGCAGCCGCACGCCGGCTGCAGTCGGCGAGGCCGTTACGGGGCCGGCGGCGCCCCTGCCCGACGCCACCCGGCGCCACTTTGAACATCGCCTCGGCACCGATCTGGGCACCCTGCGGCTGCACACCGGCAGCGCCGCCGCCCGTGCCGCCGACAGCGTGGGCGCCCGGGCCTTTGCCCTGGGCCACGACATCGTCTTTGCGGCCGGCGAGTTCCGCCCCGACACCCGCGACGGCCAGCGCCTGCTCGCCCACGAGGTAGCCCACGTGGTGCAGGACGGGCCCGGCGGCACCCTGCGCCGCACGCCGACCACCCCGCCCGACCCGGCCAAGGACGCCAGCGACGACGAGCGCCAGCTCAAGAAGATGGAGCTGCTTCCCGAGCACAACTTCATCAACGACGCCGCCAGCGTAGGCGGGCTGACCGCCTGGCAGGCCCGCTACCCCTTGTCTTACGCGGAGATGAAGAAGCGCGCCGTGGGCGTGTACGGCGAAGCGGGCTACGAACGCCTCCTCGCCGCCGACGGCCAGGTGCTGCCGCTGGTGCAGAAATCCGAAATGCTGATGACCCGGCTGACCGAGCTACGCGACCGCTACGACGCCGAGGACGAAGCCGCCCACACGGTCATCGATGCCTACGCGGGTACCAACTATCTCGTCGGCGACAACGTCCGCGGCTGGTTCGACCTGGACTACGACTGGCTGGGCCAGCAGTACTCCAAGTATGACAACTTCGACCTCGGGCTTTTTCAGGCGCTGCTGGCCGAGGATGTGGACACCCTGATCGAGCGGGTGGCCGAGAACGCGGACGCCGCCAAGCTGGAAGCCGACGAGGAGAAGGAACGCAAGGAGGGCTGGATCGAGGACGGCGCCGACGTGCTGGGCAGCGTGGTGGCGAAACGGGACGACGTCTTCTTCGACGACGAGATTGCCCTGGAGAGCGTGCTCGACCCGCCGGAAGGCAGCGACAAGGCCGCCGAAATGCTGGCCGTGGCCCGCTACGCCGGCCGCATGTCGGCGGTGGTGAAGGTGAAGGAGCGCTACTACGCCTACAGCCTGTCGGAAGACTTCGACATCTCGAACGTGTTCTGGGGCAAGCAGCTCGATGCCTACTCCCGCGTAGTGCCGGCCGGCCCGCTGGGCGGGGCGGTGGTGGCCCTCACCACCACCAGCGGCCTGCCCCTCAAGGGTGAAGACGGCGGGCGCTTCAAGGGCGGCGATCAGCTCAACAACCCCGAGTCCTATCTCGACGCCGACACCGAGATGCTCTCGTCGGGCAAGGCCGACGCCCTTGGGGTGAGCCCGTCGGTGATGTTCCGCAGCATGGTGCGCAACCTGGCGCTGGTGAATCTCAAGCAGGCGGAAGCCAATCTGCAGGGCATCGAGAAACAGATGAAGCCCGACTTCGGCATCGACCCCGCTGCCGGCGCCGCGCTGCAGAAAGACACGGCCCGCCTGCGCGAGCTGACCCTGCAGGCGGAGCGGCTGGCGGTGGAGATCGGTGACGGAGAGGCCAGCGTCGAGCAGGTGGACCGCCGCGACGCGCTGCTCTCGGAGATGGGTGGCATCCTGCAGCGCAGCCCGGCCGCCGGACTGTTCGTGAAGAACAGTCGCGATCCGGACGACAAGGACCCGGTCGAGGACGACCAGATCGAGGACAAGCTCGCCGACAAGCAGAGCGGCGACGCGGCCCTGGCCGCCGTCAAGGAAGCAGAGGCGCGCAAGGCCAACATCGACAAGGTGCGCCTCGCCCTGTTCAACGACCCGGATTTCGTGCTCGGGCTGGACGTGCTCCACGAAGCGGTGCTGGCCCATTTCCCGGAGATGGACCGCCTGCGCATCAAGGCCGAGCTGGTCTTCAACACCATTGCCTCGGTGGCTGCCACCATCGGGCTTCTCGGGCTCGATCTGGCCCTGCTGGTGGCCGGGTTCTTTACCGGCGGCATGACCTGGCCGGGCCTGATGCTGCACGGGGCCGGTACCGCCCTGGGCCTGGCCCAGGCCGGCCAGCAGATCAAGCACGCCCAGATGGTGGACGCCATGTCCGAGCTGGACGTGGAAGGCGGCTTCCAGCTGGCCACCCCAGGCCAGGCCAGGAGCGCGCGCAACTGGGCGCTGGTGGGCTCGGCCCTGAGCTTCCTGTCGGTGGTCGGCCTGGCCCGCACTGGTGCCAAGCTGCTGGCCGCTACCGAACGCGAGGCCAACCTGGTGGGGCGCATCGCCCGCCAGGCGGGCGTCACCGAAGACGTGATCGCAGGCGCCCTGCGCAAGAACTGGCGCGGCATCCCCAACCCCGACAAGGGCGCCCTGCGCAGCATGGTGCTGGCCAAGCTGCCGGAACCCCTGGCCCACCGCTATCGCAACCTCGCCATCGAGGTGCTCAGCGAGGAGGACTGGGCCCGCCTTTACGGGCCGAAATCGCCCTCCCACGCAGCCACCGAGTTCACCCGCAATGCCGCCGGCCAACTGGTACCCACTCGCATCCTGTTCCGCCGCAGCGGCAACATCTTTGCGCTGCACGAAGAGGCCACCCACATCGCCCAGGCCGCTGACAACCCGGAGCTGGCCAACAAGATCGAAGCCGTCTCGAACCTGACCAAGGGCATGTGGGCCGCCAAGAGCCTGCCTGAAAAGCTCCGCGCCGTGCGCGGCGTGCTGGAGGTGGAACTGGACGCCCAGGAACGCATCCTGGCCCGGGCCCAGCAGGTTGGCGACACCGAGACCATGGACGACGCCTTCGCCCAGATGGAGAACCTCTCCGTCAAGCTGGCCGAGGTGGATCAGTCCATCGCCAACCCGGCCTCGCGCCTGCCGGGCTGGTTCGACGCCGCCGAGATCCCGTCCATCTTCGCCAGCCCGCGCCTGCCCCGCAGCCGGGGCAGCTGGAGCGGCGCCCCCGGCAACTCCATCTGGAAATCCACCAACCCGAAGGTGAAGGCCATTGTCGGCAACAAGGGCGTGCGCTTCAGCAATGGCTACCCGGACTTCCGCGACTACTCCATCGGCCAGGTCAACATCGGCCAGACCGGCCATGCCGGCGATTTTGCCGAGGCCGACATGAAGTTCGCGGAGGGCATCGCCAACGGCACCCGCAAGCCGCCGGAGGGTTACGTCAAGGCCGACTTCATGCACAACGGACAGCCGGTGGCTGCCGGCACGGAGCGCTTCCGCCGCGCCGCAGGTTTCACGTGGCATCATCACCAGGGCGGCAACCAGATGATGCTGGTCCCCACCAAACTGCACGCCAACGTGCCCCACACCGGCGGCGCCTCTGCGGCCCGGGCCGGCGGCCCCTGACAGGAGACAGCCCATGCCCGGCAACACCCCCATCGACGCCATTCTCGCCCGCTTCGGCTTCTACGCCCTGGCCCCCCACGCCCAACCACCGACGCCAGATGCCCTGCGTCGGCAGGCCGCTCAGGCCGGCGTCACGCTGCCAGAGTCCTTCATCGCCTTTTCAAAGGAGCACGGCGCCGGCGCCTTCGAGCAGCGGGTGGGGGTGGACCTGCCCGCAGGTAGCCCTCTCGGCCCGGTTTTCATCGTGGACATCCTCTACGCCGCCGGCGCCCCCGAAGACTGGGACGCCCTGGCCCTGCGCGACGACACCTACGACGGCCGCCTGCCCCTGGCCGCCATCCCCATCGCCACCGACCCGGGCGGCAACCTGCTGCTGATGGCCCCGGACAGGGGTGCCATCTACGCCTGGGACCACGAACACCTGGAGCTCGACGACAGCGCCCTCGACCGCATCGCGGCCGACCTGGCCACCCACGGCGTGGCGGTGGACGAGCACGACATCGACCAGCTGGTGCTGATGTGGGAGGAACGCCACCCGGGGCAGGTGGCCAACCCGACCGGGCACGGCAACCTGTACCCGGTGGCGGAGTCGTATGAGGCGCTGTTTGGGGGGATGCGGGTGGTGACGGGGTAGCCGAGTGGCCGAGCAGTGGCCCCCCTATCCGTCCCCCGCTCAGGTCTTCACACCCGGCGTCGTCGCAGGCGCTGGCTTGATGCCCACCCCGCGCAGATTGACGAGCTTGCCGAGCAACTCGAACCAGAAAGGTGCGCCGAAACCGGCCATCAAGGCGGTTGCCAGCCAGCCGAACAGGGCGGTCCATTCGAGCTGAGACCAGACGTCACCGATCCATGCCACCTTGGGAAGGCGGGACAAGGTAGCGATCAATGAAGCGTCCAGTTTCTTCGAGTACTCCGCGTTGCGCTTGAGATAGTCCTGCAGCGCCTTGAGGGGGGCCTCAGTATCCGGCGCACGGATGGCTGCCGCGATGAGACGGGCAAGCTGGGGGCTCAGGACGCGGGCCGGCAGGCTGGACGGTATGCCGGTGGCGCTGAATTTGAGAATCGCGGCTTCGCGCACCGCGTCCTTTGTGCCACTGATGTAGCGGAGCCATTCGCACAGATTTGCCTCGGTGCCAGGCTCGGTGCCTGCCGACGAGGTCGATGATGGGCAGGCATTCATGTCGGCGGGCGGGAACAGCGCGGCGAAGGCTTCGCTGCGTTTCTGCGGGTCGCTCGCCGTAAGGAGCTGGTGATCCATCCTGGCCTGATGGGGATCGAAATAGTTGTCCGCCTGAAGACGCTGCAAAGCCGCCAGATTGGTGCTTCGGGCCGCGGCCTCTTTCTCCACCTTGAGCGCCGTCACGGCGTCCACGTTCTTGTCGAGGATGGTGGTACGGATACGTAGCGCGGCGGTGAGGTCGTCCACGCTGCGGCTTCCGTCACCCGGATTGACCAGACGCGCCATTCCAACCGCGTCGGAGCGCAAGGCCTCGTCCTGAAGAAGCCTCTTGGCGACGTAGAAGGTGTCGAGGTTGAAGCACAGCGCCAGCGCAAAGGCCACGCCGATCAGGATGCCCTGGGTGGCACGTTTGTACCAGCCGGAGGCCCGTTCCATGGCCGCGTCGAACTGGCCTGCCAGCTCCTTCTCCAGCGCCTGAACACTGTTGATGCCCTTGCTGAAGGCGCTGTTGAGCGAGTCGGCAAGCCCGGGAGGCAGATCCTTGAAGCCTGCGTCCTTGAGCTTGTCCTGCACCTTGGTGAGATCGAGGGGCTGCCCCTTGTCCTGCTTCAGAGCGTCCCGCACCAGATCGAGAATCGCCGAGGCGTAGGTCTGGGAGGGAATGTAGCTTGGCGCGGATACGGTGCTCCCGAGCAGGACCGGGGGCGAATGCAGGGCCTGGATGAGCCCGTGCTGATAGAGCTTGTCGCCCCAGTCGGTGCCGGGCTGGGAGGACTCCGCCTTGTGCAGCAGCCGGGTGATGAAACGCTTGAGCCCGGTGGCACGCAGGTTCGTCCAGCTGGCACCAAACTCGACGATGAAGGATGCCGCCACGGCAGTGAGCAGGTAGAGCAGCGCGAGGCCGATGAGCAGATCGAGCAGGTTTTCCATGATTGTCTCCCTGAAGAAGGTGGGAGGACATTACTTCCGACAGCAGGAAGATGACATCGCCCGAACGGGTGATATGTTCAATCAATACTTCTATAGTTCCCGGGTGACAACCCGCTTGCAGACAGGAGATTGGCCATGAACGCGCCTGACATGTTCCAGATCGACCCGGTGATTTCCGCCCTGTACGAGGCCACGCTGGAACCCGAGCGCTGGCGCGATGCGCTGCAGGCAATGGCCCGCCTCAGCGGCGCCCAGGCGGCAGTCTTCGTGGATATGGATTACGCGCTGTCAGTGCTGTGGCGCCATGTGCTGCACAACGTGGACGAGGAGGCGCATCTCACCTACCTGCAGCGCTACGCCCAGATCGACCCACGGCTGCCGGTGATGATGAAGGCCCCCGAACTGCGCTGGGTGTCGGATCTGGAAGCACTGCCCGATGCCATCCGCCTGGAGAGCCCCGTATACCGGGATTACCTGCGCCCCGCCGGCTTGAAGGAATGCCTGATGGCAAAGACGGCGGTGGAAGGTGCCCGCCACGGCAACCTCGTGCTGTTGAGGATGGGCGTGGAAGACGTGTTCAGTGCGGAGCAGCGGCAGCTCCTCGACCTGCTGTTGCCCCATGTGGACAGGGCAATCCGCATCTCGCGCCGACTGGCGGCCTTTGCCCGGGCGCTGGCCTTTGGCGGCCGCGGGGTGGAGGAATATGCCGACCCGGTGGCCACCCTCACGGAGCGCGGCGACATCAGCGAGGCCAACCCTGCATTCGAGGCGCTTCTAAAGTGTCAGTCGCTTTTTCGTGCCGGCATGAACAAGCGCCTGGAGTGCATTTCGAGCGATGCACAAGGGCGCTTTCATCAGGCCTTCTCCGATGCGCTGGAACTGTCGAAGGGCAATACCCGCCACGGTTGGCGGAGCATGCCGGTGCTCACCGTGGAGCGAGCGGACGGCCCGCCCTTTCTGGTGACGGTCGCCCCGCTGATGCAGTTGCAGGGCCACCCCTGGTTCGAACGCACGGGCGTGCTGGTGAAGGTGTCGGACCCCCTGCGCCCACCAAGCGGGAGCGTGTTGCAGGAGGGATTCGGGCTTACGCCGGCCGAGGCGCGTCTGGCCTGCGCGCTCCTGGCCGGCGGCACCCTGAAGGATGCCGCCACGAGAATCGGCATTTCGCCCAACACGGCCAAGACCCAACTTCAGGTGGTATTCCAGAAGACCCGTACTGGTCGTCAGCAGGAGCTGGTCTCCTTGCTGAGATCGATTCCGCACTGAATCCGTACGCAAGGCAGGCCCCAGCGGCCGCATCAGATGGACGCACCCACCTCAGCGCAGCCGATGCAGCCCCGGCGTCGGAATGGCCGCGGCCGTGATGGCGGCGTCGTAGGCGGCCTGGGCAGCCAGTACGGCGTCCATGTTGCGCTCGGCCCAGTGGGCCAGGGCTGACACCGTATCGGTGAGGGTGTCGCCCAGGGGAGACAAGGAATACTCCACGGTGACCGGCACCGTGGCAAACACCGCCCGGGCGATCAGCCCGTCCCGCTCCAGCTTGCGCAGGGTCTCCGACAGCACCTTGGGGGTGATGCGCATGATGTCCCGCTTCAGGCTGTTGAAACGCACCGGCCCGTCCTTCAGGCGGTCGAGGATCAGCAGCGCCCATTTATCAGCCAGCCGGTCCAGCACCAGGCGGGTGGGGCAGCGGTCCTGATAGACGTCGTAGGGCAGTTCTTCCTGCGTGCTCATGAGCTCTCCAATGGCAGTTACCTCCAGGTAACCAGGTTACGTCGCGGTGCCTTCTTCCGCCTCGCACCCGGCATCGAGACAATACACCCGGTTTCCAAAACATACTAAGGAGTACGAAACATGAGCAAGAAGATTCTGGTTCTGGGCGCGGGCGGGAATGTGGGACGGCCGCTGGTAAAGGCACTGATCGCCCGGGGCGAAGTCGTCAAGGCCGCCACCAGGAGCGGGGCTGCCGTGGAAGGCGCAGAAGGCGTGGCCTTTGATTACGCCGACCCTTCCACCTTTGACGCGGCCTTTGCCGATGTGGACCGGGCCTACGTTATGCTGCCCGCCGGCTACGTGAACATCACCGCCCTGCTCCTGCCTGTGGTCCAGGGTCTGGCGGCCCGGGGCGTGAAGATCGTCTTCCAGAGCGTGTTCGGTGTGGATGCGGATGATTCCATCCCTTACCGCCAGGTGGAGCTGGCCGTGGAAGCCGCGGGGGTGCCCTTCGTGATCCTGCGGCCCAACTGGTTCGCCGACAACTTCCACACCTTCTGGCGCGAGGGCATCGTGCACGGCGGCATCAGCCTGCCGGCAGGCCAGGGCAAGTCAAGCTTCATCGACGCCCGGGACATCGCCGCAAGCGCCGCCGCCGCCCTCACCCGCAGCGACCTTGACGGCCTGGCCTTCAACCTGACCGGCCCGGAAGCCTTGAGCTATGCCGATGCCGCCGCCGTACTGAGCCAGATGATCGGCCGGCCCGTGGCCTACCAGGCCATCGACGACGCCCGCTTCATCCAGACCCTTCAGGACCACGGCGTGCCGGCAGACTACGCAGCCTTCCTCGCCACCATCTTCCATCCGGTGAGGGAAGGCTGGACGGCACCGGTAAGCGACGCGGTGACCACCCTGACGGGCCACCCGGCCCGCAGCCTGCAAACCTACGCCGCGGATCACGCCGCACACTGGGCTGCGTAAGGGACTGCGTAAGGGGCTGGCACCGCGACCATCCGGCTTGCCGGCGGCCTGCACGGGGCCTGCACGGGGCCCGTGCCATCAGGGAAGGCGCACGGAAGACGCACAAAACAAAAAAGCCACTCTTGCGAGTGGCTTTTTTGCGGGATTGGTGGTCGGGGAAAGAGGATTCGAACCTCCGGCCCCTGCGTCCCGAACGCAGTGCTCTACCAGGCTGAGCTATTCCCCGACGCTTTCGCTACCAAGTCAGCGATGTTTTGCTGACCTTCAAAACCAAACAGCCGCACATTATATTGTAGATTCGACGTTTTGTGAAGCTTTTTTGAATCACGTCGAACTTCAATACTTCCGTGCGACTGCGAACTTTGACAATTCTATCAAGGAATCCTTGAAAATGGAAGCAGGAAGCGCATCCAGTGCGTTCAAAGCGAGTTCTGCCTCGGCTTCTGCCACTTTTCGGGTCGCTTCGATGGCGCCGGTGGCGCGAATCGCCTCCAGAACCGCCGGAAAATCGTCGCGACCACCGTTTTCGATGGCGGTACGCACACAGGCGGCGTGTTCGGCGCTGCCATGCTTCATGGCGTGGATCAGCGGCAGGGTCGGCTTGCCTTCGGCCAGATCATCACCGATGTGCTTGCCGGTGTCAGCTTCGTCACCCGAGTAATCGAGCACGTCATCGATCAGCTGGAAGGCGGTGCCGATGTGCATGCCAAAGGCGGCCAGCTTGTCTTCCATCTCCTCCCCCACTCCACCCAGGATGCCGCCAAGTCGGGCTGCTGCTTCGAAGAGCTTGGCGGTCTTGTAGCGGATCACGCGGAGGTAGTCATCGACCTCCACATCGGCGTTGTGACAGTTGAGCAGTTGCAGGACTTCGCCTTCGGCAATCACGTTGGTGGCGTCGGCAAGGACGCGCATCACCTTCATGTTGTCGGCGCCGACCATCATCTGGAAGGCGCGCGAGTAGAGGAAGTCACCTACCAGCACCGAGGCGGCATTGCCGAACATGGCGTTGGCAGTCTTGTTGCCGCGGCGCAGCTCGGACTCGTCAACGACATCGTCGTGGAGAAGGGTTGCGGTATGGATGAATTCCACCACCGCCGCCAGCTCGCGGTGATAGCTGCCCGAGTAGCCGGCAGCGCCAGCCGTGAACAGCACCATGGCGGGACGCAGGCGCTTGCCGCCGCTGCCGATGATGTACTCGGCCACCTGGCGGATAAGAACCACGTCGGAGTAGAGACGATCCCGGATGACGGCATCGAGCGCCTTCATGTCTTCGGCGATCGGCGCGTAAAGCTGCGAGAGAGACAAGGCAATGCCCAGACTAGAAAAAACGCGATGGTAGGGGCCGACTGCGATCCCGTCAAGCCGCCGGGATCAATGCAATTTAACGAAACGGGACTTCGGCATCGAGGGCGAGCAGCAAATCGGGCCGGTCGGAGAAAAGGCCACTGACACCCCACTCCACAAGGCGCCGTGCGGCCTCCTGCGTGTTCACGGTATAGACCATCACCCGCAGCCCGGAGGACTGGACGGCCTGCACATGCGCCGCCTCTAGCCCCGACAAACCCATATTGACTGAGACGCAGCCCAGCTGATGGGCGGCCGCCAGGGCTTCAGGGGAATATCCTTCGACGAGTACGGCCCTGGGCAGGCCCGGAACCTGCTGCTCCACAGCCTGCAAAGCCTCAATCGAGAAGGACGACAGCAGCACCTCAGGGCGCGCGTCCTCAGGCAGGGCCTCAAGCAGAGCGCCCACGACGTGGCCTGTCTCGGCCTCAAAGCCCGCAGCCGGCTTGATCTCCACGTTGGCGGCCAACCCCAGCTGATGACAGGCGGCAAGGGCGAGCTCAAGGGTGGGGATCATCTCGCCACTGAAGGCCGGATGAAAATGCCGCCCCACGTCGGTGGCCAGCAGCTGCGCAGCGCTCAGGTCGGGCACCACGCCCGGCAGCCCGGCGGTCCGCATCAGGGCTTCGTCGTGAATCAGCACGGGGATCTTGTCCCGGGACAGCATCACGTCGAATTCAACCGCCCGGCAACCCAGCCGGGCGGCAAGTGACAGCCCGGCCAGGGTGTTCTCCGGCGCGTGGGCGCCGCCGCAGCGATGGGCCAGCAGCAACGGCCACGACCAGCCGGACATGGACGGATCAGTCCAGCTGACGGGAGCGGGCCACTGCCGTGTCGAGAGCCAGCTTGGAGGGCTTACGGTCTTCCCAGACCGACTCCAGCTCTTCCTCGATGATCTTGCGCACGGCGGCACGCTGGGGATAACTGCTGGCCTTGCTGATGGCAGTCACCTTCTTGTGGGTGAGCTGCTGCACGCCAACGTGAATGTTAAGCAGATCCGCAGCCAGCAGACGGCTCTCGGAGGCCAGCAGACCGGCCTGGTTGAGCGGCAGGTAGCCCGCATTGCGCTGCCACTCGACCTGGCTCTCGGCGGTCAGCATGAAGCTGACGAAGCGCGCCACCGCCTTGTACTCGGCCGGGCTCTTGCCGGCGCCGATCCACATGGCGGGGCCGTCGGCCAGGGTGTTCTGGGGTGCGCCGTAGTAGTCCTCGTGGTAGGGCAGGCTCGACACACCGACGTCGAAGGCGGCCTGGCGCTTGAGGGTCGGCCAGGCGCCGGAGGGTGCGGTCAGCACGGCACATTCGCCCTTGGCGAAGCGCTCGGTGGCCTCGTCCTCACGGCCGAAAAGGTGGAGGTAACGGGCCTTGACCCAGGAGGACAGCATGGCCACATGCTTGACTTCAAGCATGCCGTTGATGGCCAGGGAGGCTTTCTTGCCTTCGGTGACCACCGGCTCGTTGTGCCAGGCGCTCATGTTCTCGACAAGGATCCATGCAGGCTGGGCGGTGGTGTAGGGGCAGACCTGACCGGCCGCCACCAGCTTGCCCAGATCAGCCTGCAGCCCCTGCCAGGTCTTGGGTGCGACTTCGGGATCGAGGCCGGCTTCGCGGAAGGCCTGCTTGTTGTAGAACATCACCGGGGTGGACAGGCCGACCGGCAGGGCAATGAGGCGGTTGGCGCTGTCGATCGGAGTCGGCGTCATCATCGCCGGCGCACGCAGGGTCTCGAAGCGCTCGCCGGACTCTTTCATGACCTGGTGCAGCGGACGGTAGCGTTGCGGGCCGGCGAGGAAGCTGGCCAGATCACGCTCGCCCAGGATCATCAGGTGCGGCAGGCTGCCCTCGTTCCAGGCGCGGTCGTGGAGCACGACCTTGGCGTTGGGATGCGCCGCGTTGTAGCGGTCCACGAGCTTCTGCAGCTGGGCACCCTTGTCGGCGCCGAGCGTATGCACAAGCTCGATGTCCTTCACGGCAACCGGGGAGGCCGCGGCAGCAGCCGGCTTGGCGGCGGGTTTCTTGGGGGCCGCCATGGCGTGGGCGGAAAAGAGGCTGGCGATGGCAACGCACAGGGCGCCGCGGTTCAACATATTCATGGGGATCTTGTCCACGGACGGAAGAAGAGGGGTCAGCCCATAATTATAAGGAGAACGACACCTGAACAACACGGCAGATTTGCCTGCCCGGATTCAAGTCGGAAGCGCCGGGGCCGTAGACCCTTCATAGCAATCCTGCTCCCCCCGCCATGACAAAACCGTCCCTTCGCTTCGTGCTGGCCCTGGCCACCTGTGCCGCCGTGACAGGGGGCTGCGAGCAGCTTGGCATTCCGGATCCGGTCAAGGTCAGCGCCCAGGCGGAGGCCGAAGGCAAGGCCATCGGCAGCGCCTGCCGCCATGCCGGGCGGGCCATCGAGGACTGCTACACCCTCAACACCACGGCCTCCAAGGCGGCGGTGTTTGCGGGCTGGAAGGAAATGAACGACTACATGGTGGAGAACAAGATCGCCGAAGTCGTACCCCTGCTTCCCCCTCCCCCGCCCCCCGCCCCCCCTTCGTCCAAGAAGAAGAAAGCGGCAGACCACGGCAGCGGTGAAACCGGCAAGGACAAGCCGGCCTCCGCCGAGGGCGGAGATCACGCGGAAGCCGACAGCCCGGCGAAGGCCGAAGCCGACACGCCCCCCGAATCCGAAACGCGCAAGCGGCGCCGATCCCGGGAGTGAGCCTGCAGGTGAGCGTCAGGGAGTCCGGGCGCCGATCAGCGCATCCCGGTGCGACTGCCACCAGGCGATGAACTGATCCACGGGCATGGCCGGTGCATACAGGTAGCCTTGGGCCCGGTCACAGCCCATCTCATTGAGCACTGCCTCGGTGGCCGCGTCTTCGACACCTTCGGCCACCACATCCAGGCCGAAGGTGTGAGCGACACGCACCATCAGCTCGACAATGGCCCGATCGTTGTCGGTGAGGGTGATGCGCTCGACAAAGGACTTGTCGAGCTTCAACTCATCCACCGGCAGACGACGCAGGTAGTCCATGGACGAATACCCCGTCCCGAAATCGTCCAGGGCAAGACGACCGCCGCCCACACGCAGGGCATCGAGGTTGCGGACGGACATGCCGTCCCGCGACACCAGCCCCCCCTCGGTCAGCTCGAAGCACATGCGCGACTCGGGTACCCGCCAGGTTTCGCAGGTCTGCCGGATGAAGAGCGGCAGTTCCGGGTCCTTCAGATCCTCGGCCATGAGATTCACCGACACCGCCACTTCACACCCGGCCGCCGCCAGCGTTGCCAGCACCTGCCCGGCCTGCTGTATGACCCAGCGCGACAGCTCCGCCATCAGGCCGATGCGCTCAAGCACCTGCAGGATGTCGGGCGGCGATGCAAACCCCTGCCCTTCCCGTCGCCAGCGCAGCAAAGCCTCGGCACCGACGAGCCGGCGTGACGGCAGGGCAACCTGGGGCTGCAGGTAGAGCTGAAACTGGCGGGTTTCCAGAGCCCGGGCCACCTCCGACTCGAACCCCGCATCGCCATGGCTGCGCACCGCCGTGTCGGAGCAATACAGGTCGAAGGCCCGGCCGGACGCCTTCGCGGCCACCAGGGCCGCACGGGCAGCATGAACCAGGCCGAGGGGGTCGGTGGCGTGCTCCGGCGCCCACGCTCCACCGGCATGAAAGCGCCCCCGCTGCCCGGGAAAATTGTTGCCCCGCAGGACTTCACAGGCATCCACCAGCTTGCTCCCGGCCAGGGACACCTGGGCCGGATGTTGCAGTTCCGGCAGGATGACCGCCCATTGATCGTCGCCAAGGGCACACAGGATGTCGTTGGCGCGCAGCACCGCCCGCATCGCATCCGACAGGGCCAGCCGCAGGTGGTCACGTTCATCCATGGCCAGCACATCCACGGAGCGCCCCCATTCAATGTCGAGCACCAGCAACCCCACCGCCTGCCCGTCGGCAACATGGGCCAGGCCTTCCGTCAGCAGGGTCAGGAAGCGCCGCCGGTTGGGGATACCCAGGACCGCATCCCCATCCTCGGCATTGAGCCGGAAGGCCTGTTCATGGTCGATGGACACCTCGCACAACAAACCGCCCAGGCACCAGCCAAGGCGCACGAGGGCCGACAGGATATCGAGTTCCAGTCGGTGGACCATGGCTCGATCACTGAAAAGATGCACCTGGCAGGACGCCATCAGTGCCTCGATGGCGATGAAGGGAAACTCCGCCACCGCCCCGCCCAGGTAGCACTCGGACCATAGATCCACCAGGCGTGCCGGCCACGCGGGCGTGAAGTCCCACTCGGTGATCCGCGCCAGCTCGATGCAGAAGGCCCTCAGGGAGGGCTCCACCCCGGCCACCGCGTCGCCAAGATCGAAGCGGGACAGCAGTGCATCTTCCAGTTCGCCGGCGCGGATGATCCGCCCGAAGGCCCGCACTGCCGCCTGCTCCCCCTGTCCGACGCCGTAGCGCAGGAGCAGACGTGCAAGGGCATCCTCGTCGATGACCGGATGAGGGGAGCGCACCAGATGCGGTGCCAACGTATTCATGCGAGATAGAAAGCCGACGGATCGACCCCGAACGCGCCGGGCGGCAGGGCCCGGACGATCTCGTAGGGTTCTCCGGTGGCGCAGGCGGGGTCGTAAAGGAGATCCAGGGTCTGGGGATAGGTGCTGTGCTTCTTGTCCGGTCCGAGCAGGATCATCACCCGGGGTTTGAGACGACGGATCCGGTTCTGGGACACCACCACGGCGACCTCACCGGAATTGAGCTCCACCAGCGTACCCACAGGATAGAGACCGATGCACTGGACGAACTGGTCCACCGTACTGACCGAGAAGCGCTTGCCCCGCAGCCCCCGGACCGCGTCCAGGGCATCCTGGGAGCTCACCGCCACTCCATAGGAACGGTCCCGGGTCATGGCACAGTAAACATCGCAGATGCCGGCAATCTCCGCCATCAGGCCCAGATCATCCCCTTTCAGCCCGGCCGGATAACCACTGCCGTCGACCCGCTCGTGGTGGCGGGCGATGATCTCCATCATCTGGGGCGTGGCGTGGGGGCAGGCTGCAAGGATGTGCAGTGAAAAATCCACGTGGGTCTTGAAGATCTCGTATTCACGGGGCGACAGGGCCCCGGTCTTGTGAAGCAGGCGCTGGGGCAGGCGCAGCTTGCCGATGTCCTGCAGCACCCCGGCCATGCCCAGGGTGGTGATCGATTCCTCGCCCAGCCCCAGGGCCCGGCCAAAGATCATCACGTGGGCGGCGACGTCGAGGGAATGGTCATAGCTGTACTGGTCGGTCTTCTTCAGGCGCAGCAGCCACAGGAGGGCGTCCGGATTGCGGACGACGCTCAGCACCATTTCAGACACCACACCGCGCAGACGCTCGAGATCAGGGCTCAGGTTGTTCTGGACATCCCTGGCGATCTCCGCCAGCAAGCCCTGCACCCGGGTCACCACCGGCAAGGCGTTGACGATCTCCTCGTCCAGCGACGTACTCGGCTCGACGAAGCTCATCCCCGCAGGCCCGGACGCCCCCGGGCCTGCTTCGTGGCTCGCCGCCCGCGCGCCGGGGCGGGCAGGACGCTCGTTGTAGATGGTCACCAGCGGAAGCATGGCTGACGGCGCCGGGGTACGCCCCTCGGGAAGCCGCTCGCCGACACCTTGCTGGCGGGGTTGTCCCGCCTCGGGATAGCGCCGGAACCAGGGCGCGCCCGGCTCCTCACCCACATCCGCAGGCCGGGTCGATTCGGCCGTGAGACCCCGGAGTGACTTGAGCAGGGCGAAAAAGTCCAGGGGCTGACGTCGCTGCTCAGGCTTGACCACGAAGGACCCCAGCGTCGCCGGCTGGCGTTCCACCGCGGTGCCGACGGGCTCCGCCGGCGCGCTCCGCCAGGCATCCCCCACCGAGCGTGCGCGATCCACATAGACGAAGCGGCACACCTGCCGGATCTGCAGCAGCGTCGCCTCATCCTCAATCAGGAAACCCTGCATCAGGAAAGGCGACTCGAGCCACGGGCGATCAAGCTCCGAGACGAACATGCCAGCACGCAGGTCCTGCGCCGCCACGATTTCCTTCAACACACCCTCCGTCCAAGCATTTCAGCTCCGCAACACTTCACCGCAGTCGACGTGGATTTACGGCGCCGGGTTTGGAAACTGGAGATGAACCGCCTCAATCTCCCGCAGCACTCCGGCATCCAGGCGCAGCTCGCAAGCATCGAGATTGGCTTCGAGCTGGGCCAGGGTGGTCGCCCCGACGATCACGCTGCCCACAAAGGGCTGGGAAGCGACAAAACCGATCGCCAGCTCGGTCGGCGTCATTCCGTGCTGCCGTGCCAGGGCAGCATAGGCCGCCACGGCCGGCTGCACGCCGGGTTTGTCATAGCGCTGCCCAAAACCCGGAAACAGGGAGATCCGCCCCGGCGCCGCGGGGTTGTCGAGATACTTGCCGCTCAGGTGCCCGAAGCCCAGCACCGAATACGGCAGCAGGCTGACCTGCTCGCGAAAGCACACTTCCGACATGGATTGCTCGAACACCCGGTTGAGCAGATTGAAGGCGTTCTGCACGGATACGACCCGGGGCAAGCCCAGCGTGTCTGCCACCCGCAGGAAGGACATCAGGCCCCAGGGGTGCTCGTTGGACAGGCCCACGTAGCGGATCTTGCCCTCCTTCACCAGCTCGGCAAGAGCCTCGAGCTGCTCCTCGATGGGGGTCGCCGGCCGCTCGCCCTCCGGATCGAAGCGCCACTGCCCGAACATGGGCTGATTGCGGGCCGGCCAGTGCAGCTGGTACAGATCGATGTAATCGGTGCCCAGCCTGACCAGGCTGGCCTCGACCGCCGCGCGGATGTTGGCGCGGTCGAGGGAGGCCGGACCGCCGCGGATCCAGGCCATGTTGCGCCCCGGCCCCGCCACTTTGGTCGCCAGCACCACGCTGTCCCGAGGGCGCCCGCGCAGCCACGATCCGACGATGGACTCGGTGTGGCCATAGGTATCGGCCCGGGTCGGCACCGGGTACATCTCGGCTGCGTCGATGAAATTCACCCCCCGCGCAAACGCGGCATCCAGCTGGGCGTGGGCCTCGGCCTCGGGGTTCTGCTGGCCGAAGGTCATCGTGCCCAGGCATACGGAAGACACCCGCAGATCGCTGGTGCCAAGATTGCGGAGCTCCATGAGCACTCTCCAGATCATAAAAAAGGCTGCCCCACCGCCCACGGCTCCAACAGGAGCCCGTGCCCGGGGCAGAAAGGCAGCGGGCCGCGATCGGTTATCATGCCCACCGCAGGCAAGCGCCACATTACGCATCAAGACGGGCAAACAGTCTCTGCCCCGGATTCTACACACCCACCGTCCCCTTCAGCCCCCTCAGCCCATGCAGCCCGCCCCTACGCCCTGCCTTTCCGTTGGCATTCTGGTCCAATGCCGCCCCGGGTTCGAACCCGATGCCAGCCTTGAACTGCAGGCTGCCGCCCGTGCCGCGCGCCTCGAAGGCTGCAGTGTCGACGTGGCCAACAGCGGTTTCACCCTGTTTCAATTGAACGCCCCGGTCGCCCACGACGCGCTGCGGCGGCGCTTCGATCTGTCCCGCCTGATCTTCTCGCGGCAGGCCTGCCAGCTGGTGGGCAGCATTGACGACCTTCCAGAGAAGGATCGCCTGAGCCCGCTGATGGACGCCATCACGGCTCTCGGAGAGCGCTTTTCGGCGCTGCTGCTCGAAACCCCCGACACCAACGACGGCAAGGAGCAATCCGGCTTCCTGCGCCGCTTTGGCCCCCTGCTCGACGATGCCCTCACTCAGGCCGGGCTGCTGCGCACCGACTCCCCCCACCTGCCCCGCCTGCACGTCTTCCTGGCCAGCCCGAAGCGAGCCCTTCTCGGCATCAGCCTGGCCAGCGAAGGCTCCGCTTGGCCAATGGGCATCCCCCGCCTGCGCATGCCCAAGGACGCCCCCAGCCGCTCCACCCTCAAACTCGCCGAGGCCATTGCCGGCCTGCTCACCGAAGAGGAGCAGCGCGCCACGCTGCGCCCGGGCCTGCAGGCCGTCGACCTGGGCGCCTCGCCGGGGGGCTGGACCTGGCAGCTGGTGAGCCGTGGGCTGCGGGTCACCGCCATCGACAACGGTCCGATGGCCCCGTCGGTGGTGGCCACCGGGCTGCTGGAACACCTGCGGGTGGATGGTTTCACCTGGAAGCCGCGCAAACCGGTGGAGTGGATGGTCTGCGACATGGTCGAACAACCCTCCCGCATCGCCCCGCTGATGGCTGAATGGGTCGCCAGCGGGCGCTGCCGGCGCAGCATCTTCAACCTCAAACTGCCCATGAAGCGCCGCTACGACGAGGTGGAGCGCTGCCGCGCCCTGATCGACCAGCGGATGCGCGCGGGCAACATCAAATACACCTTGAGAATCAAGCATCTCTACCACGACCGGGAAGAAGTCACCTGCTATCTCACGCGGCGTTGACAGCAACCCGATGTATAATGCCGGACTACTCAAATGGTGCAGTGCACTAAGCGCCGCACCGCGATCGTGATCACATCCATGTCGTTTTCCGAACTCGGACTCATTCCTGAAATCCTGCGGGCCGTCACTGAAGCCGGCTACACCGAACCGACCCCCATCCAGCGCCAGGCGATTCCTGTCGTGCTGGCCGGGCACGACGTCATGGGCGGTGCCCAGACCGGTACGGGCAAGACGGCGGGCTTCACCCTGCCCCTGCTCAACCGCCTGGCGCGCCATGCCAGCAGTTCGACCAGCCCCGCCCGCCACCCCGTCCGCGCCCTGATTCTGGCGCCGACACGCGAGTTGGCCATGCAGGTGTTCGAGTCGGTCAAGATGTATTCCAAACATCTGCCCCTGCGCTCCACCTGCATCTATGGCGGGGTCGACATGAACCCGCAGATCCAGGAGCTGCGCCGCGGCATCGAGATCGTCGTCGCCACCCCGGGCCGTCTGCTCGACCACGTCCAGCAGAAGACCATCGCCCTCGGCCAGGTGGAATTCCTGATCCTCGACGAAGCCGACCGCATGCTCGACATGGGCTTCATCCCCGACATCCGGCGCATCCTCGCCCTGCTCCCGGCCAACCGCCAGAGCCTGCTGTTCTCGGCCACCTTCTCCGACGAGATCAAGAAGCTCGCCGACCAGATGCTGAAGAACCCGCAGCTGGTCGAGGTGGCCCGGCGCAACATGGTCAGCGAGACCATCACCCACGTCGTCCACCCGGTTTCCAGCGGCCTCAAGCGCAACCTGTTGGCCCACATCGTGCGGCACGAGGACGAGGCCAACCAGGTGCTGGTGTTCGTGGACACCAAGTTCGCCTGCAGCCGCCTGGCCCACTTCCTGGAACGTCACGGCATTTCCGCCGACTCCATCCACGGCGACAAGAGCCAACAGGCCCGCACCGAGACCCTCGAGAACTTCAAGTCCGGCAAAGTCCGTGTGCTGGTGGCCACCGACGTGGCCGCCCGGGGCCTGGACATCGAGGATCTGCCCTCGGTAATCAACTTCGAACTGCCCCACACCGCGGAAGACTACGTCCACCGCATCGGCCGCACCGGCCGCGCCGGCAAGTCGGGCAAGGCCGTGTCCCTGGTCAGCTCCGAAGAAAAGCATCGCCTCGCCGACATCCAGAAGCTCATCAAGCTCGAGATCAAGCAGGAGATCGTCCCTGGCTACGACCCCGAGCCCGATTTCTTCGATGCCGACGGCAGTCGCCGCCGGCGCAGCGCCCCATCCTCCCGGCCGGCCGACGGCGCCGCAGGCACGTCGGGCGGCGAGCGCGGCAAGCGCAACGAGCGCAGTGAACGCCGCCCCGAGCGCGGGGACCGGCCCGAACGCACCGAACGCGAACGCCGCCCGGAGCGCAGCCGCCAGCCCTCGCACATCGCCGCCGACGGCTTCGACTTCAGCAAGCCCTACCAGCAGAAGGATGGCGCCGTGCCGACTGCCAGCGAAAGCAGCAGCAACGAGGCCGCCCTTCCCCAGAAGAACCAGCGCCCGATCGCCTTCCTGCTGGGGGGGCTGGGCCGCAAGCACTGAGCACCGCGCCAGCCCGCTGCAGGCCTCCTAGCGAATTCAGTGTATTAACGAATTCTGATAGTCTTCTCTCCGGAATGCACAACAAGGAGGAGAAAACATGAAGGGGAGATTCTTTGCAGCCGGGTTGCTGCTAGTGGCAGCCCTGCCTGCTGCGGTGCACGCGGCAGACCTGAAACGCGCTGAAGAAATCGTCGGCGGTCGCTGCTTCCTGTGCCATGGCATGGACGGCGAAGCCGCATCGGCACTGTACCCCCGCCTGGCAGGCCAGCATGCCGAGTACATCGCCAAGCAGCTGTCCGACTTCAAGACCGGCAAGCGCAAGAGCGACACCATGTCCGGCATGGTGGGCGACCTGACCCCCGAAGAAATGAAAGCCCTCGGCAGCTTCTTCGAACAGAAGAAGCCCGGCCGCAACGGCCGTGCCGACGCCGACCTGGCTGCCGTAGGGCGCTACATCTTCACCAGGGGCAACCAGTATTCGGGCGTCGCCTCGTGCACGTCCTGCCACGGTCCCCAGGGCCATGGCACGCCCCAGCTGCCCCGCCTGGCGGGCCAGCAGCCCCTCTACCTCGAGAACCAGCTCAAGCAGTTCAACACCCGCGAGCGCAACAACGACAACGCGGTGATGCACTCCATCGCCTCCAAGCTCACCGAGCTGGAGGTCAAGGCCGTCTCGAGCTACATCTCGACCCTCGAATGATCCGGGCCGGATAAAAAGCGGGGCCGCCCTTGCAGCGGCCCCGCTTTCATTTTCGGCCCGGTGTCAGACCAGCATGTCGGCCCAGATGTTACGGGCCCAGGCCAGGGCATACTTGCCCTCCAGCTCGTTGGCGGCGGCAGACACGCCCCCCGCTCCCTGCACCGGCATCACCGTCTTCTTCGCCGCGTCATACTGATGCACCGACGCCACGTGGATGACGTTCTTCGAATCCACAAAGCTGTAGCAGGTGTTCATCACCAGAGGCGTCGGGCTCGGCGCCTCGCCCGCCAGCAGGTTGAGGATGGCCGCCGCGGTCACCTTGGCATGCTGGTTCGCCATGTGGCCCGACTTGGGCATGGTCGGCGCCGGGAAGATGGCGTCACCGATCACATGCACTCCCGGCGTGCTCACCGACTCGAAACTCAACCAGTCGATATCCACCCAGCGGTTGTTGATCAGCTTGAGCCCCGACTTCGCGGCCACGTCGCCGGCGCGCTGGGGCGGCACCACGTTGAGCACGTCAGCCTTGACCTTGTCGAACTCCAGCACCGCCGTCCGGCTGGCGGCATCCACCTCGCGCAGCTCGCTGTTGGGGCGGTACTCGAGGATGCCCTTGTACTTCTCGAAGGCCTTGGTGAACAAGCCCTTCTTGGACGTGATCTCCTCGTTGGCGTCGAGCACCAGCACCTTGGATTTCGGCTTGGCCTGCTGCAGGTAGTTGGCCACCAGGCAGGCCCGCTCATAAGGCCCCGGCGGGCAGCGATACGGCGCCTTGGGGATGGTCAGCGCATACACGCCGCCGTCCTTCATGTCCTCCAGCTGCTTGCGCAGGGCCACGGTCTGGGGGCCGGCCTTCCAGGCATGCAGCACCGCTTCACGGGCCGCCTCGCTCTCCAGCCCAGGCACCTGGTCGTACATGAACTCGATGCCCGGTGACAGCACCAGCCGGTCGTAGGACAGCACCCCGCCCGAGGCCAGCGTCACCTTGCGCGCGGCGGCATCCACCGCCGTCACCGTGTCCTGCAGCACCTTCACGCCCCAGGTGCTGCGCAGGCCGTCGTAGCTCAGGGTGATGTCGGACATCTGCTTGTCACCGCCAATCACCAGATTCGAGATCGGGCAGGAGATGAACTGCGGGTTGCGCTCCACCAGGGTCACATCCACCCCCTGCTGGCTCCACATGCGCAGGTACTTTGCCACCGTGGCGCCACCAAAGCCGCCACCCACCACCACCACATGGCCCCGCGCCTTGGCACCCATGGCGCAGCCCGACAGCCCCGGCAGGGCCACCGCCCCACCCGCCAGCGCGGCGCCCTTCAGAAACTCACGTCGATTCCACATGCTGCGCTCCCTCACTTGCGGGCGGCGAAGTACTCCGCCACCAGTTCGAGTTGTGCCTCGGTGTAGCCCTTGGAGATCTGATGCATGATCGTGGCCGGCTTGGCCCCCGAACGGAAATCCATCAGCTTCTGCAGCAGCTTGGCCTTGTCGGTGCCCGCCAGGGCCTCGGCCCCGGAACCCGCCACGGCCTTGCCATCGGTGCCATGGCAGTTGGCGCAGGTGGCCGCCAGATTGCGGGCCAGGTTGGGGTCGGGTTTGCCCTCGGCCTGGGCGGTGCCCAGGGCACCGAGCAGCCCCACGGCCAACATCCATCGAAACAGCTTCATATCTCCTCCTTGGTTCCGCCGGAGCGGTGAGCAATGGGTGCGTCCTGCGTATTGTTCTCCGGAGCAGCTCGCCGCAGCAAGCCGCCATGGCCATCGATTTGCGGCCTTTTGTGCAGGCGCCGGTTATTGCAGCGCATCAATATTAGCAATTGACGATATTAGTGTATGGTTATAAATTGTTTTAGATCAAGGGGGGCGAGACCGGATCACGGCACGCAAAGACGACACCTCCTGCGATTCCAACACCTGGAGACTGAGGGAGAGACACCACATGGCCGACCAGCCAAACCCGCGCGGGCGCATTCGCCCCGCCCCCGAGAGCTTTCTGACCGAAGCGGAGATCACCGCCGTCAAGGAAGGGCGACGGGATTTTTTGCGTAACGCATTCGTCACCGCTTCTGCCGCCCTGGCAGGCAGCAGCGTCGCGAGGGCCGCCGAAGGCGACCCCAACATCCTGACCCTGCCGCCCTGGACCACCAGCCTCGGGCAGCCCGTGGCGGCCCGACCCTACGGCCTGCCCTCCCAGTACGAGAAAGGCCTGCAACGCCGCGAATCCCCCGGCCTGACCCGCATGCCCCAGGTGTCGGTGGCCTTCACGCCGCTGCAGGGCCTGTTCGGCATCATCACCCCGTCGGGCCTCCACTTCGAGCGCCACCACCAGGGCTGGGTGGACATCGATCCGTCCAAACACCGGCTGATGGTACACGGCACCGACGACAGCTTCCTCAAACAGCCCAAGGTCTATACGGTCGATGACATCCTCCGCCTGCCCCCGGTGTCGCGCATGCACTTCATTGAGTGCGGCGCCAACACCGGCATGGAATGGGGCAACGTCGCCGTGCCCACCGTGCAGTACAGCCACGGCATGCTGTCCTGCTCCGAATTCACCGGCGTACCCCTGCGAGTCATCCTCGAAGACTGCGGCATTGACTGGAAGAAGGCGAAATACGTGCTCGCCGAAGGCGCCGACGGCTCCTCCATGACCCGGACCATCCCCATCGAGATGGTGCAGAGCGACGAAGTGCTGGTGGCCTACGGCCAGAACGGCGAAATGCTGCGCCCCGAAAACGGCTACCCCCTGCGCCTGGTGGTGCCCGGCGTGCAGGGCGTGAGCTGGGTCAAATGGCTGCGCCGTATCGAGGTGGGCGACAAGCCCTGGGCCACCAAGGACGAGGCCATCCACTACATCGACCTGATGCCCGACGGCCAGCACCGCCAGTACACCTCGGTACAGGAATGCAAGTCGGTGATCACCACCCCGTCCGGCGGCCAGATCCTCCTCGACAAGGGTTTCTACAACATCTCCGGCCTGGCCTGGTCCGGCCGCGGCAAGGTCAAGCGCGTGGATGTCTCCACCGACGGCGGCATCAACTGGCGCCCGGCACGAGTGGAAGGCCCGGTCAATTCCAAGTGCCTGACCCGCTTCAACATCGACTGGGTGTGGGACGGCAAGCCCGCCATCCTGCAGTCCCGTGCCATGGACGAGACCGGCTACGTCCAGCCTGCCTACGGCCAGCTCCGCGCCGTGCGCGGCACCAAATCCATCTATCACAACAACGCCATCCAGTCGTGGAAGGTGATCGAAGGCGGGGAGGTGAGCAATGTTCAGGTTCTCTAAACCCGCCCTGGGTGGCGCGATCGCCCTGGCCCTGGCCGCCCTCACGGCCGGCAGCGCCCTGGCCGACGGCAGGTATGCGGGGATCGGCCGCAGCGCCACCCGCGCCGAGATCCACGCCTGGGACATCGACGTGCGCCCCGATTTCAAGGGCCTGCGCCCGGGCAGCGGCAGCGTTGACCAGGGCCAGGAGGTGTGGGAAGCCAAATGCACGTCCTGCCACGGCAGCTTCGGCGAATCCAACGAGGTGCACACCCCGCTGATCGGCGGCACCACCAAGGACGACATCAAGACTGGCCATGTGCTGTCCCTGGTGAAGGGTGACGCCCCCCAGCGCAGCGCCATCATGAAGGTGGCGACGGTGTCGACCCTCTTCGACTACATCAACCGGGCCATGCCCCTCACCGCGCCCAAGTCCCTCAGCAATGACGAGGTCTATGCCCTGGTCGCCTATCTGCTCAACCTGGCCGAGATCGTCCCCGGCGACTTCGTGCTGACCGAGAAGAACATCGCCGAGGCCCAGGCGCGCATGCCCAACCGCAACGGCATGCGCACCGACCACGGCATGTGGCCGGGGGCCAGCGCGGCCAAGGGCGGCATGGGCAACGGTGGCAAGCCCGACGTCAAGAACACCGCCTGCATGAGCAACTGCAAGACCGAGGTGAAGATCGCCTCACTGCTGCCGGTGTATGCCGAAACCGCCCACGGTAACCTGGCCGAGCAGAACCGGCCGGTGGGCCCGGTGCGCGGCAAGGACACCAGCGGCAAGGCCGGCGCTACACCTGCGGCCCCTGCGCCCCTCAGCGAGAACGCCGCCGCCAGCAAGCTGGCCCAGGACAGCGGCTGCATGGCCTGTCACGGCGTGGCCGGCAAGATCGTCGGCCCCGGTTACAACGAGGTGCTCGCCAAGTACAGGGGCCAGGCCGACGCCGAAGCCCGCCTCGCCGCCAAGGTCAAGGCCGGCGGCCAGGGCGTGTGGGGCGCCATCCCCATGCCACCCCAGACGCAGCTCAAGGATGAGGACATCCGCAGCCTCGTCAAATGGATCATGTCGGGCGCCAAGGCCCAGTAAGCACACCGCTCAACCAAGGAGAGAGACACATGAACATGCAACGCCGTGAAGCACTCAAGGCGGGTGGCGGGCTGGGCCTGTTCGGCCTGCTGGCCGCCGCCGGCCTGATCACCCCGGGCCAGGCCCGGGCCGAATGGAACAAATCGGCCTTCGACGCCAAGAGCATCGAAGACACCCTCAAGGCCCTCGGCGCCACCGGCGCCGAGAACTCCACCGACATCCAGATCACCGCCCCCGACATCGCCGAGAACGGCGCCGTGGTGCCGGTGGGCGTGGTGTCGGCGCTGGCCGGCGTCGAGGCCATCGCCATCCTCATCGAGAAGAACCCCAACCCCCTGGCGGCCAGCTTCATGCTGCCGGCCGGCACGGAAGCCTCGGTGCAGACCCGGGTCAAGATGGGCCAGACCTCGGACGTGCTGGCCGTGGTCAAGGTGGGCGGCAAGTTCATCATGACCAAGAAGGAAATCAAGGTCACCCTCGGTGGCTGCGGCGGCTGAGCCCCGCCTCCACCCCATTCGGACAAAGGAAGAAAAATGGCAGATCCCATGAAGATTCGCGCCAGCGCGAAGGACGGCATCACCGAAGTGAAGGTGCTGATGAGCCACGAGATGGAAACCGGACAGCGCAAGGATTCGTCCGGCAACCTGGTGCCGGCCCATTTCATCACCGAGCTCTCCGCCGAGCACAACGGCAAGCAGGTGCTGGCGGCCCAGTTCGGCACCGCCGTGTCCAAGAACCCCTACCTGGCCTTCAAGTTCAAGGGCGGCGCCAAGGGCGACAAGCTGGCGGTGAGCTGGGTGGACAACAAGGGCGACAAGCGCACCGACGAGGTCCAGATCAACTGACCCGGGTGCCGGGCGCGTGCCCGGCCCCTCGCCCACCCATCAGACCGCCCCAGGCGGCACGGGCCCCAACACGAAGGAGGAAGAAGGATGAGTGCAAGACTGCGTGCGGCGCTTGCCGTGGTCGGCCTCGGCCTTGCCAGCATGGCAATGGCCCAGGGCTCGACCATGGACGAGATCGCCAGATACCGGGAGATGCTGGCCGACGGCAACCCGGCCGAGCTTCTGGAGCTAAAGGGCGAATCCCTGTGGAAAACCCCGCGCGGGCCGAAGAACGCCAGCCTCGAGCAATGCGACATGGGTCTCGGCCCCGGCAAGCTCGACGGCGCCTACGCCCAGCTGCCGCGCTACTTCGCGGACACCCGCAAGGTCATGGACGTGGAATCCCGTCTGGTGCATTGCATGGTGAGCCTGCAGGGCTTCAAGTATGAAGACGTGACCCGCCAGTGGTTTTCCCGCCCCGGCCAGGAATCCGAGATCGAGGCCCTGGTCACCTACATTGGCGGCAAGTCCAACGGCATGAAGATCGACGTCCCCGCCCGCCACCCGGAAGAAGCCCGCATGGCCAAGATGGGTGAATACATCTTCTACCGCCGCAGCGGGCCCCAGGATTTCTCCTGCGCCATCTGCCACGGCCAGGACGACAAGCGCATCCGCCTGCAGGAGCTCGGCAACCTCACCACCCGGGCCGGCGCGGGCGTGGCCATGTCCACCTGGCCCTCCTACCGGGTCTCCCAGGGCGCCGTATGGACCATGCAGCGCCGCCTCATCGACTGCATGCGCCAGGCCCGCTGGCCCGAGCCCAAATACCTGTCCGACTCGGTGATCGCCCTGCAGGTGTATCTGCAGAAGACCGCCAGCGGCACCGTCATGCAGACCCCCGGCATCAAACGCTGAACGGAGAGCGACCATGAGACACCGCCTGATCGCCCTCGCGCTGATCACCCTCGCCCCCCTCCCTGCCCTGGCCCAGAGCAAGCCCGCCGGCGACATCGCCAGCCAGGCCGAGCAGATCTTCCGCGGCTCCTTCCGCGACGACAACCCCGCCTACTGGATGAAGCGCCTGGACCAGGACGAGACCATGCGCCTGTGCAGCCAGTTCAAGGACAACCCGCCCGCCAGGGTCCGCCACAAGATCGAGAAGGCCGAGATGGCCTCCATCCGCTACCCGGTGGACGGCAAGCTGATCGGTGACTGGAAGGAAGGCGAGAAGCTCGCCGCCGTGGGTACCGGCGGCCATATCGGCTTCATCCAGCCCGACCCGCCCGGCCGGGTCCGCGGTGGCAACTGCTACGCCTGCCACCAGCTCGCCAAGAAGGAAGTGGCCTACGGCACCATCGGCCCCAGCCTCCAGCACTTCGGCAAGCTGCGCGGCAACACCGAACAGATCATCAAGTACACCTACGACAAGATCTACAACTCCAACGCCTTCACCGCGTGCACCAACATGCCCCGCTTCGGGCTGCACAACTGGCTGACGCCGGAGCAGATCACCCACATCGTCGCCTTCCTGGTCGATCCCGAATCGCCCGTCAACAAAGACTGACAACGGAGCCCACCGCATGTCCATGAACCGCCGGGATTTCCTCCAGGTGCTGGCCGTCGCCGCGGCCGGCGGCCTCAGCCTGCACAGCAATCCGTCCGAAGCCGCCAAGGCTGCCGCACGCATGTACGACCTGCCGCGCTTCGGCAACGTCAGCCTGCTGCACATGACCGACTGTCACGCCCAGTTGCAGCCCATCCACTTCCGCGAGCCGGACGTGAACCTGGGCATCGGCCCCATGGCCGGGCAGGTGCCGCACCTGGTGGGCGAAAAGCTGCTGCGCCACTTCGGCATCCGCCCCGGCACGCCGGAGGCCCATGCCTTCACCTACCTGGATTTCGTCAAGGCCGCCAAGACCTACGGCAAGGTCGGCGGCTTTGCCCACCTGGCCACCCTGGTCAAGCAGCTCAAGGCCAGCCGCCCGGGTTCGCTGCTCCTCGACGGCGGCGACACCTGGCAGGGCTCCGGCCTGGCCCTGTGGACCAATGCCCAGGACATGGTGGATGCCTGCAAGGCCCTCACCGTGGACGTGATGACCCTGCACTGGGAAGCCACCTATGGCGAAGCCCGGGTCAAGGAGATCGAGGAGAAGGACTTCAAGGGCACCGTGGACATCGTCGCCCAGAACATCAAGACCACCGACTTCGGCGACCCGGTGTTCAAACCCTACGTGATCCGCAACATCAACGGCGTGGCGGTGGCCATCATCGGCCAGGCCTTCCCCTACACCCCCATCGCCAACCCCCGCTGGCAGGTGCCCAACTGGAGCTACGGCATCCAGGACGACAACCTGCAGAAGGTGGTGGACGAAGCCCGCGCCGCCGGCGCCCAGGCGGTGGTGGTGCTGTCCCACAACGGCATGGACGTGGACCTGAAGATGGCCAGCCGGGTGCGCGGCGTAGACGCCATCCTGGGCGGCCATACCCACGACGGCGTGCCCGCGCCCGTCATCGTCAAGAACGCCGGTGGCCAGACCCTGGTGACCAATGCCGGCTCCAACGGCAAATACCTGGGCGTGCTCGACCTGGAGGTGAAGGGCGGCAAGGTCACCGACTTCCGCTACAAGCTGCTGCCGGTGTTCGCCAACCTCATCCCTGCCGACCCGGCCATGGACGCGCTGATCAGGAAGATGCGTGCCCCCTACGAGGGCAAGCTGGCCGAGAAGCTCGCCGTCAGCGAAGGCCTGCTATACCGCCGGGGCAACTTCAATGGTTCCTGGGACCAGCTCATCCTCGACGCCCTGCTGGCCGAGAAGAACGCCGAGATCGCCTTTTCCCCCGGCTTCCGCTGGGGCACCAGCCTGCTGCCCGGCGACACCATCCGCATGGAGCACCTGCTCGACCAGACCGCCATCACCTACCCCTGGACGACGGTGTCGATGATGACCGGCGAGCAGATCAAGACCGTGCTTGAAGACGTCTGCGACAACCTCTTCAACCCCGACCCCTACTACCAGCAAGGCGGCGACATGGTGCGCGTCGGCGGCCTGCAGTACGCCTGCGACCCCAACGGCCGGATGGGTAGCCGCATCACCGACATGCGCCTGGGCGGCAAGCCCCTGGAAGCCGGCAAGACCTACAAGGTCGCCGGCTGGGCGCCAGTTTCCGAGGACGCCGCCAAGGCCGGTGGCGAAGCCATCTGGGATCTGGTGGCCCGCTACCTCAAGGGGCAGAAGGTGGTCCGCGCCCGCCCGCTCAACCTGCCCACCCTGAAAGGCATGGCCGGCAACCCCGGCATGGTTTGAGGAGAACGACGATGGCCCGCAGCAGACTCCCCCTCCTTCCCTGGCTGCATGCCATCGTCGCCCTCGCCGTCACGGCCCTGCTGAGCTGGAATGCGGCAGCCCAGGACATGCCGCCCCTCAAACCGCTCCAGGTCTCGCCGCACGCCTGGTACGTGCAAGGCGACGCGGGCATGGCCTCGGCGGCCAACAAGGGCTTCAACAGCAACGCCGGGTTCGTCGTCACCCGCGACAGCGTGATCGTCATCGACGCCCTCGGCACGCCGCCCCTGGGCGAGGCCCTGCTGGCCGCCATCCGCCGGGTCAGCAACAAACCGATCAAGCGGGTCATCCTCACCCACTACCACGCCGACCATTTCTATGGCCTGGCCGCCTTCAAGGCCACCGGCACCGAGGTGTGGGCCCACGAAGGGGGCAAGGAATACTTCGGCAGTGGCGAGGCCGCCGCCCGCCTGGCCCAGCGCCAGAAAGACCTGTTTCCGTGGGTGGATGAAAGCACCCGCCTGATCCAGGCCGACCGCTGGCTCACCGGTGACACTCGCTTCGAGGAGGGCGGCCTGCACTTTCGCATCACCATCCTCGGCCCCGCCCACGCTCCCGAAGACCTGGTGGTCACCGTCGAGGAGGACGGTGTGGTGTTCTGCGGCGACATCCTGTTTGCCGGGCGCATCCCCTTTGTCGGCAACGCCGACAGCAAACGCTGGCTGGCCGCCATCGACACCCTGGTGGGGCTGCAACCCAAGGTGCTGGTCACCGGCCACGGGCGCCACTCCACCGACGCCGCCGCCGACCTGACCCTGACCCGGGACTACCTGCGCTATCTCCGTGAGCAGATGGGCAAGGCCGTGGACGAGATGGTGCCCTTCGAAGAAGCCTACGCCCGCACCGACTGGCGCCGCTTCAGCAAGCTGCCCGCCTTCGAAGCCGCCAACCGCATCAACGCCTACGGCAGCTACCTGACCCTGGAGCGCGAGTCCCTCGCCCGCTGAAACCATGCAACTCCTCGCGCGCCTGGCCCTGCTCGCCAGCCTGCTCCTGGCCGGCATACCGGGCGTCCACGCCCGCGGCCCCCTCGAATCGAGCCTCCACGAAGCCGGAGCCAAGCAGCCCGATCTGCTCTACGTGGTGCTCTTCAGCCTGCCCGACTGCCCCTACTGCGTGGCCGTGCGGGACGCCTACCTGCCCACCCTCACCGACGACCCCCGTTTCCGCGAGCGGGTGCGCATCCGTGAGGTAAGCATCGGCAGCCCCCGGCTGCTCAGGGATTTTGACGGCGGCAAGGCCACCCATGCCGATGTGGCCCGCCGCTACAAGGTGAAGTTTGCGCCCACCGTGCTCTTTCTGGACAGCACCGGCCAGCCCCGCGCCGAGGCGCTGCTGGGGGGCGACAGCGTCGGGCTCTACGGCGGCTACCTGGAAAAACGCGTGCTGCAGGGGCTGGCGGCACCATGACGCGCCCGGCCGCCTGCCGGCATCACTTGAAGTGGTAGTAGCGGTGGTTCAGCCAGGCCACCACATGCTCCTCATCCTCGGGAAACCAGCCGGTCTTGAGCTGGGTGCTGCAGAAGCTCACCTGGGCCACCAGCTTGTCCTTGCTGGTCACCTTGCGGTCGGCGCGGGTGTACAGGGCCGAGCCGTCGCCCCCGATGAGGCGCTGGTGACAGCTGGCGCAGGCGTGCTCCTTCACCATCTTCTCCCCGGTGGCCGGATCGCCGCCCCCCAGGGCCGCGCCAGAGAGCAGCACGCCCGCCATCACACAACCAATTCTCAAACGCATGATCAGCCTCTCCCGGGGTTGGCACCAACGAATCGTCTGGAGGAAGTATGAGACATTTTGCGCTGGCTGCACTGCTCGCGTTCGGCAACCTTTCCCTGTCACTCCCCGCCGTCGCCCAGAACGTGGACGCCAGCGCCCTGCCCGACTACAAGCGCTCGCGCCTGCAGCTTTACATGAGCCCCCGCGAGGCCCTCGAGATCATCGGCAAGGAACCCACCCGAACCCTCTTTCTCGACGTCCGGACCCGCGCCGAGGCCATGTACGTGGGCATGCCCACCGTTGCCGACGCCCTGGTGCCCTACGTGGAACACCAGGAACTGATGACCGACTGGGACGAGCGCCGCCACATGTACCAGCTCGAACCCAACAGCGACTTCATCCAGGAGGCCGAAATCCGCCTGAAGGAAAAAAGCCTCACCAAGGCCGACCGGGTGATCCTCATCTGCCGCTCCGGCGACCGCAGCGCCCGCGCCGCCGACCTCCTCGCCAACGCCGGCTTCACCCGCGTCTACAGCATCACCGAAGGCTTCGAGGGCGACAGCGCCAAGGACGGCCCCAAGGCCGGCCAGCGCATCGTCAACGGCTGGAAGAACGCCGGCCTGCCGTGGACCTACAAGCTCGAGAAGGCAAAGATGTACTTTCCCCGCTGAGCCCCCCCGGCCGCCGATCAAGGCCGTGGGTTGGCTTGGGCGGGGCGATGTGCCATGCCCGGCTGCCAACCCGAAGCATCTAGCTCAACCCGGCCAGCTGGTTCTCCTCGTCCAGCATCTCGCGCACGGTGTAGGTGGCCGGGCGCTCGGGGTAGCGGCACTCCCCCGCGGTAAAGCCCTCGCCGTCGCTGCCGTTGAGCAGCGGGCACTGGCTGAACAGCTCGGCCACCCAGTCGGTGAAGGCCCGCACCTTGGGGGACAGGTGCCGGTTCTGGGGGTAGAGCACCGACATGGGCAGCGGGGGCGGTTTCCAGGCGGGCAGGATCTCCTTGAGCTCGCCGTTTTCCAGGTGTGGCAGGGCCATGAAGCGGGCCGGCTGGATCAGCCCCAGGCCCTGCAGGCCACAGGCGTTGTAGGCATCAACGTCGTTCACCGCCACCTGCCCCTGCATGCGCACGGGGGTGCTGACCCCACCCACCACAAAATCCCAGTCGAAGTTGCGCCCCGTCACGCTGGAGAAGTAATGCACCGCGTGGTGCTGCGCAAGGTCTTCCAGGCTTTGGGGCTCCCCGTGGCGCTCCAGGTAGGACGGCGCGCCGCAGGTGACGAAGCTCAGGCTGCCGATGCGCCGCGCCACCAGGGATGAGTCGGCCAGCTCGCCAGCCCGGATCACGCAGTCCACCGCTTCCTGCACCAGGTCCACCGGCCGGTCGCCAATGCCGATCACCAGCTCCACGTCCGGGTAGCGCTCGCGAAACTGGCACAGGCGCGGAATCAGGATGCGCCGGCCGATGGGCCCCGCCACATCCACCCGCAACCGCCCTTGAGGGCGCCGCGCCGCGTCCTGGAATGCAGCCTCCATCTCTTCGAGCTCTTTCATGATGCGCACGCAGCGCTCGTAGTAGGCCGCCCCGTCGGGGGTCAGGCTGACGCTGCGGGTGGTGCGGTTGAGCAGGCGCACCTTGAGCAGGTTTTCCAGGGACTGGACGGTAGTCGTCACCGTGGCCCTGGGCATGCTCAGGTTGTCGGCCGCGCGGGTGAAGCTGTTGGCCTCGACCACCCCCATGAACACCCGCATCGCCTGAAATCTGTCCATTCACTGCGCTCCCTGCTCCGGGCCTCCGGCGGAGGCCACGACTTAATTATTAGTCAATAGCGAACAGTGAAGTCAAATTTTTAATATTTATCCAACCAAACAAAACAACAAGAATGTACTCATCCCTACCTACCCCTCGCTTCCCACAACAGAGAGGACAGCATGCCCAACATTCCATCCGCCCCCCTCCGCCGCCGCACCCTCATCGGTGCCGCCCTCACCGGCCTCGTCCTGACGGGCATCGGCATCGGCGCCCACGCCACCCGTGACAGCGCCCCCGCCGCGCTCCCCGCGCCCCAGGCGGTGGTGGTGGACACCGCCGAGGTGCTCCACCGCAGCGTCACCGAACAGCACGAATTCTCCGGCCGTCTCGAGGCGGTGGACCGGGTCGAGGTCCGCCCCCAGGTCGCCGGCATCCTCACCCAGGTGCACTTCAGGGATGGCGCCACCGTACGCAAGGGTGAGGTGCTGTTCACCATCGACCCGCGCCCGTTTGCCGCCGAGGTGGCCCGGGCCGAGGCCCAGCTCGCCGCGTCCGAATCGCGGGTGGCCTACACCGCCTCCGACCTGGCCCGCTCCGAGCGCCTGATTGCCGACAACGCGGTATCGCGCCGCGATCTGGAAGAGAAGCAGAACGCCGCCCGCGACGCCGCCGCCAACGTGCAGGCCGCCCGCGCCGCGCTGCGCATCGCCCGCCTCAACCTGGAATACACCACCATCAAAGCCCCCATCGACGGCCGCATGTCCCGGGCCGAGGTGACGGTGGGCAACCTGGTGAGCCCCACGGGCGGGCCCGCCCTGACCACCCTGGTATCGTCCGACCGCATCTACGCGGCCTTCGACGTGGACGAGCAGACCTTTCTCAAGTCGGTGAATCCGGCACGCACCGCGCAGCGCACGAACCTGCCCGTCCAGCTTGGCCTGGCCAACCAGGACGGCTACAGCGCCGAAGGGCGCATCCATTCGGTGGACAACCGCCTCGACACCACATCGGGGACCATCCGGGTGCGGGCTGTCTTCGACAATCCGGACGGCCTGCTTGTGCCCGGCCTGTACGCCCGCATCCGCCTTGGCAGCGCCACGCCGCGGGACGCGGTACTGATCGACGACCGGGCCGTGGGCACCGACCAGGACAAGCGCTTCGTGCTGGTGGTGGGCGAAGGCAACCGCACGGCCTACCGGGAGGTGCGGCTGGGCAAGCTGCAGGACGGCCTGCGCATCGTCGAGGACGGCCTCAAGCCGGGCGAGCGCATCGTGGTGAATGGCCTGCAGCGGGTGCGCCCGGGCGACCCGGTGACGCCCCACCCGGTGGCCATGGAAGGCAGCGCCCCGGTGGCTGCGGTGGCCGAGCCCCGTGCCCTCAAGACCCGCATCTGAGGCGCGCATCATGAACATCTCCAAGTTCTTCATCGACCGCCCCATCTTTGCCGGGGTGCTGTCGGTCCTGATCCTGCTGGCCGGCCTGCTGTCAGTCTTCCAGCTGCCCATCGCCGAATACCCGGAGGTAGTGCCGCCTTCGGTGGTGGTACGCGCCCAGTTCCCTGGCGCCAACCCCAAGGTGATCGCCGAAACCGTGGCCGCGCCGCTGGAAGAGAGCATCAACGGCGTGGAAAACATGCTCTACATGCAGAGCCAGGCCAACAGCGACGGCAACCTCACCCTCACCGTGCACTTCCAGCTCGGCGTCGACCCGGACAAGGCCCAGCAGCTGGTGCAGAACCGCGTCTCCCAGGCCCTGCCGCGCCTGCCGGAAGACGTGCAGCGCCTGGGCGTGACCACCGCCAAGAGCACCCCCACCATCACCATGGTGGTGCACCTCACCTCGCCGGACGACCGCTATGACATGACCTACCTGCGCAACTACGCGGTCCTCAACGTCAAGGACCGCCTGGCGCGCATCAAGGGGGTTGGCGAGGTCGGCCTGTTCGGCTCGGGCAACTACGCCATGCGTGTGTGGCTGGACCCGGGCAAGGTGGCCGAGCGCGGCCTCACCGCCGGCGAGGTGGTCAAGGCCATCCGCGAGCAGAACGTGCAGGTGGCCGCCGGCGTGATCGGCGCGCCCCCCAACGACCGCCGCACGCCCTTGCAGCTCAACGTCAATGCCCAGGGCCGCCTCAAGGACGAGGCCGAGTTTGCGCAGATCATCCTCAAGACCGCCCCCGATGGCGGCGTCACCCGCCTGGGCGACGTGGCCCGCATCGAGCTGGCCGCCGCCGAGTTCGGCTTGCGCGCCCTGCTCGACAACAAGCCGGCGGTGGCCATCCCCATCTTCCAGACGCCGGGCGCCAACGCCCTGGACATCTCCGCCCAGGTGCGCGAGACCATGGCCGAGCTGTCGAAGGACTTTCCGCCCTCGGTGCAGTACAGCATCGTGTATGACCCGACCCAGTTCGTGCGGGCCAGCATCAAGGCGGTGATCACCACCCTGCTGGAGGCCATCGCCCTGGTGGTGCTGGTGGTGATCGTCTTCCTGCAGACCTGGCGTGCGTCCATCATCCCGCTGCTTGCCGTGCCGGTGTCCATCATCGGCACCTTCTCGCTGATGCTGGGCTTCGGCTATTCCATCAACGCCCTGTCCCTGTTCGGCATGGTGCTGGCCATCGGCATCGTGGTGGATGACGCCATCGTGGTGGTGGAGAACGTGGAGCGCAACATCGCCGCCGGCCTGTCGCCCCGCGAGGCCACCTACCGGGCCATGCGCGAAGTCTCTGGCCCCATCATCGCCATCGCCCTCACGCTGGTGGCGGTGTTCGTGCCCCTGGCCTTCATGACTGGCCTCACCGGCCAGTTCTACAAGCAGTTCGCCATGACCATCGCCATCTCGACGGTGATCTCGGCCTTCAACTCGCTGACCCTGTCGCCGGCCCTGGCCGCCCTCCTGCTCAAGGGCCACGACACGCCCCCCGACTGGCTCACGGTGCAGATGCAGCGCGTGTTCGGCGGCTTCTTTGCGCGCTTCAACCGCTTCTTCAAGCGCAGCAGCGACCGCTACGGCCGCGGCGTCAGCGGCGTGATCCAGCGCAAGGCCTCGGCCATGGGCGTGTACGTGGTGCTCCTCGGCCTCACCGTAGGCATCTCCTACATCGTGCCCGGCGGCTTCGTGCCGGCCCAGGACAAGCAGTACCTGGTCAGCTTTGCCCAGCTACCCAGCGGTGCGTCCCTCGACCGCAGCGAGGCGGTGATCCGCCGCATGGGCGAGATCGCCCTCAAGCAGCCCGGCGTGGAGAGCGCCGTGGCCTTCCCCGGCCTGTCCATCAACGGCTTCACCAACAGCTCCAGCGCCGGCATCGTCTTCGTGACCCTCAAGCCCTTTGCCGAGCGCAAGTCGCCCGAGCTGTCGGCGGGCGCCATCGCCGGGGCCCTCAACCAGCAGTACGCGGCCATCCAGGAGGCCTTCATCGCCGTCTTTCCGCCCCCGCCGGTGATGGGCCTGGGCACCGTGGGTGGCTTCAAGATGCAGATCGAGGACCGGGGCAGCGTGGGCTACGCCGAGCTGGACACGGCCGCCAAGGCCTTCATGGCCGCCGCGGCCAAGGCGCCGGAGCTGGGCCCGATGTTCTCCAGCTACCAGATCAACGTGCCCCAGCTGGACGTGGACCTGGACCGCACCAAGGCCAAGCAGCAAGGTGTGGCAGTGACCGACGTGTTCGACACCCTGCAGATCTACCTGGGCTCGCTGTACGTCAATGACTTCAACCGCTTCGGCCGCGTCTACCAGGTGCGGGCCCAGGCCGACGCCGACTTCCGCGCCCAGCCCGAGGACATCGCCCGCCTGAAAACCCGCAACGCCAGCGGCGAGATGGTGCCCCTGGGTTCCCTGCTGCGGGTCACGCCCACCTACGGGCCCGAGATGGTGGTGCGCTACAACGGCTTCACCGCCGCCGACATCAACGGCGGGCCGGCGCCCGGCTACTCGTCGGCCCAGGCCGAAGCGGCCGCCGAGCGCATTGCCGCCGAGACGCTGCCCCGGGGCGTGAAGTTCGAATGGACCGACCTCACCTACCAGAAGATCCTGGCGGGCAACGCCGGGGTGTGGGTCTTCCCCATCAGCGTGCTGCTGGTCTTCCTGGTGCTGGCCGCCCAGTACGAGAGCCTGACCCTTCCCCTGGCAGTGATCCTGATCGTGCCCATGAGCATCCTGGCCGCCCTCACCGGCGTGTGGCTGACGGGGGGCGACAACAACATCTTTACCCAGATCGGGCTGATGGTGCTGGTGGGGCTGGCGTGCAAGAACGCCATCCTCATCGTCGAGTTCGCCCGGGAGCTGGAGCTGCAGGGCCACACCCCGCTGCAGGCCGCCATCGATGCCAGCCGCCTGCGCCTACGCCCCATCCTGATGACCTCCATCGCCTTCATCATGGGCGTGGTGCCGCTGGTCACCTCCACCGGCGCCGGGGCCGAGATGCGCCACGCCATGGGCATCGCGGTGTTCTTCGGCATGCTCGGCGTGACCCTGTTCGGGCTGTTCCTGACGCCGGTGTTCTATGTGCTGCTGCGCACCCTGGACAAGCGCCACCCCCTCCACTCGGCCACCCACCACGAAGCCCCGCTGGTGGCCCCCATCCCTGCCCACGCCGGCCAGGAGTAAGACGATGACCCTGCGCAACCTGCCCCTGCCCCGCCACGCCACCGGCCTGCTGGCCAGCCTGCTGCTCCTGGCCGGCTGCTCGGTGGCCCCCATCCACGAAAGGCCGACCATCGCCACCCCCGCCGCCTTCAAGGAGGCGGCTCCCGCCGACGCCAGCTGGAAACCTGCCGAGCCCGCCGACAGCGCCGCCCGGGGCGACTGGTGGCATGTCTTCGGCGACCCGCTCCTCGATCGCCTGGAGCGGGACGCGGTGCTGGCCAACCCGGACCTGATGGCCGCGGCGGCCCGCCTGGGCCAGGCCCGGGCGCTGGAGCAATCTGCCCGGGCGGCCCGGGCGCCCCAGGTCGGTGTGGGCTTCGGGCCGACCCGCCAGCGGCCCTCGCCCGCCGCCCAGGGCCTGGCCGCCGATGCCGACACCCAGGCGCGCACCCTGTGGCGCGGCCAGGCCACCATCGCCTACGAGGTGGACCTGTTTGGCCGGCTGGCCAGCGCCGAAGAGGCCACCCGCCTCGACAGCGCCCAGCGCGAGGCCCTGTTTGCCGTGACCCTGCTCAGCCTGCAGGCCGACGTGGCCCAGGCCTACTTCCTGATCCGCGAGCTGGACGCCGCCCAGGCCCTGTACGCCGACACCGTGCGCCTGCGTGCCGACACGGTGAAGCTGCTGCAGCGCCGCTTCGACGAAGGCGACATTGCCGAGCTGGACCTGGCCCGGGCCCGCAGCGAGCTGGCCTCGGCCCGCTCCGAATCCCTGGGCCTGGCCCGCCAGCGCGCCGTGGCCGAGCACGCGCTGGCCATCCTGCTGGGCAAGTCGCCGGCCGAGTTCAGTCTGCCGGTGATGCCCCTGACGCGCCTCGCGGTCAATGTGCCCGCGGGCCTGCCCTCGGCCCTGCTGGAGCGCCGGCCCGACATCGCCGCGGCCGAACGGGCCATGGCCGCCGCCAACGCCCGCATCGGCGTGGCCCGGGCGGCGTGGTTCCCGCGCCTGGCCCTCACCGGCGCCCTGGGCTACGAATCCGACGGGCTGGGCGATCTCTTCAAATACGCCAGTCGCAGCTTCGTCTTCGGCCCCCTGGTGGGCACCGCCCTGAGCCTGCCGGTGTTCGACGGCGGCGCCCGCGAGGCCGGCGTGGCACAGGCCCGCGCCGCCCACGCCGAAGACGGCGCCCGCTACCGCCAGACCGTGCTGCAGGCCTTCCGCGAGGTGGAGGACAACCTGGCCCAGCTGCGCATCCTCGGCGAACAGCACCGGGAACAGGACGACGCCGTGGGCGCCGCCGAGCGGGCCGCGCGCATCGCCCGCCTGCAGTACCGGGAAGGCGCCGTGAGCTACCTCAACGTCATCGACGCGGAGCGCAGTGTGCTGCAGCAACAGCGCGTCGCCGTGGGCCTGGACGGAGAGCGGGCCCGGGCAACGGTGAACCTCATCCGTGCCCTGGGCGGAGGCTGGACCGCAAGCTGAGGGCCTGTGGGGTCGAATTCATTCGACCGCGGACTTACGGTCACCGGCTTGCCTGTCGTTGGGAACGCGCTTTTCTGGCGCTACGGAGCGGCTTTCCGTTGTATGACGTCACATTGGCCGGGGACTCGCCCCCGGCGGGCGACCTTCTTTCTTGTTGTACGACAAGAAAGAAGGCAAAGA
>NZ_JAKLLN010000220.1 GCF_023150065.1 Zoogloea sp.
ACGGCGTCAAGTTTCCGATGGCCAGCAAGACGGTGGTCAGCGGCAAGGGCGCCAACCCCTTCTACCTGAAGCTCGCCGAGATCACCGGCAGCCGACCCAAGTGGAACTTCCACAAATACCTCATCAACCGGGACGCGACCCAGGTGGTCGCCTTCACCAGTTTCACCAAGCCGGACGACAAGGATTTGGTCAACAAGATTGACCAATTTCTCAAATAAATCCCCCGCCAGGAGCCGACACCGATGAATGCCCCCGAGACCCTCTTTCTCCCCGACGTGCAGTCCTCCGTCGATCATCGCCGGCTGGCGATCCACCAGGTGGGCGTGAAGGGCCTGCGCTACCCCCTCGCCTGGCGGGCTGCCGGCGGTGAGACGGTGAGCAGCGTGGCCACCGTGACCATGAGCGTCGGCCTGCCGCCCGAGGTCAAGGGCACCCACATGTCGCGCTTCGTCGAGCTGCTCGAAGCTCGCCGCGACGCCCTCGACCACGCCGGCCTGCTGGCGATGGCCGACGAGATGCTGCTGCGCCTGGATGCCG
>NZ_JAKLLN010000221.1 GCF_023150065.1 Zoogloea sp.
GCAGGCCGTCGGCCTTGTAGACCGGCTTGGCCACGAACAGGTAGGCGCCACCCAGCAGGATGGAGACGGCGGTGATGGCGGCGATGAGCCAGCGGTATTCCATGACCACCGCGACGATTTCGCCAATGGCCAGGCCTTGCTCTTCTTCAGCACCGGCGGCTATCTGCTGGCCGGGCATGGGGGCCTTGGATTTGAGGGTTTCGTTTTCCATGGTCGACTGGGTGTGGGCTATTTGGGTCGGGATTTGTGGGTGCGGGTGCCGGGTGGGCTGGAGTGTCTGACGGCTATTTGAGGGCGACTTGAGTCGGCCTGGGGCGGTGAGACACGGGCAGCTCCCTGGTTTGGCGTCCGCGGGCGACTGAAGTCGCCCCTACAGGGGCTGGGCGGCTGGGGGAGGCAGGGTGCCCGGGGTGCCGGTTTGCGTGTAGGGGGGCGCCTGGGGTGAGTGTGCAGTTGAAGCCGCAGCTACAGGAGCCGGGGCTCGGGGTGGCTTGGGCGAGCGGCGGCAAACCCGTGCCCTGCCCTGCCCTTGCAAA
>NZ_JAKLLN010000222.1 GCF_023150065.1 Zoogloea sp.
CTGGATGAACTTGACCACCGGCGCGTCGTCGACCTCGCTGGAGTCTTCCTCGTCGCGCGACTGGGATGCGCTGTCCTGCTGCAGCAGGTCCATGTCGAACGCTTCGCCGGTGAGCTCCTTGAGCGTGTCTGCGGCCGACTCGGACAGGGCCTCGACCGCGCGCTTGAGCTTGTCCGCCTCGACGATCACCAGCTCGATCTGCAGGCCGGTCTGGAAGCGGATCTCGTCCAGCGCGCGCAGGTTGGAAGGGTCGGCGGTGGCGAGCGTGATGCGGCTCTGGCGCTTGGCGAGCGGCGCGACCTGGTGCTTGGCGAGCAGCTTGCGGTCGACCGCCTCGCGCGCGAACATCGCCGCATCGAAGGCGGCGAGGTCGAGGAGCGGATAGCCGAAGGTCTCGGCGGCGAAGCGGGCCATCGCCGCGCAGCTCATCAGGCCGCGGTTGGCGACCTCGAGGATGAAGGCGGTCGCGGCCTCGCCCGCATGGGTGGTGCATGCGATCGCGTCCGCCTCCTTGAGGTGGCCATGCTGGATCAGGG
>NZ_JAKLLN010000223.1 GCF_023150065.1 Zoogloea sp.
GACCCTCGCCGTCGTGAGGTGACCTATCCGCTGATCAACATCGTGGTGATTGCCGTGTGCGCCGTCATCTGTGGAGCCGATGATTTCGTTGCGATCGCGGAATTTGGCGTGAAGAAACGCGAGTGGTTGGCACGGTTTCTTGACCTGCAAAACGGTATCCCTTCCCACGATCGCTTCAACGCCATTCTGGCAGCGATCAAACCAGCGGAGTTTGAGAAGTGTCTGCTGAGTTGGATCACGGCGCTGCAAGACATCACCGACGGACAAATCATCGCCATTGACGGCAAGACACTCCGCCGCAGCTTCGACGCGGCCAGCAGTAAGGCGGCGATCCATATGGTCAGTGCCTGGGCCACAGCCAATCAGATCAGCCTGGGCCAAGTCGTCGTCGATGCGAAGAGCAATGAGATCACGGCCATCCCGAAGCTGCTGGAAATCCTGGAGATTTCCGGTTGTTTGGTGACCATCGACGCCATGGGCTGCCAGACGGAGATTGCTCGGCAGATCGTCGAGGGAGGGGCCGACTACGTGCTGC
>NZ_JAKLLN010000224.1 GCF_023150065.1 Zoogloea sp.
TGAGCCGGATGGCATCGTCGAGGGGCGTCCACACTGCAAGCCCCAGCTCGCTGCGGGCGCGGTCGATGCCGGGCAGGTAGATGTTGCGGGTGGGCAGACCGCTGGCCTGGCCGAGGATGCGGACGGGCTTTTGGGGGGCGACGACGCGGCCGACGCGGTGGGCGAGTTCGCCGATGGTGACGGCTTCGTCCGAGCCCACGTTGTAGGCGCGGCCGTTGGCGCCGCGGACGAGCAGGGTGAGCAGCCACACCACCAGATCGCCGGCGTAGAGGTAGGAGCGCACCGGCGTGCCGTCGCCGCCGACGGTGATCGCCTCGCCCCACAGGGCGTCGCGGATGAAGTTGCCGATGGCGTAGTGCAGATCCAGGGGCAGGTGCGGGCCGACGAAGGAGAAGCAGCGCGCGGTGCTGTACGACAGGCCGTGGCGGTCGGCGTAGGCGGCGCAGAGGAATTCGGCGGCGCGCTTGGCGTGGCCGATGGCGACATCGAGGTTGTCGGCCGCGGGGGCGACCGGGTAGTCCTCGGCGTAGGCGT
>NZ_JAKLLN010000225.1 GCF_023150065.1 Zoogloea sp.
CAGGAAAGGAAAACCGGCCTGGCGGCCGGGCATGGAAAAACGGTGCTTGACGGGGAAGTCCTTAGAGTCGGGTTAGCGCAGCGTAACCCGACACAACCCGGTTCCGGCTACGACGGTGCGCGCCACACGGCCCCTGTCGGGTTACGCCCTGGCGGGCTAACCCGACCTACGAATCGCACTCCCCCTGTAGGGGCGGCTTCAGCCGCCCGCGGACTTCGGTCACGCACCTGCGCCTGCTGCGTGTGCGGATGGGCGACTGAAGTCGCCCCTACACAAGCAACAGAGGGTAGGTCGGGTTAGCGCAGCGTAACCCGACATCCGCAACCATTTTCCGGGCGCTCCGACACCGGATCGCCCCGCTTTTTTCAGGAGACTGAACCCGTGACAGCCCAGATCATCGACGGCAAGGCTTTGTCGAAATCCCTTCGTGAAGGCTTCAAGACCCGCGTGGCGCAGTTGGGTGCGCAGGGCGTGCAGCCGGGCCTCGCGGTGATCCTCGTCGGCGACAACCCGGCGAGTCGCGTCTACGTC
>NZ_JAKLLN010000226.1 GCF_023150065.1 Zoogloea sp.
AGCCCGGGGATGAGCACCAGCGCGAAGACCAGCAGGAAGACCCGCAGCCGGCGCCGGTTGCTGCGCCGCGTGGCGGCCTCGCCGTCGAGGTCGGACGTCACGTCGAGTTCGAGATAGCTGCGCAGGCTGGAGAGAGGGTTCATGGCGTCGTCACCGGGGGAAGCCAGGGCCGCCACCGATGCAGAGGGCCCGAAAGCGCAGGAGTATTCGGACAGAGGCAGGCCGGGTCAAGCGCATATTGCGCAACTTCCGTCATAAAACGGGCTGCCGCCGGGGGCGGAACTGGCGGGTGTCGCGGTAGTAGTCGGCGCACTCGCTGGCCGGGGTGAGGCCCGGGATCCCGAGGAGCGGCAGCGGCACCAGGCTGGCCTTGCCGAAGGGCTGCTGCGGGCTGGCCAGGTGTGCGGCGAGCCAGGCGTCGGCCTCGGCCTGCCGGGCCGGCGGGGGCAGCGCGAGCCAGCCGGCCTCGGCGACCCGGTGGATGGCCTTGGCGCACAGGCCGAAGAAGGGCGCCCGCAGCTGGTCCCA
>NZ_JAKLLN010000227.1 GCF_023150065.1 Zoogloea sp.
GCGGAGCAGGAGGGAACTTCAGGCGCAGGGCGGAGTTGTCCACTTCATCTACTTCAATGATTTCGAGCTTTTCGAGCATTTTCACGCGCGATTGCACCTGTAGGGTTTTGGAATAAGTTCCTTTGAAACGCTCAATGAATTCGGTGGTTTCGGCAATGAACTTTTGTTGTTCTTCGTATTGTTTTTGCTGCTGTGCCCTGCGTTCTTTGCGTAGTTCCAGATAGTGCGAGTATTTGGCTTTGTAATCATAAATGCGCCCCATGGTCACTTCAATGGTGCGGTTGGTAATGGCATCTACGAATGCACGGTCGTGGGAAATGACCACCACAGCTTTGGCGCTGTTAACCAGGAAATCTTCCAGCCATTGGATGGATTCGATGTCCATGTGGTTGGTCGGCTCATCCAGCAGGATCAGGTCGGGTTTTTGAAGCAGGATTTTCGCCAATTCGATGCGCATTCTCCAACCACCGCTGAACTCAGAAGTAGGGCGTGTAAAATCCTGCCGTTCAAATCCCATTCCTTTCAGT
>NZ_JAKLLN010000228.1 GCF_023150065.1 Zoogloea sp.
ATCTTGCCTGAGCAGGTGGCCGTATTCCTTCACCTGCACGCCGCACCCCGACGCGGTGACGACGATCGCCTCGACCTGGCCGGACTCGATGGCCGGCCACCAGGCGTCGATGTTCCGTCGCGCATCGTCTAGCCCGCCGGCCTGATCGTGGAGGTGGTAGCGGACGGCGCCGCAGCACCCGGCCCGCTCCGCCTCGACCAGCGAAATCCCCACCCGGTCGAGCACCCGGGCCGTGGCAGCGTTGATCACGGGGCGCATGGACGGCTGAACGCAACCGGCCAGCGCGATCATCCGTCGGGCGTGGCGCGGCGCCGGCCACGGGCCCGCCGCCTGGGCGGCCGGAACCTTCTCGGCGATCACCCGCGGCAGCAGCGGCTTGAACATCCGCCCAAGGCCCAGCGCCGAACCGAACAGGCCGGTGTTGGGCACGAACTCCCGCAGCGCGGCGCGCTTCAGCTTGTCGGCGCCGGTGCGCGGTACCTGCTGCTCGACGATGTGCCGCCCGATGTCGGCCAGCCGGCCGTACT
>NZ_JAKLLN010000229.1 GCF_023150065.1 Zoogloea sp.
CGCGCGCTGTCGGAGCACGAGCAGCTCGAACCCCGCGAGCTGTGCGAACTGTGCCAGATCCTCAGTCCCAGCCTCACCGGCGTGCTGTCACGGATGGAAGACCTGGGCCTTGTCGCCCGCAGCCGCGTGCCCGAAGACCAGCGCCGGGTGATGGTGCGTCTCACCCCCAAGAGCCAGCAGATCTTCGACCAGATGGCGCCGCTCATCGCCGAGCAGTACCACAACATCGAGCAGGCCTTCGGCACCGAGCTGATTCACGAGCTCTACGACATCCTCGACCGGGTGATCTACGCCAAGCGCCCGCCCACCACCCGCATCGAACTGCCGCCGGTGGACGACACCGCGCCCTGAGCGTTGCCCTTGGCTCAAGGGCGGGTCGCAGCACAAACAGCCGGCACAAAAAGCTGCACAAAAAAAAGCCAGCCGGTTTGCACCGACTGGCTTTCAATTTTTCGCACTGCAAACCCGGAAGCGCAGCACCCTGCCCTTCCGGGAATCCTTCAGTTCATGATCACAGCGGAGTGATC
>NZ_JAKLLN010000022.1 GCF_023150065.1 Zoogloea sp.
GGCTGGTGGGCGTCATCCACCGGGGTCGGCACGGCCACGATGATGAAGTCGGCCTCACTGATGATCTTCGGGTCGGTGCTGCAGGTGAGCTGCGTGGCGGCCTTCAGGTCTTCGGTGCTCACCTCGCCGGTCGGGTCGATGAAACGGCCGTAGGACTCCACCTTCTCCACGGACAGGTCGAAACCGACGGTCTTCATCTTCTTGCCGAATTCAACGGCGAGGGGCAGGCCAACGTAGCCGAGGCCGATTACTGCAATGGTAGTCATAGGCTTGTAAAAAATGATTAAAAATAACGACTTGGATCACTCTCCGGCCATTATCCCAGCCATTTCACTACCCTGCGAGCATTAAAGCCCCTGTGCCGTGAAGAAGGTCTGGCAGGCCCCCTTCATTTGAACCTCTCAACGCGACAACGCCCGCACAATCTGCTCGACAGCCGCCCGCGACGAATACAAACGATCTGACAAAGCCGTTGCCCGATTTGCGGTAGCGACGGGATCAAGCTCACACACGGCCTCGGCGAGCGCCTGAAACTCTGCCACCGAATCCCCCACATAGGCCTCGCCCACCTGCTCCTGGGCAATCAGCTCGGCCAGATCGTTCCCCGCGTTGATTCTTGCCAAAACCGGCAGGCCCGCCTGCATGTAGGTCAGAAACTTGCCAGGCACATTATGGGTTTTGTGACGAGGGTCGAGCATGACCAGCCCGACGTGACACTGGGCGAGCAAACCCGGCACCTCCCGGGGTTCGATCTCGTCGTGAAAGACCACGTTGGTCAGGGCCTTTTCGGCCGCCAGCGCCTTGAGCCGCGCCACGTCGCTACCGCGCCCTACAAACAAAAAGCCGATATCGGAACGAGCCTGCATGCCCTCGGCCAGCCCCAGCACCATATCCATGCCCTGGGCTGCCCCCATGTTTCCGGCGTAGACAAAGATGCGGCGTCCGGCGAGAGGACTGCTGGAAACCTGAAACGAGCAGCCCGCGTTGGTGGCCGGTGCCAGCCAGTTCTGCAGCACTTCCAGCCGACGCCCCGGCAGCCCAGCCCATGCCTTGAAATAAGGCAGGCCCGCATGAGACTGGACCCCGATGATGTCTGCCGCCGAATACTGGATCTGCTCGAAGTATTTGAAGAAGCGATAAACCGCCCCCCGCCCCATCAAGCCCAGATCTACCGCCCATTCAGGAAAGATGTCGCGGATGATCAGATAGCTCGGGCACCCGGCCTTCTTCTTGAGCCACGCCACAACGCTGCCAAAAAAGATGGTGGGTGAATACCAGATCACCGCATCCCATTTCACGTCCCGCAGGGTGCTGGCCGTCAGCCCACGGCGCACAAAATGGGACAAGAGCAGCTCGCCCAGCGTGCGCCGCACATACCCGGTATCGCGGGTTTGCATTGCCTTGACGCGGAGCACCTCCACGCCCTCCAGCCGGTCAAGCTTCCAGGGGCAGTCCAGACCTGCATCGGGCACGATCACGGTCATATCGTGCCCCTGCCGCAAAAACTCCTGGGAAAGATCCCTCAGCTGCACCGCACCCGAAGAACGCATAGGCGGATAAACGTCCGCAATCAAGGCAATACGCATCGACAAACAACCCTGTCAGTACTTCTTCCAAACCACGCGATTCACGTAGTCGGTGTAGCTGTGAATGATCCGCACCACCTTGTCGGACACGTTGGGCATGCTGTAATCGCCCACCTGCCGCAGGATGCGGGTATCGCCCGAAGGCTGGTCTTCAAGGATGGTCAGCCCCTGCATGATGCGTTCGGTGTTCATGCCCGTCATCATCACTGCCGCCTCTTCCATGCCTTCGGGGCGCTCGTGGGCATCACGCAGATTGAGCGCCGGGAAGTTCATGATCGACGACTCTTCGTTGATCGTGCCGCTGTCCGACAGCACCGCCTTGGCGGTGACCTGCAGCTTGTTGTAGTCCTTGAAGCCCAGAGGCTTGAGCAGCCGGACGAGCGGATGGAACCTGGCGCCCATGGCATCCACGCGCTTCTGGGTGCGAGGGTGCGTCGAGACGATCACCGGCATCTGGTACTTCTCGGCGATGGCATTGAGGCTGGCCACCAGATTGGTGAAGTTCTTGTCGGAATCGATGTTCTCTTCCCGATGGGCGCTCACCACAAAGAACTCGCGCTCCTTGAGCTCCAGGCGCTGGAGCACGTCCGACGCATCGATACCTTCACGGTAGAAGTTGAGCACTTCAAACATCGGGCTGCCGGTCTTGATGACCATATCGGGGGGCAAGCCCTCACGCAGCAGGTAATCGCGGGCGATAGTGCTGTAGGTGAGGTTGATGTCGGCGGTGTGATCAACGATGCGGCGGTTGATCTCCTCGGGCACCCGCATGTCAAAGCAGCGGTTGCCGGCTTCCATGTGAAAGGTGGGGATCTTGCGGCGCTTGGCCGGCAGCACGGCTATGCAGCTGTTGGTATCGCCCAGCACCAGCAGGGCATCGGGCTTTTCATCCGCCAGCACCTTATCCACGGCAATGATCACGTTGCCGATGGTCTCGGCGCCGGTGGCCCCCGCCGCATTCAAAAAGTGGTCGGGCTTGCGCACACCCAGATCGTCAAAAAAGATCTGGTTAAGCTCGTAGTCGTAGTTTTGCCCGGTATGCACCAGCACGTGCTCGCAATAGTCATCCAGCCGCGCCAGCACGCGGGACAGACGGATGATCTCGGGGCGCGTCCCTACAACGCTGACAACCTTCAACTTCTTCACGGATTCACCTTCCTGCCAACGGTATCGGGCTTCTCACGATCAAAGATCTCGTTGGCCCACAGCATGACGATCATTTCATCGTCGCCAATATTGGTAATGTTGTGCGTCCAGCCAGGCACGGTCTCAACAATGCGGCCCTCGCCACCCTTGGTGACCAGCTCGTAGTGCTCGCCAGTCACGATGTGCCGGAAACCAAAATGCGCCGTGCCCTTGAGCACCATGAACTTTTCGGTCTTGGTGTGGTGATAGTGCTCGCCACGGGTTACACCCGGATGTGACGTGAAATACGAAAACTGGCCGCAGTCCGGCGTCTTGAGCATCTCGACAAAATCGCCACGCGGGTCGGAATGCTTGACCACGCTGTAAGCAAACGCCTCGGGCGGCAGAAAGCTCAGGTAGGTGGAATACAGCGCCCGCACCAGGCCCGTGCCCACGCGGTCGGTAATCATCGAATCACGACTGGACGGAAAACCGCGGATGGTGTCCGCCACCTGACCCACGGTGGTGTCGTACTCAGGGCCTGCCGCCACAAACCCGCTGGGCGTGCCCGGCGCAAGCAGGGCCACAAAGGCCTCCACCACGTCGTCGATATACACCAGCTTGAGCGGTGCGGCGGGGTCGTTAACCTTGATCTCCAGCCCACGTGCGACGTTGTGGCAAAAGGTAGCCACCGCCGAGTTGTAATTGGGCTGCGACCACTTGCCAAACACATTGGTCAGCCGAAACACATAGGCAGGCGCCCCCGTACGCTGGCCATGCTGCAGCACGGCCTCTTCGGCCGCGCGCTTGCTCTGGCCATAAGGGTTGTCGAGTGCAGCCTGGGTGGACGACGACAGCACCACGGGCGCCTTGTTGCCCGATTCGGCCAACAGCGCACACACCGCTTCGGTGAGCCCGGCATTGCCGGTCGCAAACTCGCTTACATCCTTGGGGCGATTGATTCCCGCCAGATGAAACACAAAGTCGGCCCCCTTGAGCGCCTCGCGCAAGTCGTCGTCGGACGACTCGAGGGTGATGCGTGCAATGTCGGTGTGGCCCAGCTCGCCAAGGCGAACCGAGAGGTTGCGGCCGATAAACCCGTCGGCCCCGGTAATGACAATACGCATGGCCAATCAGTCCTGGGCTTCGGCGTGCTCGCCACGAGCGATCTTTTGCATGAAGTCGAGCTTGAGCAGCAGCTTGGTCATGCCTTCCACATCCAGACGCTCGGTGTTGTGGGACGTGTACTCCACCGCCTCGCTGATCTTCTGCTCGCCTTCGACAAAGTACTTGTCGTAGTTGAGATCGCGGCCATCCGCCGGAACACGGAAATACCCCGGCAGATCCTCGGCACCAGCACGCTCTTCGCGGCTCAACAGAGCCTCATAGAGCTTTTCGCCATGGCGGGTGCCAATCACGCGCACCTCATGCTCGGGCTTCTTCATCAGGCCCAGGATCGACTGGGTGAGCACATCCACCGTGGCCGCCGGCGCCTTTTGCACAAAGATATCGCCATTGTTGCCATGCTCGAAGGCATACAGCACCAGATCCACCGCATCATCCAGCGTCATCATGAAGCGGGTCATGTTGGGGTCGGTAATGGTGATCGGCTTGCCATTGCGCACCTGATCCACAAACAGCGGAATCACCGAACCACGCGACGCCATGACGTTGCCGTAGCGCGTACCGCAAATCACCGTCCCGGTGCCTTCGAGGTTGCGGGACGCAGCCACCATCACCTTTTCCATCATCGCCTTGCTGATACCCATGGCGTTGATGGGGTACACCGCCTTGTCGGTGGAAAGGCAGACCACGCGCTTCACCTTGTTGGCAATGGCCGCCTCAATCATGTTCTCGGTGCCGAGCACATTGGTGCGCACCGCCTGCATGGGGTGGAATTCGCACGACGGCACCTGCTTGAGGGCTGCCGCGTGAAACACGTAGTCCACACCCCGCATGGCAGTATTGACCGAGTGCGGGTCACGCACATCGCCAATGTAGAACTTCAGCTTGTTGTTGTTGTAGAGCTTCCGCATGTCGTCCTGCTTCTTCTCGTCGCGGGAGAAGATGCGGATCTCACCGATATCGGTGTTGAGGAAACGGCGGAGGACGGCGTTACCGAAGGAACCGGTGCCGCCGGTAATCAACAAAACCTTGCCTTCAAAATTCATGATGAGCTCACAAAACTAGTTTATCAATTCTTCTTTGCACTGGACTTATGCAGCCGACTCGCCACCGCTTGTCGATACATAATGGCCTCTGCTATCAGTCGATCGAGTGCATAAATGACGCCAGCTCTCCCATCCATAAAGCCGCGACGCCAGAAAAAGCTGACGAACGGAACTGCGAATATAAGCAGAGGCCACCGCACCCTCAATTTATCCCGAGAGGACACTTTCCCTTCGACATATCTAGCAACGAGGTTATTGGCATAACGAAACTGAGACTGAAGGTAGCTGCTATAGCTCTTTCGGTCATCATGGATAAGCTTGTTTTTTACCCGGCCAACCTTGACCCCATCCGCCACCTTCTCGGCGTGACCAGTACTAACGAAACAGGCCTTTCCCGTTCGAAACAGAAAAACTTTCGGCGGGCACAATGAAGCGCGCTGCAACGCGACGCCCTCCGAGTACATCTCCACGACTGCATCAAGGATTCGCCAATCCTGATCAGCCCCTCTTAAAAGCTCTCCAATTTCATTCTGCAATGCACGGGAAACAACCATATCTGAATCAAGAACTATAACAAACCGATAGGCAGCGCCAATGGTCTCAACGATTTCGTTATAGGCATTGCAGTGATTGGAGTAGGTATACGCCTGTACTTCAGCGAACGAAAATCTTGAGACGATTTCAACTGTCTTGTCTGACGACCCCGAATCAAGGACATGAACGGGCCAACCCGTGCCATCAAACGCACCAACTGAACGGGATATGTTCTCTTCTTCGTTCTTCGCAAGAATGAAAACACCAATCGGACTAACGTTCGCACTCACAATCGTCTCCCTCAAAACTAATCCAGTCGAACGCACGCAGGTCGATCTCCACGTCCCAAAACCCAAGAATATGTAGCCAACATTCTCTCTGCCACGCTACTCCATGAAAACTCATCATTCATCCACTGCCGACCAGCGCTCCCCATCAGCGAGAGTTCCTCTCTAGGACATGCCATCGCCTGCCGCAACGCAGCCAACAATGGCTCTTCACCAATTTCTGGCCACCACCCAGCCCCCTTGCCAAGAACACCAGACCACGGCGCGCCTTGGCTCACAACAACAGGGACTCCACATGCAAGCGCCTCCGCCACCGTCATTGCGAAATTCTCTGAGTGAGTCGGAAGAACATAGAGATCCGAGGCCTGATAGACGTTTAGCTTCTCAGCCCCATAAACAGGGCCTGCAAATTCGACACGCGGCAGCGTCAGATTATTTGCAAGTGCTACAAGAGATCTCGCGGTTTCATTGTTATCCGGACCAACGATTTTAAGACTCCAATCCGGAAACTCCCTCGCCAAAGTTCTCCAAGCCTTCAACAAGAAATCGACACCCTTCACTGGGTGAAGCCGCCCCAGAAAAAGCAAAGTGCGCGCAGACGCGACCTTCCCTGGCTGAAGATCGGGAAGGTCTATCCCATTCGGAATAACAGCCACAGGCTGCCTATATCCCATACGCCGAATATCCTCATACTCAGCATCCGCTGTCGCATGAAAACAAGTCACATGTGTCATCGATGGCTTCTGAACCAACGGCCAGAAAAAACGCTTGACCTTCGATCCGCTTGAAAGAGCCCAAGAAGACAACGTTCCTCGGGGGGACACAATATAGGGAACCGTACTACGCTTGGTAGCCCAGCCAGGATACACATTAGGCATCATCCAAAGGCTGTGGTTGTGAACAATATCGGCTTTTCCGGAGACGACCTGCTCACGAAGCCACCTCCTCATTAACGGAGACCGCCCAAGTCTCGCAGGCCCGACCCCTTTCGGAAAAGAATGGACATACGATTTATGACCTTCACCACCAACAAGCGCGATATTGGAATCTACAGCAAGCTGGATGAGCGACTCACACAACCGAACGACAGAGTAACTCGGCCCAGAAGCCTCCTTATCTATGTCCGGCATGGAATGAATTATCTTCAAACTAAGGACCTTTACTTAGAGCAAGCGCAGTTAGGAAACACAAAGAAAATGCGAAAAACGGCACACATCACCAAGCCAGCCGTGGCATTGGGAAGCCGCTTTCTTTCCCCGAAAGTGTGTTCAAAAGAAGGCTTAACCTATGCTCGTAAGTATGCTCCGCGTGCGCGCGCCGCAAAGCCGCCTCCCCAATACACTTTCGCTCCTCTGCGCGGGGCAACCAGTACTCCAACTTTTCCTTCAGGTCAGCCATACCTCGAAAGGTCACAAGCTCTCTACCATCTTCAAATAGCTGCTCAACCCCGGGCCTCCAATCAACCATTTGAAACGCTCCGGCACCAGCAACCTCAAAGCAACGGACATTGACGCCCCACACTTCGCCGTAATGAAGATTATTAATTACAACCTTCGCTCCGCGAAACGCTCTAACTTTCTCGTGATCATAAACACCTCGCCCCTGATGCATGCTGGAAACTGCACCTGGCATCATCCAAAGGGGAGCTGGATTACCCCACAACTTCACATCATAGTCCGCCAGATGCTTCAAGCATGCAACACGCCAAGAATGTTGATTTCCCGCGGTTGTCACATCGCACTCATACTCAGAAAGATCGCCTAGATCACTCTCGGGAAGCCAATGCCTCCGTCGATTAAAGCACTCTGGAAGATAGTGCACTGGGCTTTTTAAAACATCACCGAGGGCATGGCGTATAAATGGATCTTTAAAAAACAATCCGTCGTAGCTCGAATTCATGAAGAACCCCCGGTGGAAATTAACCATCGCATCGGGGAACCACATCGCGACTTTAGCTTTACTCAAACGCTTGAGTTCTTCAACCTCTCTCGGCCAAAGAAAATCATGACAAACAATAACAACGTCAAAAACTCCACTGCCGACAACATCCCAAAGATCATTCATGCGATGAGCGCGGACCGCAGGAATGCCATCTGTGGCGGAATACAACACGCCCTTTATCTGGTCAATTCTGTGCCAAACACGCCCCTTCCGCCTCCCGGACCTAAACCCGGGTTCAAAGCGTGAAGTCTTGCAACCAAGAACTTCTAGCGTCTCGGAAATATGGACAGCAAATCCTTCTGCATAAAACTTACCTACCACCAAAACGCTCAGAGAGGGCTCAATCATTTTGCCACCAATATGCACATGCGCTATCGAGTGCCCGCCGACCGAGGTCGAAAGAAAACCCTCTGAATTCGATCAAATGCGACCACGTAAACAATAAAAATAAGCGGAGACGACACAGCATAGATCGTGTGAATCTCCTGCAAACCGCTCGCCCTAGACAGAAATGCAAAATACCCCACCAGAGGCACAATCCCAAACTCTGCTTTTTTAATCAGGAACCGAGATGAGGAAAAATAGATCCATCCCAACAGACCCATTCCAATAACAACCCCAGGGACACCAAACATCCAATACAACTCCGTGGGCAACATCATGGCAGTTGCACTTGTTGCTGTCTCGGGGCTATCTGCATTGCCAAGATACCAAGTGAACCAGGCGCCAGGCATATAAAGCGGCTTATCCGGCCACAGGAATCGGGGCACAAAGATCGTAGCAAGACCTTCAATCAAGACCGGACCAATAAATCCGTCACGCTCCGCTATAAGCATTACAAGCCCCCCCTGCTCAGCAGAGGCTCCTCGAGTAAGCCACTTAGCCGCGCCGTCAGAGGCGGTCTCAAGCACCCCCTCCTTATCCCACAGCTCAAACACGCGCTCAGCCACATCTGCGATTGTCGCCTTCTCCGTTGCACTCCCTCCTGCATGCTCCCAATTTAGGACTCGCCACTCCTGAGTAAAGGGAAAAAGAAAGAGAACAATAACCATCACACAACACCCCAAAAGTGCCACACGTGCAATTGTTATCTTCCGAACAATAGGAAGCAGTATTGGCAAGGACACGAGAGCCGCCTCCGCCTTCATCCCTGTCTGCAGCGCAATCACATAAAGAGGCAACAAAGCCGCAAGGGCAACCCAAGACTTCTTTCTCCCCAAAGCAAAGATAGAGCCCCCTCCGAGAAGAACCGCAACTGCGCCTATAGAAAACAGTCGCAATAACTCCACCCCCATCCCAAGCGATGCCGACAAACCCAATGTGTGCAGCGCCAAATACGAACCGAGAGATACTCCGTAAGTACCGAACAGCACACGAGGAGGAGGCTCTCCCTGAATACACAGGGGCCGCCTTCCCTCCAAAAGTATCCACACAAAAGTAAATACAACGGCAGCGCTGAGGAAGACAACCTCAGCTTGAAACTGATACTGCAAAGGCACAATTTCCCGCGCGGCTAGCACATCCCCAACTCGGCCGGCAGAGCCCGCATTACCCGAAACAGCAAGGCCTAACGCAGTTAAAGTCTTACTGAACAGCTGCATTAGCAGCATAATTGTCAAGAAATCCGGCAGCGGCGAAGAGGCGGTTTCCTTGAGTCGCTTTCGGACCAAAGCAGCGCAGAACGCTTGCCCGAGCATCAGCACCCCAACAGTCGCCCTCCAGTCATCGACAGGAAAAACAATCACGACAACAAGAGCCAGAGTTGACCATACAAAAGTCAACAATTGAAATCCACTAATCACTTAGCGCTTCCAAATAGGGGGAGAGGTAAAGAGCCCAAAATTTCGTGACACCTAGCGCTGACCGGGGCTAAAACGAATCCAGGGAGCGGCCAAGCTGAAGGCCAAGACAAGTTGCACGCCGCAGTAAACGGGAACTGCAATCGCAGCCCCTTGGAGCCCGAAATTACGGATACAAAAAAAACCGACAACAACAGCAGAAAATGCACCACCGACCTCAATCAACAGAACACGCTTTGTAGCCTCATGTGCATAACAAATTCGATTCGCCACATGAGACAAAATAAGCAGCGAATATCCGGCAACCACATAGGGCAAAAGACCAGAAGCGGACCTATATCCAGCGCCAAGAAGCAGCCCAGCCAACCAAACATGACAGATTGAGGCAATAGCAACAGCGCACAAAGAACCACCACAAACCAAGAGAATCCATTTGACTATGTAATTCTTGGCTAAAGAATCATCACCTCTAGCCACGGCATGCTGATAAGCAGGTCTAATTGTGGTTTCGATTACCCCGCCGAACATTGCCATGGGGCGACTAGCCAACCCGTAAACGGCAACATATAGACCAACATCAGCCGGCGTCAACATGACGCCAATCAGATATCTATCGGCCATTCCAGAAACCCATCCGATCAGACCCAGGGGCAGCAAGGGGATCGAATACCTCCAAAACCTTGAACTTAAATCGGAGTGTGCAGCTGTAGCTTCAGCGGTTCGACTTAGCGCCGGCTCTACAGGAACGCGCTTGTGCATAATTAGCCACGCAGCGATTGAGGCAAACAAATAAGCGAGCAACACCCATGTCGTATCCGCCCCAAGCGAGCCAATAAGGAGATAGGCTAGCAATGGACGCCCCCAAGCTTCAAGCAAGGCCCAAACACCTGCTGGCTTAAAGGCTCTCAGGGCATTCAGATACGCAAGACTGCTCATTCTCGCGACATCGACAATCGCGAGCAGGAACAAGATCAATAGATCTGACGCAGAGGCATCTCCCTTTAAGAAAAAATAGAGAGCAACAAGACCCAATACGGGGAGAGCAAACCCACCTAATCTCAGAAGCTGTGAGATCACAACATCCTTAACTATTCTTCCTTTCCCATTCTCATGAAACTCGGGATAAAAACGGAGCAATGCCTGCATTGTCGGGTTAGCCATGGCCGCCGACACCAGCGCAATAGCCCCCACCCACAAACTCACCTCACCAAAAACCGAGGGCGGGACGACCTCGGTCAGAAGACGCATCCCCAGCAGTTGCCCAACCGCAGACAGACCCTGCAGGGCAGCAATCCAAGCACCATCCGTAAGCAAGGAGCGGGACTTAATCATTTATCTGCACAGCTGTTGCATAGGCCATATAACTCCGAAAGAAGGCTTCAGGACTGAACTTCCCGTCGACCATAGCCCTTCCCGCCACGCCCATTCTCTTAGACGCCTCTCGATCCATATACAGGGTACGAATGCGCGCAACCAAAGCAGCTACATCACCGTACTCAACGAGAAATCCAGTTTCGCCATGCGAAATAACATCTGGCGTACCTCCATGATTTCCACCAATACATGGCTTTCCAAATCGCATCGCTTCAAGAAACACAATTCCAAAGCCTTCTTTTTTGCTGGGCATTACAAAGACATCACAGTCCTGATACGCAGCGACGAGCTCCTCGTCGCCAACTCCACCAAGGAAGCTAACCTGATTTGAAACCCCTAGCGTGGCGGAAAGCTCTTTCAAGCGATCCTGATCATCCCCCTTTCCAACCATGCTCAGATGGATATCAGGGCACTCTTCGCGCAAGACAGAAACGGCCTCGATGATGTGATCAAACCCTTTTAGGCGTTCAGACACACTTTGGCGGGCAACACACAGGAGCTTGAAGCCACCACTCAACTTAAAGTGCGTATCTCCGGTTTCGACCCGAACATCAGCACAGAGAGGCGTTACACGAAATTTATCTAGCGGAATACCATTAAGGTGAGCGCATTCGTCCGCGGTATATTGGGTGGTAGCGATAAGACAATCTGCTCCCATAAGCCCAATACGGTCTTCCCACGAAACACGTCTCCAGACCTCAATACCGTGAAGGATGATGTAGTAAGCCTTGATTTTTCCAAGCGTTTTAAGAACGCGCGCAACCGGCCCCAAACCCACATGCCCTACGAACAGCACATCTGCGCGCTTTCCTGAGGTGAGCATGTGCCAGATCAGGGCGAGTTTGGATCTCTCCCCCCCCCATACGGTTAGCCCCAAAGGCATCGATGGATGCTCACGAAGGGAAACCGATGAGTCGTTAAGGCTTATGCAATAGCCGTGGGAAATCCTCTTCTCCAGGCGAAGTCGCTCGATGACTTCTGCGACCCTGAACATAAATGACTGGATACCGCCCCGAGTGGCCATTTCGGAAGCCAAAAGACCTACACAGTGATTAACGGGTTGACTCATCGTGCCCCTGTCGTGGCTTTTCTTCATGGGTATCTAAAACAAACTGGCACCGGCTCTCAATCTATTCAACATCAAACCGCGGCATCAGGGATAAAAAGCATCAGCTCTTCTTGTACTGATAACGATAGACATAGCCTTTATAGCCATAGCGGTATCGCTGCCGATCAGTATCAAGATCATTGAAGACAAAGCCTTTAACCTGCACACCAGCATGATTAAGACGCTTCACCGCCTGTTCCAGTTCGGCAATCGGATGACGGCCTGCACGAGCAACCATCAGGGTCGCACCTGTGTGACGACCAATGATTGCGGCATCGGACACAGCAAGAATCGGCGGAGCATCGACGATTAGCGTATCGAACTGCTCACTTAGCTTTTCCAGCAACCCCTCAAAGCGGAGGTGCATGAGCAACTCTGATGGATTGGGAGGGATTTGTCCTGTAGTCACGACCCAAAGATTCGGAACACTTGTCGGCTTTACAACGTGCTCAAACTCAGCAGCTCCCGCCACATACTCGCTTATCCCTGTCTCGCGCCGGAGTCCAAACTCTTTGTTGATATGGCCTTTTCTCAAATCCGCATCAACAATCACCACACGCTGGCCCGCCTGTGCCAGAACAGCACCAAGATTCTTGGAGATGAAACTTTTTCCCAAACCAGGACTAGAGCCCGTTATCAACAACGACTTGTGCTGTGTATCGAGAAGAGCAAAGTGTATTGTTGTTCTCAGCCCCCTCAGACTTTCAACAGCATCATCCTCGGGGTTTGAGATCGCAAGTAACTCGTTAGCGCCATTTTTCCCATGTGAGCGCTTCTGAATTTCGACCTCTTGTCGACTGTGAGGAATAGTTGCGTAGACCGGTAGCCCCATCCGCGCTTCAATCGTTTCAGGCTGTTCAATCACCACACGCAGTGATCGCTTGATCCAGACCAAAACGACGCCACACAGGAATCCAAGAAGAAGAGATGTCACGACAACAACCGATTTCTTCGTGCCAATTGGGTCGCGTGATGCCACAGCACTATCGATGACTCTCACATCGCCCGTGGTACCCGCCTTGGACACGCGGAGCTGCTGGGATGTATTGACCAGGTTGGTGTACAGGGTGGTGGACACCTCCACATCCCGCGCTAGCTGCAGCACCCTTTGCTGCGTATCGGGCAGCTTGTTAACGTCGCTGTCAAACTGCTTGCGGCGTTCGCGCAGGCGCTCCAGGCGCTGGTCTACGGCCTGCACGCGGGGGTGCTCGGCAGTAAAGCTCTGGCGCAGTTCATCGCGCTCTTGCCGCAGGGCAACGATCTGGTTGTCCACCTCCACCAAAGACTGCAGCACGCTCTGGGTTTCGATGTTCAGGTCGAGCGAGCCGCGGCTCTGGCGGTAGTTGTTGTAGGCGGCCTCGGCGGCGTCCATCTCCTTTTTAAGGGCGGGCAGCTGGGTTTCGAGGAATTTGAGGGTATTTTCGGCTTCGGCCGAACGCTGCTCCACGTTCTGGCGCACATAGGTGTTCAGGATGTCGTCCAGCACGGCCACGATCTTTTCGGTGTCCGGGCCGGTAAAGCTGGCTTCGAGAATGCCGGATTTCTTGCCGCGCTCCTTGACGGCGAATTGGGCACGAAGCGCCTTTACCGCCATCTCGGACGAACGCTTGACGAGCACGAAGCGGGTGCCAGGGCGAGCCACAAGGCGCGATACGAACACGGCAAACTGCTGCTCTTCAACGCGGGTGCCCACCTGCCCCTTTAGGATCAGGTTGCCTTCTTCGTCCAGCAGGTCAAATGCACCGCCTTCGCCGGCCACAAGGCTGAGCGGCTTGTCCAGCAGGCTGCGCGGCACCCGCAGAGAGTCCACCTGGATCTTTTCGCCCCCCCAGGCATAGCTGCCCAGGCCCATGAAGGCAGGGGCCAGTTCGTCGCCCTTGTGGCGCCGGGCCATGGCACCGCCCAGCAGCGGGAGGGTTTTGGGGCTGGCCTCGATGTCGAGCTTGAGCTTGTCGATGACGCGGCCCAGCACCATGCGCGACGTGAGGATTTCGAGCTCAGCCGATACGGTGGTGCTGTCGCCCAACAGCGGTTGCAGGTCTTTGAGGGCAGACATGCCGGTGGATTTCTCTTCGACCTGGAGCAGGCCATCCGCCCGATACACGGGCTTGCTCACAAACGTCCAGGCGAAACCGAGCAGGAGAAACAGGGCGGTGACGGCGGCGATGAGCCAGCGATGCTCCATGAGCACGGCAATGATCTCGCCAATGGCGAGGCCTTCGTCGGCGTCGTCGGCACGCTGGATCTGCTGGCCTTGATTGAGGGGAAGCTTGTCGTTGTCCATGGTTTCGTCGGGTTGTGTGGTTTGGCTAGCCAAAGCCCGGACCAGAGGCGGCGGTCACGGGCTTTATTGCGGCATGGCTTTGGTCGAATGGATTCGACCCCACAGGAGGGAAGTTCAGGCTGTCAGGCGATCAGGGCTGACGACCACCAAACAGGGGGTACTGGGTTCCGCTGACCTGGAAGAGCGTCTGGGCGGTGGGCAGGATGTTGGAGACCACACGGTTCCAGCGCACCACGTCGGCCGCATCCACATACACGATGTCCCGCGGGCGCAGGGGGAAGCGGTCGGCCAGCAGCATGGCATCAGGCGATGAGCCATCCAGGTGGAAGAGCTGCGGGGTTTCGCTTTCGCCGCGCATCACGTAGATCCACTTGGGGTTGGAGCGGTCTTGAGTGATGTAACCCGCGTCGGCCAGGGCTTCGGCCAGGGTGGAGCGCTTTTTGGTCATGACCATGGAGCCGGGCTTGGTGACTTCGCCCAGCACAAAGATCTTGTTGAAGCTGCGGTCTTGCACGTTGAGGATGTCGCCGGGCTCGAGCAGTGCGTTTTGCTCGGTGGCACCGTTTTCGTACATGGCCTGGATGTCCACCCGGTAGGTGGCGCCCTTCCGGGTGAGCAGCACGCGGCTGTGGTCGGCCTCGGGGGCGAAGCCGCCGGCACGGTTTACGGCCTCGAGCACGGTCAGGGGGATGTCGGTGACTTCGAGCAGGCCGGGCTTGGACACCTCACCCACCACGTACACGCGCTTGCTGCGAAACGCGGCCATGCGCACGTCCAGTTGGACCTTTTCGATGTACTTGGCCAGGCCCTTGGCGAGCATGTCACGCACCTGGCGGGTGGTTTTGCCGGCGACGTTAAGGGTGCCTACGTAGGGGTAGAAGATGGTGCCATCTTCATTCACCACGGTGCCTGCCTGGTCGGCAGAACGATATTGACCGGCGGGGGTGGTGAGCTCGGGGTGGTCCCAAACGATGATGGTGAGTACGTCGCCGGGGCCGATCTTGTAGTCGGGGGCGGCCAGGTTTTCCTTGATGCCCTTGCCGCTGTTGGCGGTGAGGTTGTCGTTGGTGGCGGTGGGGCGCTGCGGCTGAGCCGTTGCCTTGAGTTGATCGATGATCAGCTCGGCGGTGATGGGCTTGATGGCGATGTTGTCGGGCACGGGCTCGGCAGCGTCGTTTTGCTTGACCGGCAGCTTGACGGCAGACTTTTGATCGCGCAGCGAATAGGCCCTGTCACCGGGGACGATGGCACAGGCGCCCAGGGATGCACAGAGGGTAGCCAGAAGGATGCTGCGCAGATGCCCGCGCGGCTTGGCGAGGCGAGTGAATTGTGTCTTCATGGATTCACGAATTCCGAAGAGGTGAACGACACCCTGAATGATAACGGAGCCTGGTTTTGCAACGCGGGGCACAGGACACGGTTGGAGTGGATTGGGGAGCTGTCGGTCATAGCCGCTTGCTCCAGGCATCCACCCCGGCATCGATCAGGGCTACGGCTTCGTCCCAGGCTTGCTGGTTGCGCTTGTAGGGGTCGGGGATTTCCTGCTTGCTCCAGTGGCCCAGCAGAAAGGTCTTGCCACGCACGGTGGCGTCGATTTGGGTAAGGGCTTCGCGGTGATGGGATTCCATGACCAGCACCAGCTGGGCCCAGCGGCACAGCTCGGGCGTGGCTTGCTGGGCACGATGCGCAGAAAGGTCGAGCCCCCGGGGGGCCATCATGGCGATGGCGGTGTCGTGGGCGGGGTCACCCACCAGCGCACCGACACCGGCCGAACGTACGTCGGCCTTGCGGCTGGCGGCGTTTAGCGTGCTGCGGAGAAGGAACTCCCCCACAGGGCTTCGGCATATGTTGCCCGTACAGACAACCAGGATGCGCTCATACAATGTTCAGCCCCCAATCAGACTTGGCTGGTCTGCAGGACGCTGGACTCGCCTGCCGAGCTGAGCACACTGAATACAAGGCGGCCCTTGCCGGCACCACGCCGGTCTTCGAGGCGACGATCGGAACTGCGGGCCTTGCTGCCCACGCGGCGGTCGTTGCTTTCGCAGCGCTCCACAAAGGGCCGCATCTTGAGCCGGCGGTCGCGCCGGTACTGGCGGCGGATGACGGCCATCACGTCGCGGATCTCGCGGTGAGATACATCCTGCTCGTCGCAGAGCAGCTCAATGACGCCATAACCGCGGGTGGCGCCCCCTTCGGGCCGGAAGACGCTGAACCGGAAGTCGTAGTGCGGACCGATGCGGTTGTTGAGCATATTGACGAACTCGTTCGTCTTGTCGATGGCCAGGCCCGAGACATGCACGCCCACGGCATGGGCCGACGTGAACCCGAATACCCGATGAATGCGCCGCAACAGGGGCACAAAGCGCCACGGCCGCAGCAGCACATAGAAACACAGCGCAAAAGCACACACAAAGCCAATCAGCATGTCGAGCTCGGCGACATCGGCATACAGCCCCGCCAGGCCGATTGCGCCAAAGACCAGCTGCGCCAGGGCCAGCACGGCCACCGTGTCTTGTACGCGGAAGCCCGCGCGCAGGAAGAGATGATGCAGGTGGTTGCGGTCGGGACGGAATGGCGAACGCTTCATCCACAGGCGACGCAGCATGACGCTGAGGGTGTCGATGAGGGGCACAGCAAACAGCCAAAGGGTCGTCACGGGCGAGACAAAACGCTGGGCGGGGAGCGCCTGGGAGAGATCGGCCAGCAACCAGGCGAAGATGAAGCCCAGCTGCATGCTGCCGTTGTCACCCAGGAAACAGCGGGCACGGCGCTGCTTGAAGAAACGCAGATTGAAATACAGGAAGCCCACCACGCCGCCCATGATGGTGATGACCATGGTGAAGTAGGCAAAGTCACGGGCCTGGAACAACACAAAGGCAATGAGCAGCAGGCAGACCGTAGACAGGGAGCCCGACAGGCCGTCGATGCCGTCGATCATGTTGAGGGAGTTGATGGCACCAATGGTGGCAATGACAGTGAGGACCACGCCAAAGGGCCCGAGCTGCACCACGCCCATGCCCAAATCGCCCAGATCGACAATCGAAACCCCACCCCAAAAGACCATGACCAGGCCCACGGCCGCCTGAACCATGAAGCGGATCTTGTAGCCGAGCTGCAGCACATCATCGGCAAAGCCGGTGATGAACATGGCCAGCACGCCAAACAGAAAAGCAGGCACCCGGACACTGAACTGGGGGAAGAAATGGGCAACGATGCCAACGGCGCAGAGGGTGGCCGCCAACACGCCAACACCGCCTACAAATGGGGTGACCGTGTCGTGCGCCTTGTGACCACCGGGCTGATCGACGATGCCCAGTTTGTGCGACGCAACGATGCCGTACCGTATTGCGACAACGGATAAAACCACGCCCAGCAGAAAAAGTGCCGCAGACAGCATTTGACTAGACCCTTAATCGACCCACGCGAACCCGGGTTGCATCTGGACCCGGCAAAGGCTTGATATTTAGCCCGAAAACGCGAAGCCCCCGGGCCTCGACGATGCATACCACCTGCTTATGACGAAAGCAGAAGGCACACGGCATGCGGATTGTAACCATCGCACGCCGTAATCATAAGCCCAAGATATTACAGAATATTACACTTACCCAGCAAGCATAGCCGCTACGGGACCGCAGTGCACCATTCCAGGCGCGCAAAAAACCCCGCTCGCTCCCGAGCAGGGAAAATGCACTGCTAACCAAAACCCCCCGCCAAGCGGAAGGAGGCTTTGGTTATAAGACGGGCGGGAAGAAACCCCGCCCTGTCCTGATCAGGCCTTGCGACGACGCAGGGCAGCCAGACCCGCTACGCCCAGGCCAAAGAGGGCCAGGGTGCCGGGCAGGGGCACGGCGCTGGTGGTGACTTCGTAGTTGCCGGAGTAGGAACGGAACTGATCGTTGGCGGAAACGCCGGAGGCGGTGGCGTCGAAGGTGTAGAGGTAGGAGGTGACGCCGCCGTAGGTGATCTTGACCACTTCACTGGCCTGGGAACCGGCCGGAGCCAGCGGGCTCAGGAGGCGCAGGAAGTTGGTGGCATCGTAGAGGCCAGCCAGACCCACCTTGAGCTCACCGCCGTCCTGGAAGACGTAGGAGATGTTGGGGTCAGACACGAACTGGAAGGGGGACAGACCGCCCAGCACAGCGCTGGGGTTGTAGAAACCCTGGATTGCGGTCTGCAGGTCGGCGGCAGAGATGGCAGAACCGAAAGCGGCCTGGTAGGCGGCGCTGATGTACTGCTCGGTCAGGGAAGTGTAGGTGCCAAAGCTGTTGCCGGTGAACCAGTCGGCCTTGGTGAGGCTCGACAGGGTGATGGCGTGACCGTTGATGGTGCCGGTAAGGGTGGAAACAGAGCCGGCGAACTTGCTCAGCTCAACGTTACCGCCAGGGGCTGCAGCATCGCCGGCCAGCAGGCTGGGCAGGGTGGCAGCCGGGTTGACGGACAGGGTGCCAACCGGGCCTTCAGCCCACTTGGTGATCAGGCCATTGGTAACAGCGTTGTCGAGAGTGTAGATGGCGGCGTAAGCAGAGGAAGAAGCAGCTGCGCCGAGGGCAAGGGCGATGATGGCGCCGGTCTTGAACTTGTTGATCACGTTACACACTCCTGAAAGCAGAAATTCAATTAAAGGATGGGCTTATTTATTTCGCACTTTTCACACATCACCTCACCCCAAAACGGGCAAAAACGACGGCAAAAAACACTCGCAGGAATAATTTAGCAATAAATGGGCCAACGATATTTTTCCTTTTATTTCAATAATTTAAAAAGACGCCCCCTGCCCTGCCTTAGAGATTGTAAAAATGACCGACACAAATAATTCAAAAGTCATTATGATAAAATTTGCGGAATTGCCAATTGGCTTAATTAATGCGCATTGGGAGATGCAAAACGCGAGGCGCAAAAAAACAAAGGGAAGCCGAAGCTTCCCTTTGTTGTTTGTGGCGGAGTGGACGGGACTCGAACCCGCGACCCCCGGCGTGACAGGCCGGTATTCTAACCAACTGAACTACCACTCCGCGCTAACCTGCCGCTGCGCCCGATTCGGGCTGCAACTGCCTGCACATTGCTGCACAGGACTCTTTGATCCTGGCGTCCCCACGGGGATTCGAACCCCGGTTATCGCCGTGAAAGGGCGGTGTCCTAGGCCTCTAGACGATGGGGACCCGGTACAACTTAAAAGTGGTGGAGGTAAACGGGATCGAACCGATGACCTCTTGCATGCCATGCAAGCGCTCTCCCAGCTGAGCTATACCCCCACGAAACTGCTACGGACTCCATCGCTGCGAACCCGCCAAATCCTGGCGTCCCCACGGGGATTCGAACCCCGGTTATCGCCGTGAAAGGGCGGTGTCCTAGGCCTCTAGACGATGGGGACCTGAACCGTCATCAAGGAAGCTGGGGCTCCCCTGCTTTAAATCTGTGGCGGAGTGGACGGGACTCGAACCCGCGACCCCCGGCGTGACAGGCCGGTATTCTAACCAACTGAACTACCACTCCGCTTTAACTGCCATTGCAAGCCAACCGGGCTGCAACTGCCTGCACATTACTGCACAGGACTCTTTGATCCTGGCGTCCCCACGGGGATTCGAACCCCGGTTATCGCCGTGAAAGGGCGGTGTCCTAGGCCTCTAGACGATGGGGACCCGGTACTGCAAATTCTTGGTGGAGGTAAACGGGATCGAACCGATGACCTCTTGCATGCCATGCAAGCGCTCTCCCAGCTGAGCTATACCCCCGTGCAACGAGAAACGCATTATAGAGAGGACATTGCCCGATGTAAACCTCTTTTTGGGATTTTTGTTAAGGCTGCTACCGCGAGTGGTGAACGGTTTCGTAGGGGTGGGTGCTAAAGCACCTTTCCTGGGTTCATCAGACCTTGCGGGTCGAGGGTGGCCTTGATGCGCTGCATGAGCTCCAGCTCAAGCGGCTGCTTGTAGCCGGGAAGGATGCCGCGCTTGAGCTGGCCGATACCGTGTTCGGCGGAGATGGAACCGCCCAGTTCGTGCACCAGGCCATGAACGACGCGCCCGACCTCTTCGGTGCGGGCGATGAAGGCAGCGTTTTCGTCGTGGCGGGGACGGCTCTGGTTGTAGTGGAGGTTGCCGTCGCCCACATGGCCGAAGGCGACGATGCGCAGGCCGGGGTAGCAGGCTTCGAGGGCGGCGCCGGCACGGTCGAGAAACTCGGGGATGGCGCTGACCGGCACGGAAATGTCGTGCTTGATGCTGACGCCTTCGCGCTTCTGGGCTTCGGAGATGTTCTCGCGCAGGCTCCACAGGGCGGCGGCCTGGGCCTGGCTGGTGGCGATGGTGCCATCGAGCACGGCGCCGTCGGCGATGGCGGTGGCGAGCTCGGCCTCGAGGATGGCGGGCAGGTCGATGACGGTCAGGGTGTCGGTGAGTTCGACCAGTACGTACCAGGGCTGTGCCTGGGCCAGGGGGTCGCGGGCACCGGGGATGTGCTGGAGGACGAGATCGAGGGAGGGGCGGCTGATGAGCTCGAAGGCGGTTACCCGGTCGCCGGCCACGCCGCGCAGACGGGCGAGCAGTTCGACCGCCGCCGCAGGCCCGGCCACGGCCAGCCAGGCGGTGACCGTCTGCCGGGGCTTGGCGAAGAGCTTGAGGGTGGCGGCGGTGACGATGCCCAGGGTGCCCTCGGCACCGATGAACAGGTGCTTGAGGTCGTAGCCGGTGTTGTCTTTGCGCAGGGCGCGCAGGCCGTTCCAGATCTGGCCGTCGGGAAGGACGACCTCCAGCCCGAGAACCAGCTCGCGGGTATTGCCGTAGCGCAGCACCTGCACGCCGCCAGCGTTGGTGGAGATGACACCGCCGACTTCGCAGGTGCCTTCGCTGGCGAGGGACAGGGGAAACAGGCGCCCTGCCCCGTCGGCCGCGGCCTGCACCTGGGCCAGGGTTACGCCGGCCTCGACGGTGATGGCGTTGTTGGCGGGGTCGATGTGGCGGATCTGGCGCAGGCGGGAGAGATTGATCACCACCGCCCGGCCGTCCGCCAGGGGCGTGGCGCCGCCGCAGAGGCCGGTGTTGCCGCCCTGGGGCACGATGGGCACACCGGCAGCAGCGCAGGCCTGGACCACGGCAGCGACCTGGGCGGTGTCGGCCGGCAGGACGACGGCCTGCGCGGCACCGGTGTAGCGGCCGCGCCAGTCGGTGAGGTAGGACGCGGTGGCGGATGCGTCGGTGAGGCAGTGACTGGCACCGACGAGGTTGCGGAGGGTGTCGAGGAGCGGGGTCATGGCGGACTGCGGTGAAGAGGTCGAATGAATTCGACCCTACAGGAAAACGCGCGGCAAGGCTGCCTTTGCGGGGCGGTGATCTGTGTGGGGGGGATTGGTGGGGGCGACTTCAGTCGCCCGCGGACTTCGATCAAGGGTGTGCCGGTGGTCAACGCACGGATGGGCGACTGAAGTCGCCCCTACAAGGCGCAGCCTAGCGGCCCAGCGCCCGGAGGATGGCGGGCATGGCGGCTTCGACGGCGGCCTCGCCTTCGGCGATGGCTTCGGCGCCGCGATGAAAATCCATCAGCCCGAGCTGGGCGAGGCGGGGAGAGATGAGGACGTCGGCGGGCTCGCCGGCGAGGCGGCTGCGGGCGATACGCACGGACATGATGGCGATGCTGCTCTGCATGACATTGAGCATGGAGGGCAGGCTTTCGTCGGCGCCCTCCTCGTCCGCCGCCCCCGACTTGCCATTGCGCCCGAAGCGGGCAAGCAGGCGGCGGGACCAGCCGCTGGCGTTCTCGGCCTGGGCTTCGACGGGGTGACGGTTGCGCCAGGTCCAGCCGACCGCATCGGAGTTGAGCTCGACGGCGATGACCACGTCGGCGCCCATGGCCCGGGCGAGGGAGACGGGCACGGGGTTGACCAGGCCCCCATCCACCAGCAGCCGGCTGTCCTGCCAGACCGGGGCCATCAATCCGGGCAGGGCGATGGAGGCGCGCACGGCGTTGGCGATGCTGCCATCCCGCAGCCAGACTTCGTGGCCGGTATGCAGGTCGGTGGCCACGCAGCCGAAGAGGTGGGGCAAGGCGGTGAAGTCGCGGTCGACGAACTGGCGCTGGAAGAAGGCCATGAGCTTGTCGCCCTTGAGCAGACCTCCGCGCAGCCCCATGTCCATCAGGCCGACCACATCCTGCCAGCCGAGGGTTTCGACCCAGGCGCCGAGCTTTTCCACATCGCCGGCAGCGGCAACGGCACCGACAAAGGCGCCGATGGAACAGCCGCTGATGATCTGCGGCTCGATGCCCTCCCGCGCCAGGGCCCGCAGAACACCGATATGCGCCCACCCGCGGGCAGAGCCACTGCCGAGGGCAATGCCGATGCGAGGGGGGCGTTTGGTGTGGGTCATGGCTCTACTGTGAGATCGACTTCACGCTCGCCGCAGGGACAAGGACTGCAGGGGCGGCTCGTAGGGGCGACTTCAGTCGCCCAATACGCGTCGATCACAGACATACCGTTGATCGGAGTCTGCGGGCGACTAAAGTCGCCCCTACGGGTTCGCACATCCCTGGCAGTCGCGCTTACAGCGGCTCGGCGTAGAGGTCGTGCACGTCGCAGTCGGTGATGCGGACGCGGGCGAATTCGCCGGGCTCGAGGTTTTCGCCGGCGGGGATGATGACCAGGCCGTCGATCTCGGGGGCGTCGCCCGGGGAACGGGCCAGGGCGCCCTCCTCGTCGATCTCGTCCACCAGCACGGTCATCTCGCGACCGATGAAACGTTCGAGGCGTTCGGTGGAGATGTCTTCCTGGAACTCCATGAGCTGGATGCGACGCTCTTCGCGGATCTCCTCGGGCACGGCACCGGGCAGTTCGTTGGCGGTGGCACCCTCGACGGGCGAGTAAGCAAAGGCGCCCACGCGGTCGAGCTTGGCTTCTTCGAGGAACTGCAGGAGTTCTTCGAAATCCTGGTCGGTCTCGCCGGGGAAGCCGGTGATGAAGGTGGAGCGGATGGTGAGGTCGGGACAGATCTCGCGCCAGCGGCGCACGCGCTCGAGGTTGTTCTCGGCACTGGCGGGGCGCTTCATGGCCTTGAGGATGCGCGGGCTGGCGTGCTGGAAGGGCACGTCGAGGTAGGGCAGGATCTTGCCGTCGGCCATCAGCGGGATGATGTCGTCCACGCTGGGGTAGGGATACACGTAGTGCAGGCGCACCCACACGCCGAGCTCGCTGAGGCCCTTGCACAGGTCGTAGAGCTTGGTGCGCATGGGCTTGCCGCCCCAGAAGCCGGTGCGGTACTTGGTGTCGACGCCGTAGGCGGAGGTGTCCTGGGAGACGACCAGCAGTTCCTTGACGCCCGCCTTGACGAGGTTTTCGGCCTCACGCATCACGTCGCCGATGGGCCGGCTGACCAGGTCGCCGCGCATCGACGGGATGATGCAGAAGGTGCAGCGGTGGTTGCAGCCTTCGGAGATCTTGAGATAAGCGTAGTGGTCGGGGGTGAGCTTGATGCCCTGGGGCGGGATCAGGTCGATGAACGGGTCGTGGGGCTTGGGCAGGTGCTTGTGCACCTCCTGCATGACCTGCTCGGTGGCGTGGGGGCCAGTGACGGCGAGCACCTGGGGGTGCGCGGCCATGACCACGTCGTCCTTGGCGCCCAGACAGCCGGTAACGATGACTTTGCCGTTTTCGGCGAGGGCTTCGCCGATGGCGTCGAGGGACTCTTCAACCGCGGCGTCGATGAAGCCGCAGGTGTTGACGACCACGAGGTCGGAGCCTTCGTAGGAGGGAGAGATCTCGTAGCCTTCGGAGCGCAGGCGGGTGAGGATGTGCTCGGAGTCGACGAGGGCCTTCGGGCAACCTAGGCTGACGAATCCGACCTTGGGGGCCGCGGCGAGCTTGGATTGGGTCATGCGTTCAAAACCTGTGGGGATAAAGTGCAAGGGCCGCGTCGTTTGCGCGGCCCCGTGAGTCTATTTTATTTCTTGGGAGTGACTGGCGGTTCCGAGTCGGGATCCGCCACAGAACTCTTTTCGCCGCCCATGCCCGGCGGAAAACCGGGGAAGGTGAAGCCCGAGAAGAGATTGCGGGTCTGGCTGTCCAGCTGCTCCTGCATCTGGGTGTACATCTTCTTGCTCTGCTCCATGTAGGCACCCATCATGCTCTGCATGGCGGGACCCTGGAAGTTCAGAAACTGGGCCCACAGGTCTTGGTTGACGGTGGCGTTTTCGCCGTACACCGAGCGGACCTGATCCTGGAGCTTGGCCTGCATGTCGGTGAAGGCCTTGATGTTGTTCTCGAGATACTTGCCCATCATCCCCTGCATGGCATTGCCATAGAAGCGGATCATCTGGGAAAGGAGGTCGCTGGTGAACATCGGGGCGCCGCCAGCTTCCTCTTCGAGGATGATCTGCAGCAGGATGTTGCGGGTGAGGTCTTCGCCGCTCTTGGCGTCGACGACCTGGAAGATACCGTGTTCAAGGACGAGTTCCTTCACGTCTGCGAGCGTGATGTAGGAGCTGGTCTGGGTGTCGTAAAGGCGGCGGTTCGGGTACTTTTTTATCAGGCGAATCTGATCGGCCATTCGTGTCTTCTCCTCGGCGATGGAGTTCGCCGCCGGGGATTATACTGCGGTGCGCAAAAAAAAACCCTGTCCCGCTACGGGCTTAGCGTGACAGGTGTTGCAGGATGATGCAGGGGGCCGCGGACTGTTGGGCCGAGAGGGCGGCTGAAGTCACCCCTACAGGTGGTGCGATGGCTGAATGCCATCCAGGGTTGTCAGGGTTTGTAGGGGCGACTTCAGTCGCCCTCCCCTGCCTACCCCAAAAACAAAACCCCGCCGGAGCGGGGTTTTGCGTGATGCGTGCTGCAGCTGCAATTACTGGTAGTACAGACCGCCGTTCACGTTCAGGGTGGCGCCAGTGACGTAGCCAGCCAGATCGGAGGACAGGTAGACGACGGCAGCGCCGATTTCTTCCGGCTTGCCAAGACGCTTGACGGGCACGGTGTCGATGATGGCGTTGCGGACTTCTTCCTTGATGGCCATGACCATGTCGGTGCCGATGTAGCCCGGGGCAATGGCGTTACAGGTAACGCCCTTGGTGGCCAGCTCGGCGGCCAGGGCCTTGGTGAAGCCGATGACACCGGCCTTGGCGGCGGAGTAGTTGGTCTGACCAGCTTGACCCTTGACGCCGTTCACCGAGGAGATGTTGATGATGCGGCCAAAGCCACGCTCTGCCATCTTGGGAGAGATGGAGTGGGTGACGTTGAACAGGCTGGTGAGGTTGGTCGCGATGACCGCGTCCCACTGACCCTTTTCCATCTTCGGGAAGAACTTGTCGCGGGTGATGCCGGCGTTGTTCACCAGGATGTCGATCGGGCCGACTTCGGCGGCGATGGCCTCAACGGCTGCCTTGCACTGCTCGTAGTCGGAGACGTCGAACCCGTACAGCGGGATATCGAGGCCTTCCGCCTTGCGGGCTTCAACCCATGCGTCCTTGGCGGGATCGCCCGGGAAGAAGTTGCCCACCACGCGGACACCTGCGGCAGCGAGGGATTTGCAGATCGCAGTGCCGAGACCACCAACTGCGCCAGTAACAAGAGCGATGCGTTGAGTCATTTCACTTTCCTTTTGTTGCAGTGCCAGAGAGAGTGGCGATTAGAACATATGCTGACCGCCGTTGATAGAGATGTTGGCGCCAGTCACGAAGGCAGCCTCGTCGGACGAAAGGTAGGCAATCAGGCCGGCGATTTCTTCGGGCTTGCCGAGACGGCTCATCGGGATCTGCGGAAGGATCTTGCTTTCAAGGACTTCCTGCGGAATGGCGAGAACCATCTTGGTGCCGATGTAGCCCGGGGAGATGGTGTTGACCGTCACGCCGGACTTGGCCACTTCGAGGGCCAGGGACTTGGTGAAACCGTGCATGCCGGCCTTGGCAGCCGCATAGTTGGTCTGACCGAAGGCGCCCTTGATGCCGTTGAGGGAGGACACGTTGATGATGCGGCCCCACTTGCGTTCGACCATGCCGTCCATGACCTGCTTGGTCATGTTGAAGACGCTGTCGAGGTTGGTGTGCATGACGGCGTCCCAGTCGGCCTTGGTCATGCGCTTGAAGGTCATGTCGCGGGTGATGCCGGCGTTGTTGACCAGCACATCCACGGGGCCGATCTCTGCGGTGACCTGCTCGACGCAGGCCTTGGCGGAGTCGAAATCACCCACGTCACAGGGGTAGGCCTTGAAGCCGTAGCCCATGTTGTTCATGGCCTGCAGCCATTCGGCTGCCTTTTGATTGCCGGGCGAGTGGGTGGTGACCACCTTGTAGCCGAGTGCGGCCAGCTTGATGCAGATGGACTCGCCGAGACCGCCCATACCACCAGTTACCAGTGCTACACGTGCCATGTTTCTCCCTCCTTGTTCGTGATTTATGCGGGGGTGACTTGAACGCCGGCAGCGCCCCCGTTGTTGTCTCGCCGCCAGCGCGTTTCTTCTTGTTTATGGTGTGCTTTCCGGCGCAGTCCAGGCTGCGCCGGAGGGTGCAACTCAGGCCTTTTCCTTGACGTAGCGGCCAGGCGCCGCTTCGATGACCTTGTATTTGGTGTTGCCGGGCTTGTTGCGGGCAGCCACCTGGGTGCCGCTGCGCGTCTTGAGCCATTCGATCCAGTGCAGCCACCAGCTGCCCTTTTGCTCGGCGGCGGTTTCAAGCCACTCCTCGGGCACGGATGCCTGGGAGTCGCTGGTCCAGTAGCTGCGGCGGTTCTTGGAGGCCGGGTTGATGGCGCCGGCAATGTGACCGCTGGCGCCGAGCACAAAGGTGGTTTCGCCGCCGAGGATCTGACGCACCAGGTAGGCGCTGGTCCAGGGGACGATGTGATCTTCGCGGGTGGCGAGCAGGTAGGCAGGCAGGTCGACCTTGCCCATGTCCACCTTGACGCCGAGCATTTCGAGCTTGCCGGGCACCCGCAGGTTGTTCTCGAGGTACATGTTGCGCAGGTACCAGGCGAGGAAGGGGCCGGAGAGGTTGGTGCTGTCGGAGTTCCAGTAGAGCAGATCGAAAGCCTCGGGCTGCTTGCCCTTGAGGTAGTTGCCCACCACGTATTGCCAGATGAGGTCGTTGGCGCGCAGGCTGGAGAAGACTTGGGCCAGCTCGCGGCCCATCAGCAGGCCACCCTTGCCGATGGCGGCTTCGCGGGCGGCGACGGAGGCTTCGTCCACCAGGCAGCCGATCTCGCCGGCGTCGGCGAAATCGAGCAGGGTGGTCATGAGGGTGAGGCTCTCGGCCGGGTCTTCACCCTTGGCGCGGAGCACCGCCAGCGAGGACGAAAGGATGGTGCCGCCGACGCAGAAGCCGAGGACGTTGGGCTTGTCCACCTTGGTGACTTCGCGGACCACCTGCAGGGCGGTGATGGGGCCTTTCTCGAGGTAGTCGTCCCAGCCGAAGTGGGCTTCTTCTGCCTTGGCGTTCTTCCAGGAGACGAGGAAGACGGTGAAGCCCTGTTCGACGATGAAGCGCACCAGCGAGTTGGCCGGCTGCAGATCCATGATGTAGAACTTGTTGATGCAGGGCGGCACGATCAGCAGCGGGGTCTTGTAGACCTTCTCGGTGAGCGGTGCGTACTGGATCAGCTGGATGAGCTCGTTTTCGTAGATGACGGAACCGGGCGTGGTGGCCAGATTGCGGCCGATCTCGAAGGCCGAGTCGTCGGTCATGGAGATGCGCCCCTTCTCCATGTCACCGATCAGGTTCTTGATGCCCTGGGTGATGCTCTCGCCCTTGGTGGCGAGGGCCGTCTGGATGAACTCGGGGTTGGTGGCCGCGAAGTTGGACGGGGCCAGGGCATCGATGTACTGGCGGGTCAGGAACTGCATGCGTGCCTTGCTGCGGCCGTCGGCCACTGGCAGGGCATCGGACACCTTGGCGAGGTAGTCGGCGTTGAGCAGGTAGGCCTGGCGGATGTAGTCGTACACCGGGCTGGACGACCATTCGGGCGCGGCAAAGCGGCGGTCACCGGGCTGGGGCTGGACCAGCGGCTCGACGGCTTCGCCGGGCCGGGCCTGGGCCATGGTCGTCCATAGGCGGGCGTGGGCTTCGGCGAGCTCCTTTTGAAGCCGGGCGAGCTCCTGGGTTTCCGGCAGGGGAATCTGCGGCGCCGTGGCGGGTGCCACCTGCTGGATGGCAGCGTTCTGCTTGCCGAGGAAATCAAAGAAACCTTCAGCCAACGACTGGCCGAACTTGAACATGCCCTGTAGTGCCTCTGCAGACTGCTCCGGTGTTACAGACATCCACCTCTCCTTGTAGTGTGCCTCTTGCAACGATGCGGTGCGGACGACTCGGACCGACACCTTTCCCCGGCCCGCCTTGCGGCCTTGTAGAATCCGGGGAATGTATATCGTTGCTATCGCTTGGATTTATGTCGCCCTGCTCGCCACGGTAGCCGAAACTACGGTGGTCGGCGGGATTCTGACTTTTTTGTTGTATGGCCTTGCGCCGCTCTCCCTGTTTTTATGGCTTTTCGGCACGCCGGCCCGTCGTCGTCGCTCAGCCCAGCGCTCGCTCCGCGAGGGGATGGGCCAGAACGATGGAAGCGATACCGGCGGCGATCAATAATACCTGTTGGGCGGTGGCACGCAATTCAGTCCGTTTATGCAAACCCGGAATGAGATCGGCCACGGCGACATAAATCATACTCGCGGCGGCCAGGGCGAGAAACACCGGCACCAAGGACTGCACGTGGGACAGCGCGAAGTAGGCGAGGATGCCCCCGACCAGGGTGGCCAGGCTGGACAGCAGGTTGAAGACCAGGGCCTTGGTGCGGCTGTAGCCGGAGTGCAGCAGGATCAGGAAATCACCGGCTTCCTGGGGGATTTCATGGGCGATGATGGCCATCGCGGTGACGATGCCCAGAGGCGTGCTTTCTACGAAGGCGGCGGCAATGAGCACGCCATCGACGAAGTTGTGGAAGGTGTCCCCCACGAGGATGAGCAGGCCACTGCGGCCGTGGTCGTGCCCGGCGGCTTCCGCATGCCCATGATGGCCCTGAGCGTGCCCGTGGTGGTCGTGACCATGCCCGTGACACCCCTCGTCATGGCAGTGACGCCATAGAACGAGCTTTTCCAGCACGAAGAAAATGAGAATGCCGGCCAGGATGTTCATGGCGGCACGCTCGGGGCTTTCGGCGGCTTCGATGGCGTGGGGCAGGACTTCCAGGAAGGCTGCGCCCAGCAGGGCGCCGATGGCGTAGCTGATGAGGGTTGGCACCCAGGTGGGGCGGGCGGCCCAGGACAGCGCCGCAGCCACCAGCACACTGAGCAGCCCCCCGGCAAAACTCATTACGACAATCCAGGCAAGGGGGGTCATGGGCATTTGATGATCAAAAGGGCCGCGCAGTATAACGCCGGAGACTCGCCAGGGCCGGTCAGTCCAGCCAGATGAGGGAGGCCATGCGGCCCGTTACGCCGTCGCGACGGTAGGAGAAGAAGCGCACCGGATCGGCCACCGTGCATGCATCGCCACCGTGAATGCTCGTCACGCCGGCACGTGCCAGGCGCTGGCGGGCCAGCAGGTAGATGTCGGCCAGCCATTTGTGCTGATTGGCGGAAGGCCGAAACGCCGCTTCGGCTGCCGGATCATGCCCCATGAAGGCCGCCCGGACCTCACCCCCGACCTCGAAGGCCGCGGGACCGATGGCCGGGCCGAGCCAGGCCATCAACTGGCCTGGCGGCACGCCCATCGCCTCCACGGTCGCTTCGACCACGCCTTCAAAGAGACCCCGCCAGCCGGCATGGGCGGCCGCCACAACCGTCCCCGCCCGGTCGCAGAGCAGGACGGGCAGGCAGTCGGCGGTCATGACCACACAGACCCGCCCCGTTTCGCGGGTGAAGGCGGCATCGGCATCGGGCACGCCTTCCCCTGCAACGGCGTCCACCACCGTGGTTCCATGCACCTGATTGAGCCAGCACGGCTCGGCAGGCAGGGCCTGGCGCAGGATGGCCCGATTGGCGGCGACCCGGGCGGGGTCGTCACCCACATGGGTGCCGAGATTGAGGGTGTCGTAGGGTGCCGTGCCAAGCCCGCCTGCGCGGGTGGTGGACAGGGTGCGGACGCGGGCTGGGGCGGGCCAGTCGGGATGGATCCAGGAATCGCTCATGGGGTGGAGCTGCTGCGCAAAAGAGCCAGCAGGCCTTCAAAATCTTCGGGCAAGGCGGTTTCCCAGCGACATTGCTCGCCGGTACGGGGGTGGATGAGGCCCAGCTGCCAGGCGTGCAGGGCCTGGCGCGGAAAGGCGTCGAGACGCGGATCGGCGCTGCGGGCCTTGCCATAGGTGGCGTCGCCGATCAGGGGATGGCCAATGTGGGCCATGTGCACCCGGATCTGGTGGGTGCGACCGGTGGCGAGCTCGCATTCGACCAGGGTGGCACGGGCAAAGCGCTCGATGACGCGGTAGCGGGTCAGAGCCTCGCGACCGCCGGGAACGACGGCCATTTTTGTGCGCTGCACCGGGTGACGGCCGATGGGGGCGTTCACCTCGCCGCTCTCCCCGGGCTGACCATGGACGAGGGCCAGATAGTGGCGCTTGACGCTGCGGGCCTGGAGCTGGCGGACCAGATCGGTCTGGGCTTCAAGCGTCCGGGCCACCACCAGGAGGCCGCTGGTGTCCTTGTCGAGACGATGGACGATGCCGGCCCGGGGCAGCTCACGGAAGCCCTTGTGGCGGAACAGCAGGGCATTGAGCAGGGTGCCGGACCAGTTGCCGCTGCCCGGATGCACCACCAGCCCCACCGGCTTGTCGATGACCAGCACGGTGTCGTCCTCGTGGATCACCCGGAGCGGGATGTCCTCGGCCTGCTCGGCCAGCATGGCCTCGGAGGGCTCGGGGCTGACCAGCACGGTTTCGCCCCCCCATACCTTGGCCTTGGAATCCGGCGAGGCCCCGTTGATGAGGATCCGCCCGGACTTCAGCCAGGCCTGCAGGCGACTGCGGGAATGTTCGGGAAACAGGCGAGCGAGGGCCTGGTCGGCACGAAGGCCGGCACAGTCGTCAGGAATAGACTCGCGCTGCGGAGAAGGGGAAGGGACGGCTGGGCTATAATCGCTCCAGTCTTCTTCCAAAGAGTTTTCAATGGCGCATTTCACCCTGCGTAGTTTAACGCTTGCCGGCTTCCTTCTGCTCGCTGGCTGTAGCGGCCTGCCCGACCAGATCGACGAAACGAACGGCTGGAGCGCCCAGAAGCTCTACTCGGAAGCCAAGGAGTCCATGTCGGATGGCGCCTGGGACCGGGCCATCAAGATGTTCGAGAAGCTGGAGGCGCGCTACCCCTACGGTCGCTACGCCCAGCAGTCCCAGCTCGAAGTGGCTTACGCGTACTACAAGTCCAACGAGCCGGCCTCGGCCATCGCGGCGTGCGAGCGCTTCATCAAGCTGCACCCGAACCATCCGAACGTCGACTACGCCTTCTACCTGAAGGGCCTGGCCAACTTCAACGAAGACCTGGGCCTGCTCGGTTCCCTGGCCAACCAGGATCTCTCCGAGCGGGACACCAAGGCGGCCCACGCGTCGTTCAACACCTTCAAGGAACTGGTGCAGCGCTTCCCGGAGAGCAAGTACGCCCCCGACGCAACCCTGCGCATGCGCTACCTCGTGAATGCGCTGGCATCCCACGAAGTGCATGTGGCGCGTTACTACCAGCGGCGCGGCGCCTACCTGGCCGCGGCCAACCGGGCCCAGACGGTGATCAAGGATTTCCCCCAGTCGCCGGCCACCGAGGAAGCCCTGTTCCTGATGATCCAGAGCTACGACGCCCTCAAGCTCACCGAGCTGCGGGATGACGCCGAGCGGGTGCTGCGCACCAATTTCCCGAAGAGCACCTATCTGACGGCAGGCGCCCCCACCGAGCGCAAGGCCGCCTGGTGGAAGCTCTGGTAAGCGAGCCCCACGATCATGGATGAGGCCGTTCGCCTGGCCCTGGCCAAATGGCCGAACGTGCCCTCATGTACCGGCTGGCTGCGCCTCAGCCGCCGGGGTGAGTGGCGGGTGCCGGAAGGGCCGATCCGCCATGCCGGGCTGAACGCGTTCATCGGGCGCAATTACCTGGCCACGGCAGACGGACGCTGGTTCTTCCAGAACGGGCCGCAGCAGGTATTCGTGAGCCTCGACTACACGCCCGTGATCCTGCGCCTGGCCAACGACACGCAGCTTGAAACCCACACCGGCCTACCGGCAGACACCGTGAGCGAAGCCTGGCTGGATGAGGATGGCAGCCTTCTGCTGGGCAGCGAACACGGGATCGCACTGCTCGACGACCGGGATCTGGCCGCCTTCTGCACCCGGCTGGAAGGGGATCTGGAAACGCCGGACGCCCCCGTGAGCCTGAACTGGGCAGGCTGCCGTATTCCGGTGGGGCGGATTGCCCGGGCCGATGTAGCAAGCCGCTTCGGGTTCATCCCTGAGCCGAGCCTCTGAGGCTCAGAAGTTCAACGGCCATCACGGCGTCTCCGTGGGGTCGGATTCATTCGACCCCACGGGTTTTCCAGTCACATTCGGTGCAATTGACTCGCCCCTCCGTCTCACCCGTCGGATGATCCGGCAGGCGACGCTCAGCCCCGCCCGTATTTGTCTTCGAAGCGGACGATGTCATCCTCGCCCAGATAGCCGCCCGACTGCACTTCGATGATCTCGAGGGGCAGCTTTCCGGGGTTGGCGAGGCGATGGACGTGCCCCAGCGGGATGTAGGTGGACTCGTTTTCGCCCAGCAGGAAGGTCTTCTCGCCGTTGGTGACTTCAGCCGTACCCTTCACGACGATCCAGTGCTCGGCCCGGTGGTGGTGCATCTGCAGGCTCAGGCGGGCGCCCGGATTGACGACGATACGCTTGACCTGGAAGCGCGCCCCGCTGTCGATGGAGTCATACCAACCCCACGGACGATGGATCTTGCGGTGGGCCGAGGCCTGACTGCGACTGCCGGCCTTGAGGGCGGCAACGATCTGCTTGACGTTCTGGGTCTTGTCCTTGCGGGCCACCAGCACGGCGTCGGGGGTTTCGACGATCACCGCGTCGTCGAGGCCGACGCAGGCCACCATGCGGTCCTGGGCATAGACGAGGGTGTTGCGGCTGTCCTCGAAGAGCACGTCCCCCCGGGCCACGTTGCCGCTGGCGTCCTTGTCGGCGATCTGCCACAGGGCATCCCAGGCTCCGACGTCGGACCAGCCGGCCGCCATCGGCACGACGCAGCCGGCAATGCCCAGCCCTTCGGCGGCCGACAGTTTTTCCATCACCGCATAGTCGATGGAATCCGACGGGCAGGACTGGAAGAGGGCCTTGTCCACACGCACGAAATCGGCGTCCCGCGAGCCGCCTTCCCAGGCCGCCAGGCAGGCCTGGGACATGGCTGGCTGGAGCTGCGCCATGGCCTTCAGCCAGACGCTCGCCCGCACCATGAACAGGCCGCTGTTCCAAAGATATTCGCCGCTATCGAGGTAGCGCTGGGCGGTGGCCGCATCGGGCTTTTCGACAAAGGCGGCAATGGCCTTGCTGCCATCGGCACGCTCGGCGCCGCAGCGGATGTAGCCATAGCCGGTCTCGGCATGGGTCGGCACGATGCCGAAGGTGACGATGCCGCCTTCCAGCGCCGCCGGGATGCCCGCATCGATGGCCTTCTGAAAACCTGCCAGGTCCGGAATCACGTGATCGGCGGGCATTACCAGCAGCACCGGGTCGGCCTCCCGCGCGGCCAGGGCCGCCAGAGTCAGGGCCGGGGCGGTGTTGCGGCCGATGGGCTCGAGGACGATGTCACGGCTGGCACGCCCGACGGCACGGAGCTGCTCGGCGGTAACGAAGCGGTATTCCTCGTTGCACACGACGATGGGCGCCGCCGCCACCGGCAGACGCCCGCCAAAACCGGCGAGACGGCCGGCCGTGGCCTGCAGCATGGTCTCCTCCCCCACCAGGGCGAGGAGCTGCTTGGGGTACTGTTCGCGGGACAGGGGCCACAGGCGCGTGCCGGAGCCGCCGGAAAGAATGACGGGCTGGAGTTCCATGATGGGTCGGATTGAAAGCGTAAAAAGAGGTTTGGTGCGTGCAGTGCACAATGACTTCTTTTTACCACAAACCCACGGGATTCAAACCGTCGTCATGGGGTCAGGCCGTGACCGTTTCGGCACCGTCGGACGGGGAAAGCCAGGCGCCGACCACCCGCTCGGCCTCCTCAATGCCGGTTTTCTTGAGGCTGGAGAACAGCTGCACGGTGACCTGCTCTCCCAGAGGGGCGAGCTCCTTGCGCACCGCAGCCAGCGTGGCCGCCTGCTCGGAACGGGTGAGCTTGTCGCTCTTGGTGAGCAGCACGTGGATGGGCCTGCCGCTGGGGGCAAACCAGCCGATCATGACCCGGTCACGATCCTTCAGGGGATGACGGGAATCCATGATCAGGACCAGCCCGACGAGATTCGGACGGCGGGTGAGGTAGTCCTCCAGCAGACGCTGCCACTGGAGGCGGATGGCCTCGGGCACCTCGGCATAGCCGTAACCAGGCAGATCCACCAGCACCGCGCCATTGCGCAGGCGGAAGAAGTTGATCAGCTGGGTGCGCCCGGGCGTCTTCGACACGAAGGCCAGCCGGACATGGTCGCACAGGGTGTTGATGGCGCTGGATTTGCCGGCATTGGAGCGGCCGGCGAAGGCAACCTCGGGACCAGCCGGGGGCGGCAGGCCGTTGGGCTTGGCAACGGAAATCTCGAACTGGGCGTTACGGAACAGGGACATGAGGAGGCTTCGGCATGCGCGGCGCACGCTATTGCATCGCGCAAATGACTGGAATTGCTATAGAATAGCAGGTTTGAGACATCCACATTCTTGGCTTCCGAGGACATCATGATCAAGCGTTCCCTGCTGCTTTCACTGCTTCTGGCCACCGGCGCGGTTCAGGCTCAAGACAAGGCCGCCGCCCAACCCGACCTGGCCAAGGCGAAACAGACTGCAGAACAGGTTTGCGGCGCCTGCCACGGCACCGACGGCAACAGTCAGATTCCCGTCAACCCGAAACTCGCGGGCCAGCATGCGGAATACCTCTACAAGCAGCTGAAGAATTTCAAGAGTGAAGGCGGCGTCCCCGCCGAGCGTGCCAACCCGGTCATGGGCGGCATGGCTGCCGGCCTCTCCGACGCCGACATGAAGGGCCTGTCCAGCTACTTTGCCAGCCAGACCCTGAAGCCCGAATCCGCCAAGAACAAAGCGTCCATCGAGCTCGGCCAGAAGCTCTGGCGTGCCGGTGACCTGAAGCGCGGCATCCCCGCCTGTGCAGCCTGCCACGGCCCCGCCGGCGCCGGCCTGCCCGCCCAGTACCCGCGCCTGTCCGGCCAGTTTGCCGACTACACCGAAGCCCAGCTGAAGGCCTTCCGTGCCGGCGAACGTGCCAACGATCCGGCCAAGATGATGCGCACCATCGCCCTGAAGATGACCGACCCGGAAATCAAGGCGGTCGCCGACTACGCAGCCGGCTTGCGCTGAGTCAAGGCGCCCCCGGGCGCCAATCGGCTAGAAAGAAGGGGTGGTCTCGAGGCCACCCTTTTTCATTTCCCGCCCCCTGCTCCACCGGATCAACCGCCCTCGCCGCGAAGCCCGTCATGCGACACCGCAGCACCTCCCGCGCCCTGTACGAGCTGCTCAGCTCAATGCGTTTTGCGATCAGCCTGCTGACCCTGCTCGGCGTCGCGTCCATCATCGGTACGGTGGTCAAGCAGAACGAGCCCTACAACAACTACCTCAACCAGTTCGGCCCCTTCTGGTTTCCGATCTTCGAGAAGCTGGGCCTCTACTCGGTCTACAACTCCTTCTGGTTTCTCACCATCCTGGGATTTCTGGTGCTGTCCACCAGCGCCTGCATCGTGCGCCAGGCGCGGCCGATGGTGAAGGACATGAAGGGCTTCCGGGAACATGCCCGGGAGAGCTCCCTGGCCAGCTTTGCCCATCAGGCCCGGCTGCCGGTGAGCCGGCCGGCGGCCGAGGCCCGGGCCGCAACCCTGGCCTACCTGACAGCCAACGGCTTCACCACCCGCGAAAACACTCGGGAAGATAGCGTCCTGCTGGCGGCCAAACAAGGCAGCTGGACACGTGTCGGCTACTTCCTGGCCCATGGCGCCATCGTGCTGATCTGCATCGGCGGGCTGCTCGACGGCAACCTGCCCCTCAAGATCCAGATGGCCCTGGGCGGCAAGCAGCTCACCACGGGCAACCAGCTGATCGCACAGATCCCGCCCGAAAGCCGGCTGGGGGTGGACAACTGGAGCTTCCGCGGCAACGTCTTCATCCCCGAAGGCAAGAGCGCCAACACGGCCGTGCTCAACGTGCAGGACGGCATCCTGCTGCAGGACCTGCCCTTCACCGTATCCCTGCGCAAGTTTCACCTGGAGCACTACGAGAGCGGGATGCCCAAGCGCTTTGCCAGCGACATCCTGATCACCGACAACGCCAGCGGCAAGTCGGTGGAGAAGACCATCGAGGTGAACAAGCCCTTCGAGTTCGCCGGCGTGATGATGTACCAGGCCAGCTTTGAGGACGGGGGTTCGCGCCTGCGCCTGCTTGGTCATGATCTGCGCGGCGGCAGCCGCCCGCCCTTCCCCGCCGAGGCGGTGGTGGGTGAAGCGGTGGCGCTCAAGGAGGCGGGGCTCGACTACACCCTTGAGCTCGGCAGCTTCCGCGCCTTCAACATCGAGAACATGGCCGTCGACAAGCCGGAAGCCGAGGCCGGCAGCCTCGCCCGCCTCGACAAGCACCTTGGTAGCGGCGCCCGCTCGCCGGCGGACAAGGACATGCAGAATGTCGGCCCGAGCATCCAGTACAAGCTGCGCGATTCCGCCGGTCAGGCGCGGGAATACCAGAACTTCATGCAGCCCATCCTGCAGGACGGGGCCTGGTATCTGCTGACGGGCATGCGCAACGATCCGTCGGCGCCCTTCCGCTTCATGCGCATCCCTATGGACGACGATGGCCGCCCGGACAGCTGGTTTGCCATCCGCCGGGTGCTGCTCGACACGGCCCGCCACCCGGAAATCGCCCGGCGCTTCACGGCCACCGCCCTCGGTGCGGAAGCCGGCCCCGAGGTGCTTGGGCGCATGCAGGAGACCACGGCACGCACCCTGGAGCTGTTCGCCAAAGGGGGCTTCGAGAGCCTGGGCAAGTTCATCGAGAGCACGATCCCCGAAGCCGAGCGGGACAAGGCTGCCGACGTCTTCATCAAGATCCTCGAAGGCTCGGCCTGGGAGGCCTGGAAGATGGCCCGCACCGACGCAGGCCAGCCGGCCATCGCACCGGCGGCGCAACATGCCCGCCTGCTGCGCGACACCCTCAACGCCACCAACGACAGCCTGCACTATGGCGCACCGGTGTATTTCCAGCCCACGGGCTTCGATGAGGTCCGCGCCACCGTGCTGCAGGTCACCCGCTCTCCCGGCAAACCCATCGTTTACCTGGGGTCCCTGTTCCTGGTGCTGGGCGTGTTTGCCATGCTGTACATCCGCGAACGTCGCCTCTTCGTGCTGATCAAAGATTCCGGAGAAGCCCTGGTGGCTCTCAGTTCAAATCGCAAATCGATGGATGTGGACGAGAGCTTCCGGCGCCACCGGGACGCCCTCGCCACCCTGCTCAATCCCGCCCCCCGCCCCTGACCCGAGGTCTCGCCATGGAAATCGCCCACAAGGACAGCGCCGCCCTTCTGCGCCGCCTCAACCCCGGTGACTGGCTGTACGCCCTGGCGCTTGCCGGCGGCGCCCTGTTTGCCCTGCGCCAGTACGGGGGCTTCATGGACATCTACGACAAGGCCATCCTGCTGTTCACGGTGCCGGGCCTGGCTGCGATGGGGTTTGCATGGAAGCCCTTCCGGGTTTTCCTGGCGGCCGCCACGGCCCTGGCACTGGCCAGCATTGCCCTCTACCAGGGTGACCTGGCCCGGGCCGAGCAGGTGTTCTTCCTGAAGTACCTGATATCCAGCCAGACGGCGATCATGTGGATGAGCGCCCTGTTCTTCATCGCCACCGGCGCCTTCCTACTGGGCCTGGCGGCGCGCTCCGACTTTGCCGACGCCACCGGTTCGGCGCTCACCTGGTGCGCCGTGACCATGGGCACCACGGGGCTGATGGTGCGCTGGTACGAGAGCTACCTGATCGGCACCGATGTGGGCCACATCCCCCTGAGCAATCTGTACGAAGTCTTCGTGCTGTTTGCGCTGATGACCGGCCTGCTCTACCTGTACTACGAGGGCCGCTACGCCACCCGCCGGATGGGCGCCTTCGTGCTGCTGGTGATCTCGGCGGCGGTGGCCTTTTTGCTGTGGTACACCTTCAGCCGCGAGGCCCAGGAAATCCAGCCCCTGATCCCGGCCCTGCAGAGCTACTGGATGAAGGTGCATGTACCGGCCAACTTCATCGGCTATGGCGCCTTCGCGCTGGCGGCAATGGTCGGCGTGGCCGACCTGATGGTGCGCAAGGGCATCCTGGCCAGCCGTCTGCCGCCCGCCGAGGTGCTGGACGACGTGATGTACAAGGCCATCGCCATCGGCTTTGCCTTCTTCACCATCGCCACCATCCTGGGCGCCCTGTGGGCAGCCGAGGCCTGGGGCACCTACTGGCAGTGGGACCCGAAAGAAACCTGGGCCTTCATCGTGTGGCTCAACTACGCCACCTGGCTGCACATCCGCCTGACCAAGGGCCTGCGCGGGCCCATGCTGGCCTGGTGGGCGATTGTCGGGCTGGTGGTCACGGCCTTTGCGTTTGTCGGGGTCAACATGTTCCTGTCAGGCCTGCACTCCTACGGCTCGCTCTGATCCGGCCGGGCCGCCCGGAAGGCGGCCTTGCCGGCCTCCAGGCGGGCAATCTCCGCATCACTGAAGCCCGCCTTCCGGCGGGCTTCGACATTCAGGGGGCGCGGCGGCCAGGGGGCGTCGAAGCGCGCCATCAGGGCCAGATAGGTGGCTTCCGGCTCCAACCCGCGCCCGGCGCAGAAATACCGGAACCAGCGGTCGCCCAGGGCCACGTGCCCGATCTCGTCGCGCAGGATGATGTCCAGCACGCCGATGGTCGCCTCATCACCGATGCGGCGCAGGGCTGCGACGATGGGCGGAGTGGCATCCAGCCCCCGCGCCTCGAGCACCCGGGGCACGAGGGCCATGCGGGCCAGGGGGTCATCGGCCGTCTTGACGGCCATCTCCCAGAGGCCGTTGTGGGCCTGAAAATCGCCGTAGGCATAGCCCAGATCACGCAGCCGGGCCTCGACGAGGGAGAAGTGATAGGCCTCCTCGGCGGCCACTTCGAGCCAGCCGGTGTAGTAGTCCCCAGGCAGGCCGGCGAAGCGGTAGACGCAATCGAGAGCCAGGTTGATGGCATTGAACTCGATATGGGCGATGGCGTGCAGCAGCGCCGCATGCCCCTCCGGAGAGGCGGGCTTGCGCCGTGGCAGCGTGGTGTGGGGAACGAGTTCAGGGCGAGGCGGGCGCCCCGGGTCGACAAGCGCCGGGGACTGCAGCCCGGCAACAGGAAGGTCAAACGCCCCGGCCCGCCAGTCGGCCAGCAGGGCGTCGGCCTTCGCCGCCTTGACGGCGGGCTCGCAGGCCATCAGCGCCTCAAGGGCACGGGTTTGAAGATCCGGAGCTTGTGTTTTCGCCATGGGAGCGGAGGGTATCAGGCCCTGCGGCCCACCCCCCGCTGACTCAACGCAGGCCGCCACCGGGCATCAGGCCCTTCATGGCGCGCATCATCTTCTGCATGCCGCCCTTGGAGAACTGCTTCATCATCTTCTGGGTCTGTTCAAACTGGCCGAGCAGGCGGTTGACCTCCTGTACCGTCACCCCTGCGCCGGCCGCAATACGGCGCTTGCGGGAGGCCTTGAGAATCTCCGGCTTGGCCCGCTCGGCGGGGGTCATGGAGTTGATGATGCCTTCGATCCGCTTGACGGCCTTCTCCTCGACCCCGCCCTGGAGCTGACCCGCCGCCTGGGCAAACTGGGCGGGGAGCTTGTCCATCAGGCTGGACAGCCCGCCCATCTTCTTCATCTGGCCTAGCTGTTCCTTGAAGTCGTTGAGGTCGAAGCCCTTGCCGCTCTTGAGCTTCTGGGCAAACTCCTTGGCCTTCTCTTCATCCACGCCACGCCGGGCGTCCTCGACCAGGGACAGGATGTCGCCCATGCCGAGGATGCGGCTGGCCATCCGCTCGGGATGAAACTCTTCGAGGCCACCGAGTTTTTCGCCGACACCAGCAAATTTGAGGGGCTTTCCGGTGACGTGACGTACCGACAGCGCCGCACCGCCACGGGCATCGCCGTCGAGCTTGGTCAGGACGACGCCAGTCAGGGGCAGGGCCTCGTTGAAGGCCCGGGCGGTGTTGACCGCATCCTGGCCGAGCATCGCGTCGACGACGAACAGGGTTTCGATGGGATTGACCGCCGCATGCAGGGCCTGGATCTCTTCCATCATGGCCTGATCGATGGCCAGCCGGCCCGCCGTATCCACCAGCAGCACGTCCATGTAGTGACGACGGGCGTAATCCACTGCGGCACGGGCGATATCAACCGGCTTCTGATCGGGCGTGGACGGGAAGAACTCGATCCCGGCCTGCTGGGACACGGTCTGCAGCTGAGCGATGGCGGCCGGGCGATAGACGTCGGTGGAGACGGCCAGCACCTTCTTTTTCATCCGCTCGACCAGCATCTTGCCGAGCTTGCCGGTGGTGGTGGTCTTGCCGGCGCCCTGCAGGCCCGCCATGAGGATGATGGCCGGCGGCTGGGTGGCCAGGTTGAGGCCGCTGTGGGCGCCGCCCATCAGCTCGGTCAGTTCCTGGTGCACCACGCCCACCAGGGTCTGGCCCGGGGTCAGGGAGCTCAGCACCTCGGTGCCGACCGCCTTTTCCTTGACGCGGGCGATGAGGTCCTTGACCACCGGCAGGGCCACGTCGGCTTCGAGGAGGGCCATGCGGACTTCGCGCAGGGCGTCCTGAATGTTTTCTTCGGTAAGGCGCGCCTGACCCCGAAGGGTCTTGACGACTTTAGCCAGGCGGGTTGTGAGGTTATCCAGCATGATGGTTCGGGACCGAGGCCTTGGAGTAAACTTGAGGAATGGCCGCGATTCTACTTCATCTCCTCCCCGCCTCCCTGTATGCCATCCTCGGCGTGCATTTCTGGCATAGCCGCTGGCTGGCGCCAACCCGGGCACCCCGCCAGGGTCTGCTGCCCTGGGAACGGCTCGTGATGCTGGCGGCCCTGGTGGCCCACGGCTTCGCCCTGCATGGGGTGTTCTTCTCTTCCGACGGCATTCACTTCGGTTTCAGCCTGGCCCTGTCGCTGATGCTGTGGCTGGCCATGCTGTTCTACTGGATCGAAAGCCTGTACGCCCGGCTCGAAGGCCTGCAGACCCTGGCGATGCCCGCCGCCACCATCTGCGCACTGCTGCCGGCCTTCTTTCCAGACCAGCACCTGCTGACCAACGCCAACTCGCCGCTGTTCCGTGCCCACTTCGTGGTAGCCATGCTGGCCTACAGTCTGTTCACCCTGGCGGCGCTCCACGCCACCCTGATGGCCGTGGCCGAACGGCGCCTGCACGGCGCCCGGCTGACCCGCGCGTTCGCCTCCCTGCCACCGCTGCTGACCATGGAGACTCTGCTGTTCCGGCTGATCGGGATTGCCTTCGTGCTGCTCACGCTCACCGTGGGTTCGGGCATCCTGTTTTCCGAGGCGCTCTTCGGCAAGGCCTTCCGGCTGGACCACAAAACAGTGTTCGCCCTGATTTCGTGGTGCATCTTCGCCAGCCTGCTGGTGGGGCGCCACGCCTGGGGCTGGCGGGGCAAGAAGGCCCTGTACTGGACGCTCTCCGGCTTTGTGGCCCTGATGCTGGCCTACGTGGGCAGCCGCTTCGTGGCGGAAGTCCTGCTTTCCCGGCCAGCTTGACAAGCCCGAACCCGGACTGAATACTGGTTCGACGCTACCCGCTCCACATCACTTGAACAGCATCCCCCTCTCCGCCCAGCTGGCAGTCCTCGTCACGCTGCTGGCCTTGTCCGGCTTCTTCTCCATGGCCGAGACATCCATGATGGCGGCGAACCGCTACCGTCTCCGCTCTGCCGCCAATCTCGGGTCACGCGGCGCGCGCCTGGCCCTGGAGCTTCTCGGCAAGACGGACAAGCTGCTCGGCATCATCCTGCTGTGCAACAACCTGGTGAACGCGGCCGCAGCCACCCTGGTGAGCGTCATCACCATCCAGCTCTTCGGCAGCGAGGAGTGGGTGCTCGGCGTCAGCACCCTGGTCGTCACCTTTCTCATCCTGGTGTTCTCCGAGATCACCCCGAAGGTCGTCGGTGCCAACCACGCCAACCGGCTCGCCTGCATCGTCAGCTATCCCCTGTCGGCGCTGCTCAAGGGGCTGTACTTCGTTGTCTGGTTCGTCAATCTCTTCGTTGCCGGCCTGCTCAGGCTGCTCCGCCTGCGCTCCAACAACCCGGATGCACACAGCTTGTCCACCGAAGAGCTCCGCACCATGGTGCTGGAGTCCGGGGCCTTCATTCCACCCAAGCACCGCAGCATCCTGCTCAATCTCTTTGAGCTCGAGGACATCACCGTCGAAGACGTGATGACGCCGCGCAACCAGATTGAAGCAGTCGACATTTCCGACCCCATCAACGTGATTCAGGGCCACCTGGCCACCTGCTACCACACCCGCCTGCCGGTCTTCGACGGCGAGATGAACGCAGTCATCGGCCTGCTTCATGTGCGCCGGATTCTCGCCCAGACGCTGGACCGCAGCCTGGAGAGCGCCGATATCCGGGACATGCTGACCAAGCCCTACTTCATTCCGGCCAGCACGCCGATCTATTCCCAGCTTCACTTCTTCCAGGAAAACCGCGAACGCCTCGGACTGGTGGTGGATGAATACGGCGAACTCCTGGGCCTGGTCACACTGGAAGACATCATCGAGGAACTCATCGGCAAGTTCACCACCAGCGCACCGGACTCCTCCGAGAAGCTGAGCTGGGACAAGAACAACAGCGTGATCGCCGACGGGAGCCAGCATCTGCGGGCTCTCAACCGCAAGCTCGGCCTCGACCTGCCCGTCGATGGCCCCAAGACCCTCAATGGTCTCGTACTGGAACACCTCCAGGACATCCCCGAATCGGGGGTCTCGGTAAAGATCGCCGGCGTGCCGATCGAAGTGGTCCAGGCCGAGGACCGACGCATCAAGACGGTTCGCATCTTCCGTCCCGCAGCGCCCCGATAACGCCACAGAGTGTTTCGCGGCTTTACAAGCCCTCCGCCTGACGGCATGATCCAGACGCATTTCAGGCCGACCTCTTCTATCCACGCTCCGGCATGTCCTCTCCCTCCCAAGCCGCCCTGAGCGGTCTCGCCCGCGCTTTCGTCCAGCATGGCAGGCTCCTTGAGGCTGAGGCGCTCGCCTGTTCGTCGCCGTCGGCCAATCCCAACGATTTCCTCGTCGAGGTCATCAACCGGGGGCTGATGAGCGCGTCCGACATCGCCCTCTTCGCCGCCGAGACCTTCGGTTCCCCCAGCCTCGATCTGGCAGCCTTCGACACCGCCCACCTGCCCACCGACGCCATCGACCGCAAGCTGATGATCAAGCATCAGGTCGTGGCCCTGGGGCGTCGGGGCAACCGGCTCAGCCTGGCCTTGTCCGACCCGTCCAATCTGCGCATCCTCGACGAGATCCGCTTCCAGACAGGTCTTGCCGTCGACCCGGTGGTGGTCGAGGTTCCCAAGCTGATGGCCCTGGTCGAGCAGCTGTCCGAGTCCGCGGCAACCACACTGCAGGACCTGACCGGCGAAGAGTTCGACATGGACCTCCTCGGCCAGGAAAGCGGCGGAGAGCAGGCTGCCACCCCGGACGAGGGTGCATCGGAAGTGGACGACGCACCCGTGGTGCGTTTCATCCAGAAACTCCTGATCGATGCCATCAACGAAGGCGCATCGGACATCCACTTCGAACCCTACGAGAAGTACTACCGCATCCGCTTCCGTACCGACGGCATCCTGCGCGAGATCGCCCAGCCGCCGCTGGTACTGAAGGAGAAGATCGCCGCCCGCATCAAGGTTATCTCGCGCCTCGACATTTCCGAGAAGCGCATCCCCCAGGACGGGCGGATGAAGCTGGTGCTGTCGAAAAACAAGGCCATCGACTTCCGCGTCTCCACGCTACCAACGCTGTATGGCGAGAAGATCGTGATGCGGATTCTCGACCCCTCATCGGCCATGCTCGGTGTCGATGCCCTGGGCTACGAGCCCGACCAACGGGCCGCACTGATGGATGCCGTACAACGCCCCTACGGCATGATTCTCGTCACCGGCCCCACAGGGAGCGGCAAGACGGTGTCCCTTTATACCTGCCTCAACATCCTCAACAAGCCGGGCGTGAACATCAGCACCGCGGAAGACCCGGCGGAAATCAATCTCCCGGGGATCAACCAGGTCAACGTCAATGAAAAAGCCGGCCTGACCTTCGCCTTTGCCCTGCGGGCCTTTCTCCGCCAGGATCCGGACGTCATCATGGTGGGTGAAATCCGCGACCTGGAAACCGCCGAGATCTCCGTCAAGGCAGCGCAGACCGGCCACCTCGTACTGTCCACCCTGCACACCAACGACGCCCCTTCAACACTCGAACGCCTCAAGAACATGGGCGTGGCGCCGTTTAACATCGCATCATCGGTCATCATGATCACCGCCCAGCGGCTCGCCCGCCGCCTGTGCTCGTGCAAGAAGCCCACCGACATCCCGATCGAAGCCCTGATGTCGGCGGGATTCACCGAAAGCGACCTGGATGGCACCTGGCAGCCCTATGGTCCGGTGGGCTGCGAGCGGTGCAAGGGCAGTGGCTACAAGGGACGCCTAGGCATTTACCAGGTGATGCCGATCTCCGAAGAGATCGCACGTATAATCATGACGAACGGCAACTCGATGGACATCGCCGCCCAGGCCCAGCTCGAAGGCGTCCGTGACCTTCGCCAGTCCGGTCTGCTCAAGGTGAAGCAGGGGATCACCTCCCTGACCGAAGTCCTCGCCTGCACCAACGAGTGATTGCTTCACGCGGAAACAACTGATGGCCACAGCATCCAACAAGAAAGCCCCGTCCCGCAGCGCCAACACGGCGCGCGAATACATGTTCGTCTGGGAAGGCAAGGACAAGACCGGCAAGATCATCCGCGGCGAAATGCGCGCAGCAACAGAGACCGTCGTCCAGACAGTACTGCGCCGCCAGGGCATCCTGACCCAGAAGATCCGCAAGCAGACTTTCTCCCGCGGGCGCAAGATCACCGACAAGGACATCGCGCTGTTCACCCGCCAGCTGTCCACCATGATGCGTGCCGGCGTCCCGTTGCTGCAGTCCTTCGACATTGCCATCAAGGGCTGCGGCAATCCCTCGCTTGCCCGTCTCCTCAACGACGTGCGGGCCAACGTGGAAACCGGCAGCAGCCTCTCCCAGGCTTTCCGGCGCCATCCGGTGCATTTCGATGCCCTCTTCTGCAACCTGGTAGCGGCCGGTGAACAGGCCGGCATCCTCGACTCTCTGCTCGACCGCCTGGCGACCTATAAGGAAAAGATCATTGCCATCAAGGGCAAGATCAAGTCGGCCATGTTCTACCCCGTCGCAGTCGTGGTCGTGGCGGCCTTGGTGGTGTCGGTGATGATGCTGTTCGTGGTACCTGAATTCAAGAAGGTTTTCTCCAGCTTCGGTGCAGAACTACCGGCGCCGACACTGTTTGTCATCGCCATTTCCGACTTCTTCGTCGCCTACTGGTATCTGGCGTTCGGAATCATCGCCGGTACGGTGATCGGGGTCGGGTATTCCTACAGGCGATCAACAGCCATGCAGGCAACGGTCGATAGGATGATCCTGCAATTCCCCGTTATCGGCGAAGTTATCCGCAAGGCCACCATCGCCCGCTGGACACGTACCCTCTCCACCATGTTCGCGGCGGGTGTGCCGCTAGTTGAGGCTCTCGACTCGGTAGGGGGGGCAGCAGGCAACGTAGTTTATAAAAACGCAACGAGACAGATCCAGGCCGATGTCAGTACCGGCACCAGCCTAACCGTTTCCATGCAAAACGCGTTGGTCTTCCCGACCATGGTCGTGCAGATGGTGTCCATCGGTGAAGAGTCCGGCCAACTCGACTCCATGCTCAGCAAGGTCGCCGACTTCTTCGAACAGGAAGTGGACGACGCTGTCGCCGGCCTGAGCCAGCTGCTGGAGCCCATCATCATGGTCTTCCTGGGGGTGGTGATCGGCGGTCTGGTGGTTGCCATGTACCTCCCCATCTTCAAGCTCGGCGCCGTCGTCGGCTGACAAACCTCTGCCCCCCTGCCCGATGGAAGCATTCAAGGACCCTCTCGTATTCGCGATCGGCTGCACGCTGCTCGGCCTGTTCGTGGGCAGTTTTCTCAATGTGGTGATCCATCGCCTGCCGCTGATGATGGAGCGGGACTGGCAGGCCGAGGCTGCAGCCCTGCGCGGCGAGGAGCCGGACGCCCAGGCGCCACGCTTCAATCTGGCCACACCGGGCTCACGCTGCCCCCACTGCGGCCACCCCATCGGCGCCCTCGAGAATCTGCCCATCCTGAGCTACGCGCTGCAGCGGGGACGCTGTCGTCACTGCAGCGGCCCGATCAGCATCCGCTATCCACTCATCGAGATCCTCTGTGCCGCGCTGTCCGGCTTTACCGCATGGCACTTTGGTTTCGGCCTGGCTGGCGCGGCGGCCCTGATCTTCCTGTGGGCCCTCATCGCCCTGTGCTTCATCGACCTGGACACCCAGTTGCTACCGGACAGCATCACCCTGCCCTTGCTGTGGGCCGGGCTGCTGTTCAATCTTTCCGGCACCTTCACCGACATTTCCAGTGCCGTGGCCGGTGCCGCAGCCGGATATCTCACCCTGTGGTCGGTTTTCTGGCTGTTCAAGCTCACCACCGGCAAGGAAGGCATGGGCTATGGCGACTTCAAGCTGCTGGCCGCGGTCGGCGCCTGGCTGGGCTGGCAGGTCCTGCCCCTGACCATCCTGCTCTCGTCGCTGGTCGGCGCCGTTGTCGGCATTGCGCTGATCGTTTTCCGTCGCCATGGACGCGAGACCCCCATCCCTTTCGGCCCCTACCTTGCCGCCGCCGGGCTGCTCGCCCTCTACTGGGGGCCCTCCCTGACCGAGGCCTACCTGGGCATGCTCTGACCCACTGCGCTTGAAACACCGGCTTCCGCCCCCATCTCCGCGGAAGAGGGTCTGTTTCGCCCGATGTTGCGATGCGCTAAACTTCGTCCCATTGACTTCCCGGAGCTCGTCATGCCCATCTACGAGTATCGTTGCGCCGCCTGCGGCCACCAAAAAGACCATCTTCAGAAAATGAGCGATCCCGCGCTCACCACCTGTCCCGCCTGTGGCGCCGAGAGCTACGCCAAGCAGCTGTCCGCCGCCGGCTTCCAGCTCAAGGGCAGCGGCTGGTACGCCACCGACTTCAAGGGTGGCAGCAGTGCCAGCCCTCGCTCCGAACCCGCCAAGGCCGAAGCGCCTGCCGCCACCCCCTGTGGCGGCAGCTGTGCGTGCCACTGAGGGCGACGCGCGCGTAATCGGCTGAATGAAAAAATATTTCGTAACCGGACTGCTGATCTGGATTCCGCTGGTCATCACCTTCGTGGTGCTGGCCTGGATCGTCAATACCCTTGATCAGATCCTGCTCCTCGTCCCGGCCACAGTCCGGCCGGAAGCCTTCTTCGGTTTCCACGTCCCCGGAATCGGCGTCCTTGTCTCCTTGGTACTGATCCTGATCACCGGTCTGGCTGCCGCCAACTTCGTCGGCCAGCGCATGGTCCGCTTCTGGGAGAGCCTGCTGTCGCGCATCCCGGTGGTCAAGTCGATCTACTACAGCGTCAAGCAAGTCTCAGACACCCTGCTGTCCAGCAACGGCCAGGCCTTTCGCAAAGCGCTTCTGATCCAGTACCCGCGGGAAGGCATGTGGACCATCGGCTTCCAGACCGGCACGCCGGGTGGCGATGCAGCACATCACCTGGGCAGCGATTTCGTCAGCGTCTATGTGCCCACCACGCCGAACCCCACCTCGGGCTTCTTTCTGATGCTGCCCCGCAAGGACGCCATCGAACTCGACATGAGCGTCGATGAAGCCCTCAAGTACATCATCTCCATGGGCGTCGTGGCCCCCCCGCCCCACCGGACAACGGCGCCCCGGCCCGCTGCAGCCCTTCTGAATCAATAAACGCGGTTGTTTCCGGCCGCGTTCCGTTTTTTCCAGGAATAAAGACCCCACCATGCGAACTCAATACTGCGGCCTTGTCTCTGCCGCCTATCTCGACCAGATCGTCACCCTGTGCGGCTGGGTCCATCGTCGGCGCGACCACGGTGGCGTGATCTTCATCGACCTGCGTGACCGGGAAGGCCTGGTCCAGGTGGTCTGCGATCCCGACCGTGCCGACATGTTCCACGTGGCCGAGACCATCCGCAGCGAGTTCGTGCTGAAGATCACCGGCAAGGTGCGCCGCCGCCCGGCCGGCACCGAAAACGCCAACCTGGTGTCCGGCGAGATCGAAATCCTGTGTCACGACATCGAGGTGCTCAACACCTCCGCCACGCCCCCGTTCCAGCTCGACGAGGAAAACCTCTCCGAGACCACCCGCCTGACCCACCGGGTCATCGACCTGCGTCGTCCGCAGATGCAGAAGAACATGATCCTGCGCTACCGCACGGCCATGGCCTTTCGCCGCTTCCTCGACGCCCAGGGCTTCATCGACATCGAGACCCCGATGCTCACCAAGAGCACCCCGGAAGGCGCCCGCGACTACCTGGTGCCGTCCCGCGTGCATGACGGCCAGTTCTTCGCCCTGCCCCAGTCGCCCCAGCTCTTCAAGCAGATGCTGATGGTGGCCGGCTACGACCGTTACTACCAGATCGTCAAATGCTTCCGCGACGAAGACCTGCGCGCCGACCGCCAGCCGGAATTCACCCAGGTCGATATCGAAACCTCTTTCCTGACCGAAGACCAGATCACGGCCATGATGGAGGAGATGATCCGCACGATCTTCAAGGAAGTGCTGTCCGTCGAGCTGCCCAACCCCTTCCCGCGCATGAGCTACGGCGAGGCCATGGACCGCTTCGGCTCCGACAAGCCCGACCTGCGTGTCACCCTCGAACTCACCGACGTCACCGACGCGGTCAAGGACGTGGCCTTCAAGGTCTTCAGCGGCCCCGCCACTTCCGGCGGCCGGGTGGCCGCGATGCGTGTCCCGGGTGGAGCCACCTTGTCCCGCGGCGAGATCGACGAATACACCAAGTTCGTGGGTATCTACGGCGCCCGGGGCCTGGCCTACATCAAGGTCAACGACGTCACCCAGGTCAACGAGACCGGTCTGCAGTCGCCCATCGTCAAGAACCTCAACGAAGCCGCCCTCTCCACCATCCTCGAGCGCACCGGCGCCCAGTCGGGCGACCTGATCTTCTTTGGTGCCGACAAGACCAAGGTGGTCAATGACGCCCTCGGTGCCCTGCGCATCAAGCTCGGCCACGAGAAGGGCTTCGTCAACGGCAAGGCCTGGGAACCCCTGTGGGTCGTGGACTTCCCGATGTTCGAATACGACGAGGAAGACAAACGCTGGACGGCCTGTCACCACCCCTTCACCAGCCCCAAGGACGAGCACCTGGAGCTGCTCACCAGCGACCCCGGCAAGTGCCTGGCCAAGGCCTACGACCTGGCCCTCAACGGCTGGGAAATCGGCGGCGGCTCGGTGCGTATCCACCGTGCCGAGGTCCAGGAGAAGGTCTTCACGGCCCTCAACATCGGTCCGGACGAACAGCGTGCCAAGTTCGGCTTCCTGCTCGACGCCCTCCGCTACGGTGCGCCCCCCCACGGTGGCCTGGCCTTTGGTCTCGACCGCATCGTCACCATGATGACCGGCGCCGAGTCCATCCGTGACGTGATCGCCTTCCCCAAGACCCAGCGCGCCCAGTGCCTGCTCACCGACGCCCCGTCGCCGGTGGATGAAAAGCAGCTCCGTGAGCTGCACATCCGTCTGCGTCAGAAGGCAACGGAGACCCCGGCCGGCTGACCCTCCCGGATCTGCGCACCCAGGGCGAACGGCCAGGCCGTTCGCCCTTTTTCTTTTACGCCGCCCCTCAAGATTGCCGCCACCGCGCCGTTTGCCTGAGTGTTCCCGTGCTTACTCGCCCCGCTACCCGTGATTGATCTCGACACCACCTCCGCCCTCATCGTCGAAGCCAATCCGTCGATGCGGACGCAGCTTCGCAACATGCTCAACATGAGCGGGATCAGCAAGGTCCAGTTTGCCGTGACCGCCGGCGTGGCGGTCCGCAAGCTGCGCGACAACCGCTTCGACCTGATCCTCTGCGAGTACCACATCGGCGACGGCCAGGACGGCCAGCACCTTCTTGAAGATCTGCGCCACAACAGCATCATTCCCCTGGCAACCCTGTTCATCATGGTCACCGGCGAACGCCAGTACGAACGTGTCGTCAGTGCCGCCGAACTGGCCCCCAATGACTACATCCTCAAGCCCTTCGCTGCCGATACCCTGCACGATCGCATCGAGCGCGCCCTCGACAAGCGTGAAGCCTTTCTCCCCATCTATCGCCTGATCGAACTGGGCAATGTTCCCGACGCCATTGCCAGCTGCAGCAAGGCCCAGGAGGCCCACCCCCAGTGGGCCACCGATTTCATGCGCCTGCGCGCCGAGCTGCACATCGCCAGCGGCAATGCCGACGAAGCCCTCCATCTCTACGAGAAGATTCTCGAAAGCCGCAGCATTCCCTGGGCCCGCCTGGGCCTGGCCAAGGCCCTGTTCATGCAGAGACGCTACGCCGAAGCAGAGGAAACCCTGCAGTCCCTGGTGAATGAGAACGAGCTCTTCGTGGACGCCTACGACTGGCTGTCGCGCACCCGCGAAGCCGCCGGAGAGCTCGAATCCGCGCGCAGCATCCTGCTCAACGCAACCATCCTCTCCCCCCACCGGGTCGGACGACTGCGCCGGCTGGGCGAGCTGTCCATCGAGACCGGCGATCACGAAGGCGCCGAAAAAGTCCTTTCCGAGGTGGTGCGCAAAGGCAAATACTCCGACTTTCGTGACCCTGAAGACCACGTGCGCCTGCTCCAGGCCCAGCTCGGCAAAGGGGACACGACGCAGGCCGAGGCCACCATCCGTGACCTGGAACGCTCCATGGCCGGCCTCGCCAAGACCCGCTCATGCACCAACCTGTCGAGCGCCCTGCTGCACGTCAAGAAGGGCGATACCGAGAAGGCCGGCGAAGCCATCAAGGCCCTGTTTTCCGACCAGGACCATGCTCAGCCCCTGTCCCTGAAGCTCAAGAGTGAACTCGCCCGGGCCTGCTTTGCAACCAATCTCGACAACCACGGTGCCGAGGTCATCCTCGACATCATGCGCAACGCCCCCGATGCACGCACCCTGGCCGGTACCCAGTCACTCCTGAAGGAAGCCGGCAAGGCCGAACTCGGTGAACAACTGGTCAAGCAGATGGACTCCGAGGTCAAGGACCTCGTGGCCGAAGGCGCCCGCAAGGCCCAGGACGGCGACTACGAGGGCGCCGTGCAGTTCATGCTCAGCGCCGTCCGCAAGATGCCCGGCAACGTGCACGTGCTGTTCAACGCCACCCTCGCCCTGCTCAAATACATCGAGAGCTGCGGCTGGAACGAGCGTTTTGCCGCCCAGGCCCGTGACCTGATGGAACGGGCCCGCAAGCAGGATCCCGGCAATGCCCGCCTGCCGGCCCTGACCGCCTTCTACTACACCCTCCTCAAGAAGTACGGGATTCAGCCCTGAGGGGCAGACTGCTAAACTGGCGAGCGTTGCCTTCACCCCGCGTCGCCATGCACCTCCGCTTCCTGCGTCTTGCCTTTCTTCTGCTCCTGCTGTGTTCCGGCGGCGCCCAGGCCCGTGACTTCCTCGACTGGTATCGTACGGAGATCCCCACCGTTGCCGCGTCGGCGCTCCCCCCGGAAGCCCGCGAGACCCTTGCCCTGATCCGCCAGGGCGGCCCTTTTCCCTACCGGCGGGACGGCATCACCTTCCAGAACCGTGAAGGCCGTCTGCCCGACGCCCAGCGCGGCCATTACCGGGAATACACCGTGACCACCCCCGGCTCCCGCGACCGGGGTGCCCGGCGCATCATCAGCGGCGGACGGCCGCCCACGGTGTTCTACTACTCCGACGATCACTACCGCAGCTTCCGGCGGATCCAGGACTGAGCATGACCGCCCCCCAGTTCCACACCCTTCTGTCCCGGGCCGAAAAGGCCGGGCTCCATCGCATGCCATTTGCCTCCGACCTCGCCCTTGAAGAAGCCGCCGAAAGCCTCGACTACCCGCTCCATCGGGTCAATCTCGCCCAGGTCACCGACAAGGAAGCCTTCCTCGACACCGTCGGCAAGGCCTTGAACTTCCCCGACTGGTACGGGCACAACTGGGACGCCCTGGCCGACTGCCTCACCGACCTGTCGTGGATGGCTGCCGACGGTTACGTGATCATTCTTGAACACAGCGACGCCTTCGCCGCAGCGGCCCCCGCCGACTTCGCCATGGCCCTGTCGGTTTTCCAGGACGCCGCCGACACCTGGCGCGAGGACGGCATCCCCTTCTGGACCCTGGTCGGCACCAGCGGCACCCACACCGACTGGCTGCAGGACATGGAATGAGTGAGGGCCCGAAGCAGCCTGTCTCTGTGCTGGTGGTGATCCACACCCCGGGGCTCGAAGTCCTGGTGATGGAACGGGCCGGAGGCGCCGGACTCTGGCAATCCGTCACCGGCAGCCGGGAAGGCGACGAGGCCCCCGTCACCACCGCCCTGCGTGAAGTCGCCGAAGAAACCGGCATCACCGCAACAGCGGCCGACCTCACCGACTGGCAGCTCAGCAACCGCTTCCTGATCCTGCCCCGCTGGCGCCAGCGCTACGCCCCGGGCGTCACCCACAACACCGAGCACCTCTTCAGCCTGTGCCTGCCGGCGCCCATCGCCCCCAGCCTGGCCCCCGATGAGCACACCGCCGCCTGCTGGCTGCCTTGGCAGGAAGCGGCGGCACGGGTCTTCTCCTGGACCAACCGGGACGCCATCCGGCTGATCGCCCGCCGCCTCATCGCGGCGGCGTAAGCACCGAATCAATCCTCTGCCGGAGGCAGGCAGGGCAATAGCACTGACCCACATGGGCCTCCGGCACTGCCAGCACCGGCGGCAGGCTCGCACACCAGCACTCCGCAAGCCCGGCATTCATGCTGCAGGTAAATGCCGCCCCGCAGGCCGGGCAGATGTTTGTCGCTGGCTCGTTCTTCTGTTGATCCATGCTTCCCCCTTATCGAAGCCAGAGTGTATTACGGCCGTACAAACAGCCTGAAACGTGTTCGCGCTTTTGGTTTGCATGGCCGGTCATTACAATCGCGCCTACACTTCAAAACCTCCTGCGCGACAAGCCCACCATGAGCGACCCGATCAACACCGCAAATCCCTCTCCGGCCCAGAAGGCCGCCATCATCGCCGAGGCCCTGCCCTACATCCGGCGCTTCCAGGACAAGACCCTGGTCATCAAGTACGGCGGCAACGCCATGACCGACCCGCGCCTCAAGGAATGCTTCGCCCGCGACGTGGTGCTGCTCAAGCTGGTGGGCTTCAACCCGGTGGTGGTCCATGGAGGTGGTCCGCAGATCGAGACCATGCTCACCCGTGTCGGCAAGAAGGGCGAGTTCATCCAGGGCATGCGCGTCACCGACGCCGAGACCATGGAGCTGGTCGAGATGGTGCTGGGCGGCCAGGTGAACAAGGAGATCGTCAGCCTGATCAACCAGGCCGGCGGCAAGGCCGTGGGCCTGACCGGCAAGGACTCCGGCTTCATCCGCGCCACCAAGCTGAAGATGGAGAACAAGGACGTACCGGGCGACCTGATCGACATCGGCCAGGTGGGTGACATCACCCAGATCGATCCGAGCCTGATTTCCTTCCTCGACAAGGGCGACTTCATCCCCGTGATCGCCCCCATCGGCGTCGGCGAGCAGGGCGAAAGCTACAACATCAACGCCGACGTGGTGGCCGGCAAGCTGGCCGAGATCCTCAAGGCGGAGAAGCTCGTCCTCCTCACCAACACTCCGGGCGTGCTCGACAAGGCCGGCAATCTGCTCACCGGCCTCACCCCGCGCCAGATCGACGACCTGGTTGCCGATGGCACCCTGTCCGGCGGCATGCTGCCCAAGATCGGCTCGGCCCTCGACGCCGCCCGCAACGGCGTGAAGAGCGTGCACATCATTGATGGCCGCGTCGAACACTGCCTGCTGCTGGAAATCCTCACCGACCACGGCGTCGGCACGATGATCAAGAGCAAGTAAGCGCTGCTGTACGATCCGGACGAGAGGGCACCCCACACGGTGCCCTCTCGTGCTTTCAGCCCCTGCCCTGCCTCTCGAATCGCGCAAACAAAGCCCTGCGGATACCGCCAAGGCAGAGCCAGCCCGCTACAATGGGCCTCCTCCGTTTCAGTGCAGTCCACCGATGTTCTCGCGTATCCCCGTCCGCACCCTGGGCCTCGCCCTGTTTGCCGTCTGTGCCGCCCTGCTGGCAGTCGGCCTCTATCTTCAACACATCAAGGGCATCGAGCCTTGCCCCATGTGCATCATGCAGCGCTACGCCATGCTGGTGTGCGGCCTGCTGGGCCTGATTGCCGGGCTGCACAATCCGGGGCGCACGGGCCTGGTGGTGTATTCCGGCCTGCTGGCGGTATCGGCACTTGCCGGGGCCGGCGTGGCAGCCCGCCAGTCTTGGATGCAGTGGTATCCGCCTGCCGTCTCCGAATGCGGTCCGGGGCTTGAGTACATGCTCGAGAGCTTCCCCCTGTCCTCCGCCCTGCCGATGATCTTCCGCGGCGCCGGCGACTGCTCGGCCATCGACTGGACCCTGTTCGGGCTGACCATCGCCAACTGGTCTTTCCTGGTCTTCGCCACCATCCTCGTCAGCCTGGGTGTTTACCTGCTGCAACGCCGCAAAGCCGGTTACTGAAAACCGCCCCACCCCGGGGCAAGCCGCACCAGCCGGGTGCATGAAACTCCGCCCCGTGGCCTGCCAGGGGGCGCGCAAGCCGCCTCCGGCCAGCCTTCCGCCATCACTCCCCGCATGGCACAACGCTTGCTTAAACACCTCCATCAAAAGCACGGCCAGCAATAAAGAGTTTGCTGCACCGCGCACAACCTGAATCCAGGTGTTTGCGCTCCCCCTGTGGAGCGACGTGGACGGGCCAACGGCGGCCCGGACCACGATCAACGACGATCTCTCCTGCCCAAGGCTCACCGCCCGCTTCGGCCGCCCCGTGCGACCGGCCGGGGAGAATCAATCGTCGGAGGAATCATGCGCAAACTCAAACTGGTCATGGTCGGCAATGGCATGGCAGGCGTCCGCACCCTCGAAGAGCTGCGGAAGATCGCGCCGGACATGTACGACATCACGGTCTTCGGCGCCGAACCGCACCCCAACTACAACCGTATCCTGCTCTCCCCGGTGCTGGCCGGCGAGATGACCATCCAGGACATCATCCTGAACGACCTGCAGTGGTACGCCGACAACGGCGTCACCCTGCACCTGGGTGCCCGGGTCACCGAGATCGACCGCCGCAACCGCTCGGTGATCGCCACCGACAGGGACGGCCAGACCGTCACCGTCGATTACGACCGCCTGCTGATTGCCACCGGTTCCACGCCCTTCATGCCACCTTTCCCCGGCAAGGACCTGCCCGGGGTGATCTCCTACCGGGACATCAAGGACACCGACGAGATGATCGACGCCGCCGCCCGCTACCGGCACGCGGTGGTCATCGGTGCCGGCCTGCTGGGCCTGGAGGCCGCCAACGGCTTGGCCCTGCGCGGCATGGCCGTGACCGTGGTGCATAACTCCGAGTGGATCATGGAGCGCCAGCTCGACCGTACCGCCGGCAAGATGCTCCAGGCCGAGCTGGAAAAGAAGGGCATGCAGTTCAGGATGAATGCCCAGACCGCCGAGCTGGTCGCCGGCGAATCGGGGCGCGTGGCCGCCGTGAAGTTCAAGGACGGCGACAGCATCCCCGCCGATCTGGTGTGCGTGGCCGCGGGCATCCGCCCCAACGTGGAACTGGCCGAGAAGGCCGGCATCCACTGCAACCGGGGCATCGTGGTCAACGACACCCTGCAGACCTACGACCCGCGGGTTTACGCCGTGGGCGAATGCGCCAACCACCGCGGCACCGCCTACGGCCTGGTGGCGCCCTTGTTCGAGCAGGCCAAGGTGTGCGCCAACCACCTGGCCGAAATGGGCATCGGCCGCTATCAGGGCTCGGTGACCAGCACCAAGCTCAAGGTCACCGGTATCGACGTGTTCTCGGCCGGCGACTTCTCCGGGGCCGATGGCGCCGAAGACATCGTGCTCCACGACCCGGGCCTGGGCATCTACAAGCGCATCGTGCTGAAGGACGACAAGCTGGTCGGCGCCGTGCTTTACGGCGACACCAAGGACGGCGCCTGGTACTTCCAGCTGCTGCGGGACGAGCAGGACATCAGCGACATCCGCGACCACCTGGTTTTCGGCAACGCCCACCTGGGCGATGTGGGCCACAAGGGTAACAACGTGGCCGCCGGCATGCCTGACGACGCCGAGGTGTGCGGCTGCAACGGCGTGTGCAAGGGCACCATCGTCAAGGCCATCCAGGAGCACGGCCTGTTCAGCCTGGAGGAGGTGCGCAAGCACACCAAGGCCTCCAGTTCCTGTGGCTCCTGCACCGGCCTGGTGGAGCAGATCCTCGCTTCCACCGTGGGTGGCGCCTATCAGCCGGCAGACTCCAACAACAAGGCGGTATGCGGCTGCACCGACCTCTCCCACGGCGAGGTACGCCAGGCCATCAATCAGCACAAGCTGCTGTCGGTGGCAGAAGCCCAGCAGCATCTGGGCTGGCGAACCCCCAACGGCTGTGCCACCTGCCGCCCGGCGCTCAACTATTACTGCCTTTCCTCGTGGCCCCACGAAGCCATCGACGATCCCCAGAGCCGCTTCATCAACGAACGCGCTCACGCCAACATCCAGAAGGATGGCACCTACTCGGTGGTGCCGCGCATGTGGGGCGGCCTCACCACTCCCAACGAACTGCGGGCCATCGCCGATGCGGCGGAGAAGTACAAGGTGCCCACCGTCAAGGTCACCGGCGGCCAGCGCATCGATCTGCTCGGCGTGAAAAAGGAAGACCTGCCGCAGATGTGGGCCGACTTCGCCCAGGCCGGCATGGTCTCGGGGCACGCCTACGGCAAGAGCCTGCGCACGGTGAAGACCTGCGTCGGCTCCGAGCACTGCCGCTTCGGCACCCAGCGCTCCATGACGCTGGGCGTGAGGCTGGAGAAGATGCTCTACGGCATGTGGAGCCCCCACAAGGTCAAGCTGGCGGTTTCCGGCTGCCCGCGCAACTGCGCCGAATCCGGCATCAAGGACGTCGGGGTGATCGGTGTGGATTCGGGCTACGAGCTCTACATCGGCGGCAACGGCGGCATCAAGACCGAAGTGGCCCAGTTCTTCGTCAAGGTGCAGGACGACGACGAGGTGATGGAGTACGGCGGTGCCTTCATCCAGCTCTACCGGGAGGAAGGCTTCTACCTGGAGCGGACCTGCCACTACCTGGAGCGGGTGGGCATGGAGCACATCCGCAAGCGGGTGCTCGACGACGCCGAATCACGCCAGGCCCTGTACGAAAAGCTGCTCTTCGCCCTGCAGGACTACAAGGACCCCTGGGCCGAGATCTTTGAAGACAAGTCCGGCGGCAGCCACAAGCGTGAATTCGAGATCATCAAGGTATAGGGAGTCGAGCCATGACTGACTGGACACGAATCTGCGCCCTGGCCGATGTCCCGGTCCTCGGCGCCCGGGTGGTCGAAAGCGCAAAGGAAGGCCGCATTGCCGTCTTCCGCAACGGCGCCGACCAGGTCTTCGCACTGCGTGACCGCTGCCCCCACAAGGCCGGTCCCCTGTCCCAGGGCATCGTCCATGGGACCACCGTCACCTGCCCCCTGCACAGCTGGAAGATCCAGCTCGAGGATGGCCAGGCGGTGGCTCCGGACGTGGGCTGCGCCAAGCCCTACCCGATCAAGGTCCAGGGCGACGACGTCCTTATCCAGCTCTAGCGCCTCCACCGGACACCAGGGCAACAGCCAGCGCCCCACTAAAAATCCGTCAATCCACAACACATCTGAAAGCCACCCATCATGGACAAGAAATCCTTCCTCAAGGCCGGGCACACACCAACCCTCCTGGCCGCCTTCCTCTACTTCGACCTCGCCTTCATGGTGTGGGTCCTCCTCGGCCCCCTGGGCGTGCAGATCGCCAATGACCTGGGCCTGACCCACGCCCAGAAGGGCCTGATGGTGGCCACGCCGGTGCTCGCTGGTGCCCTGCTGCGCATGGTCATGGGTGTGCTGGTGGACCACCTCAAGCCCAAGATGGCCGGCGCCATCGGCCAGGTCATCGTCATCGCAGCCCTGTTCGTGGCCTGGCAGTTCGGCATCCACAGCTATGAACAGACCCTCATCCTCGGTCTCTTCCTGGGGGTGGCGGGCGCGTCCTTCGCCGTAGCCCTGCCCCTGGCCTCCCGCTGGTATCCGCCGGAGCACCAGGGTACGGCCCTCGGCATTGCCGGCGCCGGCAACTCCGGCACGGCCCTGGCGGCCCTGTTCGGCCCCGGCCTGGCTGCCGCTTTTGGCTGGGTCAACGTCTTCGGCCTGGCCCTGATTCCGCTCTGCATCGTCTTCGTGGTGTACCTGGTGCTCGCCAAGGACGCGCCCGAATGCCCGCCGGCCAAGTCCTTCGCCGAATACCTCAAGGTGCTCAAGGACAAGGATGCCTGGTGGTTCATGTTCTTCTACTCCGTGACCTTCGGCGGCTTCGTCGGCCTGGCTTCGTCCCTGACCATCTACTTCAACACCCAGTACGGGCTTGACCCGAAGATGGCCGGCTTCTTCACCGCCGCCTGCGTCTTTGCCGGCAGCCTGGTGCGCCCCATCGGCGGCAACGTGGCCGACCGCATCGGCGGTATCAAGAGCCTCACGGTGATGTACGTCTTCGCGGCCATCTTCCTGTCCATCGTCAGCTTCGGCCTGCCCGAGGCCTGGATGGCCCTGGCCGTGTTCGTGTGTGCCATGCTCTCCCTCGGGATGGGCAACGGCGCCGTGTTCCAGCTGGTGCCCCAGCGCTTCCGCAAGGAAATCGGCGTGATGACCGGCCTGGTGGGCATGGCCGGCGGCGTCGGCGGCTTTTACCTGGCCTCCAGCCTGGGCTACAGTCGCCAGGTGACCGGCAGCTACCAGGCCGGCTTCCTGATCTTCGCCACCCTGGCGATCGCCGCGCTCATCGGCCTCACCGCCGTCAAGGGCCGCTGGCGCACCACCTGGGGCGCCCCCAACATGACCAGCGCCAAGATCTGATCCCCGCCATGTCCCGACTCCAGGCCGCCCTCGGCTACGCCTCCCTCACCGGCCCGCGCCCGCGCAACGAAGACTTCTGCGGCGCGGTCACGCCCGAGGGGGCGGAGCTGGAGGGCAAGGGCATCCTGGCTGCCGTGGCGGACGGGGTCGGCGGCCACGCAAATGGGCGTGAAGCCTCCGAGTACACCGTCCGCGGCCTGCTTTCGGACTACTACGCCACCCCCGATACCTGGGCGGTCAACAAGTCCCTGGACACCGTGCTGGGGGCCCTCAACCGCTGGCTGGTGTCCCACGCCGCACGGACCCGGGAGGCGGCCGGCATGGCCACCACCCTGTCCGCCATCGTGCTGCGCGGGCGCCGCTTCTACCTCGCCCATGTGGGCGACTCGCGCATCTACCGCCTGCGCGGCACACGCCTTGAGCTGCTGAGCACCGACCACGTGTGGGAGCACCCGGAGCTCGACAACGTACTGTCCCGGGCCGTTGGCCTGGATGCCCACCTGTCGGTGGACTACGCCGACGGCGAACTGGAAGCCGGCGACATCTTTGCGCTGATGAGCGATGGGGTGTGGAGCCCCCTGGGCGACCGCCGCATCGCCGACATCCTGCGTGCCGAAGCCGACCCCCAGGATGCCGCCTCGCGCCTCGCCATGAGTGCCGAAGACGGCGGCAGCCAGGACAACTGCACCGCCCTGGTGCTGCGCATCGACGCCCTGCCCCCCGACCGCCTGCGCGACAACATCGACCGCCTGCACCGCCTGCCCCTGCCCCCGCGCCTCAAGCCCGGCCAGGAGATCGACGGGCTGACCATAGACGCGTTGCTCCACGAATCCATCGTCACCCTGCTGTACCGGGTGCACGACGCCCAGGGCCACGCCCGCGTGCTCAAGACCCTGCGCCCCGAGCACGACGACGCCGAATCCGCCGCTGCCCTGGCCCACGAGGAATGGCTGGCCAGGCGGGTGAACGACGCCTGGTTTCCCCAGGTCATTCCCCACCCCGAGCGCAGCCACCTGTATTACCTGATGAGCTGGCACGAGGGCGCAACCCTCAGGGCGCGGCTCGACAACGGCCACCGCTTCGGCCCCGGCGAGACCGCCGAACTCGGCAGCCGCATCCTCAAGGGCATCGCCGGCCTGCACCGCCTGTCCATCGTTCACCGGGACATCAAGCCCGACAACCTGCACCTGGACGGAGAGGGGCGCCTGCGCATCCTCGACCTGGGGGTTGCCGCGTCCGATGCATCAAGCGACGGCCAGAAGTTCGGCGAGATCAACAACCCCGGCACCCCGAGCTACATGGCCCCCGAGCTCTTCGGCCCCCGCAGCACCGGCGCCAACGAGCAGACCGACCTGTACGCCGTCGGCGTCACCCTCTATCAGCTGCTCACCCGCAAATACCCCTACGGTGAGATCGAGCCCTTCCAGACCCCGAGGTTCGGCGACCCGGCCCCGCCCACGCGCTACCGCCCCGACATCCCCGACTGGCTCGAGGCCGTGCTCCTCAAAGCCGTCGCCCGCGAGCCGAAGGCCCGTTTCGAGACCGCCGAGGAATTTCTCCTTGCCATCGAACGGGGCGCCCACCGCCCCCTCTCGGTCGCCCGCAAGTCACCGCTGCTGGCCCGTGATCCACAGCTCGGACTGCGCCTGATTGTGGCAGCGTCCGTGACACTCAACATCTTTTTGCTCTACCTGTTGCTGGTACGCTAGGGGCCGTCAGAATCCCGCTCCGCACCGGATGAGCAGAACACGCCCACTCCGGCACGGCGCCCCGCCCGAGCCTCCCTGCGTGCCCATACCCGACATCCCCCACAGCTCCGTGACCTTGCTGGACGAAGAAGCCAGCACACGCGTGCTCAAGTTCTTCAGTTCAGCAACGCTGCTCCTGCTCGGCAGTGCCGTCGGCCTCGCCTACCTGTTCAGCAACGCCGACAAACACCTGCTGGCTCCCCCCGCGCTGATCTGCTTCCTCGCCCTGGGCACGCACATCGGCATCCGCCTGGGCCACACCCGGATTTCCGGACAGGTGCTGATCTGGGGCACCTGGACCATCATCCTGGTCTCGGCGCCGTTCGGCAGCGGCAACCGCAGCATCGGCATGGTCGCCATCCCCCTTCTGATCTTCGTGAAAGGCTGGCTTGGCGGCCCCCGTAGAGCCATCGGCATGACCATCGCCACCCTCGTGGCCCTGCTCGGCATCTCCCTCAGCGAGCACTACAACTGGATTGCCCAGACCGGTCCGGTACCACCCCTGTCACGCTGGCTGATGCTCTGCGCCATCTTCTGCACCATGGGCTTCTTCACGGTACTGTCCCACCGCCTGTACCTGCGGCGCTATTCCGAGCAGGCTCGGCTCGCCGCCACACTCGCCCTGGTCACGGAGCACAGCCCCATCATGCTGGCCTCGGTGGATGCCGACGGCCGCTACCGCTACGTCAACAACAACTACGCACACTTCCACGGCAAGGCTACCGAAAACCTGGTCGGAAGCCCGGTGGCCGACACGGTGGGGGCCGACACGGTGCGCCAGATCCGCCAGACCCTGCTCAAGAACGGCGGCCATGGTGCCTATCGCAGCCGCCGTCAGGACCCGGTGAGCGGCATCGAGCGCTGGCTTGAAACCAGCGTGCAGCAGGCCGTGGGCGGCGACGGCAGGGATGACGGCTATTACGCCATCCTACGCGACGTCACCGACGAGGTGCGCTCCGCAGAGCAGATCAATTTCCTCGCCTATCACGACTCCCTGACCGGCCTGCCCAACCGGGCCCTGATGATCGACCGCCTGCATCAGGCCATCCTCCGCGGCCAGCGCGAAGACAGCCTGGTGGTGGTGGCCTACCTGGACCTGGACAGGTTCAAGTTCCTCAACGACACCTGGGGTCACTCCACCGGCGACAGCATGCTCATCCAGCTCGCGGCACGCCTGCAGGACTGCGTCCGCGACACCGATACGGTGGCCCGCCTGGGGGGAGACGAGTTCGTGGTGCTGATGGGCGGCATCGAGAAGCGCGAGGAGATTCCCGCCACCGTCACGCGCCTGCTGAAGGCCGTGGGCAGCCCGACCCCGATCTCCGAGAACCGGGACATCACCATCTCCGCCAGCATCGGCGTGTCGGTATGCCCCCTCGACGGGGAAGAGCCCGAGATACTGCTGCGCAATGCCGATCAGGCCATGCTCATGGCCAAGCAGTCCGGGCGCAACCGCTATTGCCTCTTCGACACCGAACTCGATCACCGCGCACGCACCCTGCACCAGATCACCGCCAACGTCGAGAAGGGCCTCGACACCGGCGAGTTCGTGCTCTTCTACCAGCCCAAGGTGAACATGCGCCTGGGCACCGTGATCGGGGTCGAAGCCCTGATCCGCTGGGCCCATCCGGACGAGGGCCTGCTCCTGCCAGCGGGCTTCCTGCCCTATGTGGAGGGCAGCGACAGCGCCACCCGCCTCGGCCAGTGGGTGTTGACCGAAGCTCTCTCCCAGATGCGTCGCTGGGCGGCCATCGGCCTGCACCTCCCGGTCAGCGTGAACATCTCCGGCCACCACCTGCAGGCCCCCGGCTTCTCCGAACACCTGACCCACCTCCTCAAGGCCCATCCGGAGTTGCCCCCGGAACGCCTGGAGATCGAAATTCCGGAGACTACCGCCATGGACGACGTGGAAAAGGTCGCCCGGATCATCCGCGACAACAGCGCCCTCGGCGTGCGCTTCGCCCTCGATGACTTCGGCACCGGCTACTCGTCCCTGACCTACTTCCGCCAGCTGCCCGCCCAGACACTGAAGATCGACAGATCCTTCGTGCGTGACATCCTGAAAGACCCGGAGGACCTGGCCATCGCAAAGGGCGTGGTCGCCCTGGCCCGCAGCTTCGGAAGGGAAGTCATCGCCGAAGGCCTGGAAACCATCGAACACGGCATCCCCTTGCTCGACATCGGCTGTGACTGCGCCCAGGGCGACGGCATCGCCGCCCCCATGCCCGCCGACGCATTGCCGGCCTGGCTGGCACAGTGGCAATGCCCACCGCTGTGGCAAGAAACCGGCGCCAGCAGGGCCTAGCCCTCCATGAACAGCCGGGCAGCAACACCCGCCCCTCACGGGGCACGTCACCATCGGCCTTTGGATGAACGGGAACCCGCTTTACAATAGCGGGTTTTCCGGCACGCTCAGCCGGAAGCCCTGCACATCAAAGGAACACCATGGCTCTCCAATGCGGCATCGTCGGCCTGCCCAACGTCGGCAAATCGACCCTCTTCAATGCCCTCACCAAGGCCGGCATCGCCGCCGAGAACTACCCCTTCTGCACCATCGAGCCGAACGTCGGCATCGTTGAAGTGCCCGACCCCCGCCTCGACGCCCTCTCCGCCATCGTCAATCCGCAAAAGATCCAGCCCGCCATCGTCGAATTCGTCGACATCGCCGGCCTGGTGGCAGGCGCATCCAAAGGTGAGGGCCTGGGCAACCAGTTCCTCGCCAACATCCGCGAGACCGATGCCATCGTCAACGTGGTACGCTGTTTCGAGGACGAGAACGTCATCCACGTGAATGGCAAGGTCGACCCGCTGGCCGACATCGAAACCATCGTCACCGAGCTCGCCCTGGCCGACATGGCCGCCGTCGAGAAGGCCATCCACCGGGAGAACAAGAAGGCCCGCTCCGGTGACAAGGACGCCCAGAAGCTCGTCGCCATCCTCGAAAAGCTGATGCCCCACCTCAACGAGGGCCTGCCGGCACGCACCCTGGCACTCAGCGACGACGAGAAGCTGATCCTCAAGCCCCTGTGCCTGATGACCCTCAAGCCCGCCATGTACGTGGGCAACGTGACCGAAGACGGCTTCGACAACAACCCCTACCTCGACCGCCTGCGCGAGCACGCCGCCAGGGAAGGCGCCCCCGTCGTCGCCCTGTGCGCGAAGATCGAAGCCGAACTGGCCGACCTGGACGACGAGGACAAGATGGCCTTCCTGGCCGACCTGGGCCTCGAAGAGCCCGGCCTCAACCGCCTGATCCGCGCCGGCTACCAGCTGCTGGGCCTGCAGACCTACTTCACCGCCGGGGTCAAGGAAGTCCGCGCCTGGACCATCCACGTGGGCGACACCGCCCCCCAGGCCGCCGGCGTGATCCACACCGACTTCGAACGCGGCTTCATCCGCGCCCAGACCATCGCCTTTGAAGACTTCATCAAGTACAAGGGCGAAGCCGGTGCCAAGGAAGCCGGCAAGATGCGCTCGGAAGGCAAGGAATACGTGGTGAAGGATGGGGATGTGCTGAACTTCCTGTTCAACGTCTGAGCCAAAGACATCGAATCACCGCATTTCACCCTGTATCAAAATCCCCAAAAAGCCCCGCCAATGCGGGGTTTTTTATTTTCAGCGTGCATCGTCTCGTGTCTTGGAATCTCACTAATAACCGGGTAAGTTCCCGGGTATGAAATTTCGTACCCGGAAAACCAACCGGGTACGGCAACAAAGAAGGCTCTTGCCATGCTGACCGATACCCAATGCAGGACCGCGAAAGCCAAGGAAAGGCCCTACAAGCTGACGGACGGCGGGGGGCTGGTGCTTGAGGTGAAGCCGAACGGCGTAAAGGCTTGGCGCTACCGCTTCGAGTTGGCCGGCAAAGAATCCATGTTCGCAATTGGCGAATATGCAGCCGCTCCCGCTGGCGAAACCCCGAAGGAAGGCGAAGCCCGCCGCGCCGGCCGGCGCTTCACCCTGGCTGAAGCCCGCGACGAACGCAGCAAGGCCCGGGCTCTGGTCAAGCAGGGCATCAACCCCGCCCATGCTCGCCAGCTCGACAAGATCCGGGCTCAACAAGACGCGGACAACACCTTCGAGGTAGTTGCCCGCGAATGGCTCGCCCTGCGGGACTGGGAGGAAGCCACCAAAGCCCGCCGCCTCGACACCCTGGCCCGCGTCGTCTTCCCGAAGATAGGGGCGCTGCCGGTGAAGCAGATAACGCCCGCCCATGTCCTTGACGTGCTCAAGACCGCCCACGGGAAGAACGGCCCGAGCGTTGCCGATGAGATGAAGCGCACCATGTCCGGCGTGTTCGATCTGGCGATTGCAACCCTGCGGGCCGATCTCGACCCGGTTCAGCCAGTGCGGAAGGCCCTGCCCGCCAACAAGACGCAGCATAAGCGCCCCCTGGAGCTGGAAGAGATCGGGCGCCTGTTCAGAGACATGGAAGGGCACGGCGGGCGCCATGAAACCCGAGGGGCTTTCCTGTTGATGTGGCTGACCCTGTGCAGGCCATCCGAGGCCGTAGAGGCGGAATGGTCTGAGTTCGAACTGGACGCCGCGCTCTGGCGTATCCCGGCGGAACGGATGAAGAAGCGCAAGCCGCACACAATTCCCCTTCCTGCTCAGGCGGTGGCCGTCATGCGCGCCCTGCACGGCATCACGGGGCACCTGACCCACGTATTCCCCGGCCGTGATGATCGCGCCCGCCCCATGTCCGTTGAATCCTTCCGCCAGGCACTGTATTCACTGGGCTGGGCTGGCAGGTACAGCCCCCACGCAACCCGTACCACGGGCAGCACTCGCCTGAACGAAATGGGATTCCCTGCGGACTGGATCGAACGCCAGCTTGCCCACGCCGAAGCGAACACGGTTCGACGCACCTACAACCACGCCGAACACCTCGAAGACCGCCGCCGGATGATGCAGCAATGGGCGGACCTGCTCGACCAGGTAAAGGCCGGGGCAAACGTCGTCCCGCTGCGGGGGCGGGCCGCATGAACTAACGATCAACCGAGCAGCACGCCGCGCCTAGGTCGGCCAACCGAAAACGGGGGCACCTTCACCCCGCTGGCGCGGCACCCTCTTTGAAGGGCGCACGAAGGGCGCGATTGTGTTTGGTGATTTTGGAGAGCGAGAACACGTCTTTTACTTGCTGGACGAGTGGGCAAGTACAGAAACTCCGGACTCTTGTAGCTTGGAGATGGAGGTTTCAAGTCCAAAGAGCGAGTTTAGGAAGAGGGTACGAAAGCTATCTGACACCGTGGCTCAAATTGAAGCCAAGAACACGAAGCCGCCCAAAGTGCTCATTCAATCGTTTGAATCCGATCTGCTGAAAGAGCTTGATTTTCTGTTGCTCATGAGCAACTGCCCGCCCATTCTTCGCAGCCACTTAGATCGCATAAAGCAGCTTGCAATGGACGCGTGGGTTATTGACCTTGAGATGAAGGCCGGGACCCTGAAGATCATGGCGGCCAAAGGCGATAGCTTCACAGGAAATACGCGGGGCCGGAGCGCTTTTTACGCGCTTGTTGAGGTTTTACTAAAAAGACATGGCCCGAAAACCTCTGCAAAAAGATTATGGTCCATCCTAGAAGCTGAATGTGGGGGATTGATCATTGATGAAATTACCGACGACGACGGGGGGCTAATCTACCTTCGAGAAAAAGAGCACCCCGTCTCATTCCGAGCGTTCGAAAAGCAGCTGAGCGAAATCAGAAAGACGCTGAAGGGCTAGTTTTCCCGGTTCCCGACAAACCGGGATTTGTGATTTTTAGGCTTGCCACACCCTCTCACAAAGGATCATGGCAATGCAAAGAACATCACTTCTCATCAAGCAGCAGGCAGGCTCCACCCTTGACCCCACAGTCAAAGGCGCTTGTATTCCCGAAGCCCTCCGTAACTTCGACGCCCTGCCGGATTCGGCAAACGTACGCCTTCCAGTGGTGACCGGCGTCTTTGCCTGCTCACCCGCAACGGTCTGGCGGCGGGTCAAAAAGGGCACCCTGCCGGCACCCCGCAAGCTGTCCGAAGGAATTACCGCCTGGAACGTCGGGCAGATCCGCCAGGCACTAAAAGGGGAGGCCTGGGAATGACTCCCGACAAGCGCCCCTCCCCTTCCCTGACTAGCGATCTTCACCAAGCGGAAACCCTGCTTGCACCGATTTGCGGAAAGCCGGGGCGGACAGCCCCCCTTGCTCTCCTCCTTCTGGGGGCGATCTGGCTTGCCGTCGAACGTCTTCGACAAGCTGTACACGCTTCTGCATCGGCGGACGCCTGGCAATCCAGTGAAGCAGCAACACTGACGAAAGGGCGAGAACTCAGCATTGCCCCACGCCCTGGCGAGAGAATGCCGGACTACCGTGCCCGCCTTATCGAGGCGCAGAAAGCACAGGGGCGGGCATGATCGATACCACCTCCATCCTGGCTCAGTTCCGCCAGGCTGCCGAAGCCCGCGGCCTTCGTCTGCCCGACCACCTCGACGCTGACGGCAAGCTGTATTGACCCACCAAATCCTGCACAGGTCACGCTGCTAAAGCGAATGCCTCAGCCGGCGTTTTCATATCCA
>NZ_JAKLLN010000230.1 GCF_023150065.1 Zoogloea sp.
GGCGCATGCCCTCCTTGAGGGTCGCCTCGACCTTCCAGACGCGGTGCAGCTCGTAGCGCACCAGGTCGCGGTTGACGTAATCCGGGCCGTAGATGTCCTTGTACTTGCGGCTCTTGTCCACCCACTTCCAGCTGTTGTAGGGGATGTACAGTTCCTGCTTGCCGACCAGCTTCCAGTCGTAGCGGTCCATGGCGCCGGCGTACATCGGATACTGGTCCACCGTTTCCAGGTTCTCGTAGCCGGGCACCGGGTTGTCGTAGGCGAAGGTCGGTGCCCGGCGCACGCGGCGCTGGCCCGGGAAGTAGAGCCAGGCGTCGCTCGCCGCGTTCATGGACCAGTGGGCGAGAATCAGCTCGCCGGTGCGCGCCGCCGGGGAGACGACCGCATTGAGCAGCTTCATCTCGACGCCGCCGACCTCCTCGACGCCCTTGTTGTTGCGGCTGTGGAAGGGGACCGTCACCCACTGGTCCTGCGCCAGCGGCGTGAAGTCGCCCGACTTGCTGGAGAAGATGCTGGCGTAGTACTC
>NZ_JAKLLN010000231.1:0-287 GCF_023150065.1 Zoogloea sp.
TCTGGTTTCAACGCTTTTTTTGGCACGCTGTCTGGTTGCGTCAGCGTGTTTGGATCAACCCCTGGCGACCTAGTCTTTCGAGCGCTTTCGGCCGCAGTCTGGCCGACGAGTTGAACCCGGCCCCGCTTCACGGGGGCCGTCGGGTGAAGCAGCACGGATGTCCCGCCCCTCTTCACGGGCGGTTCTGCGTGTGTGTTCGACGGGCTGTGGCCACAGAAAGGAGAGCCCATGTTCGCAACTCGTATCGCGAAGTACGCACGTCACGCGGCTTCATTCATGCTTCACTT
>NZ_JAKLLN010000231.1:297-526 GCF_023150065.1 Zoogloea sp.
CGGCGGGCTTCTCGTCGCCGGGCTCATCGTTACCCTGTTCATTGCTTCACGGATCGCCAATCACGGCGTACAGGGTTTGTCCCTTGGCAGTCTCGGCGGCGAATCGTCCGTCAGCGCGGTAGTCGTCGACGAACCGGTGGTCGAGCCGGTCGCCGAAGTCGCGGAGACGCCGGCCAAACTCAGCCCCGACCTGCAGCGGGTCAAGGCCTACGTGGCCAAGCGCTACCAG
>NZ_JAKLLN010000232.1 GCF_023150065.1 Zoogloea sp.
CCGAGCTGTCGCCCCTGCAGCGTGAGTACGCGGACACGGTGACGAGTTCGGGCAACGCTCTGCTCGGCATCATCAACGACATCCTCGACTTCTCGAAGATCGAGGCCGGCAAGCTCGAACTCGAGGCGATCCCCTTCGAGATCGGCATGGTCGTCGATGAGGTGGCCGACCTGTTCGGCGACTCGGCGCGAGCCCGAGGCATCGCCTTCGACGCCTGCATCGCCGGCGACGTACCGTTCCGCCTGCAGGGCGATCCCGGCCGACTGCGCCAGATCCTCACCAACCTGGTCGCCAACGCGCTGAAGTTCACCCGCGCTGGACACGTGCAGTTGCAGGTCACATCGCACCAGAACGGCCTCGCCTGCACCGTCGCCGACACCGGGGTCGGCATTCCCGCGGACAAGCTGCCGCGGCTGTTCCAACCCTTCACCCAGGCCGACAGCTCGACGACCCGGCAGTTTGGTGGCACCGGGCTCGGCCTCGCCATCTGCCGCCGCCTCGCCGAGGCGATGGGCGGCTCACT
>NZ_JAKLLN010000233.1 GCF_023150065.1 Zoogloea sp.
GCCGACACCCGGATCGGCGAACCGCTGCTGCTGCCCGGTGTCGACTGGAGCGAGTTCCACTTCGGCATCGCCCGCCACGACCCGACCCGCTTCGACCTTGCCGAGCCGCTGCAGTTCGTGCAGCGCCTGCTGGCCGAGGAAGGGCTGGTGTATCGCTTCGAGCCCGACGATGCCGCGCCCATGGGGCACACGCTGGTCATCCTGGCCGACACGGTGAGTGCTGCGAGCTGCCCCGAAGACGACATGAGCGCCAGCGGCCTGGGCGGGCCGGGCATCCGGTTCCACCGCGCCGGCATCATCGAAGACCAGGACACCCTGCAGGCGCTGGGCGGCGAGCGCGCGCTGCCCACGGCGGTGGCCACCGCCACCGGCTGGGACTACAAGGCCAAGCGCGTGGTGGCGGCCAGCACGCCCACGCGCGGCGGCTTCGGCGGCGAGCAGGCACCGTGGCTCGAGGGCTTCGACCACTGCGGCACCTACCCCTTTGCCACCCGCGCCCAGGCCGAGCGCGCGCTCGAGCTCG
>NZ_JAKLLN010000234.1 GCF_023150065.1 Zoogloea sp.
GCCAGCAGCCCGCCACCGCCGACGATCGCCAGGCGGGCGTCGCGCGCCGCATCGGCGTCGCGGCGCACGAGGGCCGCAAAGGCACGAATCAGGTCGGCGTGGCCCTTCACGGCCTGAAGACGACCGATGGCGCCAAAGACGATCAACGAGGGATCGTTGAAGGGCGACCCCGCAAGCGGCGCCCGCCCCGTCCCAGGTGAGAATCGACGCGCATCGACACCGTTGCAGATGCGGCGGACCCGCCCTGCCCCGATGCGCACCTTGTCATGGAGGTACGATTCGATCTTGCGCGACAGAGCCACATAGCGGGACACGAAGACTGAATACAGCCGGCGGACCAGCTGGTACTTCTTGTTCGAGCCTTCCCGGTCGTTGTGGTCCCAGCCATGCTCGCCATGGATGCGCACCGGCACGCCAGCCAGCCACGCCGGCACCAGCATCTCGAGAGCGGCGATGTTGCGGGTGTGGACGATCGCCGGCCGCAGCTCACGGAACATCCGGAACAACACCGGGTATAGCTTG
>NZ_JAKLLN010000235.1 GCF_023150065.1 Zoogloea sp.
GTCGGCCGAGGCTGCCACCGCGTAGAGCGGCGTGCTGCCCACGTCGGCCAGCTGGGTGAAGGTGCTGCCGTCGCTGCTGGTGACGATGGCTCCGCCGGTAACGCCGGTGCCCACTGCGGCAAAGTAGTAGGTGGTGACGCTGTTGGTGGTGACGGCGACGGTATCGACGCTGCGCAGATCGGTGCAACCGGCGCCGCTGAGGGTGACCGCCTGGGTGGTCCAGGTGCTGCCGTCGGTGCTGGTGAGCATCGTGCAGTTGGCGCCCACGGCGATCCACTGGCCCTTGACGGAGTAGGTGACGCCGTAGAGGTTGGGGGTGCTGGCCGGCACGGCGGCGGCGGGGGTCCAGCTCTGGCCGTCGGTGGAGTACACGATGCGGCCGTTGTCGCCCACGGCCACCACGGTGGCGCCGTTGCTGGCGAGTGCGTTGAGGTTGGCGGTGCCCGCGTCGCTGATGGTGCCGGCGGTCCAGGTGCCCGGGGTGGTGGAGTACCAGGTCTTGCCACCAGTGCCAACGCTGA
>NZ_JAKLLN010000236.1 GCF_023150065.1 Zoogloea sp.
GGGCGATCCGCCCCACGGTCTTGAGCGCCGGCTCGATGCGCGCGTCGCCCGGGTGGCCGAAGTTGATGCGCAGGTGGTGCGCGAAGCGCCGGTCCGCAGAGAAGAGGTGGCCCGGCGCGGTGCTCACCCCCTGCGAGAGCGCCAGCCGGTGCAGCGCCAGCGCATCGGTGCCCGGCGGCAACTCGACCCAGACGAAGTAGCCGCCCTCGGGCTGCGTGCTGCGCGTGCCCGGCGGAAAGTGCTTCGCGATGGCCCGCTGCACCACCCCGTGCTGCCTGGCCAGGGCCTGGCGCAATTGGCGCAGGTGGCGGTCATAGCCCCCGTGTTGCAGGTACTCGCTCAAGCCCTCCTGCGAGGGCACCGGCGCCGCCAGCGAACCCATCAGCTTGCGCTGGCCCACGCGGGTGGCGAAGCGCCCGGCCGCCACCCAGCCGATGCGGTAGCCCGGCGCGAGCGTCTTCGAGAACGAACTGCAGTGCAACACCAGGCCGGCCCGGTCCCAGGCCTTGGCGGGCCGCGG
>NZ_JAKLLN010000237.1 GCF_023150065.1 Zoogloea sp.
GACGGGGCTGCGACTCGCCGGCCGGGCGCGGAGCCGTCGCACAGGCAGTGAGGAGCAGCGCGACAAGCGCGGGAATCAGGCGGATGGAACGGGCGGGACGAAAAACGGGAAACATGGATGGGGTACACTCGCGGCTGGCAATCAATAGCCGCCCGAGTATAACCAGCGCCACGCCGGCCCGGGCTTACGAAAGGAGCGCAGCATGTGGCTGATCGGCCTCGAAATCGGCATCGCCGCGGTGCTCCTCGCCATCGTGTGGCTGGCCCTGCGCGCCCCGAAGAACAAAGACACCGACACCCCGCCCCATGACTGACCTCAACCAATTCCTGGCCCGCGCCGAGCGCCTGCTCGAGCGCCTCGAAGGCCTACTCCCGGCCGAACCCACCGCCCCCGACTGGGCCGCCTCCACCGCCTTCCGCTGGCGCCGCAAGCACAATTCGGTAGCGCTGGTGCCGGTGCCCCGCCCGCACCAGATCCGCCTTGATGACCTGCAGGACATCGACGACAAGAAAGCCCGTAT
>NZ_JAKLLN010000238.1 GCF_023150065.1 Zoogloea sp.
TGAAAATACCTGCCAAACCGTGGCGGCCGGTATGATCAAAAATATCGAACCCGACTATGTTATCTGATCCGACTCCCCGCCTCAGCGTGGTGGGCGCCGGCCCCGGCGATCCGGAACTGCTCACGCTCAAAGGCCTGCGCGCCCTGCAAAGTGCCGGCGCGGTATTGTACGACGCGCTGGTGAGCGAGGAACTGCTCGAATACGCGCCGCCCCCGGCCGTACGCATCTTCGTGGGCAAACGCCGGAATTTCAAAAAATTCACGCAGGACGAGATCAATGCCCTGATCGTCGAAATGGCCCGGGAACACGGCCATGTCGTGCGGCTCAAAGGCGGCGACCCCTTCGTGTTCGGACGCGGCTTTGAGGAAATGGAGTACGCCCAATCGTATGGCATTCCGGCCACCTACATTCCCGGCATCTCCAGCAGCATCGCCGTGCCGGGGCTGGCGGGTATTCCGGTGACGTACCGCAACCTGAGCCGGAGTTTTTGGGTGATTACCGCCACCACCTCCGACGGGT
>NZ_JAKLLN010000239.1 GCF_023150065.1 Zoogloea sp.
CGGGATTCTAACAGGCCGGCAGCGGCGAAGACGCGCCCGGCAAGCGGCCGCACAAAATGAAATGGGCGCCACGATGGGCGCCCATTTCTGAATGAGGGTGGCGAGCCTGACCCCCGGCACTTGCAGGGAACGGCTGTGGCTGCTGCCTTCCGGCCCTGACCAGGTTCACCGCGCTGCAATGCGGGGAGACCCGCCACGGCGCGGATTCTAACAGCTTGCCCCGGCCGGGGGTCAATCCTTTTGCGCCGCAGCAGGCACGAGGGGCAGATGGATCTCGACGCACAGGCCGCCGCCAGCCCGGTTGCTGGCGCGGATGCGACCGCCGTGGGCCTCCACCGCCCGCCGCGCGATGGCCAGCCCGAGCCCGAAGCCGCCGGTGGCGTGCCCGTTGCCGCCGCGGTGGAAGGGCTCGAAGATCGCCTCCAGGTCGGCCTCGGCCACGCCGGGCCCGCGGTCTTCCACCCGCAGCACGAAGCCGCCCTCGCCCGCCCCGGCCTGCACGTCGACGCGGGTGCCGG
>NZ_JAKLLN010000023.1 GCF_023150065.1 Zoogloea sp.
TCGCCTTTCTTGCCTTCTTCTTTGGCGAAGCAAAGAAGAAGGTCGCCCGCCGGGGCGAACACCCGGCCAACGTCACGAAAAACGACGGAAAACCCACCAGCAACGCTCAACAGTCCGAGGGCGAATGAACTCGCCCCCACCGGAGCGTGACATCACGCTGGCCGTGCATCGGACAAGCCCACTCCCAACCCACCCGACCACAGCTCCTAGAAACGCTCCGTCGGCGGTGCGCTCTCTCGGCGCCCTGCCTCGCCAAAGCCCTTCGGCAAGCCAACTTCCCCCGTCTGGTCGAAATCGAAACCACCGAAGTTGCCGGTCACCAGCCGGCCGCGGAGGCGGTATTCGACCTTGTCGCGCATCTTGGCCAGCTCGCGGAACTGGCGCAGCAGGCGGGGCAGGCTGGTGGTGGCGGTCACCTCCACGATGCCCTCGCCGAGGCGGGGGATCACCACCGGGCGGTTGCTGACCCCGGTGGCAAACTGCTGGCCGCTGAGGTCGAGGCGGAAGGTGAGGCCTTCAATCGGAATCTCGACGCTGTTCGGGTTGGTGACCCGCAGGCTGAGCACGAAGCGCTGCTCCAGCAAGGTGGCATCCAGGGGCCGGATGTCCACCACGGTCACCTCCGGTTTCTGCATGCCGAACTGGAATCCGGCGCAGCCCCCCAGCACGGTGAGCCCAAGGCCGGCGCACAGCAGGCCGGCCATGCGGCGACGCGAGATTTGCTTCATGTCATTTCCCTTAAACACTTCCGGGAGACTGCCCGGGCTCCAGCACGCGCAGCAGGCTGGCGGTATCGTCCCTCCCGCCCCCCAGCGCCATCAGGGCATTGAGTTGCTGCCAGGTCTGGGCAGCCACCGGCAGGGGCGCGCCGAGCTGGCGGGCCTCCTCCATCAGGATCGCGAAGTCCTTGTGGTGCAGACGCGACTGGATGCCGGCGGCAAAGTCGCGGTGGGCCATGCGATCCCCCATCACGTCCAGCACCCGGGAGCCGGCCGAGCCGCCCAGCAGCGCCTCGCGCACCTTGTGCAGGTCCACCCCATGGGCACCGGCCAGGCGCATGGCCTCGGCGCAGGCCTGGATGGCGTTGACCATGATCATCTGGTTACAGGCCTTGGCCACCTGTCCGGCACCGGCCGGGCCGATGTGCACCACGGTCTTGCCCAGGCAGGCCAGCAGCGGCCGGACGCGGGCCAGCACGTCGGCCTCGCCGCCGGCCATGATGGCCAGGGTGGCGTCCCGCGCCCCAAGCTCGCCCCCCGACACCGGTGCGTCCAGCCAGCCGATGCCCTTTTGTGCATAGCGGGCCGCCAGCTTGCGGGCGGAGCCCGGGGCAATGGTGCTCATGTCCACGTGGATGCCGCCGGGAGCAAAGCCCTCGATGAGGCCATCCGGCCCCAGGGCCAGGGCCTCCACGTCGGCGCTGGCGGTGACCACCGAGATCACCACCTCGCAGCTCCGGGCCAGCTCGGCCGGCGTGGCGCAGAGCCGCGCGCCGGCTGCCGCGAGGGGAGCCGCCGACTCCGGCCGCCGGGCCCACACCGCCAGCTCATGGCCAGCCGCCAGCAGGTGCCCGGCCATGGGGCGCCCCATCACCCCCAGTCCGACAAATCCGACCTTCACCTCATTCCCCCGACAGGCTTTCCAGCAGCTTGAGGGCGGCCACCGAGTCCTCCTCGCCCATCCCGCTACCCACCATGGCGTTGAAGAGCTGGGCGGTAGCGGCACTGCTGGGCAGCATCAGGCCCAGGCGGTGGGCCTCCTGCATCACGATGTTCATGTCCTTCTGATGCATCCAGGCCTTGAAGCCGGGCTTGAAGTTGCGGTCGAGCATGCGCTGGCCGTGGTTCTCCAGGATGCGGCTGTAGGCAAAGCCGCCCAGCAGGGCCTCACGCACCTTGCCGGCGTCCACGCCGCTCTTGCGGGCGAAGTTGAAGGCCTCGGCCACCGCCAGCACCCCCACCCCGGTGAGGATCTGGTTGCAGGCCTTGGCCACCTGCCCGGCCCCCGGGCCACCGATCAGGGTGGCCGCCTTGCCCATGCGGGCAAACAGGGGTTCGACCTTGGCAAAGGCGTCGGCATCGCCGCCCACCATGATGGTCAGGCCACCATTGATGGCCCCCACCTCGCCACCCGACACCGGCGCGTCGAGCATGGTCACGCCTTTGTCCTTCAGGCGGGCCGAGATCGACTCGGCCGCTGCCGGGGCGATGGTGCTCATGTCCACGTAGATCAGGCCGGCGCGGGCCCCTTCGGCCACGCCGCCGGCACCCAGGGCCACCTGCTCCACGTCGGCCGCATCAGCCACCATGGAGAACACCACGTCACAGCCCGCCGCCACCTCGGCGGCGCTGGCTGCGCCTTTGGCACCGGCCTCGAGCAGCGGCGCCATGGATTCGGCGCGGCGCGCCCACACGGTGAGTTCGAAGCCGCCCTTGAGGATATTGAGGGCCATGGGCCGCCCCATGATGCCAAGACCAATGAAACCAACCTTCATGACGTATCCCTGTTGCCGGAAAAAAGGAGCGAGCCTAGCCGCCGCCGGCCCCCAGCGCAATCAGGGCGCACCCCCTCAGCCTCCGTAGCTCACCCGGTAGATCGCCCCGGCCCGGTCGTCGCTGATCAACAGTGACCCATCGGGCAGCTCCAGCACGTCGGCAGGCCGCCCCCACACGTCCTCGCGCCCGCTGGCATCCACCTGCAGCCAGCCATCCACAAACACCTCCTGGCGGGCATTGCTGCCCTGGGCGTCGGCAATCACCCGGACCACCCGGTAGCCCGACTTGCGGCTGCGGTTCCACGACCCATGTTCCGCAATGAAGGCGTTGTGCCGGTAGGCCTCCGGAAACTGGCTGCCCCGGTAAAACCGCATGCCCAGGGCCGCCACGTGGGCGCCCAGCCTGGCGACAGGCGGCGTGAAGGCGCTGCAGGCGCGGGCCTTGCCAAACTCCGGGTCGGGCACGTCGCCCTGATGGCAGAACGGAAAGCCGAAGTGTTCCCCCGGGCGTCCCAGCCGGTTGAACTCATCCGAGGGCAGCTCGTCACCCAGCATGTCGCGGCCGTTGTCGGTGAACCACAGGGCACCATCCTGGGGGTGCCAGTCGAAGCCCACGGTGTTGCGCACCCCGCGGGCCACGACCTCGGCTCCACTGCCATCCGGGCGGATGCGCTGAATCGTCGCGAAACCCTCGGCATCCCGGTCGCACACATTGCAGGGCGCGCCCACCGGCACGTAGAGCCAGCCGTCCGGGCCGAAGGCGATGAACTTCCAGCCGTGGTGGCGCTCCTGGGGGAAGCGGTCGGTCACCACCCGGGGGGCGGGCGGCTTGGCCAGCCGAGTGCCAACCCCATCCAGGGCCACGATGCGCGACACCCCCGACACATACAGGCTGCCCGCCCGCCAGGCCACGCCTACCGGCTGGGTCAGCCCCCGGGCCAGCACATGCACCTTGCCGGCCCGCCCCCTGTCGATCTCGACCCCGTAAACCTGGCCCGCCTCGCGGCTACCCACGTACACCACGCCTCGGCCATCCACAAAGTCGCCCAGGGCCATGCCCCGGGCGTTGGGCACCTGGTCGGTGAGCACCTCGATGCGAAAGCCCGGCGGCACCCGCAGGCGCTCCACGGGCAGCTCCGCCGCCCCCGCCAGCGTCGCCGCCAGGCCCAGCCCCAGACTCAGCCCTAGACCCAGACACCCCTTCCACCCTCGCTTCATCACGCCACTCCCGATCCGTGCAAAAACCCGCAGCCTGCCGCCACCGGGGCCCGGACGCCACCCGCTGCAGCGTGTCTGCTGCGCCGCCGCATCCGCTACACTTGCCGCACTGTCCAACTCACACCGGCGCCCCACCATGTCCTACGCCCCATTCATCAAGGAGATCGGCCGCGGGCCGAAAGGTTCTAAGCCCCTCAGCGTCGATCAGGCCGAAGCCCTGTTCGGCGACATGATGGACGGCCGGGTGCCCGACCTGGAGCTGGGCGCCATCATCCTGTCCATGCGCATCAAGGCCGAATCCCTGGACGAGCTGCTCGGCTTCCAGCGTGCCCTGGACGCCCGCACCACGCCCATCGCCGTACCCCCCGGCCCCCGCCTGGTGGTGCTGCCCACCTACAACGGCGCCCGCCGCCAGGCCAACCTGATGCCCCTGCTGGCCCTGCTGCTGGCCCGGGAAGGCGTTCCGGTGCTGATCCAGGGCCGCCACGACTTCGACAGCCGGGTGAGCCCCTTTGAGCTGCTCGACGCCCTGGACATCCGCCCGGCCGCCAGCATCGCCGACGCCGAAGCGCAGCTGGCCACCCGCCACCTGGCCTGCCTGCCCCTCGACACCCTGGCCCCCGGCCTGGCGCCGCTGCTCGCCCTGCGCCCGCGTCTGGGCGTGCGCAACAGCGCCCACACCCTGGCCAAGCTCCTCGACCCCGCCCCCGGCCACAGCGTGCGCGTCGTATCCATGACCCACCCGGAGTACCTGGAGCGCATCCACACCCACCTGGTCGCCCAGGGCGGCGTGGCCATGCTGCTGCGGGGCACCGAGGGCGAGGCCTTTGCCAACCCCCGCCGCCGGCCCCGCCTGGAGGCCTTCATCCACGGCCAGGCCAGCGTGGCCTTCCCCGCCGAAGAGGGCGGCGCACCGCCCATCGAGGGCCAGCCCGACAACCCCGAGGTGCAGGCCAACGCCGCCCTGATCCGCGCCATGCTGGACGGCAACCTGCCCGTGCCCCAGCCCATCCTCGACCAGGTTGCCGCCCTGCGCGAGCTCAGCCAGATACCACGCGTCTGACAGCCCCCACCGGCGCGGCGCAGAAGCCGTTGACCTTTCAAGCACGGGTGCTTAAATCCATATTCCATAGCCCGGCCGCGTGCCGGGCCCCAGCGCACCCGCCGGCAGCCTCGGCAGCCCCCGGTGGCGGACACGAAAGGGAGACGGATCATGAGCAAAAAGGCGCTGTGCATCGGCATCAACGACTACCCCGGCACCCAGAACGACCTCTCAGGCTGCGTCAATGACGCCACCGACTGGGCCGCCACCCTCACCGCCCGGGGCTTCACCGTCACCAAGCTCATCGACGCCCAGGCCACCAAGGCGGCCATGGTGGCCGGCATCAGCAGCCTGGTAGGCGGCGCAGCCAAGGGCGATACCCTGGTGATCACCTACTCCGGCCACGGCACCTGGGTGCCCGACCGCAATGGCGACGAACCCGACGGCCGCGACGAAGGCCTGTGCCCCTGGGACATCGGCTCCGGCAAGGTGCTGCTGGACGACGAGCTGGCCCCGCTCCTCGCCAGCCGGGCGGCCGGCGTGCGCGTGCTGCTGATCTCCGACAGCTGTCACTCGGGCAGCGTCACCCGGGGCGACAACAGCGACCTGGACCCCGGCATGCCCCGGGCACGCTTCCTGCCGCCGGAGGTGTGGATGAAGGCCGACGAGCTGCCGGACGCCCGCGCCGCCCGCCTCCCCACGATAGGAGGGCTGACCCGCAGCGGTGGAGACCTCCTGCTGGCCGGCTGCACCGACACCCAGTTCAGCTGGGACACCAGCTTCAAGGGTCGCCCCAACGGGGCCTTCACCTACTACGCCCTGAAGGCCCTGGCCGCCCTGCCCGCCAGCGCCACCTACCAGGACTGGTTCAAGAAGATCACCCCGGCCTACCTGCCCACCAACCAGTTGCCCCAGAACCCGCAGATCTTCGGCACGCGTACCGCCCGCGCCTGGAAGGTCTTCGCCTGAGCCCCCCCGGGCCGGCATCCCTGACCGGCCCTTCCCGCCCCTGATCGTCACGCGCCCGGAACGATCCGCCGCGCCGAGGACCCCGCCATGAGCAGCCCCGCCCCCCGCCCCCTGTTCCGCCTGCCCCTCGGCCACCAGGCACAGGGCGATACGCCCTCTCTGCCAGGCACCCTTTCCATACCGGGCAGCCGTGCCGCAGACGGCAGAACGGAAACACTTCTGCCCAACGTCAGCGTCAAGCGCAGCTGGACCCTCGCCCCGGCCAGCCGCAGCAGTGACGCCCCCAGCAGCGAGGCCCTCGGCGACGACATCGGCCTGCTGGCCCTCGAAACCGTGGACGGCAGCACCGTCTTCATGCACGCCGACGTGCTCGCCGCCCAGCTCCGGCGCACCCGGCCCGAACTGCTGGACGCAGACGGCGCCATCGACTTCGCCCGCTTCCGCGACAACCGGGCCACCACCCGCGGTGCGGCAGACTGGATCTGGCGCAAGATCAGCGAGCTGGAGATCGGCCGGGACGAGATCATCGACGCCGCCCTGGAGCAGCTCCGCGAGAAGCTCGAAGACAAGGCCGTGGACTGGGCCTCGCGCAAAGGCGCGAAAGCCCTGATGGAAGCCATCGAGAGCCGTCTCGCCGGCCCCCCGGGCATTTACGCCTGGCGCGGCGGCGAGCTGACCCCGGCAGACCGCTGCACCGAAGGCAGCCCGCAGCTGGCCGCGGCCCTGGCGGCCGGTCCAGCCCTGCTGTTCATCCACGGCACCGGCTCCCACACCCTGAGCGGCTTTGGCGCCCTGCCGGCCAGCAAGGCCTGGCGAGAGATCGACAACGCCTTCAGCGGCCGCATCTTCGGCTTCGAGCACCGGACCTTCTCCGAAAGCCCCATCGACAACGCCCTGCGCCTGCTGCGCACCCTCCCCGACGACGCTCGCCTGCACCTGGTCACCCACTCCCGCGGGGGGCTCGTGGGCGACCTGCTGGCCCTCGACCCCCACGACCCCCAACTCGACGAGCTGATTGAGCAATACACCCGTCCGCCTCGCCCCGACGAGGCCGACGCCGAACGCCAGGACCCCGCGCTGAAGGCAGAACGCCTGAAGGGCGAAGCCCTTGAACAAGCCGCCCTGCGCGAACTCGTCGGGCTGATGAAGCAGAAGCGCCTGCGTATCGAACGCTACGTACGGGTGGGCTGCCCGGCACGGGGCACCGCCCTGCTCTCCGACAACCTCGACCTCTTCCTCAGTGGCCTTCTCAACGGCGTGCGCCGCTTCGGTGCCTGGGGCGTGGGCGCCCTGGTGGGGAGCGCCGCATCGCCCGTCGCCGGGGAGACGGCCAAACGCATCACTAACGAAGCCCTGCGCTTTCTCACCCGCGTCGTCCTCGAAATCGCCGACAAGCGCATCCAGCCCGGTGTGGTGCCGGGCATCGAGGCCATGCTGCCGGAAGCCCCCATCGGCACGCTGCTGGGCCGCGCCGCGATGGCCCCCTCCGTGCGGGTCGCCCTGATTGCCGGAGACGTGGAAGGCGACCCCAACAGCTTCTTCCACCGGGTTGGCGTGATGTTCGTGGACTGGGCCCTCTTCGACCGGGCCCGCAACGACCTGGTGGTGGACACCGACTCCATGTACGGCGGGCTGGCCAACCGGGCCCGGGGTGTCCGGGCCATCTACGTGCACGGCCCGCAGGTCAATCACTTCCGCTACTTCCGGGACGACGTGAAGAGCCGCAACGTGCCCCTGCCCACGGCCCTCCACCAGTGGCTGGTGGCCCCCGATCCGGACAGGCTCGAACCCTGGCAGCCCCTCGGCCTGCCCGAGCCCGACGCCGTTCGCCCGCGCCGGGTGAGCCGTGGTGGCGACGAGCGCCCCGCCGACAGCATGCCGGTGGTGGTGTATGTGCCGGGCATCATGGGCTCCCACCTCAAGGCCGACAACCAGCGCGTATGGCTCGCCCCCCTGGCCCTGGCCAGCGGCAAGCTCACCCGCATCGCCATGGACAGCGGCCGCGGCGTCAGCACCGACGGGCTGGTGGACCTGGCCTACGGCGAACTCGCCGATTGGCTCGACGGCAGCCACCGGGTCGTCCGTTTCGACTACGACTGGCGTCAGCCCATCCTGGCCCTGGGCCAGCGCCTGGCCACCACCCTGCGCGAGGCCCTGGTCAGCCACCCCAACCAGCCGGTGCGCATCCTCGCCCACAGCATGGGCGGGCTGGTGACGCGCGCCGCCTTTGCCGCCGACTCCACCCTGTGGCGGGACATCGTGGCCCGCCCCGGCGGCCGCCTGCTGATGCTGGGCACCCCCAACAACGGTTCCCACCTCTTCGTCGAGACCCTGCTCGGCCAGTCGGACACCATCCGCACCCTGGCCCGGGCCGACCTGCAGCACGGCATGCAGGCCATCCTCGACATCGTGGCGGGGTTTCCCGGCGCGGTGCATCTGCTGCCGGCGCCGGGCTTCGTGGATACCGCCGGGGTCGCGGAGCACGACTTCTACGCCGAGCAGACCTGGGTGGATCTGGCCGCCCTCAACAACGACTTCTGGTTCGGCCGGCATCTGGCGGGCCGCCCGGCGCAGGCCACACTTCAGGCCGCAAGCGACTTCTGGAAGGCTGTCGCCGACACCCGCTGGGTGCAGGAGGCGCCGGAGCGCATCGCCTACGTCTTCGGTCAGGCCGACAACACCCCCTGCGGCCTCCTCATCCAGCGTGACGGCGACACACCGGTGGGTGTGGCCCTGCGCGGCACCCCCAACGGCGACGGCTCCGTCACCTGGAAATCCGGGTACCTTGCCGGCCTGCCCGAGGACCGCTACTGGTACATGCCCGCCGACCACATGGGCCTGACCAGCACCGAGAAGTACTTCGGCGAGATCCAGTCCCTGCTCGCCCAGGGCAGTGCCAGCCGCCTGGGGCGCCTGCCCGTCAGCCGTGGCGCGGCCGAGGCCGATCGCCTCACCTGCTACCGGGGCGGCCCACCGCCCGCCTACCCCACGCCCCTGGAGCTGACCAGCCGGGCCCTGGGCGGTCGGCCCCGGGTGCAGATTCGCGGCAGCCGCCGGGCCCTGGCCGTATCGGTGCGGGCGATGGATCTGCGCTTCGTGCAGGTCCCGCTGATGTGCGGGCACTACCGGGGCGACCCGATCTCCGGCGCCGAGGCGGTCATCGACCGCTGGCTGGTAGACGGCGCCCTCAGCCACCGCCAGCGTCTGGGCATCCACACCGGGGATCTGGGCAACGCCACCGTGGCCCTGGCCCCCCGCAGCCGCGAAGAGCGCCTGCGCGGGACCGGCCGCGGCGCCGTGGTGGTGGGGCTTGGGGAAATGGGCAAGCTGTCGGCCGAGGGCGTCACCGAAGCCGTCCGCGCCGGCGCGCTGCGCTACCTGCTCCACGCCGCCGATCGCTACACCGAGGAGGCCGTAGCCGGCGGTACCACCCAGGCCGACGGAGAAATCGAGCTGAGCCTGGCCAGCCTGCTGATCGGCACCAACTCCGCCGCCCAGCTGGACGGCGCCGATGCGCTCAAGGCCATCGTGCTGGGGGTGCTGCGGGCCAACCGGGAGTTCGCCGAAGGGGCCGTGGGCCGCGACGGGGCCCGTCGGGCCGTGATCACCCGCCTCGAACTGATCGAGGTCTACCGGGACGCCGCCCTCTCCGCAGCCCACGCCCTGCGTCAGCTCGACGAGGTGCTGGCCAGCGATCTGCTGCGCCTCGAAGCACGCCTGGACATCGCCGAAGAGCTGCAGACCGGCGAAGGCGTGCGTCAGCGCCTCAGCCTGACCCCCTTCGGCGACTACTGGCCGCGCCTGGCAGTCAGCGACGCCGACGGGGACGACACTGACCGCGACGACGGCGCCCCCGTGGTGCGTCACGCCCGGCGCCTGCGCTTTGTTTACATGGGTGAGAAGGCCCGCGCCGAATCCATCATCCAGCAGCGCCAGCCAGGCCTGGTGGAAACCCTGGTGGACCGGACCCTCAACGGTCCGGGCAGCACCTCCTACTCGCCAGACACCCGCTTCGGCAACACCCTCTTCCAGCTGCTCGTCCCCCTCGAGTTCAAGGCCGTGGCCCGCAAGACCAGCAACCTGATCCTGGTGGTGGACGAGGGCACCGCCAACCTGCCCTGGGAGATGCTGGAGGCCGACGGTCAGCCCCTCATCCGCAGTACCCGGATGGTGCGCCAGTTCGCCACGACCGCCTTCCGCCGCGAGGTGATCCGCACCGACGCCCTGAGCGCCTGCGTGATCGCCAACCCGAGCAGCGAGGGCTTCCATGCCCAGTTCGGCCCGCCGGGCTGGAAGGCTACGCCCAGACCCGACGGCAGCCCGGGCTGGGATGAGCTCCCCAGTCTTGCTGAAGCGGCCCGCGAAGGCGAAGCCGCGGTGGCTGTACTGGAAGCCTCCGGCTACGACGTCAATCACATCCCCCCCGACGCCACCGCCACCCAGGTGTTCGCCGGCCTCTTCGCCCGCCCCTGGCGGATCGTGGTGATCTGTGCCCATGGCATCTATGCCCGCCAGGCCCGGGACGGCAGCTGGCGCAGCGGCGTGGTGCTGTCCGACGGGCTGCTCCTGTCGGCCACCGAGATCGCCCTGATGGAGAACGTGCCCGACCTGGTCTATCTGAGCTGCTGCAACCTGGGCAAGGCCGGCATCAATGAAGGCGGAGGCAACCGCCTCGCCGCCAGCCTGGCCCGGGAGCTCATCGACATGGGGGTGCGCTGCGTGGTGGCGGCCGGCTGGGAAGTGCGCGACGACGCCGCCCGGACCTTCGCCGAGGCCTTCTTCGGGCAGATGACGATTCAGGGCGCCCGCTTCGGCGATGCCATCTTCAAGGCCCGCAATGCCACCTTCGACACGCACCCGGACTGCAACACCTGGGGCGCCTACCAGGCCTACGGCGACCCGGCCTTCCAGCTGCGGCAGGCTCCCCGGGTGGAGCGGGACGACGCGCCGATGCAGGCGCCCGACGAGCTGATCGACTGGCTGGAGCAGCGCCGGCTGGACTGCCGGCTGCCCGGCGGCGGCGGTGACTTCAAGACCCTGACCCGCCGGATCACCACCCGCCTCAACGCCGTTCCGGCCGCCTGGCAGGCCCGGCCCGACCTCCAGGCCGCCCTGGGGCGCCTCTACGCCGAATATCAGGGCGCTGGTTTCGAGGCCGCCAGGAGCGCCCTGCTCCAGGCCGTCGCCGCGGATTCGTCCCTGTACGGGGTACCCATCGCCAGTATCGAGCTGCTCGCCAACATCGAGGCCCGGGAAGCCGCCCGCCGAAGCGAGGCAGGCTCGCCCCCCGATCTGCAGCGCCTGGCCGAGGCCAGCGCCCTGCTCGACACCGCCATCGGGCGGCTCGAAGCCCTGCTCACCCGGCTCGGCCCCGCCACCCCCAACCCCGAGCGCCAGTTCCTCCTGGGCAGCGCCCTCAAGCGCAAGGCCCTGCTGGCGGTCCGCAGCCAGCGGGGGTGGGCGGAGGTCGCCGGGCTGCTGACCCAGGCCCGGGATGCCTACGCCACCGGCGAGGGCGACCCGGCCACCCCCGGCTGGAACCCCTACGGGCGCATCAACCGCGTGCAGCTCGACGCCCTGCTCGGCCAGCCCGGTGCCACCGACGCCGACGTGGAGGTGTGTATCACCGCCACCCGGGCGCGTTTCCGCCGGAGCTTCGATTTCTTCGACGCCGTGATGCAGGCCGATGCCGCCCTCGCCCAGTGGCTGAGGACAGATCAAACCCCCGCCGGCACAGGCTCCCCGGCCGACTATCTGCTGGCCACCTACCGGGACGCCATCCAGTCCCTGGCCCCCTCGCCCCGGGCCATCGATTCGGTGGTACGCCAGCTGGACCTGCTGTGCGAGTTCCTCGCAGGCCGGAAGCAGGCCGGCGACACGGACCGGGCCGCAGTGTTGCAGGCGGTGGCGCAAGGCCTGAGCGGCCGGCCCGGCGCAGGCGAAGACAGCACCGCCGCCACCAGAAAACCGCGGCGGCGCTCGGCAAGCCCCAGGACAAACGCCTGAAAGCCGGGCCGGGCCCACCCCGGCCCGCGCCCGAAGATGGTGCGCGCCCGCCAGGCATGCACCATCCCCGCACCGACACACCCCGCTTTGGTGCGGACAAAGCCCCAAAGGACGCCGGAACAGCCCTTCTGCTGCATGGCACAAGGCTTGCTAATTCCTGCCATCAGAGGAGTCGTGATGGCAGAAACCAAATCTACCTGTTGTTACTGTGGCGTCGGCTGCGGTGTTGTGATCGAACATGAAGCCGGGCGCATTGTCGGCGTAAAGGGCGACCCGGATCATCCGGCCAACTTCGGCCGCCTGTGCACCAAGGGCTCGACCCTGCACCTCTCCAGCGCCCCGGAAACCCTGATCGCCCGGGCGCTTTACCCCGAACTGCGCAGTGACCGTACCCAGCCCCGTGAGCGGGTGAGCTGGGACACGGCTCTGGATGCCGCCGCCGAGCGCTTCGCCGCCATCGTCGCCGAGCACGGCCCCGACGCCGTTGCCGTTTATGGCGCCGGCCAGCTGCTGACCGAGGACTACTACGTCTTCAACAAACTGGTGAAGGGCCTGATCGGCACCAACAACCTCGACACCAACTCCCGCCTCTGCATGTCCAGCGCCGTGGCCGGCTACAAGCTGAGCCTGGGCGCCGATGCCCCGCCCTGCAGCTACGAGGACATCGCCCACACCCGCGCCCTGTTCATCACCGGCAGCAACACCGCCTTCGCCCACCCCATCGCCTTCCGCCGCATCGAGGACGCCCGCAAGGCCAATCCGGACATGCAGCTGGTGGTCATCGACCCCCGCCGCACCGACACGGCCGAGGCCGCCGACCTGCACCTGCCCCTCTTGCCCGGCACCGACATCGCCCTCTACAACGCCATGCTCCACGTCATGCTGTGGGAAGGCTGGGTGGACCGGGATTACGTGGAGGCCCACACCGAAGGCTTCGATGCGCTGAAGAAGATCGTCCGCGAATACACGCCGAGCATGGCGGCGACGATCTGCGGTCTGGAGCGCAAGGCCATCGAGCAGGCGGCGCAGATCTTCGCCACCTCGCCGGCAACCCTGTCCATGTACTGCCAGGGGCTCAACCAGTACAGCTTCGGCACCCACAACAACTCGGCCCTGATCAACCTGCACCTGGCCACCGGCCAGATCGGCCGCCCCGGCGCCGGCCCCTTCTCCCTCACCGGCCAGCCCAATGCCATGGGCGGGCGCGAGGTAGGTGGCCTGGCCAACCTGCTCTCCGCCCACCGGGACATGGCCAACCCCCAGCACCGGGCCGAAGTCGCCGCCCTGTGGGGAGTGGAAAACGTCCCCGAGAAGCCGGGCAAGAGCGCCGTGGAGCTGTTCGAAGGGCTGAAGTCCGGCGAGGTCAAGGCGGTGTGGATCGCCTGCACCAACCCGGCCCAGTCGATGCCCGACCAGGCCCTGATCCACGAGGCCCTGCAGAAAGCCGAATTCGTCGTCGTACAGGAAGCCTTCGGCCACACCGAAACCTGTGCCCACGCCGATCTCCTGCTCCCCGCCAGCACCTGGGGCGAGAAGGAAGGCACCGTCACCAACTCGGAGCGCACCATCAGCCGCGTCCGAGCCGCCGTGTCCACGCCGGGTGAAGCCCGCCACGATTGGGCGATCGTGGTGGATTTCGCCCGGCGTCTGGGCATCCGCCTGGGCAAGGGAGACCTTGCCGCGCGGATGTTCCCGTACACCACGCCCGAGCAGATCTGGAACGAGCACCGGGAGTCCACCCGCGGACGCGACCTGGACATCACCGGTCTCAGCTACGCCCTGCTCGAAAACACCGGCCCCCAGCAGTGGCCCTTCCCCGAAGGCGCCAGCCAGGGCAAGGTCCGGCTCTATGAGGACGGCGTCTTCCCGACAGCCTCGGGCCGCGCCCGTTTTGTGGTCACCGAACACCGTATCACCGCCGAATCGCCGAGCGCCCGCTACCCGCTGCACCTCAACACCGGCCGCCTGCGTGACCAGTGGCACGGCATGAGCCGCACCGGCCTGGTCGCCCGCCTCTACAGCCACGAAGCCGAGCCCCTGCTGCACATGCACAAGGACGACATGGAGCGGCGCGGCCTGGTTGGCGGCGACCTGGTGCAGGTGAAGAGCAAGCGTGGTGCCGTGGTACTGAAGGTGATCGAATCGGCCACCCTGCGCCCGGGCCAGACCTTCCTGCCGATGCACTGGGGTGGCAACACCATGGGCGGCCAGGGGGTCAACGTGCTGCTTCCGCGCAACTTCGACCCCTTCTCCAAGCAGCCCGAGCTCAAGCACGCGGCGGTACAGGTGGCCAAATACACCGCCGGCAAGGCCCTGGTGGCCATGCGCCGCTCGGAACCCGATGCCGAAGGCCGCCTGCAGCCCAATCCCCTGGACGTAATGGACAAGCTGCGCCGCTGGCTGCCGCACTTTCCCTATGCCAGCCTGACCCTGTCGGGACGCACCTCACCCGTCGTGGTGCTGAAGGCCCGCGGCGAGGAACTCGCCCCGGCCCTGCTCGAAGCCCTGGACCGGGACCTGGCCCTGGACGACCCCACCCAGGTGCTGTCCTACCAGGACAGCCGCAAGGACGTGGCAAAACGGGCCCGGGTGACTGGCGACTCCTTGAGCGCCGTCCGCCTGGCCGGAGAAACCAAGGCCGCCGAATGGCTGGCCGACATGATGGTGCAAGGGCACTCGGCTGCCGCGGTGCGCCCCTGGCTGCTCGCCCCCCTGACCCAGCCTCCGGCGGGTCAGGCAGCGCGGGGCAAGGTGATCTGCAACTGCTTCGATGTGGCCGAGGACGACATCCTGGCGGCCTTCCGCAGCGGAGAATCCCTCGAAGCCCTGCAGACGCGCACCAAGTGCGGCACCAACTGTGGCTCGTGCCTGCCCGAGCTGAAGCGGCTCGGGCAAAGCGTCAAACACTGAGAAGGAAGGATACCGGGGGAAAGTGCCATCTTGCCCCCGGTGGAAGGACTCAGCGGGCCAGACCTCTGGCCTGCAGCCAGGCATGGGTCGCCTCGGCAACGGCCTGGGCCTCTCCGGGGCCGGAGAAGGTATGGTCGGCCTCGGCAAAGCGGGTGATGTCCAGATCGGCACCAGCCAACGCCTTGCGCCATTCGGCACTCGACTTGCAGGTATCGTCGAACTCCCGCGCCACGTAGTCGTGCCCGCTCAGGAAGATGGCCAGCGGGCCCTTGCGCCCCACCAGCCCCCGGGCCATGCGCTCGGGGAAAGGGCCGGCGGCGTCGCTGGCAATGGCTGCGCCGGCATCGGCCGGTGCCTTGCGGGCCGCACGCACAAAGGAAAACAGGCTGCCGAAGGATTTGAGAAAGCTCACCTGGCCACTGCCAAGCTTCTTCCAGAACGAGGGGTCGGTGATGCGCTGCAGGTAATAGTGCTTGAGGAAGACCTTGGCCTCGCCGGCCTGGGTGTGCACCCAAGGGTTCAGCAACACGGACGCCACCACCCGCAGATCCCGCTGCGCGGGGTACAGGCACACGGCGCTGGCACCGTCGCACAAGCCCCACAGCACCACCTGACGCAGCCCCGGACAGGCCTTCAGGAAAGCGCCGATGGCCGCCTCCACGTCCTCACTGACGGATTCAAAGTCCCGGGCCGGGCCGGTGGCATCGCCCATGCCACGGTAGTCGAAGCGCATGCAGGGCACCCCCTGCGCAGCCAGATGGCGCGCCAGCAGCACGAACTGGCGGTGGGAGCCGGCCCGGTACTGGGGCCCGCCGACAATGACCAGCACGCCGGTTTCGGCCACCGCCTCGGGCGCCGAGACGACCCCCACCAGGGATTCCCCGGCGCAATCGAACAGCACGGCACGATCCTGCCAGTTGCGCGGCGCGGCGGTCATGAAAAATCCTCCAGCACCTTCACGGATGCTTCAATCAGCCCCGGGCACAGCTCGATCTCCTGGGTTTGCCAGAACGCCGGGCCGGCCACCGCCTCGGCGCGAACCTGCACACCGGCCTTCGACCAGCGCTCCACCAGCACCCTCAGGGCGGGCGAGACTTCGCTTCGATCGGGGGGACCGACTTCGAAAGCAGCCACCGGCGCCCCATAGGCGGCCGGCAGGCTCAGCGTCGCCGCCTCCATGCCACTCGCCAGGGCGGCAGACAGGCTGTATCCGGCGATCTCCACCGTGTCGCCAGCCTGCAGACTGCCGCGGATGGCCTCCATGGAAGCCTTGGCGTCCGCATCGGCGAGCATCTCGCCGGCGGCCTTGAGGCGGAGGAACTGGGTAAGGTGCTGACGACCATTGGCCACAGGCTGCCACAGCAGAAAGGGCGCAACCACGCCGCTTGTGCGCAGCCAGTCGGACAGCACGAGGGCACCGCTGCGCAAGCTCCAAAAGGCTACGGGGCCGGAGAGATGCTCCGCAGCCCAGGCCCAGGCATCGTGCACATCCCCGCTCCAGGCCGCCCAACTGGCGTCACCGAAATCACCGTCGCTGTCACCGCAACCGGTGAGGTCCACCTGCAGGGTGTTCCAGCCACAGCCGGCAAAAGCCGCAGCAGCCAGGGCCACCATACGCCGGGACTTGTTCATCTCCTCGGCGAAGGCATGAACGAAGATGAGGGTACCTATGGGGGCTTCAGCGCGGGTCAGCAGGCAGAAGCGACCTCCTGCCGTCACCCCGCCCGGGAGGAAGAACGCCTCCCGCCGGGGCAGGACGCCCGCCACTCAGGCAAGCTTTCCGTTCACGAAATCGACGAGCGAACCGACCGTTGCGAAGGTGGATCCGTCAATCTCGTCGTCTTCCACGACGAAGCCGAAGCGCTCTTCCATCATGTTGATCAGACCGACGACCGCCATGGAGTCGAGATCAGGCAGGGCCCCCAGCAGCGGGGTATCCAGCTCGAACCGGGCAGCAGCGCCACCCAGACTCAGGACTTCGTCGAGAATCGACAACACTTCGTTCTTCGTATCCAAAAGCAGACTCCAGTCGGGAAAATCCAAGTATGCAGACACAAGACCGCCCCGGGCAACGCCGGAAACGGCAGGCTTGATATCATCACATTATATGCGACACGCTCCTCCGGCGGACCGTGAAGTACGTTGCAGAGCCGCGGCACCGGGAACAATCAGGTCAAATTATCCTTGTTTTGCATTTTTCCACAGTACCCGGACAGGCTTAGCGGTTACCTTTCGCGCCTGCCGGCTCCCGGCACCCTCGCGCCCCTGGCCCTGTCCGACAATGCCCTTTGAACGCCTCCGCAACACCTTCAAACAACTGGGCGCCCTCGATGGCAGCCTGTATTACCTGCACCAGTTGCTGGAACGGGGAAGCCGCCGGCATGCCCGGCTGATGCGCTACTACCTGGTGGCCCAGCCGGTCAGCGGAGAAGCGGCCTGCCGCCCGTCGGCCAAGAACCCCGTCGTCGAGCTGATGCCCGACGATCCGCTGATCCCCTCCTTTCCCCGCCCTCCCGAGGTCATCGCCCGGCGCATGGCGGAGCGCTCCCAGTGCTTCGTGGCGCGCTCCGGCGACGAATTCACCGGTTTTCTGTGGCTCGCCTACGGCGCCTATGACGAAGACGAGGTGCGCTGCCGCTATGAACTGGCGGACACCACCTCCAGCGTCTGGGACTATGACGTGCACGTGGAGCCGAAACACCGCATCGGGCGCACGTTTGCACGGCTCTGGGATGCCGCCAACAGCCACCTGGACGCACGCGGCATCCGCTGGAGCATGTCGCGCATTTCGGCCTACAACCCGACATCCCTCGCCGCCCACGGCAGGCTCGGCATCCACAAGCTGTGCAGCGCCACCTTCCTGTGCATCGGCCCGCTGCAGATCAGCTTCATCGGCACATCTCCCTGGATCCACATCAGCTTTTCGGCGGCCTCCCGCCCCACCGTCAGGCTCGCGCCGCCACGCCACGGACAATGACCGACGGAAGCACTATTTGGCAAAATTTATGAAGGGTGTCGGTTACACTCCGCGCCTCAATTCAAAGTAAATTTTCCGGCATCCGTCGAACCCAGGCCTGGCCGGGCCGGCGACCCGGATGCAGAGTGTTCATGACCGACAAGCGTGTGCTGATGATTGCCTACCACTACCCGCCCGTGCGGACGAGCAGTGGTATCCAGCGAACCCTGAAGTTCTCGGAATACCTGCGGGATCACGCCTGGGAACCGATGATCCTCACCGTCTCCCCGCGGGCCTACGAGGCGGTCAGCAACGATCAGATGGGCGAGATTCCCACCGGCATGGTGGTCGAGCGGGCTTTCGGCCTGGACACCGCGCGGCACCTGTCCCTCAAGGGCCGCTATCTGCGCTGGATGGCCCAGCCCGACCGCTGGGTCAGCTGGTGGCCGATGGGCGTGATCCGCGGCATGCAGCTGATCCGCCGCTACCGGCCCAAGGCCATCTTTGCCACCTTCCCCATCGCCACCGCGCCGATGATCGGCCTGACCCTGCACAAGCTGTCGGGCCTGCCCCTGGTCCTCGACTTCCGGGACGGCATGACCGAACCCGGCTACCCGGTGAATCCGAGCACCTGGAAGATCCACCGACGCCTCGAATCCCGGCTCATCGCCGCCTGCAGCCGTGCCATCTTCACCACCCGGGCCACCCGGGACATGTACGCCGAGCGCTACCCCGACAAACCGGCCAGCTGCTGGGCGGTGATCGAGAACGGCTTCGACGAGGACAACTTCCGCGACGCCGAGCAAGGCCTCGACACCCGTCGCCTGGGCCCGGAAGGCCAGATGGTGCTGGTGCACAGCGGCGTGCTCTACCCCGCCGAGCGCGACCCGCGGGCCTTCTTTGCCGCGCTCCAGGCCATGAAGACGGCCGGCGAGATCTCCGCGGCAAGCCTGCGCATCATCCTGCGGGCCACCGGCACCGACGATTACTACAGCAAGCTGCTGACCGAATACGGCATCGACGACATCGTGGTGATCGAGCCCGTGGTGGCCTATCGCACCGCCCTCCAGGAGATGATGCGTGCCGACGGCCTGCTGCTGTTCCAGGCCGCCGCCTGCAACAAGCAGATCCCGGCCAAGCTCTACGAATACGCCCGCGCCGGCAAGCCCATCATTGCCCTGACCGACTTTGCCGGCAACACCGCCGGCACCCTCAACACCCTGCAGGCCCCGTGGATCGCCGACATCACCGACGCCGGCAAGATCCGCGAGATGCTCGGCACGATCATCGCCCGCTGGCGGGATGGCACCCTGCAAGGGGTCGAACGCCAGCTTGCCGACACCTGCTCGCGCCGCTCGCGCACCGCCGAACTGGCCAGACTGCTCGACAGCCTGCCCGCCTGAGGCACTGAATCACCCCGGCTGTGATCCATCACGCGTATTCGGTCATGAAGCTCAGATAGACTGGCGGCCGCAGTCAAACGGTGGCTTTGCCCGCTCAACCGGTTCGAAGAATTCACTCCACACCCATGCACACGACGACTCTCCTCCACGAACTGATCTCCGCCTCGGCGGAGCGTGCCCCCGCCTCTGCCGCCCTGACGGCCGGCGCCATCACCCTCAGCTACCAGGAACTCGACACCCAGGTGGCCGGCTTTTCCGCCGGGCTGATGGCCCTGGGCCTCGACCGGGGCGAGCGGGTCGGCATCTTCCTGGACAAACGCATCGAGATGGTGGTCGCGAGCTTCGGCACCGCCCGGGCCGGTGGCGCCTTCGTTCCGGTCAACCCCATCCTCAAGGGCGAACAGATCGGCCACATCCTGCGTGACTGCAACGCCCGCGTGCTGGTGACCTCCCCCGAGCGCCTGCCCCTGCTGGCCGACACCCTCAATCACTGCCACGACCTGCGCCAGGTGATCCTCACCGGCCCCCTGACCAAGCCCGTCGAGCTGCAGTCGGCGAGCCTGCACCAGTGGTCCGACGTGCTGGCAAGCCCTCCCTGTGCCGGCCACAGGGTCGTCGACAGCGACATCCTGTCCATCCTGTACACCTCCGGCAGCACCGGGCGCCCCAAGGGCGTGGTGCTGTCCCACCGCAACATGGTGGCCGGCGCCAAGAGCGTCGCCAGCTACCTGGGCAACACCTCCGACGATACCCTGCTGGCGGCCCTGCCCCTGTCCTTCGATGCGGGCTTCTCCCAGCTCACCACCGCCTTCCATGCGGGCGCCCGGGTCGTGCTGCTCAACTACCTGCTGCCCCAGGACGTGCTCAAGGCCATGGTCAAGGAGAAGGTCACCGGCCTCACCGCCGTGCCGCCGCTCTACATCCAGCTGGCCCAGCTCAAGTGGCCCGAAACGGTCACTGATCATCTGCGCTACTTCGCCAACACCGGCGGCCGCATGCCCCTGGAAACCCTCAAGGCCCTGCGCGCCCACCTGCCGCGCACCCAGCCCTTCCTGATGTACGGCCTCACCGAGGCCTTCCGCGCCACCTACCTGCCCCCCGACCAGGTGGACACCCGCCCCGACTCCATCGGCAAGGCCATCCCCAACGCCGAGGTGCTGGTGCTGCGCGAGGACGGCAGCGAGTGCGCACCCAACGAACCGGGCGAACTCGTGCAACGTGGCGCCCACGTGGCCATGGGCTACTGGAACGACCCCGAGAAGACCGCCGAGCGCTTCAAGCCCCTGCCCGCCACCGCGCCGGGCCGCCAGAGCGGCTTCGTGCTCCCCGAAATCGCCGTGTTCTCCGGCGACACCGTGCGCCGTGACGAGGAAGGCTACCTGTACTTCATCGGTCGCCGCGACGAGATGATGAAGACCTCCGGCTACCGGGTCAGCCCCACCGAGGTCGAGGAGATCCTCTACAGCACCCAGATGGTGGGCGAATGCGTCGCCTTCGGCGTGCCCCACCCGGCCCTCGGCCACTCCATCTGCGTGATCGCCACCGGCAAGGACGGCGCCGCCCTCGACAGTGCGGCCCTGCTGGCCGAATGCAAGCAGCGCATGCCCGCCTACATGGTGCCTTCGGTGATCGAGGCGCGGGACGGCCCCCTGCCCCGCAACCCCAACGGCAAGATCGACCGCAAGACCCTTTCCACCGAATTCGAGAACACGCACAAGGTGCAGCAATGAGCGATACCCCCCGCGAAAAGCCGGTCCATGCCTCCACCGACCAGTTTCCCGTCCAGGGCAACGAAATGCGGGTGGGCGGCATCCCCCTGACCCGCCTTGCCGCCCGGGTTGGCCAGACCCCGTTCTACGCCTACGACCGCGCCCTGCTGACCCGCCGCGCCACCGAGCTGCGCGCCGCCCTGCCGGCCGGCATCAAGCTGCACTACGCCATGAAGGCCAACCCCATGCCCGCCGTGGTCACCCACATGGCCGGCCTGGTGGATGGCATCGACGTGGCCTCCGGCCTTGAGCTCAATGTGGCCCTGGACAGCGGCGCCGACCCCCGCGAGATCAGTTTCGCCGGCCCCGGCAAGAGCGACGAGGAGCTGAAGAAGGCGGTTGCCGCCGGCATCCTCATCAACATCGAATCCTTCCGCGAAGTCGGCGTGCTCGCCTCCATCCAGCAGGAAACCGGCTGGACGGCCCGCGTGGCTGTGCGTGTCAATCCCGACTTCGAACTCAAGAGCTCGGGCATGAAAATGGGCGGCGGCCCCAAGCAGTTCGGCGTGGATGCCGAGCAGGTGCCGGAACTGCTGGCCGAGATCGGCAAGGCCGGCCTGGGCTTCGAAGGCTTCCACCTTTTTGCCGGCTCCCAGAACCTGCGCCCCGAGTCCATCGTCGAGGCCCAGCGCAAGTGCTTCGAGCTGGCCCTGCGCCTGGCCGAATCGGCCCCCGGCCCGGTCAAGTTCCTCAACCTGGGCGGCGGTTTCGGTATCCCCTACTTCCCGGGTGAGCAGCGCCTCGATCTCAGCACCATCAGTGCCAACCTGGCCGCCATCCAGGAGGACGCCCGCCAGAAGATGCCCCAGGCCGAGATCGTCATCGAGCTGGGCCGCTACTTCGTGGGCGAGGCCGGCATCTATGTGTGCCAGGTGGTGGACCGCAAGGTCTCCCGCGGCCACACCTATCTGGTCACCAACGGCGGCCTGCACCATCACCTGTCGGCCTCCGGCAACTTTGGCCAGGTGATCCGCAAGAACTACCCGGTGGCCATCGGCAACCGCATGGGCGCCCCGGCCGGCGAGGCCGTGTCGGTGGTCGGCCCCCTGTGCACGCCCCTCGACATCCTGGGCGACCGCATGAACCTCCCCGATGCCCAACCCGGCGACCTGGTGGTGGTGTTCCAGTCCGGCGCCTACGGCGCAACGGCCAGCCCCCGCGGCTTCCTGAGCCACCCGGATCTGGTCGAAGTCCTGGTCTGAGCGACCGGGGCTGACGCCGCGGCATCGCCAGGCCCCTGGCCGGATGCCCCAGCCCAGCCCCATCAACGCCCATTCCGCCCTCTTACCGACCCGAGTTCATGTCCCCTCCCCAGAGAAGCCTCTTTGCCAACGCCCTGATCGTGGTGGCCATGCGCTGGACCGATCGCCTGATCGGTCTGGTCAGCACCCTGATCCTGGCGCGCATCCTCACCCCCGAGGATTTCGGCATCATCGCCATGGCTTCGGTACTGGTCGGCCTGGTGGACGTGCTGCTGGACCTGGGCGTCAACATGGCGCTGATCCAGAACGCCAACGCCGACGACGAGGATTACCACACCGCCTGGACCATCCGCCTGATCCAGTCGGCGGCGGTAGGCGCCATCATCTTTGCCCTCGCCCCCCTGGCGGCCGACTACTACCGCGACCCCCGGGTTGCCGATGTGACCCGCCTGATGGCCGTGGGCATGGTGTTGGGCGGCTTCGAGAACATCGGCGTGGTGTGCTTCCAGAAGAGCATGGCCTTCGGGCAGGATTTCCGCTTCTTCTTCATCCGGCGCCTGGCGGGCTTTGTGGTCACCATCGCCCTCGCCGTCACCCTCGAGTCCTACTGGGCCATGCCCCTTGGCGCCCTGGCCGGACGCTTCACCGGGGTGGTGCTGAGCTACACCATGCACCCCTTCCGGCCGCGCTTCTCCCTGTCCCGCGTCCGGCACCTGTGGTCCTTCTCCCAATGGGCCCTGATCCGCAGCATCGGTGTGTATTTCGACACCCAGTTCGACCGCTTCCTGGTTGGCCGTATCTCCGGTGCCTCCACCATGGGTGCCTACACCCTGGCCACCGAGATCGCCCAGATGCCGTCCACCGAGCTGCTCCAGCCCCTGGGCCGGGTGCTCTTTCCGGCCTTTGTCGCCACCAAGCACGACCCGGCGCGGCTGCGCGAAGCCTACCTGGTGGCCCTGGCCGTCCAGGCCCTGCTGGCGATTCCGGCGGGGGTCGGCCTGGCCTGCGTGGCCGACCGGGCCGTGATGATCATGCTCGGTGCCCAGTGGGAAAGCGCCATTCCCTTCGTCCAGACCCTGGCCCTGGTCTTCGCCCTGGCTGCCTTGTCCCATGCGGCGGGCTACCTGCTCATCACCATCGGCAAGATCCGCACCCTCAGCCTCTTCGTGTGGGTCCAGAACATCGTCTTCCTGTCGATTGCGGGTGTGATGTTCTCTTCGCTCAGCGCCCTCGACATCGCCCACCTCCGCCTGGGCGTGGCCGCCTTCGGTCTGGTCCTCTTTCTGGGCGTGATCCTGCTCGAAGTGCGGGAGCTGCGCGCCACCGACCTCCTGCGCGCCATCTGGCGCCCGGCCACGGCCGCCGGCCTGATGGCCCTGAGCGACATGCTCGTCAGTTTCCCCGACAGCCTGCCCCTGCTGCTTGCCTTCCTGTTGGAGGTGGCCCTGGGTGCCCTGTCCTATTCGGTCGCCCTGCTCGGGCTGTGGGCCCTGAGTGGCCGCCCCCAGGGCGCCGAAGCCTACATCCTCGCCAAGCTGAAGCTGTCCCGCTTTCTGCCGGCCGCCCAGCGCAGCGATGCGCAGTAATTCAATGAATGAACGGAGTCAGAGTTGGAAAGCAAAACCTTGATCCACGCCCGCCTGACGGCACCCCGCAGCGGCATTGCCCCCGATCTGGCCATCCAGCCCTCTTCCGAAGGCTGGACCTGCACCTGGGCCGGCGGGCGGATGAATGTACGCAAGCCTGCCACCCTGGCCGAGCGTAACGGCGTCCTGTGCGTCAGCCGGGGCGCGCCGCGCTTCAGCGAAGCCGGCAGCAGCAGCGCCGCCGAGCTCTGGCTGAGCCGTTTCGAACAACGGGGCGCCAAGGCCGTCGACGGCGTCAAGGGCCGCTACGCAGTGGCCTTCATCGACACCCGTAGCAACACTGTCTCCCTCTTCAACGACCGCTTTGACACCGAACCCTGGTGCTACGGCCTTGAAAACGGCGAGCTGGCCCTGGCTGACCGGGCCGACGGCGTGCCCCTCGAAAAGCGCAGCATCAGCGCCCAGACGATCTTCGACTACCTGTACTTCCACGTCATCCCGTCGCCGCTGACCATCTTCAACGAGGTGCACCGCCTGCCCCCCGCCAGCCAGCTGCAGTGGAACGGTGGCAAGGCCAACATCAGCAAGCACTGGATCCCCGAGTTCGGCGAAACCCCGGGCATCAGCCTCTCCGAGGCCAAAGGCCGCTTCCTCGACATCGTCCGCGAATCCGTACGCCAGGAATACGCCGGCCCCGACACCGGCTCCTTCCTCTCCGGCGGCACCGACAGCTCCACCGTGTCCGGCATGCTCTGCCAGGTGGGCGGAGCCCCGGCCCGCACCTACTCCATGGGCTTTGACGCCACCGGCTACGACGAGATGGAGTACGCCCGGATCGCCGCCAAGCATTTCAAGACCGACCACCACGAGTACTACGTCACCCCGGAAGACCTGCTCGAAGGCATCCCCCTGGTAGCCCACAGCTACGACCAGCCCTTCGGCAACTCGTCCGCCGTGCCGGCCTGGATCTGCGCCAGCCGCGCCCGCGCCGACGGCATCACCAAGCTGCTGGCCGGTGACGGTGGCGACGAACTCTTCGGCGGCAACTCCCGCTACGCCAAGCAGAAGGTCTTCGGCTGGTACGACACCATCCCCTCCCTGCTGCGCAGCACCGTGGTCGAGCCCATCTCCGGCCTCCCCGGCCTGGGCAGCATCCCGCTGGTCAAGAAAGGCGTGAGCTATGTCGAACAGGCCCGCGTGCCCATGCCCGACCGCATGGAGATGTACAACCTGCTGCATCGCCTGGGCATCGACACCGTTTTCGAGTCCGGCTTCTGCCGCCAGGTCGACCTGGACTCCCCGGGCAAGCTGCAGCGCGCCACCTGGGGCGAGGTGAAGAACGCCAGCCTGGTCAATCGCATGCTCGCCTTCGACTGGAAATACACCCTGGCCGACAACGACCTGCCCAAGGTCATCGGCACCACCCGCCTGGCCGGTGTGGATGTGGGCTTCCCCTTCCTGTCCGACGAACTGCTGGACTTCTCGCTCACCCTGCCCACCGAGTGGAAGCTCAAGGGCCTCAAGCTGCGCTGGCTGTTCAAGGAAGCGCTGCGCGGCTTCCTGCCCGACGAGATCATCACCAAGAAGAAGCACGGCTTCGGCCTGCCCTTCGGCATCTGGGCAGTCAAGCACCCGGGCCTCAGCAAGCTGGCCACCGAAAACCTCGAAGCCTTCGCCGCCCGCGGCGTGATCCGCCCGGGCTTCATCCGCGAGCTGCACGAAAAGTGGCTGCCCGAAAGCCCGGGCTACTACGGCGAGATGGTGTGGATCATCATGATGCTGGAGCAATGGCTGCAGGCCTATGCGCCGGACTGGAAGATGGAGAAGTAAGTACACAATCAAAAGCCCGCAAACGCGGGCTTTTGATTTATCGGGGGCTCAAGGCGGCATCAGGCGGCCACGGACTGCGTCCCAACATCACCCTCCTCCGGCTTCACCAGCATTCCGCCCAGGGCCTGGGCGATGCCGGTGATGCCTTCGTTCGACAGCCCGGCGTCCTTCATCACCGCATCCACAATCGGCTTGGCGAGCTGGTATTGCAGCGCCGAGTTCATCACCTGCTCCGGAAACGTGGCTCCGCCAGCCCCCGGGGCGCCAGACGCAGCGCCCTGCGCACCGGGCACGCCGCTCACCTGGAAGATACGGATCGAGTCGATCTTCTCCATTGGCCGCACCGCCTGCTCAAGAATGTTGGGCAACTGCTGAAGCAGCAGGGTACGCACCTGCAGATCCACCTGCGCCGCCGACAGGGTATTGAGCGCCTCGTTGATGGCACGCTTGCCCGCGGCCTCCGCCAGGGCCGCAGCCTGGCGGGCCGTGGCCTCGATGGTGATGGCGTCGGCCCGGTCGAGGGCGGCTTCCTTTTCGGCGGAAGCCGACACCTTGATGGCGATGGCGCTCTGTTCGGCTTCCTTCGACGCCTCGATCAGCTGGATGCTCTTTTCCCGCTCGGCCACGGCCACCTGGCGGGCGGTGTTGACCAGTTCCTCCGCCTTCACGGCCTCGGCCCGCGCCAGGTTGGCGGCGGCGTCCGCATCGGACTGCTCGCGGGATTTGGTGGCAATGGCGATCTGGGTGTCCTGCCGGGCAATCTCGACCTGCTTGCGCTGCTCGGCCCGCTGCATCTCGGTCTTGCGTTCGAGCTCGATCTCCCGGGTCTGGACGGCGAGGTTCTTGTCGATCTCCCGCGTCTGGATAGCCAGGTTCTTGTCGATCTCCGCAGCCTTGATCTCGCGCTCCGACTCGATGCGCTTCTGGCCGACCTGCAGCTCTGCGTTGATCTTGGCCGCCTCGGCCTCCCGGTTGCGCTCGGCCTGCTGGGTGGCAATCAAGGCCGCCTGTTCGGCGCGGCTGTTCTCGATCTCGCGCTTCTGCGACAGGGACGCAAACTCCTCATCCTTCTCGATGGTGAGCTTCAGGCGCGTGGCCTCCAGGTTCTTGGTACGGACCAGGACTTCCGTGTCCTGCTCCACATCGTTGCGCTGCTTGCGCCGCGCCTCGGTCTGCTCGGTGAGGCGGGTCAGGCCCTCGGCATCGAAGGCGTTGTTGGGGTTGAAGAACTGCTTGTCGGTCTGATCCAGGCTGGTCAGGGACACGGACTCCAGCTCAAGGCCGTTCTTCTCCAGGTCTTCCGCCACCGCGTTCTGGACCGCCTGCACAAAATCCCGGCGCTTGTCCTGCAGCTCCTGGATCGTCATGGTGGCCGCCGTGGCACGCAGCGAATCCACGAACTTGTCTTCCACCAGGGTTTTCAGCTCGTCTGGACTCATCGTGCGTGCGCCCAGTGTCTGCGCGGCAATGCTGATCGATTCCTCGGTCTGCTTGACCCGCACGAAGAAGGCGGCCGTCACGTCCACCCGCATGCGGTCCTTGGTGATGAGGCTCTCGCGCTCCCGGCGCAGCACTTCGAGCTTCAGGGTGTTCATGTTCACGAGCACGCGCTCATGGAACACCGGCAGCACGATGGCACCCCCGTCCATGATGACTTTCTGCCCACCCAGGCCGGTCCGCACAAAGGCGGTCTCCTTGGTCGAGCGTTTGTAGAGGCGCGCAAAGACGATGCCGACCGCCAGCAGCGCAATCAGCACGATGCCTGCCAGACCCAGCATTTCGATCAAGTTGGTCATTTGAAGCTCTTTCTCGGAGGTTTTAAAGCGTGCAGCGCCAGCGGCGCCGCCTAGATCAGGGTGGGATGAGGATTGGCAATGCAGCGATGGAAGGCGCCCACCTTGCTCACGATGAGCACCTGGGCCCCTTCGTCGAGCACGTCGTCGTCCAGATCCGGCTCCACCATCAGATAGTGGGAACGGCCGTGGGCATCCCTGACCCGGGCCTGGGCGGCAAACCCGCGCCGGGCCGTGCCGCCCACAATCACGCCGACACGCCCGATCAGGGTCTGCTCGCTGACACTGCTCGTTTCGTCCCGGGGAATGATATGGGCCACGAGCGCCCCCAGCCCGCGCACGGTTGCGAGGCCGGATGGCACCGCCAGCACGCCCGCAATCCAGGCCGGCAGGTAGCCACCGAACAGCCCCCGGGCCACCATCTGCAGTCCGTAACCAAATAGCGTGTAGCCCATCAGGAAAAGGAGCAGCAGGACCAGCGCAGGCACCTTGCCCAGGTGCAGCCAGCCGAGCACCCGATCCAGCCCGCTGTCTCCGTCGATCTCCGGGATGAGATCGTCCAGCAGATTGCTCGGGCTGAGGGAGATCAGCATGCCAATACCCTCGAGCAGACCGATGCCGATGATCAGGGCAAAGGCAACGCCGAAGGGCAGGGTTTGATCCGCAGCGAAGAGACTCACGCCCGGCCTGCCTTGAGCTGGGCGATACGCTCGGCGATCTTGTTGTCACGCACGAGCTCGTCGAGCTCGTGAAGCTGCGCGGCCTGCTGCAGAGTGCTGCTCCGGGTGGTGGCGCTCAGCCCGGTCTGGCGTTCGTAGAGGCGGTCAAAGGCGTCGCTGACCGCGCCAATGCGCTGCTCCGCGCCGGCACTCCCCGCCTTGGCGCTTGTTTGCAGTGTGGCCGCGCGGCTCTTGCGGAAATCCGACAGCGCGTCGGCCATTTCACGCTTCTTGGCCAGCAGCGCCGACAGAAAGCCCTGCAGCTCACGCTCCTGCAGGACAAATTCGGACAAGGTGTTCTCGAGCACGGGCAACTGGGCCTCGATGTCGAGCTGCCGCGCGACCCCCGCACGCACCAGCTCATCGCGGCCCTGTGCCATGGCCTGATCGATCTGCTCGGCCAGGCGGGCATGCTGGGCGTTCAGGCTGGCATGCTGCTGTTGGGACAGGTGGCGGTTGGCTGCGACGATCCCGAGCTCATGGCGCACGTCATCGATCACGCCATCGGCCTCGCGCAGGGTCTGCTCCATCACAACGTCCGGGGCCCGGTCCTCCAGGCGATCCAGCACGGCATGCACGCCACCGGCAATGACACGACCAACACGGGCTTTCAGGGAATCAGCCATTTCAGGTTCCTTTCTTGAGGGGAAGACTCGTAGCAATCTCGACCGTACCGGCCACGTGCCGCCGGATGACACCAGGATCATGCGCGGCAGCCGAAGCCGTGATCGCCTGTCGCAGCAAGGCCTCGCACAGGGCGAAGCTCCTGCGGACCAGCGCATCCTCGAGCCCGGCGGCCTGGCTGGCATCCTTCGGGGCTTGACTGATGATCGAGGCCAGGGAGGCCGTGGTGAAATCCAGGATGGCACCCAGGACTTCCGAGTGCGCCTCTCCCTGCCCCTCCAGTACCACCAGGGATTCCCGCAACTGCCCCGTTAGATCCCGCGCCCAGGCATGGGCTGCGGCATAGCCGAGCGCACCGTCATGCTGGCGCTTGAGCTGGCCGAGCAGGACACGCAGCTTGTCGCTGTTGGTCGTCGCGCCATCAACACGCAACTGGGCCAGCCACAGATACAGATCACCCGGAATCCGCGCGGAGATCGGCTCCATGCCACCTGCTTGACCCATACACCACCCCATGCCCATGTCACATTGAACACAATTGTATTCACATGAACACTGAAGTCAATTCAGATATTCCGAATGGAAATTTCGAAGAAAGTTTGTGCGCGCACAGGCGTCAGATCGGCAAGCCGGGTGAAACGGAACGGCTTTTTTCGGAGGCGGGGATGCTGACTGGAGAGCACGTGGCGCCGACACGCTGGCTGACAGACGGCGCCGAACTGGGAAAGGTGAGCTAAATGCAAAAAAGCCCTTGATTTCTCAAGGGCTTTTTATCTGGCGGAGAAGGAGGGATTCGAACCCTCGATACGGAGAACCGTATACCGGATTTCGAGTCCGGCGCATTCGACCACTCTGCCACCTCTCCTGGTGCTCTGCCTTCAGCTTGTGCTGCTGGCTGATCGAAGCCCGCGATTATATATCAAATCGCAGGAAATGCCAGTCATTCGGCGAGCCTGGCTGCGGCTGCGGTGAACTCGTCGTAGGCGCGCACGGCTTCGGCGGCATACATCAGGCTGGGGCCACCGCCCATGTAAGTGCAGATGCCCAGGGTCTCCATCAGCTGCTCGCGGGTCATGCCCAGGCGAATCAGGGCCTTCACGTGGAAGCCGATACAGCCGTCACAGCGCGCCGACACGCCGATAGCGAGGGCGATGAGTTCCTTCTGCAGGGCCGACAGGGAGCCCTCCTTCATCGCCTCCTTGGCCATGCTGGAGAAGCCCTTCATGGTGTCGGGAATCTCGGCGTGGAGGGCCTTGAGGCCCTTGTTCAGGTCACCGGTGATCTGGATGAAGGACTTGCTGCTCATGATGAAAGCTCCAAAACGAATTAGAACTTTCTAATATACAGAAAAGATGATGATCCGAAAACCGGGGAGTCTCCTCCCCGGCGTCAGTACCCGATTACAGGGGCGCTTCGAGCACCGTGATGCCACCCATGTAGGGCTGCAGCACGGTGGGGATGCGCACCGAGCCATCGGCCTGCTGGTAGTTTTCCAGCACCGCCACGAGGGTCCGCCCCACCGCCAGGCCGGAGCCGTTGAGGGTGGCGAGGGCCTCGTTCTTGCCCTGGGCGCTCTTGAAGCGGGCCTGCATGCGCCGGGCCTGGAAGCTCTCGAAGCACGAGCAGGAGGAGATCTCCCGATAGGTGTTCTGGGCCGGCAGCCACACTTCCAGGTCGTAGGTCTTGGCCGCGCCGAAGCCCATGTCGCCGGAGCACAGCACGATCTTGCGGTAGGGCAGCTCGAGCTTCTGCAGGATGGCCTCAGCGTGGCCGGTGAGCTCCTCCAGGGCATCCCAGGCGCTCTCGGGGCGCTCGATGCGGACGAGTTCGACCTTGTCGAACTGGTGCTGGCGGATCATGCCGCGGGTGTCACGGCCATAGCTGCCGGCTTCGGAGCGAAAGCACGGGGTGTGGCAGACGAATTTCATCGGCAGGGCTTCGGCCGGGACGATCTCGTCGCGGACGATGTTGGTGACCGGCACTTCGGCAGTGGGGATCAGGTAGAACTTGCCGCCATCGGCCTTGGGCACGGAGAAGAGGTCTTCCTCGAACTTGGGCAGCTGACCGGTACCGTACATGCTGTCGGCGTTGACCAGGTAGGGGGCGTAGAGCTCGGTGTAGCCGTGCTCGGCGGTGTGGGTGTCCACCATGAACTGGGCCAGGGCCCGGTGCAGGCGCGCCAGGCCGCCCTTCATCAGTGTGAAGCGGGCGCCGGAGATCTTGACCGCGGTTTCAAAGTCGAGCCCGCCCAGGCGGGTGCCGATATCCACGTGATCGCGCACTTCGAAGTCGAAGCTGGGCACCGTGCCCCAGCGGCTCACCTCGACGTTGTCGGCTTCCGACTTGCCCACGGGCACGCTGTCATGGGGCAGATTGGGCAGGCCGGCCACGAAGGCGCTGAAGCGCTCCAGCAGCTCGGCCAGGGCGGCCTCGTTGGCCTTCAACTCGTCGCCGATGCCCGCCACCTCGGCCAGCACGGCGGAGGCGTCCTCCCCTTTACCTTTGAGCTGGCCCACCTGTTTGGACAGGGTGTTGCGCCGCGACTGGAGCTCCTGGGTACGGGTCTGACGAGACTTGCGCTCATCTTCCAGGGCCTGGAAGGCTGCCACATCGAGGCTCATCCCCCGGGTGGCCAGCCGCTCTGCAACAAAATCCAGACGGGTACGCAGCAGTTGTACGTCAAGCATGACAATCCCTATTCAAATCAGAAAATTAGCCTATCGAAACGGCAGCGGCCCGGAAATTGCTCAAGCGCGACCACTGCTTTTCGGTTATATTGCACCGCAGCATGCGTTTCACGCATGACGCATCAGAAACAATAGAAATCAAGAAGTTAATAGCAGTAAAAGGCGGAAACTTTTCTTGATTTCACAAACTCACAGGTCACAATTGTAGAGAGGCGTGCATCAGACTGCGCCATTCCAATGCGACCACCGAAGGAGACCCCGATGTTGTCCATTCGTGACTGCCTGGATTACTGCGACCTGACCGACGAAGACGTCGCCATCATTGCCGAGCACCATGACATCCCCGATGCCGCCGCAGCCCAGATCGCCTGCGGGCTCGTCCAGACCCGTGAAGGCACCCTGATGCTCACCCAGTTCATGCTTGATCTGGTGGATGCCGCCGAGGAGCGCGGTGATCGGGCCAAGGCCAAGCGCTTCCGGGATGCCTGCGCCCGCTTCATTGCGGCGCACCCCCTCCCCCACGAGCAGCATTGAGATCACTTCCTGCCTGACGGGTTTGCTTGCCGGGCTTCGTACTCCCGGTCGAGTTCCCGCAGGCGCTCAAGCTTTTCGGCGATCTTTGCTTCCAGCCCACGGCCCGTAGGCTCATACCAGCCGGGCCTGCCCATGCCCTCGGGCAGATACGATTCGCCGGCGGCGTAGGCACCCGGCTCATCGTGGGCGTAGCGGTAGGCCTTACCGTAGCCCAGTTCCTTCATGAGCTTTGTCGGCGCGTTGCGCAGGTGTATCGGCACCGGCCGGGACACGTCCTGCTTCACAAATTGACGCGCTGCATTATACGCCTTGTAAACCGCGTTCGATTTGGCGGCGCAAGCCAGAAAGACCGCCGCCTGACCCAGGGCCAGTTCGCCTTCCGGTGAGCCCAGGCGCTCGAACGTCGCACAGGCGTTGAGGCAGATCTCCAGCGCCCGGGGGTCCGCCAGGCCAATATCCTCGATCGCCATCCGCACTAGCCGCCGCCCCATGTACAGCGGTTCGGCACCACCGTCGAGCATGCGGCACAGCCAGTAGAGCGCCGCATCCGGGTCCGAACCCCGGATCGACTTGTGGAGTGCCGAGATCTGATCGTAGAAGGCCTCGCCGCCCTTGTCGAAACGCCTCAGGTTGCGCGACAGGGCCTCGTCGATGAAGGCCGGCGTCACCGGGTTGACCCCGGCCGTGGTGGCCGCGGTGGACACCTGCTCGACCAGGTTGAGCAGGCGGCGGGCGTCACCGTCGGCAAAGCCGGTCAGGCGATCCCGGGCATCGTCCTCGAAGGCGAGCTCGGGGCACGCCACCTGCCGCGCCCGCTCGAACAACTCGGCCAGCTCGACCTGGCTGAGAGACTCCAGCACATAAACCGCCGCCCGCGACAGCAGCGCCGAATTCACCTCGAAGGAAGGGTTCTCCGTCGTCGCGCCGATCAGCGTGACCAGACCCTGCTCCACATAGGGCAGAAAAGCGTCCTGCTGGGCCTTGTTGAAGCGATGCACTTCATCCACGAAGAGGATGGTGTGACGCCCCCGGCTACGCTCGGCCTCGGCCCGGGCAATGGCTTCGCGGATATCCTTGACGCCCGAAAACACGGCCGAAAGGGAGGCGAACTCGGCGTCGAAAGCCCTTGCCATGAGCCGCGCCAGGGTGGTCTTGCCCACCCCCGGCGGCCCCCACAGGATCATGGAGTGGGGCTTGCCAGACTGAAAGGCCAGGGCCAGGGGCTTGCCCGGGCCGAGCAGATGCTTCTGCCCGATCACGTCGGCGATGGTCTGCGGACGCATGGCCTCCGCCAGGGGCTGACGTGGCGGATCGAGGGTGTCGAACAGGTCGGCCATGGGCAGCGGGGTCGGCTAGTCGCCGACCACGTCGGCGCCCTTGGGCGGCACGAAGCGGAACAGCCCCGCATCCAGGGACGGATTGCGCTCCATCTGCAGGAAGTTCAGGGATGTCGTCTGACCAAAGTTGTCGTAGAGGACCATGGCCTTCAGCTGGCCGCCGGAAAAGCCCATGCGGATGCGCTCGAAGCTGCTGTCGTCGGCCTTGGGCCTGGCCTCGACCCATTCCATGCCGTCAGCGGCGCCATCATCCTGGAGGGTGAAGTTCTTCTCGAGGGAATTGTCGCCGGCCAGGATCGCCGCCGGTGTGCTGCCCAGGGCCTGGCCGAGCTTCTTGGTGGTGACCTGGTTGAGCTCCTGATCCCAGGCCCACAGCTTGCTACCGTCCCCCACCAGCAACTGGGCATAGGGCTTCTCGTAAGTCCAGCGGAACTTGCCCGGGCGCGAGAAGGCAAAGGTGCCGCTGGCCTGCTGGGGCTTGCGCCCCGACTTGGAGAACACCTGCTGCGTGAAGCTGCCCCGCGCCGAACGGGTGCCATCCATGAACTGCTTGAGCTGGGCCAGGGAATCGGCGTGGGCGGTGCCGGCTGCAAACAGCAGCGAGGCCACCAGGACACGCAGCGTACGGGTACGGACCATCATTCTCCTTCGCGGGGCGGTGTCACCACCTCCCGGTTGCCATTGCTGCCCATGGCCGAGATCAGGCCCGAGCGTTCCATCTGTTCAATAAGGCGTGCAGCCCGGTTATAACCGATGCGCAGGTGCCGCTGCACCAACGAAATCGACGGCCGGCGGGTCTTCAGGACGATCTCCACAGCCTGATCGTAAAGGGGATCGGCCTCGCTGCCCTCACCACCACCTTCGCCACCGCCCAGCAGATCACCGCCCTCCTCGTCCGACGGCGCAAGGATGCCGTCGATGTAGTCGGGCTCGCCCAGCGCCTTGAGATGTTCGACCACCCGATGCACCTCATTGTCGGCCACGAAGGCACCATGGACACGGATGGGCAGGCCGGTGCCGGGTGCCAGGTAAAGCATGTCGCCCATGCCCAGCAGCGCCTCGGCACCCATCTGGTCGAGGATGGTGCGGGAGTCGATCTTGCTGGACACCTGGAAGGCCATGCGGGTCGGGATGTTGGCCTTGATCAGGCCGGTGATCACGTCCACGCTGGGGCGCTGGGTGGCCAGGATGAGGTGGATGCCGGCCGCCCGGGCCTTCTGGGCCAGGCGTGCGATCAGCTCCTCGATCTTCTTGCCGACCACCATCATCAGGTCGGCCAGCTCGTCGATGATGACGACGATGTAGGGCAGCTTGTCGAGGGGCTCGGGATTGTCGGGGGTGATGGAGAACGGGTTCTTGAGGGGCGACCCGACCTTGGCCGCCTCCGCCACCGCCTTGTTGTAGCCGGCGAGGTTACGCACCCCCAGGGCCGACATCAGCTTGTAGCGCTTCTCCATCTCGGCCACGCACCAGTTGAGCGCGTTGGCGGCGTGCTTCATGTCGGTCACCACCGGCGCCAGCAGGTGCGGGATGCCCTCGTAGATGGACAGCTCCAGCATCTTCGGGTCAACCAGGATCAGGCGCACGTCCTCGGGTTCGGACTTGTAGAGCAGCGACAGGATCATCGCGTTGATGCCCACCGACTTGCCCGAGCCGGTGGTACCGGCCACCAGCAGGTGGGGCGTCTTGGCGATGTCGGCCACCACGGGCTGACCGCCGATGTCCTTGCCCAGGGCCACGGTGAGGGGCGAATGCATGTCGTGGTAGGCCTTGGAGCCGAGGATCTCGGACAGGCGCACCGTCTGGCGCTTGGGATTGGGCAGTTCCAGAGCCATGCAGGTCTTGCCCGGCACGGTTTCCACCACGCGGATGCTCACCACCGACAGGGCCCGGGCCAGATCCTTGACCAGGTTCATCACCTGGCTGCCCTTCACGCCCACCGCCGGCTCGATCTCGAAGCGGGTGATCACCGGCCCCGGATAGGCCGCCAGCACCTTCACCTCGACGCCGAAGTCGGCCAGCTTGCGTTCGATGAGACGGGAGGTGAATTCGAGCACCTCGGCAGACGGCGGCTCCACGTCATGGGCAGGTTCGTCGAGCAGGGCCAGAGGCGGCAAGGCGCCACCGGGCAGCTCGGTGAACAGGGGCGTCTGGCGCTCCTTCTCGACCCGGACGGACTTCTCGACCTCGACAATGGCCGGCTCGATGCGTACCGGCGGGGGCGGCGCGACCTCCTCCTTCTTGCGCTTGGTCTCGACCACCGCTTCACGCTTCTGGGCCACCTCGCGGCCGACGCGGCGGTCTTCCCAGGTCTGAACCCCCTGGGTAGCAAACAGCCAGACTTTCTCCAGCCCCGCGCCCAGGGCTTCGGAGGCCTCCAGCCAGCTGACACCGGAAAAAAGGCTGAGCCCGCCAGCGATCAGCGCCAGCAGCAGCAGCGTTCCGCCCGTGAAACCCAGGTATTGCAGCACCAGATTGCCGAGCTCGATGCCGATCACCCCGCCCGGCTCCATGGGCAGGCTGGCCTTGAGGGAATAGAAACGCATGGCCTCCAGGCCACTGCTTGCCAGCAGCACCACCAGAAAACCGATGACCACCACCAGGAAGGAGCGCCGGTCGGCGCCAAAGACCAGTTGCAGACGACGGAAACCGACGGCCAGGCCGAGGCCGAGAAAGATCACCCACCACCAGGCGGACAGCCCGAAGAGATAAAAGAGCAGGTCCGACAACCAGGCCCCGAAACGCCCCCCCGGGTTGCTCACATGCTCCACCTGCACGGCGTGGGACCAGCCCGGATCGGCCTTGGAATAGCCGAACAGGACCATGGCCACGTACAGGGCCAGCACGCCCAGCAACATCCAGCGTGCTTCCTGCAGCAGACTGGCGATTTTCTCGGGGAGGGGAAGCGGTCGGGTGGAAGGACGATTGAGCATGGATGGGTGGTGCCGGATACGGGTGGAGCCTGAAATGCAAAAGCGCGGCAAGGGGCCGCGCTTCGATTATAAACCAGGGTCTCTGGTCGGCCCTTCCTCCCCGGGTTCCAAATGGGTAAGGAAGGATTTCCGGACCATTCACAAATCGTAGATCTTTTCGCGCAGGATCACGCCGCCATCGGTTTCCTCGATCAGGCCACGCAGGCCCAGATCCTTCATGACCCGGCTGACCATCTCGCGGGAGGCGCCGATCATCTTGGCGATATCCTGCTTGGATATCTTCTTCTTCACTACCTTCAGGCCGTCCACCTCTTCCGACATTTCGAGCAGCAGGCGGGCGACGCGACCGTAAACGTCCATCAGCGCCAGGCTTTCGATCTTGCGGTCGGCGTCGCGCAGGCGGCGGGTGAGGTTGCACATGACGTGCCAGGAAAGCTCGAAGTTCTCCTGCATGAGACGCTTGAAGTCGGTCTTGGCGATGGTCACCAGGTCGGACGGGGACACGGCCACCACCGACGCGGAGCGGGGGCTGTCATCAAGAACACCCATCTCGCCAAACATCTCGCCCTGACCGAGAATGGTCAGGATGACTTCACGACCATCCTCATCACTGACCATGACCTTCAGATTGCCCGTCAACACGAAATAGACAAAGTCGGTGCGATCGCCCTCGTGAACCACGGCGGAGCCCCGCGGCACCCGTCTCATCATCGCGCAACGTGCAACGGCCGCCAGCCGGTCATCGCCCAGGCCCTGGAAGATCGGGAAGGTCCGCAGGGCAATCGTGGACACGGAGCTGGTAACGGTCATAAGGCCTCTCCTAAGCAGGATGCAGATTAATCGGCAGGCGGCACAAACTGGCCGTCATGCACACACAACGGCAAAGTATAAATCAAACTTGAGGCGCATCTAAGGACATGGGCACATCCCGCCCCGGCCGCGGGTAACGGAATCCACCCTGGAATCCCCCCTTTCCCGGGCCGGGCTGCCCCCGGGGAACGGAGCGCCTTATAATCTGTCTCCCTTGCTCCAGACACTTGAAAGACCCAACAAGATGGCCACTCGTCACATCAAGCTGCTCATCCTCGGTTCCGGCCCCGCCGGCTACAGCGCGGCCGTCTACGCCGCCCGCGCCAACCTGAACCCCGTGCTCATCACCGGCATCGCCCAGGGCGGCCAGCTGATGACCACCACCGAAGTGGACAACTGGCCCGCCGATGCGGACGGTGTGCAAGGCCCGGAGCTGATGGCGCGCTTTGAAAAGCACGCGCTGCGCTTCAACACCGAAATGATCTTCGACCACATCCACACCACCCACCTGGCCGAAAAGCCGATCCGCCTGGTGGGCGATGCAGGCGAATACACCTGCGACGCGCTGATCATCGCCACCGGCGCCAGCGCCCAGTACCTGGGCCTGCCCTCCGAGGAGGCCTTCTCGGGCAAGGGCGTGTCCGCCTGCGCCACCTGTGACGGCTTCTTCTACCGCAATCAGGAAGTCTCCGTGATCGGTGGCGGCAACACCGCCGTCGAAGAGGCCCTGTACCTGGCCAACATCGCCAGCAAGGTGACCCTGGTGCATCGCCGTGACAAATTCAAGGCCGAGCGCATCCTGATCGACAAGGTCATGGAGAAGGTTGCCGCCGGCAAGATCGTGCTGGAGCTGGACTCCACCCTGGATGAAGTGCTGGGCGACAAGACCGGCGTGACCGGCATGCGCATCAAGAGCACCAAGACCGGTGCCACCAAGGACATCGACCTGAAGGGCGTGTTCATCGCCATCGGCCACAAGCCCAACACCGACATCTTCGAAGGCCAGCTGGAGATGGAGGGCGGCTACATCGTCACCCAGGGCGGCCGCAAGGGCAACGCCACGGCCACCAGCGTTGCCGGCGTGTTTGCCGCCGGCGACGTGCAGGACCACATCTACCGTCAGGCCGTCACCAGTGCCGGCACCGGCTGCATGGCCGCACTGGATGCCGAACGCTACCTCGACAGCCTCGGCCTCGCCGGCTGACCCTGGCATCACCCCATGACGGACCGGGCCTCCCGGTCCGTTGTCATTTTCCGGACTTTTTTTGCACGCCATGGGCAAGGACAAGCACAACGCCGGACTCGACGCCCTCAAGGCGATCAGGAAACAGGTGCCCAGCAAGGCGGTCGTCAAGGCCCTCGCCGGCAAGCCACGTCGCGCACCGGAGGTGACCAGTCAGCCCGACGAAGCGGACGAAGCCGGAATCTTTCGTCAGGAGGTGGGCGCCGTGCAGCCCATCCGCGGTGGCGGCCAGGCCGATCTGGCCCGCCCCAGGCCGGCCCCCGTCCCGCGCCCCCGCGTCGTCGAGGCCGAACCCGAAGCCCCCCGCCGCGCGCCACGCATCGACGAAAACGACCCGATGGCCGTGTTCCGCGCGGCCCTCGGTGAGGTCGCCCCGATCAAGGACTTCAACCGGGTGGACCTGAGCCAGCAACGCCAGCAGGCCAACCCCCAGGTGCGTGCCGTCGACAACTGGGTGCCGCCGCCAAGCCTGCTCGACGAGCAACTCACCCACGACCCCGCCGAACTCTTCCGCCAGGTGGCCGGCGCCGTCGCCCCCCTGAAGGACAAGAATCTGGCCGACGTGGAACGCCCCGTGCCCGCCCCCCGGCCGCGCCAGCGCGAGGAGGACGAGCGGGAAGTGCTGCGCGAAGCCATCGAGGCGCCGCTGAGCTTCGAAGACCGCCTCGACACCGGTGACGAGGCCGCCTACCTGCGCACCGGCCTGCCCCGCCGGGTACTCACCGACCTGCGCCGGGGCCGCTGGGTGGTCCAGGGCGAGCTGGACCTGCACGGCCTCACCCGCGACGAGGCCCGCGCCAGCCTGGCCCACTTCATCGCCCTGTCCCTCCAGCAGGGGCGGCGCTGCCTGCGCGTGATCCATGGCAAAGGTCATGGCTCGCCGGGCCGCATGCCCGTGCTCAAACATCTTTCCCGGGGCTGGCTGGCCCAGCGGGAAGACATCCTCGCCTTCTGCCAGGCCCGCCCCCACGACGGCGGAGATGGCGCCCTGCTGGTCCTGCTGCAGGCAGGAAGCAACGCCCGCAGCTGAACGCGCAACAGCCTTCCGGCGCCCCCGGCAGGGCCACCGGAGCCTGCCCTCGGGTCAGAATTTGTCCTTATATTTCAGCATCTTCTAATACAGATCCGGGAAAATCGATGTTTTCCCGGCGTCTTTGGCAATTCTTGCCCGGCATCAATTTTTTTCAGGGCCTCCACACCTAGAGTGCGCTGCGACGGATTGTCGCAGGGAAAGAATGCCGCACCCCGGCTACCTCGCTCCTGCGTCGTCCATCCAGTAACGCCCGCCCCACGGCGCGGCCTGTTCGCCCTCGGCTTAGGGACACACGGAGACCCGCAATGAGCACACAAGACATCAAGCACGACGACCAAGACATGGTTCCGGGACGCCGCAAGTTCCTGAACACCGCAGCCCTCGCCGGCCTCACCGGTGCCGGCCTGTCCGTAGGCCTTTCCGCCTGCAAGCAGGAAGCCGCTGCCCCGGCTGCCGCCCCCGCAGGTGCAGCCCCTGCTGCCGCCCCGGCCGCCGCCGGTCACGCCAGCTCCGTCCATCCGGCCCCGGGCCAGCTCGACGAGTACTACGGCATCTGGTCCGGTGGTCACACCGGTGACATGCGCATCCTGGGCATCCCCTCCGGCCGCGAAATCACCCGCGTGCCCGTGTTCAACCCCGATCCGCTGGTCGGCTGGGGCATCACCAACGAGTCCAAGGCCATCATGGGCACCAAGGCCGATGGCAGCCTGCGCTACACCGTCGCCGACACCCACCACACCCACGCCTCGTACAAGAACGGCACCTACGACGGCAAGTACGCCTGGATCAACGACAAGATCAACGGTCGCGTCGCCCGCGTCCGCCTGGACACCTTCGAGTGCGACAAGATCACCGAGATCCCCAACGTCCAGGGCTTCCACGGCATCTTCCCCGACAAGGCCGACCCGGTTGATGCAGCCATCAACTACACCACCCGCGTTTTCGCCGGCTCCGAGTTCAGCATTCCGTTGCCCAACGACGGCAGCAATCTGAACGACATCAGCAAGTACCGCTCGCTGTTCACCTGCCTCGACGCCGAGACCATGGTGGTGCGCTGGCAGGCCCTGATCGACGGCAACTGCGACCTGGTCGCCAGCTCCTACGATGGCAAGCTGGCCGCCACCAACCAGTACAACACCGAAATGGGCGCCAAGTACGAGGACATGATGTCCGCCGAAAAGGATGCCTGCGCCTTCTTCCACATCGCCCGCATCGAGCAGGCCGTGAAGGATGGCAAGTTCAAGACCTACGGCGACAGCAAGGTTCCGGTGGTGGACTGCACCCGCGAGTCCAACAAGGACCCGAAGACCGCCCTGGCCGCCTACGTGCCGGTTCCCAAGAACCCCCACGGCGTCAATGCCAGCCCGGACAAGAAGTACTTCATCTGCGCCGGCAAGCTGTCCCCCACCGCCACCGTCATCGAGCTCTCCAAGGTGCTCGACTACTTCGACGGCAAGCTCGAGGACATCAAGGCCACCGTGGTGGCGGAAGTGGAACTCGGCCTCGGCCCCCTGCACACCGCCTTCGACGGCCGTGGCAACGCCTTCACCACCCTGTTCCTGGATTCCCAGGTCGTGAAATGGAACGTGGAAGCCGCCATCAAGTTCCACGCCGGTGACAAGAACGCCAAGTACATCGTCGATCGCCTGGATGTGCAGTACCAGCCGGGCCACCTCAACGCCTCCCAGTCCGAAACGGTGGAAGCCGACGGCAAGTGGCTGTGCGTGGGCTGCAAGTTCTCCAAGGACCGCTTCCTGCCCGTCGGCCCCCTGCACCCCGAGAACGAACAGCTGATCGACATCTCCGGTGAAAAGATGAAGCTCATCGCCGACCACCCGGTCCGCCCCGAGCCCCACGACTTCATCATCGTCAAGCGCGAGCACATCAAGACCCGTCAGGTTTACAACCTGGACGATTTCCCCAATGCCATCAAGGACCCGAAGGAATCCGGCGTCTTCCGCAATGGCAACAAGGTCACCGTCAAGCTGGTGTCCCAGGCTCCGGCCTTCAGCCTGCGCGAGTTCACCGTCAAGAAGGGCGACGAAGTCACCCTCATCCTCACCAACCTGGACAAGGTCGAGGACTTGACCCACGGCTTCGCGATCCCGAAGTACAACATCAACTTCATCGTGAATCCCCTGGAAACCAAGTCGGTCACCTTCAAGGCCGACAAGCCGGGTGTGTACTGGGCCTACTGCACGCACTTCTGCCACGCGCTGCACCTGGAAATGCGCACCCGCATGATCGTCGAGAAGTAATCGGCACCCTGCAACAACCGCGATAAATGAAGAACTTGGGGGAGGCGCTTGCGTCTCCCCATTTTTTTCTGGCGGCCAGACATCACCCCACTCTCGCCTGGAGACACCGGATGCGCCCCTCCTCCCTCCTTGCCACCGCCCTCGCCGCAAGCCTGCTCACGCTGGGCGCGATCACCCCCCGCCCTGCCCTGGCCGGAACACCCCAGGAAGCCACCGCCGAGCTGGCCGAACAGGGCCGTACCCTGAGCCTGCGAGCCACCAAGGCCTATCTGATGGCGCAGCAGGGCATCACACCGGACGCCTCCCGGCGCATCCTGGCGGATTCGATCGCGCGCATGGACCAGAACATCACCACCCTGCACGCCCGCAAGCTGGACGAGCCGGCACGGGGCAAGCTCGCCGAGCTCGACCGGGTGTGGGGCAGCGTCCGCACCCAGCTCAGCGCCCCGCCCAGCGCGGAGGGCGCGCGCAGCCTCTATGACGGCAGCGACGCCCTGGAGCGCGCCGCCCATCATCTGACCATCGCCCTCAATGCCAACGCCCCGGAAGCATCCCGCCGGCTGGTCCTGCCCAACCGCCTGCGCGCCCTCTCCCAGCGCATCGCCCTCTTCTATCTGTACCGGGCCAGCAGCCTGATGACACCCCATGCTCCCGAAGTGGAGCTGATCTACGCCCGTGGCGAGTTCCCCGCCAATCTGAGCCGTGCCGAAAAAACCGGAAACCTCCCCGCCGACGCCCAGCAGGCCCTCGCCGAGCTGTCCCGGACCTATCCGGCCTACCACGCCTCCGCCGGAAAACTCGACGCAGCCCCCGCCATGCTCAAGACCGCCCCCGCGGTCATGGAGATGAGCGAACAGATCCTCGTCACCACCGAAAAGCTGGTTGCCAGCCTGCTCGCCCAGTGAATGATGTCGGCTGCCATCCTGCATTTTTTGCGGCTTGACTCAGCTTAAGGACAGGCCCGGCGCACACCATCAGAATTTGCTGAAACGCTGATTCATCGGAGCCCAAGATGTTTTCCCCCCTGCTTCAAAGCCTGCACCGTCGCGCCAGCACCGTGCTCGTCACGCTGATGGCCGGGCTGCTGCCCCTCGGCAGCGCCCTCGCCGACACCTACGAAGTCAAGCTGCCCCCCGAACTGGCCACGTCGCCGAAGATGTGCGACTACGCCCCCTGCAAGGACGTGATACCGGGCGCCACCGATTTCTCGGAGCGCAAGGGCCAGCCCTGGTACGTGGAAGCCTACAAGGATGAAGCCGGGCAGAAGAAGCTCCTCGGCTACGTCATGCTGTCCACCGACATCACCGACATCCCGGCCTACTCGGGCAAGCCGGTGGTCACCCTGATCGGCATGGACACGGCCGGCAAGTTCACCGGGGTGAAGATCCTCAAGCACTCCGAACCCATCCTGCTGCTGGGCATCCCCGAATCGGCCCTGATCAAGTTCAACGATCAGTACCTGGGCAAGTTCGTCGGCGACAACATCGAGATCGGCAAGTCCCGGCCCGAGGAAAACCTCATCGGCCTCGACGCCATCACCGGCGCCACCGTCACCGTCATCGCCCAGAACCAGGTGATGATGACCAGCGGCAGCGAGGTGGCCAAGCAGGTCGGCATCCTCAAGCCCGTCATCCGTCCCCAGGCCAGGTTCCCCACCTCCACCGTCACGCCCTCCTGGGCCGACCTGGTGGCAGACGGCAGCGTTCAGCGGCTCACGGTGAAACCCGAAGAAGTGGGCCTGAAGAACGACGGCCGCCCCTACATGGATCTGTGGTTCGGTTACCTCAACCAACCCACCATCGGCCGCGCAATACTCGGCAAGGACGGCTACGAGGGGCTGATGGGCCGCCTCAAGGAAGGCGAGCACGCCATCTTCATCATCGCCAACAACAGCATGGACTCCTTCAAGGGCTCCGGCTTCGTGCGCGGCGGCCTCTACGACCGGGTCCAGGTGCGCCAGGACAAGGACGGCTTCACCTTCCGCGACCTCGACTACGTCAACCTGTGGGGTATCGCCGCCGCTGGCGCCCCGGCCTTCAACGAATCAGCGATCTTCATCATCCGTGGCAAGAGCTTCTCGGCCGCCTACCCGTGGAAGCTGGTCTTCCTCGGCAACAAGATCGACAAGGAAACCGCCGCCAAGACCTTCGCCAACTTCGACAAGGAATACTGGCTCGCCGACAAATACCTGGAAGGCGGCCGCCCGGTGGTGGTCAAGCCCGACCCCACCTGGCTGAAGGTCTGGAAGGACAAGGTGGTGGAGATCATCGCCTTCACCGCCCTGCTCCTGGTCATCGCCGCCGCCTACGCCAGCCGTGACAAGCTGGTGCGTCGCGCCGACCGCAAGAACAAGTGGCCGGTGAATGCCTTCAAATACACCGGCTGGGTGGTCAGCATCGGCTTCGTCGGCTTCTACGCCATGGCCCAGCCGTCCATCACCCAGGTGCTCACCTGGTTCCACAGCCTGCTGTTCCAGTGGAAGTGGGAGCTCTTCCTGTCCGATCCGCTGATCTTCATCTTCTGGATCTTCATCATCGTCACCGTGTTCGTGTGGGGTCGTGGCCTGTTCTGCGGCTGGCTGTGCCCCTTTGGCTCCCTCTCCGAGCTGCTCTACAAGATCGGCCAGGCGCTGGGCCTGAAGCGCTTCCAGTTTCACCTGCCCCAGGCGCTGCACGACAAGCTCAAGTGGGTGAAGTACGCGGTGTTCTTCGGCCTGCTGGCGGTGTCCTTCTTCAGCATGGGGCTGGCCGAACAGCTGGCCGAGGTCGAGCCCTTCAAGACCACCTTCCTGGTCGGACTGCTCAACCGCAGCTGGCCCTACACCCTGTTTGCCGGCGGCCTGCTGGGCCTGTCCATCTTCACCGAGCGGCCCTTCTGCAAATACCTGTGCCCCCTGGGCGCCGCCCTGGCCATGCCCACCACCTTCCGCTGGTTCGGCCTCAAGCGGAAGGACGAATGCACCAGCTGCAAGGCCTGCGCCAAGGGCTGCGGATCGCTGGCCATCGACACCAAGGGCAACATCGACCAGCGCGAATGCATGCTGTGCCTCGACTGCATGGTGCTCTACTACGACGACCACGCCTGCCCGCCCCTGGCCCAGGAGCGCAAGCGCCGCGACAAGGCCGGCCAGCCCCTCACCCCGATCAACGGCAAGGGCTACTTCATTCCCATCCACCCGGCACCGGCGAACACGAAGAAAGAAGGAGCAGCCGCATGACCATCGCCGACAAGAACGAACTGCGCCATCCGCCCTACGATCAGGCCAGCGGCCTCGGCTGGTTCCTGGCCGAACTCCGCGACCACCTGTGGCCCTGGGCCGGCAAGGGCCAGCCTGCCCGCAAGGCCATCCAGGGAGCGGGATTTGCGCTGGCCCTGGCGGCCACGGTTGCGTGGGTGATGGCCGCGCTTGGCCACCTGTCAGCCGGCGCCATCATCGGCTGGTGGTTTGGCTGGAGTCTGTTCGAGGTACTGGTCCGGCTGGACGCCAAGCCCTACGTGAAGGAAGGCCCCTGGTGGGGCCACCTGTACCGCCGGGCCAGCGTGATGGACATGCTGTGCTACGTGAGCTTCAAGAACCTGCTCATCGGCGCAGCGCTCTTCATCGGCCTCAAGAGCGCCGGCATCCTGCAGCTCTGAGCCCCCCCGGGCGCAACGCCCCTCGGCAGCCCTCAGCGCCCGGCCTCGGTGTAGGCCGAGGGCGTCACCCCTGCCGCGGCCAGGCATTCCCGCAGGTGCTTGATGTCCTGCTTGCCAAATTCGTTGCCGTGGTGGGGGTGATGGAGGAAGAACTCCCGACCGTTCAGCACCACCCGGAAACGCGCCCCATGGCCGGGCTCGACGAGGGCATCCAGGTGATGCAGCAGGGACTCCACCTCCCGCCACTGGATGTTGCTGCTGATGGGCTCCCTGAAGATTGACTCCAGGAGATGCCGATGCTTGTTGCTCATGGTCTTCTCCTTTGCAGTCCCACTGCATCCATGGAGCCATTCTCCTCCCTTGCAGCCCCCAGGACACCCCCCTTGATGCATCATGTTGCAATCACCGCAGCGACTTCACCTGCATCAAGGCCCGCTGCGGCATTCCGTCGCACACTGCCGCCCAGTCAGTCTCACATTCCGCCATGCATCCAACCCCCGCCTCCTCGTGCCAGACCCGCTACCGCCTCGCCGCCCTGGCGCTGGCCGCCATGCTGGTGGGGCACGCAGGCGTTGCCGCCGGCGCCGAATGGCAGGTAAAGCCGGGTGAGTCCATCCAGGCTGCCCTCAACCGCGCCACTGCAGGCGACACCCTCCGTGTGGCCCGCGGCCACTACCCCGGCAAGCTGCACATCGACAAGCCTCTGCGCCTGATCGGCGAGGGCCGCCCCACCATCGACGGCCTCGGCAAGGGCGACACCATCCGGGTGGCCGCCGAGGACGTGAGCATCGAAGGCTTCATCGTTGCCGACTCCGGCGCCGACCTGGGCGAACAGCACGCGGGCATCTACATCCAGCCGGGCAGCCACCGGGCCCGGGTGGCCCGCTGCGACTTCAGCTACACCCTCTTCGGCCTGTGGATCGAGAAGGCGAAGGACGTGGTGATCGAGGACAACCTGATCACCGGCAAGCGCGACCTCGACTCGTCCCAGCGCGGCAACGGCATCCAGCTCTACAACACCACCGGCGCCCGCATCCTGCGCAACAACATCAGCTTCGTGCGCGACGCCATCTACGTGGATGTGTCCCACGACGCGATCTTCCGCGGCAACCGGATGCACCACAGCCGCTACGGCACCCACTACATGAACTCCTACCGCAATCTGTGGGAGGACAACGACACCTACTTCAACCGGGGCGGTCTGGCCCTGATGGAGGTGCGCGACCAGGTGGTGCGCAACAACCGGGCCTGGGGCAATTCCGACCACGGCATCATGCTGCGCACCATCCAGGACGCGGTGGTGGAGAACAACATCGTCGCCGGCAACGCCCGGGGCTTCTTCATCTACGACGCCGAATACAACACCCTGCGCGGCAACCTGGTGGTGGACAACCAGGTGGGCATGCACGTGTGGGCCGGCTCGGTGCGCAACGTGGTCGAGAAGAACGACTTCATCTCCAACCGCGAACAGGTGAAGTACGTCGCCTCCAAGGATGAAAAATGGGGTGTCGAAAGCGGCAACCACTGGAGCAACTACGTGGGCTGGGACCGCAACGGCGACGGCCACGGCGACGTGCCCTACGAGGCCAACGACATGGTCGACCGCCTGTCCTGGCGCCACCCCATGGTCAAGCTGCTGCTCGCCAGCCCGGCCATCCAGACCCTGCGCCTCATCGCGCAGCAGTTTCCGCTGCTGCGCGCCCCCAGCATCGTGGACCCCAAGCCGCGCATGCGCCCCGAACATTCCGACTGGAGAAACTGGCTTGGCAAGCACTATCGTTGAAGCCCGCGGGGTGACCAAGGATTTCGGCAGCATCCAGGCCGTCAAAGGTGTCGACCTGTCCATCGCCCCGGGCGAACTCTTCGGCCTGATCGGCCACAACGGCGCCGGCAAGAGCACCCTCTTCAAGATGATGCTCGGCCTGATCCCCCTCACCTCGGGCACGATCCATCTCGATGGCGAGCCCATCACCGGCCCGCGCTTTCGCGAGACCCGGCGCAAGATCGGCTACCTGCCCGAGAACGTCGTGCTCTACGACAACCTCACCGGCCTGGAGACCCTGTATTTCTTCGCCGACCTCAAGGCCGTGCCCCGACGCGAGTGTGCCGGCCTCCTCGACAAGGTCGGCCTGGCCCAGGCTGCCGGCCGGCGGGTGCGGGAATACTCCAAGGGCATGCGCCAGCGCCTCGGCTTTGCCCAGGCCCTGCTCGGCAAGCCGCGCCTGCTGTTTCTCGACGAGCCCACCACCGGCCTCGACCCCGGTGCCATCCGCGACTTCTACCGCATCCTGCGCGAGCTCAAGGGCGAAGGCGTGACCATGGTCCTCACCTCCCACATCCTGGCCGAGATCCAGGAGCGGGTGGATCGCCTGGCCATCATGGAAGGCGGCCAGATCCGCGCCACCGGCAGCGTCCAGGCCCTGCGCGAGGCCATGAACCTGCCCCTGACCCTGGAGATCGCCGGCGGCGCCGGCCTGCGCGAGCAGGTCGCCCGGGCCCTGGAAGGCCTCGCCATCGAGGGCATAGACGAAGCCGGCAGCGTGCTCCACATCCGCCTCGCCCGGGACGCCAAGATGCCCGCCCTGACCCGCCTGGCCACCCTGGGCGACACCCTGCGCGACCTCCACGTCCGCGAACCGTCCCTCGAGGACGTGTTCTTCGGCTACCGGAACTGAGCCCATGCTTTCCATCGACTTCAGACAGATCGGCATCGTCGCCGGCAAGGAATTCTGGGACCGCATCCGCAACCGCTGGGTGCTGGCCGTGTCCATCGTGTTCACCGTGTTCGCCCTGGTCATCGCCTACTTCGGCGCCGCCCAGCAGGGCGCGGTGGGCTTTCGCTCCATCGACGTGACCATCGCCTCCCTGGTCAGCCTGGTGATCTACCTCATCCCCCTGATCGCCCTGATCCTCGGCTTCGATGCCATCGTCGGCGAGCGCGAACGGGGCTCCCTCGACCTGCTGCTGACCCTGCCCATCACCCGCAAGGAGCTGATCCTCGGCAAGTACACCGGCCTGGCCGGGGCCCTGGCCTTCTCCACCGTGGCCGGCTTTGGCGCGGTGGGCGTCATCCTGTCCCCCAGCCTCAGCCTGAGCGCCCTCTTCCACTACGCCGGCTTCATGCTGTCGGCCATCCTGCTGGGCTTCGCCTTCCTGAGCCTCGCGGTGATGCTGTCGGTCTTCGCCACCGACCGCACCCGGGCTTCGGGCCTGGCCATCGGCACTTGGTTCTTCTTCGTGCTGGTGTTCGACCTGCTGATCCTCGGCGCCCTCGTCGTCACCGCCGGCGAATACGGCGGCGCGGTGTTTCCCTACCTGCTGCTCCTCAACCCGGCCGACGTTTTCCGCATCCTCAACGTCTTCAGCCTGGACGAGGTACGCACCCTCTACGGCCTTGCCACCGTCTTTCCCGAAGCCCTGAGCAACCCCGCCACCCTTGGCGGCGTCATGCTCGCCTGGATCGTCGGCCCCCTGGCCGTCGCCATCTGGAGATTCGAACGATGAAGATTCCGCCCCTCCTCGCCCACACTGCCGTGCTGCTGGTGGCCGCCAGCCTGCTCGCCGCCTGCGGCCAGAACAGCACCAGCACCGTCACCCCCAGGGAGATCGCCCAGGACACCTACTGCGCCCTGGACGGCATGCTCCTCGCCGACTACCCCGGGCCCAAGGCCCAGATCCACTACGCCGGCCAGCCCGAACCCGAGTTCTTCTGCGACACCACCGAAATGTTCTCCCTGCTGCTCAAGCCCGAGCAGGCCCGCAAGGTGGCCGCCGCCTACGTGCAGGACATGGACAAGGCCGACTGGGCCGCTCCCAAGGGCGCCTGGATCGACGTCAAGGTCGCCTTTTACGTGGTCGGCTCGAAGAAGCGCGGCGCCATGGGGCCCACCATCCCATCTTTCGGCACACGCGAAGGCGCCCAGAAGTTTGCCGACGCCGAGGGCGGCAAGGTGCACCCCTTCGCCGAGATCACCCCCGACATGGCCCGCCTCGACGGCGGTGCCCTCCACGACCAGAGAATGTAAGCCGATGGACCCGATCTACAGCACCATCCCCCCCGAAGACGCCATGGAGATCGAGCAGATCGCCCGGCTCATGTACGAGGTCCGCGCCGCCCGCGACGAGATGCTCGCCCGCCTCGGTGCCGCCGACGCCCCCCAGGCCCTCGACTGCATCCGCCGGGGCGAACTGCCCGAGCATCCGTCCTACGAGCACTACCTGTCAGCCCGCATCCTTACCGACCTGGGCACCCAGGTGCGCGCCGATCTGGCCGCCCGCATCGAGGAGAGCCAGGGGCGATGAGCATGCATATCGATCTGGCCGCGCGCCTTGAAGAGCACTTTGGCGAGCACCTGGAGCGGGCCGTGGAGCTCAAGCTCGACGCCCTCATCGTCCACCTCGCCAATGGCGTCAGCCTGGAAGCCCGGGTCGCCGACCCCCACGCCTACGCCTTCACCTGGGTATGGGGCGAGGCCGAGTTGCGCATCGACACCGCGCCCCTCCACGCCGATCTGGCCACCTACCCCAATCACCTCCACGCCGCCGACGGCGTGCTGCACCACGACCCGCTCACCGTGGCGGGCGCCGCCCCCTGGGACAACCTCCAGCGCCTCATCACCGCCATCCTGGCCGACCCGCTGCTCGGCAGCGTCACGTCTTCCACCGGAGCCCGCCAAACATGATGCCCCGCCTCCTCTGCACCCTGCTCGCCACCACCTTCCTGGGCCTGGCACCAGCCGCCCCCGCGGCGGCGGCCGACCTGTCACCCCAGTACGTGCAGCGCTCCACCCGCTGCCCGGTGTGCGGCATGTATCCCTACCGCACGCCCCAGTGGATGGGCCAGATCGTCTTCAACGACCAGACCGCCAGCACCTTCGACTCGCCGGTGGACATGTTCCGTTTTCTCAACAACATGATCGTCTTCGACAAGCAGCACAAGCCGGCCGACGTGGGCGCCATCTGGGTGGCCGACTACGGCACCAAAGCCTGGGTGGATGCGAAAAAGGCCTTCTACGTCACCGGCTCGAAGGCCCTCGGCCCCATGAACGATCCCAACCTCCCGGCCTTCGCCACCCGCGAAGCCGCCGACGCCCACATCAAGGCCCAGGGCGGCAAGCTGCTGCAGTACCCGGACATCACCCGGGACCTGATCAAGAGCCTGAGCGGCGGGCACCAGCACCACTGACCTGCGCCGCCCGGCGCGCGTCCCCTCTTTAAAGAAGGTACTGCTCGATGCGGCTCACGGGGGCATTGCGCAGCAGGTAGAGCTGGGGATTGTCCCGTTCGGCCGACTTGCCATTCAGGCTCACGGGCACCGGCTCCCGCTCCAGGACGCACAGGCGCCGGCTGACGCAGTCGGCGCGCCACTCGGGCAGTGCCGTCTTGCCGCGCTCCTCCACCGCGATCCGGGTCAGGGCAAACTGGTCGGCGGGGCCCTCCCGCTCCACCCGCGCCCTGATGGCGTCCCGGGCCTTGTCCAGGCTGCCCTGCTGCACGCACAGGTCATAGAGCGACGCCAGACAGCGCAGGTTGTCGATGCGGATCGGTTTGAGCCCGTGCAGCCACGACAGGGCGGCGATCAGCTTGCGCCCATACACGTCATAGGCGTAAGCCAGAGTCTCGGCATAGAAATCCGGGGTGCGCCCCACCGCCTGCAGGGCCGCCTTCCAGGCCGGGTCGAAGTCGGTCTTGCGCCCGCCCCGGCTCAGGGCGTCGGCCCAGGCGATCTGCCGGGCCCGGCTGGGCAAGCGCAGCACGGCCTGCCAATCGGGCCACAGGGCGCCAAAGCAGGCCTGCAGCGCTGGGCCGTTGCGGGCCTCGAAGCGCCGGAACAGCTCCTGCAGGGTGCCGGTCTTGAGATTGACCTGCAGGGGCCCGAAGGACAGCCCCGCCCCATCGAAGTTGCCCGTCACCTGCTGAAACGGGTCGCCGCTGGTCTCGAAGGCTGCCGTAACCCGCAGGGCGTTGGCAATCGCCAGCTCCGGGCGCAGGGCTGGCAACGCTGCCGGGTCGGGCATCTCCAGGTAGAGCCGCTCGCCCCGCAGCTCCACCTGCCGGAAATGCCCTTCCTGGGCCAGCCGGCTGGCCGACTTGTGCACCTCCGCCAGACGCGCCGCCGTCACCCACACGAAGCGCCCTTCCAGCCCCACCCCCAGCCCCTCGGCCGGCAGCACCGAGTCAATCTGCAGGGGCATGCCCACGGCGTCCCGCAACACCTGGATGGAACCCGCCAGCTCCCGGTGGATGTAGATGGTGCCGTCGTGGCGGGCGTACTCGCGCAGCTGGAAGCTGGGTGTCAGCTGGGCCGCTCCCGGCCCGCCGATGATGAAGTCCCGGGCATACTTGAATCGCGCAGGCATGGCTCTTTCCTCCCTCAAATGGGGCCTCAGGGCAGGTCGCGCCCCTGGGCGATACGGGGCTGGCGACCGTCCCAGTAAAGCAGCAGATCGACCCCCGCCTCGGTACCCAGCAGCACGCCTTCTCCCCGCCAGCCCCGGGTCATCCCGCGCCAGGCGCGGGCCTGGGCCGAACTGCGCTGGAGAACCCCGACAGGCGGCGGCCCGTCCTCCCAGATCGGGGTGGCAAAAAAGCGCCGGTTCTGGATCAGCACGCAGGCGGAAGCGCCCCGCCCCCGGTCCACCACCAGCGCGGCCAGCTGTGCATCGAGGGGGCGCTGCACACGCCGCCACGGGTCGGTGGCCCGCCCGCGAACGTCCGGCAGGGCGCCCGCCGGCAGAAACCACGCCCGGTCCTGCCGCCCGTCACCATCAAAATCCAGTTGCAGGACCACCCCCTGCCCGGCCCCGGCCGGCGGCCCCGACTCACAGGGCGACGCGGCCAGCAGCGGGCCGGCCAGCAGCCAGCCAACCAGCGCCAGTACCCGCCTCATGCACCCGCCAGCCATTTGCGCCATTCATTGAGAAACGGGGTCGGGTCGAGCAGATCGGCACGACGCAGAAAGGGCACCCCGTCGGCCGTCCGCGCTGACAGGTTCTCGGGCACCGTCAGGCTGCCCGTGCCACTGCCGTCGTACATCTCCAGGTGCAGCATGGCACTGGGTACCTGGATGCCCACCAGCAGCCCCACCCGGGCGATCACCTGCCCGGCCTTGACGTGCTCGCCCTTGCGCAGGGTGCAGTCGGGCTTGATCTCACCATAGCGGATCACGAAATCCCCATGGTCGATCTCCAGGGCGTCGGTCTGGGCATAGAAGGCATAGGGGTCGCGGATCACCACCCCATCGCGCACGGCGTGGATGGCGCGCCCCACCGGGGCATACAGATCGCAGCCCGCATGGGCACGCCGCCCACCACTGCGCCGGGAGCCAAAGGAACGGGGTGGATGGGTCCAGTCAGCCACCGCCGGCCGGGCAAAGGGGAAGACCGCATCCCCGCCCGGTGGCCGGGGGGTGTCCGCCAGCAATTGCACCAGCCGCCGCCAGCCGTCGCCAGCCGGCGTGAGCACGCCGCCGGGCTCCAGCCCCGCTACCACCTGAAAGGCCCGGATGGCCTTTACCGTGGCCGACTTGCGCGGTGGGCGGGCAATGCTCCCATCCACCCCCTCCGGATCCGCGCCCTCCCAGCCGGGCTGGCGCGCCAGCCGGGTCAGGGCCGACTGTACGGTTTCAACGTCCTGGCGCTCGTTGCGCGCGCCCTGTTCCCAGGCGCCTACGGCCGCACGGATCTCCATCTCTCCCTCCCCTGTCGTCTGAGAATGTTGCGGGCTCTGACTCTCAGGATAGTCGCCGGAAAACGGCTGTCATCGTTGCCCGGTGACAACAGGCAAAAAAAACCCGGCCGCATGGTGACGACCGGGCCTTGGCGCGTGGGGGGTTACGCGCTGAGGTGAGAAGGAGACAAAGATCTAATCGTGGGGTGCAAAGCCTCTTACTGGGCTTTGGCGACCATGAAGTTCACCACTTCCTTGATTTCGTCGTCGCTCAGGGACGGGCTGCCACCCTTCGGCGGCATGGCGCCCTTGCTGCCGTTGAAGCCCTCGATGGCGTGCTTGTAGAGGGTGTCATTGCCCTGGGCGATGCGCGGGCCCCAGTCGGCCTTGTCGCCGAGCTTGGGTGCGCCGGCCACACCGGTCTGGTGGCACATGGCGCAGGTCTTCTTGAAGATGTCGGCACCCTTGCCGCCATCGGCCGCAGCGGGGGCAGGAGCCGGGGCGGCAGCCACCGGCGCAGGCGCAGCGGCGGGGGCCGCAGCGGGCGGCGCTTCGGACTTGCCGCAGGCGGCCAGCAGGCCAACGAGGATCAGGGGGAGGAGTCGGGAGGTCAGCATGGGGCTCTCTTTGATTGGATGTTGGGTATGGGGAAACCCGCCAGGCGGGTTGTGGAACGGATCGTATGCCGCCTGGCCCCGCCGCCTCATTGACCCGAATCAATTGCCCCGCATCACCATTCAGCGCGAGCGCGCCAAGTCCAGATCGGCCCCGTTGCGCTCGTCCGAATAGGGTGTGATCGCACCCGGCTGGCTGCTGGCGTAGCAGCTCACGACCACGTTGGAGAGGGGCTTGCCCCGGTGAAGCACATCCACCCCGCAACGCCCGAACACGCTCTCGATGGTGGCCAGCAGGTTGCGGGCGTAGGGCGTTTCCAGCTTGCCGTCGAGGATTAGATTGGCCAGCAGCACGCCATCGGGCGCCAGGGCCCGGCGGGTGTCCTGCCAGAACTCCCGAGTCACCAGATGGCCGGGGATGGAGGTGTGGCTGCTGAACACATCCACCACCACCGCATCGTAGCGTTCGGCCGTGGCACGCACGTAGCGGCGGGCGTCATCCACCACGAACTCACCGCGGATCGGCGCCCTGAGAAAGCGCGTCTCGGCGATCTCGCGGATCTTCGGGTCGATGTCCACGTAGGTGTAGCGGTTGACGGGCTCCTGGTGGGAGAGGGTGAAGCCCCCCGCGCCCAGCACCAGCACCGAGCGCCCCTTGAAGGCCAGGTCCTCCAGCAGCAGCTTGCGCAGATGCTGCACGTAGCGGGCGTAGCGCGGTGGCGTGCTGTCGTCCACCAACGACGCAAGCGAGTTATTGACGAAGAAGGCGCGGGGGTCGGCGTGCTCCGGCAGGCTTACCCCCTCCACCGCGTAATCGGCGTAGGCGGTGTCCACCACCGCGCTCGGGGCAAACAGGTTGATCGCCGTGGCCACCAGCCCGACGGCCACGGCCGTGCCCCAGCGCCGCCAGCCGGCCTCGGCCAGCAGCAGGCTGCCCACCGCCAGCAGCAGCGCACACGCCAGCACCGCCACCGACACACCCAGCCACTGCATCACCAGCAGCGACAGGCTCACCGACCCCAGGAAGGAGCCGAGGGTGGACCAGTACAGGGCGTAGCCGCTGGCCTCACCGGTGCGCATGTGCTTCATGAGGTTGGTGAGCACCGGCACGGTCTGCCCCAGCAGCCAGGCCACCGGGCACAGCACACCGCCGATGAACAGCACATAAGCCACCCCCGCCGGCTGCAGGTGGGCAAACAGGCCGTCCACCATCACCCGGGCCAGGCCCAGACCCACCAGCAAGGCCGACAGCAGAAAGTTGCGCGCCACAACGGCGGTGAAACGTTCGCTCACCTTCGCCCCCGAGGCATAACCCAGGGCGAGGGCCAGCAGAAACAGGCCGATGGTAGGCGCGGTGATGACGATGGAGCTGCCCACATGGGGCACCAGCCGGCGCAGGGCGATGACCTCGGCCCCCAGGGAGCAGAAGCCTTCGATGAAGACGATCAGGTAGAGCAGGTGTCGGGGCATGGCTTCAATCGCAGGGCCGCAAGGCCGCCCGCCAGGCGGCCTGCATGGCGGGGTGAAAGGGGTCATGGCCACAGCCCTCGGCCCATACCAGCCGGCTACCGGGCAGGCGGGCATGCACCGTCAGGGCGTTGTCGGGCGGGCACACCCGGTCGTCGCGGCCGTGGATCAGGGTGACGGGAAGTCGCGCCTCGGCCAGGCGGGCACAGGCCGCGTCAAAACCACCATCGCCCAGAAAACAGCCGGCCCGCAGGTAGTGGGCCTGGAGACGGTACTTGAGCACCAGCCGATCCAGCGCCGGCGTGTCGGGCGAAGGGGGGATCGATGCACCGCTCATCGCCGCCTCGTGCTGCCACCAGGCCAGGGCAGTCGCCCGCGCAGCGGCCGGATCGGGCTGATCAAGGCCAGCCGCCAGCGCATCAAGGGACGGCCCGCCGGCAAAGAAGGCCTCCACCCGCGCCCGTGACGGGATGAACACGCTGCGCAGCAGCACATCGATGACCGCCCCCGGGTGGGCCGCCGCATAAGCGATGGCCAGAGTCGCCCCCCAGGAGCCGCCAGTCACCCGCCAGCGGGCGATGCCCAGATGGCGGCGCAGGGTTTCCAGATCGGCGACAAGGTGGACCGTGGTGTTGGCGCCGAGCCCACCCACCGGCGTCGACCGCCCTGCCCCGCGCTGATCGGGCAGCACCACGTACTGCAAGGCCGGGTCGTAGAGCTCGGCAAAACGGGGGCTGCACCCACTGCCGGGGCCTCCGTGCACCACCAGCACCGGCTCACCGCCGGGCTGGCCGAGGGTCTGCACCCACAGGCAATGCCCGTCCCCGACAGGCAACTGGAAGCTGGCTTCAACAGACATGGTCATGATTTCAATGGGCAAACGCGGCACACACCGCGAATCATGATTTTCGTGAGGCGGGAGTATGCCGGCCTTTGCAACACTCTGCTCCACGGTCATGCCCCTGCGCTGGCCGGACAAACCCAACCCAAATACTGGAGACTGACCATGACCTGGACCACCCCCCAAGCTTGCGACCTGCGTTTCGGCTTTGAAATCACCATGTACATCGCGGCCAAGTAATCCGCATCCGGCGCCGGCCTTGCCCCCAGGGCCGGCGCTGCCTCAACGCCTTCTCCCCATTCCCCATGAAAATCCGTGTTCTCGGCTCGGCCGCCGGTGGTGGCTTTCCCCAGTGGAACTGCAACTGCCGCAACTGCAAGGCCGTGCGTGAAGGCCACGCCGCGTATCAGCGCCGCACCCAGTCATCCATTGCCGTGAGCGCCGATGGCGACCACTGGACCCTGGTCAATGCCTCCCCCGACATCCTCCAGCAGTTCCAGGCCTTTCCGGGCAGCTGGCCAACGGCCGGGCTGCGCGGCTGCGGCATCGAATCCATCGTGCTGGTGGACGCCCAGATCGACCACACCACCGGCCTCTACATGCTGCGCGAAAAAGGCAGCCCCTGGCCCGTGTGGTGCACCGACCCGGTCCATGAAGATCTGACTCGGGGCAACCCCATCCTGCACCTGCTTGAACACTATTGCGGCATCGACCGCCGGCCCCTGCCCGCCCACGGCGCCCCCTTCCACCCGGAAGGCAGCGCGCGCCTGGAGTGGCAGGCCCTGCCCCTGCTGTCGGCCGCCCCACCCTACTCACCCCACCGGGGCAATCCGGTACCGGGCGACAACGTGGGCCTGTGCATCCACGACCCCGCCACTGGCCGGCGCGTGTTCTACGCCCCGGGCCTGGCCGAGATTGACGACGCGGTGTTTGCCGCCATGAGCGCCGCCGACTGCGTGATGGTGGACGGGACCTTCTGGACCGACGACGAGATGATCACCCTGGGCCTTTCCAAAAAGCGCGCCCGGGACATCGGCCACCTGGCCCAGAGCGGCCCAGGCGGCATGATCGAGCAGCTCGCCCGCCTGCCCCGGCACATCCGCCGCGTGCTCATCCACATCAACAACACCAACCCCATTCTCGACGAGCGCTCGACGGAACGGGCAACCCTCACCGCCGCCGGAATCGAGGTGGCCTACGACGGCATGGAGATCGACCTGTGAGCACACCCCTTCGCCCCTGGACGCCCGAAGAGTTTGAAGCGCAACTGCGCGACAAGGGCAGCGCGTATCACATCCACCACCCCTTCAACGTCATGCTCAACACCGGCAAGGCCACGCGGGAGCAGATCCAGGGCTGGGTGGCCAACCGCTACTACTACCAGATCATCATTCCCCAGAAGGACGCGGCGGTGATGTCCAACTGCCCCGACCGGGAAGTGCGGCGCGAATGGATCCAGCGCATCCTCGACCACGACGGCCACGGCGACGACGCCGGCGGCATCGAGGCCTGGCTGCGCCTGGGCCAGGCGGTGGGCCTGTCGCGGGAGGAGATCGTGGACCAGCGCCACGTGATTCCCGCCGTGCGCTTTGCCTGCGACGCCTACCTCAACTTCTGCCGCCAGCGCCCCTGGCAGGAGTCGGTGTGCTCCAGCCTCACCGAACTCTTCGCCCCCACCATCCACAAGCAGCGCCTGGCCAACTGGCCCGAGCACTATCCGTGGATCGAAACCGAGGGCCTGCAGTACTTCCGCAACCGGGTCACCCAGGCCCGCCGCGACGTGGAACAGGGCCTGGCCATCACCCTCGGCTACTTCGACACCCGCGCCCAGCAGGAACGCGCCCTGGAAATCCTCAAGTTCAAGCTGGACATCCTGTGGTCCATGAACGACGCGATGATGGTCAAGTACGGCCTGGCCCAGGCCGCCTGATCCCACACGGGCAAGCCCGAACCTCACCGAGACGCCCGAGATGAACCCCGCCCGCCCCGCCATCAACCGCCTGTTCCGCTTTCAATGGGAGCCCGCCCAGCAGGCCCATGTGCTGCTCTACCCGGAGGGCATGGTCAAGCTCAACCAGAGCGCGGGGGAGATCCTCAAACGCTGTGACGGCGCGCGCACGGTGTCGCAGATCGTGGCCGACCTGGAGGCCGCCTTCAACGCCAGCGGCCTGGCCCCCGAAGTCGAGGCCTTCCTGGAGATGGCCGACGCCCAGAACTGGATCACCTGGAACACCGACTGATGGACACCCTGCTCGTTCCGCCCGACGCCATGCAGCGCCGCCCCGGCCCCCTGTGGCTGCTGGCCGAAGTCACCTACCGCTGCCCGCTGCACTGTGCCTTCTGCTACAACCCGGTGGACTTCGCCCAAGCCGGGCCCGAGCTGTCCACCGACGACTGGCTCAAGGTCATCCGTGAGGCCCGCGCCCTGGGCGCCGCCCAGTTCGGCATCTCCGGCGGCGAGCCCCTGCTGCGGGACGACATCGAGATCCTCGTCCGCGAGGCCCGCGGGCTGGGCTTCTACACCAACCTCATCACCTCCGGCGTGGGCCTCACCGAGGCCCGCCTGGCCGCCCTCAAGGACGCCGGCCTCGACCACATCCAGCTGTCCTTCCAGGACGCCACCCGTGAGGCCAACGACCTCATCACCAACACCCGCACCTTCGACCTCAAGCGCAAGGTAGCGGCCATGACCAAGGCCGCCGGCTACCCCACGGTGATCAACTGCGTGCTGCACCGGACCAACATCGACCACCTCGACCGCATCATCGAGATGGCCGTGGAGATCGGCGCCGAGTACCTGGAGCTGGCCAACACCCAGTACCACGGCTGGGCCTTCCTCAACCGGGAAGCCCTGATGCCCACCGCCGCCCAGCTGGCCGAAGCCGAGGCAGTGACCGAACGCTGGAAGGCCCGCCTGGGCAAGAAGATGCGCATTCTCTTCGTCACCCCCGACTACCAGTCCAAAAAGCCGAAAAAGTGCATGAACGGCTGGGGTGAAGTCTTCCTCTCCGTCACCCCCGACGGCCTCGCCCTGCCCTGCCACACCGCCCGCATGCTGCCGGGGCTTGAGTTTCCCAACGTACGCGATCACGGCATCGACTGGATCTGGCACGACTCGCCCCTCTTCAACCGCTTCCGCGGCACCGCCTGGCTGCCGGAAACCTGCCAAAGCTGCGAAGACAAGGACAAGGACCACGGTGGCTGCCGCTGCCAGGCCTTCATGCTCACCGGCGACCCGAGCGCCACCGACCCGGTGTGCCCCAAGTCACCCGACCACGGCCTCATCGACGCGGCCCTGGCCGAAGCCGAAAAGCCCGGCACGGTACACCCCCTGGTCTTCCGCGACCCGAAGAACTCGACCCGCCTGGCCCGCCCCTTCTGAGGCCGGCAGCCTCCTGCAGCCCCCCTGCACACGGCAGCGCCCGCCACTGCAGGCATGTCGGCCCCTCCTGTGGCGCTCCAGGAGACGCTTCCGGGCGTGCTAAGATCGCGCGCTGTTCGGCCTGCGATCCCATGACTTCAAGCCTATTCCGCACCCTTCTCGCCACCACCCTGACGACCTGCGTCCTCGGGGCCTGCTCCACCGCGCCCGTCACCTCCACCCCGGACGCCAGTCCCGCATCCACCGGCAGCAGCCGGGACGACGCAGGCAACGGCCGCCCCGCTCCGCCCCGGCCCAAGGCCCCGCCACGTAACGACAAGGCCCCCGCCAAGACCCCCGACAAGGCCACGGACAAGGCCACGGACAAGCCCGGCACCAAGAGCCCCGAGATCATTGTCGAAGAGGCGCCGCCCGAGCCGCCCGTCACCGGCCCGGCCTGGCTGTCCCAGTGCATCAACCGGCAAACGGAAGGCGGCGTGATCCGCTGCGATGCCGACAGCCTGCTCACCGAGCCCTCCGCCCACGTCAAGGTGTACACCCGCGAACCCGGCGCCGCCGGTCGCACCCGCACTGGCCCCATCCAGCTGCGCAGCAACCTGCCCCGCAAATACCGCTTCTTCGTCGTTCCCTGAGCCCGGCGCCCACCGCGCCCACCGCAACACGGCTGCAACATCGCGCGGCTTCAATAGCGTCCAGCCCGGCCACCCGGCAGGCAAGGAGAACGCTATCGACACCGCTGCGCCCAAGGGCGAACTGCACATCAGCCCCCTGGAGGCCACCGACGCCGAAACACGGGAGGCGGCGGCCCGCATCCTGCTCAGCGCCTTCGCCGACCCCGAGCGCTACGGCATGACGCGCATCATCGAACAGCTGCAGACCGCCGCCCCGCCCTTCTACCGGCACTTCTTCATCTGCCGCCAGCACGGCGAGGTGGTGGGCGTAGGCGGCATCAAGGCCGCCGACTGGGCCAGCGACACCCACATCCTGTACCTCTCCGCCGTCGCCGAGCACGCCCGCGGCCAGGGCATTGCCCGCAGCCTCATCGCCACACGCATCGCCTGGGTGATGGAGAACTTCCCCAGCGGCCGCCTGCTGGTATCCACCGCCCGCAGCCGCCGCTTCGCCCGGCTGGGCTTCCGCCTGATGGGCAAGCGGGAGGCCGGCGGACGACGGCTGATGCTGATGGAGTTCTGAGCGACGCACGCTGGGGAGATCACGCAAGGCCTTGTATAATCGCGGGCTTTTCAGCTTTTCGCACCGCACCATGTCCGCCACCCAGGAAATCGCCCGCCGTCGCACCTTCGCGATCATCTCCCACCCCGACGCGGGTAAGACCACCCTGACCGAAAAGCTCCTGTGGTTCGGTGGCGCCATCCAGGTGGCCGGCGAAATCCGCGCCCGCAAGGCCGCACGCCACGCCACCTCCGACTGGATGGAACTGGAAAAGCAGCGCGGCATCTCGGTGACCTCGTCGGTGATGCAGTTTCCGTACCGCGACTGCGTGATCAACCTGCTCGACACCCCGGGCCACGAAGATTTCTCCGAAGACACCTACCGCACCCTCACCGCTGTGGACTCGGCGGTCATGGTCATCGACTCGGTGAATGGCGTCGAAGCGCAAACCATCAAGCTGCTCAACGTCTGCCGCCTGCGCGACACGCCCATCGTCACCTTCATCAACAAGCTCGACCGGGAAGGCCGCGAACCCATCGAGCTGCTGGATGAAATCGAATCGGTGCTGGGCATCCAGTGCGCCCCCATGACCTGGCCCATCGGCATGGGCAAGCGCTTCCGCGGCGTCTATCACCTCTACAACGACACCATCCAGTTTTTCGACCCCCAGGCCGAAAAAGGCACCTCCGAGATCATCCAGGGCCTCGACAACCCGCGCCTGGATGAAGTGATCGGCGACCAGGCCGACGAGCTGCGCATGGACATCGAACTGGTGCGCGGCGCCTCCCACACCTTCGACCGCGACGCCTACCTGGGCGGCAAGCAGTGCCCGGTGTTCTTCGGCTCGGCGGTCAACAACTTCGGCGTACAGAGCCTGCTCGACGCGGTGGTGGACCTCTCCCCCGCCCCCCTGGCCCGCCCCTCCAAGAGCCGCCAGGTGCAGCCCGACGAGCCCAAGTTCTCCGGCTTCGTGTTCAAGATCCAGGCCAACATGGACCCGAAGCACCGTGACCGCATCGCTTTCATCCGCGTCTGCGCCGGCCGCTTCGAGCGCGGCGGCAAGCTCAAGCAGGTCTCCACCGGCAAGAGCCTCGCCATCAACAACGCCATCACCTTCATGGCGCAAGACCGCAACACCACCGACGAAGCCTGGGCCGGCGACATCATCGGCATCCCCAACCACGGCACCATCCACCTGGGCGATACCTTCACCGAAGGCGAAGACCTGCAATTCACCGGCATCCCCAGCTTCGCCCCGGAACACTTCCGCCGCGCCCAGATCAAGAACCCCCTGAAGATGAAGCAGCTTCAGAAAGGCCTCGAACAGCTCGCCCAGGAAGGCGCCACCCAGCTCTTCCGCCCCACCACCACCAACGAACTCATCCTCGGCGCCGTCGGCACCCTGCAGTTCGACGTGGTCGCCCACCGGCTGGAGTTTGAATACGGCGTGGACGTGATGTTCGAATCCTGCAGCTACGTCACCGCCCGCTGGCTGCGCGGCTCCGACGCCGACCTGCGCACCCTCGCCGACAAATCCCCCGCCAACATGGCCTTCGACGGCAACGGCGACTACGTTTACCTCGCCCCCAACCGGGTGAACCTGCAAATGGCCCAGGAACGGTTTCCGGACATCAAGTTCCTGGAGACGCGGGAGATCTACTGAGCCCAAGACCCCCGACGAATCGGGGGTTTTCTTTTGGCAGGGTCGAAGTCATTCGACCTCCCCGCGCACTGCCCCGCCAAGCCCCAATCAGTCCCGGCGGGCGAATGCACCCCCTACAACGCCCGTACGATCTGCTGCCTTTGTAGGGCGAATTCATTCGCCCACGCCCGCCCAGCTGCACCACACCAAAGCCCCCGCCAGCACACTCACAACACCGCATCCAGCGGGCTCACCCCGCAGGAAACACATACTCCCAACCCAGTACACTCGCCGCACCCGGATACTTAACTGACAGTGCATCAGGCAACCACACTTCCCCATGCCCGTTTGCCAGATCCCCGGCATGCAGTTGTCTGACCGTTTCCATCTGCACCTGCATCTGCGGCACCAGGCTTTCCGGCAGCATCGTGACCCTGTCCTTCTGCCCCTTGCCATCGCGCACCAGGATCTCCCTCCGCGACACGTCCACATCCTTCACCCGCAAACGCAGGCATTCCAGAAGCCGCAGCCCACCGCCATACAGCAGCCGTGCGGGAAGGACGACGTCCGGATCATCCATCGCACCCAGCAGGGCCGACACTTCAGAGCGGGTCAACACCGAGGGCAAGCGCCTGGGTTTCTTCGCACGCACCAGATCATCCAGCCAGGGCAACTCGATACCCAACACCTCCCGATACAGGAACAGCAAAGCCGACAGCGCCTGGGTTTGCGTGGCCGCGCTCACGTTGCGCTCTACTGCCAGCACGCCCAGAAACGCCTCCACCTCCACCTTGCCCATGTCCCGCGGGTGCCGCTTGTCATGAAAGAAGATGTAGCGTTTAATCCATCCCACATAAGCCTGCTCGGTTCTCAGGCTGTAATGCTTGACCCTGATCCGCTCCCGAACGTGATCCAGCAAGCGGGGCGACGAGGGGGGAGCCGCAAGAAGGGTAGACGACATGATGACGCAAAACTCCTTAGTTACTGTATTTATATACAGCAACTGAGCACATCTTAGCGGCTTATGCGACAGTCGTGTAAGACGCCAGAGGCGACATTTTTCGTCTACTTCACGTTAGAGGGTAAGTCCATGCCGTGCCTTTGCTCACAATTGGAAGCACTAATCAAGGTTGAATCACAGCCCGATTTCTTCGATGACCTTACGACAATTGAGCATGAAAACTGGGTAAGACGTTGTCAGTGCCAAATATGCGGGCAACTCTGGAGCGTTGATGAATGGGATAAGGGCAATATCGCTTTTGCCAAAAAACTAAGCAGCAATATCAACTGGCAGGCTCAGGATGTAGAAGCGCAAAAAGCCTTTGTTCTCAAAGCACGTGGAGGCACAGACAACAAGCTTTGCGCCCAATCCGGTTGCCAACAGCTTTGCCTGAAAGGGGTTGCCTTCTGTGTTGATCACTACTTTGCCATGGGGTGGCGAGAGTAATGCCCTCTAACATCCCGGTCAAAGCCGTTACGGCCTGCGGCCTCCACTGGACGTCCCGCAAGCGGGCCGCCCTTTACCTACAACGTTATGCCTTATAGGTGGGCGCCATGCGTCAAGCTGACATAGCCGTCATTCACCTCGAATCCATCCCTGCTGAGCTTTTCGCCGGATTCACCAATTCCATCTCCTCCGAGAAGTTGAATCTTCAGGTTCAGTCACGCGAAGACGGTGGGGCGTTTGCCGCCCTGGAGTGGCTTCTTCCCACGGCAGTTATTGTTTACATCGGCAAGTCGTATTTCGACGGCTTCCTGAAGGAAATGGGGAAAGATCATTACAGCCTGCTGAAGGCTGGATTGAAGAAGCTTCAAGCTAAGCTATTCGGGCCGTCCGCACCGCAGATCACGTTGTTTGGTTCCTCCGGGAAAATATCTAAGGAGCAACCGTATTCGCTTGTCTTCTCAATCGTCGCCGAAGCCGAGTCCGGTATCACGTTCAAGCTTCTCGTCCATGCCGACGTTTCGGAAGGGGAATACGAAGAGACTATTGCGGCGTTCTTGGAGTTCTTGGCTTCCTTCCACGCACACACGCTAGACGCACCAATGGTCGAGAGCCTTAATGCGTCAAGGGTTGTCGGCCGCACATTGCTACTTGCGTTCAACAGGGAAACGAAGGGAATCGAACCAGTCGACCCTGTCCCCAAGAGAGGGGCGCCAAATGAGGCATAACCTTGCAGTCGAGCGGACCTGCGCGAAAAGCCACGCAGGCCGCTCACTTTCACGTTAGAGTTCTTATGACCACTAAGCCCACGGTTAAGAATAAGAAACGCTCGAGAACGGCGAAGAGCATTTCTCTAATCGATGAAAATGGAGTTTTCTCGGCATACCCTAAAAACTTGAGTGGTGTTCCGTTGGAGTATCAGGCGGCAGTCTATGCCAAGCAACTCCGCGAACGTCAAGCATCGAAGCCAAAGCAAGGGTGGTCTCCGGTGCTTCCTGGCTCATACGGGTCGGGTAAAAAAAGGTGAGAACCTCTAACATTGCGCTCAACGCGGACAGCCAAAACGCTGCGCGTTTTGGCTGCCGGTTAGCTCTACGTTATGCGTCTCAAGGACACGCCTCACCATGATGACCAAGGCTGACTTGGAGAAGCTTGCGCTCTTGCGCCTCGAAGATGCCATCTTCCTGTTGCAGGCAAATCGCTGCTCCTCTGCATACTACTTGTCGGGTTATGCGGTCGAGCTCGCCCTCAAGGCCTGTATTGCCAAGCTTTTCCAACTAAATACGATCCCGGACAAGGCTTTTGTCAATGCCATCTACGTGCATAAGTTGGATAGTTTGCTTGGCACGGCAGGTCTTCGACCTGCATTCGATACAGACGCAAAAGCAGATTCAGAGCTGGCTGCATACTGGGCCATCGCTAACAACTGGTCCGAAGAAAGCCGGTACGCATTCTGGGATCCCTTTGCTGCTGCCTCAATGATCCAAGCAGTTCACGAACCAAATCACGGAGTATTCCAATGGGTGAAAAAGCACTGGTAGAAAGCCTAGTCAGCGACGCCATAGCGCTCATCACAAAACTGGATGAAGTCGAAACATCACCAACGTTTGCTGCCTGGTATTACTACGACGACGCTGACGAATGGCGTCTTTTGATTGCGTCGCCTGCACTCGATCCCCTGCTGCAAAAGCAGGAGGCTGTCGCTTACCGTAAAGTCATTGAGGTTCTTGCAAGTACCTCTCCGGCAGCACTGAATCTTTCTGACCTAAAGCTAGTTGCTACACGTTATCAGTTGCTGCAGGCAGTTAAGTTCTTGGTCGGTACTGGCCCACGAGGAATTGCGCGCGCGCACTTCAAGGACTGCACGGTCAATGGCATCTTTATTAAAGAACTCGTTGTTCTTCGCTCGGCATGAGTAAAGAAAAGACGCATAACCTTGCGGTTCACCGGACGCTGCGCGATAAAACCGTGTATTGACCCACCAAATCCTGCACAGGTCACGCTGCTAAAGCGAATGCCTCAGCCGGCGTTTTCATATCCAGC
>NZ_JAKLLN010000240.1 GCF_023150065.1 Zoogloea sp.
GCGACCTCGAAGCGCCCGGTCTTCAGGTAGTGGTCGGCCAGGTTGCCCAGCGACAGCGCCTCGTCCTCGCGCGAGCGGGCCTGGCGCGACAACTCGAGCGCGCGCTGCATCACCTGCAGCTCACGCGCCTGGTCGCCGGCATCGCCCAGGGCAACGGCCATCGTCGTGAGCACCCGCGCCTCGCCCAGGATGTCGCCCTGCTGGCGGGTCAGGGCCAGCGCTTCGTCGATCAGCTTCATCGCCGCGTCGCGCTGACCGGCCGAAAGCAGCGTGCCCGCCAGGAAATTGCGCGCCTCGGTCTGCCGCCACGGCGGTGCATGGGCATCGACCAGCGCGATGTACTGGTGCCGCAGGCGCACGGCGTCCTCGTACCGCCCCCGGCCTTCCAGCACCGCGGCCAGACCACGCATGGCGCGCATGCGCAGCTGGGCCAGTGCATCGGCAGGCAGCTTGGCCAGCGCCTCGGCGTACAGGCGCTCGGCGCGCTGCGGCTGGCCGCGCTGCCAGAGGATGTCGCC
>NZ_JAKLLN010000241.1 GCF_023150065.1 Zoogloea sp.
GTGACCTTCGGGTTATGAGCCCGACGAGCTGCCAGACTGCTCCACCCCGCGTCCGTCTTCTGCATCAGCAGAGAGGTGAAACTTTATCAGGTTTTTCTTACCCCCGTCAACACTGCGCCGGAAAATTTATTTTCGCTGCTTTCGCTGCGACCCCGGCGCCGTTGCGAGGGGGCGAACTATAGCCTAGTCGGCAAGCCATTGCAACAGCGGCTGCCACTGTTCTTCGTCACGACGATGTTTGGCGCGCGGCGGATCGAACACGGTGAGCCCTGCAGCCGCCGCGTTGACGTAGTTCTGCGTGTTGCGCAGGTAGGCTGTTATCGGAACATCGAAGTGCTGCAGGAACTCTTCGAGCATAGCCGCCGCGCGAGTACGAGGATCGACGCGCATCGCCACAATTCCGATGATTCCGCGACGACCGCGCAGTTCGTTACGAATCGAGTTCAAAAAATCCTCGGTCGCCGCCATATCGAATACGGACGGCACGACGGGAACGATGACACGATCAACCACGCGC
>NZ_JAKLLN010000242.1 GCF_023150065.1 Zoogloea sp.
CGGCGGGCTGCGGTGCCTTCCTGGGCACGGTGTTCCTCGCCCACCAGCGTGGCCACGCGGGGCTCGCCGGCACGGTGGTGGTGGGTAGCGCCATCAGCGCGCTGTCGGTGGCGGTGTTTGCGCTGGCGGGCTGGATGCCCCTGGCGCTGGTGGCGATGGCCGGTCTGGGCTTTGGCATCTCCACCGTCAATGTGGCGATCAACATGCTGCTGCAGAGCATGGCGCCGGAGGCGCTGCGGGGCCGCGTGGTGTCCTTCTTCTCATCCACCCGCTTCGGCTTCGACGCCCTCGGCGGGCTCGTCGCCGGGCTGGTTGCGGCCTGGCTCGGCGCACGCTACACCCTGCTGCTGGAGGGCCTGGTGCTGGCGGGTTTCGTGGGCTTTTTGCTGACGCGGCGACACAGGCTGCGGGCTGCACTGGTGGAGGGGGAGGGGGCGAGCGGCGAATCCGAGCTCCGGTAGGCCGGATGAGCGCAGCGTAATCCGACATCCCAGGGCAGGGCGACGGAGGCATCTCG
>NZ_JAKLLN010000243.1 GCF_023150065.1 Zoogloea sp.
CTAGTCGACATCGCCCGCGACCTGGCCGAAACCCTGCTGCGCGACGCGCCGCGGGTGGCCGATGTGGTCACCGCCCGCTGGTTTGGCGGAAGGGCGCAGCTGCTGAAGGCCTGACGGCGCAGGGGGCCTTCGTGGGGGCGACTTCAGTCGCCCATCGGGCGGCCCTACAAATGGAGCTGTCCGCTCTGGATGTCTGTGGGCGGCTGAAGCCGCCCCTAAGGGGGGCGTTGGCGTTGTTGGGGCGACTTCAGTCGCCCGCTGGTGGCTGTTGCGCCAGACTCGCGTTCTCGGTCTTCGCCATAAGCCGTACAATTGCGCGGCCCGCTTGCGGGCGTTTTTCGTTTTTCCGCACACCGATGACTCTCGCCCACTTTCCGGGCCGCGATCCCTTCCGCATGGCCGCCTGGCAGGCGCCGCGGGGGATGCGCGGCTGGCTCACCGACGACAGCTCCCTCACCGCCCGCATCCGCAGCCGCTGTGGACGCTTCTCGCTGCGTGTGGTGAGCCAGGGCAAGG
>NZ_JAKLLN010000244.1 GCF_023150065.1 Zoogloea sp.
CATGTCGCCTTCAGCCTGGGCACCGCCGCCCAAGCCCACCGAGATCCGGCCGCGCATGGAATCCCGCGCCCGCCTGGGCCTCATCGACCCTCCCGAAGGCCTCGCCGACGACCGGGTGTGGATGCTCGGCGGCGGGGCCGACCGCACCGTCGAGCCGCCGGTGATGGACGCGCTGGAAGCCTTCTACCGGCAATGGGTGCCCGGCGATGCACTGCGGCGGGTGAGCCTGCCCGACGCCGGCCACGCGATGATCTCGGTGGCCGACGGCAAGCCCAACGCCTGCAATACATCTGAGCCGCCCTACATCAATCGCTGCGGCGATTTCGACGCGCCCGGCGAACTGCTCCGGCACCTGCTGGGCAAGCTCGAACCCGCGCGGGCTCCCGAGCCCGCATCGCTCCAGGCCTTCGACCAGCGGCCCTTCATCGGCGGCCTGCCGGCCGACATCAGCATGGCCGAGCAGGGCTTTGTTTATGTGCCGTCCGCCTGCCGGGGCGGCGGCTGCCGGGTGCATGT
>NZ_JAKLLN010000245.1 GCF_023150065.1 Zoogloea sp.
GCAGGGCTATCACTTCGGCCGGCCGGTGCCGGCCCGCGTCCTCGAAGAGCTGCCGGCCTTCGCCGACCAGGACTGAGCCCGGCAGGCTCAGCCCGGCGCGCCGCGAAACTTGTCCGGCCGCAGCACGGCCACGTCGGTCACGAACATCACCATGCCGTAGTTGGCCGAGTAGCCGGCGTGGAGCGTGTCCACGATGGCCTCGGCGGTCAGCTCGTCGCACAGCACCTCCACGCGGATGTTGGCCGACGCCCCCCACGACCCGTCGCGCAGGCCGTGGGCGCCCTGCCCGCGGGCCTCGGTGATGGTGTAGCCGCGGGCCCCGAGGCGGGCCAGTTCGCGCACCAGCTCGGGCTCCAGGCTGGCTTCGCAGATGATGGTGAGGAGCCTGCGCAGGCTCAGGGGCAGATTCATCAGATCACTCCGGCAAGGTGGCTGGCGAGCCAGTGGTAGGTCGGCACGCCGACCAGCAGGTTGAACGGGAAGGTGATGCCCAGCGACGCGCCGATCGACAGCG
>NZ_JAKLLN010000246.1 GCF_023150065.1 Zoogloea sp.
CCTGCTCGACCCGCGCTTCTGGCAGGACGCTCAGCAGAAGATCCGCGATGGCTACGTGGAAGACTTCGACCCCTATCCGCAGGAGCTGCGCTTCTCGCACCTCTACGCCGCCGCCGCGCCTGCCGGATGACTGAGCTGGTTTGTCCGGCCATTCCCCACGCCGCCGGTCATGCCGGCGGTTTTTTTGGGCTGATTCAGGTAAACCCCAGTGTCATCCTCCGTCCGATGGTCCCAACATGAAAGGCGGACGTCGCCCAAGCGACGCCATCCCGAAACGATAATCGGAGGAGACCCATGGAACATCGGATTCGCATGCGGGCAATTGCCCTGGCTGTCGGCAGCACCCTGATCCTCGCCGCCTGTGGCGGCAGTGGCAGCAGCAATCACAGCGTGAGCGGCATCGCCGCCGAAGGCCTGGCCATCGCCAACGCCGTCGTCACCGTCAAGGATGCCGCGGGCACGACGCGCAGCGTCACCACGGATGCCAGCGGCAATTACGTCTTCGATACGTC
>NZ_JAKLLN010000247.1 GCF_023150065.1 Zoogloea sp.
GCCGACCTTCCTGGCCCGGCCCGATCCGGATTCGGGGCGCATCCACAAGCTGAAGTTCGGCCCGTGGATGAAGACCGCCTTCGGCTGGCTGGCGAAGCTCCGCCGGCTGCGCGGCACGCCCTTCGACGTCTTCGGCTACCACGCCGAACGCAAGGCCGAACGCGCCCTTACCGCCCAGTACGAAGCCGACATCGGCCGGCTGATCGGCGAACTCGGCACCGAGCGCCTGCCCATCGCCATCGAGCTCGCCCGCCTGCCGGACGAGATCCGCGGTTACGGCCACATCAAGGCCGCCGCGATGCAGCGGGCGGCAGAAAAGCGCGAGGCGCTGCTGGCAAGGTGGCGCGCCGGCGGCCATCGGCCGGCCAACGTGGCCTGAGGGCTCAGCCCCGCAGCTGCACGAGGACCAGCGTGGCGCAGTGCATCAGTATCGCAACGATGCCGAGCGTCCACGCGGCCTCGTAGCCCCGGGCCGCGAAGCGCCGGTAGGCCGCTTCGTTGTCGCGCTT
>NZ_JAKLLN010000248.1 GCF_023150065.1 Zoogloea sp.
GCCAGGATCTCGCCGGCCTTCACGCTGAAGTTCATGGCGTTGTTGGCAACGAGGCCGCCGAATTTGCGGGTGACGTCCTTCACCTCGAGGAGCGTCTCGCCGCGGGTCGGCATCGTCCGGCGCGGCAGCGCGGCGGCGGAATCCGACACCACCTTGGGCGCGGCCTTCACCCGCAGCACACGCAGCACCGCCGGCCACAGGCCTTCCCGCGCCCGGTGCAGGATGAGCAGCAGCAACATGCCGAAGATGATGATCTCGAAGTTGCCCGAATGGCCGAACACCCGCGGCAGGAAATCCTGCAGCCACTGGTTGAGCAGCGTCACCAGCCCGGCGCCCACCACCGCGCCCCACACGTAACCGGCGCCGCCCACCACCGCCATGAAGAGGTACTCGATGCCGTGGTGCAGCCCGAAGGGCGACGGATTCACCAGCCGCTGCATGTGGGCGTACAGCCAGCCGGCCGCCGCCGCGTGCAGCGCCGCGATCACGAAGATCACGATGCGCGAGCG
>NZ_JAKLLN010000249.1 GCF_023150065.1 Zoogloea sp.
GGAGCGCGGCACGCAGGAGGTCGGCAAGCTGGGTCTTGGAATCGGCGCTCATGGCAAAAAACTGCGACTAAAAGTCCCGGATTATATCGAAGCGGGGGGCATCCCGGCGGCCGCGCTCACGCCGGGCGCCAACAAAGTGCGGCGGAGGTGACGAAGCCCCGCCGGATGGCGTATGTTTGAGGGATCACGCAGCCCAGCGAGTCACGCCGTGAATCTTCGCCGCCGTACCCATTGCCGCCTCCGGTCCTCCCTCCGCCGTGGCGCGGCCACCGTGCTGGCGGCCGCGGCCGTGCTGGCCTGGCGCGGCCGCGGCCGCGATGGCGCGGCGTTCGCCGCCGCGGCGGGCTACGGCGCGTTCGCCCTCACCGACTGGCAGCTCGACGTGCCCGGGTTCGCATTCGCCGCCGCCACCCTCGCCGCCCTGCTCGCGCCCCCGGGGGGCAGTCAGCCGATCGCGGAGGAAAGTAGCCACGCTGGAGCGCCGCGACAACGTGGTCACACGGCGGGCG
>NZ_JAKLLN010000024.1 GCF_023150065.1 Zoogloea sp.
CAGGATCTCCTGGCGCATGAAGAAGCGGCCTGCCTCGGCGTCGGCGTGGTGATTGGCTTCGGTGATCCAGCCCTGGTGCTGGGCCAGGAAGGCGCTGACTGCCGCCACGATGCCAACCCGATCAGGGCAGGACAGGGACAGGGTGTAGCGTCGAATGGGGGTGCTCATGCTGTTTTCCTTTTGCTCGGCCTCTGATGGGCCACTCGTTCGGCGACGCTGTAGGGGCGACTTCAGTCGCCCGCGGACTTCGATCAAGGGCATGCCTGTGGATGGCGGGCGGTGGGCGACTGAAGTCGCCCCTACAAGTCGCACCTACAAGCCACCTCTGCGGGAACGCGGGGCTCAGCCCTTGGCGGTGCGCTTCAGCTTCTGGGGGTCGTCGAAGGGCAGGGTGTGGGTGGTGGCGTTGCAGGTGAGGCTGGCGCCACGCAGCTCCAGCTTGCGCCCGGGCACGGCGTAGGCCGGGTCGAGGCGGGCGATGGCCATGGAGCGTTCCGTGAGGCGCGAATACATCCCACAGGTGACGAAACCCACCTTGATGTCTCCGTCGTAGAGGGCGTCGCCCCCCAGGGCGGCCTCGCGGCTGGTCAGCTCGATGCCGAAGATCTTGAAGCGCTCCTGCCCCTGCAGGCGGTAGTGCTCGGCGGCGCCGCGGAAGTCCTTCTTGCCCGGCGACACGGTGAAATCCAGGCCCAGCTCCCACAGGCTGTCGCCGATGGGCTCGCCGTCCATGGGGTACATGTCGGAGTTGTCGTAGGGGTAGAACAGCAGGTAGCTCTCGACCCGCAGCCAGTCCAGGGCGGTGAAGGAGCAGGGCATGATGCCCATTTCCTTGCCCTCGGCCACGATGGTGTCCCAGATCAGCGGCGCGTCGGCGGCCTTGCAGAAGATCTCGTAGCCCCGCTCACCGGTATAGCCGGTGCGGGACAGCATCACCGGGCGCCCGAACAGGGTGGTCTGCAGGTGATGGAAGTAAGGCAGATCACGCACGCCCGGCACATGTTTGGCCAGGAAGTCCACCGCCGCCGGCCCCTGCAGGGACAGATCGTGCAGGTCGTCGTCGAACAGCACCACCACGTTGCGGCCCACCGCGCCGCGGGTCAGGATCTCGTGCCCGGCGCCGGAGCCATGCACCACCATGAAGCTGTTGGGGCCGTTGCGGTAGATCACGCAGTCGTCGATGAACTTGCCGGCCTCGTTGAGCATGCAGGCATACACCGACTTGCCCGGGTAAAGCTTGCTGACGTTGCGGGTGGTGGCGAAGTTGATCAGGGCTTCGGCGTGGGGGCCGATGATGTGCATCTTCTTCAGGCCGGACACATCCATCAGCCCGGCCGTGGTGCGGATGGCCGCGTGTTCGTCGGCCAGGCTGGTGGAATAGGTCCACGCGGTGCCCATGCCGTTCCAGTCTTCGAGGCCGGAACCCAGGGCGCGATGGCGGTCGGCGAGGACCGAAAGTCTCCATGAACTCATTTGAAACTCCTTGCTGAAAGGGGTTGGAAATTGAGTTCAATTAGGCCAGCCGGGCCGGCGGCGGGAAATACTACTCTGGTACTACTTCAGGGAGAGGGGCGCGGGTGTGCTGCGCTCTCCTTCGCGCAGTTCCCGCAGCCAGACGGCGGCTTCGAAGCGGTTGCGCAGGTTGAGCTTCTGCAGCACGTGCTTCACATGCACCTTCACCGTGCTCTCGGCGATGCCCAGGGAGCGGGCCACGATCTTGTTGGAGGCGCCTTTGGACACCAGCTCCAGGGTCTCCTGCTCCCGCACGGTGAGGGAGGCCCAGCCGGCGTCGATGCTCTCGCGACTGGGGGGCTGGGGCTTGGCGAGGAGGCCGCCGACCTCGGCCGACAGCACCGTGCCCCCGGCGGCCACCTGGCGCAGCTTGAGGCAGAACTCGTCCGGCTCCATGTCCTTCAGCAGGTAGCCGCTGGCCCCGGCCTTGAGGGCCTCCATCACGTCGAAGCTGGAGTCCGACACGGTCAGCATCACCAGCCGGGTGGCCGAGCCCGCCGACTGCAGGGCCCGCACCACCGAGATGCCGTCGAGGCCCTTCATGTGCAGGTCCACCAGGGCCACGTCCGGGCGATGGGTCAGCACTGCCTCAATGCCCTCGGCGCCGGAGGCAGCCTCGGCCACCACCTGGATGTCGCCGTACATGGACAGCAGCTGGCCGATGCCCTTGCGGAACAGGGCATGGTCGTCCACCACCACCAGGCGGATCGAGCCCCCCTCGGCGCCCGGCGGGGCACCCGTCATTGCATGTTCCATGGCGCGTGTTTCCTTGTTTGAGTCATCAGGTTCAGTTGCCCGCCGCGCGGGGGCGGAAGCGCATCTCCACGCAGGTGCCCAGGCCGTCGCTGCCGGCCTGCAGGCTCAGGCTGCCGCCCAGCTGGCGGGCCCGCTCGCGCATGATGGAGACGCCGTGATGGCCTTCGCCACCGCTGCCCGGCTGGATGCCGCGGCCGTCGTCCTCCACCTGCACCCGCACCTCGCCGCCATCGATGCAGTCAAGGCGGATCAGGGCATGGTCGGCACGGGCGTGGCGGATCACATTGGTCAGGGCTTCACGGACGATCTGCAGCAGGTGGAATTCCTCATTCACCGACAGGGCCGCGTCGCCCAGCCGGTAGTCCAGCCCGATCTCGGTGCCGGCCCGGGCCGACAGCTCCTCCACCACCTCACGCAGAGCCTGCTGCAGGCCGCCTGGCGGCATGCTGGTGCGAAAGGCCGAGAGCAGCTCGCGCAGGTGGCGGTAGGCGCTGTCGAGCCCGGTCTTGATCTCCGCCGACACCTCCAGCACCCGCCCACCGGGGGCACAGGCGGCGCAGCTACGGCCGATCTCCAGTTGCAGGCGGGCGATCTGCAGCTTCATGTAGGAAAGAGCCTGGGCCAGGGAATCATGGAGCTCGCCGGCAATGGCGTTGCGCTCGTCCATCAGGGCCAGGCGACGGCGGCGCTGGTTGCGCTGCAGGTTGCCGAGAGACAGGGCGAACAGGCCGGCCAGGGCATCCACCAGGCGGCTGTGACGGCTCTCGAACAGGAACTCGCCTGGCGCCTCGACGATCAGCACGCCGTAGATGTTGTCGGCGTCGCGCACCGGCACGGCCAGCTCGACGATCTCCCCGGCCGGGCCGGACACCGAACGGCGCAGGCCGCCGCCCCGGGCCAGGGCCTCGGTGTCGAACTCGTCCAGCAGCCGGGCCAGGCGCGGGGCCCCCAGCTGGGCCGGCACACCCAGGCCTTCCGCCACCGGCTCGAGGAGCGCCAGGGAGCAGCAGCGGGCCTGCAGGCAGTCCGCCATGTCCTCCAGCAGGGCCGTCAGCCAGGGGGGGCTGGCACTGTTTTCGGCCAGACAGGCACAGGCGCGGTAGATGAACTCCAGGGAGCGGGCCGCAAAGCGCTCCTGCTCGCGGGCGTGACGGGAGAGGCGCTCACCGTCGGCCAGGCGCCCGCCCAGCTGGCCGGCCACCCCGTCCAGGGCACGCACCAGGCGGTCGATCTCGTCGACGCCCCCGGCCGGCGCCGCCACCGCACCAGCGGTGTGCGCGGCCACCCGTGCCAGGGCGAGATCGGTGCGCTGGGCCAGCACCTTCCAGGCACCGCGCACGATCAGGGCACAGCCGGCGAGAAACAACAGGGCCAGCACCGCCTGCATCAACTCCACCCCGGCCAGGCGCGACGCCGCCTCGCCGCCGGGTGCCGCCCGGGCCGCCAGCTCCAGGCGCACGGCCAGGCCGGCACTGAAGAACAGGCCCGCAGCCAGGCTGACCAGGCAGGCCAGCATCAGGCTCAGACGGGATAGCAGGGGATAACGATGGAGCACGCTGGGGAGGCCTGTGAGGGTTGCGCCGCCCTTCGGCGCACCCCGACCAAAAAGCAACTTTCGCGCCCCACATGAAACTCATGCCAATGGGCTCGGCGCCCCTCCTCCGCGCCCGGCTCGGTATCGCCCCCACGCGAAGGGGCGGCCCGGCCTTCCCCCGGGCGGGAGAAGACCGGGTGCGGCCTACTTCAGGGTGGCGAGGTAAGCCAGCAGGTCGGCCCGCTCGGTGCTGCTGGCCAGACCGTCATACTTCATCTTGCCCCCCGGCACGGCCTTGCGGGGGTTGCTCACATAGGCGTCGATACGGTCCGGCGTCCAGGTGATGCCGCTGGCCTTCAACGGATCGGAATAGGTGGCGTCGGCGACCGCCCCGGCCTTGCGGCCGACGATGGCGAACAGCGTCGGCCCCTTCTTGTTCTTGCCCTCCCGCACGCTGTGGCATTCGGCGCACTCGGTGGCGAAGACATCCCGGCCGTGCTCCAGGTCTGCGGCCTGGGCGCGGTGCCCGCCGCCGGACAGCATGTAGAGGAGCAGCAGGCCGAAAGGTACGGTACGGAGTTTCATTTCGCCCTCCTCAGAACGACGTCCAGGCAAAGAGGAACAAGGTGTTGTTGTCCTTCGCGTCCCGCCCCTCGCCGTCATAGTTGCTCCTGGCGCCGTTGTACTTGGTGTACATCGTGTACTGGGCGCCCAGCCTCAGGTTGGCCCAGGGGGCGCCCCAGGAGTTCTCCTTGCCCCAGGGCGTCCAGTCGGCCTGGAAGATGTAGCCCGAGGTGTTGGGCGAGCCGTTGGCGTAGCCATCGCTGTAGAGACTGGCATCGCGGGTGCCGCGGGTCGTGAAGCGGCCCAGGGTGGCGCCCCAGGTCTGCAGGAAGTGGTAGGACGCCCCCAGGCGCATTTCGTTGAGGCGGCCCTTCTGGTTGTCGGCCTCGCCGTTGGCAAACATCTGGTTGCGGGTCTGGCGCTCGCGGATGTAGCTGCCGTTGGCGGTAAACACGTGCTCCCGTGTGCCGAGGAACTGGTAGGACGCATCCACCCCCAGGTCGTTGTAGCGGTTGCTGCCGGGCACGCTGCGGTCGGGCTGGAGGCTGGTGTTGAGACCGAACACACCCACGTTGAAGGCCTGCTTCTTGAAATCCTGGAACAGGGCCAGACGCCAGTAGGCGGTGCCGCTGCCCAGGCGGCCGATGTCATCGGCCTTGCCCAGGCCGAGGCGGCTCTGCATGGTCACCGGCAGGGAGCGGTAGGTGCCGATCTCGGCGTAGATCAGGTCATTCCAGAAGGTATAGGCGGACAGCCCGGTGACCCTTTGCTCCAGGGCACCGTTGATGATCGTCGCCGCATCGCCCATGCCGAAGCCGAAGGCCGAGGAGGTATACGGAAAGCCCCACACCGTCATCGAGTTGAAGGGGTCCTGCACGCCGGGGTTGTTATGGAAGGACAGACCGAAGGTGGTCTCCTTTCCGGCGATCTCGGTGGTGTGCACGGCGCGGATGTCGGCCTGATCCAGGGCGGTGGTCCTGCCCACACCGTCGTAGGTGGCCTGGATGAAGGCACCGATCTTGTCACTCAGCCGGCCTGCCAGGAACAGGGAGGCCTCGTCCATGGCCAGGTTGCGATTGACGCTGCCATGCTCGGGCTTCTCGGGCAGGTTCTTGGCGGTCTGGTTGAAGGAGGCGACGATCATGGCCGAGATGGGCAGCTTGCCGCCCTTGCCGTCCGAGTCGGTATAGCCACCGATCTTGAACTTCACGCCGTAGGGGGTAAGTTGCGGGCCGTAGGCGCCCACGTGACAGGCCGCGCAATCCTGGCCCGTCTGCCGGGCAAAGCTGGGGACGGCATGGGCGCTGGGCAGGCCGGCCATCAGGCCGACGAGGCCCAGAGCCAGGGTGCGGAGCTGACGCAGGGAGGGGCCAAGGGAAAGCGCAAAGGCCGCAGCGCGACGCGGTGGTTCGATAGAGCGCATGAAGGTCTCCTGAGAGAAGGTCGTGAAGGAAAGATGAAAGACTTCAGGGACGCTGGTGCAGACCAGGCAGCATGCTGCGCAGGGTCTGGTCCTTGAGGATGAAGTGGTGATGGAGTGCGGCGGCGACATGCAGGCCGATCAGGGCGAGCAGCAGGTAGGCCCCGGTTTCGTGGAGCTCCGAGGCGAGATCGCCCAGGTCTTCATCGATGTCCACCAGGCTCGGGAGCGTGAACAGCCCGAAAAAGCCCGCCGGCTTGCCAAGGCTGCTGGCGAGCAGCCAGCCACATGCCGGGACGGCGAGGAGCAACAGGTAGAGGAGCCCGTGGGTCGCCGCGGCGCCAAAGCGCGCGAGGGCCGGGAGCTCGGCAACCGCGGGCAGCGGATGCAGGGCCACACGCAGGACGACCCGTGCCAGGCCGAGGCCGAGCAGGAGCAGCCCGAAGCTCTTGTGGAGGTTGAGCAGGAGGGTCCGCAGGGCCTTCTCGTCCACCGCCTCGCGGCCCAGGACCAGCGTCACCGCCGCCACCAGCGCGAGGACGGTGATCCAGTGGAAAGCGACGAGGAGCACCGGGCGACGGCCGGCAGGCTTGGGGAGGGGCGAGGCGGAAAAGGACATGGCGGTACCGGGTCGAGACGGACGATGGCCCCGACGGTACGTTGTGCTGCCCTTCAATTCCCTGACGATCGCCCCTCAGGGCAGGCCATCAATCCTGACTGGCGGGAAATTCCAGATGGAACAGGGCGCCGCGGCCGGCGGCCCCATCCGACAGGGTCAGGGTGGCGCGATGCCGGTCGGCCACCTCGCGGACGATGGCCAGCCCAAGCCCTGATCCGGGCGCGGTGGTGTCGCCACCACGCTGAAAGCGCTCGAAGATGCGGGCCCGCGCGGTGTCCGGAATACCGGGTCCATCGTCTTCCACCTCGATGCAGGCGCCCCCCTCGAGGCCCGGGCCACAGCGCAGCGTGATGCGCCCGCCCCGGGGAAGGTAGCGGATGGCGTTCTCGACCAGGTTGGCCAGCATTTCCCGCAACATCCAGGCCGACCCCTGCACGGTCGCCTCTCCCGGCTCGAGGCCCAGGTCGATGTCCTTGGCAAGCGCCGCATCCAGGAAATCATCCACGACCGAAGCGGCCAGCACATGCAACTGGACCGGACGGCGTTCTCCGGCCAGCACGGCATCCGACGACGAGCGGGCCAGGGCCAGCATCTGCTGGGTCAGATGGGCAAGCCGGCCAAGGGGCTCCTGCAGGCGGCCGACCCGGCTCCGCGCATCGGGAGGGAGCTCGCCCAGCGTGAGTTCGAGCTGGGTCTGCAGGCCTGCGAGGGGGGTGCGCAGCTGGTGCGCCGCGTTCGACAGGAAGGCTTGCTGCGCATGCCCCGCCTCGTCGAGGTCGGACATCAGCCGGTTGATGGAGCGCACCAGCGCCCGGGTCTCGCCGGGAGCTTCGGATTCCGGCAGTGGGCGGAAGTCGAGACTGCTGCGTCCGGCAATCTGATCACTCAGGTCATCAAGGGGGCGCAACGCCACGCGAACCCCGAAATAGACCAGCAACAGGGCCGCGGCGATGATCAGCACGTTGGGGCCGATGGTCGCGAAGAGTATCTGCCCCGCGGCGGTGCGACGCTTGTTGAGGGTCTCGGTGACCAGGACGTAGGCGTCCATGCCCTTACCCACGTAATGGTAGGCCGCGGTACGCACCGGCTGGCCCTCGAGCACCGCATCCCCCAGCTGCACCCGGTTGCTCGGCACCGGGCGCGGCAGGGCAAGCAGCGGCGTGTCACCGGCAATCACTTTCCCCTCGGTAGAGACCACAAGGTAGCGGACCTGATCGTAGGGGTCGGCGCGGAGGATCTCATCGGCCGCCGGGGGCAGATCCACCTCCATGTCCACGTCGTCGTCGTCCCGCTCGAGGCGGGTGGCCAGGGCAATGGCAGTGCTGCTCAGGGCATTATCGTAGGCCTGGCTGGCGATATGGATGGCGGAGCGGTACTCGGCAAAGACGCTCAGGGCCAGCAAGGCCAGCAGGGGCCAGGAGATGAAAGCCAGCAGCCGGGCCCGGAGGGGACGGACATCACGGTGCCGGCGCAGCATCATCCGCCTCCGGTTCGATGCGATAGCCGATCCCCCTCACGGTGCGGATACTCAGGCCGCTGCCCTGCAGCTTGCTGCGCAGGCGGGACACGTAGATCTCCACCGCGTTCGGGGTGATCTCCTTGTCCCACTGGCTGAGGCTGTCGGCCAGCTTGGCCTTGGCGACGACCCGGGGCATGCCCAGCACCAGCTGCTCCAGGATGTTCCATTCGCGCCCGGTGAGCTCCAGGGGCGCTCCGCCCAGACGGGCCTCGTGGCGCTGGGCGTCCAGCTCGAGGGCCCCCACCGACAGACTCAGGCTGGCCGCCGCCCGGCTGCGCCGGATCAGGGCCCGGATACGCGCCATCAGTTCCTGGAGCAGAAAAGGTTTGGTCAGGTAATCGTCGCCGCCGATATCCAGCCCCACAACCCGGTCGTCGAGGGCATCCCGGGCCGTCAGGATCAGCACCGGCGTGAGGGTGCCCCGTTGCCGGAGCTGCCGGATCAGGTCCAGACCGCTCATGCCCGGCAGCCCGATATCGATGATCGCCAGATCGTAGGCGGTGTGTCCCAGCACCGCGAGCGCCGGCTCGGCCGCACCCAGGGCATCGACACGAAAGCCCTCGCGGCCCAGGGCCTCCGCCAGCCCGGCGGACAGCACGTCATCATCTTCGACCAGCAGCAATCTCATGGCAGAGTCTCCTTACGGCCCCTCGCCCTTCCAGAAGCGCTCCATGGCGATATAGGCGTAGGACGCCGACCAGCCGATGAGGAGCAGACCGTTGAGGGCCTCAGCGCCGGCCAGCAGGCGGACGGCCCCGGTGGGCACCACGTCGCCATAGCCGAGAGAGGTATAGGTCTCGGCCGAAAAATACAGGCTGGTGGCCATGGAGAAGCTCTCCGCCTCCTGCAGGGAGCCCAGGCCCGGCTGATGGATGAGGCTGTAGAGCGCCACCGCGTACAGCAGGATCTCCACCGCATGCGCGAGGAAGGTGATGATGATGACCAGGATCAGCTTGGCCCGGGGCTGGATGCGGACCAACGGCAGCATGATGCTCAGACCCCGCAGCACCTCGTAGTGGATCAGGGTGGTGGCAACCAGCAGGCTAAGGCAGACGACAATCACGAGCAGCATCGCTGCACTCCGACAAGGGGATCGGGCGCCATTCTGGGCCTGATTCGAGCGGCGTGAAAGCCCGCCCCCACAAGCCCCCGCGCCATCCGTTGCCTCGCCCACCCGCGCCCTGTCGGAGCCCCTGCGCACCAGCGCTGTGCGCCAGCGCCCGCGCCGGCGACGGAATCGCGGCCCCGGCCCGCCATCCTGCACCGCCGGGGCGGTGGAGTGAATCCTGCTTTGCATGGCCCATGCCGCGCCCTTCCGCCCCGCCCCGATGACCCTCTACCTGTTTGCCACGCTGCTGGCCTCCACCCTCCTTGCCATCGCCCTTGGCGACGCCAGCCAGCCCTCGCCGGCGGTGTGGGGGCTGCCCCTGCTGCCGGCCCTGGCCTGGGCCGGCCTGCGCTTCGGGTCCCGCGGGCAGGTCGCCACCCTGCCCCACGGCCAGGCCGATGCCGGCCAGCCCCTGGCCCATTTCGCCCTGCACAGCGGCCAGCCGGCCCTGCTCGCCGAAGGGGGGCGCATTGCCAATGCCAACCAGGCGCTGCTGCGCACCCTCGGGCTGGAGGGGCGTGGCGACGAGCTGATCGGCATGCCTCTGGACAACATCGTGCATCCCAAGCACCACAGCCGCCTCACCGCCCTGCTGGCCGCCGAGACGGCGTCGGGGGATGCCGGGGTGATCACCCTGCTGCGGGCCGACGGGGTGCCCTGGCTGGCCCGCCTGAGCCTGTTCCGGGGCGACCGCTCCCCCATCGCCCTGCTCCAGTTCGGCGCCCCGGCCGACCTGCCCGACGCGGGCCCCGACCGCCAGTGGGGCAACCGCCTGGCCCACTTCTCGGGGGAGATCCTGTTCGCCCTCGACAGCCAGCTGCTGGTCACCTGGCTCAACCCCCAGTGGGAGAAGGCCAGCGGCCGCCCGGTGGCGGACAGCCTGTTCCTGCCCTTTCTGCCCCTCTTCCACCTGGAAGATCGGGCCGCCCTGACCAAGGGCCTGCGCCAGCTGCAGGCCGGCGAACGGGACGCCCTGAGCCTGGAAGTGCGCACCCTGGCGGGCCGTGCCCTCGGCCCGCGCTGGGTGGAGCTGCGTGCCTGGCCCCTGGACCTGCCCGCCGGCGGCGAGGCCGGCATCGTCGGCATGCTGCTGGACATCGACCAGCGCCGCCGCCGCGAGGAGGCCCTGCGGGCCCAGCGGCGCAGCCTGCACACCATGCTCGACAACCTGCCGGGCATGATCTATCGGGGCCAGAACGACAAGCACTGGACCATGGAATTCGTCAGCGAAGGCTGCTTTGAGCTCACCGGCTACACCCCGCTGGAGCTGGTGGACAACCAGTCGGCCAGCTTCGCCGACCTGATCCACCCGGAAGACCGGGACTTTGTATGGAACTACGTGCAGATGCGCCTGACCCGACGCGAACGCTACGAGCTCAGCTACCGCATCATCGACCGGGACGGCCAGGAGCGCTGGGTGTGGGAGCAGGGCCGCGGCATCCATTCGAGCCGGGGCGAGTTCCTCGGCCTGGAGGGCTTCATCACCGACGTGAGCAGCAGCCGCGGCGCCCAGGAGGAGGCCCGGCGCCGCCTGTTCTTCGACAACGCGGCCGGCCTGCTGGGTTTCAGCCTGTTCCTCGACCGGCTGCAGCACCTCTTCCAGCACGCCCCCATCGCCGGCTACCCCTTCGCCCTCTTCCATCTGGCGGTGGACGCCCTCGACAGCATCCAGGCCGAGCACGGCCCGGCCATGGCCGAACGGGTGATGGTGGAGAGCGGCAAGCGCCTGCGGGTGGTGCATAGCGACTGCAACGGCGCCGCCCGCCACGGGGATGGCTTTGCCGTGCTGATCGCCGACTTCCGGCCCGAGACCCTGGCCTGGGCCGGCCCCTGCAGCGCAGCGCCGGCATCGGAGGCGGGCCTGCAGCACCTGGCCACCGCCCTCGCCGGTCTCGTCGAGCGCCCCCTGCGCATCGACGGGCACAACATCAGGCTGCGGGCCCGCATCGGCATTGCCCCCGCGCCTTCCACCTGCGCCGATGCCGCCGCCCTGCTGGCCGCAGCGGTCAGGGCCGAGCCGCGCAGATCCGGCGGAATCGCCGTGCCCGCGGCAGGCAGCTCGGCCGGGCGGAGCAGGTGATGTCAGGCCCGTGGGTCGAATTCACTCGATCTCCGCGCGCTCAATCACCGGCCCACCTTTGATCGAAGTCCGCGGGCGAATGAATTCGCCCCCACGGGAGCAGCAGTGCTGGCCGTTGATCACCTGGGCTCAGTCGCCCACGCGCACCACGATCTTGCCGAAGTGGCTGCCGCTCTTCATGTACTCGAGGGCGGCCGGGGCGTCGGCAAAGGCAAACTCCCGGTCGATCACCGGGCGGATGGAGTGGGTGTGGATGGCCGCCAGCATGTCCGCAAACATGGCCCGGCTGCCCACGAAGATGCCCTGGATGCTCGACGCCTTCGGGATCAGCATGACCGGGTTGGCCGCGCCGGCCAGGCCGGTGAGCACGCCAATGTAGGCAATCCGGCCGCCAGTGGCGACGCTCATCAGCGAACGCTCCAGGGTGCCCGGGCCGCCCACTTCCAGTACCACATCCACGCCCTGCCCGCCGGTCAGGCGCAGCACTTCCTCATGCCATTCCTGGTGGTGGCGATAGTTGATGCCGTGGTCGGCGCCCAGGGCCTTCGCCCGCGCCAGCTTGGCGTCGTCGCTGGAGGTGATGATCACCTTTGCCCCCGCCGCCTTGGCGAACTGCAGCGCGAAGATCGACACCCCGCCAGTGCCCAGCAGCAGCACGGTCTGGCCGGGCTTGAGCTCGCCGGCTTCGAACAGGGAATTCCAGGCCGTCACCGCGGCGCAAGGCAGCGTGGCCGCCTCGGCGTAGCTGAGGCCGTCGGGCAGCTTGATCAGGCCGCTCTCGTCCGACACGAAACGCTCGGTGAAGGCCCCGGCCGATTCGGCCCCACGCGCATCGGACAGCGCCCGGGCGTCGGGCTTGCCGCTGCGCCAGTGGGGGAAGAACAGGGTCGCCACCCGGTCGCCCACGGCCAGGCCCTGCACCTTGCTGCCCACCGCCACCACCTCGCCGGCGCCATCGGAGCAGGGCACCAGCCCGCCGGGGATCGGCGCGAAGTAGGTGTTGCGGGTGACCAGAATGTCGCGGAAGTTGAGGGATACCGCCTTGATGGCCACCGCCACCTCGGTGTCGCCGAGGGGCGCCGGCTCGAAGGCGGCTTGCTGGAGCGGGGAGTCGATGTTGTCGGGGAAGACTTCGTAGCGTCTCATGGTGGAGCTCTCTTGTTGTTGGGGAGGGAGGAGGATTCTGGCACGGGAGGCACCACGCCGAATACGTGTCTCAGGACGGGACACCCCCCGCCTTCCGGACCTTTCCGGCCACCCCCGCCAGGCGCGCCACCAGGGCCGGGATGTGCCCCGCCTCGGTCAGGCCATAGCCGAGCACCAGGCCGTTGCCCGGCGCGGTGCCGGTGTAATAGGCGCTCAGGGGGCGCGGAGCGATACCCTGCTCAAGAGCCGCCTCGGCCAGCACCGTGTCGGGCACCGCCGGCGGCAGGCCCAGCACCAGGTGCAGGCCGGCCTGCCCGCCAAGGATAGGGCAGTCATCCCCGAAGCCGGCCTGCAGGGCCGCCCGCAGCACCGCCTGGCGTTCGCGATACACCGGCGCCATGCGCCGCAGGTGGCGGGTCAGCTGCCCGCTCTCCAGCAACCGGGCGAGGGCCCGCTGCTCGACGGCCTGGCCGCCCCGGTAGAGCTTGCGGATGCCCTCCCCCAGCTCGGCGGCGGCCCAGCGCGGCACCACCATGTAGGCGATGCGCAGCCCCGGGTAGAGCAGCTTGCTGAAGGTGCCGACGTAGATCACCGGCGCCTCCGGGCGCAGGCCCTGGATGGCCGGCAGCGGGCGGGCGCCAGGCTGGGCGTGGTTGAAGTCGCTATCGTAGTCGTCCTCGATCAGCCAGCCGCCGCCGGCCTCCACGCCGGCCAGCAGGGCCAGGCGCCGCTCCAGGCTGAGGACGCTGCCCAAGGGGTACTGGTGGGAGGGCGTGACATACACCAGGCGGGGTGGCGCTGCCTGCCACAGGCCCGGCGCCGGCGCCATGCCGTCCCGGTCCACCTCCACTGCAACCGGCGCGAGCCCGGCGGCGAGCATGGCATTGCGCGCCGCCGGGTAGCAGGGGTTCTCCAGCCACACCGTCTCGCCGCTGTCGGCCAGCAGCCGGGCGCAGGCGTCCAGGGCCACCTGCCCGCCGGCCACGATGAACACCTGCTCCGCCGTGCACGCCACCCCGCGGCGCGCCGACAGGAAGGCAGCCACCGCCCGGCGCAGCTCCGGCTCGCCCCCCGGCTCGGCATAGGCCAACTGGCGGGCCGTCACCTCGGCCCAGGCCTGGTGCAGCAGGCGCGCCCAGGTGGCCCAGGGAAAGGCGTTCAGATCCGGCGCGCCGGGGGCAAAGGGCAGCAGGGCTTCACTGCGCTTGATGGCCGGCAACTGGTGCGCCCGGCGCGACAGGGTGTGGGCGCCGGCCGGCCGGTACTGGGTGCCACCAGCCGTGCCCAGGGGCAGGGCCGCCACCCAGGTGCCGCCCCGGTCCGCCTCGACGAAGCCCTCCGCCAGCAGGAGCTGGTAGGCAAACAGCACGCAGTTGCGCGCCATGCCCTGATCGGCCGCCAGCTGGCGGGTGCCCGGCAGCCGCGTTCCCGGGGCCAGGCGCCCGTCGAGGATGGCCGCCTTGAGCAGCCGGTACAGGCGCAACTGACGCGCCTCGGCGGCTGCAACAGCGGGATCATCGAGGGCGGAGAGGACGAGGCTGAGGGGCATCTGGCTCCATGAAGGGCAATTCTGGTGGCCCCATGGATGGTGCCACGCCGCTGCTATGCTGGCACCACTTATCCAGGAGCCTCCCATGTCAGCCCCCAGCCCCCGTACCCAGGTCCACCGCAAACCCCAGCGCGCCCATTACGACGCCAGCACCGTCCATGCCATCATCGACCAGGCCCTGGTGTGCCAGATCGCCTTCAACCAGGGCGGCAGCGTGCACTGCCTGCCCACCGCCTGCTGGCGTGGCGGCGACCACCTTTACATCCACGGCGCCAACAACTCGCGCCTCACCCAGACCCTGCTCGCCGACGGCTGCGCCGTGTCCATCACCCACCTGGACGGCCTGGTGCTGGCCCGCTCGGCCTTCCACCACTCTATGAACTACCGCTCGGTAGTGATCTACGGCCGCTTCGAGGAGGTGACGGACAACACCGCCAAGGCCGCCGCCTTCCACGCCTTCGTCGAGCACGTCAGCCCCGGCCGCGCCGCCCGGGTGCGCCTCCCCTCCCCCGCCGAGATCGCCGGTACCCGCCTGCTGCGCATCCCCCTGGACGAAGCGGTCGCCAAGATCCGCAACTGGGGCGTGGAGGATTCAGCCGACGACATGGACATTCCGGTATGGGCCGGGGTGATGCCCCTGGCGCTCAGCGCAGGGCTACTGCAGCCGGACGCGGGGTGTGAAGGACGGGAGGAGCCTCAGCAGCCGGGCTTTTTCGCGGGGTGACTGACTCGGCAGGGCATGGGCCCCGAACGCAGTTGGACACCACCGACGGGCAACGGTAGGATTGAGTTACCACAAATGTAGCAAGAATCGCCATCATGCCCGCCACCACCTCCATCCGGATTGACCAGACCTTGTACGATCAGGCGAAAGCCGATGCGGCTGCGGAACACCGCAGCATCGCCGGCCAGGTGGAGTACTGGGCAAAGATCGGCCGCGCTGCGCTCGACAATCCGGATCTTCCGGTCAGCTTCATCGCCGAGTCCCTGGCATCGATGGCCGAGCGTCGCGAGGACGCGAGCCCCTTCGTGCCGAGAAGTCGGCCGCAGTGAGCCGCTACAGCGTTGTCCAGACCCGCCGCTTCGCTCGCCAGTACAAGAAGCTGCACGACAACATTGCCGCCGACGTCGACCAGGCCGTTGCCGATGTCGCCGCGAACCCCGAAAGCGGAGAACGCAAGAAGGGCGACCTATCCGAGTTGCGGGTCGTGAAGTTCAGGAGCCAAGGACAGCTGTACCTGTTGGGCTATACGCTCGAAGACGCTGTCCGGCTGGTTTACCTGGAGGCTGTCGGCCCACACGAGAACTTCTATCGCGACCTGAAGCGAAGCTGACAAGCCAGAGCGGCCCCCTGGGAAGCCACCAAACCCAAGACTACCGGGTGCCACCAAGCGTCGCGCCACGCAGCCTGCGCCAGGTGGTCAGCGCGGCCATGCCGGGCGCCAGCCACAGGGACAGCCACAGCCCCGCCAGGACAGCCAGGGCCAGCGCGTTCGGCCCCGAGCGGGTGATGGTGTAGATGATCGCCAGCGCGATGGCCGTGATGGCGATGGCCAGAGCCGCATAGACGATCGCCAGCTGGCGCAGGAACACACGGGCAAAGGGCCACAGGGGCACGGCCTCCAGGCGCAGGCCTCCCTTGCGGAACGCCACAAAACAGATCAGCGCACACAGGGCCACGGACGCCCCGGCAATCTGCAGCCAGAACGCCGTCGTCCATTCCGCCCGGCCCCGTACGAAGAGCGCCAGGATGACCGAGCTGGCCAGCGCGCTGGCCGCAAACACGACGCGGAGGGTTTGGGTGGGGGTGTTCATGCAAGGAGTCCCGAGTGGCAGGCGGTGTACTTATAACCTGCAACGCGGGACTCAGTCCTTGATGGGCGTGAAGTCATCACCCCCCAACCGGAGGCGCCTGTCAGGCCCTCACCCGTGCCTTGGTCGGGTCGTAGTGCGGGAACGCCACCACGGTCGCATCCAGGCGCTTGCGGTGTCCGTCCAGCTGCCCCACCTGGAGCGCGGTCTCCAGGGCCGAGTAGGCCACGTCCACCCGGGCCAGGGCGATCTGGGTGTTGAGCACCGGGGAGCGGACGCTGCTGGTGATCTCGCCGACCCTGGCACGCCCCAGGTAGATGCCGTCGCCGTGACTGGCGGGTTCGTTGCCGCTGATGGCGAGGCCGACCAGCTTGCGCCGGGGGTGGGCCTTGCGCTCTTCCAGGGCGGCCTTGCCGATGAAGTCTTCGGGTTTGGAGAGGGCCACGGTGAAGCCGATGCCGGCTTCGAAGGGGTCAGTCTGGTCGCAGAACTCCTGCCCGGCGAAGGCCAGGCCGGCCTCGATGCGCAGCATGTCGAGGGCGTCGAAACCCAGGGGTGCGATGCCCAGGGGTGCGCCGGCGTCCATCACCGCGGTCCATACCGCGGCGCCGTCGCGGGGGTGGCACCACAGCTCGAAGCCCAGCTCGCCGGTGTAGCCGGTGCGCGACACCACCACCGGGATGCCAGTGGGGCCGCCGAGGCGGGCAGCGGTGAAGCGGAACCAGCCGAGCTCGGCGATGCCGGGCTGGACGGGGGCGGTCCACAGCAGGCGGGTGAGCAGTTCGCGGCTCTTCGGGCCTTGCACGGCCAGGTTGTGCAGGGCGTCGGTGGTGTCGCGGATGTGTACGTCGAAGTTGCCGGCGGCGGCCTGCTCCTTCAGCCACAGGCCGGTGGTGTCTTCGCCGCACACGAAGCGGAACACGTCGCGCCCCAGGCGGAACACCGTGCCGTCGTCCATCATGCCGCCGTGGGTGTGGCACACGGCGGTGTAGACGATCTGCCCCACGGCGAGCTTGCGCAGGTCGCGGGTCTGCACCTTCTGCAGCAGGGCTTCGGCGTCGGGGCCGGCGACGTCGAACTTGCGCAGGGCCGACAAGTCCATGACGGCCACTTTCTCGCGGCAGGCCCAGTATTCGGCCAGGGTGCCGTGGCCGACGAAGCTGCGCGGCAGCCAGAAGCCTTTGTAGTCGATGAAGTCGCGGGTGAGGGTTTCGGTGACGGGGGCGAAGGCCGTCGGGCGGGTCAGGCGGGCGGGGGAGTCGGGCGTCATGCGGTGGGCCATCGCGCGGGGGAAGGAGTGGTCGGCGGCGTAGACGCGCGCCTCGATGTCGGTGGGCTGCCAGGCGTTGGCGGGGTCGATGTCGTCGGCACAGGACGACACCGCCACCACCAGATCCTTCAGGGCGCGCAGCAGCACATAGTCGCCGGGCTTCGACCAGGGTTCGGCAAAACCCAGGCTGCCGCAGGGCTGGATGAAGGTGTTGTAGAAGAAGTTGATGGCCGGCCAGCCCACCCGGGGGCGGATGCCGAAGCCCTCCAGCGCGGCGTTGAAGTTGTCGCTGCAGTTGGCGTGGCCGGGAAAGCCCAGGTCGTCGTAATACTTGCTGGTGCAGGCCAGGGCAAAGGCGTCGTGACGACCGACGGTGTCCTGCACGGTTTCGAGCAGGGGCTGCATGCGGGCGTCGAAGTACTTGGCGTGCAGGCCGGGCCGGGGGTAGGCGGCGCCAGCCAGGGTGCGGGTCACGGTGGGGTCGAGGCCCCACTCGTCCCCGGCTTCCAGGGCGGCGGCGTCGAAGGCCAGCAGGTCGGAGCACTGCCGCCCTTCCACGTCGATGACCTGGATGAACTGCCCGGCCTTCACCGTGAAGGCCCGGGCCGTGGCGGCGGCCACGCGGATCACCGCCAGCGGCTCGGGTAAGACCTGGGCGCTGCGCTGCGGCACTTCGGCGCGGAGCAGGAAGGGGTCGCCCTCCGCCTCCACGGCGTCGGGCACAGGGGCGAGGGAGCCGGGCAGGATGGCATTCACGCGCGGCTCTCCTTTTCCATCAGCTGGCGGTAGCCACCGGCACAGAACACCAGGGGCTCGCCGTCCTGGAAGCGCAGCTGGCGCACCTCGGCCACGAAGATGATGTGATCGCCGCCCGGGTACTGGGCGAAGGGCACGCATTCAAAAGTGGCCAGTGCACTGTCGAAGACCGGCGCCCCATGCTCGCCGGTGACGTAGTCGAGGTCGGCCCACTTGTCGCCGCCGCCCCAGGCGAAGCGGTTGGAGAGTTCGCTCTGGCCGGCGTCGAGCACGTGGATGGCCAGCGGCCCGCCGGCGGCGAAGCTGTCGCAGCAGGCGCTGCTGCGCGCCAGGCTGAAGAGCACCAGCGGCGGGTCGATGGACACGGAGTTGAAGGAGCTCACGGTGGCCCCCACCGGCCGCCCCAGTTCGTCCCAGGTGGTGACGATGGTGACGCCGGTGGGAAACAGGCCGAGGACCCGGCGGAACAGGCGTCCGTCAAAGGGCGCCCGGTGGGCGGGCGCCACGGCAGACACCGGAGCAGGCTGGTGGAGGGCGGCTTGCATGGCGGGCTCCCGTGCTCAGGCCTGGGCGTCGGCCAGGAGTTTGCTGGCGAAGGCGGCCTTCTCTTCCTTGCTCATCTTCTTCAGCTCGTTGTTGAGCACGCGCTGGTTCACCGCCTGGTTCCAGTAGTCCAGCACCTCGAAGCCGAGCAGCGCTGCCTTGCCGACGAACTGGCGCAGCACTTCGTTGGTGGGGCCCATCACCCAGCCGGCCTTGCCGTCGCGGAGCAGGCGCTCGATGCCCAGGGCCGGCTTGTAGCCGGTGCCGCCACAGGCGTGGAGCATCTTGTCCACCACGAAGGTGACGTTCTTGGAGGAGAAGAACTTGACCTGCCACAGCCAGTTGAGGATGCCGGTGCGCGGCAGGTGGCCGATCTCCCGGTGGGCGGACCAGTCGCAGTTGTTGGTGAGGTCATCGAGGGCCTTGGCGGCCAGGTACACATAGCTGCGGCTGGCGTTGGTGTCGATCAGGCACTCACCCACGTAGTCCTGGATGGTGGGGTAGTCGGCCACGCGCATGCCCACGTCGTTGTGCACCTTGCGGGTGGTGTGGTTCTTGGTGATGTCCATGGCGGCCAGGCTGATGCCGTTCCAGCAGGCGGACGAACACACCAGGAAGAAGGGGTCCACCACTTCGTCATTGGACTTGGCGCCGTCGCCCACCGGGCCCACCAGCGCGTCCCTGGCGATGTCGACGCCATCCACCGAGATGGGGCCGGACTGGTTGCCACGCATGCCCAGGCCGTCCCAGTTGGCGGGGTCGGCCTTGATCTGGTCCTTGGTGACCAGGAAGCAGGACAGGTCGGAGTAGTCGCCGCCGAAATCCGGCGAGGTGGTCTGGATGATGTACCAGTCGGCAAAGCCGCCGGAGGTGGTCCACGAGGCCTTCTTGAAGACCTTCCAGCCGTCGTCGGTGCGCTCGGCGCGGGACGACATGGGGTACCAGAAATGGGAGCCGGTCTCCGGGTCGGAGTAGGACAGGGTGCCGATCAGCACGTCCTTGTCGACGCGGCGCAGGATGTCCTTGAGGCGCTCGTTGTCGTGGTGGCGCAAGAGGGCGGCGGCGCAGGCGCCCAGGTGCATGGTGTAGCACATGGCGGTGGAGGGGCAGCCGTAGCGGGCGATGGTCTCCACCACCATGGCGGCGCACAGGTGGCTCTCACCGCGGCCGCCCAGCTCCTTGGGGATGGTCAGGCTCATCAGGCCCATGGCGGCCAGGGCTTCGAAGTTCTTGCGGGGGTAGACGTACTTCTTGTCGCTCTCGATGGCGTTGGGGCGCAGGGTGGTTTCGCACAGGGCGATCAGGTCGGCCTGCAGGGCCTTCTGCTCGGGGCTGAGCAGCCACTGGGGGCTCCATTCGGCGCCGATTCCAACGGGGGTCATCTGGGTGCTTGCGTTCATGGTGGTTTCCTTTGCGTGAGTGTTTTGAAGAGGGGGATTCGTAGGGGCAAATGAAGTCGCCCCTAGGGGTCAGGTCAGCGTGTCGACGCCGGCTTCGGTGCCAATCGGCAACTCGGCGCCGTCGTCATGCCGGCTCAGCCACGCCAGGGCGGCGGGCAGGTAGCGGGTGAGGCCCTTGTATTCGACGAGCTGGGGCGGCAGGCTCGACAGCACTCGGTGGAGTCGGGCGCCCCACTTGGGCACCCGGGCCAGATCGTCCAGGGAGGCCAGATAGCAGCGGATCGGGAACAGGATTGCGTTGCTGCGGGGCAGGCGCCACAGGGTCTGCAGCTCCACGCGCAGGTGCACCTTGCTGCCGGCGTTGTCGGGGGTCACGCTGGCCCGGTCGGTGCCCCATTCGGGGAAGCTCTCGGGCGAGGTGTCGAGGCGCGGGTTGATGGTCATGGTCCAGTTGAGGCGGCGCACCGGCTGGCCCAGGCGCAGCATCAGCAGGTATTTGAGGGCGCGCTCGAAGACGCCGGTCTGGTGGGCCAGGGGCACCGGGCCGTGCCATTCCATGAAGCTCATGCCCACATCGAACTCCAGGGACCAGTCGGCCTGGGAGGTGACCATGCCGGCGTCCATGTAGAGGTTGTCGTCGCGCTGGTCACAGATGGCGAAGTCGCCCTGGGCCTGGCGGGTGATGTATTCAAAGGGCTCGCAGGGCAGCGTGGCGGCGTCGCCGAAGATGAAGCTCTGCTCGATGCCCAGGGGCCGGTTGGTCCAGGTCCAGCGGCTGCCGAAGTCGTCACCTTCCTTGGTCAGGGAGAAGTGCTCCGGGTAGTCGGCCGACAGGTTCTCCATCAGCAACTCGAGGGTGTCCCACTGGGCCAGCATCATGTGGGGCAGCACCTGGCAGCGGCCGGGGTCGCGCTCCAGGGTGATGGCCCGGTCGCGGCATTCGGCGATGTAGTGCTCATCCACATCGAAGGGCCGGATGAAGACGTCGCTGGGGCCGCTGCGCACATGGGGCTCGATGTTGACGCTGTACATGTACTTGTCTTCCGGGAAGGGGAAGGGAAAGCGCAGGATGGCGGCGTCGCTGTTGCGGTAGCTGTAGTCACCGCGGAAGGTTTCTTCAGGTTTGAAAGCGATGCTCATGTCGATCTCCTGTAGGGGCGACTTCAGTCGCCCGCGGGGGTGGGTTGGGCGACTGAAGTCGCCCCTACAGCGGTTTCACAAATCCAGCACCAGCCGCCCGGCCCGGGCCCGCGAGACGCAGGGCATGATCAGGCGGCCGGCGGCGCGCTCGTCGGCGGACAGGAAGTGGTCGCGGTGCTCGGCCTCCCCTTCCAACAGGGGGGTGACGCACACGCCGCAGGCGCCACCGCGGCACAGGCAGGGGGCGGCCACGCCGGCGCGCTCGATGGCGTCGAGCAGGCTTTCGTCCTCGGCCACCTCCAGCTCGATGCCGGAGCGGACCAGGAAGGCACGGAAGGCTTCGCCGCCGAACAGGGCCGAGCCGAAGTGCTCGCAATGCACGTGGCTGGCGGGCCAGCCGGCCACGGCGGCAGCGGCCATCACCTCGTCGTTCATGGCGGCGGGGCCGCACACGTAGAGGTGGGTGCCCGCCGGCTGGCTGGCCAGCAGGGCCGGGATGTCGAGGCGGTGGCCGTCGGCGTCCCAGTGGAAGGCCACCGCCGGGCTGCTGCCCAGCCAGGGTGCGAAGACATCCTTTTCCGACTCGCGGCAACACACGTGCAGGGCATGGCCGGCACCGGTGAAACCGAACTCGGCCAGATAGGACAGGAAGGGAGTGATGCCGATGCCGCCGGCGATCATCAGGTGGTGGCGGGCAATGCGCACCGGCGCAAAGAGGTTGCCCGGCCAACCGGCCAGCAGCCGGTCGCCCACCTCGAGTTGCTCGTGGATGAAGGCCGAGCCGCCGCGGGAGGCGGGCACCCGGCGCACGATGATCTCCCAGGCATCCCGGGCGCCGGGCCGGCTGACCAGGGAGTAGGCGTTGCGCCAGGTACGCGCCGCGCCTTCCAGCACGAACTGGACGTGGGCACCGGCGGCGGCCGGGGGCAGCTTGCCACCATCGGCCGCCACCAGGCGCAGGTGACGCAGGCCGGGGGCGATGTCGGTCACCGCCGCCACCTGCAGCAGGAGGGTGTCGCCGATCATGCGAAGACCTCCTCGATGGCCGGGATCTCGCCGGGCGCCTCGGCGTCCACCATCACGCCCATGAAGGCGCCCAGGCGGCGGGAGAAGTGGTCGCGCACCAGCAGGTGGCGGCCACAGCCGGCACAGGGCACGACGTTGGTGGTCACCTGCTCGGTGACGCCGTGGCAGTGGGTGCACCACACCCGGCGCTGCAGGCTGCCGGCATGGCACAGCTGGAGCTGGCCGGGGCCGAAGCCGACGATGGCCGCCGCAGTGGCCACCGACCACAGGAAGGGCTCGGTGCCCTGCACGTAGAGCCGGTCGCCGATGCCGTAGCCGCGGGTGGCGCAGGCCAGGGCGTCCACCACGTCGGCCACGGCCGGCAGATGCCAGGGCTTGCCGAGGCCGGGTGCGGCCAGCGCCTCGCCCACCAGCCAGGTATGAAGGTTTGCCACCACCGGAGCGAAGGCGTCGGCCAGGCCGGCCAGGCCCCCGGGCTGCAGGGTGGCCGCCTCGATCACCAGCAGATGGCCGGCGGCGGCGAGGTCGGGTTCGAGGGCCCGGTAGGTCGGGCGGCTCTTGATGTCGGAGTGCAGCATCGCGGGCCTCCTCACAGCACGGCCATGGCGTGGGCGATGGCGATCACCGCCGCACCGCCGGCCAGGGTCAGGTAGGGCAGGATGCCAGCGCGGGTACCGACGCCCGTCTCGCTGCCCAGATGCATGTCTTCCTGCATCGCCGCAGGAAACTGGCCCTTGTCGACGATGTAGTGGCGGTAGAAGAACACCGGCAGGATCATCGCCGCTGCCAGCAGGCCGGTGGCCAGGGTGCCGGCACCCCAGATGTCGGCGCCCATGCCCATCAGCGCCAGATTGACGAAGGCCAGCACGGTGCCGATGGCAATCAGCCAGGTGGGCGCCTTGAAGGGGCGCGGCCAGCTCGGGCGGTCGATGCGGTGGATCCAGGCGGCGTTGAGGTTGAGGAAGTTGAAGAGGATGTAGCAGACGTTGGAGATGGCCAGCACGAAGACGTAGTCGGACATCAGCAGCAGGATCAGGTTGAAGCCCAGGTCGGTCCACATGGCCGGGGTCGGCGCGCCGTTGGCATTCACGTGCGACAGGTACTTGGGTAGCCAGCCATCCACCGAGGCCTGGTACAGGGTGCGCGAGGAGCCCGCCATCGAGGTCATGATCGACAGCACCAGGGCCAGCACCAGCATCGCCATCAGCACATGCTCGACCAGCGCGCCGGCGCCCAGCATGTGGGCCATGGCGTGGGCCACGCCCATGCCGCTGTAGATGTCGGGCGACAGGATGCCGTCGTACACCGCCGGGGTGACCACGTTACCCGCCGCATCCACCACCGCCGGCGTAACCAGCTGGCCGAGGCCGATGGAGCCCTGAAAGGCCAGCGGCACCACGGTGAACACGAAGATGCACAGCAGGCCCGAGTACAGGATGGCCTTGAAGGTGTCGGTGCGCGGGTTGCGGAACTCACGGGTGTAGCACACCGCCGTCTCGAAGCCGTAGGTGGACCACGCCGCCATGAACAGCCCGCCGGAGATCAGGGTCAGCCCGGCCATGTCCCAGGCGCCGTCGATCACCGCACCGCCGGCATCCTTGGCCAGGGGGTAGAGGGGCGTCAGGTTGGCGGAGGGCACGTCACCGGAGAGCAGCGGCCACAGGCCGATCAGCATCAGCGGCGCGAGGGCCGCAACGCCCAGCACCATCTGCATGCGCGCCGCCTGCAGGATGCCCCGATGCTGGATGGCGAAGGCCGCCAGCAGCACCGCCGCGCCCAGCACGAAGGTGGCGTTGATGCGCAGGGACAGGCCAGCCTTGATGCCGGAGAGATCCAGCAGGGTGATCTGCCAGGTGTTGATGGCCGCATCCGGCGCAAACAGGATGGACAGGATGTAGCCCGCCGCCAGCCCCGAGCCGATGGCCAGCACTGGCGACCAGGCCAGCCAGTTGCACCACACCGAGAGCGGCGCCAGCATCTTGCTGTAGCGCACCCAGGCCACCGCCCCATACACCGACGCGCCGCCCGACTTGTGCGGGAAGAGGCCGGCGATCTCGGCATACGAGAAGGACTGCAGGAAGCCGAAGGCGATGGAGATGATCCACACCGCCCACGACGGTTTGCCCACCGTGGCGGCGATGGAACCGATGGAAAAAAGCACCAGGGCCGGCACCCCGCTGGCCACCCAGAAGGCGCCCGCCCAGCCGATCTTGCGATGGAGCGTCGCGCTGGCGCCGCCGCTCCCGATGCCGCCGGTCACGGCATCCACTGTCGTCGTGTTCATCTGCGTTCTCCTCAAGGTCGAATAAAAACCACACCGCCAATAGCGATATGGCTGCACTGTCCGCCGCCGGGCCGTGGCGAACAATTCGACTTTGGGAGTAGGTCGCAGGGGGAATTGAGGAAGGTCGCGGGCGGGCGTGAAATGGCCTCACCCCAACCCCCGGAGGCACCTCCAATGAAAATTTCTCTTCGGACAATGAGCGCAGGCCTGCTCATCAGCCTGCCCGCCCTCGTCGCCCCCGCCTTTGCAGAAGACGCCCCGGCCGCCGCGCCGGAGCTGACCACCAACATCGGCCTGGTCTCGGAATACGTGTTTCGCGGCATCCGCCAGACCTGGGGCAACCCGGCCATCCAGGGCGGTGTGGACTACGCCCATGCCTCGGGCTTCTACGCTGGCGCCTGGATGTCCAACACCAGCGCCAACCTCTACGCCAACGCCAACGTGGAGATCGACCTGTACGGCGGCTACCGCGGCGCAGTGGGGGATTTCAGCTACGACGTGGGCCTGCTGCAGTTCATCTTCCCGAAAGCCAACTACGACAAGATCACCCCCGCCGGCAGCTATGCCAGCAAGACCTACGACACCACCGAGCTCTACCTGTCGGGCACCTGGCAGTGGCTCAACGTCAAGTACTCCCGCGCCCTCACCGACGTGGGCTACTTCGGCTTCAGCAGCAACAACGCCGGCTTCGGCGCCTTCCCCAACAAGCCCAACGCCGGCGTCACCGGCAAGGACACCACCGGCTCCTGGTACATCGAAGCCAACATCACCTACGAATTCATCCCCACCTGGACCGCCACCCTCCACGCCGGCCGCCAGACCATCGCCAACTCAAAAGGCCTGGACTACAGCGACTACAAGGTGGGCGTGACCAAGAGCATGCCCGGCGCCTGGACCCTCGGCCTGGCCTACACCACCACCGTCGGCGCCGACTACTGGAAGAACTACCCCAGCCTGGCCGGCAACGGCACCACCAAGGACATGAACGCCGGGACGTGGATCGCCTCGGTGAACCGGGTGTTCTGATTCAAGCGTTCTCCCAGCAAGGTTGGCACCTGCGGCGGCCCCCTGAAACGGGGGCCGTTTTTTTGGGACGCGGCCGCCTCGCCGCAGGAGCTTCAGGTAGGGGCGACTTCAGTCGCCCGCGGACTTCGATCAAGGGCATGGCGGTGATCGACGTGCGGATGGGCGACTGAAGTCGCCCCTACAAGTCGCCCCACAATATATCCGCTGCGACTGTCCCGGGACGGCAGCAGCGGGCCGGAACGGGCTTTTACATCTTCAGATTGAGGGAAAGATAGGCCGACCTCCCAGGCCCCGGCGAATACATGGGCTGCTCGCTGCCTGCCGGCCAGAAGAAGTTGTCGTACCAGACGTATTCATACTTGCGGTCGGTCAGGTTCTTCAACTGCAGATCCAGGCTGGCGGCCTTCGTCAGGGCATAGCGCACGGAGGTATCGAAGAGCACGAAGCCACCGTGCTTGCCCTTGGCGTTCAGGTCGTCGATGTAATAGCTCCCCTGGGCGCGCCCCTGGAGGCTGAGCCGCCACTTTTCGGTGGCCTGGTATTCGACGCCGACGTTGGAGATGTAGCGCGGCGTCGAGAAGACCTCCTTCCCGGCGAGGGAGACACCGCCGGCCGTGAAGGCACGCTGCACCGTGGCCTCCTGCAGGGAGTGGGACAGCCACAGCTTGAGCGAGTCGGTCACCCGGCCGGTGACCTGGAAGTCCACGCCCTTGCGGCGCGTCTGCCCGAGGCCGACGGTGGTGCCGGTGCTCGGCATGTTGGCCACTTCGTCGGTAGCGTCCTGCTGCCACACCGCCACCCGGACTTCCGTGTCGGCGAGGGGCTTGAGCTTGATGCCGATCTCCTTGCCGGTGTTGATGGACGGCCTGAACTCGGCCTGGCCGGGGGTGAGGTAGGCCGGTGCCCGGGAGCCGGTGAGGATCTGGAAGCTGCGGCCCCAGTTGGCATAGACGCTGGCGGCGGGCGTCACGCCATACACCACGCTGAACTTGGGCTGGCTGATCCAGCCGTAGTCCTGCAGGGATGCCATCGCCCCGGTGGTGTGGAGCTGGGTGCTGCCCGAGAACTTGTCGGCGCGGAAGCCGGGAATGATCTTCAGGGAATCGATGGGCTTGATGACGGCCTGCACGTAGGCCCCCAGATTGCGCAGGGTGTAGCTGTCATCGTTCGAGGTGGTGGCCGGTGTGGAGAAGTCGGTGGGGCTGGCGTAGGCGTAGCGATAGCGCCGGTAGCGGTTGTCCTGGTGCTCGGCATTGACGCCGCCGTCGATCACCAGCGCATCGCTGGCGCGCCAGGTCAGGGTGGTCATGAAGCCGGTCTGGTCCTCGTCCCACATGCGGCGCTGGCGGGGTGCGGAGCCTGCCGGACTGCTGGTGAAGGTCACCTTGCGGTCATCGGCGTAGGTGTTGAAGTAGAGCTTGCTGCTGAGGGCGGTGCGGGGGTTGAGCTGCCAGTCGAGGTGTGCGCTGACGTGCTTCATATCCCGGTCATCGCCATCCCGGGCGTTCTTCGCCGGTGACTGGCTGCGACTGGCAGCCAGCTCGCGGGCGGTCAGAAAGCCCGGCTCCTCCGCCTGGTGACTGTAGGCCCGCACGATCACGCCGGCGGTGAGATCGGCGCCGGCCGGCGTGTAGAACCACTTGGCGCTCGCCGAGTACTTTTCCGATTCGGAGTGGTCCCGGTGGCCATCGGAATCCTGCCTGGCAAAAAAGTAGCTCTGGGACCAGCCCTCGGACTCCCGGCCCAGCGCCACCTGCAGTTCCCGGGTGTTGAAGCTCCCGACGGTGAGGCGACCGTCGGTGTAGTTGCCGCCCTGACGGGTCACGAGATTGATGTTGCCGCCGATGTTGTGCAGGCCGTAGCGCGGGTCGTTGGTCCCCCGCACGACTTCGATGTATTCGATGTCGAGGGGGAAGATCATGTCGATGAAGCGCTGGTTGCCGCTATTGACGTTGCTGGGGATGCCGTCGATGAGCACCTTGATGCCGTTGATGTAACCCTCGCCATTGAAGGCCCGGAAGGTCGCCTTGCCCGACTCGGCGCCCATGCGGGTTTCAGTGAGCTGGATGCCGGGCATCTGCCCGATCAGCTCCCAGCTGTTCATGACGTTCTTGTCCTGCACCTTGTCGCCGCCGAGGATATCGACGGAACTCAGGATGCTGTGGGTCGGCAGGGGGCCGCTGGCCTGGCCGCGGACGGCGACCTCGCCGAGCACGATGGCCGAGTCGCCGTCGGCTGCGGCGTAACAAGGGGAATAGAGGGAAGACAGGGCGGACGACACCGCCAGCGACAACAGTTTGGTTTTCATGAGCGCAGACTTTCTCCAGGGCAATGGCTGCCCGATGATCGACGCCCTCCCCCCTCGGGCTGCCGGAAGGTGGCAGCACGATGGAGAGAAGGCAGGTACTGGAAGGAAGGATCAGGAGAAAGACGCGGGCGGCGCGCGGGGCGCCGGTCTGAGCCATGCGAGCCGCCCGGTGGGCGGGCAAGGCGGGAGGGGAAGAACGAGGTGCCCGTGCCCATCCAGCGCCTTGAAGCCGGGGATGTCGGCCGTCGGCAGCATGGGCTGGGCCAAGTGCAGGCACAGGGGGCAATGGTCGGCGTGGGTGCGCGGCGCCGTCGGGCAGGAGTCATCGGCGCTCGCCGCCTGGGGCGCCTCTTCCAGGCTCCGGACACAGTCGGCCACCCTGCCTTCGCCACCGCCATGGAGGTGCAGATAGGCGTGGGACACCGGCAGCAGCGTGGCTGCCAGCATGACCAGCACGATCAGGCAGGCGAGCGGGAATCTCCCCATGCCGGAGATCGGCCTTCCGGAAGCCCGCAGGCGGGCGGCGCGGCGCCGGCTCACCTCAGAAATAGCTCGCCCAACCGGCGCCACTGCGCTGCTTCACGCCGGCAAACCAGCGGCACGGCAGATAGAGGACGACCAGCGCCACCCCGGCCAGAAGCCAGATCTGCCCCACCTCGGCAAAGCCGTAGCGATCACCCTGGGTGGGCCCGACGACGGCGACACATGCCAGGTAGAGCAGGTGCAGGCCGTAGAGGTGCAGCACATAGAAGAACAGCGGAACACGGCCGAAGCAGGCCAGCACCGCCCACGCCCGGCAGCGTTCGAGCAGCCCCAGGGCGAGCATGCCGACGCCCAGCGTGAGCAGCAGGAAGAGCAGCGAGGGCGGGTACTTCGTGACGTTCAGGAAGGACATCACCGTTTCAAGGCCCGTGCCCCCCACCACCCAGGCGTGGTCACCATAGACATTGAGAAAGCGCAGCAGGAGGAACCCCGCCAGGGCCGCCGCGCCAATCAGGCACAGATTGCGCTGGCGCTGCCCGGGTGGTATCTCCGCCCGGTACAGCGAACCCGCCGCGTGCCCAAGGAGGATCACGCCGATCCACGGCAGCACCGGGTAGGACGTGCGCACGCGCAACCCCTCGCCCAGCACGATCATGCTCCGGTCGTGGAGGATCGCCCAGGGCACATGGGCCGCGTTGCCCACTGCAAAATGGACGCTGTCGAGCAGGTTGTGTCCGCCGATGATCAGCAGCCCGAGGGCCACTTTCCCCCACACCGGGAGCCACAGCAGGGCCGCCAAGGCCAGCATGGAGAGCCCGATGGCCCAGATCACCTGCAGGTAGATCACCGTCGGCGGTAAGGAAAAGGTCCACGCGAAATTGATCAGCGACACTTCGAGTGCAAGCATCAGCATGCCGCGCTTCGCCAGGTAGGCCGCCGTACCCTGCCACGTCGTCCCTTCGCGGCTGCCATGAAACCAGGCTCCAAGCCCGGTCAGGAAGACGAACACCGGCGCACAGAAATGGCTCGTGAGCCGGGTGAAGAACAGCTCCGGCGACGTCTCGCCGACCAGCATCGGGTCGGCCACCTGCCGGTGCAGAAAGAAGAACTCACGCACATGATCCACCAGCATCAGGGCCATCACGAGCCCGCGCAGGGTATCAATGGCACTGATGCGATGGGACCGAGTAACGCTATGCATGCAAGCCCAGACTGAAGATTCCCGCACTGCTAACGCCTCTCTGTCTCGCGGCGCGGAAAGTGACCCGAAAATCGGGGGGCACGCATTCTAACCCATGCAGCATGCCGAGCCCTCGGCGTGCCGCCCGACAAACCCTGGCGTCCATAGCAGGTTGAAGGGCAAGGCTGCTTTTCTGTTTAATCGATATGTAAAGCAGAAAAATTCATAAGCAGGCCGCCCGGCGCATCTCGGCGGCACGAAAAAGATCTTCCGCGGCGCCTGCGCCCCGCCACGGAATCCTTCGAGCCCGCAGCCATGCCCATCCGCCCGCCCTTCTGCCTCCCACGCCTCTCCGTCGCCGGCCCCCGCCCGGGTGGCGCCGGCCTCCGCCCGTCCCGCCCCAGCGCCGCGGCCCTTGCCCACTGCGTCGAACCCCGTCGCCGGGCCCTCTTCGCCCGTCGTTCGCAACGCAAGCTCGATGCCCGTCCGGGCTTCGACCCATGGGCACGGCGCCCACTCGCCCAGGTGCTTCGCAAGGCGGCCAGCAACAGCCGCCTCGGCCGCCGGCTCCGCCACACGGCCCACTGGATCACCCGCCTGCACCCCAGGACCGAGCACATGAACATGCTGATCACCTCGCTGATCCGGATCCTCGCGCTCCTGATCGCGCTGGGCCTTCACGGGGTGCTGGCAATGGCGGCGCTGGGGTAAGGGGGCGCTTCCCGGCCTCCACGGCAATTGACCTGGATAGCGGCATCCCCAATCATCGGGCTCTCCCTCCCCCAACCTGCCCAGGAGCCCCCGATGACCCTCCCCGCCCATCAGCTCAGCATGACGGTGCTGATGACCCCCGACATGGCCAACTTTTCCGGCAACGTGCACGGCGGCGCCATCCTCAAGCTCCTCGACCAGGTGGCCTATGCCTGCGGTGCGCGCTACGCAGGCTGCTATGTGGTCACCCTGTCGGTGGACCAGGTGATGTTCCGCCAGCCCATCCACGTGGGCGAGCTGGTGACCTTCATGGCCTCGGTGAACTACACCGGCAATTCGTCCATGGAGATCGGCGTCAAGGTGATCGCCGAAGACATCCGCACCCAGGTGGTCCGCCACGCCAACAGCTGCTTCTTCACCATGGTGGCGGTGGACGAAGAGCGCAAGCCGGTCAGCGTACCGCCCCTGCGCCCCTTCACCCCCGACGAGAAACGCCGCCATCAGGCGGCACTGGCCCGCAAGGAGCTGCGCCGGGAGCTGGAGCAGCGTTACTCGGCGCTGCGGGACTCGGCACCGGAGAATGGGCAAACGGAGCGGTAAGGCCCCCGTTGCCAGGCCAGCCGGCTACCAGTAGTGTCCCAGGCCGATGGTCAGCAGGTGGGCCTCGTCATTGGCATAGGCGAGGCGCAGATCGCTGCGTGCACCAAAGGCCAGACGGAGCTCCGCCTGGCTTAGCCCGTAGGCCGCAGCACCACCAACCGGCTGGCGATGCTCGTAGCCCAGACGCACGGCGAATCCGGCAGACGGCTTGAAGATCAGGTTGGCGGAGGCACGGATGAAACCCGGCCCCTGCTCGAAACGGTTGGTCTGCACCGCCCCACCCACATAGGCCGCAGCGAAAAGACCATCCCGAATCTGCCGCCCGAACCCCATATCCCCCTGCAGCCGCGGCATCAGGCAGCCCCGGCATCCGAGGCGGGCCTGCTCGACCCCGGCGCGCAGCTTCCACGCCGCCCCCCGATCACCCGGCAGTCCGCTCAAGGCCGGATTGACGCTCTCGATGGCCAGCAGGTCGAGCTGCTGCAAGCGGACCCGCCCCTCCTCCACCCGCAATTGCACGTCCCCCATCACCAGGGCGCCATTCGGGACATGGCCACTGCCACCATCCAGAACATCGTAATAGGCTGGACGAATACGCAAGCTCATGGCCTCGCCGCTCGCACTGCCCTGCATCCAGCCAAGCTGTACCCAGGAGGGCGGACGCCCGAGCTGGGGCGCCTCGGGCAGGCGTTGCGCCACGACAGGCTCGCCGGGGGGCAGCCGGTAGCGCGCAGCCAATGCCCGGGCATAGCCGGGATCACGCTTGCCACTGGCCCGCGTTTCGGGATCCGCCACAAACTGGTAGTAATCGATCAGGCCATCAAGCACGGCCTGCCGGGATGTCACTGGACGCCCTTGAAAACGTGAGCCGGAAATCACTTCAGTGCCGTCAGCAAGCGCGCCAAGCAGATGCGCATCCTCCCTCTCCAGGCTGCGGTACCTCTCGTAGAACCGGGACTGGCGGGACGGGTGGTAGCGCACTTCCGCCAGCAGCGGCCGATCCGCAAACCGTGCCTGTGCGAGACGCTGGATCATCGACTGGGGGATGGTCCATGGCCGGTCGGGTGGCGTGATGTCCACACCCTCCACCACCTGCACGAGCTCGGCCATGCGGAAGGCGCAATTGCGACGGAAGAAATAGTAGGTGTAGCGCTGCCCCAGCACTTCCCAGGCATGCGCCACGATCAGCCGGACAGCCTCGGGCGGCAGGTCGAGCCGGTATTCCCACAGATCGCGCAGCTCGTTTTCCCCATAGTTGTGATTGTGGAAATAGTAATGAACGTGGCTGAAGCCCCCGTCATAGCCCCCAAAGACGCCCTTCACCATGTAGGTCAGGGGATCGTCGGTTCCGGTCAGGATGGCGCCGTAGTTGACGCTCACATCCAGCAGGGGAGAACGGCTGTAGGTACCCGTGTAGTTGAACTTGAGCAGGGCATGCCCGTAGTAGGACGCCGGGTTGCCGAGATATCCCGTGGCAAAGATGATGCTCACCGACTCCACCTCACTGCTTCGGATGAAGCCGTCAAAACGGGGGCAGGTAATCTGCGCGAGGGACCCGGCGCCCCCCAGCCTTTGCGTCAGCCAGATCCGCCGTGCCGGGAAGCGACACTGGGCATGCGCATCGACATCAATGCCGGCTGGCACGGACATGGCGGCAAGCGTGGCCTGAAGTTCAGCAAGGGGATCCGTGCCCCCGCCAGCCGCCAGAAAGAACTCGGGGCTGTGGATGGCACTGCGCCACCCGCTGGCCACGCCACGGTCGGGCTCGTAGTGCAGCAGACGGATCCAACCAGACTCCGCAGCAAGCTGTTCGAGCTTGAGAGGCGTGGTGGCGCGGGCCACCGGCACGGCCCACAGGCAAACCAGCACAGCGGGCATCAGAAAAAGGTGCAGCAGACGGAGATGCAAGATGGGGGACGGGGCGCAATGCAGACCGGATGGACGAAAAAAGACCGCCGGCCCGGGCAGCCGGCGGTCCCGGGTACAACTCAGGCGGCGCAGCGGCCGCTGACGGCGCTTTCGACGATGCCGTAGAAATCGGCAGCCTTGTCCAGGCGGCGCTGGGTGGCATAGCCCGGAGCGGCCACAGCCTCACCCATGGAGCCACGTGCAGCCTCAATGGCCTCAGGATGACGGGCGCTGTCACAACCGAGGATGTTCAGCACTGCGTTCAGGTGTTCCCCCTGGCCACGGGCGGTTTCCTCGGCCAGCTTTTCATAAGTGTCGTTGATAAAGATGGCCGCGGCCACGCGCTTGCCGGAGCAGGTCTGCGGGCTGGCGGTCGCCGAGGTCAGCGCGGTGGTGCCGATGTCCCAGATCACGTTGGAAGTGACCGCAGCCCAACCCACCGTGGGAAACAGCGCTGCACCGATGCCGCAGTCGGTGAACGGATTGGGGCCGGAGCCGGGGCGCCGATCATCGGCGGTCGTGGCGGCAGGCTTGGCCTCGGGAGCCGACGGCGGCGTGTCCTGGGCCTGAGCCATTGCGGAGCAGGCAAGGAAGATGGATGCGAGGACTGTTTTTTTCGTGGACATGATGTGTGTTCTGATCGTGATGGTTAAGTACACCGCAACCCCGCCCGCAGGATCGATGGACATGGATTTGTTGCTGGAATTGCGGCTCTTCAAAACAGAAGCCGGCCGGATTTTATACATATGGAATTATGAAAACAACATCAAAATATGCAGCCAAGCTTACCCTCGAGCGCGCTTGCTTGCGTCAAACCAGCCCGCGGCAGTTCAACTCGCCGACCTTGGAGTACCGCCCGCCGATGCAAGGATTCACTGCCCGCCACGGCCATCCGTGGCACCATGCCAGTGTCACCCCCATCCCCGGAGCCACCATGCGCACGACCACCCACGCCTTCCGCCTTGCCCATCTGGCGCTTGCCACCCTCGCCGCCCTGCCCCTCGGGGCCGCTGCCAACAGCGCCGTGCAGCCCGGTGGCTGGGAGATGAAGGCCGTCATCACGGCCCGGGAAAAGCCGGACACGCCCCCCAAGACCCTCACGGAATCCACCACCAGGGTCTGTCTGAGCAAGGCCTTCCTGGCCAAGGACCCCTACCTCACCCCGGGTATCGATCAGGACAAGATGGAGAAGAAGGGGGCCAAGTGCAGCATCTCCGACCCCAAGCGCTCGGACAACGCCGCCTCCTGGAAGATGAGTTGCGTGATGGCCGACGGCAATTCGGTGGATATGCAGATCAGCAACACCGTGGCGCCCCGCAAGATGAAGTCAGAGATCCGGCAGATGGTGCACAAGGGCGGTCAGGATCTCGAGATGCAGATCATCATGAACTCCACCTACATCGGTGAATGCACCAAGGACATGATGGCCTTGTAGAAAGGAGGCTGGCCCCGGTCACAGAGCGAACTTTTGTTGGGTCGATTGAATTCAACCCTAAAGAGGGCGGCGGAAGTCGACGTTTCCGGGCCGGCCGGGGAGGTTCAGGGTGGTGATGGCCGGTGGGGTGCGGGCGATGATCCGGCCCGCACGCAGCACCAGCAGGCGGGTGGCGCGCAGGCGCAGGGCCTCGATGGGGTCGCCGGCCTGGAGTACCACCAGATCGGCGCGGCAGCCGGGGGCGATGCCGTAGCCGTCCAGCCCGAGGATGCGCGCCGGCGTGTCAGTGACCGCCGCAAAGCAGGCGCGCATGCCGTCCTGGCTGGTCATCTGGGCCACATGCAGGCCCATGGCGGCCACCTCCAGCATGTCGCCGCTGCCCAGCGAATACCACGGGTCCATCACGCAGTCGTGGCCAAAGGCCACCGGCACGCCGGCGGCCAGCAGCTCGGGCACGCGGGTCATGCCGCGGCGCTTGGGGTAGGTGTCGTGGCGGCCCTGCAGGGTGATGTTGATGAGGGGGTTGGCGATGGCGGCCACGCCGGCTTCGGCGATCAGGGGCAGCAGCTTGGACACGTAGTAGTTGTCCATGGAGTGCATGGAGGTGAGGTGGGAACCCGCCACCCGCCCCTGCAGCCCCAGGCGCTGCGCATGAAACGCCAGGGTCTCGATGTGCCGGGAGAGCGGGTCGTCGGACTCGTCGCAGTGCATGTCCACCGGCAGGCCGCGCTCGGCCGCCAGCTCGCACAGGATGCGCACCGACTCGGCGCCGTCGGCCATGGTGCGCTCGAAGTGGGGAATGCCGCCGACCACGTCCACGCCCATGTCGAGGGCGCGCTTCAGATTGTCCAGCGCGCCGGGCGCCCGCAGCACGCCGTCCTGGGGAAAGGCCACCAGCTGCAGGTCGATGTAGGGGCGGACCTTCTCTTTCACGTGGAGCAGGGCCTCCACCGCCAGCAGGCGCGGGTCGCACACGTCCACGTGGCTGCGGATGGCCAGCAGGCCCTTGGCCGCAGCCCAGTCGCAATAGGCCAGGGCGCGCTCCACCAGGGCATCCTGGGTGAGCTGGGGTTTCAGCTCGCCCCACAGGGCGATGCCTTCGAGCAAAGTGCCGCTCTGATTGACCCGGGGCAGCCCATAGGAAAGCGTGGCATCCATGTGGAAGTGGGCATCCACGAAGGGCGGCGTGACCAGCTGGCCGGCCACGTCGATGACGTCGCCGGCAGCCGCCGCCAGCCCCGTCTCCACGGCCACGATGCGGCCATCGCGGATGCCGATGTCGATGCCGCTACGGCCATCGGGCAGGGTGCACTGGCGCAGGATCAGGTCGAGCACGGCGTCATTCCTCGCAGGGTGGGTGGATGAGTCAAAGCCCGCAGCCGCGCAACACCAGGGCCTGCACGTGGGCGGTGGCCCGCTGGTAGTCCTCGGGGGCCAGCTCGGGCCGGCCGAGCACGGCGCACACCTGGGTCTCAAAGTCGGCGTAGGTCTGGGTGAGCGCCCACAGGCTGATGAAGAGATGCACCGGGTCCACCGGGGCCATGCGCCCGGCGGCAATCCAGCCCTCGATCACCTGCGCCTTGTCGGCCACCAGGGTGCGCAGCTCGCCGCGCAGATAGTCGCCGATCTCCGGAGCGCCGTGGAGGAGTTCGTTGGCGAAGACCCGGGAGGCGTCGGGGCGCTCGGCGGTGAGACGCATCTTGGCGGCAATGTAGTGTTCCAGGGCCTCGCGGGGGTCGGCGTCGGGGGTGATGCAGTCGGTCTCGGCCAACCACAGACGCAGGATGTGGCCGAGCACGGCCCGGTACACCTCGGCCTTGGTGCCGAAGTAGTAATGCAGGTTGGACTTGGGCAGGCCGGCGCGCAGGGCGATCTCGGCCATGGTGGCGCCCTGGAAGCCGGCCCGGGCAAACACCTGCTCGGCGGCCTGCAGGATGGCGCCCTCCTGGTGCTGGCGGATGCGCCCGCCGCCCCGGCCGTCCTCCCGTTGCCGGGGCGCCACTGCCGTCATTTGGTGCCGAAGATGCGGTCTCCCGCATCACCCAGGCCGGGCACGATGTAGCCGTGGTCGTTGAGGTGGCTGTCCACCGCGCCGGTGGTGATGGACACGTCCGGATGGGCGGCTTGCAGCGCGGCGATGCCCTCGGGCGCGGCCAGCAGGCACACGAACTTGAGGCTGGAGACGCCCGCCTCCTTGAGCCGGGACAGCGCCGCGCTGGCCGAGTTGCCGGTGGCGAGCATGGGGTCCACCACGATCACCAGGCGGTCTTCCACGTCCTCGGGCAGCTTGAAGTAGTACTCGATGGCCTCCAGGGTCTCCGGGTCGCGGTAGAGGCCGATGTGGCCCACCCGGGCGCCGGGCAGCAGGTCGATCATGCCGTCGAGCATGCCGTTGCCGGCCCGCAGGATGGACACCAGGCACAGCTTCTTGCCGCTGATCACCGGCACCTCGCAGTCGGCCACCGGGGTCGTCACCTTGATCATCTCGGTGGGCAGGTCGCGGGTCACCTCGTAGGCCAGCATGGCGGCGATCTCCCGCACCAGGCGGCGGAAGTTGTCGGTGGTGGTGTCGGCACTGCGGGCCATGGACAGCTTGTGCTGCAGCAGGGGGTGGTCGATGACGGTGACGGGAGCGGTCATGGTGTCCTCCGGCGCGTGGGGTTTCTGTTTCTAAAAGACGGTACCGTCGCTGACGATGTTGAGCGGTGGGCCGCCCCCCGGGCGACGCTGGGCGGCAATGCGCCGGCCGGCGGCCCAGGTGCCGCCCTCCAGCACCCGGGCCAGGGGGAAGGCCTCGGCGCTGAGTCCCAGCTCGCCGCGCACGGCATCGGCGAGGCGGTCGAGGCCGATCACGGTGAGGGCCCGCCATTCGACGATGGAGGGGGCATCCACCGTCCACGGGTGCCTCCAGAAGCGCTCGTCCCGGGGCTGGATCAGGCCGAAGTCCAGCAGCAGGCCGCCGTTGCGGTACTCCGGCAGGCCAGTGAGTTCGTCCAGGCCGGTGATGCTGAGACCGGCGGCCTCCAGAGGTTCGAGCAGCGAATAGGTGAGCCACTGGGTGAGCTTGTGGAAGGGCAGCAGGCCGTCCTCCGGGCCCGGGTGGCCCCAGCAGTCACCTAGGGACACGCCCTTCAGGTTCAGCCGGCCGGGCCACACCGGGCCCAGGGCGCGGAGCAGGGTCTCGAGGATGAAGGACGCCGCCACGCGCCCGCCGATGGCATGGGCACGCAGGTAATCCACCAGCCGGCCGGCCCGCGCCGGTGTGCCGAACACCGCCGGCGTGGCCGCCATCACCTCACCGAGGCGTCGCAGCAGGGCCAGGCGCCCGTCCAGCCCGACCAGGGGGTTGGCCGGCCCCACCTGAAAGGCCGCGGCCAGGGTCTCCGGCGCCAGATCGATCAGGGCCGCGGCATCGCAGCGCAGGGGCCGGGCCGCATCGGCCGACAGGGCACCACCGGAAAACAGCGCCAGGCTGGCCACACCGAGGCCTTCCGAGCGGCTCAGGCGCTGGCCATGGGGGATGTCCTCGTAATGCCAGTCGGGGCCGGCGCCGGCATCGAGCAGCACGCTGGGGATCACCAGATCCACCGCCACCCGGGCCGCCTCGACGGGGTCGCCAACCAGGCTGGCCCGGGCCAGCAGCGCGCCCCAGCGGTCCACGCCCCCCGCCTCGAAGTGGCGCCAGCGGGCGTGGTAGGGCACCTTGAGATCCGGGTAGTTGAGGCGGATGGTGTGGGCCACGTACTCGGCGCACAGGGGCAGGTTTTCCGGATGCCAGGTGAGGAAGGGCGAGCGGCCGGCCTCCACCTGGGCCATCACGATGCTGCAGCGGCTGCGCACCGCCCGCGCCGTGAGCAGGCTGGCGGCCGGGTGCCCGGCGGGCACCGGGGTGTGCCAGCCCGGGGCGGGGCGGTCGGTCAGAACATTCATGCGTGAAGCTCCCTGCCCTTGGCGAGGGCCAGTTCGGCGGCGCTGGGGGGCGCCACCGGGGTGAAATAGCCGGCCGCCGTCTTGGCATCCATCTCGACACGGGCATCGGCCGGAATCAGCGCATCGGGGATCGCCACCTGCTCCACCACCCGGATGCCGGCGGCGGTGAGGGCCCCGTGCTTCATGTTGCTCATGGACGCCCAGCGGTCGATGCGGGTGATGCCGAGCCAGTGGAACACATCGGGCATCAGCTCCTGGAAGCGCATGTCCTGCACCCCGGCGACACATTCGGTACGCTCGAAGTAGGTCTCGGCCCGGTCGCCACCGTACTGGCGCTTGCGCGCGTTGTACACCAGGAACTTGGTCACCTCGCCCAGAGCGCGGCCCTCCTTGCGGTTATAGATCACCAGGCCCACGCCGCCCTGCTGGGCCATCTCGACGCATACCTCGATGCCATGGGCCAGGTAGGGCCGGCAGGTGCAGATGTCCGAGCCGAACACGTCGGAGCCATTGCATTCATCGTGGACCCGGCAGGCGATGCGGGTGTCGGGGCGGCCGAGCAGGCTCACGTCGCCGAAGAAGTACAGGGTCATGCCACCGATGGGCGGCAGGAAGACCTTCAGGTCCGGGCGGGTCACCAGCTCGGGGAACATGCCCCCAGTCTGCTCGAACAGCGCGCGGCGCAGGGCCCGCTCGGAAATGCCAAAACGCGCCGCCACCCCGGGCAGGTACCACACCGGGTCGATGGCCGCCTTGGTCACCCGCACGTCGCCGTTGGCCTCGAGGATGTCGCTATCCGGCACCAGGCGCCCGGCCTCGATGGCGTCGCGCAGTTCGGGCATGTTGATGTGGGCGGTGGTGATGGCGATGGTCGGGCGGATGTCCATCCCCGCCGCGATCTCCGCCGCAAACTCATGGGCCACCCGATGCCCCCATGGGTCCAGCGACACGATGCGCCCCGGGTCGCCCCACTGGGGATGGGGGCCGATGGCCGCGGCCGGCACGGTGTTGGTCAGGTCGGGGCGGTGGTCCCGCTGCAGGTTGCCCGCCGCCACCGCCAGCGCCCGGTACACCGCGTAGGAGCCCGAGTGGGTGCCGATCACGTTGCGCATGGCCGGCTCCGCCAGCCCCGCCACCAGCGGCCCCCGCGCCACGGCGCTGGAGGCGCCCCAATCAACCGCCGGCGCCTGCCGGCTGCCGCTACTCCGGGGATGGGAAGTCAGAACGATGTGGGACGCCATGGCTCGCTCCTGAAAAACCTGACCATATGGTCAATTTTTTACAAGCGAGTTCCATGCCACGGAGAATTCCCCGCAAAACCACGGAAATCACCGCCGCCCCATGCACTGCCGTGACACAACATGCGCCGGAATGGTGCGGAACAATGGAGTCGGGAGGGCAACCTGCCCCGTGGGGTGCTGTCCAACACCCACGCCACACTGCGGAAAGGATGGCTTGCCATGAATGTTCCGGTGTTTCTTGCCACGGGCCTGCTGGCCGGGTGTGCCAGCCTGCTGCCGACCTCCCGTCAGGATGTGAACAACCCCTGGAACGACTTCGACGCGGCGAAGAAGAGTTTCGACGAGATCATCCCCTACACCACCGACATGGACACGGTGCGCAAGCTGGGTTTCGATCCTTTCAAGACCCCGAACATGCAGATCCTCAACCACTCCCAGGTGGTGCGCGCCGTGCTGCCCTCGCCCCTGCAGGAGCGGGCCACGATTCCGCCGGGCATCCTGGACTGCATGAAGGCCCAGGAGGGTTGCGTTGGCTATTTCATGGAGCCGAGCCGCATCGAGCGCAACCGGGTGGGCAACTTCACCCTCGACTTTCTCAACTTCAAGCGCGACACCCTGACCACCGGCTGGAAGTTCGGCGCGCTGATCGTGGTGATCAACAACCAGGTGGTGTTCAAGCAGTGGAGCGGCCGCCCGCGCATCGAAGAAACCGAACTGCGCCGCAACCCCCTCGGCCCGCTGCAAGGCATCGGCGAATCCCTCAAGCCCGTGCCCTGACCCCTGGCAGCCGGGCACGCCGATCAGGTAATCTGGCAGCTCCTTGTGCGACGCAGCGGGCAAGCCGGTGATCGGGAGTCCGCGGTCGAATGAATTTGACCCTACAAGGGCAGACTCCGGAAGAATCTGTGGGCACACGCTTTTAGCGCTAAAGATTGAACTTTATTTGACGTATATCAATGCAGTTCAACTTTATTTCCAGGTGCTAAATGAGCTGGCAAACCATGGGTCTCCGGACCAAGCTGATCACCGCGACGGTCGTCACCGTCGCCCTGGGCTTTTCAGCCACCCTCGGCATCGTCACCTACAAGAGCTACACCGCCACCTACACCCAGGGCGAGGCCCTGGCCCAGGCGGAGGCGCTGGATGCGGCGGGCAGGGTACGCCTGCGCCTGGACAACGCCATGTCGGTGGCCCACAGCCTGGCCCTTGATCTGGAAGGCCTTCATGGCACCGGCGCCCAGAGCCGGACAGCCATCAACGCCATGCTGCGCCACAGCCTGGAGGGCCGCCCGGAGATACTGGGCATCTACACCGGCTGGGAGCCCAACGCCTTCGATGGCGACGACGCCCGCCATGCCGGCAAGGAAGGCCACGACAGCACCGGCCGCTTCGTCCCCTACTGGCATCGGGGCAACGGCCAGCCGGCCCTCGAACCGCTGGTGGATTACACCAAGGAAGGCGCCGGCGACTATTACCTCGTGGCCCAGCGCAGCCGCAAACCCCAGCTCATCGACCCCTATTTCTACGTCATCAGCGGCAAACAGGTGCTGATCACCTCCCTGGTCCAGCCCATCCTCAAGGACGGGCGCTTCCAGGGCATCGCCGGGGTGGACATCGCCCTCGACGCACTGCAGAAGGAGCTCGCCGCCATCCGGCCGCTGCAGGCCGGGCACGTGGCCCTCTATTCCGCCTCCGGGCTGGTCGTGTCCCACCCCGACACCGCCAGCCTGGGCAAGCCCGCCAGCCTGCCCGCCGATGCCCTCGCCGCCCTCAAGGCCGGCACCCGCCTGCGCTGGACCGACGGCGGCACCGTCAACTTCCTGGAGCCAACCCACATTCAGGGCCCCGACACCCCCTGGGCCACCGTGGTGTCGGTGCCCACCGAGGCGATCATCGGCTCGGCCGAATCCCTGCGCACCACGGCCATCCTGCTCGGCCTGGTCAGCGCCGGCCTGATCACCGCGGTGCTGTTCGCGCTGCTCACCGCCCTCACCCGCCCGCTCACCCAGCTTTCCCGGGCCATGAACGAACTGAGCAGCGGCGACGCCGACCTGACCCGCCGGGTGCCCATCGACCGGGCCGACGAGCTGGGCCGCACCGCCGCCGCGCTCAATGCCTTCCTCGATCGCCTGCACGGCATGTTCCGTGACGTACGCGACGAGAGCCAGGCCCTGGCCAAGGGGCTGCGCGACGTCAATCGCTCCACCGAGCAGGTGGCCATGAGCTCCCGCACCGTGGCCGACACCACCAGCGAGAACGCCGCCACCATCGAAGAGATCACCGTATCCAGCGGCCACATCGCCGACCACGCCCGGGAGGCCGACGAGGCCATGCTGGCCACCCGCGAACAATCCCGGCGCAGCGCCCAGGCGGTGAGCGCCATGGAAGCCCAGATGCGCAACATCGGCACCACCATCGAGAGCCTGGCCGGCTCCCTGGGTGAGCTGTCGGTCCGCTCGCAGCAGGTGGCCGGAGTGGTGCAGGTGATCCGCGAGGTGGCCGACCAGACCAACCTGCTGGCCCTCAACGCCGCCATCGAGGCCGCCCGCGCCGGCGAACAGGGCCGCGGCTTTGCCGTGGTGGCCGACGAGGTACGCAAGCTGGCCGAACGCACCGGCAGCGCCACCCTGGAGATCCGCAGCACCATCGACTCCATGCACCAGGACACCGAACAGGCCGTGGCCGGCATGACCGGCACCCGCCACGAAGTCGAATCCGGCATCGCCAACGTGGCCGCCGTGGCCCGGGAGATCGCCGCCATCGAAGCCAGCATGGAAGCCGCCGCCCTGCGCGTGCGCGAGATCGCCGAAGCCACCCGCGAACAGTCGGCCGCCACCACCGCCCTGGCCCGCTCGGTGGAGGTCACGTCCAACATGGTCACCAGCACCGACGACGCCATCCAGACCGCCTCCGGCACCATCGTCCAGCTCGACCAGGCCTCCGGCCGGCTGGGCGAACTGGTGGGGCGCTTCAAGCTCTGAGTGCCCCCCAGGGGGCTGGAGGGGCGTAGAGCCGTAGGGGCGACTTCAGTCGCCCTCGGACTTCGATCAAGGGCATGCCGGTGATCGACGTGGGGATGGGCGACTGAAGTCGCCCCTACGAGTCGCCCCTACAGGTCGCGCCTGCCCCCGGGCGAGGGGTGTTCTTTCACCTCGCGCCCGGGCCCGGCACAATGGCTTCCCACGCCAACCCCGGAGCCGCCCGCCATGTCCATCACCGACCTCTTCGGCATCGACCTGCCCATCATCCAGGCCCCCATGGCGGGGGTGCAGGGCAGCGCCCTGGCCATCGCCGTCAGCCAGGCCGGCGGGCTGGGCTCCCTGCCCGGCGCCATGCTCACCGCCGACACCCTGGCCCGGGAGATCGGCGCCATCCGCGCCGCCACCGACCGCCCCTTCAACGTCAATTTCTTCTGTCACACCCCGCCCCAGCCCGACGCCGAACGCGAGGCCGCCTGGCGCGCCGCCCTCGTCCCCTACTACCGGGAGTTCGGCATCGACCCCCAGAGCATCCCCAGCGGCCCCGGCCGCAGCCCCTTCAGCGCCGAGCTGGCCGACACCATCGCCCCCTTCCGCCCGCCGGTGGTCAGCTTTCACTTCGGCCTGCCCACCCCCGAGCTGCTGGCCCGCGCCAAAGGCTGGGGCGCCCGCGTGCTGTCGTCCGCCACCACCGTGGAAGAAGCCCGCTGGCTCGAAGCCCACGGCGTCGACGCCATCATCGCCCAGGGGCTCGAAGCCGGCGGCCACCGGGGCATCTTCCTCACTGACGACCTCAGCACCCAGACCGGCACCTTCGCCCTGCTCCCACGCATCGTCAGCGCCGTGCGCGTCCCGGTGATTGCCGCCGGCGGCATTGCCGACGCCACCGGCGTGGCCGCCGCCCTGGCCATGGGCGCAGCCGGCGTGCAGGTGGGCACCGCCTACATGCTGTGCCCCGAAGCCACCACCAGCGCCGTACACCGGGCCGCCCTGCAAAGCCCCGACGCCGGCCACACCGCCCTCACCCGCCTGTTCACCGGCCGACCGGCCCGGGGCATCGTCAACCGCCTCATGCGCGAACTCGGCCCCCTCAACCCCCTCGCCCCCGCCTTCCCCCTCGCCACCTCCGCCATCGCCCCCCTGCGCGCCGCCGCCGAAAGCCAGGGCAGCCCCGACTTCTCCCCCCTGTGGTGCGGGCAGAACCCCCTGGGCTGTCGGGAAGTCAGCGCCAGCGAGCTCACCCGGGCACTGGCCGGCAAGGCCAGGTAAGCCACGGCTCACGCCCGTGGGGTCGAATTCATGCGATCCCACGGAAACAAGCATGCAGCGCCGATTTGCCTATGCTTGGGAATGAAGGCCCGACAACACCGGCCCCATCCCCCAACGCCCCAGGAGCCCCCACCATGAACAACCCCGTCGGCTGGTTCGAGATCTACGTGGACGACATGCCCCGCGCCAGGGCCTTCTACGAGACCGTATTCGGCGCCCCCCTGACCCACCTCGAAACCCCCGAAGACCCCGCCAGCCCCACCCTCGAAATGTGGGCCTTCCCCATGCAGGACAACACCTACGGCGCCGCCGGCGCCCTGGTGCGCATGCCCGGCTTCCGCAGTGGCGGCAACAGCGTGCTGGTGTACTTCCACTGTGCCGACTGCGCCGTGGAAGCCGCCCGGGTCGTCCCCGCCGGCGGCGAGATCCAGCGCGACAAGTTCGCCATCGGCCAATACGGCTTCATCGCCCTGGCCGTGGACACCGAAGGCAACATGATCGGGCTCCATTCGATGGCCTAAGCCCCCCGGCCGCAGCCCCCTCTGCTGCGGCCCCGCACGGCAATACCGCACTCGCCCGGAGTGCACCTCATCACTGTTCCCGCCCCCGGCTCCGGTGGCACCATCCCCTACATTCCCGCCCCAGAAAAAGAACTGCGTCATCACCGGATGAAGCACGAACTCCAGTCCCTCGCCGTGCTCATCGACGCCGACAACGTCCGCCTCGACACCCTCACGCCCATCCTCCATGCCATCACCCGCCTGGGCCGCGTGACGGTGCGGCGCATCTACGGCGACTTCACCACTCCCCACCTTGCCGGCTGGCGCCTCAAGCTCTCCGAACACGCCATCCACCCCATCCAGCAATACCGCAACACCACCGGTAAAAACGCCAGCGACAGCGCCCTCATCATCGACGCCATGGACCTGCTCCACTCCCGGCGCTTCGACGGCTTTTGCCTGGTGAGCAGCGACAGCGACTTCACCCGCCTGGCCACACGCATCCGCGAAGACGGGCTGATGGTCTTCGGCTTCGGCGAAAAGCAAACCCCCAGCGCGTTTGTGAACGCCTGCGACCGCTTCAGCCATGTGGAAGAACTGACCACCTCGCCGCTGGAGGTGATCGCCACCCGCAGCGCACCGGCCGCAACACCCACCGTGGCTGTGCCCCCGGCCGCCCCCGTCGCCCCAGCGCCTAAACCCCCAGCCCCCACAAAACCCGCCCCCGCAGCCCTCCGCCCCCTGCCCCAGGCAGCAGCGGCCCTGCGTGACGCCTACCGGGGGATGGAGGCCGACAACGGATGGGTGATGCTGGTGAAGCTCTATTCGAAGATCCGCATCAACCAGCCTGAATTCAAGCCGCCGCTATTCGGCTGCAGCAGTGATCTGGATCTGGTTGAAAAGACAAAGGCCTTCGATCTGGAAAACCGACCGCACAAGAAGGGGCATACGTATTTCTGCCGGGTGAAGGGCTTTATGGTGCCGAAGGCAGTGTCGAAGACTGCCAAGGCGATCCAACCTCAAGCCGGGACTGGGCCTGATGACGCAAATACGCAGGCGCTGCTGCAGGCGGTGAAACTGGCAATGACGGGGAATGGCTGGGCGCCGGTGCAGGCAATTGGAGTGCAGTTCAAGGCAATGGGGAAGAGCATCAAAGGGTCAGGGCATTCGACGCTGACGAATGCGCTGAAGGCGACGGGGAAGGTGGAAATGCGGGGAAATGGGATGGGGGCTTGGTTTAGGGGGAAGGGGTGAGAGGCGTGCATGGGTTCGGAATGTAGCGGAAAGTGCACATCTGCCAACTGCAGCTTTCGGCCACAATCCGCCCTTCAAGATTTGTCTCCATTACGGTCATTCGCCAAAGCACTAGTGCCATATGCATACCAATTTCTCGTTGGTCAGTACTAGCATTGCATATGCGGACCGGCGAGGCCGTTTAATAACGTTAGGCGTCAAAAAACTCACTTCACCGCTTAGGTAAGATTAAAACGAAAAACAGAACAGTATATGCTACTCAATTTTCACCGTCGATTTAAGTCCGTCACTCCATTCGAAACGATAAAACTGCCTGACTTCATGGTGCTTACGGGAGTTAATGGTGCAGGCAAATCGCATCTACTTGAGGCAATTGAGAACGGTGCAGTTTCGGTAGAGGGCGTTCCTCAAAACCAACCACAGGGTCTGCGCCCAATACGAAGGTTCGACAGCAATACGCTAGTTCCGCAAGATACAGGCCCCTTCTCTGCCGCCCAGATTTCGCAGGAACAATCCAGCTTTTGGAATGAGATTTCACAACATCGAGACCAGCAAATAAATCCATTCAAGGACACCTTGCGGCAGTTCGGATTGCCCGCCCTCGAGTCCATGGAGGTCAAGGAATTAATAGCATTAAGCCCCAATGATTTCGCGGCGCTAGGCATGGCACCCGAGCGCGCCACAGAGATCCACACAGCTATAGCCAATGCAGCAACGAATGCAAATCAGTACGTAACAAGCATGTTCGTTCGAAACGACCCACAGAATCGGTCGAAGCTAATATCGAGCATCAGTCGTACCGCGCGGCTGCCAGTGTTTGCAATGGAGCAAGAGGATTTTTTCGGCGAGTACCCAAAACTCTGGCAACCTGTCGACCTCTTCCAACAATCATTCGCTCGCTTGTTCTCAGCCTACCAGCGCCACTGGTCGCAGAACAAACTTAAGGCCGTTGCAAATTCAGAAGGCGAGAATGTGCCTTTTCTCACCGAGGCTCAGTTTGTCGAAAAACATGGCATTGCACCTTGGATTTTCCTCAACGAAATACTTAGTGTTGCTGAGCTTGATTTCAGAATCAACGAACCTTACAAGTGGGATGATCGTCCGTATGAACCAATACTGACGGATGTCAAAAGAGATGTGAGGGTCAAGTTCAATGACTTATCTTCTGGTGAGCGAATTCTTATGTCGTTCGCGCTCTGCCTGTACCACGCAAATGATCCCAACTCGGCTGCAGATTTCCCAAAATTAATTTTATTCGATGAAATCGATGCGCCCCTGCATCCGTCTATGACGCGATCTCTCCTGAGGACCATAGAGCGCACATTGGTAGATAAGCACCAGATAAAAGTTATTCTCACGACCCATTCGCCGTCTACGGTGGCCTTGGCGCCCAGTCAATCGATATTCGTGATGCACAAGCACGGTCAAAGCCGCTTAAAAGCAACGAGCAAAGATGCAGCGCTTGGCATTCTCACATCAGGGGTTCCAACCCTGAGCGTAAATTATGAGAACCGGCGACAGGTTTTTGTTGAAAGTAAGTACGATGTTCAGTATTACAGCGCGTTGTATGAAATCTCAAAGTCGTCACTAGACCCAGAGATCACCCTTTCTTTTATCGCATCTGGCCCAGGAGGCAACGGAAACTGTGAGCAAGTCAAGACACTAGTAGATCAACTCACGAACGGTGGGAACAAAACCGTAGTTGGCGCCATTGATTGGGACACCCGCAACGCCAGCACGCCCACTATTTTTGTTCTGGGTGAGAATGAGCGCTACAGCGTCGAGAACTTCCTACTTGATCCAGTTCTCCTTGCACTTTTACTGCTCCGAGAACGAATGGAGACCGCAGAGTCCCTCGGATTAACTCCGGAGACGCGTTACACAGACGCGCCAAAATTGAACAACGAGCAGCTACAGATGATTGCCACCGCGTTGGTGACAAGGGTTGCGAAGCCAAAGGAATTCTCTGGGCTAGATTTCGATGCTCATATAGAATTCAAATACGCCAACGGAAAGCATGTAACCGTACCTCGATGGTTTTCTCTGATTCAAGGCCATGCGCTTGAGGAGAAGATGAAAGAAGCATTTCAGCCGCTGCTTCGGTACAGAAATGAGCCCGATCTAAAGTTGGCAGTTATTCAACGGGTACTCGATGATTTTCCTCAGTTTATACCGGAGGCCATCATCACATTGTTCAAGCGAATTCAACGTGTCGGCCAGCTTGACGCCCAACCCGTCGCTACACCCGCAGCGTCATCGCTGGTTTCGCCCAAGGTTGAATTCCAACGCTAAAGGCCTGCTTTCCAAAAACACCAAAGACCGCTTAGGGTTGATAGCTGTCCTCCGATGTTGACGAGGGATTTTAGGCGTCTGACTCACACTCCCAACGTCGCCAGGCGGCCAGGAGCGGCCGGTCGCCGCCGCGATCTAGATTACGGAAGTTCGTGCGCGGCGGTATGCCTTAGGTCTACGTTCCACATGAATCGGATCATCCAGAGATGCCGTCGGCTACTGTTTTCCCGGTCATGTTTTTTTGCATTGTGCGTAGTTGTCGTTTTTGGAGAAAATTGCCGGCCATGTTATCCGGCATTCCGATGTTATGCGGCAGAACTGTCGCCATAAAACAAAGCTAGAGAATTCACCCCATGTCCGACAAGCCTATTCAAGAGCAGTTTGGTCAAGCGATCATCAATTCCGTCGCAGAGTTTGCGAGAAAGGATCTTGAAGACGTAGCAACGCTCTCAAGAACCCTTTTCTTTCACGTTACGGATCCGGCACTTCGAACAACCCTTGCTGAGACTCTCTACGGTGCGCGATGGATATACAAGCTTGGGCTAGCGTTGCTCGTGAAAGATGAAGAACAAATGGCTCACGTTCGCGCTCAACTTATCGACTACGGTGCTGTCTGCGAAGGGCTGCTGGTTGATCTAATTGCTCATGGCATTTCAAAAGGGCACGTTGCCGGATCGCGCTACAAGTTCAAGGACGTGAAGCAGCTGCAAAGGCCAATCAATTGGGGTGTGAAAGACATTCAAGGCCAAGTAACCCGTCAAACTTTTTATTGGCAGATTGCGGTTGCCGAAGAAGAGAGCATGATTTCTGAGTCGCTCGTCAAACGGCTTGACGCTCTACGACAGGACAGAAACACGGTCCATATGGCTGCTCGAACGTTTAAGGCGTATCTTGGCCGCTCTCATGCTGCCTTTGAAACATTGCACAAAGCCATAACCGAGGCAAAGGCATGGAAGACCGCGAATCCATGATGCCGTTCTCTAACATGGCGGTCGACCTCGCTCCCTTCGGGCGCTGCGCGATAAAATCGCGCAGCGCCGGTCACCTCTACGTTAGGCATCACACTTAACCGCACTGACCATCGCAGGTCAGCAAATTCACAACGACACTTTAAGGACAATGTGCAGAGACAAAGAACCATCAGGACCAGTTGGCTATTTGCCGTGGCAAACTATGTGGGTTGGCCATTGCTAGCCATCTACGGGTTTTGCATGTTTGCGTATCCCTGGCACACAGGTAGCTGGCGTTACGTTCAGGACGTTTGGGACAGATGGCAGACATTAAATGCAGGCGCCTTTGCATTCCTAGCGAGCTTGTTAGCCTTCAACATTGCGAAGTTCACTGAGAACCGCCAACGCGAGCGCGACTTCATCGCAGCACAGGCATTCTTGCCTTCCACTTTGAGCGGCATTATGGAGTACTGCACTCAGTCGGCGCGCATATTGGAGGCAATATGGGAAGCACCCGAGGCGAAAGCGAGGGTTCCCCAGTTTCCGTCTTTGCCCCAAGACTACCGCGAAGTATTCAGCAACTGCATACGTCACGCTGATCCTGATGTAGGTTCGTACCTCTCGAAAATCCTTGTAAGACTGCAAGTCCACGAAGCGCGACTTCGTGATGCCGTCGGCGAGTCTGCTAGGGATACTGAACGCATCTTGGATAGGCACAGTCTGCTGGCCTACTTACTTCGCCTCGGTGAGCTCTATGTCCTGGTCGGAAACCTATTCGGGTTTGCGCGCGGGGAAGAGATCTTCAGCGTCAAGAGCTTTACATGGGATGATTTCAGGTCGGCTTACTCAATTCTCGACCTTGAAGTCGATAATTTTTTTATCGACGATTCCATGAACCTTATGGCATTCACCAAGCGATGGATAGAGCGTACAAACAAGGCACCTTCAGATTCCGCGCAGTGACGCCTAGCCCGTCGCTCAGCCGGGCCCGCAGCGGCCTGCCGTCGCGGCCGGTTAGCTCCAACGTTGAGTGACGGCTTTCCTCACAGCTCAATGGCGGCAACGGGTCGGCAGCCGCCATCGCACCGGGAGATGGCATGAACGATGATTCTGCTTGCGGAAGAGCCAGCCAGCCTATCCAAGTAGGCATGAGGACTGCTTTTAGCAAAGGATAATACTTGGTAGTCGCTGCCGTCGCATAAACGCTCTTGACCGACAGCTTTGCGTCCGCACCACCCAGCGTTCTGATGCTATGCATTAGAGAATGCGCTGACTAAATCGACTTTTGCCGAACTGGCCGCTCGCAACCTATTGCTCTGCAATGACACACCGCACGAAATTTGAGTAAATAGGCGCTTCCTTAAGACTCCTCACACACGCAAATGGAAACATTAAAAATCCTTCTCCCGTTACTTGGCGTTCTGTTGGGCGCTTTAATATCAGGATTCTCCAACATCCTAAAATATAGGACAGAGCGCAGAAAAATCGTTGCAATGGCTCTCGCTGACCTGCTGGAAGTTCGGCATCATTTGGCTGGGGTCAATGTAGTTCTCAAAGAGTTGAATCAACGCTTTACTGTTCCAGCCGAAATATCAATTCATCTGCAAGCAGCCATTGAGCAACTTGCCCCCATTGATGCAGATGTTCATAAACGTTACGAGGCCGCGGTGACACTACTTGCTGGAATTGACCCGCTTCTTGGTTTCACGCTTCGCTCAAAAAACTCTCTTCCTAAGTTCATTAACTCAATAAGGGGCCTCGCCGAAGAAAACGGGATTTCGCTTGGAACGGTATCGCAAATAAGTGACCTCCTTCGTACTAGCTTGCTGCCCAAACTGGACGCGGCTGTAGTCGAGCTAGCTGGCCAACACTCGTGGCTCACGAAACGCAAGGTTGTGAAGCACATCGCCCGATCTGGCGAGTTGCCGCCTGAAGTCATAGCACTCTTCGACCAATTCGCGGCCATCTCGAAAGCGCCAAAAGAAGAAAAACCACCTGCGACTTCTGAAGGCTAGCGTAATGCCCACAAATTCGCGCAGAAAATCAAAAGACATGAATGACGTAACAGCTTCAACATCTGTCGCCAGCCTAACCATAGGTTCAACGCGGATGGACTCTCCGCATTTTGACGCCTACCAGTCAACCATTCTTCACAAAATTCGTGCATTGGGAAATGCCGCAGCGCATGAGATCACGCCACACAGCGATAGGCAGCTTGGGTTAGCAATGAATATTGCTGAGCACCTTCTCAAGGACGTATACATACTTTCCAAACAAGCAGAGGCAGAGTTCAAAGATGAGAGCTAGCCATGCGTTCCAGAGCGGCGCTCCGCCAGCAAGCCGGCTCAGCGTACTTGAGTATGCACATTGGCCCGAGAATGACCGTACACGTTGATCGCATCGAAGTGCAGTTTGGGCTTGCCCACGACTGTATACGTGCCTGCGTCTATTGCAGTTACATCGCACTCCGAAAAAGCGCAAGACCAGCATGGCAATCCATCATGGATATGTGCTACGCAGACGCTGTCATTACGTGGAACCAACTTTTTGGTTCAGACTCACAGCATGCCCACTGGAAAGGATTCACCACTCTAATCCCGATTCCAACCGGAGTACCGCTGAAGCCTTTCGGAAGGGAGATCATCTGCAACTACATCGGTATCAACGAAGAACAGTGGTCCTCATACCATACATCCATGGTCCGAACGAGGAACAACAGGCTTGCTCACTTCGATCATCGTTCGCCGCTTGCGGATCTCCCCAACCTCACTTGGGCATTGCACTCAGCCTATATTTATCGGGCCTGGTTGCTCGAACTACTGAAGGGATATCGGGCGCAAGGATACGCCATCGTTATAGACGAGACACCAGGAGATATGGTTCTAAAGATGTTTGAAGAGCAGATCGCAGAAGTCTGCATATAAAGGCCTACTACCAATTTGAGTCCGACGGCTTGCCTCAACCTCGACCTTCTGCATCCGATTGCAGTCCCAGCTCCTCCCCCTGCAGCCTCAGATCATAAACACACTGCCTCACCACCTTCGCCCTGATCTCCCTGCATCCCCGGGCACCGGATTGATCAGCACATTGCACTCCTCCAGCACGATCTCCGAGGGCACCAGCAGCAAGGCACTCACACCTTGCCAAAGCTAGGTGTCGCCCACGGCTTTTGCGCCACCGCCGCTTATGTCCGTAGCGGGATACTGGGCGGTGTTCTTCGCGATCCGCCAGAGTTCCATCAGGCGGCGATTCCGCACTCGATGCGGGCCAGGGGGTATCCATGACGAGGTCGACGCCTGCCTCGGTGTCGCGCGGAGACAAGCTGCTATTGCAGCTCCCTCGTCCTCCAGGACTTCGGCCGCACGGGCGGGCACCTTTTCAACGCAGTCGAGCTTGTCCGTCTCGGCCGGCCTGCGGGCTTGCCGGGTCTATCTGCTTGCAGCCTAGGTGGTGTCAGTTAGTGCGTCGTTTCCCGCCTTGACGCCTTCCAGCCCGCATCCTTGAATGCATTCAGACGCAGCCTCACCACAAGAACCTGCCCCGGGACTTGCCCCCCGCCCTCCCCGGCGCGTTGCAGCCCCTTCTCGCTGACAGGAGGTATCCATGCTCCGCCTGATCTTCTTCCTCACCCTCCTGCTCTTCCCGGGCTTGGCCGCCGCGCAGTACATCTCCGAGGAGGAATACTGGCGCCGCGTGTATGGCTTCGATCTGACGGAGTTGCATGACTTCAAGGGGGAGGTCCGGCAGCGGATTGACCGCGTGAACGCCCTGGAGGCCCAGCTCAAGCGTTGTGGCAACTGCGCCGACCGGGCGCGCCTTGCGGGTGAGCTGGAGCGTCAGGACGCGGAGCTGCGGCGCATGCTGTCGCCGATGTGCACGGCGATGATGGCGTTCAGCGGTATCGGCTTTGACGTGCCGAATGGTGTGGAGCAGATTTCGGAGATGACCGGCGTCGCGCCCCTGTGCCGCGAGGTGGGCAAGCGCGTCCGCGAGCAGGCAAGGAGCGAAACGCAGGCCGTGGAACGGGCCGAGTGGGAGGCCAAGGCCAGGTCGGGGCGCCCGGAAGACATCTTCAGGCTCGGCTCCTACTACGCGAAATCGGAGCAGCGGATCGATCTGGCCTGCCCCTATTTTCTGCTGGCTGCGCGCAAGGGCTACACGCCGGCGGTCAATTGGCTCAATCGCTGCAGCCCGACCAATCCAAAGGAATCATTCGCTCTGACCAAGGCCTGTGCCGAGAAGGGCGACATGACCTGCATGTACAACTATGGCTGGTACTTCACCTCCCTCCGTCCTCCCGACTCACCCTCGCCAGTCGCTACCGATGATGAGGAGGCCCTGCGCTGGTTTGATCGCGCCGCCGAACTGGGCATGAAGGCAGCAAAAGTGGATGCGGCGCGGCTGCGGCAGAAGATGAGCGGCGCCGAAGCCCCGCCGGAGCCTGCCCCAGCCCCGGCTGCACTGCCCTCCCCGCCCGGGGCGGGCAGGCCCGAGCCCTCGCCACCCCTCGTTGCCAAGCCACGACGCAGCGCGCAGGAGGCGGCCTGCGAGCGCCTCGGTGAGCGGCTGGAGCGTGATCGCCTGCGGGCCGCGACGCGGCCTCAGGATGTCGGCGTACAGCGTGCCCTTGCGAATCTGGAGCTCAAGTACAGCACGGACTGCCGCTGACTGGTGCGGCCGAGGAGACCTTCGCCCGGCTCTCGCGCCGCGACGCCCCAGCCATGCACGATTTCCAGCACTTCCTGCTGCCCAGCCAGCACACCGGCGGTGCCGCCCCCCTTTCCCCGCGCCCGGCCACCGGGGCGGGAACGTCATGCAATCAGTCACTTGCCTGTTTCTCCCGGGGGCCAGCGCGCCCTTGCCAGGCAGGGCACGATTGCTGCTATCAATTACGGGACACCCACTTCACAGCCCTCTGACACCCCGCACCCTGACGCCCGCGCTTCCGCTTTGCCGCCCCTCCCGGCCTGTGCCTGCCCTACCTGCTTTCTGCGGGGCGGTTGCGCGCGGCCGGTGTTGATGCGTCGGCGTACTACCGGCGGCCCTGGCGGCCCCTTGTGTGTCGATGGAGAATGGAACTGTATGCCTGCAATCGGCTCAATGAATCAGGATGTACCGCCCGATCTTCGTTTGGGCGTTGTTACGCCGACGGCCCCCGTGGTACACCCCCATCCACGGCTCGGCGCTTTTCCTTACGCGCACCGGCCACCGGATCACGACCTTTACATCAACACGCTCATGCCCACGACCGCCCCATCAGAGTCATATCGCCATTCCGAATGGCTTGCCTCCACCGAACTCCCGACCACCCACGGGGTGTTCTCCATGCACGTCTTCCGCACCACCATCCCGTCCGCCAACCAGGGCTTCCAGGAGCATGTGGCACTGGTCTATGGCACCACGGAAGGGGTCGCGGGGCTGCCGGTGCGGGTGCACTCCGAATGCCTCACCGGCGAGGTGTTCGGCTCCCTCAAGTGTGACTGCCGCGACCAGCTGGACCTGGCCCTGTCCGAGATCGTCCGGCTGGGCGCCGGCATCGTGCTCTACCTGCGCCAGGAGGGCCGCGGCATCGGCCTCGCCAACAAGGTGCTGGCCTACCAGCTCCAGTCCCAGGGGCACGACACCGTAGACGCCAACCGCCTGCTGGGCCTGCCCGACGATGCCCGCTCCTACGAGGTGGTGCCGGAGATGCTGGCCCACTTTGGCGTGCCCAGCATCCGCCTGATGACCAACAACCCCGACAAGCTCGCCAAGCTCACCAAACTCGGCGTCAAGGTGGAGAGCTGCCTGCCGGTGATCACCACGCCCAACGTCCACTCCGTCGGCTACATCCGGGCCAAGCGCCAGCGCATGGGGCACGCCCTGCCCGACGTGGCGGGCGCCCCGAAGCCCGAGTAGCCCCCCCGGAAGGCGGGCGGCCCCTGCTCCGCCCGCGTCCGGGACATCCCCCAGGGTTCAAGTTTGCATGACTAGATCGATCACGCCCCCGACGACACCGCCAGCGGGCGCCCCCTCCCTGCGGGGTCGCCGCGTCCTGTTTGCGTCGCTGGTGGCCGGCACCTCCGCGCTGCTGCTCGGCCTGATGGCGGCCACGCTCTTCGTCGAGGCGCCAGACCCCCTCGGCATCGCCATGCTGCTGCTGTTCGCCCTCACCCTGCCCTGGACCACCATCGGCTTCTGGAACGCGGTGATCGGCTTTGCCCTGATGGCCTTCACCCGCGACCCGGCCGGGCGGGTCGCCCCCCATCTCCACAGCATCCGTGGCGACGAGCCCATCACCACCTCCACGGCCCTGCTGATCTGCATCCGCAACGAAGACCCGCGCCGCCTGTCCCGCAACCTGGGGCTGATGATCGAGGGGCTGGTCGCCACCGGCGCCTCGCGCTGGTTTCACCTCTACATGCTCAGCGACAGCAACGACGTGGAGATCATCGCCGGAGAGGAGCGCATTGCCGCCGGGCTGAAGGCGCGCTTCGGGGCGGCCATGGACGTGAGCTACCGGCGCCGGGAAGGGGGCAGCGGCTTCAAGGCCGGCAACATCCGCGACTACTGCGAGCGCTGGGGCGGGCGCCACCCCTTCGCCATCGTGCTCGACGCCGACAGCGTGATGAGCCCCGCCGCCATGCTGCGCCTGGTGCGCATCATGCAGGCCAGGCCGCAGATCGGCATCCTGCAGACCCTGGTCACCGGCCTGCCCAGCGCCAGCCCCTTCGCCCGCATCTTCCAGTTCGGGATGCGCCTCGGGATGCGCTCCTACACCCTCGGCGCGGCCTTCTGGCAGGGAGACTGCGGGCCCTACTGGGGGCACAACGCGATCCTCCGGGTCGCCCCCTTCACCGCGCACTGCCACCTCCCCGTGCTGCCGGGCAAGGCCCCCCTGGGCGGCCACGTGCTGAGCCACGACCAGCTCGAGGCGGTGCTCATGCGCCGCGCCGGCTACGAGGTGCGGGTGCTGCCCGAAGAGGGCGGCAGCTGGGAAGAAAACCCGCCCACCCTGCCCGAGTTCATCCGCCGCGACCTGCGCTGGTGCCAGGGCAACATGCAGTACTTCCACTTTCTGCGCCTGCCCGGCCTGCTGCCGGTGAGCCGCTGCCAGCTCGGCCTGGCCATTGCCATGTACGCCGGCGCCCCCGCCTGGATGGGGATGATGGCCCTGGGGCTCCTGCGTCAGATGCCCCTGCGCCTGGATCTGGGCGCGGTGCTGTTTGCCACCACGCTGTTCATGAGCTTCGCCCCCAAGTTCGCCACCCTGGCCGACGTACTGCTGCGCCCCACGCTGCGCCGCGCCTACGGCGGCACCCTGCGGACGGTGCTCGGGGCGGTGCTGGAGACCCTGTTCTCCATGCTGCTGGCGCCCGTTGCGGCGGTGTCCGTCACCCTCTTCCTGTTCGGCCTGCCCTTTGGCCGCGAGGTGGGCTGGACGGCCCAGCACCGGGATGCCGAAGGCGTTCCCCTGGCGCTGGCGGCCCGCCGCCTGTGGCCCCACACCCTGATCGGGCTGCTCTTTGCGGCCGGCTTCTGGCGCGTGGTGCCGGACGCCATCTGGCTGTGGGCACCCTTCGCCCTGGGCCTGGCGGGAGCGATCCCCCTGGCCATGCTCAGCGCCCATCCACGCCTTGGAGCGGCCTTCGTGGCCCTCGGCCTGTGCCGCAGCCCCGAAGAAGCCCGGCCCCACCCCGAGCCGGAATTCGCAGCCCTGTTCTCACCCTTCGCCCCGGCCCCGCCCCTGGCGGCCGCAGCCCCCGGGCGCAACGAATGAACGCCCCCCAGCCGACGCCGGTGCACCTGGAGGAGGAAATCCAGTGGCGCGCTCTGCTGGCCGCCGCCCCGGGCACCCCGGACGGCACGCACTCGCCCCTCCACGCCCTGTACGGCCCCCTGCGCGACGCCCACCAGCAGCCCTCCTTCGCCATCGGCCACCTGGCCCAGAGCCTGGATGGGCGCATCGCCACCGTCAGCGGCGTGTCCCGCTGGCTCAGCGGCAACGAGGATCTGCTCCACACCCACCGCATGCGCGCCCTGGCCGACGCGGTGCTGGTGGGCGCCAGCACCGTGCTCCACGACGACCCGCAACTCACCGTGCGCCTGTGTCCGGGCACGCATCCGGTGCGGGTGGTGCTCGACCCCCGGCGGCGCCTGGACGGCAGCCAGCGGGTGTTCCACGACGGCGTGGCCCCGACCCTGCTGCTGGTCGGCGACGGCCTGGCCCGGCCGGGCGAGCACTTCGGCAACGCGGAGGTGGTGCCGCTGCCCTGCCGGCCGGACATCGGCCTCGACCCGCTGGAAGTCCGCCGCAGCCTGGCCCGGCGCGGGCTGCGCTGGCTGTTCGTGGAGGGCGGCGGGGTCACGGTGTCGCGCTTCCTGGCCGCCGGCGCCCTCGACCGCCTGCAGCTCACCGTGGCCCCGGTGATCCTCGGCTCCGGCCGGCCCAGCATCGTGCTGCCCGAGATCACCGACCTGTGCCACAGCCTGCGCCCCCGCACCCGACGCTTCCTGATGGGCGAGGACGTGATGATCGAGTGCGACTTCCGTGGCTGAGGCCGGCACCGCCCGCGCCTTCTGGACGCTCGCCCCCGGGCGGGGCGAGATCCGCGAGGCCCCGCTCCCGGCCCCCGGCCCCGACGACGTCCTGGTGCAAACGCTGCACAGCGGCGTCAGCCGCGGCACCGAGAGCCTGGTCTTCCGGGGCCGCGTGCCGGCCAGCCAGTGGTCGGCCATGCGCTGCCCCTTCCAGGAAGGCGACTTCCCCGGCCCGCTGAAGTACGGCTACGCCTCGATCGGGCAGGTGGAGACGGGCCCGGCGGCGCTGCAGGGCAAACGGGTGTTCTGCCTCTACCCCCACCAGGATCGCTACGTGGTGCCCGCCGACGCGGTGCATGTGCTGCCCGACGGGCTGCCCGCACGCCGCGGGGTACTGGCCGCCAACATGGAGACCGCCCTCAACGGCCTGTGGGACGCCGCCCCGCGCCTCGGAGACCGAGTCGCCGTGGTGGGTGCCGGCGTGGTCGGCTGCCTGGTGGCAGCGCTTGCCGCGCGCATCCCCGGGGTGCGCGTCGAACTGATCGACACCGATCTGCGCAAGGCCACCCTGGCCGCCGAACTCGGCTGCCACTTCGCCACCCCGCCCAAAGCCGGCCCGGACGCCGATCTGGTCATCCACGCCAGCGGCCACCCGGACGGCCTCGCCACGGCCCTGCGCATCGCCGGCTTTGAAGCCACGGTGCTGGAGATGAGCTGGTATGGCGACACGCCGGTGAGCCTGCCCCTCGGCGAGGCCTTCCACGCCCGCCGCCTGAACCTGCGCTCGTCCCAGGTGGGGGCCGTGGCCACCGCCCAGCGGGCCCGATGGACGCACCGCCGGCGCATGGCCCTGGCCCTGGAGCTGCTCACCGACCCGGTGTTCGACCTGCTGCTGAGTGGCGAGAGCCTGTTCTCCACCCTGCCCGCCACCCTCACACGCCTCGCCACCACGCCCGACGGGGCCCTGTGCCACCTCATCACCTATCCCTGAACCAGGAACCCTCATGTACAGCCTTGCCGTCTCCGACCACATCATGATCGCCCACAGCTTCAAGGGCGAAATCTTCGGCCCCGCCCAGGAGGTGCACGGCGCCACCTACGGCGTGGAGGTGGAGTTCCGCCGCCGCGAACTGGACGCCAGCGGGCTGGTGTGCGACATCGGCCTGGCCCTCCAGGTGCTCAAGGAAGTCCTCGCCGAGTTCAATTTCAAGAACCTCGACACCCTGCCCGCGCTGGCCGGCCGCAACACCACCACCGAAGTGATGGCCGGCGTGATCTTCCAGCGCCTCAAGGCCCGGGTGCTGAAGGGCGACGTGGGCCCCGGCACCGCCGACAGCCTGGAATCCCTGCGCGTGCTGTTGCGGGAATCCCCGGTTGCCTGGGCCGCCTTCGAGGGCCCCCTGCGCTGATGGAACTGGCCTTTCTGGTCCCGGGCAGCCTGGCCCAGATCACCGGCGGCTACCTCTACGACCGGCAGGTGGTGGACGGGCTGCGGGCCCGGGGGGCTGCGATCACGCTGTTCGAGCTGGCCGGCCACCACCCGGATGCCGATGCCCGCGCACGGCAGGCCGCAGCGGCGGCCCTCGCCGGGCTGCCCGATGGCAGCCTGGCCGTCATCGACGGGCTGGCCCTGCCGGCCTTCGCCGACTGCCTCGCCCACGAGGCCCGGCGGCTGCGCATCGTCGGTTTCATCCACCACCCCCTGTCCCTCGAAACCGGCCTGAGCCCGGACCGGGCACGTCACTTTGCCGAGCTGGAGACCCGCCTGTGGCCCCTGCTGCGCGGCGCCCTGTGCCCCAGCCCCCACAGCGCCGGCGCGCTGATTGCCGCGGGGGTGGATGCCGGACGGGTTGCCGTGGTCATGCCCGGCACCCCGCCCGCCGGGCCGCGCCCCCCGGATCGGGCCGCCGGGCCCCTGCGTCTCCTGGCCGTGGGCACCCTCACCCCGCGCAAGGGCCACGCCCTGCTGATCGAAGCCCTGGCCCGGCTGCGCAGCCACGACTGGCAGCTCGACTGCATCGGCAGCCAGGACCGCGCCCCCGCCACCGTCGCCGCACTGCGCGCACTGATCGGGCGGCATCAGCTGGACGGACGCATCACCCTGCACGGAGAGCTGCCTCCGGCACACCTCGCCGCGGCCTACCGCCAGGCCGACCTGTTCGCCCTGCCCTCCTGGCACGAAGGTTACGGCATGGTCTTCGCCGAAGCCCTGGCCTACGGCCTGCCCGTGGTGGCCACCACGGCGGGGGCCATTCCCCACACGGTTCCCGCCGACGCCGCGATACTGGTGCCGCCGGGCGACGTGGAGGCCCTGCATGACGCCCTGCACCGCCTCCTCACCGACAGCGCCCTGCGCAGCCGCCTGGCCCGGGCCGCCACCGCAGCGGGCGCCAGCCTGCCCGACTGGCCGACGGCCGTGACGCGCTGGGCCGCGGCCCTCCAGCAGGTGGCCGCATGAGCGGCTTCAGCCCGGACTGGCTGCGCACCCGCGAACCCTTTGATCTGGCCGCCCGGGACGGCCGGCTCGCCAGCCGCTTCGCCCACTGCACCAGCGCCAGTCTCGCCGCTGCAGCAGCCCGGCGCCCCGCGCACATCATCGACCTCGCGGCGGGCGCCGGTGCCAACTTCCGCGTCCTGGCGCCCGTGCTGAAGCAGGATCAGACATGGCTGCTGGTGGACCACGACCCCCGGCTCCTCGCCGCCCAGCAAACGGAGATTGCCGCCTGGGCCCTGGCCCACGGATGGCGCGTGACCGATGTGGGCGACGGCCTGCGCATCGACACCGGCACGGCCTGCTGGCAGGTGCAGGGCATGCAGCTGGACCTGGCCGCCGGGCTGGAGACCCTCGACCTGCGCGCCACCGACGGGGTCGTCACCACGGCCTTTCTGGATCTGGTCTCCGCCGCCTGGCTCGAACGCCTGAGCGGCCTGCTGGCCCGCAACCCACGCCCGCTGCTGGCCACCCTGAGCGTGGATGGCCACCGCCAGTGGCGACCTGCCCACCCCGCAGATGCCGAGGTGCTCGCCGCCTTCCAGCATCACCAGGGCGGCGACAAGGGCTTCGGCAGCGCCCTCGGCCATACGGCCCCGGCCCACCTGGCCGCCCTGTTGCGCGATGCCGGCTTCGCCGTGAGCCTCGCCCCCAGCAACTGGCACATCGGCCCCGGGCACCCCGGCATGCTGCAGCCGATGCTCACCGAAGCGGGTGCCGTCGCCCGGGCGAGCCAGGCCGTCACAGGCTCAACGATCACCGACTGGCTGGCCTGCCGCAGCGCCCAACTGGCCGCCGGCCAGCTGTCCCTGGAGATCGGCCACCAGGACCTGCTGGCCCTGCCGCCAGGGCGCTGAGGCCTCCGGGCCGACCTATACTCGACATTCGAGCCCGGTGCCCGGCGCCCCGGACATGCCTCACCCATCCGCAGAGGAGCCCCCATGGTCTGGAACCCCCTTTCTCCCCGTCGCCTGATGGCGGCCGCCCTGGGCCTTGCCCTGGCCAGCGGCACCTGCCAGGCGGACCCGCAGCGCTATGTGATCGACCCCGACCACTTTTCCATCGGCTTCAAGGTCGAACACATCGGCTACGCCTCCATCCTCGGCTTGTTCCTGAAGGCCAGGGGGGAGTTCGTGTACGACGAGGACACACGCCAGCTGGTGTCGGGAAAGGTGCACGTGGCCGCCGACAGCGTCTTCAGCAATCACGCCGGCCGTGACAACCACATCCGCGAGAGCGACTTCCTCAACGCCCGGGAATTTCCGGAGATCGTCTTCCAGGCCACCCGCTACACCCCGACGGGCGCCGGCAGCGGCAAGCTCGACGGCGAGCTCACCCTGCTCGGCCAGACCCGCCCGGTGAGCCTCGATGTGCGCCTCAACAAGGCCGCGCCCTATCCCTTCGCCCACCGCCGCCACACTCTGGGTCTGTCGGCAAGCACCACCCTCCTGCGCAGCCAGTGGGGCATGCGCTATGGCGTGGACGCCGGCCTGGTGGGCGATGCCGTACGCCTCGACTTCGAGTTCGAGGCCGCCCGCCAGTAAGCCCCCGTGGGCTCGGGCTCATTCGGCCCCACAAAGGCGGGCCTTTCCCGGGTGCCTAGCCGGCCACCACCTTCACCGCCTCACGCTTCCACTCGGCCTTGCGGCTCACCGACACGCGACGGGCCTTGGGGACGGCAAGGGGTTTGGCCAGGGTGATCTCGGCGCGTTTGATGGGGAAGCGCTGGCCGAGCACATCGAGCATGGCCTGGCTGAGGTGTTCGAGCAGGTTGAAGTGGCGGCCTGCGAGGAGGTCTTCGAGGGCGCTCACCACCTGGTCGTAGTCCACGGTGTGGCGGATGTCGTCGCTGCGGCCCGCCAGGGTGCCGTCGATGGCCAGGCGCAGGTCGATGTCGAGGGGCTGGGGGGTGGCGATCTCATGGGCGTAGATGCCGATGGAGGCCTGCAGGCGCAGGCCTTCGAGGCTGATGAGACAGTCGTCCATGTCAGTGCCCCTTCAGCACCGGGGCTTCCCAGTCCTGGTAGTCGTCGGTCTGGCGCATGCGCAGGGCGCGCTCGGCCGAGCGCAGGGTGTTCTCGATCAGCATGGTCACCGTCATCGGGCCCACGCCACCCGGCACCGGGGTGATCCAGCTGGCCTTCTCCTTCACCCCTTCAAAATCCACATCGCCGACGATCTTGCCGTCGGGCAAACGGTTGATGCCCACGTCGATGACGATGGCGCCCTGCTTGACCATCTGCGGCACGATCAGCCCGGGCTTGCCGGCGGCCACGATCAGGATGTCCGCCAGGATGGTGTGCTGGGCCAGATCCCGCGTCTTTGCGTGGCACAGCGTCACCGTGGCTTCCCGCTGCAGCAGCATCAG
>NZ_JAKLLN010000250.1:0-244 GCF_023150065.1 Zoogloea sp.
GATAGCGCTTGTCGGCGAGGTTGCTCAGCTGCACGGCCAGCCCGGCGGATTCGAAGGCGCCGAGCTTGCCGAAGCGCCAGCCGAACTCGGCGTCGGCGGTGACGAAGCCGGCGGTGGGGTTTTCGGTGCCGTTGGAGAACCGGGTCGCGATGCGGTCCTGCTCGGCGACCGCGCGCAATTGCGCGCGCCACCAGAAGCCACGTTCGGCCGCCTGGCCAAGCCCCAGGGTCAGCTCGGGCGCAGG
>NZ_JAKLLN010000250.1:254-508 GCF_023150065.1 Zoogloea sp.
TTATGGTTCTCGCCGCGCAGCCAGGTGAAGCCCGCGTCGGCGACGAAGGCGCCGACCGGCATGCTGGCGCTGCCCTCGATGCCGTAGATCGTGACCTTGTCGAGGTTCTCGGTGAGCTTGAAGGGCAGGCCGTTCTGCGGATGCACGGCCCCGGTGACACGGCCGGCGATGTAGTCGTCGATGCGCGTATAGAAGGCGGCAAGCTGGTACCGCAGGCCGGCGCCGCCCCGCTTCAGGCCGAGTTCGAGACTGGT
>NZ_JAKLLN010000251.1 GCF_023150065.1 Zoogloea sp.
CGAGGAGAAGCTGCAGCTCGGGGACGCGGGCGTCGATGAAGACCAGCTCGGCGCCGGCGCCCTGCAGCGCCTCGCCGCCATCCACCCGCAGCTCGGCCGCCGTCAGCATCGCGGCGGCAAGCCCGGCAGGGCCGGGACCGGCCGAGTACATGATGCGCGGCTCGAAGCTCTCTATCAGCGCGCGGCGGCGGCGGGTGTCCATGGGCGCCTCAGCGGCGGTGCTTGTCTTTGAAGGCCGGCAGATTGGTGTCCATGCGCATGCCGCCCGGCAGGCGCGTATCGGCCGGGCCGGTGGCGACCGAAGCCGGCGCCTCGCCGAAGGTGATCCGGCAACGCAGGCCGGCAGGCAGCTTCAGGTCGGCGTTGGGCAGGGTGAGGCGCACCCGGAAGGTGTTGCTGGCCGCATCCACGACGCGATCGACCAGCGCCACGCTGGCCGCCACCGGCGCCGCGTTGGGCAGGTCGGGCTTTACGCTGGCCAGTTCGCCGACACGGATGGTGCCGAAGC
>NZ_JAKLLN010000025.1 GCF_023150065.1 Zoogloea sp.
GTCGGGTCGATGAAACGGCCGTAGGACTCCACCTTCTCCACGGACAGGTCGAAACCGACGGTCTTCATCTTCTTGCCAAATTCAACGGCGAGGGGCAGGCCAACGTAGCCGAGGCCGATTACTGCAATGGTGCTCATGAGGTCAATCCTGAAAAGAGTCCAAGTTGGTAAATAGTGTCAAAGCAGATGTCAGAGGGTGGCGCGGAGCTTCTCGATCTCCTTGCGGATCGGCGCCTTGTCCGGAGCATTCTTGAGGGCGGCATCGAGCTCCTTGCGGGCACCGTCCTTGTCGCCATTGGCTGCCAGGGCCTTGGCCAGGCTGAAGCGCAACTGCGGCAGATTCGGGCCGAGGCTGACAGCCTTCTTGAGGTTCTCCAGGCCCTTGGCCTTATCACCAGTCTCAAACTGCAGCGTACCGAGGGTATCGAGAACCACCGGGCTGTTCGGCGCAAGGGCCACCGCCTGCTGGGCAACGCCTACGGCGCTCTTGTCGTTGAGCTTGCCCAGGGCCCAGGCCAGGTTGTTCAGCACCATCGGGTTCTTGGGGGCGATCTCCTGCATCTGGCGATATTGCTGTACGGCCTGATCGTACTTCTGCTCGGCGAGGCTGCGCTCGGCCAGATAGGTGCGCACCGTGAGATCCTTGGGGTTGGCCTTGATCCAGTCGGCTGCCACGCGACTGGCTTCCTGGGGCTGGTTCGCAGCCACGTGGGCGTTGTGCAGGCGCAGGATCGAGGCGGCGCTCTTCTCGCGCTTGTAGGCCTCTTCGTAGAGTTTGACGGCCTCCGTACGCTTGCCGATCGACAGCAGGCTTTCCGCCTCGAGGATGTAACCGATGGCCGAGTCCTTGCGCTGGCGCTGGACGTCCTTGGCGACGGCGATCGCCGCATCCCCACGCTTGTTGTTCAGCAGGATGGCGACCAGGCGCTGCTGAGCCTCGAGGGAGTCGGCCTTGACCGACAGCGCCTTGCGCAGGTTCTGCTCGGCACCAGCGATGTCCTTGGTACCCATCATCAGATCCGCCATGGCAATCAGCGGGATCGGCGACGAAGGCAGACGCGCGGCCAGCTTGCCGTAGGTGGCAAGGGCCTGCTGCATTTCACCGGCGGCGACCTGGGAGCGACCCAGCAGATCCAGCACGGCGGGCTCTTCAGGCGCAGCGACCGCCGCTTCCTGGGCGAGGGTCAGTGCGCGCTTGGCATCGCTGGCCTGGACCAGCATCCGGATCAGGGCGAGACGCAGGGGCAGCGAAGTGGGGCTGGCAGCGAGCCCCTTCTCCAGCACGGCCTGCACGTCCTTGGCCTGGCCGCCAGTCATCGCCAGGAACTCGGCGTACTGGAGATAGGCCTGGGCATGGCTGGGGTTCTTGGCCAGGAAGCCCTCGTAACGCTTGCGGGCAACGTCGAGCTGCTTGTCCTGGATATCGAGACGGGCCAGGTTACTCAGGGCCGGCAGGAAATCAGGCTTCAGCTCCAGTGCCTTGTCGAAGGCCTTGCGGGCACCGGCTGCATCCTTCAGCACCAGCAGCACACCCCCCTTCATGTTGTGGGTGACCGGATCGTTGGGCTTCTTCTTCTCGAGGGTCTGCACCGCGCTCATGGCCTTGGCGGTCTCATTGCGACGCAAGTGAGCCATGATCAGGGTGACGTCGGCCTGGATGTTGTCGGCATCCAGGGCGGAGGCGGCCTCGAGATCCTGGAAAGCGCGGTCGGTCTCACCACCGGCCAGACGCGACACACCGAGGCGGGTCCGGTACTGGGCGTTGTTGGGGTCGGCCTTGGCGGCGCGCCCGAAGTACTCTTCGGAACGGGTGAAGTCGCCATTCATGGCATAGACCTGACCTGCCAGGTTGAGCACCGCGACATCGTCCGCATGATCCTTGAGCAGCGGCTGAAGCATCTCGAGGGCTTTGCCAGGCTCCCGCGCACCCAGGTGGGCGGAAACCATCAGGCGCCGTGCGTAGGCCTGGGTGGGGATCTTGTCGAGGACCTTGCCGAGATTCTGCTGGGCCTGGGCGAAGTCGTTCCGCTGCAGTTGGAGGGCAGACGCAAGCAGCAGCGCCGGAACATACTCGGGCGCTGCACGCAGCACCTGCTGGATGCCCTCGTAGGCTTCCTTGTTCTTGCCGTTCTTGACGTCAAGGAAGGCCTGCATGTAGATCGCCAACGGGTGGTTGCCCACCGCCTTGCGCAGGGCCACGACCTTGGCCTGGGCGGCTTCGAGCTTGTTGGCGCGGATGAGCAGGGAGATCACGCTCTGGTGCGCGGAGATCTCGGTGGGCTTGGCGTCGATCACGGCCTCGTAGGCGGTAATCGCTTCATCGGTCCGGTTCTTCGCGAGCAGGAGGTCACCACGCAGGCTATGGGCCTCGGGCAGCTTCGGGGCCACCTTCAGAACGTCCTCGACTTCCGTCAGGGCACCATCGATGTCCTTGTCGAGGGCGTGCATGCGGGCCAGACCGACGCGGGCGAGGGGGAAGCCCTCAGATACCTGGATCGCGGCCTTGAACCTATCCTGGGCGGCACTGCGCTTGCCCTGCTGCAGCTCGGCAAAACCCACGGAGGTCAGCAGCGAGGCCTTGGCTTCCGGCTGGGTCAGCTCCTTGCCGGCAAGTTCGGTGAGGAGACGCTGCCCCTGACCGCTGGAGAGCATGGCCTGGGCGAGCAAGGGGACGACCTGGTCCGGGGCATAACCGCCATCAAGGGCACGGGACAGTTCCTTCTCGGCACCAGGATAATCGCCCTGCTCGTAATTCACCTTGCCCAGCAGGAAGCGGGCTTCCGCCAGCGCCGGGTTCTTCTGCAGTGCATTCTTGAGCTGGATCGACGCCGCGTTGCGGTCGTTCTTGGCCATGTACTCCTTGGCCGAGCTGATCATGGATTCGGGACTGTCGCCACAGGCAGCAAGCAGCAGGACACAGAGGGCGCTGACGGCGGTGTTCCGCACCCGGTTTCGTTTGGTCTGGGAACGCATCTGCATGGATCCTTGAATCACGTTGAGATTTCTTTCTTGAGTCCGAAGCGGTTCATCAAATCATAAAGAGTGGGGCGACTGATGCCCAGCACCTCGGCGGCCCGCGCCACGTTGCCATTCACCCGGGCCATCACGCGGACCACCGCGCGCCGCTCGGCTTCCTCGCGAACCTCGCGGAGGTTGAGCGCCTGCAGGCCTTCGTCGCTGTCGTCCTGATTGAGACCGATGTCGTCCGCGGTGATGCAGTTGCCGTCGGCCATGATCACGGCGCGCTTGATCGCGTTTTCGAGTTCCCGGATGTTACCGGGCCAGCGGTGCAGCTCAATGCTCTGCACTGCATCGTCGGTGAGGGACATGGAGCCCCGCCCGTGATCGTTGGCAAAGCGCTGCACGAATGCATGGGCCAGCAGCACCGCGTCACCGTCGCGGTCGCGCAGTGCGGGGATGTCCACCACGATTTCCGCCAGCCGGTAGTAAAGATCCTCACGGAAGCGGCCCGCCTGGATCAGGCCTTTCACATCCTGGTGGGTAGCGCAGACGATGCGCACATCCACCGGAATTTCCTCCCGGCCACCGATGCGCTCGATCACGCGCTCCTGCAGGAAGCGCAGCAGCTTGGCCTGCAGGGGCATGGGCAGATCGCCGATTTCATCGAGGAACAGTGTGCCCTTGTTGGCCACCTCGATCTTGCCGAGGGTCTGCTTGACGGCACCGGTGAAGGCGCCCTTTTCGTAGCCGAAAAGCTCGCTCTCGAGGAGATTCTCGGGAATCGCCGCACAGTTGATGGCGACGAAGCGCTCGTTGCGGCGCGGAGACAGCTCGTGCAGGCCGCGGGCCAGCACTTCCTTGCCCGTCCCGCTTTCGCCAAGCAGCATCACCGTGACATTGGCCGAGGCCACCCGCTCGATGAGCCGGCACAGCTTGAGCATCCCGGCATCCCGGGTAATCACGCCCGACAGGGCGCTGCCCTGCTGGATCTTGAGGCGGCGGTTGTCCTGCTGCAGATCATAGAGACGCAGCGCCCGGTCGAGGGTCAGGGACAGGAGTTCCGGTTCAAAAGGCTTGGCGAAGAAGTCGTAGGCGCCCATGCCCACCGCACGCACGGCGTTTTCCCGGTCGTGCTGGCCGGTCAGGACCACGACCTTGGTATCGGGCGCCAGGGCCAGGATCTCGCCCAGCAGGCGGAAACCCTCGGTCACGTCGTCGGGAGACGGCGGCAGGCCGAGATCCATCGTGACCACGGCAGGCTCATGCCGCCGCAACTGGGCAATGGCTTCTTCCCGATTGTTGGCAACCACTGTTTCGTACTGATCGAAGGCCCAGCGCATCTGCTTCTGCAGTGCGGGATCGTCCTCGACGATCAGCAATGTCCTGCGTTTCTCGCTCATATTCCCTAGTTTGCCATCGCTTCGTTACCGTCTTTCCGGACGGACTCGGCAATGGGCAATCGGATGTCGAACCGGGTTCCTGCTCCCACATCGCTGGCAACGCTCAGGCTGCCCCCCAGTTCCTGCACATATTGCTGTGCCTCGTAGGCGCCGATGCCCATTCCGCTCGCCTTCGTCGTCTGGAAAGGCTTGAAGAGCTGCTCCCGGATGAATGCGGCTGACATGCCCGATCCGGTATCCCGAACCGTGATGCATGCCTGGTTACGCTCCCGGGATAGCTCTACTGACACACTACCATGCTCGGGAGTGGCGTCGAGGGCATTTTGCACGATATGCCCGAGGATGCGTTCAAGCCGCTCGGCATGCGCCAGAACGGAGACTTCCGGAGCGCCGTCGAGCAGCACCGGACAGGGAATGTACATTCGTTTGGACTGCACCACATGCTCGAGCAAGGCCCCGAGGGAAACCGGCTTGCGCTGGTTGATCGGCGTCTTCTCCATGAGCTGGGTCATCAGGCCGCGCATCCGTTCTTCAACATGTCGGACGGTGTCCAGCATGTCGGCCTGGAACTCCGGATTGTCCTTGTGTCGCTCGGCATTGCGCAACATCAGGGACATCTGGGCCACCAGGTTTTTCAGATCGTGGACCACGAAGGCCGACATGCGGTTGAAGGCATCGAACTTGCGAGCCTCGATGAGCGCCTCCGCGGCCTGCATGCGGGCAAAGTAACTGGCCGCCTGACGGCCCGCCATCTTCAGGAGATCGAGCACCTCCCAGTTGACATCCACCGGCGTGCGCGGCGTAAGAAGGATGACGAAACCCACCAGCACCCCCGACGAAATCAGCGGCACGATCAGCCACATGTCCGTCACCTCGGGGGTCCATTCAGGCAGCGCAACACCATCCCCGCTCACCGAGAACCCGCTGCGCAGCTCGGCGAGATTCACCACCCACTCGCGCTCGAGCAGGAAAGCCGTGAAGGCGGAACCCTCATTCTCGACAAGCCCGTAATGGGGCATGTTGAGCCTGGCCTGCTGGCTGAAACAGCCGTTGGCATCCCTCAGCCACACCCCGCCCCCCGGGCTCTCGACCAGATCGGCCAGGGCCTTGACGACAGACTCCCCCAGGCTGAGTCCATCCCCCGCCACCGACAGGGCCTGGGTCACACCCAGCCACTCGGTCCGATAGTCATAACGGTAGGCAAAGAAGTGCTTGGCCAGCAGCACCTTCAGACGCGCACGGAAAGCCCCTGAGAAGACCAGCACCCCCAGAAAGAGGCCACCACCAAAGAGCATCACCAACTGCAGCGCCTCGCCCCACTCCCCGCCGAAGTACCGCATGTAGTAGCCGGCACCGGCGATCAGCAGCAGGTACACACCGGATACCGCCAGCGCCGTTGAATGGAACACCACATGCCGGGAAATCGACACCCGGAAGGTCCACTCGGGATTCCGCGACGCGGAGATGGCCACCAGAGGAATGATCAAGGTGTGCGCAAAGCCGCGGGCGCTCCAGATGACGGCGTGGATCCGGCTGAACAGCAGGGAGTCGGCAAACAGATAGACATCGAACGCAAACAGCGCGGCAAGCCCCAGTGCCATGGGCTTGATCCCCCAGCGGGAACGCTCGGGCACGGAACGATAGAAGAGCTCGAGCAGGACGAGCCCGAAGACCGCCGTCAGCAACGAGGTAGCCGCCCAGGTACGCAGTGGCGTCCCGTAAATGGGCAGATTAAGGGAAAAACACACCACACCGACGGCGCCCAGGGAGACCACCGCCAGGGTCATCGGCTTAGGCCAGCGTGGAGGCGGCCCTGCACTGGCCCCGGCTGCGGGCTGGAAGACAAGCGCGAGCAGAAAGCCGAACCACGCGCCCATGCGCAGCACGTCGAGCACATTGCCCAGCAGGAAGATCCAGTTCCAGCCCGTCAGGGCGAAGGCCCAGTTGGCCGATGCCCACAGGGCACTGACCGCCATGGCACCGATCAGGAAGGACCCCCGCGAACCATGGCGCCACGCCAGGCCGAGGTACACCGCGAACAGCGCATGGACGACCGTCGCAATCGCGTGACTCCACGCGGACACTTGGGAAAACGTGGATTCCATCGGGCCTCGGCAGAAAAACAAACGCTCCCGGACATGGCGGGAGCGTCAAACCTCCCCGCTGGTGGGGAGTCAGCGACAGGGTCAGTGGGCGCCGTCGCCGGTCAGCACCACCCGCACGGTCTCGAAGAGAACAACGGTATCGAGGAACAGGGTGTGATTCTTGACGTAATAAAGGTCGTACTGCAGCTTGTTGATCGCATCATCCACCGACGAACCGTACTGGTAGCGAACCTGTGCCCAGCCGGTAACCCCGGGCTTGACGCAGTGGCGCACCGCATAGAAGGGGATGTCACGGGTCAGCTGATCAACGAAGAAGGGACGCTCGGGCCGCGGCCCCACCAGGCTCATGTCGCCCTTGAGGACGTTGAACAGCTGCGGCAGCTCATCGATGCGCACCTTGCGGATGAAGCGCCCGATACGGGTGACGCGGTCGTCGTTGGCGCTGGCCCAGCGCGGCTTGCCGTCGCGCTCGGCGTCGCGACGCATGCTGCGGAACTTGGTCACCTTGAACAGGCGCCCGCCAAGACCGACCCGCTCCTGACGATAGAACACCGGCGCGCCGTCTTCGATGACGATCAGCAGGGCTGCCAGCACCATCACGGGGGCCGCCAGGATGAGCAGCCCGAGAGAGGCGACGATGTCGAACACGCGCTTTACCAGGGTGCGGCTCCAGCCTTGACGGAAACCCTCGCCATAGATCAGCCAGCTGGCCCGCAGGGAGTCGATGCGCACCTGACCGCGGACACGCTCGAAGAAGCTGGAGAGGTCGAGCACCTTGATGCCCGCCATCTTGCAGTCGAGGAGTTCGCGCAGGGGAATGACGCCACCGCGGCGCTCCTTGAGGGCGACGATGATCTCATTGACCTTCAGGTGGTTGGCCGTTGCGAGCAGGTTGCCATCAAAGTGGATGATCCGCTTCGGATCGACACGCACTTCTTCGCCCTGACCGGAAGGAAAGAAGCCCACAACCTGGAGCCCCCTGCCGGAGGAATGGGAGAGCGCATTCTCCACCGCCACCGCATCCGCCCCCGTGCCAATCACCATGATCCGTTTTACCAACACGCCTGCTCCCACACGCCGCACAGAGAAACCTCGGGCCACGACAACAAACCCCAGAAGCGCCACCACATTGAGCTCCATCGCCTCATGGGCAAACTCGCCCCAGGGCAGGACCTGGAAGATACCGTAGGCGACGGGAATGCTGAGCGCGATGGACATCGCCACGCGCAACAGGGTCTCACGGAAACCGCTGCCAAAACCGGCGCGGTAAAGCCCCAGCGCGCCGTTGAGGATCATCATCGTGGCGGCAAAGGCCAGCGCCGACGGCACCACCGTTGCGATCAGGGGCCCGTCCACCTTGCTCTGCAGCACGAACGCCACGATCACGGCCACGAACAGGAGCATCGCATCGATGACGACCTGCAGGACGGTGTTGGACGGAACGTAATGATTGAAGAGTTTGAGCATCTCGAGCTTCGGCAACCCTTTCGAGGCTGCCGCCCATGCAATTGAACGTTTCAGGAAGTAGCCGGCACGACAGCATCCGGATGTTGCGGCGCATTATGTATGAAGACCGGGTGAGGTCGTTCGATTGGCGCCCTTCAAAATTGCAAAATGCGTGAAAAAATGTATGGTCGAACAATAGCGCGAAGCCGCCTTTGCTCCCGTGATCCCCGTCACGCGAAAATTACATTTCACATAAATTCGATGTATGGGCAAACCGCCCATAGAGCGCCGGCGGCGGCGCTTCTCACAACTCAATCTGGGTACCAAACTCAACCACCCGATTGGCCGGGATGCAGAAGAAATCCGCCGCACTGTGGGCGTTCCTGAACATCAGGATGAACAGCAGCTCACGCCAGCGTCCAAGGACGGAGCCGGCGCGCGGGATCAGGGTCTCGCGGCCGAGGAAGAAGGACGACTCCATCAGATCGAAGGACAGCCCCTGGGTTTCGCCCAGGGCCAGCGCCGCCGGAATGTCCGGATCATCCTTGAAGCCGTAGCGGACAAACACCCGATAGAAGCCGTAATCCAGCTCCTCGACCCGCACCCGCTCGCTCCCCGGCACATAGGGCACATCTTCGGTAATCATCGTCACCAGCACCACCCGGGCATGCAGCACCTTGTTGTGCAGCAGGTTGTGGAGCAGCGCCCGGGGCACACCGTCCGGGGCCGTCGTCATGAACACCCCCGTCCCCGGCACACGGATGGGGGGATCATGGAACATGGACTGGATGAACAGGTCGAGGGGCATGGTGTCCACCTGCATCCGCGCCGTCAGCGCAGCCCGTCCCTTCTTCCAGGTCATCAGCAGGGCATGGATGGCGAGGCCGAGGACCAGCGGAAACCAGCCTCCGTCAAAGATCTTGACCGTGTTGGCGGAAAAGAAGGCGAAATCCACTGTGAAGAACAAGGCCAGAAACCCCAGCGCCGGCCCCCAGCTCCACTTCCACAAGGCCCGGACGACGAAGAAGGCCAGCACCGTGTCGATCATCATGGTCAGCGTCACGGCAATCCCGTAGGCCGAGGCCAGCGCACTCGACGAGCGGAAACCGAGCACCAGCGCAATCACCGCCCCCAGCAGCATCCAGTTCACGTTCGGGACGTAAATCTGCCCGACTTCCTTTTCAGAGGTGTGAATCACGTGGATACGCGGCGAATAGCCCAGCTGGACGGCCTGCTTGGTGAGGGAGAAGGCCCCTGAGATCACCGCCTGGGAGGCGATGATGGTGGCCAGCGTGGACAGCCCGACCATGGGGTACAGCAGCGGCTCCGGGACCAGCAGGTAGAAGGGATTCTTCACGGCCGACGGATCGTCGAGGATCAGGGCCCCCTGCCCCAGGTAGTTCAGATACAGGGCCGGGAACACATAGCCGAACCAGGCCACCTTGATGGGCCGCCGCCCGAAGTGCCCCATGTCCGCATACAGGGCTTCACCCCCGGTGATCGCCAGCACCACAGCACCCAGGGCCAGAAAACCAAGGGTCTTGTTGGTGGCGAAGAAGTGCACCGCGTGCATCGGGTTGATCGCTTGCAGCACATCGGGGTGACGCATCACGTTCATCGCCCCGAGCACTCCGAGGGTGGTGAACCAGAACAGCATCACCGGGCCGAACACCGCTCCCACCCGTGCCGTGCCCTTGCTCTGGATCACGAACAGGCCGGTCAGCACCACCAGCGAGATCGGCAGGACGTAGGGCCGGAAAGCCGGCGTTGCCACCTCCAGCCCTTCCACCGCCGACAGCACCGAGATCGCCGGCGTGATCACCCCGTCGCCGTAGAACAGGGCCGCGCCGAACAGACCGACCGCGGACATCAGGCCGGCCACGCGGGGCGACCGGGTGGTACGCAGGGCCAGGGAGGTCAGGGCCATGATTCCCCCCTCCCCCCGGTTGTCGGCCCGCATGATGTACACCACGTACTTCAGGGACACGACGATGGTCAGCGCCCAGAACACCAGGGACAGCACACCCAGCACGTTCTCCGGCGTCACCGCCAGCCCGTGGTGTGCGTTGAAGACCTCCTTCATGGTATAGAGGGGGCTCGTGCCGATATCGCCGAAAACCACGCCCATGGCGGCCAGGGCCACCGGAAGCACCTCCGCACGGGATCGCTTGTCCTGACCTTCGGCTAGCACTGATGACATTTCGCCCTCCTCAAACTCACGGATACAGAACCACCACCTTGCCAGACAGAGCAGCGGCCTTACCCCGCGACGCAACATCCGGAAATCCGGACGCCACCATCCATGCGGGACCGAGATACTACCGCATTGCAATAACCGGAGAGGCATGACCGAATTCACCAAGCGGCATTGAAGCCGCCGGGCTGCGCTGCCGTAATCAAGGCCAGCACGCCCAGGGATCCTGCCAATGACGGCCCCACCCTGACAGGCAGCACAACGACGGACTGCCACCTCATCGCCCGGACCAACCTGCCGCATGCCCCACGCCTCCTTCCTGCGCCAACTCGCGATCATCGGCATTGCCTATGCGATCTGCGGCCGGCTGGCCCTGCACATCGCCATCCCCCCAGGCTACGTCGCCCCCCTTTACCCCCCCGCCGGCATTGCGCTGGCGGCCGTCCTGATCTTCGGTCGCGGCATCTGGCCGGCGATATTCATGGGCGCCCTGCTCACCAACATCGAGGCCGTGACGCGCTCGGGGCTGGACGGCTGGGCCTGGTTTGCCCCCCTCGTGGTCGCCGTGGGCGCGGTCCTGCAGGCCTTTGCCGGCGCAGCCCTGGCCAGGCGCTGGGCCGATTTTCCGAGAGGGCTCGACAACGGCACCACGATCCTGCGCTTTCTCTTTGTTGCCGGCCCCGTCAGCTGCCTGATCGGCGCCAGCTTCGGCACCACCGCGCTGGTCATGTCGGGTGCCATCGCCCCCAGCGAGGCGCCCTTCAGCGGGTGGAACTGGTGGGCCGGCGACGCCATCGGAATTCTCATCGCCACGCCGCTCACCTTCGTTTTTCTCGGCCAGCCCCGCCACGAATGGGCTGCCCGGCGACGCAGCCTGGCCCTGCCCATGTCGGTGGCCCTTGTACTCCTCGCTGGGCTGGAGATCCAGGTCGCCCAATGGGAACAACAGCGCCTGCAGAGCCGCTTCGAACGGGACGCCCGCTACCTTTCCAGTCTGATGCTGAAGCGTTTCGCCAACTACACCGACGTACTCCAGGCCACCGAACGGGTCATGGTCGCGGCTCCCGATCTGGATGACGAGGGTTTCCGCCAGTTTGCCCTGCCCTGGCTGTCCCGCTTCGAGGGTATCCAGGGCATCGGCTGGATGCCCTACACCCCCGATTCCCAGCGCAAGGCCTTTGAAGCGACGGCCCGGCGCGCCCTCGACAATCCCGACTTCGCCATCCGCGACCGGGGCCCGAACAAGCAGCTGTACACCTCTCCACGACAGGCCGGGTACTACCCGATCCGCTACATCGCGCCCCTGGAAACCAACCACCGCGCCCTCGGGCTCAACGTTCCCTCGATTCCCGCCTCGGCGGAAGCCCTCGCCCGCAGCCAGGCCGACGGCAAGGCCGCCGCCACCCAGGCCTTCGAATTGACCCAGGAAACCGAGAGCAAGCTCGGCGTGGTCATCTATCAGCGCACCAGCCCGGCCGATACCCGGGCAGCCCCACGGGCCGATGGCTTCGTCTTCGTCGCACTGCGCGTGGAGGACGCCGTCAACAGCATCCTGCAGCGCAACGCCATCAATGGCATTGCCTACTGTCTGGCCGAATTGGCCCCCGACGAAGCCCGCGGCCACCGCCTGTCCGGGCTTGACCCCTGCCCGACGGCCGACGACGCCGGCCCGGCGGGGCTGGCCCCATGGGTGGAGGACTTCGATTTCGGCGGGCGGGCCTGGACCCTCCGCTTCGTCGCCGAGCCCAGCTATGCCACGCTGCACCGGGGCTGGGAGGCGTGGACCGTGCTGGCCGTCGGCCTGCTCAGCACGGGCATGCTTGGCGCCTACCTGCTCTCATCCACCGGGCGCGCCCGGCGCATCGAAGAACTGGTGCGGCAGCGCACCGCCGAGCTGGCCGAGGCCAGCCGACGTCTCAGCGCCAAGAAAGCCATGCTCACCCATGCCGAGCGCATCGCCCAGCTGGGCAGCTGGGAAGCCGACCCGGAGACGGGAGAAGGCCATTGGTCGGAAGAGCTGTTCTCGATCCTGCGGGTGCCCCGCAGCCAGGACGGCAAGCTCGCCAACCTGCTGGCAGCCCTCCACCCCGACGATCAGCCCCGCCTGCAGCAAGCCTTCGACGACGTTGCCCAGGGCAGCGCCGGCGCCAGCTTCGACGTCCGCCTGCGCTGGGGCGACCAGGGCGAGACCCAGCGCATCGTGCACTTCACCATCGAAGCCGGCCTGGGGCTGGACAACGGCAAAACCCTGCGCGGCACCGTCCAGGACGTCACCGCCAACCGTGCCGCCGAAGCGCACATCCACTACCTGGCCCACTACGACGGGCTCACCGGCCTGCCCAACCGCAGCCTGTGGATCAACCGTGCCGAGCAGGCCCTGGCCATCGCCCGGCGCAACCAGCTGCAAGCCGGCGTGCTCTTCCTCGATCTCGACAATTTCAAGAAGATCAACGACACCCTCGGCCACCCCGTCGGCGACCGCCTGCTGTCTGCCGCCGCCCAGCGCCTGGCCCTGTGCCTGCGGGACGAAGACGTGCTGGCCCGCCTGGGCGGTGACGAGTTCGTCGTGCTGCTGCCCCAGCTGAGCCACAGCGAGGACGCCGCCATCGTCGCCCGCAAGCTGATCGCCAGCCTGATCCGCCCCTTCGACATCGACGGCCAGGAGCTCTCCATCTCCACCAGCATCGGCATCGCCCTGCACCCCACCGACGGCAATGACGTGGACCAGCTGCTCAAGCATGCCGACACCGCCATGTACGACGCCAAGAGCGCCGGGCGCAACGACTTCCGCTTCTTCACCCCCGACATGAACGCCCGGGCCTATGCCCGCCTGATGCTCGAAAACGCCCTCCGCCACGCCCTCGAACGCGATGAACTGGAGCTGGACTACCAGCCCCAGTGGGCCATGCCCGGCCAGCACCTGATCGGCGTAGAAGCCCTGGTGCGCTGGAATCACCCCGAGCGGGGACGCATCCCCCCGGGCGAGTTCATTCCGCTGGCCGAAGAGACGGGGCTCATCGAAGCCATTGGCGACTGGGTGCTGAACGAGGCGGCCCGCCAGCAGGCGGAGTGGCAGGCGGCCGGCCTGCCGGCCCTGACCATCGCCATCAACATCTCGGCCCTGCAGTTCCGGCGCCCGGGCTTTGTCGATCGTGTCCGCCAGGTGTTTGCCGATGCCGGGGTATCGCCCCGGAGCTTCGAGCTGGAGCTGACCGAAAGCGCCCTGATGCAGCCCAGCGCCGAAATCGAGGCCCAGTTCGCCAGGCTGCGCCGGCTGGGCATAGGGCTGGCCCTGGATGACTTTGGCACCGGCTACTCGAGCCTGGTCTATCTGAAGCGCCTGCCCCTGACGCGGCTGAAGATCGACCGCTCCTTCGTGCAGGATCTGCCCGGCGATACCGAGGACGCGGCGATTGCCACCGCCACCCTGTCCATCGCCCGGGACCTGGGCCTTGACGTGGTCGCGGAGGGCGTCGAGACCGAGGCCCAGCGCGACTTCCTGCTCCAGCGCCAGTGCCCGATCATGCAAGGCTACCTGTTTGCCCGCCCGCTCCGGGCCGCCGACATCACCGCCCTGCTGGCCACCACCGCAGGTATCAGCACCTAACTGTCGGGGCCGCCCCCCATGCGGATCCGCGCCATGGCCACCGACGCGGCCGCGGTGCGGTTCTCGACACCGAGCTTGGCAAAGACGTGCTCCAGGTGCTTGTTCACTGTGCGCGGGCTGGAACCGAGGATCTCGCCGATATCCGGGCTGGTCTTGCCCTTGATCACCCAGTAGAGCACCTCGGCCTCCCGGGTGGTCAGGCGGAAGGCCGCCATCAGGGCATCCACCACCGCGGCGTCCGACTCTTCGCGCAGCACCAGCAGCCACTCGTCATCACCGGCACGCTCGTGGAGGTTGAAGATCAGGCGCCGGGCCCCCAGGTTGATGTGCAGGGGCGGAAACTCCCGCCCCTCCCGGCGCACCCGGGCCGACTCATGCACCCAGGCCATCACCGCCGCCGGAGCGTCATCCTCGTGGCCGGGGAAGTAGTCGTTCATCAGCTTGCGTGCCAGCGGGGTCTGCCACACCACCCGACCACTTCCGGGGCGCAGGGCCAGGGTGGCCTGCCCGAAGGCATCCAGGGCCGTGCGGGCCTGCTTCATCAGGCGGGCGCTGGCCATGTGGGCGGCGATGCGCGCCAAGACCTCCTGGGGACGGATCGGCTTGGTCACATAGTCCGCGCCACCGGCCTCGAAGGCGGCCACCACATGCTCGGTCTCGGTCAGGCCGGTCATGAACACGATGGGGATGTGGCGGGTGCTGAAATCCGCCTTCAGGCGCCGCGCCACCTCGAAACCATCGATGCCGGGCATCATGGCGTCCAGCAGGATCACGTCGGGCAGGCTGTGGCGCGCGCGCTGCAATGCCGTCTCGCCGTTGGTCGCCACCAGCACCGTGTAGCCGGATTCATCAAGGGCATCATGGAGCACCGAGAGGTTCTCGGGGATGTCGTCCACGATCAGCACCAGGTCGGAATTGAGCCGGTCGAAATCAGACATGGCGGGCTTTCTCCAGCAGGGGGGCGATGGCGTCAAGACGGAAATTGCGGGCCAGCTCGCGCACCTCGGCGACAAACGGCGCGTAGGCGGGGTCGGCGGCCTCGATCTCGGCCAGCCGCGCCAGGATGCCCTTCACGTAGCCCAGCTCCACCTGCCGGGCCAGGGGCTCCAGCAGTGCCGCCGGCGGATGGACCATGCTGGCGGGCAGGCTGGGTTCGTGGCGCTGCTGATGGGCCTCGACCCAGCTCAGGCCCAGGCGCTCCCCCACCCAGTCGAGCAGCTCGCTGACCTGCACCGGTTTGAGGAAGAAATCCCGGGCGCCGATGCCCAGGGTGTTGTCGTCCGAATGGATGCCCCGCTCGTAGGCATTGGCCGAGATGATGGCCACCGGCGTGGCGGCGTGCGCCCCGTCGCGGATACGGCGCACGGTCTCCCAGCCATCCATGCCCGGCATGGCCAGGTCCATGAAGATCAGGTCGGGGCGGAAATCGTCCAGCATGGCCAGGCAGGCCGCGCCGGACGCCGCCTCGGCCAGCACGAAGCCCAGGGGCTCCAGCAGGGCGAACAGGAACTCCCGGTCCACCCGCTCGTTGTCCACGATCAGCACACGCCGGCGCACGCCCTGGTAGCCCACCGGCCGACTGCGCGGCAGCCCGGCACCGGCCGTCGCCCCCTGCACCTGGGGCAGGAAGAGGCGTACCCGGAAGCGGCAGCCTTCACCCGGGCGACTGTCCAGCGTCAGCTCGCCGCCCATCACGTCGGCAAACATGCGGCTGATGGTCAGGCCCAGCCCGGCCCCGCCCGCCCCCTGGGCCGACGACCCCCGGGAGAACGGGTCGAAGATGCGCTCCTGCTCCTCGGGGGAGATCCCCGGCCCGCTGTCCTCGACCTCGAAGGTGGCCATCTCCATGCGGTAGGCCAGGCGCAGACAGATATGCCCCCGGGGGGTGAATTTGAGCGCGTTGCCGAGCAGGTTGATGAGGATCTGGCGCACCCGCTTTTCGTCGGCCCGCACGAAGGCCGGGATCTCACCCTTCGGCTCGTAGCGGAAGGCCAGCCCCTTGTTGTGGGCCTGCAGCTCGAACATGCCGACGATCTGCTGCATGAAGTCGCGGAAATCCAGGGCTTTCACATCCAGGGCCAGCTTGCCGCCCTCGATGCGGGCGATGTCCAGGGTGCCCTCGATCACCGACAGCAGGTGGTCGCCGCTGCGCCGGATCACGTTGATGGCCTGACGCCGGGACGGCGGAATGGTCTCGTCACCGTCGAGGATCTGGGCGTAGCCGAGGATGCTGTTGAGGGGCGTGCGCAACTCGTGGCTGATGGCGGTGATGTAGCGGCTCTTGGCCTGGTTGGCCAGCTCCGCGGCCTGCTTGGCCCGCTGTAGCTGCTCGTCGGTACGCCGGTGGGACTCGATCTCGCGCATCAGCAGGTGGGTCTGGCGGTTGGACTCCTCCTGGGCCACCTGGCGGCTCTTGTGGGTCAGCACCAGCCACCACACCACCAGGCCGGAGAGCAGCAGCAAGGCTGCGTAGCCCTTCAGAAAGGCCATCTGCAGGGCCGGCGCAAAGGCATCCGCGCTGTCGCCGAGCAGCTTGAGCCCCAGGTGATGGAGCAGCCACACCAGCAGGGCCAGGCCCGGGGCGATGCCGCCCATCAGCAGCAGGTAGTGGCCGAGCCCGCTCTCCAGGTAAGGCCACACCACCCGCGGCAGCAGCCGGCGCATGGCCCCCGACCACTGGGCCGAGAGCCGCGCCTGGGGCTTGCACAGGTCGTTGCAGCGCGCGTCCAGCGAACAGCACAGGGAGCAGATGTCCCCCTGGTAGGCCGGGCAGCGGGCCAGGTCGTCGGCCTCGTATTCCCGTTCGCAGATCACGCACTGGCGGACCCCCGCCAGCGCCGGCCCGGGCTTGCGGGCAATGTAGTAGCGGCCACCGGTGGCCCAGGCGATGAGGGGCGCGGTGACAAAGGCGGTGACGAGGGCGATCAGCGCCGAGAAAGCCTGGGCGTCCGCTCCGAACACTCCCAGATAGGCCGACACCGACAGCACCGAGGCGACCCCCATCGCCCCCACCCCCACCGGGTTCACATCGTAAAGATGCGCCCGCTTGAACTCGATGCCCGGCGGCGACAGGCCCAGGGGCTTGTTGATGACCAGATCGGCCACCACCGCCATCATCCACGAGATGGCCACGTTGGCGTACAGGCCGAGCACCTTGCCGAGGGCCTGGAACACGTCCAGCTCCATCAGCACCAGGGCGATCAGGGTGTTGAAGACCACCCACACCACCCGCCCCGGGTGGCTGTGGGTGAGCCGGGCGAAAAAGTTGGACCACGCCAGGGAGCCCGCATAGGCGTTGGTGACGTTGATCTTGAGTTGCGACACCACCACGAACAGGGCGGTGGCCGCCACCGCCCAGTGCAGGTTGGGAAAGACGTATTCGTAGGCCGCCAGATACATCTGGTTCGGATCCACCGCCCGCTCCGCCGGCACCGAGTTGCTGATGGCCAGGTAGGCCAGCAGCGCCCCGCCGAGCATCTTCACCACCCCCAGCAGCACCCAGCCGGGCCCGCCCACCAGCACCCCGGCCCACCAGCGCCGCCGGTTGGCCGCCGTGCGCTCGGGCATGAAACGCAGGTAGTCCGCCTGCTCGCCCATCTGGGTGATCAGGGCGATGCCCACGGTCAGCGCCGCGCCAAAGGCGTGGATGCTGAAACCCGCCCCGGCCCCATGCTCGCCCCCGTAGGCGGCCAGCTCGCCGATGATGCCCGGGCGCTCGCTGAACACATACACGTAGGGCACCACCAGCATCACCACCCACACGGGCAGGGTCAAGCTCTGCAGACGGCTGATGGTGGTGACTCCATGGGTGACCAGGGGAATCACCACGATGGCGCACAGCAGGTAGCCCCAGGCAGGTGGAATGTCGAAGGCGAGATCAAGGGCATAGGCCATGATCGCCGCCTCGAGGGCGAAGAAGATGAAGGTGAAGGAGGCGTAGATCAGGGAGGTCAGCGTGGAGCCGATGTAGCCGAAACCCGCGCCGCGGGTCAGCAGATCCATGTCTACGCCGTAACGGGCGGCGTAGATACTGATCGGCAGCCCCGCCAGGAAGATGATCAGCCCGGTGGCCAGGATGGCCCACAGGGCATTGATGAAACCGTAATCCACCAGCAGGGTCGCCCCCACCGCCTCCAGCACCAGGAAAGACGCCACCCCGAAGGCCATGTTGGCCACCCGCAGCTCGGACCAACGCCGGAAGCTGCGCGGGGTGAAACGCAGGGCATAGTCTTCGATGGTCTCGCGGGCAACCCAGGTGTTGTAGTCACGCCGAACCTTGACGACCCGCTGGACCGCCTCAGGCCCGTGCCCGGAGGCCGCCGTGTGCCCGCTGTCCATCACTCCTTCATGCCCAGACGCTCCAGGCGGTAGCGCAGGGAGCGGAAGGTGACGCCCAGGGCCCGGGCCGCGGCCGTACGGTTGCCCCCGGATTTCTCGAGGGCGTCCTCGATGGCATGGCGCTCCACTTCGTCGAGATAGTCCTGGAGGTCGGCCCCACCCGGCGTCGTCGGCGTCGCGTGGCTGCTATCGCCCATGTCGGCGGGGTCGAGGAGCAGGTCGTCGGCGTGGATCAGGCTGCCGCTGGACAGCGCCAGGGCGCGCTCGAGGATGTTCTCCAGCTCGCGCACATTGCCCGGGAAGGAATAGCCGGCGAGGGCCCGCACTGCGTCATCGGCGAGGCGCGCAACCTCCATCCCGGACGATTCCGCCAGCCGCGCGAGCAGGATCTCGGCCAGGGCCGGAATGTCCTCGCTGCGCTCACGCAGGGCCGGCATGCGCAGCTCGATCACGTTGAGGCGGTAGAACAGATCCTGACGAAAGCGCGCCGCCTCGACCATGGCCTTCAGGTTCTGGTGGGTGGCGCTGAGGATGCGCACATCCACGGCCGTCTCGGTGGTGTCGCCGAGGCGGCGGAATTTCTTCTCCTGGATCGCCCGCAGCAGCTTGACCTGCATGGGCAGCGGCAGGTCGCCCACTTCATCGAGGAACAGGGTGCCACCGTGGGCAGCCTGGAAGAAACCCTCCCGATCACTGTCAGCCCCCGTGAAAGCGCCCTTGCGGGCACCGAAGAACTCGCTCTCCATCAGGTTCTCGGGGATGGCACCGCAGTTGACCGCCACGAAGGGCGCCGCCGAACGGGGGCCGAGTTCGTGGATCATCCGCGCCGCCCGCTCCTTGCCGCTGCCCGACTCGCCGGAGATGAATACCGGCGCCTGGCTACGGGAGAGCTTCTCGATCAGGGAACGTACCTGCACCATCGCCGGCGATTCGCCGATCAGGCTGGAAGTATCTTTGCGGCAGGCATCCTCGTCCTTGCCACGCACCGAGAACACCGATTTGACCAAAGCCCGCAGCTGGTCGATGGAAACCGGCTTGGACAGATAGTCGAAGGCCCCGGCCTTGAGCGCCGTCACCGCGTTGTCCATGCTGCCGAAGGCGGTGATGACCGCCACCGGCAGATCGCTGATGCTCGCGGCAATATGCCGGACCAGCTCGAGGCCGTCCCCATCCGGCAGACGCATGTCGGTCAGGCACAGGCGGTAGCGCTTCTCCGCCAGCAGGCTGCGGGCTTCCGCCAGGGTCGCTGCCCCGTCGCTGGCCAGTCCAAGACGCAGCAGGCTCAGCTCGAGCAGCTCGCGGATATCGTCCTCATCGTCGACAATCAGCACGTCCGGCCCGCTGGAGCGGGCCCGTCTTTCGTTCTGGATCATGGCTTTGCGCGTCCGATAATGCGGAAATGGGCACCAGCTGCGGAGGTGGGGAGCAGTTCCAGCACAGCGCCGTTGGCTTCGGCCAGCTCCCGGGCGATGTAGAGGCCCAGGCCGGTGCCCTTGGAATGGGTGGTGAAGAAAGGCTCGAAGATCTGCGAGCGGTGGTCCTCCGGGATCCCCGGACCATCGTCCCGGACTTCCAGCTCAACCCGACCTTCTTCGAAGGCCCGGGCCGAGATGATGACCGCTGCCGGCCCGCCGCTGCAGTGCCGGCGGGCATTCCCCACCAGGTTCCAGAGGATCTGGCGGAGGTGGGTGCGGTCCATGCACAGGGTCACATCGGGCGCCACGCGGCTCACCACCACGCCCTCGGCGCCCTGCCCCTCGGCGAGGGTGAACTCCTCCAGGAATTCATCCACGAATTCCGCCAGCTGCAGCTCTTCCGGCAGCGCCTCGTCGCGCCGCCCCAGGGCCAGCACGTCGCTCACCAGGCGGTCGATGCGCTGAGCGTTGTTACCGATGATGCGGATCAGGCGCGCCTGCATCTCGCTGCGTTTTTCTTCCAGCAGCAACTCCGCCGCCGAGTACACCGACGCCAGGGGGTTGCGGATCTCGTGGGCGATGCTGGCCGTCAAGCGCCCCAGGGCCGCCAGCTTGACCTGCTGGATCTGGCGATGGATGCGGTCGAAGTCTTCCAGGTAGATCAGGGTGTCCTTGGCATCACCGGCGGGCAGGGCCCGCACCAGCAGCATCTTGCCGCTGCCGTCGGCACGCAGGCTGTGGGCCGATTCGCCCTGCTCCGCCTGGCGGCGCATTTCCCGCTCGAGGGTCGGGGCGCAGGCCTGCAGGCTCATGCCCTCGCGCAGGGAGGCACCCAGCAGCGCCACGGCCTGGGGGTTGAACTGGCGCACCACGCCCCCCTCGCCCACCACCAGCACGCCGTCCTGCATGTCCTGGATGATCTGCCGGTTGAGGCGCAGCTGGTTGGCCAGATCGGCCCCGCGCTGGCGGGCCAGGTCTTCGTTGGCCAGGGCCCGGTGGGCCAGCAGACGCGCCACCTGGGCGATGGCGAAGAAGCCGATGCAGGTGATGCCCACAGTGAAGAAATCCACCGTATCCCGGCCCGACAACAGCCGCAGGGCATTTTCAAGCAGCACCGCAACGGTGGCATAGGCCGCGTAGAACAGCACCATGCGCCCCTGCCCCACCAGCCCGGCCCCTGCCAGGGCCACCAGGATGAGGATGGGCATGCCGCTGCGGTAGCCACCGCTGGTCCACATGATCACCGTCAACAGGGTGACATCCACCAGCACCTGCAGCGTCACCAGCCGGGACGTGCCGAGGAGGCGCTCGGCATCCTTGAAGCCGAGGATCAGCACCGCCGCCATGAAGGCAATGGCCGCGGCGATGAACAGGGTTGGGGAATCGCTGCCGAGTTGCAGCGGGCGCCCTGCCACCAGGAAGAAGCCGGCCAGGATCAGCCGGAAAATGTTGAGGTAACGCAGGGGCTCGGCCCTGGCCAGCCCCTCGGTCAGATGCACCTCCAGGGTTGGGGCAAGGTCAGCCTTCACGCGCGCACACCCAGGCGGCGATGCTCCTCCGAACAGAAGAAGCCACCACTGCCGCGCACCCCCTCGCTCTCCGGCACATGCAGGCCGCAGTGGGCACAGGCCACCATCTGCTCGGCCTCCAGCATCTCCCGCGGGGCCTCGGCGCCCGGCCGGGCACCCGCCGCGCCGCCTGCACCACCGCCAAAGCCTTCCTCCTTGCGCCCCCCCAGACCACCGAGCGTGCGGCGCAGGGCACGCCGCACGAAAAACAGACCGATCAGGAAGAGGACGAACAGCAGAAGATTGCGCACGGGAAAAACTCCAGGGGAATGCGATCGAGTTTAGCAGAAGCGCTGCAGGCGCTCGAAAGCGGCCTCCAGGGTCTCATCGCGCTTGGCAAAGCAGAAGCGGATCACCTTTTCGTCGCGCCCGTCGCCAAAGAAGGCCGACAGGGGAATCGCCGCCACCCCCACCGTGCGGGTCAGCCAGTCAACGAACTCGACATCCGGGGCATCCGAGATCGCCCCGTAGCGGGCGGTCTGGAAATAGGTGCCGGCACAGGGCAGCAGCTCGAATCCGGTCCCCGCCAGCCCCGCCCGGAAGCGGTCGCGCTTGGCCTGGTAGAAGGCGGCCAGATCGAGATAGCGCGCCGGGGCTTCCATATAGTCGGCCAGGGCCAGCTGCACCGGGGTATTCACCGTGAACACGTTGAACTGATGCACCTTGCGGAACTCGGCCATCAGGGCCCGGGGCGCCAGCACATAGCCCACCTTCCAGCCGGTCACGTGGTAAGTCTTGCCGAAGCTCGAGACGATCACGCTGCGCTCGGCCAGGGCCGGGTAACGGGCAGCGCTCTCGTGACGGGCACCGTCGAAGACGATGTGCTCATACACTTCGTCCGCCACCACCACGATATCCGTCCCCCGGGTCAGATCCACCAGGGCCTGCAGATCCGCCCCGGACCACACGCTGCCGCTCGGGTTGTGGGGGGTGTTGATCATGATCATGCGCGTCCGCGGCGATACCAGGGCCTTCACCGCCGCCCAGTCGGGGCGGTAATCCGGCGCGCTCAGGCGGGCCCGCCGCACCACGCCGCCCTGCAGCTCGATGGCCGGCACATAGGAGTCATACACCGGCTCGAAGACGATCACCTCGTCCCCCGGGTGCACCAGCGCCGCCACCGCGGTGAACAAGGCCTGGGTGGCCCCCGCCGTCACCGTGATCTCGTGCTCCGGGTCGTAGTCGGCGCCATACAGGGCCCTCACCTTGGCCGCGATGGCCCCGCGCAGGGCCGGCACACCGGCCATCGGCGCATACTGGTTGTGGCCGCTGCGCATCCAGTGGGCCACCCGCTCGAACAGCACATCCTCGGCACTGAAATCGGGAAAGCCCTGGGACAGGTTGATCGCCCCGCACTCCTGGGCCAGGCGGGACATGGTGGTGAAGATGGTGGTGCCCACCTCAGGCAGGCGGGACACCAGGGGAAAGGGAAGATGCGGCATCGGGAAGGCCTCCGGAACAGGCCGGGGATTCTGGCAGAAGCCCGTTGCGCCGGCCAGCCGCAGCCGGCGTCGCCCCTCGCACCGCGACGAGAGCACGCAAAAGGCCTCGATTACCCGCACCGGGCAGTAACAGCCCGATACAATCCGGCGCTACGCCAAAGAGGTAATTCCGTGTCCGACATCTGCCCGACCCTGCGCCGGGATGGCGATCAGGTCGTCATTCTCGACCAGACCCGCCTGCCCTACGAAGAACACTATCTGCGCCTGGACAGCCTTGCCTGCGCCGCCACCGCCATCCGCGACATGCAGGTGCGGGGCGCGCCGCTGATCGGTGCCGCCGCCGCCTTCGGCATGGCCCTGGCCCTGCGCCACGACGCATCGGACACCCAGCTCAGGCACGCCGACCAGGTATTGCGCCAGACCCGCCCGACGGCCGTCAATCTGCACTGGGCCCTCGACCGCATGCACGCCGCCCTCGGCCCCCTGCCCGCCGCCGCCCGCAGTGCCGCGGCCTGGGCCGAGGCCGAAGCCATCCGCAGCGCCGATGCTGCCAACAACGCCGCCATCGGCCAGCACGGCCTGGCCCTGCTGCGCCCCCTGGCCAGCAAACCCGGCCCCCTGCAACTGATGACCCACTGCAACGCCGGCTGGCTGGCCACCTGCGGCCACGGCACCGCCCTCGCCCCCATCTATGCGGCCCACGCCGCCGGCCTCGACGTGCATGTGTGGGTCAGTGAAACCCGGCCCCGCAACCAGGGCCTGCTCACCGCCTGGGAGCTGGCCCGGGCCGGCGTGCCCCACACCCTCATCGCCGACAACGCCGCCGGCTGGCTGATGGCCGCCGGGCGGGTGGATTGCGTCATCGTCGGCGCCGACCGGATCGCCGCCAACGGCGACACCGCCAACAAGGTCGGCACCTATCTCAAGGCCCTGGCTGCCCGCGCCCACGACGTGCCCTTCTACGTTGCGGCCCCCCACTCGACCATCGACCCGGCCTGCCCGGACGGTGCGGGCATCCCCATCGAGGAGCGGGACGCCGACGAGCTCCGGCTGCTGCCCGGCCTGGCCGACGACGGCCGCATCGTGCGCACCCGCCTGGCCCCCGCCAGCAGCCCGGTCTGCAACCCGGCCTTCGACGTCACGCCGGCCGGATGGGTGACAGGCATAATCTGCGAGTCGGGTGTCGTCCAGCCCGATGCCCTCGCCTCCCTCACCCGGCATTGATCCCTCCCGACCGGAGACTTGCGATGAACGAGAACGTGCTGCGGGCCGGCCTGCTGGCCACCGCCCGCGCCATGGCCAGCAGCGGACTCAACGCCGGCACCGCCGGCAACGCCAGCGTGCGCTGCAGCCGGGGCTTCCTGATCACCCCCAGCGGGCGCAGCTACGAAGACTGCACCGACGACGACATGGCCCTGGTGGCCATGGACGGCAGCTGGCAGGGGCCCTACGCCCCGTCCAGCGAATGGCGCATCCACCGGGACATCCTCGCCGCCCACCCGGAAGCGGGCGCCGTGCTCCATGCCCACTCCCCCTTCGCCACCGCCCTGGCCTGTCTGCGGCGGGGCATCCCGGCCTTCCACTACATGATCGCCCGCTTCGGCGGCGACGACATCCGCTGTGCCCCCTACGCCACCTTCGGCACCCAGGCCCTGTCCGATGGCGCCCTGGTCGCCCTGAAAGGGCGCAACGCCTGCCTGCTGGCCAATCACGGAATGCTCGTCTTCGGCACCGACCTGCGCCGCAGCCTGGCCCTGGCGATCGAGTTTGAAACCCTCTGCGAGCAATACTGGCGGGCCTGTCAGCTGGGTCAGCCGACCCTGCTGAGTGATGCCGAGATGGCCGAGGTGATCGCCCGCTTCCAGACCTACGGAACGCCCCAGGCCGCCCCCGTTGATGGCCTCTCCGCACCGGACTGACCCCCACCCCATGTCCGGCCCGGCCAGCCCCGCCCTCCGACCGCCCCTCGCCCGCAGCCTGCTGGTCAGCCTCTCGGCCACCTTCATCGCCTGCCTGCTGGCCTTCGGCACGGCGGTGCACTTTCTCATCGTCGCCCCGGCCACCCAGTCCCTGGCCCGGGTCCAGCTCGACCTGGCCACCGCCCACATCCAGTCGGAGGCGGAGCGCAGCTTCCGGCGCATCGAGATCCAGCTCGGCACCGCCCGCGCCTGGGGTCAGGCCGGCCGCCTGGACATCGACGACGCCCCCGGCTTCAAGGCCCTGATGGCCCCCCTGCTGAGCGACGAGAGCCGCATCGCCGCGATCCGCCTGCTCAACGCCGACGGGCGCCAGCTGACCCTCTCCCGCAACGACGAGGCCCCCCGCGCCGAAACCCGCAGCCCGCCCGGCCGAGACACTGCCAGCGGCGGCCCGGCCTGGAGCGCCCCCTACCGGACACCGGTCAGCGGCGACGGCTGCATCACCGTCTCCGCCGGCTGGCGCGGCACCGACGGCCGGCCCCGCCTGCTGGCCTTCGACATCAGCCTGGCCGAGCTGTCCCGCCTGACCCTCGAGACCCCCGTCGGCGAGCGCGGCGGCGGCGCCGTCCTCAGCGCCGACGGGGACATCATCGGCGTACCCCGCTACCCCCGCTTCGCCAATCTCTCCGACCGGCACAACGCCATCCTGCAGCCTGCCGCCGCCGTGGATGTGGACTTCCTGACCCACGGCTATGCGCGCTGGCGCGATGCCGATCAAGTCGGCGGCACGGTATTGGACTACCAGAACGAGGGGGAAACCTGGCTGGTCCAGTTCGTGCCCCTGCAGCTCGGCGAGCAGCGCTGGTGGGTGGCCGGCTTTGCCCGGGAGGCCGATTTCATCCCCGCCCGGCTGCAGGAGGTGATGCCCGTCCTGCTGCTGCTCACCCTCATCGCAGGCACCGTTGCCATCACCATCGCGCGGCGCATCGCGGGCCGCCTCGAACGGAATCTGGCCGCCCTGGTGGAGCGCAGCGAGCGCATCGCACGGCTCGACCTCTCCGCCCCCGCCCCCCTCGACGCCCCGTGGCGCGAACTGGCCGAACTCGGCGCCTCCCAGGAGCACATGCGTGGGCGGCTTCTGCAGGCCAGCGAAGACCTCCTGCGCAGCCGCGCCGAACTCGAAGACAAGGTGGACGAGCGCACCCGCCAGCTGGCCGAGAAGAGCGCCGCCCTGTCCGACCAGCTGCTGTTCATCGAGGTGCTCCTCGACGCCCTGCCCAGCCCGGTCTTCTACAAGGGGCCGGACGCCCGCTTCCTGGGCTGCAACACCGCCTACGAGCAGGCCTTCGGCACCACCCGCGGCTTTCTTCGCGGCAAGACCGTGCTCGATCTGCCCTACCTGCCCGCCGCCGACCGCATCGGCTACCACGAGGAAGACCTGCGCATCATCGGCGAGGCCTGTACCTCCCACAAGGAAACCGCCATTCCCTTCTCCGACGGCCGCAGCCACGACACCCTGTACTGGGTCCGCGGCTTCCGCCTCGGCAACGGAGAGCCCGGCGGCCTGCTTGGCGTCATCGTCGACATCTCGGCCCAGAAGGCCGCCGAGCGCGCCGCCCGCGCCGCCGAAGAGCGCAGCCGCCAGATGCTCGAATCGAGCCCCATCGCGGTGGTCATCAACCGCCCCGACGGCACGCCGCTGTTTGCCAACACCCGCGCCCTGGTCCTCGCCGACACCGACATGGATACCTTCATGTCGCGCTCCGTCACCACCTGGTTCCGCGACCCGTCCGCTGGCGAGAAGGCCATTGCCCGACTCAAGAACGGCCTGCCCGTGCGCGACCAGGAGACCGAATTCCGGAACATCGGCGGCCGCTCCTTCTGGACCCTGATGACCATGGAGCGCATCGAGGTGGGCGGCAGCCCGGCCCTGATCAGCTGGAGCTACGACATCACCGCCCGCAAGCTCGCCGAGCGGGAGCTGCGCAAGCTCTCCCTGGCCGTCGAGCAGAGCCCGTCGATGCTCCTCATCACCACCCCGGGCGGCGCCATCCAGTACGCCAACCCGCGTTTCTGCCAGGTGGCCGGCTTCAGCGCCGATCAGCTGGCGGGCACCCATCCCGACCTGATGGACGGTGCCGGGCTGCCCCTCGAGTTTCTGGCCGAGCAATGGCAGTCCCTCAAGAGCCAGGGTGTATGGCGGCGCGAATGCCAGCTGCGCCTGCGCAGCGGCGAGCTGCTATGGGTCGGCATCTCGGTGAGCGGTCTGATCGAAGGCGACGGCGAGATCACCCACTGCATCTGGGCCCTGGAAGACCTCGCCCTGTACCGCCGGGCCGTGGAGACCCTGCGCGAAGCCAAGCAGCTGGCCGAGGAGGCCGCCGAATCCAAGGCCCGCTTCCTGGCCAACATGAGCCACGAGATCCGCACCCCGATGAACGCCATCATCGGCCTCTCCAGCCTGTGCCTGGACACCGACCTGCAGACCCGCCAGCGCGACTACGTCACCAAGATCCACGCTGCCGGCAGCACCCTCCTCAACGTCATCAACGACGTCCTCGATTTCTCCAAGATCGAAGCCGGCAAGCTCCGCCTCGAACAGACTGCCTTCGCCCTCGACCAGGTGCTCGACAGCGTCATCACCTACGTGGCCCAGAAAGCCCAGGAAAAGGGGCTCGAGCTGATTCTCCAGGTCGCCCCCGACGTCCCCCAGGACCTTCTCGGCGACCCTCTGCGCCTCGGCCAGATCCTTACCAACCTGCTCGGCAACGCGGTCAAGTTCACCCCCGGCGGCGAAGTCCAGCTCCAAGTGCGCTGCGAGCACCGGGAAGGGCAGCAGGCCAGCCTGCGCTTCGACGTGGTGGACACCGGCATCGGCATGAGCGAGGAGCAGATCGGCCGGCTCTTCGAAGCCTTCTCCCAGGCCGACGACTCCATGACCCGGCGTTTTGGCGGTACCGGCCTGGGCCTGTCCATCTCCCGCCACCTGGTCGAGCTGATGGGCGGCCAGCTGGATGTTGCCAGCACCCCGGGTGCTGGTAGCCGCTTCGGTTTCACCACCACTTTCGGGCTGGCCCAGGGGCGCCCCCCCAAGGCCCTGCCCGGCATGCTCGACGGCCTGCGCGTGCTGGTCGTCGACGACCACCCCGTGGCCCGGGAGGTTCTGCTCGGCCTGCTGCGCACCTTCCCTTTCCGCTCGGAGGCCGTCTCCTCGGCCGCCGAAGCCCTGGTCGCAGTGCGCCGCGCCGATGGCGGCGACCGCTTCGGGCTGGTCCTGATGGACCTGCGCATGCCCGACCAGAACGGCATCGAAGCCACCCGGCGCATCAAGCAGGACCGCAGCCTGGCCTCTCCGCCGGCGGTCATCCTGCTCACCGCCTACGGCGAGGCCAGCACGGCTGGCGAGGCCATTGAAGCCGGCGCCGACGGCTTTCTGCACAAGCCCGCCACCGCCTCCACCCTGCTCGACGCCATCATCGGCACCTTCGGCCTCGACGCCGCCCCCCAGCCCGTGGCCTCACCAACCGGGCAGGATCTGGCCGGCCTGCGCATCCTGGTGGCCGAAGACAACGACATCAACCAGCAGATCGCCCGCGGCCTGCTGGAACGCATCGGCGCTACCGTCAGCATTGCCGACAACGGCCGCAGCGCCCTCGAAACCCTGATCGCCGCCGGCCCCGACGCCTTCGACGTGGTACTGATGGACCTCCAGATGCCCGAGATGGACGGCCTCGAAGCCACCCGGCGCATCCGCTCCGACCCGCGCCTCGCCCACCTGCCCATCATCGCCATGACCGCCCACGCCATGGCCGAAGAACGCCAGCGCTGCATCGACGCCGGCATGAACGACCACGTGGCCAAACCCATCGTGGTGGAAAGGCTGGTCCAGGCCATCCTCCAGCACGTCCAGCACGGTGGCACGCCCCCCGCGAGCCCGGTCACAGCGGCCGGGGCGGACGGCACGGCGGCGACCGACGGCCTCCCCGACCTGCCGGGCCTCAACGTCAAGGCCGCCCTGCGCCGGGTGGGCGACGACCCGGCCACCTACCTGTCCCTGCTCCAGCGCTTTGCCAGCTCCCAGGCCGACTGCGCCGAACGCATCGCCGAAGCCCTGGCCGCCGGCCTGCCCACCGACGCCGAGCGCATCGCCCACAGCGTGCGCGGCGCCGCCGCGAACCTGGGTGCCGGCGCCATCCAGGAAGCCGCCAGCAGCCTCGAGATGGCCCTGCGCAAGGGCAGCCCCAGTGAGCCCGCCCGGCAATCCCTGGCCCACGAGATGGGCGTCCTTGCCCGCATGCTCGAAGCCACCCTGCCGGCACCGGCTCCGCTGCCAGCCCCCGAACGGCAGCTCGACGATGCCGCCCTGGACGAATCGATCGCCGAGCTGATCCGGCTCATCGAAAACTCCGACGGTGCCGCCCCCCTCCACTTCCGCCAGATCCGCAGTGATCTGGCAGCCCGGATCGGCGCCGAAAAAATTGGCGAGATCGCCGAGGCCCTGCAACACTATGATTATGACCATGCGCTGGCCTGCCTGCGCCCGACCTGACAGCGCCGGGGGCATCCGCCTCGTAGCCAGCTGAACCGCGCCAGGAGAACACCGTGCCACCGCCCGCCGATCCGCTCCACCCCCTGATTCTCGTCGTCGACGACGCCCCGGACTCCATCGAGCCCATCGTCAACTGCCTGCACCGGGCCGGCTTCCGCACCCGCATCGCCACCAACGGCGAGCGCGCCCTCGCCCTGGCCGCCAGCAAACCCCTGCCCGACCTCATCCTGCTCGACATCAGCATGCCCGACCGGGACGGCTACGAGGTGTGCCGCCAGCTCATGGACGACCCGGTCACCGCCAGCATCCCGGTGATTTTCCTGACCATCCGCAACGAGGAAGTAGACGAGCAGCTGGGCTTCGATGCCGGCGCCGTGGACTACATCGCCAAGCCCATCAGCCCGCCCCTGGTGCTGACCCGCATCCGCAACCACCTGACCCTCAAGGCCGCCAGCGACTTCCTGCGCGACCGCAACAACTATCTCGAGAACGAAGTGGTGCGCCGCACCCGCGAGCTCGGCCTGATCCAGGACGCCACCATCGTGGCCATGGCCTCCCTGGCCGAAACCCGCGACAACGAGACCGGCAACCACATCCGGCGCACCCAGATGTATCTGCGCACCCTGGCCCGACACCTGCAGCACCACCCCCGCTTCAGCGCCGAGCTCAGCGACGGCAACATCGAGCTGATGTACAAGTCGGCACCCCTGCACGACATCGGCAAGGTCGGCATCCCCGACCGCATCCTCCTCAAGCCCGGCAAGCTCACCGCCGCCGAGTTCGAGATCATGAAGACCCACACCACCCTTGGCCGCGACGCCATCGCCAAGGCCGAAGCCCTGTTCGGCATCTCGGCCAGCTTCCTGCGCTTCGCCAAGGAAATCGCCTACTCCCACCAGGAAAAATGGGACGGCAGCGGCTACCCCCTCGGCCTCGCCGGCGACCGCATCCCCCTGTCCGCCCGCCTGATGGCCGTTGCCGATGTCTACGACGCCCTGATCAGCCAGCGGGTGTACAAGCCCGCCCTGCCCCACGACGAGGCCGTCACCATCCTGCAGGACAGTCGCGGCACGCATTTCGACCCGGACATCCTCGACGCCTTCCTGAGCCTGCAGGGAGAGTTCCGGCTGATCGCCCAGCGTTTTGCCGACAACGCCGACGAGGCCGGCGGCGCGGAGCGCGAGGCCGAGCGCCTGCGCATCATCTTCGGCGACTAGGCCGGCGCCCCCCGCACTCAAGAACGCCGTCCGACATCCGTTAAGAGTTGGCCCGAACAAAGGCACACCATGCCGCTTACCCCGGTGCCAGGCCCAACAGGAGACGTGATGCCCCTCAGCCCGACACCTCATCCGGTTGTCGATTTCTTCCGCCGCTTCGGGCTGGCCATGCTCGTCTTCGTCGTTGCGGCGGCGCTGACGCTCGAGAACTATCACTCCACCGTTGAAAAACAGCGGGCGGCCACGCGCACCCAATTCCAGCTGACAGCCCAGCAACAGATCGCACGCCTGCAGGAACGCATCGTCCACCTCCTCGGCCACGGCGACGCCCTGCAACGCCAGATCTCCCTGCTGCCCGGCGACGGCGCCCAGGCCTTCCCCCATCTCTCCGCCCCCCTGCTGCGCCTCCACCCGGAAGTGCTGCGCGCCGGGCTGATACGGCTGGACGGCAACACCCCCACGGTCGCTGTCAGCGTTGGCACCGGGCAGGCCCCCGAAGCCGGCACCCCCGGCAAGCTTTTCCCGGGCAACCGCATGCCTGACCCCGGCAGTCTGGCCCACATCCACAACAGCATCGCCAGTGCCACCGTCAGCGGCGAACCCGCCACCAGCCCGCCCTATCCGCTCTCGCCGGGTACCAGCAGCAAGGCCCGGGCCGTCCTCGTGACCCTCCCCGTGGTACGCCCTGATCGGCCCAGCGGGCCCCATCGCCAGCTCGTCTTCTTCGAGATCCCGGTGGAACAGCTCATCGAGCAGTCCCTCCAACCCACCATAAGCCGCGACGCCAATCTGCACTTCGAGCTCGAGCTGCTCGACGGCACCGACGACGCCCAGATCCTCTATGTCAGCCCGGACTTCCGCATCGGCGAAATGTCCTACGCCGACGGCGTCACCATCGCCGATCGCCGCTGGCTGATGCTCACCGCCCCCTCCGGCCTGAGCTACTCCCTGATGCCCGGGCAGGACGCCGGCGGGCGCCTGTTTGCCGGCCTCTCCGTCGGCATCCTGGCGGCCTTCGTTTTGTACGTGCTGCAAACCCGCGCCGATGCCATCCGCCACCAGGTGCGCGAGAAGACCCTGGCCCTGGCCGACGCCAACGACGCCCTCGGCCAGTACGTGAAGGCCCTCGGCGAGACCAACCGGCTCCTGGAAACGGAGGTCGACAAGCACGCCAAGGCCGAAACCCTGCTGCGGGAGACCACCTCGCTACAGCGCGCCATCCTCGACTGTGCCGAGTACGCCATCGTCTACACCGACTCCGCCGGCATCATCCGCGTCCTCAACCCCGCCGCCGAACGCCTCTTCGGACATCAGGCCGGCGACCTCATCGGCAGCGAAACCCCCCTGGTCTTCCACACCGCCGAAGACATCGCCCGCTGGACCCTCGCCCACAAGGCCAACGGCTTTGCCGCCCTGGCCGAGGAAACCAGCGGTGGCTACCTCGAGCCCCGCGAGATCACCCTGCGCCGCCGCGACGGCAGCACCTTCCCGGCCAACATCGCCATCTCGGTGGTCCGCGACGGCCAGCGCCAGATCCGCGGCTACCTGGGCATCATCGCCGACATCACCCAGCGCCAGGCCGCCGAAAGCCGCATCCGCCACCTCGCCCACTACGACAACCTCACCTCCCTGCCCAACCGCACTCTGCTCAACCAGCACCTGGCCGAAGCCATCGGCGCCGCCCGCGACCGCCATCGGGGCGTGGCCGTGCTATTCACCGACCTGGACCGCTTCAAGTATGTGAACGACACCCTCGGCCACCAGGCCGGCGATCAGCTGCTGCTGTCGGTGGCCCAGCGCCTGCGGGCCTGCGTGCGGGACGGTGACATGGTGGCACGCACCGGCGGTGACGAGTTCGTGGTGGTGCTGGACGACCTGCAGGAAGGCTCGATGCCCGAAGATGTAGCCGAACGCATCCTCGCCAGCCTGGCGCGCCCCTTCGAGCTGTGCAGCCAGCAGGTCACCGTCACCCCGAGCATCGGCATCGCCCTCTACCCCACCGACGGCATGGACGGGGAAGCCCTGATCAAGAACGCCGACGCCGCCATGTACCTGGCCAAGGAGCGCGGCCGCAACAACTTCCAGTTCTTCGACCATGGCCTGTCGGCGCGCTACTCCGAACGGCTCGAGCTGGAAAGCCGCCTGCGCCACGCCCTCGACGAGAATCAGCTGGAGCTCTTCTACCAGCCCCAGGTAGACACCCTCTCCGGCGAGCTGATCGGCATGGAAGCGCTGATCCGCTGGCGCCAGACCGACGGCAGCATGATCCCCCCGGACAAATTCATCCCCATCGCCGAAGAATGCGGCCTCATCGTGCCCATCGGCGCCTGGGTGCTCCAGGAAGCCTGCCGGCAGATCCAGGAATGGCTGCGCGAAGGCATCTGCCGGGTTCCCGTCGGGGTCAACCTGTCGGCCCGCCAGTTCGACGACGCCGGCCTGCTCGACACCATCAAGTCGGCCCTCGCCAACGCCAGCCTGCCCCCCGCCTACCTCGACCTGGAGCTCACCGAAAGCCTGGTGATGCGCAATCCGGAACACACCCGCAACGTCCTCGCCGAATGCAAGAAGCTCGGCCTGCAGCTGTCGGTGGACGACTTCGGCACCGGCTATTCGAGCCTGGCCAATCTCAAGCGCTTCCCCATCGACCGGCTCAAGATCGACCGCTCCTTCATCAAGGACATCGTCACTGAAGCCGACGATGCAGCCATCGCCCAGACCATCGTCGCCATGGCCCACACCCTGCGACTGGAGGTGATCGCCGAAGGCGTCGAAACCGAAGCCCAGCTCGCCCTCCTGCGTCGCTGGCGCTGCGACGCCTACCAGGGCTACCTGTGCAGCCGCCCCATCAGCGCCAATGACATGACCGCCATGCTGCGCAGCCTGCGGGCATCGCGCATGGTCTCGCTGGCACCGATCTGAGGGGTTCGGGCAAAGGAGTACCGCTCCGGAAGCGACGAGGCTGACTGGAGGGGCTGTGGGGTCGAATTCATTGGCGCTGTTCGCGCCAGGTATGTGGACACGGTCTCTGGCAAACCCACCGGGCTTTGAGCGCCTTAACTACCGATGGAAAAGCACTTTCCTGACGCTACGGAACGGCTTTCTGTGGGGGGGTGATCGATTTGGCACAGGAGAACGGTGGCCAGGGGAGCCCGCGAGGCCGCGCCGGGACTGGGTTTCAGGGCTTCGGAAGATCCCGCAGCGATTTGGCACGAAATGGCGATTACGGTCAGGGTTCGAGAAGTTCCGCGCGCGTTTTGGCACAGGACGAGTAGAAACAGCACGGGTTCGTTCGCGGCCTGGGGCTGGTGCTCGAGGAGGCCCGCTACGGCGGTGACCTGAATGACGACGGGGCCGCCCTGGCCTGAGTCGTTATCTGGATGTGCGGTGATTGTGGGGTTGCGGGCCGCGAGCAGGGCGATTGTCGCGAGCCACGCGTAGTTGTCTGGGGGCATGGGGCGGCATGGTGCATGCAGGCCCCAGACACAGAATATGACCTGGTTCATAGGCCAGGCCTGTAACCGTGACGCTTGCCACGGTTGTGCGGCGAGAAACGCTACGCGGACTTCTCGCCGCTCCCTTCTCCTATGCCGTCCGGCGTAATCAGCCCTTTTTCAAGGGCGTCGATATACATCTTCACTGCGAATTCCGCGATGTTCCGGGGGCTGGTGCCTGGCGGCAGGCCGCGCGTTGCGCCGTCGAGCGTGGCGGCCAGGGCGCCGATGTTGATCTTCATGGGTTGCGACCTGGGCTGAAGATCCTTGAGCAGCATCGGGCCTTCGCCGGTGAGCAACCAGTTGGCGTTGATACCTGTGTGGATGAAGCCAGCAATAGCATCCCCACCTGGAACGCTTCGCCCCATCTCGTACTTCTGATAGACGCTGTAAGAGACGCCAGATTGTGCGGCAAGCACATCTTGCTTGAGGCCCAGATGTGCCCTCGCAGCCTTCAGGCGCCCCCCAATCTCCGAAGAATGACTCGTTGACGCTTTGCCCACGAAAGCGTCAACAGAAAGCGTCAACTTATCTTCCGCGTTGACACTTTCTTTTTGCATTGTTTCTAAAGGATTTTTTGTCTTTTTCACAGAAGAGACGCCAAGTTTAAAGCGTAAAGCTCACAAAACGAGGTCAACGCCGTTGACTTCACTTCAAATTGGGCGTGTAATGGCATTCATCGCGTAACCACCACAGAAAGCGAGAGATGGCACACAACACCCCCAAAAAAGCCAGTCCCGAGGACTGGCACCCGGCCGACATCAAGGCGGCCCTGGAGAAGAAAGGCTGGACCCTGCGCGCCCTGGCTGCACACCACGGCATCAAGGGTTCGTCCTCCCTCTCCCACACCTTTGAGCGGAGTTTTCCGCTCAACGAGAAGCGCATCGCCGACGCCCTTGGCGTGCCCGTTCAGGAGATCTGGCCGAGCCGTTACCACCCGGACGGAACCAAGAAGCCGCGTGGGCTTCGGGGTGCGATTGCGTCTGCTGCTACCCGGAAGTGTACCGCCGATGCTTGCCAACGCAATGGCAATGAATTGGCCCGGGCATAGACACCATGCGCCGCGCTCACGACTCCCTGACGCTGGACCTCTTTGAGGTGCCGGCGCCGCGCGACCCTAAGCCGGGCGCGCTGGCGGTGGGCCTGCCCCTGCGGCACCTGCTGTCGGACTTGCTGAAGGCTTCCCCCCTTTCCCGCTTCGACGTTGCGGCGCGCATGAGCGAGCTGACGGGGCAGGAAATCACCAAGCACCAGCTGGATGCCTGGACGGCCGAGAGCCGCGATGGCTGGCGCTTTCCCCTGGAATACCTGCCGGCCTTTGAGGTGGCCGTGGAGACCCACGACATCACTGCATGGGTGGCTGACTTGCGGGGCTGCAAGGTGCTGGTGGGTAAAGAGGCGCTCGATGCGGAGATCGGGCGTTTGGAGCGGGCTCGCGATGAGGCGAGCAAGCGGATCAAGCAACTGAAACACACGATGGGAGAGATGGAATGAGCCCCGTTTTCTCGATGGATGGCTTCGGCGAATGCAATCACGGTGAGGTTGCCTACAACCAGCCGGGACCCTGCATTGACGCTCGGTACATCAATGGTCGCCTCCGCGTCACGGTGGATTGCTACACCTGGCTGGATGACTCCGGCTCGGCCCTCTTCGATGTGGACGCCTGGGAGCTTCAGAAGCTGTTCATCGACTCGAAGCCCAGCGCAAACATGCGTGTGGCTTGGTATGAGGCGTGGCGGCTTGCACGGGCGTTCTGCAGCGGGCGGCCCATCTCAGACGGTGAGATGAAGCCCTTCACCATGCGGGAGTGGGTTGCCCAATGTGACCGCCCACCTTCCCCTCCGCGTGGCTGGGAGGCCAAGGCTGCGCTTGCACACAAGCGTGCGTTTCGGGTTGCTGCAACGCTTCCACGTCGCAGCATCGCTCGCCTGAAAAAGCGGATTGGCATGGCAATCCGCAGTGGTGAAGGGCTGGACCCGCTTATGGCCTGGTCCGCTCGAAACTTGAGTCGAGAACGTCTCGGATCGCAGCTGCTTCGGTCAAAAAGTCCTCGGCGATCTCGCTGTTGAGCCACCTCCCGTGGAGCGTCTCGTAGTGAAAGGCGAACTGCTTTCGGAGCTTCTCTCGATCAGGGTGGGTTTCTATCACTCCGATGGAGAAGGCGACCAGAACCTGAATATCCGCCTGCAATGCGCGCAGCCGCTCTTGAATTTGATCGTTCAAATCATCTTGAATCATGAGGGTCCATCCATGTCGTTGAGGGGTATGCAAGTGGGTAGCCTGCATTGCCATTCTAATGGCATAGGCGGTGCCCGTTGCAAGAGAGGTGAGGCATGGGCCCGGTAACGCTGGCTCAGATCGCGGAGGCGCTGGGGATCAGCAAGCAAGCTGCTGCTCAGCGTGCGAATCGCGAAAGCTGGCCCTTCTCGGAAGAGGCGGTTCGTGGCGGCAAGCGTCGCCTCTATCCCCTCGCCGACCTTCCCCGGGAAGTCCGTGAGGCGCTGACGACGCATGCCGCCCACCAGGCGTCGGCCGCACTTGTCGAGGAGATGGACGAGACGCGCAAGGCGATCGAGGACGCCGCCCGCGCCGGCAAGCTGCTGGGCGCGCAGCTTTCGACCCAGGCGGAGCAGGCGAAGCGGGATGCCAAGCTGAACCGCTTCACCGCGGGCCTGGAGATCATGGGCCGGTGGCCGACGCTCACCGACAGGCAGGTGGCGCGGATGCAGGGGCGCTTTGAGCTTGTGCAGGCCTACGAAGCCGGCCTCAAGCAGCAGAGCCAGAAGCACGGCACCCGGGCGCTGGATGCGTTTGCGCAAACCTACATGACCACCCTCGGCCTGGGCCGGAGCGAGGAGACCCGGGCGGCGATCAAGAAGCTGTCGGGCCGCAATCTGCGCCGCTGGGTGGATGGCTTTCGCCTGGAAGGTTTGATGGCGCTGCTAGACGAGAAGGACGGAAAGAACCTAGTGGGCCACGGGAAGATCGAGGACCAGCCCGAGCTGCGGGAATTTGTGGTGGGGGTGCTGGTGGAGTTTCCGCACGCGAAGGACACCCACCTCGAACAGGCCATCGCCGCGCGCTTTGGCAGCCGTCTGGCGCCGGTGAGCTGGACGCTCAAGCAGGCACGCGAGGCGGGCAAGCTGGCCAGCCCGGAGCGCTCTGCGATCAAACGGTTTCGGGATGGTTTCCAGAAGGAACACGCCAGCGCCTACATGGCGCTGAAGAACCCGGACAAGTGGAAGAACGAACAGATGCTGGCGTTCGGTAACGCGTCGGAGGACGCGGTGCGGCCGAACTACCGCTGGGAGATGGATTCGACGCCGGGCGACCTGCTGTTGATGGAACCGGGCGCGGCAAATGGCACGGCCCGTTACCACGTGCTGGGCACGATCGACGTTTGGTCGCGCCGGGCGCGGCTGCTGGTGGCGAAGACCAGCAAGGCCACCGCCATCGGGTCGCTGGTGCGCCGGGCCATCCTGGACTGGGGCCGGCCGGAGCGGGCGAAGCACGACAACGGGTCGGACTACTGCGCCAGCTACCTAGACCTGTTCTTCGATGCGATCGGAACGGAGATTGAGCTGTGCCAGCCGTTTTCGGGGTGGCAGAAGCCGCACATCGAGCGGCTGTTCCGCACCTTTAACCATGACCTGGTAGAGCTGCTGCCGGGCTACATCGGCCACAACGTGGCAGAGCGGAAGGAACTGGAGGCCCGGGCGGCATTCAGCGAACGGCTCTTCCAGAAAGACGGCGTGCTGCCGGTGAGCATGACCGCAGAGGCCTTCCAGGACTTCTGCGACGACTGGTGCGACAACGTGTATGCCCACAACCCGCACCGCGGCTTGAACGATGTGACGCCGTTTGACCGGATGGCGAGCTGGGCGGAGCCGTTGGCGCGCATCGAAGACGAGCGGGCGCTTGACGTGCTGCTGGCGCCCCTGGCGGGCCGCAACACAGGCGGCTACTTCAGCCTGCAGAAGAAGGGCATCCGGATCGACAGCGGCTGGTTCATCGCCGCCGAACTGGGGGCCTATGCGGTGGGGTCTCGCTTCCAGGTACGCCAGGACGTTGCCGACGCAGGCCGGGCCTTTGTGTTTGACGAGGACGGCCAGTTTGTGGCGGTGGCGATGTGCCCGGAGAAGACGGGGATTTCGCCCGCGGAGATTGCGGCAGCGGCCAAGGCGATCCAGCGCCGTACCACCCGCGACGACAAGGCCGACCTTCGCAAGACAGCTCGCAAGGCCGGCGCGAAGGAGATCGTGGGCGAAGTGCTGCGAAGCCGTGCCGAGGCGGCCGGAAAGCTGGTGGCCATGCCCGCCCGGGGCCCCGCCCACACCACACCGGGCCTTGCCGCCGCGGGCCAGGCCGCCCGAGCCCACGAGGCGCAGCCGGCCAGCGCCACCCAGATGGTGATTGGCGGGCAGGTGATGCCGGCCGTGCCAAAGCCCAGGGCACCGGTGATCAACATGCCCGCTGTGAAGCCGCGCTCCGAACGGGCGGCTGCCGAGAACTTTGCGGAATGGGAAAGCCTGAAGGCCGCACAGGCACGGGGTGAAACGCTGAGCGAGCAGGACGCCCGCTTCATCCAGAGCTGGCCGACATCGAGCCAGGGAAAGAGTTACCTCCGGCGCGCCGGATAAATGAAAAGGCCCCGCGCTAACGGGGCCGACCTCAAGAGCAACCACCACAGAAGCAAGAGAGGCCTACTGAAGATGACACAAACCGCCCAAATCCACAACCTGGAGCTGGCCCGCACGGCAGCAGAGCGCCTGGTGAGCCGGCACTCAGCCCTGCCCGGCATTGCCGTGATGTACGGCCCGTCGGGCTACGGTAAGACGACTGCGGCCATGGCCGTGGCAAACGAGAACCGCAGCTACTTTGTGCAGATGCGCTCGGCCTGGAGCCGGGGCATGTTGCTCAAGAAGATCCTGGTCGAGATGTCGATCAAGCCGACCGGAACCATCCCGGAGATGCTCGACCAGGTGAGCGAGCAGCTCGCGACCAGCGGCCGGCTGCTGATCATTGATGAGTTCGACTACTGCGCAAAGAACGATTCGATGATCGAGCTGGTGCGGGACATTTACGAGGGCAGCCAGGCCACGCTGCTGGTGCTTGGGGAGGAACAGCTTCCGCACAAGCTCAAGCGCTGGGAGCGCTTTCACTCGCGGGTGCTGTCGTGGATTCCGGCGCAGCCGGTGAGCCTGGCCGACGCGGCGAGCCTGGTGCCGATCTACAGCCCCGGGGTCGCGGTGGCCGACGATCTGCTTGCGCACCTGGTGGGCTACTCGGGTGGCTCGGTACGCCGAGTGTCGGTGAACCTCAACAGCATTGCAGAACTCGCAGCCCTGGAGGGCTGGAGCACCGTCGATCTGGCTGCCTGGGGCAACCGCCCGCTCTACACCGGCGATGCGCCGCGGCGGGGGGCGTGATGAGCCGAAAGCCTGTCCACCTCGAAATGATCAATGGTGCCGGCCCGCGCCAGCGTGTCTGGGAGGTTGTGCGCCGCCATCTGCTCACCACCTCGCCCTTTACCTCGGTTGACCTGTCACGTGAGGCGAAGGTCGAAATGGGGATTGTCACTGAGTACATGAAGTGCCTGCGCGCAGGGGGGTATATCGCCCCGGTGGACGCCTCTGCGGGGCTTGGTCAAGCAGTACGGCACACGGCCATCCGCGACAACGGCGCCGAGGCTCCGCGGCTTAGGCGTGACGGTACGCAGGTGACTGCCGGGCTGCGCCAGGAGGCGATGTGGCGCGTGCTGCGCATGCTGCAGGGTGCGGATATCAACGCCCGCGAACTGGCTGCCCACGCCTCAACCGCCGCCTTGCCGGTGGATCCTGTGGCGGCGAAAAGCTATCTGCAGGATCTCCACGGCGCAAAGTATTTGCAGCGCACGGTGGAGGGCAAGGGCCGCGGACGCGGGGGCGTCCCGTGCCGCTACCGACTCGTCTCCAACACCGGCCCCAAGCCCCCGATGGTCACCCGGGTGAACGGGATCTTTGACCCGAACCTCGGCCAGCTCATCTGGATTGAGCCGATCAGCGAGGAGACCGCGATCTATGGCTGACGCTACCCCTCTCTGGCGCGCCCTTTTCGATGACGCCCTCCGCAAGTACGGGCCCGTCAACCTGGCCGCGAAGCTTGGCTACAACAACCACACCCTTGTGTCGCGCATCAACGGTGGCCACGTTGCCGCTTCGAAGATCTTCCAGCGCCGGGTGATTGACCGCCTGCACGTGGTTGCCGAGTGCCCTGTAAGCGGGCTCGAACAGCCCAGGTCGGAATGCAAGCGCCTCGCCCTTTGCCCCGCACCCACCCACAACCCCCTGGCCATGCGCTTCTGGAAGGCGTGCCAGACCTGTACGCACAAACCCGAGAAGGAGTCCTGACCATGACCTTGAATCAAGACAGGCCGCAGCTTCACAACACGCTGGCCATCAAGCAGTTCAACGCACGCTTCCAGCCGGGCGACTCGGTGCTGTTTCTGCCGCGCCCGGACATGCCCCCGGAGTGGGACCGGATCTACACCTCGGCGCGCATGGAGGACGGTGTTGCCGTTGTTGAGCTCGCTGGCCGCAAGGGCGTGTATCCGATCTCTGTGATCCATGCGATGCCCGTCGAGACGACGCGGGTGCGTGCGCCGCAAAACGACGCGTCGCTGTGGCAGCTCGTTACTGCCTTCGTTCTGGGGTTCGCTGCGGCGACCCTTGTGACGCTGTCGATCGCCCCCGCGGGCGCCGTCGACCCGGAGAACATCGTGATCGAGTGCGAGGAGCCGGGGGAATGGGCGGCGGTAGAGGAGGACGTGGCATGAGTGCCGCCACCAACGACTACGCCGACGAAGCGCCGGAGCTGGTCGACTTCCTGCATCGGCAGTCTGCCTTCTTCCGGAAGCACGGTGGCACGGTGCTGAAGGACGACGCGCAAAAGCTGGCCGACGCGGCTTCGCTGCTCGATAGCTATCGCGCGGGCCTTGTCCTGACCGATCCGCTCCCGGCCCTCGGCGTGGAGCTGATCCGCTGGGTGTCGGTAAGCAAAGCGGTGCCGGATGCAGACGAAACCGCGCTGCTGCGCATCGTCGGGCCCACCGAGACCTACGTCTGGGCTGGCTACTACGACGGCGAGCGGTGGGTCTCCGCTGAAGGTGTTCCCCTGGGTGGTGACGTTGTCACGCACTGGGCCGAGTTTCCGGCAGGGCCGGCAGTTTCGGACGCCGCAGAGGAGGCTGCATGAGCGCCGTCACTGTCCGCGTCGTCACCGCCGACCGCACTATCCACACCTTCCCCAGCCTTGCCGCAGCCAATGCCTTTACGGCTTCCCGCGCCGCAAAAGGCTGCCCCCGCAAGCCCCGCGGCTCGATGCGTGCCGACATCCTCCAGCTGCTTGCCGAGCGTGGCCCGATGGTCTCCATCGACATCGCAGATGAAATCGACACCGGGCCGGACACCCTGAATGGCGTGCTGCGCCGCATGGTCGATGACTGCGTGATCGCCATTGAGGGCGTAGGCGCCTACGGCCGCCGCTCGTACAGCATCGAGCCCGGCGGCCACGCCGAGCTCGCGGCCATCGAAGCCGGCGGGCCGTCCAACCCCCGCAACCGCCTGCAGCATCAAGCGCATCTGTGGATGACCGCCGGCCGGCGCTTCTGCAGCAAAGATCTCGAAGCCGCCTTCGGCTTCTCGCGCAGCTACGCCGCGCAGCGCATCCAGGCGGCCCTTGCCGAGGGTGTCATCACCCAAGCCGGTGATCCCCTGCGCAACAGCCGCAGCCGCATCCAGTTCTATGAGTCCGCTCAACCCGTTTCCAACCAGGAGTAAGCCAATGACCACCATCACCATCAAGGACATCCGCGCCGCCGCCGAGCAGCTCGGCCGCGCCCACGCAGCCGTTGAGGCCGTGGCCGCCGAATGCCGCACTGCGCTCGAAGCCGCGTGCCGGCCCATTTACCAGAAGTTCCAGGGCACGATTGATCAGGCCGCCGAGAGCAAGGCCGAAGCCAACCGCATGCTTATGGATCTCCTCAACGCCGCCCCGCAGCTTTTCGCCAAGTCGCCGCGGTCCATCGCCGTTGATGGCGTGCGTGCCGGCTACCGCAAGGGTGAGGCCGCGCTCGACTGGGACGACGACGAGATTGTCATCAAGCGGATCCGCGCGCTGATCCCCGACCAGGCCGATCTGCTCATCCGCACCGAAGAGTCGCTCGTTGTCGATGGCCTCACCCAGCTCCCCAGCAACTCGCTCCAGGCCCTCGGCATCCGCCGCATCCCCGGCGTGGATGCACCCTTCGTCACGATCGGAAACTCCGAGCTCGACGCCCTGGTGAAAGCCATCGTCGCCGCAGCCCAGCAGCGCCAGGGCGAAGACGACAAGCCCAAGAAGAAGGGCCGGGCCAAAATCAAGGACGCCGCGTGATGGCCCGCACAAGCACAATCCACATCCGCCAAGGCCGCCGGGGGACGACCATCCGCGCCACCGGCGGCGCGGCCCAGGCGCTGTGCGAAGCCATCGTCGGCTCAGCGATCAGCGTGCAGCAGCAAGTCGAGCCCTGGCCCTTAGGGGCCACGGTGAAACTGATCTGGGTTGGCCCTGGCCGGTGCAGCTCTGAGCCCGGCTGGGGCCGGCACGGGCCCGATGGCCGTGTGCTCTCGCTGCATGACGAGTGCGAACTCGACATGTCCGTGTGGAGCATCTCTGAAGAGAGGCGCGCGTGATGGCCGGAATCGCATCTCTGCGGCTGATCGGCAAAGGCCATATGTCGGTGCTGTGCATCATCGACAAAGACAAGGCCCCCGAAGTCGGCCAGGCAATCAAAGCCCTCACCGCTGCCGCGCGGTCTCCCCTTGAACTGAAGCTCGTCAGCGACACCGGCGAAGTGTTGGCGCATGAGGAGTCCCCGACTGTGCCGGCCTGTCGAGCAGGGAGGTGGTGATGTCGCAACTCACCAAGGTTCAGCGCGATGAACTGGTGTCGAAGATGGACACCCCGTATTGCTCCATCAAGCTCCGTTGCGATGGATATGAGATCGGCATCCAGACCGGCCGAATCGGCAAAGTGGGCATGCGCTTTGCCTTCGCGGTGTACGTCGATGGATGGTTCAAGGGGGAATGGTCGGACGCAACGCAGTCCTTCCCCGAGCAGAAGTTCTTGAAGCGCGTCGAGAGGAGCCTTTTCTCACCGAAGGAGAAGGCTCTGATGATCAAGACGGCAAAAGTTCTTGGTACGACGCGTGCGAAGGCGACCGTCGATGCCAATAGGACCTACGCCTACTTCACCCAAGTATTCCCCAGCGCCAAAGCGGTTGTCGCTCACCTCCACAAAGTGTGCGACTCGATCGAGGAGCTGCCCTATATCCCGTAGTCGCCTCACTCGATGCCCCCGTTACCTCGGGGGCATCCGGTCAGCCGATTAACGACCAGGAGACCACCATGATTCCAGCCTGGAACGAAGATGCCCGCAAGTCCCGCATCAAGGCCATCAAAGCCATCACCGGCCGCAAGGGCTTGGCGATGGATGACGACACCTACCGCGCGATGATCTCCGCCCAGGTGCCAGGCAAGCGCAGCGCAACTGAGCTGAGCGTGCCGCAGCTCGACAAGGTGCTGAACCACCTGAAGCGCCTTCAAGAGCGGCCGGCGGCGGGCAACCCCGAAGAGTGGCGCTTTGTCTTCCGTCTCGCGACAGATCGACAGCCACACGCCCGCCGGATCTACCGACTTGCGGAGCGCATCGGCCCGCTGATGGTCCCGCCGGCCCCCGTCGCATCCAAGGCCTACATCGAAGGCATCGCGCAGCAGATGCTCCAGTGCGACACCGTGCTGGAGTTCTGCAGCCCTGAGCTGCTGCACAAGATCGTCCAGGCGCTGGAAGTGTTCTGCCGCCGGCACGGGGTTTGATCATGCTGCCCCCCATCATCGAGCAGCTCGTCTCGCTCATCGGCATCGAAGCCGTCCAGGCGCTCGTCGAAGCCCGTCTGCTGGGCTATCGGCAGCGCGTTGGCCGCTCGAGGGACTGCGAGTGGTGGCGCGAGTGGTCCGACGTCGTTGGCGACGGTGCTGCGGACACCGTCATGCAAGCGTGGGCGGGCGAGGACATCTACTTCCCGGCCTGCTACGACGCAGTCCGCCTCGAGAGAAACAGGCAGATCGTTGCGCGCTACGACGCGCTGATCGCCGATGGCACCAGCGCTCGCCGCGCAGTGCGCCAGCTGTGCCGTGCGTTCCGGCTGTCTGATCGTCAGATCGAGTCCATCGTCAATCGCCCGGTCCAGCAGATCTCGGACGATGAGCGCGATGTTTCGCGGCAGCTCGGCCTTTTCTAAGCACTGACCCAACGGAGATTGAACATGGACATGCAGCAAATCATCAGCGACCTTTTCGACTCAGCCCTGAGGGTTGAGAAGCTCATCCACATCGGCACCATGTGCATGGATGACAGCTGGCCCGACATCGCCTCCGAGTCGTTTGAAGAGGATTTCAACGACGTGTGGGCTGCCATGGGGATCTCAGAGCCGGACGAGAGCTGCGAGAGCGAGTGGAGCGAGTGGAGCGAGGCGCTCAGAGATGCTCGCAAGCTCGGATTTCTTGTTCAGTTTGCAACCCCGGTCCCGGATCGATTTTACGATGGGGGCAGCTACTCGTTCTCGTGGGCTTGCTACACCCTGCACTGGATCTACGACGACAGCCTTGAAAGCGCATGCGTGCGAGCCCTGGAGTGGAAGGAAGAATTCATCGAGAAGAAGCGGGCCAACGCGCTGAAAACCAATCCCTTATCCCTGAGAGATTGCGACTGATACAGTCCGATCTACTTTAGAATTCCATCATCATGAATGCAGGAGAGGCCATGAAACAGCTACTCGTTCTCGCCGCGTTGCTTTGCGCTGTGCCGGCGGCCGCGCAAGTCTACAAGTGCAAGGAAGGGGCGACGACTGTGTTCTCAGCACAGCCCTGTTCGCCGACGGCGCAGGCTGTCGATGTGCGGCCCGCATCGGGAGCTTCCCGGCACAGCCCGCAGCCGGAGGCTGCAGCCCGCCAAGCCGGAGACTTGGCGAGCTCACCAGCGGAGCGCATGCGCCGTCAGGCAGACGGAATGCAGCTTGAGCGTGAGCTCAAAGATGCCCAGGCGCTGAGGGACAAGCTGGTGCGTGACCGCGAGGACGAGCTGGATGCGCTCAGGCGGAAGAAGCCCTTGGCGAATAACAACCTCGCAGGGGCAACCTGGCTGCAGTCCATCTCGGCAGAGATGCAAGTCGTGTCCGACAACTACGCAGAGAGGATTCGCGATGTTGATGCCCGGATCGCTCAGTACAAGGCGAAGATCGCAGGCCGATAGCAAACCCCAGCGTCCCCCACCAACCCCGCCCCGTGCGGGGTTTTTTACGCCCCTCGCCGAACCTCTTCGACCTCGCCGCAGCCCCGCGCGCACGCGAGGATGCGGGCATGCAATCGCTTCCCGCGCCCCTCGCTGCTCACCCCCCCATCGTCAAGCTGTGCGGCTTCTGCTCGCACTGGAAGCCCCACGCCCCTGAGTCGTCTGCCCACCCCCGGGGTGATGCAGCGCTGGAGGCGCAGGGTCTGCGCCCGTGCGCTATCGGGGGGCAGTCCTGGCGTTACCTGAGCGCGGGCCACCGCTGCCACATCACCGGGGTTTGACCATGGCCGTCACTGTCACGCTAACCATTCCGCCCTTCGCCCCGGCCGAGCCGCCGGTGGAGATGGACATGCACCACATCTTTTCCAGCGGCGAGATGCTCGACACGCCCACCAAGACCCTCCATCTGCGCGTGGGGCTCGAGAACAGCATCGTCATGCACTCGCGGATGGCGCTTGTCGTGCAGCGCGGCACGCGGGATCGTCTCCCGCTCGACATCACCCACGGCGACAAGGGGATGACGCGCGGCCTGTCGCTCGTCGAGATCTGCCTGGGCGATCAGGGCGAGCCCGGCATCGAGCTGAGCCGCCGCCGTGTGCCGCCCGGCGAGCGCGTGATGGTGGCGCTGGAGCGTGCGGACGTGCTCGTGATCCGCGAGATCGAGGAGCCCTCAACGTGACGGTCCGCACTGCGATGGCCATCGCTGTTGCCACGGGTGGCGTCACGCTCGCCAGCGTGCCGCTGATGCAGCACCTGAGCGCAGCCGAGGACGGCGGCAAGGTGCGCCCCGTCTATGCCGACAAGCTAGCTGGCGGCCTGCCCACGGCCTGTCTGGGCATCACGAAGCACACCAGTCCCTACCCTGTGATCGTCGGCGAGGTGTGGTCCGAAGCCAAGTGCCTCGAAGTCGGCGCTCGCGTCGTTCGCAAGCAGCAGCTCGCCCTGGCCGACTGCCTGGATGTCGTTGTGCCCCAGCCCGTGTTCGACGCTCTCACGTCTCACGCCCACAACCTGGGCCTGCCGAATACCTGCGCCAGCCGGGCGGTGGGGCTCATCAACGCGGGGCGCCTGGCCGATGGCTGCGATGCCATCGCCCACGCCCCGGACCGCAAGACCCCGGTGTGGTCGTACGTGCGGACGGGCAAGGTGCTGCCCGACGGCAAGCACGAGCTCCGTTACGTGCAGGGCCTTTACAACCGGCGTCTCGTCGAGCGTGCCATGTGCCTTCGGGGGCTCAAGTGATGGGGCCGCTCAAGCTGTCGGGCGCATTGCCAGTGGCCCTGGGGATTGCCCTGGTTGTTGGCATCGCGATCGGCGCGGGCGCAGCCGTCGTCGTCAAGAACGGGCAGATCGCACTCATCGAGCGCAACCACGCACGACAAGCCGCCCGCGACCAGGCCGCCCAGCTCGCGCAGCTGCGGGCCGCACAGGCCCTGGGTGACGGGCTCACAAACGATCTGCTGGCCGCCCGCGCCGAAGCAGATCAACTCCAGGAGCAACTCCATGCCGCGCTCTCCCGCGTTACCACTGGCCGCCCTTGTCTGGGCGGCGGTGCTCTCCGGCTGCTCGACCGTGCCGCCCGCACCGACCTGCCCCAGGCCGCCGGCCGCGCTGATGCAGCGGATGCCGCCTCAACTGCCACAGATACCCAGGTCGCCCAGTGGGCCGGTAGCGCCATCCATCAATACGCAGAGTGCGCCCGGCGCCTCGACGCCCTGATCCAGTTTAACGAGGCCCCGCAGTGATCATCGAAATCAACTATCTCACCGTCGTCATCGCCGGTGCCGTCCTGTCCGCCTTTGCCGGCGTCCTGTGGGCCGTGGGCCGCACCTTCTTGCAGCAATACGGTTCGATGCTGGCTGATCAGCTGGCTGCGCACCGGGCCAGCGAGCAGAAGGTCGCGGCGGACATTCAGGCTCGCCTCGACAGGATGGAGTCGGACCAGGCAGCCAAGCTGCGTGCGATCGATCTTGAGCTTGATGCGCTTCGCAGCTCCAGCGCGAAGGCGCTGACGCACGGCGATCTCGATGATCTCTACGTCAAAGTCAACGCCACGTCGAACAGCGTTTCCAAGATGGAAGGGCTGCTCTCCAACGTCAACGACACGCTGCGGATGATCCTCTCCCGCATTGCCGATAAAGGACTGTCATGACCACTGCCGCCTCCCGCCTTGCCACGGCGACCCGCCGCCGCGCCATCCTTACCGTCCTGTTCTTCGCCCCGTCCCGCACGCTTCCGGTGCCGCGCATCGTCCGGCAGATCGAAGAGCTCCACGGCCAGATCGCCTCCAGCTCCACGGTCCGCGCCGACCTGATCGTGATGGCCGACCAGGGCTACATCATTTGCATGGAAGACGCGAACACCCTCACCGAGTCCGGCCGCGACGTGGTGATGGATCGCATTGAAATCGCCGTGTAGCCATGGCAAGCAAACGACGCCTGCGCCGTAAGGCGTGCACCGGAAAGATCCGGCACGCCGACGCGCTGGCAGCCTTCGCCCACATCCACGCTCTGTTCCGCAGCAAGGGCTATCAGGGGCACCTCAACGCGTACCGCTGCTGCTACTGCGGCGGTTACCACGTCGGCCACGCGCCGAGGAAGTAACGCTATGGCTCATTCCGACGACACTCGCCGGGCAGTGCGTTCGTCCTTCGTCTATGACCAGCTCGGGCTGGAGATCGCCGCCGTCAAGCATGGCGTGCCAGTCGCCACCGCCCGGCGCTGGATCCGCGAAGCACGCGACGCCGGAGACGACTGGGAGAAGGCTCGCGCCGCCCAGATGATCGCAGGCGGCGGCATGGAAGCGATCGCCCGACAGACCATGGCCATGTTCTCCCAGCAGGCCCAGGCCACGATGCAGATGCTGCAGGACGATGCCCAGATCCCGCCGCTGGAACGCGGCAAGGCACTGGCCAGCCTGGCCGACAGCTTCACCAAACTGGTGTCGGCCAACTCCCGGCTCATGCCCGAGACCGACAAGTTGGCCGTGGCGATGGACGTTGTGAAGCGTCTGCGTGACTTCATTCAGTCCAACTACCCGCAACACGGCGGGGCCTTTGCCGAAGTGCTCATGCCCTTCGGCGAAGAGATTGCGAGGGCATATGGCTAAGATTTCGGCGGCAACACGTCATGCACTCAGCGTCATTGCACACATGGCGATGGCTCAGGACATGGACAAGAAAGTCTTTCAGAAGCAGGGCGTCAGTGGCTTCTACGACAACTGGCTCAAGACACAGACTGCGCAAGACCGGGCCATCATTGCCGAGCTCCAGAAGATCGGCCAGCAAGCTCGGGCAGACGTAGCCCGCATGATGACGAGCGAGGCCAACGGGTGAGCACGAAGGGCCAGGTCTCTGAAAAGGACTTCCTCGCCGAGCTTGCGGAAATCGGCCGGACAGCCCGGGCTGAACTCGAAGCCAGGCAGATCGGCCTCGACCCGTCGCCAGAGGCACGAGCCGCTCGCCGCCGCCGCGTGCTGGTGGAGCGGGACTTCGAGTTCTTCGCCTACACCTACATGCCGCACCACATCCGGCCGCCGGCAAGCGACTTTCATCGGCACTTCTTTAACCGCTACCCGCAGATCCTCGACCAGCCCGGCGGCGCGAAGGAGTGGTGGGTTGCACCCCGCGGCGAGGCCAAGTCCTCGCTCACCACCAAGGTCGGCCCGGTGTGGTGCGCCGTGCGGGCACTGCTCCAGCAGGAGAAGATCCGCAACGAGGTCGGCTGGCCCGCGGTGCAGCCCCTGCCGTACTTCATCGACTACATCAACATGCTCGGCGCCGAGACCAAGCTGCCGACCAAGCTGCTCGAGGTCGTGAAAGCCGAGCTGCTCTACAACGCCGCGTTGAACCTGGACTTTCCCGAAGCCTGCGGTGGTACCAAGAACTGGAAAATCGGCGAGTTCACGACCCGGGCCGGCGTGAAGATGGAAGCCTTCGGCGCCGAGCAGGCTATCCGGGGTACCTTCCACGGCGCATCACGCCCGAAGCTGCTCCTCGGCGATGACCTCATCACCGACAAGGAAGCCAAGAGCCCGACCGAGTGCACGAACCGCTGGGACTGGCTTGAAAAGGCCATCGACTTTCTCGGCCCACCGGACGGTACCGCCAAGTATGTGGGCGTCGGCACCGTCCTCAACAAGAACGACCCCATCAGCCGGGCCAAGGGTGCCATCGGCCACCTGGTGCATCACTTCCGGGCCATCGTGCAGCTGCCCGCCAACATGCACCTGTGGGAGCAATGCCAGGCCGTCATGCTCAATGACGACAAGCCCGCAGAGGAAGAGGCCAGCGCCGCCGGCAAAGTGCTGGGCAGCGAGGATCTGCCGTCCTTCAAGTTCTACCTGGCGAACAAGGCCGCGATGGACGAAGGCGCCGAGATCTCGTGGCCCGGAGTGCGCTCCCTCTTCTGGCTCATGCGCCAGCGCGCCAAGAATGCCAAGGCCTTCGGCACAGAGATGCAGGGCGACCCGCGGAGCGACGAAGACAAGGTGTTCTCCCCCGTCCGCTTCTTTGTCTCCCGGCTCCCGCACTGGGTCTTCTTCGGGGCCTGCGACCCTTCCATGGGCAGGGGCAGCACGTCGGACCCCTCCGCCATCGTCGGCGGTGGATGGGATCGTCAGCGCAAGAAGCTCCACGTCGTGCACGCCGAGATCAAGCGGCGGGTGCAATCCAAACTGGAGTCGGACCTGATCACCTTTCAGCGGGAATTCAACTGCCAGGGCATCGCGTTCGAGAACAACAATGCGTACGAATCCATGCGCGGAACGCTGGTCAAGAACGCACTGGACAAGGGTGTGGCGCTACCGCTGATCGGCGTTACCGCTACCGTCGAGCAAGAGATTCGCATCGACAGCCTGGAGCCCTTCATCACCGATGCGCTGGACCCGTCCATCCTGTTCTCCCCGGCGCTGACCATGCTGCTCGCCGAGCTGGACACCTGGCCCGAGGCGCAGCCCGGGCACCACTACGACGGGCTCTGCGCGCTGCACCTGCTCTGGCACCTCGCCGTTACGCGCGGGCTGTACGCCAACGGCGAAGGGTTTCAATCAGTCGGGCGCCACGGTTCGTCGAACGGTGACCCCGACCACGCCCAATCCAGCTCCCGCAGGATGTTCTAGCGATGAACCCTTTACCCCTGCTTCGGGTGACGCACCTGCTCGCCGCCGGCCTGCGCCTCATAAATGGACTTGAGCCGAAGGAACTCGGCCTCGTCAATTTCCCGCTCCCCACCCCAGGGCGACCGGATCTCAAAGGCATTCAGCGCATTGGCTTGCGTTCCGTACTGCGCCTGGGAGAAGTACTCCAAGCGCGGATCACGGGTGCCCAGCTCCCAACGTCCATCAACCCGTCGGTTCTGAGCCGAGATCACCTCGGCCGTCTGGGTGATTCGCCACGTATCGCTATTGACCACCTCGACGCGCGGTTCGGACAGGACCCAGTAAAGCGTTTGGGCCGGCTCGTTATGAAAGTAACGGGGATCGCTCATAAGAATTCCAAATGTCATTTTATGGAAACCCAGTGTAATCATGGCCTCGCTACTTGACCAGCACGGCAACCCCTTCCGCCTCGCCGATATCGCCGAGCCCCAAACCGCACGCGTCGCGGTGCTGCAGAACCAGGTCATCCAGTCCCAGCTCGACGGTCTCACCCCCGCCAAAGCGGCGCGGATGCTACGCGATGCAGACGCCGGCAACATCGTGGCGCAGCACCAGCTCTTCGACGACATGCTCGACCGGGACAGCCACCTGCGCTGCGAATGGGACAAGCGCTGCGCGGCCCCCACCACCCTCGACTGGAGCATCGAACCGCCGGCCAACGCCACCGCCCAGGAGAAAGCCAGCGCGGCCTGGGTCGAAGAGGTGCTGCGTGATGTGGTCGATGACTTTGAGGACGTGCTCATCGCCATGCAAGAGGCCATCGGTCATGGCTTCTCGGGAATCGAGGTCGAGTGGAAGCGCTGGGGCAAGGAATGGATCCCGTCTTTCCACCCCCGCCCGCAAACCTGGTTCCAGCTCGACAGCACCCGCCGGCACATCCGCCTGCAGAATGGCTCCGCCGATGGCGCCGCACTGCTCCCCATGGGCTGGATCTTCCACACCCCGCGCAAGGTGAAAACGGGCTACACCTCCCGGGCCGGCCTGTTCCGGCCGGCCGTGTGGCCCTTCTTGTACAAGGCCTACTCGGTGGGCGACTTCGCGGAGTTCCTGGAGACCTACGGGCTCCCGATCATCGTCGGCAAGTTCCCACCGGGCGCGTCCGACGAAGAGAAGGCCAGCCTGTTCCGGGCCGTCACAGCGCTTGGTCACGACGCCCGGGCCATCATGCCGGAAGGCATGCAGATCGAGATCCAGGCAGTCACGGGCGGCGCCGGCGGATCACACCACCTGGCAATGGTCGACTGGGCTGATCGCGCCCACTCCAAGTTGGTGCTCGGCCAAGTGTTGTCCGCCGAGGCGAAAGCTACGGGGCTCGGCTCTGGCGTAGCAGACCTGCAGGGCGAGGTACGCGACGACATCAAGGCCAGCGACGCCCGACAGCTCGCCGCAACGCTGACACGCGACCTTGTCTACCCCATGATCGTGCTCAACCGCGGGGGCGTCGACGGCTTGCGCCGTTGCCCCCGCCTGGTCTTCGACTTAGGCGGGGCGGAGGATCTCAAGCTCTATTCCGAGGCCTTGCCCACGCTCGCAGAAAACGGCGCCCGTATCCCCGTGCCCTGGGTCCACCAAAAGCTGCGCATTCCCGAAGCCCAAGGCGACGAGCCCGTGTTCGGCCGGCCGCAGCCCAGCCCCCCCGTGCCGCCGGCGGCACCCACCGTGCCACCCGCAACCCTGCGCGCAGCGCTGGCTGCTCTGGCAGCAACCCGGCCGCCCGCACCAGACGGCATCGACACCCTGGTGGACGCCGCCCTGCAAGATTGGCAGCCCGTGATGCAGCCCCTGGTCGATCCCATCCAGGCTGCCATGGACGCCTCCGCCCAGGCAGGCGAAACCGCCGAGCAGTTCCTGGCACGCCTGCCGGCGCTGCTCACGCAGATGGACGTTACCGAGCTGACCGCCGCGCTGGCCCATGCGGCTTTCACCGCCCGCCTGGGCGCCCGTGCCGGGCTGGTTGATGACTGATCGCCTCGCAGCCCTTGCGCGCTCCGGCCCGGCCCCCACGCCGGCGCAGGAGTTCGCCCGCCTTTACAAGCTCACGCCCGAGGAGGCCGTGCGTTACCTGCAGGGCCGCGACCAGGTCGAACCCACCTACGACTGGCGGGACATGTGGCAGGAGGAGCACGCCGAGAAGTTCACCATCTCGCGCCTGTCCCGGGCCGACCTCCTCAAGTCCCTGCAAGATGGCATCACCGCCTCTGTGGAGGGCGACCTCACCCGACGGGACTGGACCAAGTCCGCCACGCGCCTGCTCGCCAAGGAAGGCTGGTGGGGCGAGGTCACGCAGATCGACCCCAGCACCGGCGAAGCGGTGACCACCACCTTCGACAAAGCCCGCCTCAAGCTCATCTTCGATACCAACACCCGGGTCGCCTACAGCGCCGGGCAATGGGAGCGCATCCAGGATGCAAAGCTGACGCACCCCTACGTGCGCTACATCACCCAAGGCGACGAGTTGGTGCGTGCCTCTCACCGCCCCTGGAACAACGTGACGCTCCCGGCCGAGGATCCCTTCTGGAACACTCACTGGCCACCCAACGGCTGGCGCTGCCGCTGCCGCGTCCAGTCCATGACCCGACGCGAGTACGACCGCCTCAAGGCCGACGGCGCCATCGTCACCGAGCGGCCGCCCACCAAGACCCGGGAATGGACCAACGGCCGCACTGGCGAAGTACTCGACGTGCCGATAGGCATCGACCCCGGCTGGGCCTACAACCCGGGCCAGGCCGGCGCCCGCCGCGCCGAGCTGGCGCGCCTGGCGGCCAACAAGATCGCCACCGCCCCGGCGGCCTTGGGCGCCGAAGCCTGGCAGGACGTAGGCCCGGCAGTGGCGCCGGCCCTCGCCGAGGAATACCGCGCCTGGCTCAAGGAGCTGCCCGACAACCCCAAGGCCAAGGGGCGCACCCCGATCATCGGCGCCATCCACCCGGAAGACCTGCGCTGGCTTGCGGATAAGGATCTGCCACAGCCCAGCCATGCAGAGATAGGCGTATCCAGCGGGCCGATCGTCGGGCCCAAGGCGCGCCGGCATGAGGCACAAGGCAATGCGTTACCCGACCAGGTGTGGGAGAACCTCCCCGAGCTGATCGCCGAACCGCTCGCTGTGCTTTACGACAATCAGAACGGCACGCTGCTTTACATCCTGCCGGATGCCTCCGCGCGGCGCGGACAGCTTGCGATGGAGTTCGAGTTTGCGTCGAAGAACAAGACCAACGTGGTGATATCGGGATACCGCCCGCTGCTGAAAAACCTGCGCGAACGGATCGCAGCGGGGGACTTGACGATGATGAGGGGAGATCTTGGTGAGGAGTGAGAGCGGGAGGCCGGCCGTCCCTCCATACACGCCCGTCGCGCAAGGCGAACATCGCATGAGCGTGGATGCCGATTCCCACGCCTCGCTCTCACTCCAATTTTAGGCGGATAGCCCCATGATTACCATCACCCTGGATTCGGATGACATCGGCCCGGTGCTCAAGCGCCTCCAGGGCCGCATGCGCAACCTCCGCCCCGCCATGGCCGGCATCGGCATGGAGCTCGAAAACCGGGTGCGCAACCGCTTCGACTCCCGCACCGACCCCAACGGCGCCCAGTGGGCGGCCTGGTCACCGAGCACCGTCGAGTCCTACCCGAAGGACGCGCACCGCAAATTGCTCGACCGCTACGGCGACATGATGGCCAGCCTCAACTACCAGGCCGATGCCGAGAGCGTGGCCATCGGCTTCGGCCAGCCCTACGCCACGTATCACGAGTTTGGCACCACACGCATGCCCCGGCGCGGCCTCCTCACCGCCGACCCGGAGGCCGGCACCCTGGCTCCGGCCGACGAGCAAGCCATCCTCGACGTGCTCTACGACCTGCTCGACCAGGCCATCAACGGCGTCTGACCCCGGTTTTCAGGATCGGCCCATAGCGCGATTTTGAGGGTGGGGGTGCGGCCACCGTAGCCGCCGCCCCCCGATCGTTGAAATTAACGGGGGAGTAACGGGGTCTGTAGGCCTCGACGCCACCCAGACCGCCGAAGGGGTTCGGCCTCTCGGGCAGGCACGTGCGCGCGCGACCATCGGCGCATGCCCTCCGCCCACGCCCCCACTTCCATCGGTATTGCCGTGCTGACCCTCCGGGTCCGGCCTGGCGAACCGCTGTGCCGGCTCATCCCCGCAGGCCCGTTCGACGCGCCCCGGGGCGCAATGGCGGGTGCCGGCCCGTGGAACCTCACGCCCGGCGCCGCTGCCCGCATCATCGCCGCCAACGCCACCCGCTCGGCGGACATCCCCATCGACTACGAGCACCAGCTCCTGTCCTCCGCCGACAACGGCGAGCCCGCACCCGCCTCGGGCTGGATCTCGCCCCGCACGCTGGTGTTCATCCCCGACGGCCCCGAGCCCGGGCTGTACGGCGCCGTCAAATGGACAGCCCGCGCCGGCGCCATGATCGCCGCCGACGAATACCGCTACCTCTCGCCCGTATTCCCATACGACCCGGCCACGGGCGAACCCCTCGATTTGCTCAACGTTGCCCTGACCAATCAGCCAGGCATCGACGAGCCCATCCGCGCCGCGCTCTCTGCGCGGTTCAAACCCCACCAGGAGACCCCTGTGAACGAAACGCTGAAGAAGTTGCTCCAGGCCTTGGGGCTGCCCGAGACCACTGCCGAGGCGGATGCCCTGGCCGGTGTCGCGGCGCTCAAGGCCAAAGCCGACGCCGCCACGGTGGAGATCGCCAGCCTCAAGGCCGGCGCCGCGGCCCACACCGCCGAGATCGCAGCCCTCAGAGCCGGTGGCGCCAGCGCCCCCGATCCGGCCAAGTACGTGCCGGTGGGCGTTGTGCAGGAGATGCAGCAGCAACTCGCTGCGCTCTCTGCCAGCCAGGCCGACAGCGAAGCCAGCCGCCTCGTCGAACAAGCCATCTCCGAAGGCCGGCTCATCGAAGCCCAGCGCCAGTGGGCCAGCGACCTGGGCAAGAAAGACCTGGCCGCCCTCAAGAGCTACGTTGCCGCCACGCCCGCCATTGCTGCCCTGGGTGGCATGCAGAGCGGCGGCAAGGGCCCGGCTGCGGGCGCCTCTCAACAGTCCGATGCGGATCTCGCCGTGTGCAAGGCCCTGGGCCTCACCGCCGAGCAGTTCGCCGCCGGCAAGCTGGAGCGTTAAGCCATGGCCGCACTCACCGCCCCCCGTAACACCCTCGAACGCGTCGGCCCGATCAACGCGTTCCTGGTCAAAGCCAACACCACCGTGCAACAGGGCAGCCTGGTCGTGCTCGATGCGGGCTATGCCGCCCCGGGCCGTACCGCCGCCGGCCTGATCGCCGCCGGCCGGGCTGAGTCCTCCGTCACCGCCGTCGCTGCAGGATCCGCTCAGGTGCCGGTCAAGGCGGGCACCTTCAAGTTCGGCAACTCCACCGCCGCCGACCTGGTCACCCAGGCCGATGTGGGGGCCGACTGCTACATCGTCGATGACCAGACCGTCGCCAAGACCTCCGGCGGCGCCACCCGCAGCATTGCCGGCAAGATCATCGCCATCGATTCGGATGGCGTGTGGGTCAAGGTCGGCGCAGGCCTTTAACCAGGAGCGAACCTCATGATCATCACCAACGCCACCCTCGCCAGCCTGGCCCAGGGCTTCAACGCCGCATTCATGATGGGCTTCGGCTCGGTCACCCCGAGCTGGCAGCAGATCGCCATGACCATCCCCAGCACTTCCGACGCCGAGAACTACGGCTGGATGAAGGACATGCCGGGCGTCCGCGAATGGATCGGCCCCCGCCAGTACAACAACCTGGAGAGCACCAACGCCCAGCTCAAGAACAAGGACTGGGAGCACACCATCGCCGTCAAGCGCACGGCCATCGACGACGACAAGCTCGGCATCTACACCAACCTCTTCCAGATCCAGGGCGAGATCGTGGGGCGTCACCCGGACGATCTGGTGTGGGGGCTGCTGCCGCAGGGCTTCACCCTCACCGGCTTCGACGGCCAGTACTTCTTCGACACCGACCATCGCACCTTCGGCCGCGACAAGGTCGAGAAGGACTGGAGCAATGTACAGGCCGGCGCCGGCGCACCCTGGTTCCTGCTCGACCTGAGCCGCAGCTTCATGAAGCCCCTGATCTTTCAGGATCGCAAGAAGCCCCAGTTCGTCTCCCGCACCGATCCGGGCGACTCCCGCGTCTTCGACCTGAACGAATACGTCTTCGGTGCCGACGCCCGTTACAACGCCGGCTTCGGCTTCCATCAGCTCGCCTTCGGCTCCAAGGCCGCGCTCAACGCCGCCAACTACGATGCCGCCCGCCTGGCGCTGGCCAGCCAGTTCCGGCCGGACGGCAGCCCCCTCGGCGTGCGTGCCACCCACCTGGTGTGCGGCGCCAGCAACGAGATGCTGGCCAAGGAACTCCTGGAGCGTGAGCGAGACGCAGCCGGCGCCGACAACATCCGGCGCAACACCACCCAGCTCATCGTTAGTCCCTGGCTGGAGTAAGCCATGAGCAAGCCGCGTTCCCAAGCTCCCCGGGCACCCTGGGGTACCGCAGCCGGGGGCGGTAACCCCGGCACCAATACTTCCGCAGCCGACCAGGCAGCCCGAGCGGATGTGTCGGAGAGCGCGGGGGCTTCGGCCCCCGCCAATACGCCTGTCAGTGAAGGCTCGCAGTCCCTCTCCGAGACCGGGAACACTCCCCCGGAGGGGGGGCATACCGAGTCGGCCGGGACGCCAGCCGGCACCGACGTTCCTGGCGTCGAGGATTTCGCCGAAGAGGGCGGCGTCGGCATTCCGGCCAGCGGAATCCTGGCCATCCGTGCCTGCCGCCCCGAGGGCATGCGCCGCGCCGGGCGTTACTGGAGCGGCACGACAACGACGGAAGTGCCCGTCTCCGAGTTTTCCGACGAGCAGCTCGAGCGGCTGCTCACCGAGCCCCTGCTCGATGTCACCACCATCCTGGTCCCACTGGAGGACGCGCCGTGAGCATGCTGCTGGGTCTCGACATGAGCACCAACCCGCCCACACGCCGCGAGCTGCAGTGCGACGCTCAGGGGCGGCTGATCATCTCCGGGACCGTGTCGGGAGGCACTGGCGGCGGATCCTCCGACACCACTGAGGCGACCCAGCTGCAGGTCAAGACGGCAACGCAGGCCACCGCCACGGCAGCGGGCGCCCCCGCTGATGCCCGCGCCCCCTGGTACGACTCTGCGGCGTCGCTGATCTCTCTGATCAAGCTCTCCATAGCAGCATTCGTCGGCGCCGGATCGCGGACCTACATCTACACCGCCGGGGTGCTGACAAGTGAGACTTGGACGCTCTTCGGCACCACCCGAACCAAGACCTACACCTACACCTCCGGCGTGCTGACCGGTGAAAGCGACTGGGTGTAAGCCATGATGGGTTTTGTTCGTAACATGCTGAAATGGGGCGTCGCTCGCTGGTCTGGGGACAGCCTCATAAAGCCGAACGGGACGTCAGTCCTTGTCCCCAAGGTACTAAAGTTCGCTGACTTTGCACCGAGCGTAATCGCATCGCTTGTTTCCGGGGCGACGTACGGCCAGGCTGGCAATCTAGTAACCGTGACAGCTGCCGGCCATGGCATTCCAGCAACAAGGAATGGCTATCGTATTTTTTGGCCTGAATCTGCGGCAATCCCGGCCGGTTGGTACAACAACTTGAATGTTGTTGACGCTAACACCTTCACTTTTCAGAACGCTACGTCTCAGACAGTGGCTCCCGGGACTGCAATAACCGGGGCGCTACCGTATTTGTCGCCCGTAGTGTGCGGCAGCATCACAATTCCAGCTGGAACGCTATCGTCGAACGGGTCGATAAAGATCAATGTGCTCCGTGGGGGCGATACATCGGCATCCACAAAGCTGATGCGGGTCCATCTGAATGGCATCGTTGCGGCCGACCAAAGCACATCCACGACTAGCTATGGCGCGGCATCATTCACGATAGCCAGAATGGGCTCCTTGGGAACGGCGGGGATGCGTTTGCCCGATGGCTCTACATTTGGCTCCGGCAATTACACGGTTTCCAATGCGAGCGCGAATTTCGACAGCGCAGACGTGGTGCTACAAGTTCGATTTAATCTTGTAGCTGCTGCAGGCTGGGGCTCGGTGGATGGCTTGTTCTTGGAGGTTTTCCCGTGACAATCCTGTATCGCACCACCCGGACGGACGCCGAAGCGGTGGCCGGAGAGAAGCAGATCGCTTGGGTTGGGCCAAACAAGTGGGAGGTGCGGACCGGGGTTGATTTGCAGAAAGTCGACGTGCCAACAAAAGTCACCCGCCGTCAGTTTCGCCAGGGCCTTACCCGCCTCGGCTTGCGAGCCGGTGTCGATGCCTGGCGCGCTGGACTCGACACCTCGGCCCAGGCCGGACAGGATGCGGCCGACTGGTACGACGACTCAAACGAGTTCGAGCGGCATAATCCGATCCTCAACGCCATGGCCGCACAATTCGGGCTCTCCTCCGCCCAGGTCGATGCGGCCTTCGTGATGATGGCGGGTTTGTGATGCGTATCGCGCTCTGCTCGTCGCCCAGGATTGGGTCTCTGTTGATACGTGCATTCACGTGGAGCGAGTACAGCCACGCGGCCATCATCGACGGGGATCACGTCATTGAGGCTGTCTGGCCCCGCGTTCGGGAGTGCGCCTTGACTGAGTTCGCGCGCAAACACGCACGGATTGAGTTTATCGACGTGCCGATGCCAGATGAGGACGCCGCGCTATCAGCTGCCCGCTCGCAAGTTGGAAAGGGGTACGACTGGCGTGCGCTACTGGGCATCGTGCTGCGGGCGCGGCGCCTCGCGGAGAAGGACCGCTGGTTCTGTTCGGAGCTTGTCGCATGGGTTGCTGAACAGGGCGGTCGGCCCTTGTTTCGCGGGGAGGTTCTACGCCGTGTGACTCCTCAGCATCTCTGGATGCTTGCTCTATGACCTAGCCGACTGACCCCTCTAGAGTCTGTGGACATTTAATCCCTGCGCTTGCTCAAGGGGCTGTTCACAAAGGCTGATTTCTGTTTACATCCTGTCTTTTGGGTCACGACAGGCAT
>NZ_JAKLLN010000026.1 GCF_023150065.1 Zoogloea sp.
AAGGAGCTGGCTGGCTCGAGCAACGAAGTGGCGGAGCAGGGTGGAGCGATGGTGGGCCGTGTGGTCGAGACGATGGGCTCGATCCAGGAGAGCGCGAAGAAGATCGCCGACATCATCGGGGTGATCGACTCGATTGCCTTCCAGACGAACATCCTGGCGCTCAACGCGGCGGTGGAAGCGGCGCGTGCGGGCGAGCAGGGTCGGGGTTTTGCGGTGGTGGCGAGCGAGGTTCGGAGCCTGGCGCAGCGCAGCGCGCAGGCGGCACGGGAGATCAAGGCACTGATCGCGGACAGCGTGGACAAGGTGGAAGACGGGGCCAAGCTGGTGAACGAGGCGGGCCAGACGATGGAGGAGGTGGTATCGAACTTCCAGAAACTGTCGTCGCTGGTGACGGAGATTGCGGAGGCGAGCTCGGAGCAGAGCAGCGGGATCGAGCAGGTGACGCAGGCAGTGGGGCAGATGGACGAGGTGACGCAGCAGAATGCGGCTCTGGTCGAGGAGGCCGCCGCCGCCGCAGAGAGCCTGGAAGATCAAGCCCGCAGCCTGGTGCGCTCGGTGGCCATGTTCCGGCTTCATGCCGGGAGTCCGCAAGCCGGGCAGCCGGCCCCTGTTCCCGATAATGTCGCCCGCCTGCCCGAGCGTGCCCGTCCGGTAGCGCCCCGGGCGACTGCGGCCCCCCTTCCCAAGGTGCGCAGGGCGGGTGGTGGAAGCGAGATCGACGATGAGTGGGAAGAGTTCTGAGAGAGGTTGAGCCATGTCTGAGAAGCTGCCTCTCCGTTACCCCCGGGCTCCTGTTGGATCTTCGACGGGGAGCCGCCCGGGGCTCTCCTCCCCGCAAGTGGCCTCCACCCCTGTGCGCGCACCGTCCCTGCCGATGCCCGAGCGCGAGTTCGAGTTTTCCAGCCGTGATTTCGAGCGCGTCCGGGAGCTGATCTACAAGCACGCCGGCATCTCGCTTTCGCCGATCAAGCAGGATATGGTCTATAGCCGGCTGGCCCGGCGTCTGCGGGCCCGTGGGGACCGGACTTTTGCCGAATATCTGGATCGCGCCCAGCGGGAGCCGGACGAGTGGGAGACTTTCGTCAATAGTCTGACCACCAACCTGACCTCCTTCTTCCGGGAGGCACACCATTTCGACATCCTGGCCGAGCGCTTGAAGAAGCACGTATCGAGGACGCCGTTCCGCATCTGGTGCAGCGCCGCATCCACTGGCGAGGAGCCCTACAGTCTGGCCATCACCGCCTGCGAGGCGTTCAACTCCCTGACGCCACCGGTGCAGATCGTCGCTACCGACATCGACACCAACGTCCTGGCGACGGCGCAGAAGGGGGTGTATGGCATGGACCGGGTCGAGCGGCTCTCACGGGAGCGCATGCAGCGTTTCTTCCTGAAGGGTACGGGCAGTCAGGATGGGCAGGCCCGGGTCCGTCCGGAGTTGCAACGTCTGATCGAGTTCAAGCGCATCAATCTGCTGGACAAGAGCTGGGCGGTGCAGGGGCCGTTTGACGTCATGTTCTGCCGCAACGTGATGATCTACTTCGACAAGCCCACCCAGCACGCCATCCTGGAGCGCTTCGTCCCGCTGCTCAAGCCGGATGGCCTGCTCTTCGCGGGGCATTCAGAGAGCTTCCTGCATGCCGCCGACCTGTTCCGCTCCCTCGGGCGGACGGTTTACGAAAGGACGGTCCGTGCACGCTGAAGCCGGCTATGTGGAGCACATGGCCACCAACCGCTACTTTGATCGCACTTTCGGGTGCGATGCGGTCAAGGTGCTTCCCGGAGAGTATTTCGTGACCACCTCCGATATCGTGCTGGTCACCGTGCTGGGTTCCTGTGTCACCGCCTGCGTTCGGGACCGGGACAAGGGCCTGGGAGGCATGAACCACTTCATGCTGCCGGACAACGGTGGCGAGTTGGACGTGCTTTCTTCATCGGCTCGCTACGGTGCCTATGCCATGGAAGTGCTGCTCAACCACCTGCTCAAACTGGGTGCCCGACGCAGCAGTCTTGAGGCCAAGGTATTCGGGGGTGGAAGGGTGCTCGCCAGCCTCTCGCAGGCCCAGGTTGGTGAGAAGAACGTGGAGTTCGTGCTCGATTATCTGCAGACCGAACGCATACCCGTGGTGGCCCAGGATCTTCTCGACATTTATCCCCGGAAGGTCTATTTCTTTCCTGTCAGCGGGCGGGTGATGATGAAAAAGCTGGTTCGCGTGAAAAATGACACGCTTATTGCCCGTGAGCGCGAATATGAAGCCCGACTTCGACGCGACAATGTTCAGGGTGACGTTGAGCTATTTGGATGACGGGGCCTGGCTCCGTACGCAACTGGAATGAAGCATGGTCATCAAGGTTCTCGTTATCGATGATTCTGCGCTGATGCGCAGTGTTTTGAGCGAAGTGATCAACTCGGCGCCCGACCTCGAGGTGGTGGGCTCTGCACCCGATCCTATTGCTGCCCGGGAAATGATCAAGACCCTCAATCCGGACGTCCTGACCCTGGATATCGAGATGCCAAAAATGGATGGTCTCGATTTTCTGGCGCGCTTGATGAGGCTCCGGCCGATGCCTGTCGTCATGATTTCAAGTCTGACCCGGCGTGGTTCGGAGGCTACCTTGCAGGCGCTCGAATTGGGTGCTGTCGATTTTGTTCCGAAACCCCGACTCGATTCGACTGCCGGCATCGAAGCGTATCGTGTAGAAATTTGTGACAAGGTGCGGTGCGCTTTCGGTGCCCGGCCGAGGGTGCCGGTGGCGCCCCCGCCAAGCCCGAAACCCTTGCTGCGCGAGCCTCTCGGGCAGATTGCCAGTGCGGCGGGGGGCGTCTCGGAACGTGCCCTGCATGAGCGTCTGGTGCTGATAGGCGCCTCCACCGGAGGCACCGAGGCGATCAAGGAAGTGCTATGTTCCATGCCGGAACACATGCCTGCGATCCTGATGGTCCAGCATATGCCGGAGATGTTCACCGCATCTTTTGCAAAGCGTCTGGATGGTCTTTGCCGTTTGCGGGTGAAAGAGGCCGAGCATGGCGAGCGCGTGGTGCCTGGCACCGCCTACCTCGCTCCCGGGCATTCCCACCTGTCTGTGCGGCGCGTGGCCGGGGGTTACCAATGTGAGCTTGCCCAGTCGGAGCCGGTGAATCGGCATCGGCCGGCGGTGGATGTGCTCTTCCAGTCGGCGGCGACGCAAGTGGGCGCCAACGGCGTGGGTGTCATCCTGACGGGAATGGGCAAGGATGGAGCCCAGGGTTTGCTGGCCATGCGTCAGGCCGGTGCATGGACGATCGGCCAGGACCAGGAGTCCTGCGTGGTGTATGGCATGCCGCGTGAAGCGGCGGCCATCGGAGCCCTTGATGAAGTGGCGCCTCTCCGGGAGGTCGGTTTACGCGTGCTGAATCGCCTGCGCATGACGGATAAGCGGGGCATCAAGGCATAGAGGTTGTGGGGGCAGCGGCCGGTCGGTTCCGGCAGAGTCGCAAGAGTCAGTGAAAAAATAGAGGCAACAGAAATGGATACCAGCGTCAGCACCCAGCAGAGTCAGGCCAGGATTCAGCTCTCCGGACGATTTGATTTCAACTCCCATCGTGAATTTCGCGATGCCGTCGACCGCGCCCTGGGCAGTCCGGGAACCACCGAGGTGGCCGTGGATCTCGGTAACGTGGCCTATCTGGACAGCTCGGCCCTCGGCATGCTGCTGATGCTGCGGGACAAGGCCAAAAGCTCCGGCAAGACGGTTTGTCTGGCCAATGCCAAGGGCAGCGTCCGGCAGGTTCTCGACATCGCCAACTTCGGCAAGCTGTTCCCGATCGTCTGACGGTGGCGGAGCACGACGCCGAATCCCTCTTCATCCTCGTAGTTGATGACAATCCCGACGATCTCTACCTGATTCGTCGGGATCTCGTGGCATTGGGGCATCGTGTCGCCGGTGTCAGCACTGCAGCCGAGGCCCTCGATCACATTGCCGAGGCCTATCCGGACGTCCTCATGACGGACGTCGGCCTGCCTGGCATGGACGGTATCGAGCTGCTCAAGACGGTGCGGGCCCGCACGGGGGGTAGCTGGATCCCGAGTCTGGTCTTTACCGGCAGCCTTGATGAGGCGACGCAGATGCGTGCCCTGGAGGCCGGGGCGGATGCCTATCTGTGCAAGCCCGCATCCCGCGAGATGCTGCACGCCAAGCTGGGGGTGATCCTCCGCTTGAAGGCCATGCAGCGTCAGGCCGAAGCCCGTAACCGCGAACTGGCCCGCTACCGCAGTCTGCAGGAAGAGGAGCAGCGCCTGGCGCGCTTCGTGATGGAGCGCCTGATCAACCGGGAGGCGTTGGGCGACCCGGCGGTGTCTCACTGGATCGCGTCCGCCGCGGAGTTCAGCGGTGATCTCATCGCCGCGGCCCGGACCCCGGGCAACGTGCTCCACGTGCTGCTGGCCGATGGCGCAGGGCACGGCCTGGCCGCATCGCTCAACGTGCTTCCCGTGACCGCACCGTTCTACCGCATGACCGAGCGTGGCTTCGGCATTGATGCCATTGCCCGGGAGATCAACAGCAAGGTGCGGGCATTGCTGCCGGTGGACCGTTTCATCGCGGCCACTCTCGTTGCCGTGAACTTTCGCGAGCGCTACGTGACGGTCTGGAACGGTGGCAATCCCGGGCCGTTGCTGGTCCGGCCGGATGGCGGGGTGCGCCTGCATTTCAACCGGCATCACTTCCCCCTCGGCGTCGTTGACGATGATGAATTCGACGGCACCGTGGATGCCCACGTCGTCAATCCCCACGACCATCTGCTGCTGTTTTCCGATGGGCTGATCGAGCTTGAGGATGCTGCGGGTCAGGCTCTGGGGGTGGATGGACTGGGTGTGGCGCTGAACGGCCTTCACGCCGGGCTGCGCCTGCCCCGGCTCACCGAGATCGTGCAGGACCTGACGGGTGGCAGTCCGCCGCGGGATGACATCTCGATTGCCCAGATCGCCCTGACCGATACGCCTCAACCGGTGCCTGCGGTGAGCTCCGGAGAGCTTCCGGCGGCGCCGACGGCCAGTGACTGGCGCTTTGTTTTGCGCCTGGGGGCTGCGGATCTCAAGCGTCTTGACGCCGTGCCCCTGGTGCTCGGTGCGATAGAGCAGTTCGAAGGCGTGCGGCCGTTCGCCGGGCGTCTGTTTCTGGTGCTTTCCGAACTCTTCAACAACGCCCTCGATCACGGTCTCTTGCGTCTGCCCTCATCCCTCAAGGCTGGCGTGGAAGGGATGGATGTGTTTCTCGACGAGCGGAGTCGCCGTCTTGCGCGGCTTGAAATGGGCGCGGTGGAATTCGAGCTTTCCCTGCGCCAGGGGGATGGCCAGCCGCCCGTTCTGCACATCAGCTGCGCCGATACGGGCCCGGGATTCGACCACGAGGAGCAGATCCGTTCGGCGGGTCTGGAGCCGACGGGTGAGGACATCCTGAAGGGCCATGGCCGTGGCATTCCGCTCCTGCTCCGGGTGTGCGAGGAGGTCCGCTACAGCGGGGTCGGCAACCGCGTGGACGTCCTCTTCCGCCTCGCCGAGCGAACGTCATAAAGGCGCGAAACAGCGCCTTTTGAGTCTTTTTCGGGTCCTCAAGTTAGGCCGGACTGCGCCGATAAACGCCTCGAAGCCTTTGATGCCCGCGCTGTGCGGGTGCAAGGACGAGGTGTCGGCGATTGCTTTGCCGCCGATTCCGGGGGGCGGGTCCACGGCTCGCTTTCCTTCTCTTGACGAGCGGGGATCGCCGAACATCATGCAAGTTTCCATTGTCTCCATTCTGGCCGGCCTGGTTGCCGGAGGCGGCGCCCTCGGCGCAGGCGTGGCGTTCGGCCTCTCCCTGTCCGCGGGCTTCGTCGGTGTCTGCGTGGCCCTCGGGGTGACGGTCGGCGTCATTCTGCTGGTGTCGGTCCGGGTGCTGTTCATCCATCCCCTGACCGAGTTGCGTGACACCATCCGGGCCATGCACAAGGACGGTGACCTGTCCCGCCGTGTGGCGGTGTCCTCCGGGCAGGTGGGCGAGGTCGAGTCGGTCTTCAACGAGTTGATCAGCAGCTTTCAGGGCATCGTCGGCAAGGTGATCTTCGACGCCCAGCGGGTGCACGAGGCAGCGGATCTGCTGTCGGGGCATGCCGGGCGCGTTGCGGAAGGGTCAAGCAGCCAGCAGGGTGCAGCAGAGAGCATGGTGCTGGCCATCGAACAGATGACGACCGGAGTCGGCGCTGTCGCCGAACATGCCAGCCAGACCGCAACCAATGCCCAGGTGGCGCGGGAGTTGTCCGTCAAGGGCGCGGAGGTTGTCACCAGCGCCTCCCGGGAGATCGAGCAGATTGCCCGCTCGGTGGAGGACTCGGCAAAAGTCATCTCTGCGCTTGGCGAGCGTTCAGAGGCCATCAGCGGCATTGTCAAGGTGATTCGCGAGATTGCGGATCAGACCAATCTGCTTGCCCTCAATGCGGCGATCGAAGCCGCCCGGGCGGGCGAGCAGGGGCGCGGCTTTGCCGTGGTGGCCGACGAGGTGCGCAAGCTGGCGGAGCGGACCTCCACCGCCACAACCGAGATTGGCACCATGATTGCGGCCATTCAGACGGAGACCCGCAGCGCCATTGCGTCCATCGATGCCGGTAGCTCCCAGGCTCACGCAGGTGCCGAACTGGCCCAGAAGGCGGCCGGATCGCTCCAGCAGATCAACGACGGTGCGCGCCAGACCATGGAGAAGGTGGACGCCATTGCCGCGGCCATCAATGCTCATAGCCGCGAGGCTGACCAGATCGTGGGGCATGTGCGGCAGATCATGGACATGGTGGGGCGCAACTCGGCCGGTGCCCGGGAGACCCTGGACGAAGCCACCAGCCTGAGCGGGCTGGCCATGAACCTCAAGGAGATCAGCCGGGTCTTCAAGCTGGGGGCCGCCGGCGAGCAGGCCATGCTGGTGCACAAGAAGATGCCGGACATCGTGCGGGATGGGGCCCGCCAGATGGGCATGCTCCTTGAGCAGGCCGTGGCCAGCGGACAGGTCAGCGAGGCGGATCTGTTTGATGACGCCTACAAACCGATTGCCAACACTCGACCGCAGAAATACAGCACCCGTTTCGACAGCCTGACCGACCGCCTCTTCCCCATCCTGCAGGAGCGTCTGCTCGACGGGAATCAGGAGGTCGTCTATGCCATCGGGACGGATCGCAACGGCTATGTGCCCACCCACAACAAACGTTTCTCCCTGCAACTGACGGGTGATTACGAGAAGGATTTCGTCGGTAATCGCAGCAAGCGGGTCTTCGACGACCCGGTCGGAAAACAGTGCGGCAAGCATGAAATGCCCTTCCTGATTCAAACCTATCGCCGCGATACCGGCGAGATCATGCACGACATCTCGGCCCCTGTTTACGTCAATGGCCGCCATTGGGGCGGCTTCCGGATCGGCTACAGGGCCTGATCCGCCTCTCTTTTCCCCGCTTCAGTGAGTGTGTTCGGCCCGCCTTCCTGCGGGCCGTTTTTTCTTGTGCAGGCCGCGCGCCATCTGGCCCCGGAAGCCTCAAGATTGTTTGCCCCCCGCCGATATTGCTTCCAGATCGGAGCCTGCGCCATCGGGTCGGCAGGGGTCTGAGACGGAGATTGAGCATGTCCGAACTTCTCAAGAACATTGACGCGCGCACCAGGCTGGCCGGCACCAACAAGCTTGAAATCCTGCTGTTCACCCTGGGCCTGGACCCGCGCACCGGACGACGTGAGACCTTCGGGATCAACGTCTTCAAGGTCCGCGAGGTGATGCGTACGCCACCCATCACGGCGGCGCCCGAAATGCCTTCGTCCGTGGAAGGGATGGTCAGCCTGCGGGGCGTTCTCGTTCCCGTCGTCGACCTGGCCAAGTACGCGGGGATGGGGTCCGACAGCCCCCGCGAGATCATGATCGTCACCGAATACAACGGTCACACCCAGGGCTTCCTGGTCGAAGCCGTGGACACCATCCTGCGTCTGGACTGGTCGCAGATGCGCGTGCCGCCCGACATGCTGACGGCCAACCTGGGCGGTCTGGTGACCGCCGTCACCGAGCTGCCCGGGCCCAAGCTGGTGATGCTTCTCGATGTCGAGAAAGTGTTGTCCGAGACAACCCGCTACGACGACGAATTCCTGTTCAAGGGCATCGAGCCGATCGAGGCGGAAGAGCCGATCACCGTGTATTTTGCCGATGATTCCTCCGTTGCCCGCAAGCAGATCGAGCGCACTCTGGACGTGCTGGGTGTGCGCTACGTCGGAACGGTCAATGGCCGTGCGGCCTGGGATGAGCTCGAGAAGCTGGCTTCCTATGCCGCCGCTTCGGGCCGCAAGGTCAAGGATCTGGTGGCATTGATTCTCACCGATGTGGAAATGCCCGAGATGGACGGCTATATCCTCACCAAGAAGGTCAAGTCCGACCCGCGCTTTGAAGGCGTGCCGGTGATCATGCATTCATCCCTGTCAGGCATGTCCAACCAGCAACTCGGTCGCTCTGTCGGTGTCGATGAATACGTCGCCAAGTTCGAACCCCAGCGCCTTGCCGAAGTGTTGCGCCGCCTGATCACCCAGCGCGCCAACCTGACCAAGACCGCCTGAACGCAGAGGAGCATCATGAACATGGATCGTGTCGATCGTGGGCTGCTCGAAGCTGTCGATGCCCGCACCAAACTGGCCGGTTCGAACCGCATGGAGATCCTGCTGTTCTCGCTGGGTACCCAGGAGATCTTCGGCATCAATGTCTTCAAGGTTCGCGAGGTGTCGCGCACACCCTTCATCACCAAGGCGCCCAACATGCCGGCTGGCGTGGAGGGGCTGATCTCGCTGCGTGGCAACGTGATTCCGGTGCTGGCCCTGGCCAAGGTCATGGGAATTTCCGCGTCGGATGATCCGCTGGGCGGCTCAATGATGGTGACCGAATACAGCAAGCGCACACTGGGCTTCCTGGTGCACGAGGTGGATCGCATCATCCGCGTCGAGTGGGACAAGGTCCGGGCGCCGGACAACGTCACCTCCGGTGGGCATCACTTCATCACGGCCATCACCGAGTTGCAGGATGGCAAGCTCGTCTCCATTCTGGATGTGGAGACCATCCTGGCCAGCACCTTTGGTGAGGCAGTGGTGGGGCAGATCCATCCCCTGGAGGGCGGGCAGGACGTCAACCTCTTCTTTGTGGATGATTCGGCGGTGGCCCGCAAGAAAATCGCGGAGACCCTGGACAAGCTCGGCGTGCGCCACAAGCATGCCCTGAACGGACTCGAGGCCTGGACCCGTCTGGAGGGCATGGCCAATCATGCCCAGCAGCGAGGCGTGAGCCTGCGCGACGAACTCAACCTTATTCTGGTGGACGCAGAGATGCCCGAGATGGACGGCTATGTGCTCACCCGCAACATCAAGGCGGACAGCCGTTTTGAAGGCATTCCGGTCGTCATGCACTCATCCCTGTCGTCCGAGGCCAACCGGGCCATGGGCAAGAGTGTTGGCGTCGATTCCTATGTCGCAAAGTTTGACGCCGACGTTCTGGCAGACACCCTGCGCCCCCTCCTGATGCGTGCATACCGGGATTGAACGGAGATCAACAACATGTCGGACCCCAAGATGAAATTTCTCGTTGTCGATGACTTTTCGACCATGCGGCGCATTGTCCGCAATCTGCTCAAGGAGCTTGGCTTCACCAACGTGGATGAGGCCGAGGACGGTCAGATCGCCCTGCAGAAGCTCAATTCCCTGCCTTTCGATTTCGTCGTCACGGACTGGAACATGCCCAACATGGATGGCCTGACCCTGCTGCAGAACATCCGGGCGACGCCGTCGCTGAAGCATCTGCCGGTGCTGATGATCACGGCCGAAGCGAAGAAGGAGAACATCATCGCTGCGGCACAGGCCGGGGCCAGCGGCTATATCGTCAAGCCCTTCACCGCGGCCACCCTGTCCGAGAAGCTCGAAAAGATCTTCGAAAAGATGGGCCAAAAAGCTGCCTGAAGCAGCCGATCAGACGGAGCTCCATCATGGCAAAGCGTCTTAAATTCGATGAATCGGGCGATAGCGACGACCTGCAGTCCCTGTTTGACAGCATTGCCGGGGGGGCGACAGTCGCTCCCACCGCAGCCCCTCCGCATCTTGAGGTGGTCTCGCCGGCCGTATCCGCTGGTGGTGATGACGACGAACTCCAGGCCCTGTTCGATTCCGTGGCTGGTGAGTATTCCGCCAGCGAGCATGCTGGCGCGGCTGGCGATGAGCCGGCCCACAGTTGTGACAAGGTCTTCAACCGCATTGGCGTGATGACGCGTCAGTTGCACGACACCCTGCGTGAGCTCGGGTATGACCGAAGCCTTCAGGAGGCCGCCCATGCCATTCCCGATGCCCGGCAGCGCCTGACCTACATCGCCGAGATGACCGAGCAGGCTGCCAGCAAGGTGCTGAACGCCACGGATATCGCCAAGCCCATCCAGGATCGGGCCGAAACCGACGCGGCCGCCCTCAAGGCGCGCTGGGATCGCCTCTACGCGCAGCAGTTGTCGCCGGATGAGTTCCGCGTTCTTGCCGGTGAAACCCGTGACTTCCTCGGTCATGTGGTGACGGGGAGCCGGGAGACCAGTGCCCAGCTGATGGAAATCATGATGGCGCAGGATTTTCAGGATCTCACCGGGCAAGTCATCAAGAAAGTGGTGGATCTGGCCCAGGGGCTGGAGCAGCAACTGCTTCAGGTCCTGATCGAGGCCATGCCCGCCGAGCGCAAGGCAGAGGCACCGGACACCCTGATGAACGGTCCGGTGATCAATGCGGTGGGCCGGGATGACGTGGTGTCCAGCCAGGAGCAGGTGGATGACCTGCTGGAGAGCCTGGGTTTCTGATCCGGGCTGAAGCGGGCAAGCCCGCAAGGAGCGAATGCAATGAGCGATTTTTCCGGGATGGATGACCTTCTCCAGGACTTCCTTGTGGAGGCCGGAGATCTCCTGTCAGGTGTCGACAACAAGCTGGTGGATCTCGAACGGGCGCCCAACGACAAGGGCCTGCTCAACGACATCTTCCGTGGCTTTCACACCATCAAGGGGGGGGCCGGCTTTCTGAACGCTGCCGAGCTGGTCACCCTGTGCCACCTCACCGAAAATCTCTTCGACAAGCTGCGCAACGGTGAACTGGCCATCACGCCCGACGTCATGGATGTGATCCTGTCCTCCACCGGCGCGGTGCGCGACATGTTCGGCTACCTGGAGCAGGGTGTTCAGCCTGCGGCGGCCGACCCGCAGCTGATCGACAGTCTGCGCCTGGCCATTGCCGGCAATCTGTCGGGGGGCACTGCCAAACCGGCTGTTGCGCCGGTTCGTGCCGCTCCGGTGGCCTCGCCGCCGGTGCCGGTTGCCGCCGCCTCCCAGGACGGGCTGGACTGGAATGCCCTGTTCGAGACCGTGACCGGGGCTGCTCCGGCCGCCGCCGCGCCCGTCGAGGTCCCTGCCTCGCTGCCGGTACCCATGCATCAGTCCGACGAGGAACTGGCCCAGAAGACCCCCGAGCAGATCATCAAGGCCGCGGTCGGCCGGCGCGTCACCGACAAGCCGGGGGCCTCAGGTCCGATTGGGCGGCGTGACAGCGAGAAGCAGCGGGACAACTCGATTCGCGTCGATACCGCGCGGCTCGACCAGGTGCTCAACCTGTCGGGTGAGATCGGTCTGACCAAGAATCGACTCAATGCCCTGCGCAGCGACATCCTCAACGGGCGCAGCGATACGGAAACCCTGCATGCCCTCGATCTGGCGGTCAGTCAGCTCGACCTGCTGGTGTCCGATCTGCAGAACGCGGTGATGAAGACCCGCATGCAGCCCATCGGGCGCCTGTTCCAGAAGTATCCGCGGATCGCCCGCGACCTGGCCCGCAACCTGGGCAAGGACGTGGAGCTGGTGCTCTCCGGTGAGGAAACCGAGATCGACAAGACCATGATCGAGGATCTGTCCGACCCGATCATCCACCTCATCCGCAACGCGGTGGATCACGGTGTCGAGGAAACCCAGGATCGACTCGCCAACGGCAAGCCCGAAAAGTCCATCGTGCGTCTTGAGGCGCGCCAGGAGGGCGATCACATCGTGATCCTGGTGGCCGACGACGGGCGTGGCATGAACGCCGAGCGCCTGCGCGCCAAGGCGGTCGAGAAGGGCCTCATCACCGATGAAGAGGCCAACACCATGGACGAACGCCAGAGCTACAACCTGGTGTTCCTGCCCGGCTTCTCCATGGCCAGCCAGATCTCCGACGTGTCCGGCCGCGGCGTGGGCATGGACGTGGTGCGTACCAACATCCAGAAGCTCAACGGCTCCATCGAGATCCGCTCCAGCCTGGGCAAAGGCACCACCTTTGTCATCAGCCTGCCCCTGACACTGGCGATCCTGCCGGTACTGCTGGTCCGCCTCGGCGAGCAGCCTTTCGCCGTGCCCCTGTCCATGGTCCGCGAGATCCTGCCGATCGAGCCGGCCGAGGTGCAGGAGGTCGGCGGACGGGCAACCATGGTGGTGCGTGGCGAAGTGCTGCCCATCATGCCCCTCTCGTCCCTCCTGGGCTGGGAGCCGGTCCAGACGCCCGAGTACGGTGTGCTCATGCAGAGCGCGGAGCAGAGCTTCATCCTGGCCATCGACAGCTTCGCCGGTCGCGAGGACGCGGTGATCAAGTCCCTGGATGACTTCCGTCCGAAGGGGGTTGCCGGCGTCACCACCCTGTCCAACGGGCAGATCGTGCTGATCCTCGACATGAAGGAACTGCTCGGCGCCCTGGGGGACAGCCGTGGTGGTGGTGTGTCGCGTCGCGCCCTGCTGGCCAAGATGGAGCTTCCCGCCCTCGCCGCCTGAGGTAATCCGCCGCGACTTATGCCACATCGTCACACCTTGAAACACCGTGGTGTGACGTAGACCGCCCATCACCGGGCGAGGGCCGGTTAGGATCGTTCCTGACTGCCCTTGCCCGTGCTTTTTCCACCACGGTCCCGATCCGGCAGGGGGAGGGCACATGGGTGGCTTTGACTTCGATTACTGGAAACATCTGGCCGAGCGCGATCCGGTAGCCTATTTCGAGGCCCGGGAGCGGGCCCTGCGCCAGTTCATTGCCTCCCACCCCGGTCAGGAGGCAATGCTCTCCGAACTTCAGGCGCGCATCGATTCGACGCGCGTGCTGGCGGGCAGCCCCGTCCAGGCCTGCCGCGAACTCCTCGGTCAGATGGAAGACCAGCTGATGCTGCTGAGTTTCAGACTGTCGGAACTGCAGCGGGAGGCCATCGCCATGCAGAATCTGGTCGGCAGCAACATCGTCACCCGCTGACCGGCGCACGCCGGCCCGGAATAGCCCGGGCAAAGCCGGTCTGTTCAGGCCGTGATCGACGGTGGTGCCCGCGTATCCTGAGCGGGTCTGAACTACCGTCGAGCCGTCCGTGGCTGAAGACAGCGACCTCGAAAAAACAGAATCAGCGTCACCGCGAAGGCTGGAGCAGGCCCGGGAAGAGGGGCAGGTTCCCCACTCCCGGGAGCTGGCCACCTTCATCTCGCTGATCGTCGGGGTGACGGCCCTGTACGTGCTCGGCCGCTGGGGTGGGCACCGCATGATGCAGATGGTCAAGTCGGGCCTCAGTTTCGAGCGCAACCAGGCCTTCAGCACCACCGGCATGCTGCAGATCCTGGCTGAACTCTCCACCGATGGGTTGCTCACCATCACGCCCCTGCTGCTGGCGCTGATCGTTGCCGCGCTGTCAGTGCCCTTCGTGATGGGTGGGTGGGTGTTCTCGGTCAACGCCCTGCGCTTCGACCTCACCCGCCTTGACCCCATGCAGGGGCTGGGCCGGATGTTCTCAACCCACGGTCTGGCCGAGATGGTGAAGGCCAGCCTGAAGGCGGCTCTGGTTGGGGGCGTGGGCGTGTGGGTCGTGTGGCGGGAGCGGGACCATCTCTTTGCCCTGATGCTCCAGCCCCTCGAGGCGAGCATGGACGATTTTGCCAGCCTGGTGTTGCTGGCGACCCTGCTCATCGTCGCCAGTCTGGCCCTCATCGCCGCCATCGACGTGCCGTACCAGCTCTGGGAATATCACCGCAAGTTGCGCATGAGCAAGGAAGACGTGCGCCAGGAGATGAAGGAGCAGGAAGGCGACCCGCAGATCAAGGCCCGCATCCGTGCTGCCCAGCGGGAAATGTCCCGCCGTCGCATGATGACCCAGGTGCCGACGGCCGACGTGGTGGTGACCAACCCGACCCACTATTCGGTGGCGCTGAAATACGACCCGGAGCGTTCCGGCGCCCCCGTCGTGGTCGCCAAGGGCATGAACCTGATCGCCCACAGCATCCGCGATCTGGCCCGGGAGCACGGCGTTCCCATTCTCGAGGCGCCGCCACTGGCCCGGGCGCTGTATGCCCACTGCGAACTCGAGCAGCAGATCCCCGCCCAGCTGTACACCGTGGTGGCCGAGGTGATGGCCTGGGTGTTCCAGCTCAATCACTGGATTGCCGAAGGGGGGCTGCCGCCCGAGCAGCCCAGCGGTCTGGCCGTTCCGCCGGGCATGGATCCGGCTGCCGACGCCCCGGAGACCTGAGCCGGCACTGAATTGACCCCGAAATCCCGGTTTCTTCCGGCCTTTCCTCCGACCGGAAACGGGAGACCATGGCAGCCATGAACGGTAGCCTGAACCTGCGTACGCTCTTCGCCCCGGGCAACATCCGCACCCTGGCCGGCCCGCTGCTCATCATCCTGATCCTCTCGATGATGGTGCTGCCGCTGCCGGCCTTTGTGCTGGACCTGATGTTCACCTTCAACATCGCGGTGTCGGTGATGGTGATGCTGGTGGCGATGTACACCCGCAAGCCGCTGGATTTCTCGGTCTTCCCGACGGTGCTGCTGGTCACCACGCTGCTGCGCCTGTCGCTCAACGTGGCTTCCACCCGGGTCGTGCTGCTGGAGGGCCACACCGGCCCGGATGCCGCGGGCAAGGTGATCGAGGCCTTCGGTCACTTCCTGGTGGGTGGCAACACCGCCGTCGGCCTGGTCGTCTTCATCATCCTCACCCTGATCAACTTCGTGGTGATCACCAAGGGTGCGGGGCGGATCGCCGAAGTGGGTGCCCGCTTCACCCTGGACGCCATGCCCGGCAAGCAGATGGCCATCGACGCCGACCTCAATGCCGGTCTGATCGACGAAAAGGAAGCCAAACGCCGGCGTGCCGAAACCTCCCAGGAGGCCGACTTCTACGGCGCCATGGACGGTGCGTCGAAGTTCGTGCGGGGCGACGCCGTGGCCGGCATCCTGATCATGGCCATCAACGTGGTCGGCGGGTTGATCGTCGGGGTGCTCCAGCACAACATGGAGCTGGGGCAGGCCGCCACCAACTACACGCTGCTGACCATCGGTGACGGGCTCGTCGCCCAGTTGCCGGCCCTCATCATCTCCGTGGCGGCCGGTCTGGTCGTGTCTCGCGTCGGTGACGACGGGGACATGGGCTCCCAGGTCATCGGGCAGGTCTTCTCGAACCCGCAGGTGATGGTGCTCACCGCGGCCATCCTCGGCATCCTGGGGTTGATTCCCGGCATGCCCAACTTCGTCTTCCTGCTCCTGGCGAGCGGCCTGGGCTATCTGGCCTGGCGCGGTGGTGCGCGACAGGCCGAGCTGGTCGAAGAGGCCGAAGCGCCGAGCGCCGCACCAGTGGTGCCGGCAGAAAGCCAGGAGGCCAGCTGGTCCGACGTGACCCCGGTCGATGTGCTCGGCCTGGAGGTGGGCTACCGCCTCATTCCCATGGTGGACAAGGGGCAGGATGGCGAGCTGCTCAAGCGCATCCGTGGCCTCCGCAAGAAGTTCGCCCGGGACATCGGCTTTCTCGCCGCCCCCGTGCACATCCGTGACAACCTGGAGCTCAAGCCGAACGCCTACCGCATCGTCCTCAAAGGGGTCGAGATCGGGGTGGGGGCGGCTTTTCCGGGGCAGTTCATGGCCATCAACCCGGGGCGGGTGTCCGGCCCCCTCAGCGGCCGGGACACCACCGACCCGGCCTTCGGGCTGCCGGCGGTGTGGATCGATGCCGCCCAGCGCGAGCAGGCCCACGCCCTCGGTTACACCGTGGTCGATGCCAGCACGGTGGTGGCAACCCACCTCAACCATCTCATCCTCAGTCATGCTTCGGAGCTGCTCGGCCGCATCGAGACCCAGGCTCTCCTCGACCACATCGCCAAGGACACGCCCAAGCTGGTCGAGGATCTGGTGCCCAAGCTGCTGCCCCTGGCCAGTGTCCAGCGGGTGCTCCAGAACCTGCTCGACGAGGGCGTCAATATCCGCGACATGCGTACCATCGTCGAGGTGCTGGCCGAGCACGCCCCCCGCATCCAGGACCCCCTCGAGCTCACCACCCGGGTGCGTCAGGCGCTGGGTCGGGCCATCGTCCAGGGGCTGTTCCCGGGCAATGGCGAGGTCCAGGTCATGGCCCTCGATCCGGGCCTGGAGCGGGTGCTCATGCAGGCCATGGCCGGCGGTGGGCCCGATGGCGGGGCCATCGAACCGGGCCTGGCCGACACCCTGCTGCGGGAGACCGCCGCAGCGGCCCAGCGCATGGAAGACACGGGGCTGCCCCCGGTCCTGCTGGTGCCGGCACCCTTGCGCTGGCTGCTGTCACGCTTCCTGCGCCGGGCTGTCCCGACCCTCAAGGTGGTGGCCAACTCGGAGGTTCCGGAGACGCGCCTGATCCGTGTCTCCGCCATGATTTCGGTCTCATCCTGAGTTTCCTCGCCTCTGTCGGGGGAATAGCGCCCTAAAACCTGTCTTTTCCCGGCCATCGAAAGCACGGCCGCTGGTGATAATCGAAGCTGCCGAAGTGCCCATCGTGGGCCCATGAAAGCCTTCGCACCCCGGAGACAGGAGCATGAACGTCAAGCGCTACTTTGCCAAAACCGCCCGCGAGGCCCTTCGCATGCTGAAGGACGACCTCGGGCCGGACGCGGTGGTGCTGTCCAATCGCGCGGCCAACGGCGGTGTGGAGATCCTCGCCCTGCCGGCGGGTGATGTGGCCACCCTCCAGCGCGCGCGCGCCCAGGCGGCTCAAACTCAAAACGTGCCCGTGGCGCCACCGCCGGCTGCACCGGCAGCGCCTGCTCCGCGCCCCAAGATGGCCGAGGATTTCTTCGACGACGATTTCCGGGTCAGCCTGTCCCGTGCGGCGGGTGCCCGCCCGGCGGCTTCCCCCGCACCGGCTCCGGCCGCCCAGCCGCGTCCTGCCACTCCCCGGCAGCCTGAGATGCAGCCCTTCAGCCCGCCCCGGGTCGAGCTGTCCCGGGACGTGTTCAACGCGGCCTCCACCCAGGTCCGCCGTCCGCCGGCCGAGCCTGCCGCCCCGACACCGCGTTCTCCGCTGCGTACCGATGCCGCCCCGTCCCGCGAGGCGCCGCCGCGTCAGCGCCCCACGGGGGTTGAGGAAGAGGCCCGCATCCGCGCCCTCGAGTCCGCCAATTCCCAGATGGCCAACGAGCTCGCAGCCATCCGCGAGATGATCGAGCGCCAGCTCGCCGGCTTTGCCTGGGGTGAGATGGGGCGCAGCGCCCCCGGCCGCACCCGCCTCATCGGTGATCTGCTGGAGGCGGGCTTTTCTGCCGTGCTGGCCCGGGAGCTGGCCGAGAGCGTGCCCGAAGACGAAGCCCCCGAAGATGCCCACCGCCTGCTCCACGAGGCCCTCGATCAGCGCTTCCGTGCCATGGCCAGCGACGCCGACATCATCGACCGGGGTGGCGTGTTTGCCTTGGTCGGCCCGACCGGAGTCGGCAAGACCACCACCACCGCCAAGCTGGCGGCCCGTTGCGTGGTGCGCCACGGTGCCGACAAGCTGGCCCTGATCACCACTGACGGTTACCGGATCGGCGCCCACGAGCAACTGCGCATCTACGGCCGCATCCTGGGGGTGCCGGTGTTCGTGGTGCGTGACGCCACCGATCTGCGGGAAACCCTGGCCAGCCTGCGGGACAAGCACATGGTGCTGATCGACACCATGGGCATGAGCCAGCGCGACAAGATGGTGACCGAACAGGCGGCCATGCTCACCGGCGCCGGCAAGGTCTCGCGCCTGCTGTTGCTCAACGCCACCAGCCGCGGTGACACCCTCGACGACGTGGTCAGGGCCTATGCCGGCGATGATCTGGCCGGCGTCATCCTGACCAAGATGGACGAGGCCATGTCCCTCGCGCCTGTTCTCGACGTGGCCATCCGGCACCAGGTCGAAGTGTTCTACGTGGCCAATGGCCAGCGTGTGCCGGAGGATCTGCATCTGCCCAATCGCGACAAGCTGCTGACCCAGGCTCTCCAGGAGTTGCCGGCCGCATCGCCCTTTCGTCTCGAGCCCCTCGAGGCCGGTCTGCTGATGGCATCTGCCGCCAAGACGGCAGCACCCAGCCTGCGCGGAGGCCTCTGAGATGTTGCACGCATCCGATCAGGCCGCTGGCCTGCGCCGCCTGTTCCGTCGCACGCCGTCGGCTGTGGTGGCCCTGTTTACTACGGGCCGTCTGCCCAGGGCTCTGGCTCTACAGACCCTCGTCGCACTCACCGAAGGTGCCCGCCGGGTGGTGGTGCTCGACGAACATGCCCCGGAAGACGGCTCCCTGCTGAGCGCCTTCGGCTTCCCCGAAGGGGGAGATCTGCTGGGAGCCCTGCAGGGCCAGCATGAAGTGACGGAGACCATGCGTGAGGTTGCCGACGGGCTGTGGGTCGTACCGGCTGCTGCCACGGTCCACGCCGTTTCGCTGCTTGATGATGCCCATCATGCCCGCCTTGAGGCCGGCATCACCGAACTGCAGCGTCGCGCCGACCTGCTGGCCATTCATGCGGTGGGCGATGCCCGGCGCCTGACGCCCTTCGCCCGGGCCGCGGGGCGCCGCCTGCTCGTCGTCGAGGCCAGTGGCGTGGGCGCGCGGGGTGCCTGTCAGTGGATCAAGGGCCTGGCGGCGGCAGGTGCCGGTTCGCTGGAAGTGGCGGTCAGCGGTGCCCGCGACCGGGCCGACGCCACGGCGCTGTTCGCCAGCCTCAACGACTTCACCGAACGCCATGTGGGCCTGCCGCTGGTATGGCGGGGTGAGGTGGAGCGCGACGGCCTGGCCGACTCAATGACGGCACCCCTCGGGGAGCGCCATCCGGCCGAAGGGGCGAGCGCATTCATCCGGCGTCTGCGGGCCTGGTCAGCGCAGGCTGGCGTGGCCGGTTGAGCGCATCTTTGTGAGATATTGTTACTTGGGTCACGTAGAAGCCTATCGGTGCCGATGAGACTCCTGTGACGTCCCGCACCGTCCGGAAAACCAGACCAGAAAGCTGAGCAAAGATGTACACCGCCTCCGGTACCCTCGACAAGGAACAACTCGTCGTCCAGTACGCCCCGCTGGTCAAGCGCATTGCCTACCACCTGATGGCCAAGTTGCCGGCCAGCGTGCAGGTCGAAGACATCATCCAGAACGGCATGCTCGGTCTGCTCGATGCCATCAACCGTTACGAAGAAGGCCTGGGCGCACAGTTCGAAACCTATGCCGTGCAGCGCATCCGTGGCGCCATGCTGGATGGCCTGCGCGAGAACGACTGGCTGCCGCGCAGCCTGCGGCGCGACATGCGGCGTATCGAGGCGGCCGTGCATCAGCTGGAGCAGCAGCATGGCCGGCACCCCACCGAGACCGAGCTGGCCGAATCCCTGGGCCTGCCGCTGGCCGATTACCAGCACATGCTGCAGGAGGCGCGGGGCTACCAGCTGGTGTACTTCGAAGACTTCGCCGGCGAAGGCGAGGACGACTACCTGGAACGTCACATCACCCTCGAGGGCAACGACCCCCTCACCCTGCTGCTCGAAGGGAACATGCGTGATGTGCTGATCAAGGCCATCGATGACCTGCCCGACCGGGAAAAAACCGTGATGGGCCTGTATTACGAACAGGACATGAACCTGCGCGAGATCGGTGAAGTGCTCGGGGTGTCCGAATCGCGGGTGTGTCAGCTGCACAGCCAGGCCATCGCCCGCCTGCGTTCGCGCATTTCCGGGGCCATCCAGAATGCGCCGAAAGTGAAGGGCGAAGGCCGGGGGCGGGGTCGTCGTGCGACCGCCTCCTGAGCCTCTGAGCGGGTACTGCAATGGATAGCATCAGCCTCATCGGCATCACCCTGGCCCTCGCGGCCATTCTGGTCGGGCAGGTGCTCGAGGGCGGCCACGTGGGGTCCCTCATCCAGCCCACGGCCTTTCTCATCGTCATTGGCGGCACCCTCGGGGCGGTGATGTTGCAGAGTTCCGCCGCGGTCTTCCGCACCGGCATGCAGATGGTCAAGTGGGTCTTCGTGCCGCCGACGCTGGCGCACTCCCTGCTCATCGAGCAGGTCGTGAACTGGAGCCACGTGGCCCGCAAGGAAGGTCTGCTGTCCCTGGAGAGCCAGATTCCTGCCGTCGATGATCCCTTCATCCAGAAGGGCCTGCAGTTGCTGGTCGACGGGGTTGAGCCGGAGCGCCTGCGTGAGGTGCTCGAGGTGGAGATCGACAGCTGGGAGAGCCAGTTGAAGCAGGGGGCCAAGATCTGGGAAGCCGCCGGTGGCTATGCGCCGACCATCGGCATCCTTGGTGCGGTGATGGGGCTGATCCACGTCATGGAGAATCTCTCCGATCCGTCCAAGCTCGGGTCGGGCATTGCCGTCGCCTTCGTGGCCACCATCTACGGGGTGGGCTCGGCCAACCTGATCTTCCTGCCGGTGGCCAAGAAGCTGCTCGGCGTGGTGGGCACGCTGGTGTCCCTGCGTGAGATGGTGCTGGATGGACTTGTCGGCATTGCCAACGGCGATAACCCGCGCATCATCGAAAGCCGCCTCAAGGGTTACGGGGGCTGAGGCATGGCGCGGCGTCGCAAGGGTGAGGAGGAGCACGAGAACCACGAACGCTGGCTCGTTTCCTACGCCGACTTCATCACTCTGCTGTTCGCCTTTTTCGTGGTGATGTATTCCCTGTCGTCCCTGAATGAAGGCAAGTACCGGATCATGTCCGATTCGGTGGTGAGTGCCTTTCGCAATATCTCCAGCAACAAGGACAGCCCCAACATCATCTCCAGCCCCATCCCGTCCATCCGTCCCCACGTCACACCGCCGCCGTCCGATGCACCGGAGACCGAGGAGGCCCGCAAGTCCAGGGCCGAGCGGGTCAAGAACATGGCCGAGGAGATTCGCAAGGTGCTTGCGCCCCTGGTGGCCGACGGCCAAGTGCGGGTTACCGAGGGGGCTTTCGGCATCACCGTCGAGATCAATGCCAGCGTTCTGTTTGCTCCCGGCGGAGCCCAGCTCGGGGCGGATGCCGTCCGGGCCTTGCGGGCGGTGGCCGAGGTGGTGGCGGGCGCCGAATTTCCGATCACCGTCGAGGGTCATACCGACGTCACACCTATCGCCACAGCCATGTTCCCGTCCAACTGGGAGCTCTCTGCGGTGCGGGCGTCGAGCGTGGTGCGCCTGTTTGTCGATGGCGGCGTCAAGCCCTCGCGCCTGACCGCAGCGGGCTACGGCGATCAGCGCCCCGTGGCCGACAACGCCACCGCGGACGGCCGGGCGCGCAATCGCCGGGTCACCATCATGATCGAATCCCGGGTTGTCGAAGCCGAGGTGGTCAAGCCGGTGAAGGCTTCCGGCGTGACGGACTCCATCCTGCCGGCTGATGCGGCGCCCCCCGCACCTCCGTCAGCGCCGGCCGAGCCGCAGGCGGTGTCTCCCGTACGCTGACCTGCGTCGTCCTGCCGGGGGCGGGCATGATGGGGTATTCCGGAGTGTCAGTGCCCTGGGCCCGGGAAGGGTGTCGGGCAGGGGCGCCTAGACCGAGCCGAAGTGGCGACTCGAGGCTGTGGGGCGCGACTGGCCGTCGGGGCCGTAGATCTGCGGGTGCTCAGCGGCGGCGAGCAGGGTGCTCAGTGCCTGCTGGTTGTTCTGGAGGCGTTCGGTGATCAGCTGTCCGTTGACCCGGTTGCGCTCCTTGGCCTCGCCGGCCAGGGCTACAACGACATCCCACGCCGCCAATGCATCCGGCGAATCCGCCAGGACGATGCGGATGTTGTCGTTGCTCACCTTTGCCCCAAGGCGGGCAAACATCATCGTGCGGTCGTCGGAGAGACGCTGCAGGGCGCGGTAGAGGCGGGTCTTTTCTTCCGCCAGGGCGGTGAGGGCGTCGATCTGGCCTTCCACGAGCAAGGCTTCTTCCCGTTGCAGCAAGGCAACGAAAGCCTGCAGGCCGGCCTGTTCGTCGTGAATCAGGCGAGCCAGGCGCTGCGTGAGGCCGGGATCGACAGCCACCTCAGGCTGGCCCCGGCTGTGCGGTCAGCATCTGGCGAACGCTCTCGATCAGGCCGTCGGCAACCTTGCCGGTATCCACCTTGAAACGACCTTCGGTAATGGCCTGTTTGATCTCGTCCACCTTGGCGCTGTCCACCACGGGGGTGTTGGCGATGGTCTCCTCCATCTGCTGCAGTCGTGCAGACAGGGAGGACAGTTCAACCTTTTCTCCGCCGCCGCTGGCCGATTCGGTCTTCGGGGATTCCTTGGCAGAGCGGGTTCGGCCGTCGTTGGGCGGCAGGCCCGCGGCTGATTTGACAGAGTTATCAATCTTCATGGCATTGCCCTTTCTTCCATATGTCGAGGGGGTCAACGACCCATGGAAGAGAAACTTTAACCGATTCGGGCAGTTAGGGCAGGCCCCCGTTCAAGGCAGCGTGATTTCCACGATGCCGCCGTTGCGGGCGGTGCCCCGCACCACCTGGCCGTTGCCCAGGCGGACCTGGGCAGCCTGTCCATCGGCGGCACTGCTCAGGGCGACGCCGTCATTGGCCACCTGAAAGCCCGCGCCGCGGGAAACCACCTTGACCGGCTGGCCTTGCAGGACGGCCGGGGGCAGGCGCAGGTGGCTGGCGGCCAGGGGGCGGCCACCGGCAAGGCTGATCCGGGCGGCGTGCCCGACAGCCTGGTTCGGGTCGGTGAGCACGTCGGCTGCCTGAGCCGTGAGCTCGCCGGCCTCCCGGCGGATATCTGCCGGGCCAAGAACCTGGCCCGCGGTGATCGGCCCGGCGCTGACCAGGTAAAGCCCCTTTACCCGGACCTCTGCCGGCACGTACACCGTCCAGGGTGTGGGGGCCAGGCAGCGGACGCCCACCGAAACCCGCCCCCAGGCCCGAGCACCGGCGGGCAGGAAGGCCTCCAGCTGCACGCAGGGCGCCAGGCCATTGTCACCGTTGAACTCACCCACCTGGATGCGGACCTCACCGGGCAGGCTGCGGCTCTGCAGGTCGAGAAAGCGATTGACTTCGGCCCGGACCGGCACCGGGTCCTGGCGGGCCTGGAGCGGAAGAGCGTGCAGCAGGAGCAGGACGAGGCTGAACAGGGATACGGGACGGAGCATGGCGGCGGCCGGAGGGAGATGTTGCCATTCAACCATGTCGGCACCTCTTGTGCAGGCGGAAACAGAGCTTCTTTCCCCAGGCTATTTCGAGCTGGCCGGAGAGGCGGCGGCGGGCCGGCAAAACTTGCCGGCAACTTGCCGGGGCGGCAGGGGCGCAAGGCGGGAGGAGGGCAAATTGACGTGCTAATTGCCGCCTGTTCGGCCCTTCTGCCGGGTGTCCGGGCCCTTACGATGGCTGGCATGGAAGGTGCAAAGGAGTGTACGCAAACCACAGCGCGCACCCCAGGCAGGCATGACGGCACGCGTGGCAACGAACTTTAGAGGTGATCCGAATGAGCAGCCGACTTGACGAAGCGATGCGTTTCCACCAGACCGCGCTGAACACGCGCGCCTACCGTCAGCAGGTCATCGCTTCCAACATCGCTAACGCCGATACGCCCAACTACAAGGCCCGGGACGTGGATTTCAAGGCGGCCCTGAACGGCGCGCTGGCTGGCAAGAGCGGCAATCTGGCGCTCAACACCACCTCGGCCCGTCACCTTGCCGCCACCGGTACCAGCCCCCTGGAGGCCAGCCTGAAGTTCCGCAACGAAGAGCAGGGTGCGGTCGATGGCAACACGGTCAACATGGACGTGGAGCGCAGTGCCTTCGCCGAGAACGCCGTGCAGTACCAGGCCAGCGTCACCTTCATCAACGGCCTGATCACCGGCATGCAGCGCGCCATCCAGGGCCAGTAAGGAACCGATCATGAGCATGATGAACGTCTTTCAGGTGGCCGGCAGCGCACTCCACGCCCAGTCCACCCGGCTCAACACCACAGCCAGCAACCTGGCCAACGCCGACAGCGTCACGTCCAGCAACGGCCAGCCCTACAAGGCCAAGCAGGTGGTGTTTGCCGCCACCCCCATGGGCAACCCGGTGGCCCAGGGCGTGCGTGTCACCCAGGTGGTCGAGAGCGCCGCGCCGATGCGCATGGTGTACGACCCGAAGAGCCCTGCAGCCAACGGTGAAGGCTACGTGACCATGCCGAACGTCAACGTGGTGGAGGAGATGACCAACATGATCTCCGCCTCACGGGCCTACCAGACCAACGCCGAAGTGATGGGTACCGCCAAGACCCTGATGGAACGAACCCTGGCCATCGGCCAGTAAGCACCGGACAACGATCATGAGCACCGTCAAATCCACCACCTCCGCCGACGTCATCGCGGCCCTGCAGAAGTCCTCGACCAGCTCCACCTCGAAGACCGAAGAGGCCCAGACCCGCTTCCTCAAGCTGCTCACCGAGCAGTTGAAGAACCAGGACCCCCTCAACCCCATGGACAACGCCCAGATGACCTCCCAGCTGGCCCAGATCAGCACCGTGGATGGCATCGACAAGCTCAACCAGACGCTGACGTCCCTGCTCGAGGGCAGCCAGTCCAGCGAGGCGCTGCAGGCCGCGGCCCTGGTGGGCAAGGGCGTGATGGTCGAAGGCACCTCCATGACCCTGTCCGGCAGCAAGGCCTACGGTGGTTTCGAACTGGCCACGTCCGCCGACAAGGTCACCGTGACCATCAAGGATTCCAAAGGCCTCGAAGTGCGCAAGATGGAGCTGGGTTCGTCCGACGCCGGCGTCTTCAACTTTGCCTGGGACGGCAAATCCACCAACGGCACCCAGGCCGTGGATGGCAAATACACCATCAGCGTCAGCGCCACCCGGGGCAGCGACACGGTCAAGACCACCCCGCTGCAGCTGAGCACCGTCAATAGCGTGCTGCGCACCAGCAGCGGCAACGTTTCCCTCGATGTGGGCTCCGGCAATCTGGTGAGCCTGTCCGACATCAAGCAGATTCTGTAAGCGGAGGAAAAAATGGCATTCCAACAAGGTTTGAGCGGTCTTTCCATCGCTTCCAAGGCTCTCGACGCGATCAGCAACAACGTGTCCAACTCGGGCACCGTCGGCTTCAAGCAGTCCACGGCCCAGTTCTCCGACGTGTTTGCCGCTTCCCTGGCGGGGGGCGGTACCCAGGTGGGTATCGGTGCATCCATCGACAAGGTGTCCCAGCAGTTCAACCAGGGCAACATCTCCACCACCAGCAACGCGCTCGATCTGGCCATCAACGGCCAGGGCTTCTTCCGCATGAGCGATGCCGGAACGATCACCTACAGCCGCAACGGCCAGTTCCAGACCGACAAGAACGGCTACATCGTCAACGCCTCGGGTCTGCGCCTGACCGGCAAGCTGGCCGACTCCAACGGCGTGCTCACCGGCACCACCGGCGACATCAAGCTCAACTTCAGCGACGCCAAGCCGGCCTCCACCACCAGTGCCGGCTACAACGTCAACCTGGATTCACGTTCGGCCACGCCGTCGGCCATGGGCAAGGCCGCGGTTTTTGGCACTGCGGCGCCTTCCCTCACTGTTGCCGCTGCGCCGGCCAACGTCCTGTCCATCGTCGTCGATGGCTCGACCACCCCCGTGACCGTCAGTGTTGCCCCCGGCACCTATGCCGATGTGGGCTCCCTGGTCACCGCGGTCCAGACCGCCATCGATCAGACCGCGCTGAAGGATCGCGTCAAGGTGGCCAGCGACAGCACCGGTGTCATCAACTTCTCGTCCATCCGCAGCGGCCGCCTCTCCGACATCACTGTCACCGGCGCAGCGGCGGCGGCCCTGAACGTGCCCGGCACCACCGGCACCGCCACCAACAACGCCTTCAGCACCTCGGACCCGACCAGCTACACCAGCACCACCTCCCAGACGGTGTACGACTCCCTGGGTAACGCCCACACCCAGTCGATGTATTTCGTGAAGACCGCCCAGTCCAACATCTGGGACGTCTACACCAGCCTCGATGGCGGCTTCCCGCCCGAAATCGATCCGGTGACCGGCGTGCATACGCCCAACACCATCAGCTTCGATGCCAATGGTGTGCTGCAGACGCCCACCTCCTTCACCACCTCCTACTCGGTATCCACCGGCTCGGTGACGCCCCTGGCCTTCACGGTGGAGCTCAACGGCACCACCCAGTTCGGTAACAGCTACGGGGTCAACCAGCTGACCCAGGACGGCTACACCACCGGCAAGCTGTCCGGCCTCACCGTCGATGCCGACGGCACCATCCAGGGCAACTTCAGCAACGGTCAGTCCCGGGTGATGGGGCAGGTGTGGCTGGCGTCCTTCCAGAACCCCAACGGCCTGCAGTCCCTCGGCGGCAACCAGTGGGCCGTCACCAACGCCTCCGGCCCCGAGCAGCCCAACGCCCCGGGTACCGGCAGCCTGGGCGTGCTGCAGTCGGCGGCGGTGGAAGACTCCAACGTCGATCTCACCTCCGAACTGGTGAACATGATCACCCAGCAGCGCGCCTACCAGGCCAACGCCCAGTCCATCAAGACCCAGGACCAGATCCTGCAAACCCTGGTCAACCTGCGTTGATCCTGAAGAAAGCCTGAGCCATGGACCGTCTCATCTACACCGCAATGACCGGCGCTGCCGCCACCATGGGGCAGGAGGCGGCCGTGGCCCACAACCTGGCAAACGCCACCAGCACCGGCTTCAAGGCCGAGCTGCATCGCCTGCGTGCCGTGCCCATCCAGAACGCCCAGCTGCCCACCCGGGCCTTCGTGGTGGATGCCAGTGTCGCGGACGACTTCACCCCCGGCCCGCTGCAGCACACCAATCGCGCCATGGACGTGGCTGTGCAGGGCAAGGGCTGGCTGGCCGTGCAGCTGCCCGACGGCACCGAGGCTTACACCCGCAACGGCAGTCTGGAAGTGAGCGCCAACGGCATCCTGCAGACTCGCAGCGGCCTGCCGGTGGTGGGGAGCGGCGGCCCGATCACCGTGCCGCCCGATGTGGAAGTGGTGGTGGGTGCCGACGGCACCCTCTCGGCGGTTCCCCGTACCGGGGCCCGCAACAACACCACCACCGTGGGGCAGCTGAAGCTCGTCAATCCGCCCGAGCAGGACATGCGCCGGGGCGGCGACGGCTATTTTCGCCTTGCCGACGGCAATCCTGCACCGGCAGATCCTGCCGTCCGCGTTGCCTCCGGCTACCTGGAAGGCAGCAACGTAAACGTGGTCGAGCAGATGGTGACCATGATCTCCCTGGCTCGGCACTACGAAACCCAGACCAAGCTGCTGTCCGTTGCCCAGGAAATGGACCGATCCGCCTCCCAGCTCGTCGCCAAGAGCTGATCTGGCGCAGGTCTGACCCCCGGGCCTGATGGCCCGATCAGGAAATGACGGGGCTTTCTCCCGCTGCTCTGCACCTGGAACGCCTCTTGCTGTGTCTAGTATAGAAACCGTCCTTTCCTCCGCCGCTCCGCGCGGCCTGCACCTGACACCCTGGAGCCCCCCATGATCCGCTCCCTCTGGATTGCCCGCACCGGCCTCGACGCCCAGCAGACCCAGCTCGACGTCATCTCCAACAACCTCGCCAACGTCTCCACCAACGGCTTCAAGCGCGCGCGGGCGGTGTTCGAGGACCTGCTCTACCAGAACCTGCGGCAACCGGGCGCCCAGTCCACCCAGCAGACGACCATCCCCTCGGGCCTGCAGATCGGTACCGGCGTGCGCCCCATCGCCACCGAGCGCATCCACACCCAGGGCAACCTCACCCAGACCGGCAACGCCCTCGACGTGGCCATCCAGGGCGAAGGCTTCTTCCAGATCCTGCTGCCCGACGGCTCCACCGCCTACACCCGCGACGGTGCCTTTCAGAAGGACGCCAACGGCCAGGTGGTCACCTCCAGCGGCTATGCCCTGCAGCCGGCCATCACCATCCCCGCCAATGCCCTGTCCCTGACCATCGGCAAGGACGGCGTGGTGTCGGTGACCCTGCCCAACCAGGCGGCCCCGGCACAGATCGGCAACATCCAGATCGTCGGCTTCGTCAATCCGGGCGGCCTGCAGAGCGTAGGTGAAAACCTCTACCTGGAAACCGCCGCCAGCGGCGCGCCCAACCCCAACACCCCGGGCACCAACGGCGTCGGTACCCTGGCCCAGAAATACGTGGAGACCTCCAACGTCAACGTCGCCGAAGAGCTGGTGTTGATGATCCAGACCCAGCGCGCCTACGAGCTCAACTCCCGCGCCGTGTCCACGTCCGACAACATGCTCGGCAAGCTCACCTCCCTGTAAGCGCCCGCCGGGCGGAGAACGACCATGCAAGCGTTCCGCATCCTGCCCCCCCTGCTGCTGGCCACCCTGGCCGGCTGCTCGGCCCTGCAGACCACCCCGCCGACGGCGGTGCACCAGCCCCTGAGTGTCCGCCCCGAACCGCGCACCGCCCAGGCTTCCCAGCCCGGTGCCATCTTCCAGTCGAGCTTCTCGCGGCCCCTGTTCGAAGACCGGCGCGCGCGCTTTGTGGGCGACGTGATCACCATCAACCTCGTCGAGCAGACCCAGGCCAGCAAGTCTTCCTCGGCCAACGCCGAGCGCAACGCTACCCTCAGCGCGTCCATCTCGGCCCTGGCCAAGGTGCCCCTGGCGGCCCTGGCCGGGCTGGGGGCCACCGCCTCGGATGCCAGCAAGTTCCAGGGCAAGGGCGATGCGGCCGCCAACAACGACTTCCGCGGCACCATCACCACCACGGTCATCGAGGTGCTGCCCAACGGCAACCTGCTTGTGTCCGGCGAAAAGCAGGTGGCCATCAACCAGGGCAACGAGTTCATCCGCTTCTCCGGCGTGGTCAACCCGGTCTATGTCACCGGCGGCAACACCGTGCAGTCCACCCAGGTGGCCGATGCCCGGGTCGAATACAAGGCCAACGGCTACATCGACGAGACCCAGCGCATGGGCTGGATGCAGCGCTTCTTCACCAACGTCTTGCCGTTCTGAGGAGGCGGGCCATGACGCGCATCTCCCGACTCTGTGTTGCCCTGATGACCTGCCTCGGCGTGCTGGCGAGCACGCCGGCCAGCGCCGAGCGCCTCAAGGATCTCGCCTCCATCGGCGGCGTGCGCCAGAACCAGCTCATCGGCTATGGCCTGGTGGTGGGCCTGGACGGATCCGGCGACCAGACCACCCAGACCCCCTTCACGGTGCAGAGCATCATCAACATGCTCGGCAACCTGGGCATCACCCTGCCGCCGGGGCAGTCCCTGCAACTGCGCAACGTGGCGGCCGTCATGGTCACCGCCAACCTGCCGCCTTTTGCCCGCCCGGGCCAGCAGATCGATGTCACCGTGTCGTCCATGGGCAATGCCCGCTCCCTCAAGGGCGGCACCCTGGTCATGACGCCCCTGAAGGGCGCCGACGGGCAGATCTACGCCATGGCCCAGGGCAACCTGGCGGTCAGTGGCGCGGGCGGTGCCGCGGGTGGCACCAAGGTCACCGTCAATCACCTGTCGGCGGGGCGCATCCCCGGCGGGGCCACGGTCGAGCGGGCCGTGCCCAGCCCGGTGGGGCAGGGGGGCTCGGTGTTCGTCGAACTCAACGACGCCGACTTCGGCACCGCCCAGAACGTGGTCGATGCCATCAACCGCATCGCCCCGGGCAGCGCCCAGGCGGTGGATGGCCGGCAGATCCAGGTTCGGGCGCCGGACGACCCGAGCCAGCGCGTGGCCTTCCTCGGTCGGCTCGAGAACCTGGATGTGACCCCGGCCATCCAGGCTGCCAAGGTCATCGTCAATTCCCGCACTGGCTCGGTGGTAATGAACCAGAAGGTGGCCCTGCAGAACTGCGCCGTGGCCCACGGCAGCCTCACCGTCACGGTCAGCAATGACCCGCAGGTCAGCCAGCCGGGCGCCCTGTCCGGCGGTCAGACGGTGGTCACCAACAAGGGCTCGGTCGATATCAAGCAGGAGGGCAGCTCCCTGTTCAACATCAAGGGCGGCACCAACCTGGCCGACGTGGTCAAGGCCCTCAACGCGGTCGGCGCCAACCCCCTCGAGCTGATCTCCATCCTGCAGGCCATGAAGGCCAGCGGTGCGCTGCGTGCCGAGCTCGAGGTGATCTGATGGCGGCCCAGGATTTCAGCCAGATCAACGCCCTCGACCCCAACACCCTGTCGGGGCTGCGCCGCCTGTCCAAGGAAAACTCCCCCGAGGCCACCCGCGAGGCGGCCAAGCAGTTCGAGGCCCTGTTCCTCCAGCAGGTGCTCAAGTCCATGCGCGACGCCAGCCCCAAGAACAGCATGTTCGACAGCGAAGAGTCGCGCATGTACCAGTCCATGCTCGACCAGCAGATGTCCCTGCAGCTGGCGACCCGTGGCGGCGGCATCGGCCTGGCCCGGGTGATCGAGCGCCAGCTGTCGGCCAACCAGGAGCCGGTGGTGCTGTCCGAAGGCGGCGTACCCCTGGACGGCGCGATCCGCCGTGGCTTTGAGGCGGCCGTGCCGCCGGCGACGACGGAGGCCTCGGCAAGCGGAGCGGCAGTGCCGGCGGCAAAAACTGCCGCGCCGCTGCCGGCAGCCGTGCCGGTGGGTGCGGCACCGGCAAGCCTGCCCAACATGCCGGCCGGTGCGGGGCCCCGCGCATTTGTGGACAAGGTGTGGCCCCAGGCTGTCGAGGCCAGCCGGGTCACGGGCATCCCCGCGCGCTTCCTGGTGGCCCAGGCGGCCCTCGAAACCGGGTGGGGCAAGCATGAACTGAAGAACGCCGATGGCAGCCCGAGCCATAACCTCTTCAACATCAAGGCCGGCCGGAGCTGGGCGGGCGACACCGTCGGCACGGCCACCACCGAATACAGCAATGGCGTCGCAACCCGCGAGAATGCGCGCTTTCGGGCCTATGGCTCATATGCCGAATCCTTCCAGGACTACGCCCGCCTGATCCGCAACAACCCCCGCTACGCCGGGGTGGCGGGGCAGGAGGATGCCGTGGCCTTTGCCCGCAGCCTGCAGTCGGCGGGCTATGCCACCGACCCCCTCTACGCCGACAAGCTGGCCCGCATCATCAACGGCAACACCCTGCGCACGGCGCTTGCTGCCAGCGCCACCCGCAGCGCCTGAGGACTTTTTCGCGGGCCAGCATGAGCTGGCAAAGTTCTTGCACTGCCTTCCTTGAACTCCCCCGAACCAAGGAAGCGGATCATGGGCAGCAGCCTCTTCAGCATCGGTCTCACCGGCCTCAACGCCGCCCAGGCGGGCCTGGTGGTGACCAGCCACAACATCTCCAACGCCGGCACGACGGGCTACAGCCGTCAGAGCACCGTGCAGAGCACCAACCCGGCCTTGTTTACCGGTGCGGGCTTCTTCGGCGAGGGGACCAAGGTTGATACCGTCAAGCGTGCCTACGACGGCTTCCTGAGCAACCAGGTGCTGTCCGCCGAGACCAAGTTCAACGAGTACGACACCTACAGCACCGAGATCAGCCAGATCGACAACCTGCTGGCCGACCCCACGGTGGGGCTGACCCCCGCGGTCGCGTCCTTCTTCGAAGGCGTGCAGGAAGTGGCGGCCAACCCCTCCAGCATCCCGGCCCGGCAGTCCATGGTCTCCACGGCCCAGAGCCTCGTGGCCCGCTTCCAGAACCTCTCCGAGCGTCTCAACGACGTGCGTGCCGGGCTCGAGAGCCAGATCAAGGATACGGTCAGCGCCATCAGCACCTACGCCACCGAGATCGCCGAGATGAACCACAAGATCTCCGTGGCCCAGCAGGCCGGTTCGGCCCAGCCCGCCAACGATCTGCTCGACACCCGGGATCGTCTGGTCAAGGAGCTCAACCAGCTCACCCGCGTGTCCACCACCCAGGCCAGTGACGGTTCCCTGTCGGTGTTCATCGGCACCGGTCAGCCCCTGGTGGTCGGCACCAACGCCACCAAGCTGGCGGCCCAGGCTTCGCCGTCCGACCCGACCCGCTTCGACGTCAACATCATCACCCAGAGCGGCGCCGCCATCACCATCCCCGAAAGCCTGCTGGGCGGCGGCAAGCTTGGTGGCCTGCTGGGCATGCGCTCCGGCTCCCTGGATGCCACCCAGAACCAGCTCGGCCTGATCGCTGCCGGCCTGAGCACCGCCTTCAACGCCCAGCATGTGCTCGGGCAGGATCTCAACGGCAACCTGGGCACCAATTTCTTCACCGTGCCGCAGGTGGCCGTGCAGCGCTTCTCCAGCGCCACCACCGCTACCCCGGACGTGCAGTTTGCCGACATGTCCAAGCTCAGCGGCGACGACTACAAGCTCACCTTCACCAACACCACCGGCGGCTATTCCCTGACCCGGGTGTCCGACGGCGCCTCGGTGACCGCAGCCGGAATCGGCCTCACCATCAACCCGGCGGCAACCTCCAAAGTCGGTGACAGCTTCCTGATCCTGCCGACCCGCTATGCCGCCGCCAACATCGGCGTGTCGGTCACCGACACCCGCATGGTCGCTGCCGCCGCGCCACTGGCTTCCCGTGCCACCACCGGCAACCTCGGCACCGGCAGCATCAGCGCCCCGGTGATCTCCAGCACCGCCGACCTGGCCAGCTTCGGCACCAGCGCCTCCCCGCTCAAGCTCACCTTCTCGGGAGGCAACCTGAGCGGCTTCCCCGCCACCCTGCCGGTCACCTACACCCCCCTCAACGGCAGCCCGGTGACTCTGGCTGCGCCGGTGGCCTCCATCCCCTACAGCAGCGGCATGAGCATCAGCTTCGGCGGTGCCCAGTTCACCCTCACCGGGGCCATCCAGAACAACGACACCTTCAGTATCGGCCCCAACACCGGTGGCGTGTCGGACAGCCGCAACGCCGTGCTGCTGGGCAACCTGCAGACCACCAAGACCCTGCTCTCCGCCAACGGTCAGCCTTCTGCCACCTTCCAGTCGGTGTATTCACAGCTGGTCAGCAACATCGGCAACAAGGCGCGGGAGGTGGAAGTGAACCGGGATGCCCAGGAAAGCCTGGTGCAGCAGGCCACCAAGGCCCAGCAATCGGTGGCCGGCGTCAATCTGGATGAAGAAGCGGCCAATCTGATCCGTTATCAACAGGCATACCAGGCATCGGGCAAGGTCATGAGCATCGCCTCCAAGCTCTTCGACGAAGTCCTGGCCCTCGGTCGCTAACACGGAAGGAATCCATCATGCGCGTCACCACCGGGATGATCTTTGACTCCGGCCTGTCGCAGATCCAGCGCCAGAACGCCCAGTTGCTCGACACACAGCAGCAGGTGGCCACCGGCCGGCGCATCCTCAAGCCCTCCGACGACCCCGTGGCCTCTGCCCGGGCCCTCGAGGTATCCCAGTCGAAGAGCGTCAATGCCCTCTACGCCGCCAACCAGGGCTACGCCAACGATGCCCTGCGGGTGGTGGACAGCAAGCTCGACGCCGCCAACGACCTGGTCACCTACGTGCGCACCCGTGCCGTCGAGGCGGGTAACGGCGCTTACACCTCGGCCGAACGGACCTCCATTGCGTCCGATCTGGCACAGCAGTTCTCCGCGCTCCAGTCCATCGCCAACAGCCAGGACTCTTCCGGCGATTACATCTTTGCCGGCTATCGCAGCAACGCCCAGCCCTTCGTCGGCAGCATGGCCGCCGGCATCACCTACCAGGGTGACCAGGGCGCCCGCACCCTGCAGATCTCCTCGTCCCGCAACCTGCCGGTCACCAGCTCCGGCGACGAGATCTTCAACAACATCCGTGCCCCCAGCGGCTCTGCCTTCGCCCTGTCGACGGCAGGCAACACGGGTAGCTCCATGGTGTCGGGCACCAGCCTGGCGGGCTACAACGGGCACACCTATGCAATCAACGTGAGCGCCGGCCCCACCTACCAGGTCTTCGACTCCACCGCCGACCCGACCCATGCGTCGCCCATCGCGCCCGCCGTCACCACCAGCGGCAGCGATACCACCCTGAGCTTCGGCGGCGTCAGCATGACCCTCACCGGCACGCCGGCCGCGGGCGACAGCTACGCCCTGACCACGGTGGCCAGCTCCTTTGACGTCATCGGCAACTTCGTCAGCGCCCTCAATTCGGGCAACGACAAGGTCAATCGCTTTGCCGTCACCCAGACCATCGCCGGCATGGACGCCTCCCAGGACAGCATCAGCCAGGTGCGTTCCGGTGTCGGTTCGCGCATGGTCGAGGTCGAGACCCAGCAGAACATCAATGGTGATCTGGACCTGCAATACGCCGAAACCCTGTCGCGCCTGCAGGATGCCGACTACGCCCAGGTGGTCAGCAACCTGACCCAGCAGCAGACCTATCTGCAGGCTGCCCAGCAGAGCTTCATGCGGGTCAGCAACCTGTCCCTGTTCAACTACCTGGGCAGCTGATCCGTGATGCTTCCGCGCCTCCTGCGCCTGCCGGTGCTGACGGCCCTTGCCAGTCTGCTTGGGGCCTGCAGCACCATCGGCGATCCACCCCACGACTGGCTGCTGCTCCCCACCGCGGCGGTGGTGGCCCTCGACAACGGCTATCTGAAGATTCCGGCCCTGGCGGCCGGCGTGGCTGTCTATGCCCTGGTGGACCCGCTGGCACCCAACTGGACGGTGCAGGAAGCCCGTCTGGGGGAGGAACGCTACCGCCTCGTGCTGCGCATGAAGGCCCTGCATTCCGGCGGCGACGGCGAGGCCCGCCAGGTCTTTGCCCGGCGTGCCGCCCAGCTGGCGAGCCAGCCGGGTTTTGCGGGCTACGACGTGACTGCCTGGGAGGAGGGCATAGACAGCAACCGCCCCTTCTCCCAGCGCGTGGCGCTCGGCGAGATCCGCCTGCGCCGTCTGCCCGCTCCGCTCGCCTCGACCGCGCCCTGATTCCTGCAGGGCCGTGCGGCACTGCCTGCAAGCGTCTCTGAACCTTGCCGTGGCGGGCCGAGTTTCGTAAGGTGCGCGCTTCGACCGCTGGATTTGATCAAATGGACCGCATGAGCGAACGTCGCCGGGATCGTCGCATCCCTTTGGGCTGCAAGGTGGGCATCAAGCTCGCCGGTGCCGCCGCACCCATCGTCGGCGATTGCGTCGAGCTCGGGGTGGGGGGCATGACCATCCACTCCACCCACGTCCCGCGCATGGACGAAGTCTTCGAGGTGGCGGTGCTGCCCCCGGAGCACGGCGGCCCCTTCATGCCGCTGCATGCCCGGGTGCGGGTGCGCCGCTGCCATGGCCTGGAGGGCGGCCTTTACGAGATGGGCGTCGAGATCGTCGACGTCATCCGCTGAGGCCGACCTGCGGCCTCACACGGCCGTTCCGTCCTGCAGGATGTCGTCGCGCAGGTGCATGGGGCCCTCGGCAAAGATGCGCGGGTCCATGAGCCGGGGAGGCCGCGGGATGTGGGGGCGGAAGCTCATCCGCCCGACGATGTCCTTCTCGATGTCGATCCCCGGTGCCACCTCGATCAGCTCCAGCCCGTCCGGGCCCAGCTGAAACACGCAGCGCTCGGTGATGTAGAGCACCGGCGTGCCGCGCCGGACGGCCTGGGGGCCGCTGAAGGTCCGGTGCTCCACCTCGTGGACGAACTTCGAGGCCTGCCCGTCCGTCAGGATGGCGAGGCCGCCGTCGCGCACCACCACCTCCAGGTTCCCCGCGGTAAACGTCCCCACGAAGACCACCTTCTTGGCGTTCTGGCTGATGTTGATGAAACCCCCGGCGCCGGCCAGGCGGGTGCCGAAGCGCGACACATTGAGGTTGCCCTCCTGGTCTGCCTGGGCCAGCCCGAGGAAGGCAATGTCCAGCCCGCCGCCGTCGTAGAAGTCGAACTGGCTGGGCTGGTCGATGATGGCCTGGGGGTTCACCGCCGCGCCGAAGTTGAGCCCTCCCGCCGGTACGCCACCGATGACACCGGGTTCGGCGGTCATGGTGATCAGGTCATTCACCCGCTCCTCGGCCGCCACGGCCGCCACGCCTTCGGGCATGCCTATCCCCAGGTTCACCACCGCGCCCCGGGCCAGCTCCATGGCGGCCCGGCGGGCGATGATCTTGCGCTCGCTCATCTCCATGGGGGCCAGCGCCGACAGGGGCACCTTGAGCTCGCCGGAGAAGGCCGGGCTGTAGGTCTCGATGAAGGTCTGCATGTGGTATTCCGGGTTCTCCGCCTGGACCACGTAGTTCACGAAAATGCCGGGGATCTTCACCTGCCGGGGGTTCAGGCTGCCCCGCTCGGCGATCCGCTCCACCTGGGCGATGACGATGCCGCCGCTGTTGTGGGCAGCCATGGCGATGGCCTGGGCCTCCAGCGTGAGGGCCTCCTTCTCCATGGTGATGTTGCCGTCCGGGTCGGCGGTGGTGCCGCGGATGATGCCCACGTGGATCGGGAAGGCCTTGTAGAAGAGGTATTCCTCGCCGTCGATCTCCATCAGCCGGACCAGATCGGTGGTGGTGCGGGCGTTGAGCTTGCCGCCGCCGAAGCGCGGATCGACGAAGGTGCCCAGCCCCACCCGGGTCAGGGTGCCGGGCTTGCCGGCGGCGATGTCCCGGAACAGGTGGGTAATGACCCCCTGGGGCAGGTTCCAGGCTTCGACCCGGTCGGCCACGGCCAGGGCCTGCAGGCGGGGCACCAGGCCCCAGTGGCCGCCGATCACCCGGGCGACCAGGCCGTCATGGCCCAGATGGTTGAGCCCGCGGGTCTTGCCGTCGCCCTGCCCGGCGGCATACACCAGGGTCAGGGCGGAGGGGCCGTCTGCGGGCGGCAGGTCCTGGGCCTGGTTCTCCAGGTACAGGGCCTCCAGGGCCACGGCGATGTTTTCGGGAAAGCCGATGCCGACGAAGCCGCCGGTGGCCACGGTGCTGCCCTTGCGGATGCGCGAGACGGCAGTGCGGGCCGAGACGATCTTGCCTTGCCCGGCGGGGGCGGGAGTCATGGTGTCCATGTGTGCTCCTGGTGGCGGTGGGGTCAGACCAGACCGGTCGCGTAGTAGGTGGCGATCACGAAGAAGACGGCGCTGGTCTTGATCAGGGTGATCGCGAAGATGTCCTTGTAGGCCACCTTGTGGGTCAGGCCGGTGACGGCCAGCAGGGTGATGACGGCGCCGTTGTGGGGCAGGGTGTCCATGCCGCCGGAAGCCATCGAGGCCACCCGGTGCAGCACTTCAAGGGGAATGCCCACCGCGTTGGCGGCGTTGATGAAGGTTTCCGACATGGCAGCCAGGGCGATGCCCATGCCCCCCGATGCCGAGCCGGTGATGCCGGCCAGGGTGGTGACGGTGATGGCCTCATTGACCAGCGGGTTGGGGATCACCTTGAGGGCATCGGCCACCACCAGGAAGCCGGGCAGGGCGGCGATGACGGCACCGAAGCCGTACTCGGAGGCGGTGTTCATGGAGGCCAGCAACGCGCCGCCCACAGCGGCCTTGGTGCCGTCGGCAAAGCGCGCGGCGACGGTGCGCCAGGCAAACACCATGACCGTCAGGATGCCCACCAGCAGCGCGCCCTCCACCGCCCAGATGGCGGCGATCTTGGAAACGTCCTGGACCACCGGGGCGGCCTTGCCGATCACCGCCGGCACGAAGGAATGGCTCTTGCCGTAGATCTGGGGGATGAGGTCGGTGAACAGCTTGTTGGTCACGCCCACCAGCACCAGCGGCAGGATGGCCAGCACCGGGTTGGCCAGCTTTTCCTTGTCGTCGAAGGGCTCGGGTTCATTGACCAGCTCGGTGCCGTAGCCCTCGCCAGCAGCCCGGGCGGCGCGGCGGCGCCATTCCAGGTAGGCCATGCCGGCCAGGAAGATGAAGATCGAGCCCAGCACACCCAGCACGGGGGCTGCGTAGATGTTGGTCTTGAAGAAGGTGGTGGGGATCACGTTCTGGATCTGCGGGGTGCCCGGCAGGGAGTCCATGGTGAAGGAGAAGGCGCCCAGGGCGATGGTGCCGGGGATCAGGCGCTTGGGGATGCCGCCCTGGCGGAACATCTCGGCGGCAAAGGGATAGACCGCAAAGACCACCACGAACAGGGAGACGCCGCCGTAGGTGAGCAGGGCGCACACCAGCACGATGGAGAGCATGGCCCGCTCGGCGCCCACCAGCTTGATCACCGAGGACACGATGGACTTGGAGAAGCCCGACAGCTCGATGACCTTGCCGAAGATTGCGCCGAGCAGGAAGACCGGGAAGTAGTTCTTCACGAAGCCGACCATCTTGTCCATGAAGAGGCCGGTGAACATGGGGGCGACCAGGGTCGGGTCGGTGAACAGCACTGCACCGAGGGCCGCCACCGGGGCGAACAGGATGACGCTGTAGCCCCGGTATGCGATGAACATCAGGAAGCATAGCGAGGCAAGTACGATCAGGAACGACATGGTTGTTATCTCCTCCGTTGATTGAATGCGGAGGAGACATGGCAGCTTTCGTGCCAAAATACTTCTTATTGATTTATAAGAATATTTTTCTATCTGTCCGGTGATTCTGCCTGCCTCTGCGGACAGGTGTGTCTGTGCTGGCAGACACTCGGGCTCATTGCCCGCCGGCAATGCCGAGGGAACTCAGCTTTTCGTAGAGAGAGGCGCGGGAGATGCCCAGGTCGCGGGCGGCCTGGGCCTTGTTGCCCGCCGCGGCGGCAATGGCGGCGAGGATGGCCTCCCGCTCGGCGGCCTGATGCACCTCCTCGAGGGTCTTCGGTGTGGCGCCGGCCCGGGGTGACCGGCCGTCAGCCAGGCCGGGAAGGATCCGCTCGAAATCCTGCTTTTCGAGACTGTCGGCGTCCGACATGAGGAGCGCCCGCTCCAGCACGTTGGCCAGCTCGCGGACATTGCCCGGCCAGTCATGGCGCGCCAGATAGGCGAGGGCGTCGGGGGCGAGGGAGCGGGGCGGCTCGCCGAGGCGGCGGGCCACGCTGTCGGCCAGGGATTCGGCGATCACCGGCAGATCGTCCAGGCGGTCCCGCAGCGGGGGGACCTGCAGGGTCATCACGTTGAGGCGGTAGAACAGGTCGGCGCGGAAACGCCCGGCGTCCACCTCGTCCTGGAGCCGCCGGCTGGTGGCGGCGATGATGCGCACATCCACGCTGATCAGGCGGTTCGAGCCCACCGGCTCGATCTCCTTCTCCTGCAGGGCGCGCAGCAGCTTGGCCTGCAGGGCCGGAGACATGTCGCCGATCTCGTCGAGAAACAGGGTGCCGCCTTCGGCCAGTTCGAACTTGCCGCTGCGCCCCTTGCGGTCGGCACCGGTATAGGCGCCCGGCGCGACGCCGAAGAACTCGGATTCGAGCAGGGTCTCGGGGATGGCGGCGATATTCACCGCCACGAAGGGACTGTTTGCCCGGGGGCTTGCGGCATGGATCGCCTGGGCCAGCAGCTCCTTGCCGGTACCCGTCTCGCCCAGGATGAGGACCGGCGCCGTCGAGCGGGCAGCCCGGCGGGCCTGGTCCTTCACGGTGAGGCAGCCGGGGCTGGTGCCGACGAAGTTGGCAAAGCTGTACTTGGTCCGGCGTGCCTCGTCCAGCTTGCGCCGGGTGTCGGCGAGCTCATGGCGCAGGCTCTGGAAGCGCGACATGATGGGGGCGAGCTGGCGGGCGTCGTCGAACAGCACCAGGCCGAAGCCGCCGATGATCTCGCCGGATTCGTCCCGGACCGGCAGGCGCATCACCACGAAGGACTCGCTGTCGAAGTCCATGATGTCGAGCATGATCGGGCGGCCGCTGGTCACCACGCTGCGCATCTGGCTGTTGGGGATCACCTCTTCCACCGGCTTGCCGATCACCGCGGCGGGGTCGGGCAGCTGCAGGTGATGGGGGTACTGCTCGTTCATCCACACGATGCGGGCTTCGCGGTCGACGATCAGCAGGCCCTCGGAGAGCTCGGAAAAGGCGCCCAGCAGGGTGTCCATGACCCGTTGGCGGATGCGCTCTGCTTCGGCGGCAAAGCTGTTGGACGGCATGCGGGTCTCCCTCTGTTCGCGTTGTTCGTGCGCCCGGTTGTGTTCAGCAATTGACCCCGGGGGCGGGCATATCCCGACGAGCATAGCGCAGCGGCGTGAAAGCGGAAGTCAGTGCTTACCGCAATGCCCCTGCCCCTCAGACCTGCTCGGGCAGGGTGCCGGACGAGGCGGCCAGCATTTCATCCAGAAAGGCCCGGGCCGGTACGGGCAGGACCTTCTGGCGCAGATGCACCAGGTTCCAGGGGCGGTGCAGGGGAAAGCCCTCCACGTCGAGGATCACCAGGCCCTCGCCGTCGAGGCGCTCCCCCAGCGCATGGCGGGAGATCACGGCCAGCCCCATGCCGGTGCCGGCCAGCTCCAGCAGGGCCTCGTTGCTGCCCAGGGCCAGGCGCACGCGCAGCTTGACGCCGGACTGGCGGGCAAAGTCGTCGATGGCCCGGCGGGAGCCGGAACCGGGCTCGCGCAGCAGGAAGGGCTCCTCACCCAGCTCGGCCAGGCTCACCTGCCGTCCGGCTGCCCAGTGGCCGCGGGGGGCGAGGACCACCATCTCGTTGTCGAGGAAGGGATGGACCACGATGTCCAGGTCGTCCGGCGGGTAGGACATCACGTACAGGTCGTCCTCATTGTTGCGCAGGCGCTCCACCACCCGGTCGCGGTTGGCGATCTCCAGTTCGATGGAGATGTCCGGGTAGCGCTTGCAGAAGGCGCCCAGCATGCGCGGCAGGAAGTACTTGGCGGTGGTCACCAGGGCCACCCGCAGCTTGCCGCGCTTGAGGCCGCGCAGTTCGTCGATGGCCGACTCGAAACGGTTCCAGACGTCGTCCAGGCGCCGCGTGGTGGCGAGCAGTTCTTCCCCTGCCGCGCTCAGGCGCAGGGCCCGTCCGGCCTGGTCGAACAGGGGCATGCCGACGGTTTCGGCGAGCTGGCGGATCTGGATGGAGACGGCGGGCTGGGTCAGGTGCAGGGCCTCCGCCGCACGGCTGAAACTGCCCAGGCGGGCGACGGCGGCGAAGGTTTCGAGCTGGCGGAGGGTGATGCGTCGTCGGGACATGTATAAGTTTAGATTAATGGTTAAGTCTATTTTTGTTCATTTGATTTTATATTTCAACGCGTCCATCCTGCGAGCCGTCGCCCATCGGCGCGGGGCTCGCCCGCTGCTGCGGGCCTTGAGGAGAAAGCACCATGCATCAACGCGTTGTTGTCCAGCGTCCCGATAGTCGGAGCCGGGGAAGCGAGGTGGCCCGGCACCGGGCGGCCGCCGTAGGGGAGGGGCTGCGCCATGTCCTTTGAGCCCGTCGTCCTGTTCTTCATGCTGGGCCTGCTGGCCGGCGTGCTGCGCTCGGATCTGAAGATTCCGGGGGTGGTCTATGAGGGGCTGAGCATCTTCCTGCTCCTCGCCATCGGATTGAAGGGCGGTGTCGAGCTGGCCCGCCATGATGTCCTCGACCTGGCCGTGCCCGCCCTCGTGGTGGTGGGCGTGGCGGTGCTGATCCCCCTGGCCTGCTTCTCGGTGCTGCGCGGGCTGGCGGGCTTTCCCCGGGCCGATGCCGCCTCCATCGCCGCCCACTATGGTTCGGTCAGTGTGGTGACCTTTGCGGTGGCCAGCAGCTTTCTGGCCAGCCGTGCGGTGGCGGCGGACGGCTACATGACCGTCTTCCTGGCTCTGCTGGAGCTGCCGGCGCTGCTCGTGGGGGTCTTCCAGGCGCGCCGTGGTCAGGGCCAGGTGAGCTGGGGCACGCTGCTGCACGAGGTGCTGGCCGGCAAGAGCATCGTCCTGCTGGCGGGGGGCCTGCTGATCGGCTGGCTGGCCGGGCCGGATGGCATCCATCCGCTGGATCGGGTGTTCTTCGACCTGTTCAAGGGCATGTTGGCCTTCTTCCTGATGGAGATGGGGCTGGTGGCCGCCGGGCGGTTGGCCGATCTGCGCCGGGCCGGGCCTTTCCTGGTGGCGTTTGCGGTGGGGGCGCCCGTCTGCGCGGGGCTGCTGGGGATCGTCACCGCCGGGCTGCTCGGCTTCTCGGTGGGCAATGCGGTGCTGCTGGCGACCCTTTACGCCAGCGCCTCCTACATCGCCGCGCCGGCCGCCATGCGCATTGCCGTGCCGGAGGCCAATCCGGCCCTGTCCATTGGGGCATCCCTGGGTATCACCTTTCCCTTCAACTTGATCGCCGGCATTCCGCTGTATCACTGGCTGGCGTTCCGCCTCAACGGAGTCCTGGCATGAGCCCCGCGCTGACCTGCAGAAAGCTTGTCACCATCGTGTGTGAGGCGGAGCTTGAAACCCTGCTCCTGCCGGAGCTGGCCCGCCAGGGCGCGCGCGGCTACACCCTCACCGAGGCCCGCGGGCAGGGCGCCCGGGGCGTGCGGGACGGCGCCTGGCGCGCATCCTCGAACATCCGTATCGAAGTGCTGTGTGACGCGGGGGTGGCCGGGCGCCTGGTGGACATGCTGCAGACGCGCTTCTACGCCGACTACGGCATCGTGGTGTTCCTGGTCGACGTGGAGGTGCTGCGGCCCGGCAAGTTCTGATAGGGCGGCCGGCTCTCAGCGCAGCGGCGTGAGTCCGATCTCGGATGCCGTGGCCGGCCCGATCAGGGCTTTGCCGAGATGCTCCGGGATCTCGGCCCGGTCTTCGCCCAGGGCGATGCGCCCGGCCATGATCTCGGCGAAGCGCTGGGGGTGGCGGGGCTGGCGTTCCGGCTCGGCGTAGCCGTCGGGGTAGAGGGGCTGGTTGGTGCGCAGGTCGTACTTGTCGCTGGCCCCCAGGGTGTGGAGCAGCTCGTGGGCGATGACCACCAGGTTGCGCTGGCGCTCGTTGCGGTCGGCGAACACCTTGATCACCCCGATCATGCCCTTGCGCAGGCCGAGGGAGTGGTCCAGGTGCGGGGTGAGGGCCGGATCGTGGTAGAGCACGAACAGGCGGATCTGCGGCCGCGGCCCCGGTGCGGCGTCATGGCGCCAGGCCCACCAGCGCAGGTGCAGGCTCCACCAGCCGATCTCCAGGCTGCTGCCCCCGGCGGGAAAGGCCGGCGGCAGGGCATCGACGGGCGGGGCCAGGTTGAGAGCGAGGGGCTGCAGCAGCGGGCTGCCATGGCGGCGCACTTCGTCCTGCAGCCATTCGCCGATGGGGGCAAAGTCGTCGACCCGCGCCCGGGCCACGGCCTGGCGGGTGAGCGGCGAGTCGTCGGCGGCGATCGGGTAAAGGGTGACGTGGAGGGAGTTCTTCCAGTCGGTGGCCTGGGCCCCGCTGCGCCAGGCGCCGACGGCCACGGTGGCGAGGATGAACAGCAGGATCCCGATGCGCAGTCTGCGGAACATGGTGGTGGAGGGTGTGGAGGGCGTGGAGGATGAAAAAACCCGGCACGGGGCCGGGTTCCTTGGTGCGCTTGCGAAGATCAGGCCATCTTGACCGGGATCTTGCCGATCTTGGCCTGCCATTCCTTCGGGCCGGTGTTGTGCACGCTGGTGCCGGCGGAATCCACGGCCACGGTGACGGGCATGTTCTCCACGTCGAACTCGTAGATGGCTTCCATGCCCAGGTCGGCAAAGCCGACGACCTTGGCCGACTTGATGGCCTTGGCCACCAGGTAGGCGGCGCCGCCGACGGCCATCAGGTAGGCGGACTGGTTGTCCTTGATGGCCTCGATGGCGGTGGTGCCGCGCTCGGACTTGCCGACCATGGAGATCAGGCCGGTCTGCTCGAGCATCATGCGGGTGAACTTGTCCATGCGGGTGGCGGTGGTGGGGCCGGCGGGGCCGACAACTTCGTCACGCACCGGGTCCACCGGGCCCACGTAGTAGATCACGCGGTTGGTGAAGTCGACGGGCAGCTTCTCGCCCTTGGCCAGCATGTCGGCGATGCGCTTGTGGGCGGCGTCGCGGCCGGTGAGCATCTTGCCGTTGAGGAGGAGCTTCTGGCCCGGTTTCCAGGACGCGACCTGTTCCTTGGTCAGGGTGTTGAGATCCACCTGAGTGGCGGCCTTGAGGTCCGGCGTCCAGGTGACGGCGGGCCAGTCTTCCAGCTTGGGCGGCTCGATCTTGGCGGGGCCGGAGCCGTCCAGATGGAAGTGGCAGTGACGGGTGGCGGCGCAGTTGGGCACCAGGGCCACCGGCAGGTTGGCGGCGTGGCAGGGGTAGTCCAGCACCTTCACGTCGAGCACGGTGGTGAGGCCGCCCAGGCCCTGGGCGCCAACGCCGAGGGCGTTGATCTTTTCCATCAGCTCGAGACGCAGCTGTTCCGGGCGGGTCAGCGTTGCGCCGGTCGCGGCCTTGGCCTTGAGTTCATGGATGTCCACCGGGGCCATGATCGATTCCTTGGCCAGCAGCATGGCTTTTTCCGGCGTGCCGCCGATGCCGATGCCGATGATGCCCGGCGGACACCAGCCGGCGCCCATCTCGGGGATCTTCTTGAGGACCCAGTCCACCAGGTCGTCGGAGGGGTTGAGCATGGCGAACTTGGACTTGGCTTCGGAGCCACCGCCCTTGGCCGCGCAGATCACTTCCACGTGGTGGCCCGGGACGAGCTCGAAGTGGACCACCGCCGGGGTGTTGTCCTTGGTGTTCTTGCGGGTACCGGCCGGGTCGGCCAGCACCGAGGCGCGCAGGGGGTTGTCCGGGTTGCCGTAGGCGCGACGCACGCCCTCGTCGATCATCTGCTGCACGCTCATGGTGGCGTCCGGCCAGGTGACCTGCATGCCGACCTTGATGAAGACCATGCCGATGCCCGTGTCCTGGCAGATCGGGCGGTGGCCCTCGGCAGACATGCGCGAGTTGGTCAGGATCTGGGCGATGGCGTCCTTGGCGGCGGGGGATTCCTCGCGCTCGTAGGCTTCACCCAGCGCCTTGATGTAGTCCAGCGGGTGGTAGTAGCTGATGTACTGGAAGGCGTCCGCGACGGACTGGATCAGGTCTTCCTGTTTGATGGCGGTCATGGGTGAAGCTCCCTCTCTTTAGTGTTTTGACAGCAAAACGGTCTGGTTCATCATCTTGTCCACGAAGGCCATGGCCATGGCGGACAGCAGGAACACGACATGGATGATCACCTGCCACATGATCGTGTGCTCGGCCAGGTTGGCGGCGTTGATGAAGGTCTTCAGCAGGTGGATCGAGGAGATGCCGATGATGGCGGTGGACAGCTTGATCTTGAGTACGCCGGCGTTCACGTGGGACAGCCACTCGGGCTGGTCCGGGTGGTCCTGCAACTCCAGGCGTGAGACGAAGGTCTCGTAGCCGCCGATGATCACCATGATCAGCAGGTTGGCGATCATCACCACGTCGATCAGGCCGAGCACAACCAGCATGGTCTCGGTTTCGCTGATGTGGCCGCCGGACTCGAAGACCGAGCCGACCAGGTGGCCGAGTTCGGCCATGAAGAGATAGACGTAGATACCCTGGGCGACGATCAGGCCGAGGTACAGGGGCGCCTGGAGCCAGCGGCTCCAGAAGATGAAGCGTTCGAGTTGTTGCGGGCCTTTGCTCATGATGGGGTACTGCTGTTGGGGGAGCCCGGATTTTATCATCGGCGAACGGCCCTCCAAGACGGTAAAATGGAGAACTTTGCTTTTTCGCCTCAAGGCCTTTACGCATGAATCTCCAGCCCATCACCGCCCTGTCGCCCCTCGACGGCCGCTACGAATCCAAGGTTTCCGCCCTGCGCGAGCATTTTTCCGAGTTCGGCCTGATCCGTAACCGGGTCAAGGTCGAGATCGAGTGGCTGAAGGCCCTCGCCGCCGCCCCCGAGCTGGCCGAGATCGCGCCTTTCTCCGCCGCCACCGTGGCCGAGCTGGATGCCGTGATCGCCAACTTCTCGGTCGCCGACGGCGAAGCCGTGAAGGCCATCGAAGCCACCACCAACCATGACGTGAAGGCCATGGAGTACTGGCTCAAGGAGCGTCTGGGCCACAACCCCGAAGTCACCCGCGTCACCGAGTTCATCCACTTCGGCTGCACCTCCGAAGACATCAACAACGTCTCCCACGCCCTCATGCTGCGTGACGGCCGCGACGGCGTGTTGCTGCCCTCCCTGGACAAGATCATCGCCCGCCTGGTCGAGCTGGCCCACCAGCACGCCGAGCTGCCCATGCTGTCCCGCACCCACGGCCAGCCCGCCAGCCCCACCACCCTGGGCAAGGAGATGGCCAACGTGGTGCACCGCCTGCGCCGCACCCGCAAGGCCATCGCCGGCGTCGAGCTGACCGCCAAGTTCAACGGCGCCGTGGGCAACTACAACGCCCACCTGTCGGCCTACCCCGACTTCGACTGGGAGACCTTCAACGGCCGCTTCATCGAGTCCCTGGGCCTGACCTTCAACCCCTACACCATCCAGATCGAGCCCCACGACGCGATGGCCGAGCTCTACGACGCCACCGCCCGCGCCAACACCATCGTGCTGGATACCTGTCGCGACATCTGGATGTACATCTCCCTGGGCTACTTCAAGCAGAAGCTGAAGGCCGGCGAGATCGGCTCGTCCACCATGCCCCACAAGGTCAACCCCATCGACTTCGAGAACGCCGAGGGCAACCTGGGCCTGGCCAACAGCGTGCTGCGCCACCTGGCCGACAAGCTGCCGGTGTCCCGCATGCAGCGCGACCTGACCGACTCCACCGTGCTGCGCAACATGGGCGTGGCCTTCGGCTACGCCGTGCTGGCCTATGATTCCTGCCTGCGCGGCCTGGGCAAGCTCGAAGCCGAGCCGGCCCGCCTGGCGGCCGACCTGGACGCCTGCTGGGAAGTGCTCGCCGAGCCGATCCAGACCGTCATGCGCCGCTACGCCGTGCCCAACCCCTACGAGCAGCTCAAGGAGCTGACCCGCGGCAAGGGCATCACCAAGGAAGCCCTGCAGGAGTTCATTGGCACCCTGGCCATCCCCGAGGCCGAAAAGGCCCGCCTGCTGCAGATGACCCCTGCCAGCTACATCGGCAAGGCCGCCGAACTGGCCAAGCGCATCTGACCGGAGTCCGCGGGCGAATGAATTCGCCCCCACAGGAGATAAATTGAATGGCGTTTGCCGACAAGCTCAAGACCCTGCCGGGTGTGTCCCACCTGGCCTCCATCCAGCTCTCCAACGCCGCTGGCGAGGTGGTGGCGACCATCGAGAACAAGCCCGGCCAGGCCGGCTCCCTGGCGGTGTACAACCACCTGGGGCAGATCCACGGGGCCATCACCCCCGAGGCCGCGGCCCAGGGCATCGAGATCTACGCCGAGCACAGCGAGGATGCGCGCCTCAACCCGGGCAAGCACCCCAACATCGACCGGCTGATCGGCCTGGTGGAGCGGGGCGAGACCCTGCGGGTGAAGCACGTTTTCGCCGCCTGAAGCCAGGCAGGCTGAATCAGAAAGGGCTGCCTTCGGGCAGCCCTTTTTGCTGGCGGGCCCCGAGCGTCAGGCCGGCGCCATGCGCCAGGGGCGGGTGACGAGCCAGCCCAGGGCGATGCCCAGGCCGTCGGCGATCACGTCCCGCAGCTCGCCGACGCGGTTGGTGGTGAAGGTGTGCTGGCACAGCTCGATCAGGACACCGTAGCCCAGCAGCCCCAGGGCCACCAGCCCGAGGCGCGTCGGCCAGCCGCCCCGGCCCAGCAGCATCAGGGTGGCGAAGGCTGCGCTGTGGTGGAGCTTGTCCTGGTTGGAGACCACCTCGGGCACCACGGCCACGGGAATCATCGCCAGCACGAAGATGACGGCCAGGGCCAGCCCGAAGGCGGTACGCAGCAGCGGCGCTGACAGAAAGCTCATGGGGTGGCTTCCTGGCCGGCACGGCGCCGGGCCAGCCATTCCCAGATCAGGCCGCCGGGGGAGTCCTGCCCGGTCAGCACGTACTTCAGGGTGTGGGCGTTGAACAGGGTCAGGCCCAGGTCCTTGCGGGCCCTGTCATCGCCCACGAAAAGCAGCTGGTCACCCAGCAGGATCTCCTGTTCGGGCCCGGGCAGTAGCACGGGTGGGTCGCCTTCACGCAGCAGCAGCAGGGGTTTGCAGCCCAGCTCGGGCCGGTCGGTGACGGGGGCGCGGAGCAGCTCGCCGAGCTTCAGCCGGCATTCGTGGCGCATCAGCGTGCGGTACACCGACGGGGCCTGGGCGATGTTGATGGCCACGCTCCATACGGCCGGTACGCCCCAGCCGAAGCGCTCCGTCACCTCGTTGAGCAGGGCCTCGGCCCAGTCGTCGTCGCCCTTGCGTACCGCTTCGAGGAAGGGGGCGAGGAGGGGCGTGGTGAGGATTGCCAGGCATTCGTGGGCGACGATCTCGCTGGGCACCATGGTGAAGTCGGACTCGAAGGCCTCGAACAGGGCCCGGTTGGCCACGTGGTTCTGGCGCAGCACGGTGAACAGCGCCGGGTTCATCTGGTGGGCGGTGACGACGATGGAGAGGTTGTTCACGTCGTTGCCGGTGGCGGCGACGATGCCGGCGGCGTCATGGATGCCGGCGCTGCCGAGGGCGTCGGCGCCGGTGCCGTCGCCCTTGACCCAGTGGTGGGCCGGATCGACCGGCGGGGAGCGGTCGATGATGGTGACGGGCAGTGAGGCGTTCTCGAGGGCCTGGGTCATGACCTTGCCGAAGCTGCCGTAGCCACACAGCACCCACTTGCCGGCAGGTGGGTCCCGGTGGCGGGTGACGGTGGTGCCGGGCAGTCCGGTGAGCCACAGCAGCAGGTGATAGGCCGCCGGGGAGTGCAGGGCCAGGGCCATGTACTCGCCGAACTTTTCGAAGGGGTTGATGATGTGGCGGGTGCCGAAGGAGGCCATGTTGGCCACCGTGTCGGCATGCTCGGCGCGGCACAGGGCGGGCAGGGCCGGGGCCAGCAGGCGGGCGGCGATGGCCACTGCCAGATTGGTGCTGTCGTCGTTGGTCAGGGCGATGACGCCCCGGCAGTACTTGCTGGTGAGGCCGGCAAAGAGCAGGGTGTCGGGCTCGCCGGCGTCGGCGCACAGGGCGGGCATGTCGGCCGAGTAGCTCTGCAGTTCCAGGTCGCCCACCTTGGCTTCGTCCTTCTCGATGACCACCGCCCGGTAGCCCAGCTCATCCAGGGCCTTGCAGATCAGGCGCCCGGTCTCACCATACCCGCAGACCAGGAAGAAGTGCTCGCGCAGGCGCCGCACCTGGCGGGCAAAGCGCTGCACGGCCACGGCGTTGAGGAAGTTCTTGTCCTGCAGCATCGCGAACACGGTGCCCAGGGTGTAGGCCCAGCCGATCACCGACAGGTAGATGCACAGGGTCACCCACAGGCGCTGCTGCTCGGAGAAGGCGTAGGGGATCTCGCCGAAGCCGATGGTGGTGGCGGTGTAGCTGAAGAAGTACACCGCGTGGAAGAAGCTGAGGCGCTGGATCACCCCATTGGAATCGAGCGGGCCGGGCACGAGGGTGAGGCCCAGCACCGACAGCGCGAAGATGGTGATGAGCACGATCAGCGGCGTGCGCAGCCGCCGCAGGACGAGGAAGATCGTGCTGGTAGGGGTGCTGCTGGTCACGGCATCAGCGCCGCTGCATGATGGTTTCGGCGATCAGGATGACCACCGAGATCACGTTGGCAAAGAGGGCGCCGCCCGACAGGGAGACGATGCTGGACATGATGCCCGAGGTGAGGCCGGTGCCGGCCACGTGCACCGCGTAGCCCCACACCATGGCGGCGGCGAGCAACTGCAGGTCGGCCACCAGGCTGGTGGCCAGGTGGATGGCGCCGATCTGGGTGCGGTCACCGAACTTGAGCACGGTGGCGATGAGGTTGACCACGATGGCAGCGAACAGCTCGTAGATGTCGTGATGGCTGGGGTTGTCGATCTCGCCGATGAAGAAGCCGAAGTTGAGCGTGGCGGCGAAGACGATGAAGAAGCCGAAGATGACTTTCTCGAGGTTCATCGGGAGTGTCCAAAGTGGGCGATGCCGTAATGCTAGCACTCCCCGCCATGGGCCGGCCCGGGCTGCGTGTCGGCCGCCCAGACCAGGGCGCCGGCATGCCGCCAGTAGTCGAGATAGGTCTGGCGGTAGATCCACGCTTCGTCGCGGCCACCGACGGTATACACGCCGGGGCGCATCTTTGGTTTGCGGGGGGCGGGGCTGACGAGGGTCTTCCAGATCAGCGGGCTGTCGGCCTGGCAGTCGCCCAAGGCCTTCCGGGCTTCGTCGAGCCGGCCCAGGGCAAACAGGGCCAGCACCCGGCCGTGACGGGAGAAGGCGTCGTCCGACCCGGCCTGGTCGGCCACCGCCAGGGCTTCGGCGGCGTGGCCGCAGCTGGTGAGTGTGTGCACCAGCAGGTCACGCAGGCCGGTTTCATCGTCGGGGCTGGCAATCTGCACCGACCAGCGCAGGGGCGCCAGGGCGGTGTGATCACCCGGGGCGGCAAAGAGTCGGGCGTGGTCGGCGGCCAGGCACAGCAGGGGCTGGTTGCCCGGGTGGTGCCAGGGCAGCGGCTGATAACAGGCCTGCAATCCTTCCAGCACAGCGATGCGCAAGGCCTCACCGCGCAGCAGGAGGGCGCGGGTCAGGGCGCGGGTGGAGGCGGGCTTGCCGACGGGGGCCTGGCGCATCATCTCGGCCATGTCGTTGAGGACGAGGAAGGACTGGGCGCACAGGGGCTCGCCGAGGAACATCTCCAGCCAGGCACCGGGTGCGGCGGCGTCGTTGAAGGGGGAGACCATGGCCCAGCGGGACTCCAGCCCCGCGAGCGCCCGGCGGGGGGCGAGCGCGATGGACTTGTGCAGGCGATAGTGGCAGGCGGGGGCGGGCCAGGCGTCGATATGCTGGAGGAGACGTTCGATCAGGCGGCCGTCGTCCGGGCCATTGTCGGTGAGTACTGCCGGGTCGTGGTGGGCCATGTCGTGGAGGTGGGCGATGAGGTCGGAAAAATCCCGGGCCGGATTGCTGGCCAGGCGTGTTGCCCACAGGCGGGCTGTGCAGCGGGCTTCGTCCCGCCGCCCCTCTGCCATCAAGGTGGTGACTTCGAGGCAGGCCAGCGCCGGTGCCCCCGGGCTGAGGCGGGTAGCTTCGTGAAAGGCGGCCCAGGCGGCAGCGAAGTGTCCCCTTGCCGCATCGAAGGCACACTGGCGCTGCCGGCCCAGGGCGCGCAGGGCGGTCGGGGATGCGTGCCTCAGGGCGGCGAGAAAGTGCTCGGCCTGGCGTGCTGTGGCGGCGTCGAGATAGGTGTCGACGAGCAGGTCGGCGCTGCTGGCAGGGGCGTGGCCCGGAGTGGGCAGGGCGGAGAAGAGGGCTTCCAGCAGGGCGATGACACGGTGTTCGTGACTGTTGCCCCGCCGTTTTGGGGCAGGTGAGCGATTGGCTGGGCTATCGCCAGGAGGCCTCGGCATGAACGGATCGATTTAATGAAATATTCATAATACTAATCCGTTTATATGCACATCGAATGATGTTTTCAGGGTGGTGAGGCCGGGCTGGGGATCCGCGCGATGAGGCCGTCGAGGTAGGTGTCGAACAGGGCCGGCCCCTGCTGGCCGAACATGCGGATACGCCCGGTGTGCACCAGCAGCAGCACGCCGGTGGCATGGGCGAAGAGGGCGGTGGTCTCACGCAGGGCGTCGGCTTCGGGCAGGCCGAGGGCCTGCATGTCGGCCTGCATGCCGGTGAGGCTGTCGGCGAGCCGCTGGTTGAGGCGGGCGTCGAGTTGCGGGTTGAGGCCGAGGGGCTGCAGGCCGCGGAAGAGGTAAAAGCCCAGGTCCAGTTCCCGCGGGTGGGCCAGGTAAAAGTCGAAGAAGCCGTGGGCCCGGCTGCGCAGGCGCAGCGCCGGTGCCACGTCGGCAGAAGTCGCTCCCTCGACTGAGGCATGCAGGCGGTCGAGGGAGGCGGCGAGCAGGTCGGCGTAGATCTCCTCCTTGCTGGCGTAATACTTGTAGAGGGCGCTCACCGTGTAGCCGGCTTCCCTGGCAATGGCTCGCATGTGGGCGCCGTCCAGCCCCTCCTGCTGAAAGATGCGTTCTGCGGCATCGAGGATCATCTGCCGTTTGAGGTCGGAAACAGCCTGGCGGCGCTGGGCGCGGGGGGTGGCAGGGGCGTCGGTCATGGGCGGAATCTACCATGTCGGATCAGGAAGTGAACGGCTTGACGAAATTGAGAACAATGTTCACATTGCGGGTTCATTGTTCCCCTGGAGCCGCTCATGTTCATGTCTGCCGACGACTATCGTGAATCCCTTCGCTCCCATCGGCCCGTTGTATATCTGGATGGTCGCCGGGTCGATTCGGTGCCCGATGAGCCCGCCTTCGCCCCGGGCATCCGTGCCCTCGGGGTGACCTACGACTTCGCTCTCCGCCCGGAGCTGGCGCCCTTGATGACGGCCGTGCAGCACAGCTCGGGCAAGGTGGTGAACCGCATGCTGCACATCGACATGAGCAGCGGGGATCTCCTCAACAAGCTCGAGGCGGTGCGTCTGCTGTGCCAGGAGACCGGCTGCGCCCAGCGCTACCTGGCCCACGATGCCCTGGGCGCCCTGTACCAGTCGTCACGCCGGGTGGATGCGGCCACCGGCAGCGAATACGACGCCCGCTTCGATGCCTGGCTGCATGCGGTACAGGACGCCGACCTGTCCATCGGCATCGCCATGACTGACGCCAAGGGCGACCGCAGCCTGCGCCCCCATCAGCAGGCCAACCCCGACAGCTACGTGCACATCGTGGCCCGGGACGGGAAGGGCATCACCCTGTCCGGCACCAAGGCCATCGTCACCGGTGCGCCCTACATGCATGAATTCCTGGTCATGCCCGGCCGCCACATGGGCCAGGAGGATGCCGATTTTGCCGTGTGTTGCGCCGTGCCCTGCGATGCTCCGGGGCTGACCATCGTGGCGCGCCCCGCCGGTCGGCCGGGTGAGAAAGCCGCCCTGTTCAGCAACAAGTATGGCCAGTCCACCGGGGTGCTGATCTTCGACCAGGTGTTCGTGCCCTGGGAGCGGGTCTTTCTGGCAGGTGAGTGGGCCCATTCCGGCCAGCTCACCCGGGACTACGCCACCCACCACCGCCACAGCTGCATTGCCGCCCGGGCCGGGTTTGGCGATCTGCTGATCGGGGCGGGGGCGCTGATGTGCGAGGCCAACGGCTTCGACCCCGGCAAGGAGACCCACCTGCGCGACCAGATGGTGGAGCTGATCAAGATCGTCGAAGGCTTCTATGCCTGCGGCGTGGCCGCGTCCACCTATGCCCGGGCCGACGCCGACAGTGGCAGCTTCATGCCCGAGCCCGTGTACTCCAACATCGGCAAGCTGCTGCTGGCCAACCAGATCTACGACATGCAGCGCATCGCCCATTACGTGTCCGGCGGGCTCATCGTCACCCTGCCCGGGCCGGATGAGGACCACAACCCGGTCACCGCCGCCAATCTGGCCGATGTGCTCCGGGCGGCGCCCGGCGTGCCCTACGACAAACGCATCCAGGCGGCGCGCTTCATGGAGGATCTGACAGCCTCGTACCAGGCCGGCTGGTATTCGGTGATCAGCCTCCACGGGGGTGGCTCGCCGGCGGCCATGAAGCAGGAGATCTGGCGCCACTACCCGGTGGGCGACAAGGTGGCCCTGGTGGAGCGCCTGCTGGACCGGGGCGTGAGCACCGACCCGGCACGCCCCATCACCCACAACCGCCAGCCTGGGCGCTGCTGTGCCAAAGGCTGCTCGGCGCCGGGGGAGGCGCTGATGGCGGATCTGCCATCTGCAGGACCCTCCGGCCTGTCCTGAGGGTTCGGATTTCCAGATGCCCACGGGCGGTTTCATCCGGATAACCGGACGAGGCCGTCTGTGATGAAAATCAAAACTGTTTTAAATCAGTCTCTTGTGGGTGGCGGCAGACGTTCGCCGGGGTGGCACGCGTTCTGCAATGGAAGGAGGGCCCGGCCGGCTTCAGGCCAGCCCCCGGTTCACACCCAAGGAGACAGATATGAATACCGCCACCACCCGCCTCGAACACGATCTTCTCGGCGACAAGGAAGTCCCGACCGCTGCTTACTACGGCGTGCACACCCTGCGCGCCCTCGAGAACTTCCCCATCACCGGCATCACCATCGCCGTCTATCCGGACCTGATCCGTGCCCTGGCCGAGATCAAGCGCGCGGCCGCCCAGGCCAACTGTGAGCTGGGCCTGCTCGACCAGGAGCGGATGAAGGCCATCGCTGCCGCCTGTGACGAGCTGGTGGTCGGCCGCCTGCACGAGCAATTCGTGGTGGACGTGATCCAGGGGGGCGCCGGCACCTCCACCAACATGAACGCCAACGAGGTCATCGCCAACCGTGCGCTGGAAATCATGGGCCACCAGCGCGGCGAGTACGCCTATCTGCACCCCAACGAACACGTCAACATGAGCCAGTCCACCAACGACGTCTATCCCACGGCGCTGAAGCTGGCCACCTACGTGGGCATCTTCCGCCTGGTGGACGCCATGGCCTACCTGCGCGCGGCCTTCGAGCGCAAGGCCGAGGAGTTTGCCGACGTGCTGAAGATGGGCCGCACCCAGCTGCAGGACGCGGTGCCCATGACCCTGGGCCAGGAGTTCTCCACCTACGCCACCATGCTCGGCGAGGACGAGGAGCGCCTCAAGGAGGCCGCCCTGCTGATCCGCGAGATCAACCTCGGCGCCACCGCCATCGGCACCGGCATCAACGCCCACCCCGACTACGCCGGCCTGGTGTGCCGCCGCCTCGCCGAGATCACCGGCATTCCGGTGGTCACGGCTCCTAACCTGATCGAGGCTACCCAGGATTGCGGCGCCTTCATCCAGCTCTCCGGCGTGCTCAAGCGCGTGGCGGCCAAGCTCTCGAAGGTCTGCAACGACCTGCGCCTGCTGTCCTCCGGCCCCCGTGCCGGCTTCGGCGAGATCAACCTGCCGCCGCGCCAGGCCGGCTCCTCCATCATGCCGGGCAAGGTTAACCCGGTGATCCCCGAGGTGGTGAACCAGATCGCCTTCGAGGTCATCGGCAACGACATGACCGTCACCTTCGCCGCCGAGGCCGGCCAGCTCCAGCTCAACGCCTTCGAACCCATCATTGCCCACAGCCTGTTCAAGAGTGTGCTGCACCTGACCAAGGGCTGCGTGGTGCTGGCCGACCGCTGCGTGGATGGCATCACCGCCAACCGGGATGCCCTGCGCGCCAGCGTCGAGCGCTCCATCGGCATCGTCACCGCCCTCAACCCCTACATCGGCTATGCCCATGCCACCGACGTGGCCGCCGAAGCCCACGCCAGCGGTCGTGGTGTGGCCGAGATCGTGCTGGAGCGCGGCCTGATGACCGCCGAGGCCCTGGCCGAGGTGCTGCGCCCCGAAGTGCTGACCCGTCCGCGCGCCCTGCCTGCCCGCAAGGCCGCCTGATCCATCACCGGGATACGATCATGAAAGCCAACAAATCCTCACTGCTGATCTTCGCCGCACTGATCCTCGGCATCCTCGTCGGTTACGTCTGTAACCAGGCGGCGCCCACGCCCGAGGCGGCCAAGGAGATCGCCGGCTACTTCGGCATCATCACCGACATCTTCCTGCGTCTGATCAAGATGATCATCGCGCCGCTGGTCTTCGCCACCCTGGTGTCCGGCCTCGCCAACATCGGCGACTCCAAGACCGTCGGCCGCATCGGCTCCAAGGCCCTCGGCTGGTTCATCGGCGCCTCCCTGGTGTCCCTGACCGTCGGGCTGATCTTCGCCAACCTGCTGCAGCCCGGCCACGCGCTGAACATGGCCCTGCCCGAGGCCGGTGCCGCCACCAACCTGAAGACCGGCGCCCTCAATCTGAAGGACTTCATCACCCATGTCTTCCCCAAGAGCATCGTCGAAGCCATGGCGGGCAACTCGGTGCTGCAGATCCTGGTGTTCTCGGTGTTCTTCGGCCTGGCTCTCGGCAACCTGCACAGCCAGGCGGCCCGCAGCCTGGTGCAGACCATGGATGAAGTGGTCCATGTGATGCTCAAGGTCACCGACTACGTGATGCGCTTTGCCCCGCTGGGTGTCTTCGCTGCCGTCGCGGCGGTGGTGACTACCCAGGGGCTGGGCATGCTGAGCGTGTTCGGCAAGCTGCTGGCCAGCTTCTACATCGCCCTGGCCGTGCTGTGGACCATCCTCATCGGTGCCGGCTACGCGGTGCTGGGCCGCGAGGTGTTCCGGCTCATCAAGCTGGTGCGCAGCCCCATGCTGCTGGGCTTCTCCACCGCCAGCAGCGAATCGGCCTACCCCAAGCTGATGGAGCAACTCGAGAAGTTCGGCGTCAAGAACCGCATCACCGGCTTCGTCCTGCCCCTGGGCTATTCCTTTAACCTGGACGGCTCCATGCTGTACACCGGCTTCGCCGCCCTGTTCGTGGCCCAGGCCTACGGCATCCCCATGTCCCTCGGCGAGCAGATCACCATGCTGCTGGTGCTGATGGTCTCCAGCAAGGGCGTGGCCGGCGTGCCCCGTTCGTCCCTGGTGGTGGTGGCGGCCGTGCTGCCCATGTTCCATCTGCCGGAGGCCGGCCTGCTGCTGATCATGGGCATCGACCACTTCCTCGACATGGGGCGCACGGCGACCAATGTGCTGGGCAACGCGATCGCCACGGCGGCCGTGGCCAAGTGGGAAGAGGCCATCGATCCGGTGGATCCGCAGTTGGACGACTCGGACGATGCCCTGCCGGTGGCCGGCGAGGCGGCGCCCGCCACGGCTTCGGCCTGATCCATTTCTCCCTCGGCCTTCCCTTCCTCGGGAAGGCTCCCTTGCCCGACCCGTCCAGGGTCGGGCCCTTTTTTCGTCAGGTCCGCTTTGTGTGGCTTGGGGGCAGAGGGCGCCAGGCGCGTTCGCCCCATTTGCGGACCCCGCTCAGGGAGTCTCCGATGATCTGTTCTCCGCGCCTTCCGTGCATCCATCTCGTCACCCCCAACCCGACTGCGGGCCAGCGCGTCGCCCGATTGGTCGCCGAGTTGGGAATCGGTTTTCGGGCCTGGTGGGGCCCCGATGCGCTACTGGCGGGCCTTGATCCTGAAGCCACCGGAGCCTTGCTCGTCGATGTGAGTCCGGCGGGCCCCGAGTTGGCCATGCTGGAGCGCCTGCCCTCCCGGGGCATCGACCTGCCCGTGATCGTCCTGGCCCGGCAGGCCACCGTGGACCTGTGCCGCCGGGCCTTCAAGGCCGGGGCGCGTGAGTTCCTGCCCATGTCTTCGTTGCGGAGTGGGCTGCCCGACACCTTGCGCAAGGCAGTGGGCCAACATGTGCTCGACCGTCAGCGCCAGCAGCGTGACCTCCATGCCCGCAGCCTCTACGCCCGCCTCTCGGAGCGGGAGCGGGAAGTGCTCGGCTTGCTGGTGGAAGGGCTGACCAACAAGGAGATAGCCCGCGCCCTCGCCGTCTCCCCCCGCACGGTGGAGGTCCACCGGGCACGGCTCGCCGCCAAGCTCGAAACCGACTCCCTCGCCAAGCTGGTGAGGCAATATGCCGACCTGGTGGATGAGGACGATGGTCGCCCCGTCCTGGTCTGCGGCCAGGCTTGGGGCGAGCCCCTGTCCCCCGCCTCCCGGCGCCCCGTCTGACCCTCTCTTGAGTATTTCCCATGCCCCTTGAGTTCGTGTTTCTCGGCGCTGTCGCCTTCTTCGCCGGCCTGGTCGACGCCGTGGTGGGCGGTGGTGGCCTGATCCAGATCCCCGTGCTGCTCAGCCACTACCCCCAGGTGGCCATCCCCACCCTGTTCGGCACCAACAAGCTGTCCAGCATCGCCGGCACCAGCGCTGCCCTGTGGCGCTATGCCCGCTCGGTGCAGATCCCCTGGAAGGTGGTGGTGCCGGCAGCCCTGGCGGCCCTGGCCGGCGCCTGGGTCGGCGCAGCCGTGGTGGCCTGGCTGCCCCGGGAGGCCATGCGTCCGCTGGTTCTGGTGCTGATGCTGGCGGTGGCCATCTACACCTTCCGGCGCAAGGATTTCGGCCATGCCGAAACCCGCGAGCTGACCCCCGCCGACCGCTGGCGGGCGGTGGTTTTCGGCGGTGTGATCGGCTTCTACGACGGCTTCTTCGGGCCGGGCACGGGCAGCTTCCTGATCTTCGGCTTCGTGCGCCTGTTCGGCATGGACTTCCTGCGCGCCTCCGCCAGCGCCAAGCTCATCAATGTGGCCACCAACGTCTCGGCCATCGGCTTCTTCGCCAGCCACGGGCCGCTGCTGTGGACGGTCGGTCTGGTCATGGCCGCGTGCAACCTGGCCGGTGCCCACGTGGGCACCTGGCTCGCCCTGCGCCGCGGCACCGCCTTCGTGCGCCAGGCCTTCCTGGTGGTGGTGTCCGTGCTGATCGCCAAGCTGGCGTGGGACATGGTGAAGGCCTGGTAGGGGAGGGGGCTCCTGTGGGGTCGAATTCATTCGACCTTCTGCGGGTTGAGCCGTTACGGGACGGCTTTCCGTTGCTTGGCGTGACGTTGGCCGGGTCTCGCCCCGGCGGGCGACCTTCTTTCTTGTTGCACGACAAGAAAGAAGGCAAAGAA